>NZ_JAXSQV010000003.1:0-1223667 GCF_043421015.1 Leptothoe sp. EHU-05/26/07-4
GACATTCCGCAGGTTAGTCAGCAAATCAAATAATATTTCTGGCAGGGCGCGCCAAGAAATCTGAGGATATTCAGCCGTTCAGGTGAGAGGTTGGAAACCTGAGGTTGCTCATTGAGCCAAGCCAGGTGAATTGCCTGAAACTTCTGAAAAATCCACCGTAAGGACGGCGTTTGAGTCGGTCGCTTGCGTTGGTCGAGAAGGGTTTCATTCGCCTGGTCCAAGGCGTGTCTCACCTGCCGTTGAGCTAAAGTGTACACCATCAGGGACAATCCCATGATGATCGCCAAAGCTACAATGCGTTCAGGTGTTTTGAGAAAAACACTGGAGGTAAAAAACAAGGGATCCTTGAGAATATCGAAGCCTTGTTCAGAGACCGATTGCCCTTTGTAATCGGAGAGAATGATTTCGTCAGTCAAGGTGTCATCATCGATGACATTGGTCGCCAAAATGAAGCGTCCTGCCTTTCGCTTTGCCTGATGAATAGCAGCGTCATCGGCGACGATTTGAGCGGTAATTTGATACGTGACTTGGGTGGGTGTCGCCCCTGTTTTCGGGCGTCCTGACTGGGCATAGTGGTGCTGTTCGACCACGTCTAACTGGCTCAAACAGTGATAGGGCCAGCGGGTGGCTAACGTTTCAGCTTGACGGCGAGCATCGGCGGCACAATTAAACTCAATGGTCTGTTGACGACGCAGTTGTTTTGTTGCCTTGATGAGTTGTTTGGCAACCTGTTTATCCACCTGTTGGCAATCCGTCTCGACCCGTGTCTGATTCTCGACCACGACCCACCCTTGTCGAATTCCCCCATAGGTTGTGCACACACGAGCCAATCGATAGCCGTCCCGTTCACTTGCCACAAAGGCCTCTGGATCGATCTCAGTAACCACCGATTGGGCGGCGGATAGCGTTAACGGGACACGGGTAATCCAACGCAGTGCCCCCAAAATGGCTAAGTTATCGGCACTGTATAAGGCACTGTCAGCCACCAAGATTCCCTCGACACTCCAGTGCTCTGCAAACGTCTTTAATCGGTCTGCAAACACCGCTTTGTCGGATTGATTGCCACTGGCGACCTCAAACGCTAAGGGGACTCCCCCATCATTCGTACAGATTGTCTCCACTACAAACTGTTTTAAGTCAGGTCGGTGGTCTTTCGAATACCCATGGGTGATTTCAATGCAACCCGGCTCTTTGTTCGCGCTTTCATACGCCCCATGCACACTCAGGCTACTACTATCAAGATGATAACGACGGCTATCTAAGCCAAAGGCTTGATAGGCTGCCATCGAGACGACACTGAACAATTTGCTGGGTCCATAGGCCCACACTTTGTCGAGTAATCGACCCAAGTAATCATCATTCAGATGGGAGGGCGCAATCCCCTCGCCAAGCAGATGCTCCGTTGCTTTGCCCACAAAAAATTCTTCATACAGATACAACGGTGCACTCACAAAGCCTAATCCATTCAGAATCATGGCTTTGATCCCTTGTCCCGGACTCACCTTTTGCTGCACATGGGTCCCTAGACAATCATTCACCAGCGCTTCGAGTCCGATTTGGTCTACAATCCCTGCAATGATGCCTAAGTGATCAATATCCTCGACGCGCATCTTCTTTAAGCGGCTCTGCAAAAATGTTACCGCTTAAATTACCTGATTTTCAAACCTAACCTGCGGAATGCGCGCTTATAGCCATGCACACTCTTGGTTGTTCGTTTCCGTCGTATTCGTCGCTTTTCCAGTAGTCCCAATTCTCTCATTAATCGGCTGATACGTTTGTGATTAACACGCCATCCCTCTCGCTGTAATTGTTTAGTAATCCGTCGATACCCATAGGTGGGATACCGTCCCGCCACATCAATGATCGCTTTTTTTAGTTCCTCTTCTTGCGTTTGTTTGTCTGATGTTGACCGATAGTAATAACGACTCCGACTGTAGCCAATGACATCACAGATGACCTGGATTGGATACTCGCCTTTCAACTGCTCTATCATGGTTCGTTTCCGCTCAGATTCCACATGTCTGAAGCTTTTTTTGCCACCGCTAACTCCATCGTTAACCGACCCACCATTCGTTCCAATTCGGCTATTCGTTCGGCTGATTCATTTCCTCCTCCTTTGCCTCCAAACGCTAAATGCGCTTGTTTAAGAAATTCATTACGCCAACGATTGATCACTGACGTATGGACGTTATGGGCTCGACTGGCTTCGCTCACACTCCGTTGGCCGCTGACGATCTCCAGCACCACGTTTGCCTTAAATTCGCTACTGTAGTTTCTTGGCTTGCTGGCCATATTCCTTCCCCCTATTGGACTCTAGCTTACGCTCTCTCAGTCCTGTCCTAATTTTGGGGGTCACTACAGGGGATCGTTGGACTACCTCAGTTAAACCTTCAGGTGCTTATCCAGAGGACATTTGCGAGAAAACTGCACCTAATCAGTAGGCTATGCTCTATCTCGAACTAGTTTTTTGCCAGCCTCCAAATCGCCATCGCAAAAATAGAAATGAACTCAGTAGCAGAGTAAATAGGATTGCGGCGCTCCATCCACCAAAGATACCTACTCCTAATTGTGGCAGAAAATCAACCAGCCCTTCTCCTTGCTCAAATGTCAGGATATGAGTGAGTGGCACAAAGCCCAACCAACTCAATAGAACAGCAAACAGACTCGGCACCTTGACGTCGCCGGTACCTTGAAGGCAAAAGGCGCTGCCAATATTCAATGCATTAAAAGCGTTGTAGACAACGGCTAGCCAGAGTAATGTCTGGCTCAGTTGAATAACGGCTTCAACGTGGGCATCAGTCGTCGTGACGAATAGGGGTACTAGCCACTGCCCGTTAAAGGCAAGTAAGACATTCACTGAAATCGAGTACAGCACACATAAGGCGATCGCTATATTGCCTAATCGCTTTGCCCAGCGGCGATTACCTGCTCCAATTGACTGTCCGACCAAGGTTGTTCCTGCCTGCGCGATACCTAGCGTTGGCATGTAGGCCGTCGAGGTCAGCATCATGACAACCTGGGTAGCAGCCCCTGGTACGACACCAAGCTTGACCTGCATGATTTGAAAGAAGGCAATCCCGGTTAAATCGGCGGTCATAAGAAACCCGAGTGGAAGACCTACCGCAAAAAGATAGCGAATCGCTTGCCACTGGGGCTTCCAAATCCGATGAGATTGGAAGTCTTGACGAATCTCACGGCTGAGAAAAACCCAGAGAAAAAGCACCATGCCAGCCATGAGCGAAAGGGTTGTCGCCCATGCGGCCCCAGCCATTCCCATTCCCAACTGAAACATCAAGCTCTCATTCAAAACCACGTTGAGGAGGGCAATGGCGATCGATACCCACAGCGTAATCGTAGTTCTACCAACGCCATTGAAGAAGGCGGTCAATCCTAAATTTATAATTGCGATTGTCAAGCCCAAGAGACGGGGTATCCAGTAGTCGATGGCTAGCTGCTCAACGACTGGAGAGAATTGAAACAGCTTAAGCAACTCAACTCCTGAAATAGCCAGTAGAACGAACAGTGGGGTGAGCAAGAGTGCACCCCAAAATCCGGCCCCAACCGCTTGGGCGGCCTGGTGATATTTACCCTCTCCATAGGCTTGAGCCACTAAAGTTTGTACATACATGCCGACCCCACCAAACAGGACGAACAGTACCAGGATAAGAAAGTACAGCGCCCCCATTGCAGCGATCGCATCGGTCGAGAGGCGTCCAATAAACCAAGAGTCTGTAAGGTTCAGAACAGCTTGAACCCCGTTACTGAGAAACAGTGGAAACGCAAGAAGCAAAATGCCTCGATAATCCACACGACGTTTGCCTCGCCAGTCAACTTTTGCGACAGGGAGGAGTGATTCCGTTTGATAAGCCATCGTAAAGCCCGCCTTTCCCTTGTCGCTACCAAGTTGTTGTCATCTGGCGAATTAAGTCATGAGTTTTAGCTAGAGACTGCCGACGAGAATCTTCTCTTTCGTTTGAGTTTGCAGCACGAATAAACGTGATGTCGATCACGCCAATAAGTCCCAAAACCGCACGCAGATAAGGTTCTTGGAAACCATAGCTGACGAGGTCTGTGCCAGCGGCATAGCTACTTCCTCTCTCTCTTAGGCTAGAGTCGCGATGCAAAATATGTGACATGTGCAACTCGTTCCTTGAACGATATTTCAGCAGATACCTAGGAGTATGCAGTGGGTTAAGTCTTGATATCTTGCAGCTTTCTCCGATTTTTTGCACATTCTCACTAATGGTTGATAACGATTTTGGGGTCACTTCAGTCTCTACACAATCGCGTCATTTACCCTGTTCCTTGGACATCTAGGTTTCGTTGTGTTGTGCCAACTTACCTGGGAATCCAGGCCTTCTATGACGTTTCTTTACCCTTCGGGAAGTCTTACGCCTACGTCGGCTCGCAGATTTGCCGCTGGCTTCCTTCAGACCCGCCCTCGCGAGAGCGCCCTTGCCTTAAGCTAGTAGTACTCGTCTCTCGGCTCCTATGACTTTCGAGCATTTGGGCAGGCCTCCTACAGGGGACTTTCACCCCATTAGTTCACGCCCATGCCGAGCGTACACAATTCACTTGGAACGGACTGACGAAAGAGCCTGCTAGATTGCAAAGGTAATTTGCAGCCGCTCAAGCGAACCGTTATCTACGGTGCTGCCGACTATCACTGAACTCCTACAGTGTGCCATTACAGAAATATTAAAGTGATCTGACAAGCAACAGACTGAGAGTGCAGTTTGGCTCTAAGCTGAAAAACAAAACGACTTGGCATCTCGCAGCTTCTTGGTTAACTACTCGCAACTTGAGTTTTCATTCGCTATAATCGGAAAAATCTAAATAAACCTTGACCACATCCAGACCTAGTCGTTTGACCTACGGGAAAAACTTAAGTTTTCAAACTAGATGTGGTCTAACCCCAACAAAGGCATTGATGGGAAAGAGTAATTTTTGTGTCGGTGTAGAGCGAGTCAGGGATGGTGTAAGCCTGACCATACGGCAAAAATGAATATCCTCCCTGAGCCGCCCTCCAAAAGAAGGATCGCTCGCGATCGCATTCGAGTAGACAGGGCCGTGGCCTGCACGTTATAGCAGGAGGCTCTTCCCATTTGGGAGCAGCTGCAAAGACCGACGTTGCAAAGCGTTGGCAAAATTGGGTGGTACCGCGCTCACCTCAGCGCCCCAATGTGGAGGAATAGGGTTTGGCGATTGCCGACTTTATAACGGCTCTATACCCACAGGGAGTGCGGTAATCATGTTTCACGATGTTGAAAAAACGCCCAGTTTCTCCAGCCTGGAGCAGACGGTTATAGCTTTTTGGAAAGCGCACCATATCTTCCAAAAGTCGGTAGATAAACCAGCCCCCCAAGGCAATTTTGTATTTTACGAAGGCCCACCCACCGCCAATGGTAAACCGGGTGTGCACCATGTCATCTCTCGGGCCTATAAAGACCTGTTTGTTCGCTACAAAACCATGCAAGGTCATCGTGTTGTCCGCAAGGGCGGCGCGTACGCGGTCTGCGCCACTGTTTCCAGTAACACATCCGGATGCGCCGTCGCAACCAGCCGTCTAGCTCTGGTATCGGGTGATAATATTGTGAAATGCCAAAATAACCCATCCAGCCTCACAGATACTGGTTTATGCGCTCTAGGCGGTAGTCCATTGAGACTCTCCAACTGCGGGCTGTTAATCCCTTCAGTCGGTGTTTGAAGTCCGCAAAGGCTTTGTCGGACCAATACACTCGAATCCCTCGAAATTGAAACCCGAGATATTCCAATGCATGGACGTTCACCACCTGAGACTTTTGCCGGTTCACCTTCAGCCTCAGCGTTTGGGTGAGATATCGGCTGACGTTAGCCATCACTCGCTTGCCTGCTCGTACACTTCTGACCAGGATTACCAGGTCATCCATGTAGCGGACAAAGCGGTGGCTTCGTGTCTCCAGTTCCTTGTCAAGGTCATCCAACAATATGTTAGAAAGCAACGGTGAAAGCGGTGATCCCTGAGGGGTACCCCAGTCTGTTGCCTGGATGATGCCATCCACCATTACACCTGCTCGCAGATAACGGCCTATCAGTTTCAAGAGCACTTTGTTGTGCACTTTCCGTGACACCCGAGCCATCAGAACGTCGTGCTGGACCGTGTCGAAAAATTTCTCCAAGTCCAAATCTACGGCGATGCGATATCCCGCTTTGAGGTAGCCTTTTATCTGCTTGATTGCTCCATGAGCAGAGCGCTGTGGACGACTCCCAAAACTTGACTCTGAAAAGCCAGGATCAAAGATTGGCGTTAGCACCTGAAGAATGGCTTGCTGGATCACCCGTTCTACGACACAAGGGACCCCTAATAATCTTTCGCCTCGTCCGCCGGGCTTGGGTATGACTACCCGTCGCACGGGTTGAGGACAATAACTGCCATCCAACAGAGATTGGCGAATAGTGGGCCAGTGGTCTCGGGCATAGGCCGGAAAGTCTTCCAAGGACATCCCGTCACTGCCGGGCGCTCCTTTGTTCGACTTCACCCGTTTCCATGCCTTCAACAGATTGGCTTTCTCCACTACCTGCGCCATCAAGTTCATGTCTAAGGCTGGCTGCATATCCGTGCGCCAAACCGTATCTCCCCTGGGCTGGTTCATTGATACGTCTGAGTCCGTCCTTAAAGGGTGACAACGTAGCTATAAAGTCTGTTCCATAAGGGATAGAGCGAGAAATCCACGCTGAAAATAGAGCCGTTTATGAGGCTTGAGTGCAATCAATCTGAAGGCCCATTCAGACCATATTTCCATGGCAACTATCCACCGATGTCCATACAGACCCAAGCTAAAATCACTTTGATGGGGAATCTTAGTTGAGTAGTTTTTGATACATCCAGCATACTCATCTATCCGTAATTCTTGCATCCGTTGACCGTGCATCGTGGCAAGACTATAGGCCAGCACAATCAACACCACCAAGGCTAGAAAACGTCGGTCGTTCACCTTGGTATCTTCCAGGTGATACCCTCCGGTTTTGCAATCTTTGAAAAATTGTTCAATCCCCCACCGACATCGGTAAACCGCTAAAGTTTGTTTGAGAGTTGGGAGATTTGTCAGGATATACCAGGGGGCTTTCGGTCCCGTCTTGCGGTACTTACGTTTCCAATAAACAGCCAGATTAAAGGGACCTAATCCATCTCCTTTGTTCCCTCTAATGCCAACATAAAATTTAGACATCCCAGGCTTAAATCCTTGGTCTTTGAGAACTTGGTATTCGCCATCAGGATGGTGTTGAAAATGGAAGTCTTTTTTCTGACGCAGGGCAAAGTATACCCTTTTTTGGTCCAACCATTCGGCTAATTTGGGACTATGAAATTCTCGGTCTCCTATCACCAATGTTGGATAGGGTTTCAATAATTTTAGAGCGATTTTTAAGACTCGTTTTTGGGTCCTCAGATTACTGTTGCCTACATGGTCTAATAGCTCCCAATAGAGCGGTAATGCATGAGTCCCCCATACCAGGGTCACCATAAACAGATTACGTCCTTTCCATTGGGTTCGGTCTATCGCAATCAACCAATACCCATACTTCTGATGGGTCTTTTTTTTAGCTGACGACGCTGCTCTCGATTGAGACGATGCCCGGTTTGAGCTTGTCGAATCCAATATTTGAGCAACGGAAACCACAACACTTTAAGGCTCAAACGAGGCAGGACTAAAAACCGTTGCAGGTTCCGTTTTCGACTCGCATATTTGATCGGTTGAGGAAATAGACTGGCTAAGGCTCCAAGAGTGACCTGACGATGCGCTTGTATCAAAAGTAACACTAATTCCAGCGTTAGATACTGCTGCTCGTTCAGATGCTTACGGCAAATCGTTTGGTATACTTGAGGCAACATTTTATTTTTTGTGGGGGATCCATAGTCCCCTATTTTTTTGCCGTTTTATTTTCCCAAATCTTTGCCAACTATAGGCTTGCAAAATCACACTCACTTCGGGCTCTTGGCGACTTTTGGTGATCCGAATGGGATGGCAAACCGTAAATAGGGATTGGCCTTCACGTGCATCCCATCATGGACTTTCTACAGCATCTACTCCCTGACTCATCAGCCTTAGCCCTGAAACACTGGGATTTAGATACCCAAACCCATCGGTTCATCGTTACAGTAGAATCCACTCAGGTGATTGCCCATTGCCCATTGTGCCAAGCTCCCACTGGACGGGTTCATAGTCGTTATCAACGAACGCTCAGGGATTTACCCTTGGTTCAGTTCAGCCTGACTCTCTTGTTAGAGGTGTGTAAGTTTTTCTGTCTCAATGACACCTGTCAGCGACGGATCTTTACTGAGCGCATACCCAGTGTTGTCGCCCCTTGGGCTAGGCGTACGACTCGTTACACAGACCATCTAATCGCCATAGGATTAGAATTGGCTGGGTCAGCCGCCGCTAGATTAAGTTACAGAGTAGGCTACGCCTATAGCCGAAATACCTTTCTGCGCCTTCTCTCCAGCTTGCCGCTACCCGAGGTGATTACCCCTAGGAGTCTGGGCGTAGATGATTTTGCGTTCCGTAAAGGTCGGCTTTGGTGCGTGAATATTTTGGTAGACAGATCGGTCCTCTAGGATATCGATCTTAGGCTTCAATAGGATAGCTATCGGGCATTCCTAAGTGGGTGAACTGATTGAGAATAGAACATTCCAACAGTAATTCTGTCGTTTGATTTTCAATCCCTCGTGCAGACACCTCACCTGTGAACATAGTTTTGAGTCGATACATCATGGTTTCACTCAAAGACCGTCGATGATAGTTTATCTCTTCTTTCCAGGTAGACCGTCCCTGTTTGCGAATCGCTCGTAAGTTTTCATCTCGTGGATGCGGGGCCTGTTTGCGATTGCCATGAAACCAAATTTTGGCATCTTTGCGAGGGGGAATCGCTGCCGTTGCATCACGCTCATCAATGGCGTCATAGCAGTAGGTGCGGTCATACGCCCCATCGGCACTCACTTGGTCAATCTCATCGGGAATTTGGTCGAGGATGTCCGGGAGTATCTCGCCATCAGTGATGGCGTTCGAAGTCACTACGGCAGCCAGAATCTCTCCGGTTTGCTCATCGACACCCAAATGGAGTTTGAGCCAAGTGCGACGTTTGCTCACCCCATGCTGCCGGGTTTTCCATTCCCCGTCTCCGTACACTTTAATGCCCGTACTATCAACCACCACATGACGACTGCCAGAGGTCGGCTGAATCGGTAAATCAATCGGTAATGTCTGTTGACGACGTGACAATGTTGTATGCACCGGTAAGTCTACCGATACATCCATCAGTTCAAAGATAGACCCTGCAAAGCCAATGGTTTGACGTAAGGCCAGTCCATAGAGCACTTTGAAGGTCAAGAGTGTTTGGATGGCTAAATCGCTATAGTCTTTCGATGCCCCTGGTTTACCAGTCTTTTGAGTGTTTTTCCACTCGGCAATCACCTCATCACTGAGCCATAACGTCAGACTTCCTCGCTTTACCAGAGCAGCGTTATACTCAGACCAGTTGCGGAGTTTGTAGGTGCGTTTCATCGGTACCGTGTTTGTGTGGTAACTACACTTTACCGGCACCTACGGCTCCGCAACTTCTTTATTCACGCACCAAAGCCGTAAAGGTCATCACTATGGAACTATCTTGGTGGATCTCGAAACACACCATCCCATTGCTTTGTTACCAGACCGGACAGCAGAAACCTTAGCCGCATGGTTAGAAGAGCACCCTGGTATTGAAATCTTGTCACGGGACCGTTCCAAGACGTACAAGCGTGGGATGACTCAGGGAGCTCCCGATGCCATTCAGGTGGCAGATCGCTTTCATCTGTTACACAATCTTGAAGAGACTCTAGAAAAGGCTCTGAAGAGTCACTCAAAAATCCTCAAACAGATTGAACAAGAACAGCTTCAATCCGAAGGAGCTACGGTGTCTGAAGTTTCGACATCACAGAATTCAACTCCCCAAACAGCCCAACAACAGAAAACGGCCCAAAAGCGAGCTGAACGCCTCGAAAACTATGAGCAGGTCCACAGCTTACGGAAGCAAGGATACAAGGTCAAAGATATTGCCTATCATCTAGGGATGGGTGAGCGTACGGTGTATACCTATCTATCGCATGAGACGTTTCCGGAATGGCAGCCATCCAGCCGAAAACGCAGGAGTATTTTAGACCCCTACAAGTCATATCTCATCGATCAATGGAACCAAGGACGTCAGCACACCAAACAGCTCTTTAAGGCAATTCAAGAAAAGGGCTATTCAGGGACCTACGAAACTCTTGCACGCTATACCCATACGCTACGGTCAGCTCAAACTCAGCTAAGCCCCAACCCTGACTCATTAAAGGACTTGCCTGGTCGAGGTCCGGCCCCAAAGGTCACCATCAAGTCCCAGAAACCGTTAAGTGCTCGGCGAGCGGCTTGGTTAGTTCTCCAGAAACCGGACTCGTTGACAGATAAACAAAAAACGCTCCTGGAACGCCTTAGTCAACGATCTGAACTATTGGAGCTCATAAGGCTCACTCAGGACTTTATCATCCTTGTCCGACAGCGACTTCCTGCGCAGTTAGATAACTGGTTAGAAAAAGCTAAGAATACTACAGTGAAAGCATTTCAGAGCTTTGCCAAAGGATTGGACGAAGATTATGATGCGGTCAAAGCTGGCGTTACATTAGAGGTTAGCAATGGCCCCGTTGAAGGCCAAAATAATCGATTAAAAATGCTGAAACGACAAATGTTTGGACGGGCAGAGCTAGACCTATTGGCTAAGCGACTAATTTTAACAAACAGATAGTCTTCTGGGGCGATGGTTCAGGCTAGGGTAGCGCGATCACCAAAAGTCGCCAAGAGCCCAATGTAATTGTCGTCTAATACCTGAGATTTCTATTGAGTTTTCAGCAAACCCTAAGTACTCAAGGCACTGTCCAAACGTTGATGGTGATAGGCAATACTTTAGCTGGGTAACTCTTTAAGGCGGGAAATAAATACAGCTTTCAGGTGTGTATAAATAAACACCTCAGTCAAAGACCAGAAAAAGAGCTCTGCAGCAATGCTCAGAGCCATGTATCGTACCCATGCAAAGTAAAGTTGGGAACGATGTCTCTTACTATACGAGAGCGCAGTCAAAAAGTCGCCGATTGTATCAAAACGAATGCAAAGCAAGGGATAGAGTCGATAGCAACCACCCTTGGCATCAGCAAAAGTAGTGTGCATCGTCATCATCAGGCCATTGCACGTCGCAACCAGCATCCGGAATCAGGTTTGTGGGAAACTGCGGCTGGGACTGCCTGGCTATTACGTCTGGTGGTGGGGGTGATCTATCACTTTGGCATTAAGCACGGGGTAGGAGCCGAGAGCCTATCGGAGTTCTTCAAAGCCGTTCACCTCGATACCCATGTGGGGAGTTCTGCGAGTGCGCTACGTCAACTCAAACACCGTCTCTATGAGGCCATAATGGCCTACGAAACGGCGCAAGCCGAGCAGTGCCAACCGGTCAACAAACCTGGCATCTGTCTCGGAGGGGATGAAACCTTTTTTGGCCTGCCGATTCTGGTGCTGGTGGAGTTAGCCAGTGGGTTCATTTTTACAGAAGTGGAATGTGAGAACCGCCGTTATGACACTTGGCTCAAACAGACTGAGACCTGGTGGCATCAGACCCAATGGCAGTGTCACTTTATGGTCAGTGATGGAGCTCGTGCCTTGGTCAAACTAGCGCTCTGCGGTCTGGGAACAGCCAGTGTGGCGGATCTATTCCATGCGATGCGGGCGCTCGGACGTCCTATCGGCAGTGCTCTGGGACGTCAACTCGCTCAGCTTGAAAAACAAGTAGACACCCTTCACCACCAATTAGGCCAAACAACAGACAAGGCCAAGCAACAGGTCTTGTCTTCGCAGCTAGAGTCCCTCTCTCACCAACACCAACAGCTTGAACAAGATCAACACATTTACCATCAGGCCTTGGCAGACATTAGCCAAGCGGTCCATCCCTTCACGCTCGACACGGCCCAATGGCAATTCTTCGACGGCTTAACCACACAACTGACCGTTCCCTTGAGCACCTTGAGCAAGTTGACTTGTCTCTATGGGGGCGATACGGCTCAAAAAGCGATTGCCACCTTTCAAGCTCAGATCCCCCATTTTGCCACGGGGATTCATGCCTGGTGGCAGTGGGTGATCCAGGCCTTAGCCACTGAAACTCAGGAGGTTGACCTCCAAAATTGGGTACTGACAGCCTTGTTGCCCTGGGTCTACTGGTTACAACAAGCTGATAAAACTCGACAGCCTCACCTCAAATCTCGCTATCAACAGGCCGCTAGCGATGCCTATGATCAGCTCATGGCCCAGACGATGACCCTACAGATGGATGCCCCTCAACACCAACACTGGGTGCAGTGGTGTCAGTGGATGTGTGCAAAGTATCAACGCACCTCCTCTGCTGTCGAAGGGCGCAATGGCTATTTGTCGCAGCGCCATCATGTCAACCGAGGCTTTTCTCATCAGTCGTTGAAGGTGCTTACCATTATTCACAATTTCGACCTGAAACGACCCGATGGCACCACCGCCGCACAACGACTCTTTAGACAGCCTTTTCCGGACCTATTTGAATGGATTCTCAGTACGATTGATGAGCTGCCAATGCCTAGACGGTCATATAAAGCACATCAGATACAACCGTTACACGCAGAACTTTTCCCGGCTTAAGTTGTTACCCCATAAGAACCTTGTCCTCCTGAATCATCTACTTTGCGATTTGACTTGAGTGGGCAGTAATAGACTTTATCAAGCGATTCGATGAGTAACAACAACGCCTTGGCCGCATACCAACTGTCCATCAGGACGGCATGAAAAGGTAATTGCTTGTGATACACGAGATTTATTAGTATCTCGCTAACATGGTCAAGTTTACTCTTGCCATCGCCATCGGGGTCATAGATTCGGTAATCAATCAACCAGAACTGATCGGTGTTGGGATTGACATAGATGCAGCTGACCACACCGATGCCTTTAATCACTTGTTTGGCATTACCACTGTATTGTCGACGCACCAAATCAATCGAGAACGAATGCCGTTTGTCGAGAACCGTGTCGTCAAAGAGCACATAGCCATAGATATCTGCCTCGACTTGCGATTGTGTGTTCTCCCAGACCAATCGAGGGGTAATGCGTTCTCGTTTTAAGTATCGATTAATGGTGTCATGGGTCCAGGCTTCGCTATGGTCAGCAAAATTGGTCAGCGTATAGTTCACTTGGCTGATCAGGAGATATTGGCAGTCATCAAGTCGGCTGAACGGTTTCCTCATGCCCTTGATCTTATCGATTTCCCCTGCATTAAGCTATGACTAACTTCCTTTTTCTGATCTGCTTTGCGTAAGTCCTATTGAAGATGAAGACAAGTGTTTAGAAGGGAATCGGTTAGCCCCTGAGTCTGTGTTAGAAGGTGCGGCGTTTATGGATGATTGTCAAAATGTGTCAGGTCAATTTTGGAAAATAATTCCGGCTGATGGTGATTATTTTAAGTTGACAACGATGTTCCTTGAAGGTGAAGGTAAGTGTCTTGAGGGAAATCGTCTGGCCCCTGACTCTGTGCGCGCATTCCGCAGGTTAGGTTTGAAAATCAGGTAATTTAAGCGGTAACGTTTTTGCAGAGCCGCTTAAAGAAGATGCGTGTCGAGGATATTGATCACTTAGGCATCATTGCAGGGATTGTAGACCAAATCGGACTCGAAGCGCTGGTGAATGGTTGTCTAGGGACCCATGTGCAGCAAAAGGTGAGTCCGGGACAAGGGATCAAAGCCATGATTCTGAATGGATTAGGCTTTGTGAGTGCACCGTTGTATCTGTATGAAGAATTTTTTGTGGGCAAAGCAACGGAGCATCTGCTTGGCGAGGGGATTGCGCCCTCCCATCTGAATGATGATTACTTGGGTCGATTACTCGACAAAGTGTGGGCCTATGGACCCAGCAAATTGTTCAGTGTCGTCTCGATGGCAGCCTATCAAGCCTTTGGCTTAGATAGCCGTCGTTATCATCTTGATAGTAGTAGCCTGAGTGTGCATGGGGCGTATGAAAGCGCGAACAAAGAGCCGGGTTGCATTGAAATCACCCATGGGTATTCGAAAGACCACCGACCTGACTTAAAACAGTTTGTAGTGGAGACAATCTGTACGAATGATGGGGGAGTCCCCTTAGCGTTTGAGGTCGCCAGTGGCAATCAATCCGACAAAGCGGTGTTTGCAGACCGATTAAAGACGTTTGCAGAGCACTGGAGTGTCGAGGGAATCTTGGTGGCTGACAGTGCCTTATACAGTGCCGATAACTTAGCCATTTTGGGGGCACTGCGTTGGATTACCCGTGTCCCGTTAACGCTATCCGCCGCCCAATCGGTGGTTACTGAGATCGATCCAGAGGCCTTTGTGGCAAGTGAACGGGACGGCTATCGATTGGCTCGTGTGTGCACAACCTATGGGGGAATTCGACAAGGGTGGGTCGTGGTCGAGAATCAGACACGGGTCGAGACGGATTGCCAACAGGTGGATAAACAGGTTGCCAAACACCTCGTCAAGGCAACAAAACAACTGCGTCGTCAACAGACCATTGAGTTTAATTGTGCCGCCGATGCTCGCCGCCAGGCCGAGGCCCTAGCGACCCGCTGGCCCTATCACTGTTTGAGCCAGTTAGACGTGGTCGAACAGCACCACTATGCCCAGTCAGGACGCCCGAAAACAGGGGCGACACCTACCCACACCACCTATCGAATTACCGCTCAAATCGTCGCCGATGACGCTGCTATTCATCAGGCAAAGCGAAAGGCAGGACGCTTCATTTTGGCGACCAATGTCATCGATGATGACACCTTGACTGACGAAATCATTCTCTCCGATTACAAAGGGCAATCGGTCTCTGAACAAGGCTTCGGTATGCTCAAGGATCCCTTGTTTTTTACCTCCAGTGTTTTTCTCAAAACACCTGAACGCATTGTAGCTTTGGCGACCATCATGGGATTGTCCCTGATGGTGTACACTTTAGCTCAACGGCAGGTGAGACACGCCTTGGATCAGGCGAATGAAACCCTTCTCGACCAACGCAAGCGACCGACTCAAACGCCGTCCTTACGGTGGATTTTTCAGAAGTTTCAGGCAATTCACCTGGCTTGGCTCAATGAGCAACCTCAGGTTTCCAACCTCTCACCTGAACGGCTGAATATCCTCAGATTTCTTGGCGCGCCCTGCCAGAAATATTATTTGATTTGCTGACTAACCTGCGGAATGTCCGTCTGTGTTAGGGGGGGCTGCCTTTATGGATACTTGTCAAAACGTGTCGGGCCAGCTGTGGAAGAAGATCCCGGTTGGCGATGGTTATTTTAGGCTAACAACCATGTTTTTGGAGAATCAGAATAAATGTCTTGAGGGGAATCGGTTAGCCCCTGAGTCTGTGTTAGAAGGCGGAGCCTTTATGGATGATTGTCAAAATGTGTCGGGCCAGCTGTGGCGGATGGAGGAGTAAGGGGATGGGGTGGGTTAACCGCTGCTGCTGTTAGACAAGCAGGTGGGTAAATACAGGGGGCGGTCAATGGCGATAACTATTCAGGGGTATTTACCCATCCTCCAACTCTACAACCCGGAATCTCTTACCTTATAATCAATCTCCTCCACCGGCAGATTCTCGCCATCGCCATCGCCATACCGCAACTGCAACCGCCGCTCCTTGGCATACTCCACCAGCTGACCACCATACTTGTCAGCCTCGGTCCCCAACCCCTGGATCTGGATCTTGCCATTAAACACCGTTGCCCGTGCCAGATAAATCACCAGATCATCCCGCGAAGGGCGATTGACCGTCACACTGGCCGTCAAGTGCGCCACCCCCCGCTCATCTAACTCCTGGGGTAATGCCATGGCCGTATTCCGAATTCCCCGCACCGCCACAATTGCCGACGCAACGGCCATGGTAATATCCACCCCATCATCCGTAAAAATCTTATTATTCGAGAGATACTGAAAATTACGTTCCCGCAGATCATCTCGAATGCGGCGATGGATCAGATTATCTGGATGATACTGTTTCAGCGCTCCCACAATCGCCCCGCAGGCTGCCCGAGGTTCACGCCAGGGAGACTCACGAGTGACGCCATACATCTGGTTTTCACCATCCCGCAAACGACCCACGTGGGTTTTAAGATCAATCGCCACCAGCGATATGGACTGCGGATTACCTGCATACACCCGCTGCTTTAGCTGTTCATCTAACTCATGGGCCACCGTCACATGGGCCAATGTCGCCCCATTATCTGTACCCCCGCCAGCTGGGAAAAATGCCTCTAGTTTTAGCTCGCCAATTTCTGACAGCGTTGCAAACCGGGAGGCAACCACGTCACGATAGCGTTTGGTTGCCTCCCCCTGGTGGATGCGATCGCCACAGTTGGTATAGGCCAATGTCGTCACCACACTGGGCAAATTCATGTCCGCCCCGCAGGCCTTAATATCCGTTGGACTCGCCGCTGCAAACTGGAGTTCATCTCTCAAAATTTGCAATCCTTTGATCAGGGCGTAGCGATCGCTAACAATTTCATTAAGATAGTTGTGGTACGCATTACGCTCCATGCCAAAGCTAGCGCCAAGCTTCCAAAAATTGTCTACTCGACGCTGGGTGGCTGCTACATCAAACGGGGTGGTCATGGTCGTTATCTCTCTCGCTGGCCAAGGTTAAACACATCAAAGGGGATGACATCTGAATCAGGCTTGCGCGTATCAAAGTAGTAGCTGGTGATGGTTCCCAAACCCGTGTCTAAAATACTGAAAGCCGTAATATCATTACTGGCAATATAGGGCATTGGATTGTCAAACTCATCTGTTAGGGGCTTCAGGGTGGGCATGATGGGAATTAACCCATTGGGGTCACCAGTGGCAACATAGGTTTCTTTAAAGCGGCTGTCTTGGGGCACCGGTCTCGGCCTGGCCTCCGTGTGAGCGTGATAGGTATTACCCACATTAGAAGACTCTAAAAAGTGCATACCGCTGTCGCCTTTAAAGCGGTTCCAAATATGAGAGTGCCCATAAAACACCAAATCGGTTCCGGCCTCGTCTAATAGCGGTACCAGATATTTAATGATGTGATCCTCTTCTTTGGGATACTCATAGCGAATACCGGTGAGATTCCCTTCATCGCCATAGTCGTAGACAGGAACCGGAGTGGTAAATGCAGGTACTACATTATCCCCCAAGGTGTGGGCTGGATGGTGCAGCATAACAATCTTGTACTTAGCCTGCTGGAACTCGTCACTGGCCAGTTCTGCCTGTAGCCATTCATACTGGGGGCTGCCAGGTTCAATGCTTTCAAAAATCATTTGACCATGGCCCCAGTTTTGAGGGTTACCCAAATCAACGGCCCGTTCCTGGTAGCGCCCCCGAGTTTCATCATCCACCTTAAACATGCGCCAAATCTGGGTCACATAGAGAGACACCAGACGTACATCGCCAAAGGTGGTGGCGTAGTATCGTTGGGTCTGACCATTATCACGTTGGGCTTTGGGGAGAGAGAAAATCTCGTTGTAGGTATCGATGTTAAAAGAATTTTCTTTAAGCCAGTGTCTTTCTACAGCCTCATTTTCGGTGGGGTTAAAGATAGCTTTGTGTTGATCGTACAGGTCTTTAGCGGCATTCCAGGGAACAGGATCGTTGAACTGTTTATTTAAAGCAGTTGTGGTGCTGTAGCGCCCCATGACTTCATGGTTGCCCACGGCTGTAAATAGGGGCGCATTTTGAATGATTTTCCCCCCTTTGTAGACAGTGCCTTCTTCGTTTTCATCGTTGATCAGGTTATAGCTGGCTCGTCCCTGCAAGCAGGGGAAGAACGCACCCCCACGGGCATCATCAAACCACTCGGAAGCGCGGTCGGGTATGTTCACCAGGTCGCCTGCCAGGAATACACCATCCACCTGGCCAATGGTTTCTTCTACTTTTTGTAGGTTGGCGGCGGTCATCGGCATCAGCTGATGATCGGACGTGAGCAGGATTTTAAGGGGCTCACCTGCCGGTGGTAAAGCCCTGAGGGAGAATTGATCGCTTTGAACAGTGGTGCCATCGTCCGTGGTGCTAGCAACTGCATAGGGAACGGGTAGACCAGGGCGTAATCCACTGATTTCAGCCTCGTGTCGCCAAATGGGGCGTTGAGTAACGGCCTCATAGGGCTCAGCGGTTTTAGATTCGGCATCCTCACGGGTGCGGCTAAGCTGGGTGGTGTCGGCAAAGACCGTCTGATCGCCAGGGCCGTACATGACTTTGTGGTCGCTACCTGCAAATTCGGTAAACCAGACTACGCGTATCGATGACTCTGTTGGAGATTGTAAAAATGGGTCTGTGAGCAGGGTGACTTGGGGGGGCATGGATAATGGCTGTTGAAGGGGCACTATCGGTCGGTTGGTCAACTGTACAAATAGCACCACGCCCAGGGAGAAAAATAGTCCCAAGGCTACTAAGGTTCC
Organism: Leptothoe sp. EHU-05/26/07-4; assembly: GCF_043421015.1. Taxonomy (NCBI): domain Bacteria; kingdom Bacillati; phylum Cyanobacteriota; class Cyanophyceae; order Nodosilineales; family Cymatolegaceae; genus Leptothoe; species Leptothoe sp. EHU-05/26/07-4. Next base: position 18,481 of record NZ_JAXSQV010000003.1, read on the forward strand.
GGTTTTGGTTTTTCCGGTTTTGGCTGAGGCCATAGAACGTTCCTGTGGGTTCCCTAACCTATGTCAGGGGGTAGGTATGCAACTCAAGTCTAGATAGTAGCCAATTAGTGCCCCAGATCTGAGTGACTAACGTCAATGCAATTTAATGGGGGCTAATTTACCCTTGTACAAATACTATGTAAGCGTTAGATTTACCCCAATTCAAAAATTGTCTAACGGTGTATCTATTTCTAACGTCTGCAAGGAATGATAGATAGGTAAAGTGTTTGGAGAATTAACGTCTGCTTTTGCTGGGCTGACCTTTTAATCACGCTTTAATTCTGATGGCGCATGGGCATAGTTGACGGTTATTACAGCAATCTTTTATGACCAAGTTTCGCTTACCAAAATTGAATAGTTGGGTAACGACCTTGGTGCTGGCCTCCATTGGTTTGCATGGCCTGGTGCTGGCCCTACCGATGCCAAATCTGATTGAAGAAAAACCGGACGTACCTGAAGAAACTGAACCAGAGGTCATTCAAGTGGTGACATTGCCAAAATTGGCACGCACGCCTGGTTCGTCTAAGCCGCCTTTACCTGAGCCTCCACCGGAAGAACCGCTCCCGGTGGAGGAGCCAGTTGATGAGATGGTTCTGGCGAATCCGGAGATCTTAGAAGAGTTGGAAGAGATTGAACCGGAGCTGGATGACTTCAGTGAGTGGGAGGAGGAACCAGGTTTCGATGAGGAGCTATTGGATGAGGGTGATGGTGGAGATGAAGCCCCCCCTGAGCTAACTCTGGATGAACGTATTGCCAGCCTAGATAGCTACACTGATTTTGATGACACCCAAATTGGCAATACCCCTGTCCTGACGCAACTGGGCAAGATGGCGGAGCAGGGTTTTTTGCCTACACCGCTACGGGATTTAGAGCGAGCGTTATCTGAAGTTGAGGTACCCCTGCAGGAGTGTTTAGAAAATCCCCCCGGTACCTCAGTGAGTTTTATGGTTGAGGTGGGTCCTGATGGCAGCTTAATCCGTGACCCGAAACCGTTGAATAGTTCTGGTTACCAGGTGTTGGATGAAAAAGCGCTGGAGATTGCCCGCGATGCGGACTACGCTGCTTATCACGCGATGGGCAAAACAAAAGCCTATTCCTTTAATATCGAAATTGACTATGAGGCCTGTAATTTGGCCTCTAATTTAGCCTATACCAAGGCGACCAGCTAAGGCGGGGCTTAGGGGTAATAGGGTGGCCAGCATCAGGAATAAAATCAGCAATGCCAGGGCGGCACGGGTATCGTCCGGTTCACTAATGTCGTCAAGGCAGGGGCGTTCTTCACCGCGCTGCAAAAACAAAATTAGGGCTCCCCAATAGAGGGCAAGGGGATTCGCCAGGGCCACAAAAATTAGCAGGATGAGGGTAACGGCTGTGGCTCGTCCGGCAATCTTGCGACCATAAATGGCTTGAACAATACGGCCACCATCAATACGTCCGGCAGGCATCACGTTTAGCGCCGTAATGACCAGCCCCAGCCACCCCATCAGCACCAGGGGGTCAACGTCTATCAGATCGTTGTTTTGTAGGGTATCGCCAAGAATTGTACGGGCCAGGGTGCCAACTAGTACCGATTCTTGAAAAAAGTCTACCGGTAGCTGATAGAGGCTACCGGGATGGGAAAGCCCTAGACCCACTAGCAGCATTGCCAGGGATAATAGGCCACTGGCTGCTGGTCCGGCAAAGGCAATGTCGAACAGCACGGTGCGATTGGGTAGCACCGACTCAAACCGAGTCAGGGCACCAAAGCTACCTAGCTGCCAGGCGGGCAGGGCAAAGGGCGGACTGAGTTTGATGTTGTAACGTTTGGCTTGCCAGCGATGGCCGATTTCATGGATGGCCAAAATGGCGAAGATGGCGAGGGCAGTGGGTAATACCTCTGGCCAGCGGCCTGGTTGCTCAAACAGGTCAAAGTCCTTGAGTAGGGCTCCGGTTTCCAAGCTGGTGATAAATGTTGCGATCGCAAGCGCCACTGCCAACCCCTTTTGACGGATGTCAGCGGGTTTGGGATCTGTCTTGCTGGGCAGCGCAATGATGGCAGGTCGGTCTTCGGGGCCGTTAATTAAAAACAGCCGATACCGATCGTCCTCAAACTGGTTTTTCAGCTGAGCATTGAGGGCATTGATTGTCGTTTCAGCCTCGCCCCGCAGGTTGCCTTTAAAGAAAACACCGGCTTGATAGGGAACCGTCTCCGTTCTAAAGAAGGTATCGACGCCAAAAATAGATTCAATGGCCGCTAGATCCTCTGCTGGGATCGCTGGAGGCGTTTGGGGTGAGGCAGTTGCCTCAGGGGCACCGCTCTCGTCACTCTCCGTCTTAGGGCTCGTGGGGGATTCCCTACCTGCCTCCAGGTCTGGCTCGACCACGACGTCTACCGTCGGCAGGGGTTCGTTTTGGGAGACTGTAATGGGATCTTTAGCCTGGGCCTGACCTTCAGGGGCTGCTTTGGCCAGGGTTCTTAACTGCCGTCCTAAATATATGTAGATGGCAGTTGAAACCATCACAGCGACCAGGACCCAGGCAATGTTGAGATAGATGCCAAAGGTAAACAGTCCAAAAAATATGAGCCAAGGTAGCATCAGCACCACTGACTGTAACCAGGCGAAAATGCCCAACTTGCCGTCAGGACGGGCTCTGATAAATCCCCAAATGAGAATGCCAACTGCGGCTACTAAAATTAGAACCGTTATCATTGCGCAGAAAAACCGACAACACCATTAAAACTCTGCTGATAGTTTAAGGGTAGACGTCCCTTTCAGGTTAAACTCAACACCGCGAAGCTTTCTGCCAATTTATGTTATATGAGCGCCCAAGAGCCATTTGATCATGCTGCGACGCCAGCAGACTTGATGCCTCAGACTCCGAGGGCATCAGAGCGGTTTACCGTTGATTACAATCCAGACCCTGATTTTGCATCCATTGGGGATTTGCACCATGAGGAGATGGCAACGTTGCCCCTGAGCTCGCCCATGAAAGTGTCAGTGCAGTTATTGATTGCGATCGCATCCACCCTGATCACCTTTATTGGTCTGGTACTCGATAGCTTCTGGCTAATTTCGTTTGGCTCTTTAATCGCGTTAGCGATTTCGATCCGGTTGGCGATGCCCACCTTGCGGGCAGTGGTCAACGACCTATCTCCAGAGCAACGATCGTTAATTGTCGCCACCCCTGGCTTAATTCTCGGCGTCTACGGCTTGATGCAAGTCAGTGGGATCAACCTGCGACTATTGCAGTGGGGGGCCACCCTCAACTGGAATGCCATTGGAGCCCTCGGTGATTTTTTGGGGGCCTTAGGACAAATATTTATCGCGATTTTGGCGCTCTATGTCGCTTGGCGACAGTTTATTATTTCCCGCGATCTAACCACTCAGCAGAATTTAATTACCCAGCAGCAAACCATTGATGCTTATTTCCAGGGCATTTCAGAACTGGTCCTGGATGATGAAGGCTTACTTGAAGACTGGCCCCAGGAACGCATCATTGCTGAAGCTCGAACGGCAGCTATTTTGGGCGGTATCGATGGCGATGGTAAAGCTAAAGTTCTACGGTTTTTGTCGCGCTCTAAACTACTCACCCCCCTAGCCCGTGATCAGCGGTTGGGACGCCCGATTTTAGATGGCTCTGGCGGCTACGCTGAGGATCGCCTTAATGGTGTACGGGTGATTGATATTGGCGTGATGCTGGCAGCGGCAGATATTTCCGGCAATGATCTACGTTGGGTAGACCTGAGCGGCATTAATTTAATCCGCGCCGACCTATCCCAATGCGAGTTAGTCCGCACCGATCTAACCCGCACGGTGTTATGTGACGCAGACTTATCTGGGGCCGATCTTATGGGCACCCGCTTCTTTCATGGCCCCCCCGAAACCGCCACACCTCGTACCCGTAACGATACACCTAACTATGAAACCGGCGAGTTTACCGGAGCTGTGGTAGAAGGCATGGATCTATCCAATGCCCAGCGCCTATCTGAAACCCAACGCTGCTATCTATGCACCTGGAGCGGTAGTAAAACTCGGGCTACTATTCCAGGTGGCTGTCGGGATATTCCAAATCGGTTGGGTAGATAGGGGAAGTCGGGAATAAGGAATCGGGTTACGCATACCTGCTTGTATAAAAAGTTCTTGTAAGGTTGAGCCAAGTCCAGTGTGATTTATCTATCAATCACATTAGGTTTGGGTAAATTGAAACTAGCCAGACCTGTTCCTGTTGGCTAATTGTTAGCTTATCTATTGCCCTTCTTCTAATCGTCCATGGTTGCCAAGAAACTTAAGAAGCGCTCCAAAAAACGTTCTCGCTCGGCTGCGCCAGAACAAACGGCAGAACCCACCCTCACTCGCAAGGAGCAACGGGCAAAAGAGAGGGAAGTGGCAAAGGCTCGTTCTCAGCTGATTCAGTTTACGGTGCTGGCCTGTGTCGCATCGGGTTTAGTGGGTCTTTTGCTGGGCGTCATGGTGGAGCCCACCTTAGGCATAGCCGCCACAGCCAGTTTGCTATGTCTCAGTTTGTCCTTTAAGTATCAGCGATACGCCCTCTACGCATTTATCATCTATATCCCCTTTTCAGGGACGGTGACCTACATGCTGGGGGGCAATTCCTTATTACAGCTTGCCAAGGATGCTTTTTACGTACCTGCCTTGATTGGTGTGATTCAGATGTGCCGTAGAAAGCGTCAGAAGATTTTATTGCCGGAGGCATTACAACTGCCGTTGGTGCTGGTACTGGCGATTGTCATCCTCAATATTTTGCTGATTAATCTACCTCAGCAGCTCCAGGCACCTGGGGATGAAATGCCTCTGATGATGGGCATCCTGGGTCTGAAAATTTTGCTGGGATACCTACCTGTTATCACCTGCATTTACTATTTGATACGCACGTCGGAAGATCTATACTTTTTGCTACGTATCCAGGCCGTGTTAGTGCTCGTGTCCTGTGCTCTCGGGTTTGTTCAGTACCTGATGCTCAAAACCGGTGTTTGTGCTGGCACAGAGGGGATTGGAGCCCAAGGCGTAGACCTGTTTAAGGCGTCTTTGCGGTCCCGCTGCTTTGTGGGAGGCTCCCTGTTGTACAGCCCATCCCAAGGTCAGATTCGATTGCCGGGTACTTTTGTGGCCCCCTGGCAATGGGGTTGGTTTTTAATTTCCAGTGCATTTTTTAGCTTTGGTACGGCCTTTAATGATCGATCTCCCTTCTGGCGATTAATCGGCATCATTTCCCTGATCACCGTATTCGTTATGTCGGTGATCTCTGGCCAGCGGATTGCCTTATTTTTGGTTCCCATTGTCGTTGGGGTGTTGAGTGTCCTAACGGGGCAGGTGGCTAACCTTAAACGCTTTGTGCCGATTGGTGTGATCCTGGGGCTGATTTTAGTGGGGCTGACGATTCGTAACCCAGAGTTAATGCAGGAACGTATCGATAGCTTTGAGGATCGATGGAATGCCTCTCCACCCCATGAATTTGTGATGCAGCAGTTTGCTGAGGTCATGGAGGCCCAAGAAGGCATCTTAGGTAACGGCGTAGCTAGGGCTACCAACGGGGCACGTTTGTTTGGCAAAGTACGTCTGGTGGAAACGTATCATCCTAAGCTGCTCTATGAGCTGGGGCCTCTAGGGTTGCTGTTTGTGGTGATGCTCTATACGGCTCTGACCATTGCTACGTTTAAGGCTTATCGGAAAACAAGGGATAAGAACCTGCGGGGATATGCTGCCTCCATGTGGGTGTTTGTGCTCTTTATTAGCTTCTTTCCCTACTACTATCCTTTGGATGTGGACCCGGTATCGGTTTATTACTGGCTGGCAGCCGGGATCGCCTTGAAGATTCCTACCCTGGATAAGCAGGAGCGGGAATTGGCCAATCCCAGGAAGAAGAAGCGGTTGCGATCGCAGAAAAAAACAGCCCTAAAATCAGCTGACGTTGAGGAACCCCAACCCGTTTAAGACGATTCCTTCAAATAACTATGGATACGGATCTATTTATTTCAGTTGTCATTCCCACCTACGGCAGAGAAGCCGTTCTCTGTAGCACTATTGAAAATGTATTAGAGCAAACCTATCCAGCCTTTGAGGTGATTATTGTTGACCAGACCCAGACCCATGAGTCAGCAACAACAGCATTCCTCAATGCCATAAAAACAGATCCTAAAGTAACGCTGTACACCGTTGATTGGGCCAGTTTACCAGCTGCGCGAAACTATGCGATTGAGCGTTGTCATGGGGATATCATTCTGTTTTTAGATGATGATGTGGAATTGCCCCCAGGCTTTTTAGCAGCCCATGGGCAAAACTATAAAACCCGGTCTGACATCGGTGCCGTGGCCGGGCGTGTGTTTGATCGCATGAAGTTGGCAGAATCCAATGCCGCCAAGCAGATTGAAACCCTGCCGCCGGAGGCCATGGATCCCGGTATTGCCTGGTACTACATTGATTTAGTCCATACCGTGAACCCGCAGCAGGTATTGACAGCACGGGGCTGTAACATGTCCTTTCGACGAGACGTGTTTGCAAACCACGGATTACGGTTTGATGAGCGTTTCCAGGGCAGTGCCGTGCGGGAAGAGTCGGATTTTTGCCTGCGTTTTCGACGCACACAGCTAAAGATTTGGTACGACCCAGAGGCCAATTTGATCCATTTGGGAGAAGAGACCGGTGGCTGCCACGATATCAGCACCCGCTCCCTTAAATACCAGCTGACCTTTTATCACAACCATTTTTTAATGGCATTAAAGAACCTGACACCATGGCAGTTGCTGCGACTGTCGGGACGTTTATTTGACTGCCATGTTCTGGGCAATCCCCCCTGTAATAAGAGCGGGTCGCCCATTAAAATTGTCACCCGGTTTGGTTTTTACACCCTAGGTTTTATCCAGGCCTGCTGGACCTTAGCAACCACCTTTAACAGTAAGGGGCGGTTGTTTAGCCTACCGGCCCAGACTATGCCCCAGCCCACCCACCCCAACAATACCTCCACCAGGGTCGTTACTGGCTAATACTGGAGTACGGCAGACATCATCATCCAACCCATGAAAGTTTTAGTTGCCAGCCACAGCTACATTGTTGACCTAAACTGCGAGAAACTGCGGGAATTAGCCCACATGGGCCATGAGGTCACGGTAGTGGTACCAAAACGTTGGAATCCGGGAGGAGTACAAAATCGCATTGTTGAACCTGAACCGCGTCAAGAAGGCTCATTTCGCATAGTCCCCATCGCCAACTTTAGCCAGAACAATCAAGGTCTGCTGAGTTTTGGCTGGGGCATTGTTGACCTCCTGAAAACATTTAAGCCTGACATTATTCAAGTGGAGCAGGGGTCCAAATCTTTGGGCTATGCAGAATTGATCACCTTAAATCGTCTCCTGGGGGGTAACGCCAAAACTCTCTTTTTCACCTGGTGGAATCTGCCCTATGAGGTGAAATTTCCCCTCTCTCTGCTAGAGGGCTATAACCTGCGGCACACCGATGGCCTGGTGGTGGGCAACCAGGACGGAGCCAATATCTTAAAAGACCATGGCTACCATGGTCCGGTGCGGGTAATGCCGCAATTGGGGGTGGATGAAGGACTGTTTTGTCCGAAAGAACAGCCACAGCTACGACAAACGTTAGCGATTCCTGACCATGACTTTATCGTCGGATTTGTCGGTCGCTTTGTCCCTGAAAAGGGCCTTGTTACCCTATTCAAAGCATTAGAGACCCTAGTTAATTTATCCTGGACCCTGGTGTTACTGGGGCGTGGTCCCTTAAAGGAAGCGTTACAGAATCAAGCACAAGCCCTTGGCATTGCTGAGCGCATCCGTTGGATTGAAAGCGTCCCCCACGATCAGGTGCCCGACTATATAAACCTGATGGATACGCTGGTGCTACCTTCAGAAACCACCTATGAGTTCAAAACCCTGACCTCCGTGGGGTGGAAAGAGCAGTTTGGCCATGTATTAATCGAAGCCATGGCCTGTCAGGTGCCGGTGATCGGCTCTGATTCTGGAGAAATCCCCTATGTCATTGATGACAGTGGCTTAGTTTTTCCAGAAGGTGACCCCATGGCCTTGGCCGATCGACTCAGTCAGCTGATGCAACACCCTGAACAGCAGCAGGCCCTGGGGAAAAAGGGCTACGACAGAGCCATGAAACACTATACAAATAAGGCCCTAGCAACAGAGCTACTGGCATTTTATGAAGCGCTACTAACAGCTTAGTAACGCCTTTTCAGACATGATCAATGTGCCTCCACTCCTTACTCACCATTTCCCCAACATCATCGTCAAGTTGCCACTTTAAGAAGCTTCATAATATATATTCCCAGCAAATCTTGTTGATGTTCCGATTAAAAGCAGGGTGAAGTTATCTAAACTAAGCCTATTCAACGAAATATATTGATGACAACCAGTGGTCATAACATCAGAACGTGTCAGTAATTCCTTAATCTGTCGGCTTACAGTCTTGGGCAGTGTTGCCTTTGTGATCTCCTCCTGTACTGGCGGCAGTGGCGGTGGCAGCTCAGCTACCCCCGTCTCCATCTCCGAACCTGATCAACTGGTTCTAGAAGTTCAACCCATTCAAGTGTGTGATGACGATGGTATCGTTTGCGCCCAGGTTGAACTGTTTGAAGCCATTGCCGATAAAATTTGGGGTCAGGCCGGTATAGATATTGCGTTTCTGCCATTAAATCAGCTGAACGACAGCACCTATCTGACCACAGATGAAGATGAATTTATCGATCTGTCCTTCTCTGGCGATGCTGGGGATTTTGGGCGGCATCCCGACTCAACACGAACCGATGGCCCCATCAATCTTTGGTTTGTAGATGTGATCGAAACAACTACGGGTTTGGTGCAATTCGGTAATGCCTGGATCGGGTTAAACGGTGTGTTGGTCAGCGATGACATTTTGGACTTCAACAATGGGGCCGGACGCATTGATGTGATTGCCCACGAATTAGGCCACAATCTGGGGTTGAGGCATTCCACCTTTGGCGCAGGGGAGGCTGATAATGTGATGAGTAGTGGCGCTGTACGTACCGTCCCTGAATCGATTGACGATATTTTTCCAGACGGCGATAGGTTATCACGCTTAACCCCAGAGCAAATCGAACGGGCTCGGGAAAGCGACTTTTTGACTGAAGCAGAGCCGGATGACAACAGTCTACCGATTACGGAAGCAGATGCCATCCCTTTGCTATTGGCAGATGCGCTATCGGCGGATGAAGGTAGTCTGCCAATACCGGACGTATCTGCCATGCCTATGGCATTGGCAGATAGTCCAATTGCAACCATGGCTGGGAAACCGAGCCTGGCTCCTCAGCTATTAGCCTCCACCCAGGCTGTGGCAGCCGTTCCCGAACACTCACCGTCACCGTTGACCTGGCTATTGTTATTGCCTTTGGGTCATCGAGTTTATAGTCGAGTCAGTCGAAGCAAACGTTAGTCCTTTCGTTAGTCCTTTCTAAATTTATGGCCAGGGCATTAAACATTTTGCAAATTGTGCCTTCCATCTCGTTGGTATACGGCGGCCCCAGCCAGATGGTGCGGGGATTAAGTAGTGCCTTGGCCCGACAGGATGCCAATGTGACTGTATTGACAACAGATTCCAATGGCGATGAAGGCCAGGCTCCTTTAGATGTGCCGCTGAATCAACCTGTCGAGACAGACGGCTATCGCACCGTTTACTTTCGGTGTGCGCCGTTTCGGCGCTATAAGTTTTCCCTACCGCTATTGCAGTGGTTAAACCGCCATGGGTCCGAGTATGACATTGCCCATATCCATGCCCTATTTTCTCCGGTGACCAGTGCGGCGGCCACGGTGGCACGATGGCAAAAACTGCCCTACATTTTGCGGCCCTTGGGCACCCTTGACCCAGCAGACTTAGCCAAAAAGAAACAGTTTAAGCAGCTCTATGCAGCGGTGTTGGAGCGACCTAATATTCAAGGCGCAGCGGCGCTCCATTTCACCAGTCAACAGGAGGCTACTGTATCAGAACGCTTTGGGGTAACAACGCGAGATATTGTACTGCCCTTAGGAGTGACCACCCCCAAGGCAGTCAGTGCGGATGCTGGAGATATTCGACAGCGCTATGACATTGCAGAGGGTGTGCCCATCGTCTTGTTTATGTCGCGAATTGATCCTAAAAAAGGGCTGAATTTATTACTGCCTGCCCTAGAATCGCTGCGTCAGTCAGGTAGTCAGTTTCACTTTATGCTCTGTGGTGGTAACCCCCAAGACCAGGGCTATGTAGAGACCATCAGTCAGCGGATCACTCATTCCGTACTCAATGATTGCACTACGATTACAGGGTTTGTCTCTGGTGAACTGAAGACCCAAATTTTGCAAGCGGCGGATTTGTTTGTTCTACCGTCCTACTATGAAAACTTTGGCATTGCCGTGGCGGAGGCCATGGTGGCAGGCAAACCAGTGGTAATTTCAGACCAGGTCCACATTTGGCAAGACATTAAAAACAGTCAAAGTGGCTGGGTTATGAACTGCGATCAGACTGCTCTGACCCAAACTCTACATGATGCTCTTGCCGATTCTGGAGAACTCCGTCGGCGAGGAGACAATGGCCGTGTGTTTGCCCGGGAGAATTATGGGTGGGATGCGATCGCATCCCGTATGCTCACTATATACAATCAGCTTCTGAAGGTAAACTGAATAGTTGAAGTGAACCCGTATCTTTTATTTTGTAGAGATATTAATGGTTTGGATAATGTCTTGTGAGTCTGGCATGGATCTGGACATGCTCAGGTGGCCGATCGCAGTGAAGTTCAGCTGTAAGCCTAAGACATTTGAGGCATAGGTGGGAATGCCAGCATGAAATTGAAATTGCCTAAGGTGATGACGGGTTGAAATTTGATTGGTTTGATAGTTGGCTTGGATGTCCGTGGTGTTGTAACGCTTGATTAAGCTGTCGTGGTTGGTAAGTAAACCGCCGATGACCAGGGAAGCTCGCTTTTCGAGATCACTTGGAGTTTTGTCGTAAAGTTCAATTACAAAGTCTTGCTGGAATTCTTGGGTAATGGTTAATGGAGCTGGAGGGTCAGGCTGTGTTGAAGAATGAGATAGTTGCTGTAGGGGGTGATCAACCTGGAGTTTGCTGAGGTAAAGGGTGAGATAAGGTAAGGTAATGCTAGTTGGGTCAGTAATCGGAGTTACTCCCCAATGATTATCATCTTCAGGAATCTCTTTTTTTAGGTCGAGTTTTAGGGCGTCGGTGATGGCCTGTAGGAGATGGTGGATCACAGGAGTAGCCTAGGGGGTTTCTGCTATGGAGGGGATTGCCGTATCTAAATTAGTGGAGGAAAGTGGGTGGCCGTTGTTGTCGGTTGCAGAATCATTGGGTTGGGTTTCATCTGCCTTGGCAAGTTCTTCTTCAATGACTTGAATGGCACCACTGATGCGTAATAGTGTTTCGCGAACGTTATTCTGTTTTACTTCTAGATCAGCAAGAACTTTTTGACCTGACTCAAGTTCGGCTTTGAGTTGTTGGAGGCGTTGTTGGAGTTGTTGTTTCATATCATTTAGTTGATAGCGGCCCTGATGAATCACAATTCCACTTTCATGATGTAAGCAAGTGCATAGTAAGGGGGTCTATTTTCATGAGGCTGATTACTTCCAACTAACTTAATTTGTCCACAAGATACCAAATTTGGCTCTCCCGAAGTGTCATCAGTGCTCCCCTTTAATGTTCTTTTTCCATCAGAGAGCATAAGCTGGTTGAAAGCTCCATTGGAATGGTCGTGGCTGGGTAGATGAGCGATACCTAGTCGGACAGTGTTTGCACCACCACTCTCTTTTACTTTATAGGCTTGACCTGCACCGACTATAAATCTATCTCTAAGATCTGGAGTCCCATGACCTCCATCGCATAACTTCCAACCAGCAGGGATGTTAGAAGTGGTGCCAGACCACATAAGAATCATACCTGTCACGACTGCACCATTGCCGACAAATGCCTTTGCTGTAACAGTTGCTGCAATTTCTAGCTGACTGACCTCTTGAATTTCCAGCTTATCTGTCGCAGTTAAAATAATACGTGCATCTCTGTCTACAGTTGAACTTTGAGAAAAATCAATGTATGGAGATCCAGAACCATTATTCCTTAACTCAATGCTAGCATTGCCCGTTGTTCCTCCTGCCATAGAGATGCCAGGAGACGGTTTCGAACCACGATTTTTTTCTGGTAAATTGATATGGAATCCTTGAGGGTTATCTGTACCAATACCAACATTGCCATTGCTCCGAAGAGTCATAATTTTATTATGACTACTAAAATTATCATCGGTTAATTTGATATCTAACTGAGTACGAGATTTAACTGCATTATTTTCATATCGTCCAAGTGCTAGCGAGACTTTATTACCATAGGCCTGGCCACCTACACCTTCCCTAACGAGATGTAAAATATCGCGGGTACCGTTGGGGCTGTTGCCACCATTGTGGTTGGGGTCAAAGATGGTTAAAGCGGCCTCACCAAACGTACTAAAGCCACCGTCATGCGTTATTTTTTGATTGATGGTTAGTTTTGATAAAGGCGCTGTATTGTAAATGCCAACGTTACCGTTGTCTTTGGCAATGAACAATGCAGTTTTCCCTGCAGAATCGTGATGGTGGCGCAAGAAGTTTAAGCCATGGATTATTTCCCGTTCGTCATTTTCAATCGTAAAACCATTGTTGTCATCATAAATTTTGAGTTTAATGCCAGCTCTATATTTATGCCCACCTGCAGTACTGATTTTAATATGGTTATCTGATTGACTAAAATCGCCAATTTGGAGCTTTTCAGTAGGAGCTGTTGTGTTAATACCAACATTGCCTGCTGTTACACCAGTAGCCTCATCAGTTTTACCGATGATGGTTAACCTAGCACCAACGCTGCCTGGTGCATCAAAATGAATGGTCCCTGGAGCGACGCTTAAAACGGTATCATCCTGATAATCTATGTGTCCTCCTAAGCGAGATTTGCCACTGACATCCAGGCCTTGACCTGTCTTATCTTTGGTGGCAATTTTGGCACTGCCATTGATTTCAAGGGTTATATTGCCAGTGACTGCTAGCTTTGTATCGGCATTTTGAGGATCTGCAACAATATTGACGCTGTTAGCCAGTGTTAGTGCCCCCTTAATGGTAAGTGGCCCTTCCAGGGTGTCGCCTCCCTGACGATTGACCTTGGCCTTTTCTAGGCGCATGACTTCATCGTTGGTGGCATTCCAGTCAGTGGCTCGAATCAGGTCACCAGATTTCTTTTCTTCGGGGGCAAATGGGCTGGTCATAGCAGGGAATTCCAATGTGCTAAAAGCTGATACAGACAAGATGAAATCCTAAAAAATGATTTCCCAAACCAGGGTGAGTTTAAAGTCTTTAGTTTTACTAATATTTGGAAAAACAACTCGGTTATACATAATGCCTGTGTTGGCATCTCCGGCGTTAAACAGACCAGCCTCTCTGAGTTCGTAGGGTTTGCCGCCATTGTCAGACGGGTTGGGCTCTTCGAAGTCGAGATCAGCGCTAAGAACAATGCGACGGCTTTTTTGCTCTTTTTCTCCAGACTCCGTTGGTACAACCATTTGAATATCGGTTAAATCTTTGGCTAAATTGAGTCCTTTTAATTCTTTGCGAAACACTTCTTTAGCCAGTCCTGTATCCGTGTCTGGATTGACTGGCTCACCGCCTGTGCCAACAGCAATGTAGCGAATAGGGTCAATGGCTTGTTGGGCAAACAGTTTGGCAACTAAATCACGACCAGAGTAGACAATCGCATTGTTGGTGGCAGTGGTATCGATCGGCTGCCCGTTGGCATCGTATCGGTGGATGGTTAAACGGCCTCTCATGTCCAGTGCGTCAGCAATTTTCATAGTGAACCTGTCCTATGTGAACCTCGGTAAATAGCAACCTAAGCAAAGCGATTCCCGGAATTAAACTCGGTATAGTCAAAGACACCCGAGAGATGAAGCTGATCGGTTAAGTCATGGTGAATACCCTCGGGATAGGGTTGGAGCTGACTGCCGATGTCGAAGTTGGCTTCTTTGATTTGGTGCTGTTCTGTAAATGGCGATCGCACCACCGTCAGCCAGTCGATAAGAGCATGGTACTCTGTAAAACGCTTGCTATAAGCAATCACAGATAGCACCCCTGCTGCTTTCACCTGATCAATAATGGCAGGAATCTGGCGACGAGGATGGTCTTCTAACTCACCAAATTTATCGGTAAAACCAGGAATATCCCAAGGCACCTGGACTCGAAACGAACCAGGAATTTTGCGAATGACCTCAACGGTAAGATGGATGCCATAGTTGCTTACCTGTTGATGGGTGAGGGGGACGGGCTCATTGATGGGAACATCAAACCGCGATAAGTCAAACAGAGTTTGGTCAAACCTACCTGCGGGTTCACCCACCCTGGCTTCGATCCGCCAGTGGGATTGTCCCGTGGGCAATAGTGGAGGACTCTCTTGGGCCGGGATTTCTATCCCATTTAAAAATAAGCGCCCATCGGCCAGGACCTGTAATACATCTTCATTTACCCTGAGGGTGCCCTGGTACTCAAAAAAATCTTGGGTGTCTATATTGATAAACCGTAGATGAGTCAGGGGCTGTAATACAACTGCATTGGCCTGGTTATCTGCCCTGCGCACGTCTTGAATTTGGAGGCGTAGACTGGGTGCCGTTGGAATAACATTGGGGTTATTGATCTCGAACTGCTGTGGTAAGGACAGGTCTACCGTCTCAGTTGACGATGGAGCCAGCGCAAAGGGATGAATTTCAAAATGATCGCGGATCAAGTCTGGCAGATATTCTTCGATTTGAATCTGGGCCTTTGCCGCCTGGGATGCGGAATCATTACCAAAGATACCTAAGTTGGCTGCCACAATATCTCGAATACCAGCTTTGGTCGCTGCGCCCCGCCGCAAGACCTTAATTAAGGCTTTGAGACGATCCCGATAGGGGGCATAGCTTTTTTCAATCTCATTGGGGAACGCGGTTTCGATCAGCGCTCGATTAAGAATTTCTAAGGGCAGCCCATGGGTGGGAGCCTGCTGTAGCAGTTGTTGGATAGCAGGCGTCAGGATTGCGGTGGGGAACTGTTCCTGATTTTTGCGATATAAGCCCGTGTCTTTTAGGCAGAGGTTGAGGCCATCGGCCAAGGCCTTGCGGACGACCCTGGTTTGGGAGATGGTTCGCTTTTTAGGATCTGTCGCAATAAATATATTCAACGCCTGTTGCGTTGCACGGGGAAGACAACGCTGCAAGTATTGGGCAAAGGCAGTGTGGCCAGGGTGGCCAGGGTGGTCAGGGTGGAGTTTTTGGGAAAATTCAGGCAGTTGTTTGATGGCACCGGGATAAAATTGGGGATTTACCTGAATCAGCTGCGGTGTACCGCCCAGACGTTCTAAATATAGAGAGAGTATGTTATCCAAATCGCCCAGTAGGTGACTGCTAAACCCTTCGGAGCCCTGGTTGTCGGCAGTATCGACAAAGTGCGATCGCATCACCCGCAACAGATCCGTATCGGCCTGTTCTAAAATCTCGCCAAACACCGTCAGCAAATCTGGCAACAGCCCTTCGGTTCCGTCCGCCTGGTAAAAGGAAGGGAAACGACTGAGAAGACTGAGGGTTTTTCCGGTGGGGGGCATGGGATCGGGCTTAGGGGGTAGACAGCGGCCAATCGATGGTGATGGTAATGGCCTCAGCCGTTAAGGGCTGGAGAACGGCACGTTCGGTGAGACGAATCAGGATGTCACCGCCGGGTGGGAATAGGCCCAGGATGGCGAGGGTATAGTTGGAGCCTTGTAGTAGGGCTTTGGTTTGTTCGGCTAACTCAGCGGCATCTGGCGCATCTGGTGCGGTCTGAATATCGGCGCGATCAAGGCTATTAATGTGGGTGCCGATGGCGTTGAATATGTCTGTTTTAAATGAGTCATAGGCAAGAGATTGGGCTGGTTCAAATTTAGTGAGCTGAGGGACAAAGTCGGGTAGGTGAGTTTTGAGGGTTTGTTGAATGGCGGTCTCTAGGGCGGCTTGATTGTCGAAGGGGGTGCCCGTGATGTTGAAGTGCAGGGTGAGATTCGTAATACTGATGGGAATGGTTTGGATGTCGGTTGCGATCGCAAACTCCGTAGCCAATCGGGGTCGTTCAAACTGATCAACCCGAATCTCATTACCATCCAGGCGATCTGCCTGCAGCGTTCGCATCTCTCCCGTAGACCGCCACACTTGCACATCATCCTGTCGCCAGTTAACTCCTAGCACACCCTTCACCTCGCTAGCCAGGTTTGCCAATTGGCCCATGTCCACATTTTGCTCGGGTTGGAGTCCGGTCAGATAAGCGCTCAGCTGTTGTTCCACTTCAGCCTGGATTGCCCGCTTGTCTGCGACCGTTGCCTTAGGGGCAACCGTTAGCTTCAGGGCACCGGAGATGTCTAGATCATGTTCATAGATAAAGGCAAGACCCAGCTCAGCTTGTTCGACTAAACTGACCGGGATGGCGTTGCTGGTGTTGTTATCGGCCATATCGGCCCAAAATTGAGGAACCAGCTCAACGGTGGCCTCAAAATTTTGGTCGGGAGCCACCGCCTCAAGCTGCTGGATCAAACGCTGTCGCTGGATCGCCTGGGCCGGTCGCAATCGATTAAAAAAGGTTTGCAGAACATCCTCAATGCTGCGATGCAGCTCATCGGTGAGCCCCGTTGCCTGGATATAAACCTGTACTATCAGCGGTTTAATTTCTGTAGCCACCCGCAGGTGGCGGGGTTCAAACTTTTCATGGATATCGGCCTCTAGTCGCTTGGTGGCGGCATCATGGGTTTGTGCCGGAGCCGCTGTCAGGGTTGTGGTCAGGGTAAAATCCACCAGGTCATTTACAGCTACCGGGGACAACAGGGTTTGCGTAAGTTGTGACATCAACAGCGGTTGCCCCATGCTTTGTTGCTGCAAATGCTCGGTTAGATCGGCCTGGAGCTGCTGCTCCAGGGTCTGGCGTTCTTCGGTTGACCAACGTCGCCCTGGGGTGAGTTCAACGAGAAATACGCCGTCTAATTGGATCGCCTGGGCAGGCTTGGGCAAGACATAGATGCCAGCGGCGCGGGAGCGGTCGATGGCGGTTTCTAGGGCCTGTACCTGGGTGGGGTTAGTAAAATCGACACCATCCACAAACACTTCGATCAGGCCAAAATCTTTTAAGACAATGGCATTGTCATTGCGAATGGTGACAACGACACCGCCATCCAACTCCAGCGGTTGCCACGGTGCCGCTGCGTCTACTTGCCCAGCTTCTCCACGCACAACGGCTTCTACGTCGACCTTTTGGGATGACTCTGGATCAGGATTGGGGCTTAGCCTGACCAGGGTGCGAGTTTTAAACCGGTTTCCTCCTGGGTCTAAAACCAGCTCGGTGCCCCTGGGGATTGTGATTTCTGTTGTGGTTTCTGTTGTAGTTTCTGGATCAGGGGTCAGGGTTACCTGGCCACGGGCAAAGTGAAAATTCTCTCGCACCTGCACTTCTTTCACACCGGGCAGGTTAAAGATGGCATTTTCGACGGTGGTGGTATTGGCTCCGCTGGTGGCTAATAGTGCGGTTTTGGCCCGTGCTCGCAGGTCGTCATCGGTTTCTCGGTGTTTGCCAGTAAAGCGAATGGGTTGTTCGTTGGTAACGGTTTTGATCCCCGATAGGGGTTGGGGCATGACTTCAATGGTGTTGGCCGCTGTCGCTTCACTGTCCCCCGGTGCGATCGCTTGCACCCTCACCTGTACCTGGTTGTCGGTTGGACCTAGCTGTTTGGTTTCCACCGTTTGATATGACTTTTTAACCGTGTCGGCGTCTTCGCTGGTGGTCACCACAAACCCCAGGGGAATTTCTAAGGTTTCATCAATGCCCAGATCCCGTTCAAAGGTGACCAGCCCGGTGGCAAAATCTGGCTCCCCGCGCTGGATGCCCAATACGGCCACCACCCGCTCTAAATGGATACCGGTGGCGGTTTCGACAAATCCCGACAGATATACCCGATGCATTTGCTCATACAGCAGTGCCATTTCGTAGGCGAAGGTTTCGTAGAGTGTGCGGGCAACACTGCCGGTCTCAAAGTCAGAAATGCTCGCTGGGGTGCGATCGCGCATTTCTGTAAATAACTGAGAAAAACTTTTTGGTTCAAATGCCATGGCGTTAGCCCCCCAACCCCAATGCCAGGTCCAGTGTCAGCAGCTCATCGTCATCGATGGGGCGGACGATTACGGTAACGCCTAAAATATCTCGCGACACCCCCCGGGATGGAGGCGCAAATACAACATTAACCACTTCTGAAATGCGAGATTCTTGGGCCAGACAGTCCCGAATATACATTTCTGTCAGCAGCTGGGTGCGACGGTTGTTGGGTTCTCCGACCAGTTCATGTAGGCGAGAGCCATAGGTGCTATGCCCCAAAGATTTCAGCTCACCCTGGCGGGTATGGAGACGATTTAGCAGGGCCTGGGCCAGATTGTTGCGTCCACTGACGGCAGCAATATCTTGCTGTTCCACCGTCAGGTCAACCCCCGCCCGAGCCGCTACCGGCTGACCCATCTGACGGCGGGTGAGTTTGAGATCAATTTTATTCAGCCCCTCTGCCATTGAGTCTCTCCTAAACACTCACGTTATGCTTGACTTTTTACCTTTAAAACAATCTGATCGATGAGCGTCTGGGGCAGGTTCACCGTTGCCTTAGACAGGTCCAGACGACCTGTAACGGTAACATTGCCATTGACCGTAACATGACCATTGACGGTTAAATGGTTACCGACAGTTAAGTTCTTGTCTACCACTAGATTGTTGTTTGTGGTGACGTTGCCATTGATCGTGACCTGGTTTTGGGGCGGCACAGACAGGGCGATATTGCCATTCTCTGCAATTTCAATACGAGTTTTGTGGCGCTGTAGCACAATATGGTTAGGCCGCACGTCTAACGAGGTTTTAGCATCTGGCCGTAGCCGGATGCCATTTTGTTGATCAACCACTAACTGGTTGCCGTTATTGGTTTCTAGTCGAATGCCCTCATCCTGATGCAATGAGACTACGGCATGGCCTGATTTATCACCCTTATGGGGGCACTGGCTGTCGGTGCCTTCGCACCAGTTTCCCTCTTGCTCATCTAGGGGCTTTTCCACCCGGCTGGGCATATCGTAAGGACAGATAAAAATCTTTAGGTAAAGCGGTTGTTCAAAATCAGGGTTTTCCGTTGGCTTGGGGCCTTCAATCTGGCCGGTATTCACATCAAACTTATAATCGCTATTGGCCCCTTTAATGCGCACCATCCCTTATCCCACCTTTGTATTTCGTGCTTTTGCCTGAATCGAGTTAATCTTTTCTGTGGGGACCATAATCGGGCAGGGTGCGCCTAGATTTCCCACATGTTGATGCATGCTAAGAATAATATCGTCATTGTCTGCCACTGCATTACCGGGCATGCGCCCGCCGAGTTGCACCGACCCAGTTGTGGCGTCTCCGACTTTGATCGAGCCCATGCTTTTGACAGTGACGCTACTGCTGGCGGCATCCAGGGTAATACCACCCCCCTCAATGTTGAGTTTACAGGTGCCATTATCAATGGAAACATTGCCCCCAGAGAGGGTAATGGTACACTGCTGATTTTTAATCGTAATATTGTCGTCTTTAACGCTCACCTCACTCTTTTCATTTACGGCACTGAGTTCACCATCTTTGACAGTCACAACATTTTTTTCATCTTTACTGGTAAGGGTGACTGCGCCTTCTGTATCAATTTTGAGGCTGCCGCCTTCTTTTAAGCCATGCTGCAACAAAAATTCTTTTTCTTTATTAACAGGCGGCTGGTCGGGGTCATTGTAGAGGCGACCGATAATGACTGGAGCGTTAAGGTTGCCGCCGATAAAGGTGACTAGGACCATATCGCCCACGTTGGGGATATTCACTAGACCTAGATGGGGTGTGGTAACCGGCACCTGGCGTAGTTCAAAGTCTTGGCCGTCGGGTTGTTTTTTATTTTTAAGCTTGATCGAACATTGATAGTTTTCTTTGTCGCTGTCAGATTTGTGAGGGAAGATGGCGGTGACAATGCCCAGCTCGGTGGTGTAAATCTTGCGGGCCTCGTGGGCGGCTACCTTTTTCATGACGCCGACAATGGAATCCATCAGGTTTGCTCCCAATCAATGGTGGTATAAAAGCCTTTACGGCGGCTGAGGTGATGGGCGACGCCGGTAATTTTGAAGGTGCCATTGTGTTGATCTTGGGGCATCTTTTCAATTTTGATGGCATCGCCCAGCTTGATGTTGGAGTCGCCCAGGACGCGTACCTGGCCTCGTTGTTTTTGTTGTTTCTGGGCTAGCAGAGCCTGAGCCACTTTGTTAGCAACGGCCTGGGTGCGGGCGGTGGGGTCGGCGATGCGTAGTTTTGTGCCAGTGCCACCTCCGGCGGTGCCTTTGACGTCTTTTTTGGTGAGCCAGCTATAGGCTTGGTCGCCCTGTCCTTGGCTGGCGGGGCTTTCGCCGTAAACTTCGACGGCGGTGATGTTGGGGGCGGGTTGGGCCTGGTGATAGTTTAGGATGTTGTTGCCGTAGGTGAGGGTATGGGTGGTGGTGGGGTTATATTTGGCGAAGACAAGTTTGTCGTCGGTGTTGGCGTAGAGGTCAAAGTTACATTGGTGGGCGAGGTGGGTGAGGTGATCGTAGGTGGATTGTTGGTCGCCGATGGTGTAGGTGGGGAAGGTGAGGCCGTTTTCGATTTTGGCGGTTTTTAGGTTGAGGCGGCTTTGGGCGATGTCTTTGACGATGTCACCGGCGGTGGGTTTTTCGTAGAGGAGGTTTAGGTGGGTGGTGGTGAGGGTATGGAAGGTGCTGAGGGCTTCGATGGTGATGTGGTCGATGCCGTGGTTAATGGTGTGGGCGGTGCCAGTGAAGATGGGGATAGTGGTGTTGTTATAGCCTAGGGCGATAGTGATGGGGGCATTGGAGGAGGGGGCGAGATCGCTTGGAGTGCTAAGGATGATGTGGCAGTGATGGGTAGGGGTAAGGAGGGAGGCATGAGAGTGCAAGGAAAGGAGATGAGTAGACGCATAGGAGATAGAGTCAACGATGATTTCGTGGATAATGGATTGCATCGGTTTTAACTGATAAATTAAATGGCTATTGCAACCAAATCTAAGTGTTAGCCAAAGTCTATCCTCTTTGTTAAATGATCCTTCGTTTTAGAAGATCATTTAGGTTTATCCCATACTTCCTAATTGCCTTTATTTGAGCTTTGAGAAATCTTTTCTTCTACACCAACAAACTCAGCTTCTTTCCAAAGCCGCCGCCTAAGGATCTTACCAAAAGTATCCGCCTTTGAATTCGGATCCTCTTCTTGAAATCGAGTATCTTCAAGCACTCTTTTCCAGTAATCTATTCTAGCTAGATTCAACTCAACAACAGCAGCCTCTGTCATGTTTTTTGGTGCTTTTTCAATGGTTAAGGAGTTTTTGAAGTCATGATTAAAGATTTTCAACAATGCACCTACTTGAAAATTAATTATCATATTCTGAGTGTCAGTTAACTCTTGCTGATATACTCCCGTTTTTTGCATAAAAATAAATCTCTTTTTTGTCTGTTCTCCAAATGAATTTAAGGTTTCAGCAATTTGTTCCTTTGTCGCCTTATCTATGAGATTTTGTCGAAAACAGAATCCTAAAGCATCTTTTGTTATTTTATCAGCAGATAGTTGTTTTTCAGCTCTACTAGAAGTCAAATAGTCTCTACTTACTATGGAAGGGATTAGAAGCTTTATCTCCTTAATTGCGTTGTCATGATTAAGATACTCAAATCGTTTTGGCTTTTCATAAACTTTCTTGATATTAACAACCAAAGAAATATAACTCCATCTAACTTGAAATGCTGTCCAATCAAAATTCTGTGTTCCACGATATTTTCCCAAAAGCTCATCGTATTTTTCGTAAAAAGACCTTATTAGAGTTCCATTATCACTCTGAATAATGTCTATAACTTCTGAAAAACCCTGTAGTATAGAAGAATACGCGTTGAACCACGGTATTTGAATTCTAAAATCCTTATTGTCATCAATTTTTGGAAACGATTGATACTTTTTAGGTTGATTTATTAACGATCCATCATCTTCCAAAATATCGTAATAAATCTGAGGTAGATATTTCCCAGATAATTCAGGATAAAATTTTCCGTAGAATACTTCTTTAAACCAATTATTTTTAAAATCTTTTAAGATTTTTTTCAACGAAGGAAATGTTATGTCAACACCCTTGTCATCTACTAGTTCACACCCTTCGTCTAAGATGAAAGATAAATATTTTCCTATTGACGTTTTCTCATTTTTTGACCAAATATTTATAAGTCGATGAAGGTTATCTTTCTTGCAAATTGGTAAAAAAGCATCATTATCTATTACCCCAATAGTTCTTCCAATCTGCCCAACCTTCTTCATGTAAATAGCATTACCCACATTAAACTTAGGGCCAAATCGATCGCCGTTACCTAACAAACAATCAACTGCCAAAATTCGGCCTACACTAATCATGAGATTTTCATCTGCAAGAATCTCTTTATTCTTATAAAAAGAAAAGATGATTTTTTTGAGATCATGTTTTTTTTGTATTACTATCTTTAGCTCATCTTTGGTTATAATATTTGCTTTACTTTTGTCATTAATGGAATAGTCTGGATAGTCTGAACTATCTTCTAACCAGTCTGTCAAATCGCCAATTTCTGATAGCATGTCACCTTCAAGGCACTTCATGACAATCAAGTATTTTGCCTTATTTAAATTGGCCTCATAATCCTTATACTTTCTTTGTTTTTCCTTTTGTTTCTCTGTGGTTGCAGAAGCATTTAATTCTTTTTTTATTTCTTGTTTAATATGCTGAATAATTTTCTCTCCATATTCTATGTCGCTTTTGTCTGCACTTTGTAGAGGTATTATGAGAGGCGTGGTAGTTTTGGCTCTACCCAATTCTTGCAATACATGCTCAGCAAATAATACTTGTTGTGGCACATCTGTGAATTTGACAACAAGTCTTCCTTTAGAAGAAGAAGAGGAAAAATCTACGAAGACAACTCCTCCCTTTGCGCCACTAGCCGATATGCTTATACGATCCAGGTTTTGCCACCAGTTGGCCCAATTAAAGAACGCATGGAGATCAAGTTTTCTTTTTTCTAATGGATCTACGTTTTCAAGTCGTCGTCGTCGTCGTCGTCCCTGTGCCCGTTGTAGTTCCTGATCAGCTCGTTGATCTTTTTCTTTCTCCTGCCTTAGAGCTCCTCGTAATGCTTCAGGATTAAATACTTGTGCACGCGCCACCGCACGTCTTTTTTTGTTTTTTTCATATTCTGTTGCTGACATGTCAAACTCCTACTAATACTTGATTTAACTTACTTAATCGGTCACTAAGAGATTAATTTCCCATGGCTCATCTTCGTCTTCAAATGATAATAAAAAGCCTTCTGCCTCTGTAGAGATTTGATGAATTAAAAGTCCGTCCGAATCAACACTCCCTTTATTTCGCGGCAAAATACCGTCATCTATAATATAATGCTTGCCAGCTTTCTCTTTAATTATTAGTTGTAAAGATAATAGAATATCTTCGTCATACAAAATATCCTCATCATCAAATCCACTGCCCTTCAAGTCAATCTCAAAAGTCTCAGATTCATCTTGGAATTTCAATAATATGGAGGCTGCCCACAAACAAACCGGATGTACTAAAATCCCATCTTCATCCACCGTTCCCTCACTTGGCGGCATCATCCCATCATCCAATCGATACCCCACCCCCGCTTTCTCTTCAACCAGTAAACTCAACATGCCAAAGTCATCGTCATCATCAAAATTCGGGGGTTCCGTATAAAAATATGTCCAAGCCACCAACGGATACCCCATCTTATCCGTCCCCGGCTTGCCATCATTCATCGTCAACCGCAGCTGATAGGGTCCCTTCTCCGGCGGCAAATACCCATTCGGAAAATCTGGCTGATAATTATCCACCACCAGATCATTCCAGGCAATACTCCCCAGCCAAGGAATCTCCACCTCTTCTCCATCCTTAATCTTGCTGCCAGCCACTAACTCACCCCGTCGCAGGTAAGTGCTGAGCATTCCCTGATCCCACACCGTTTCCCAAATCGCCTCAGGATAGCCCGGTGCAAATAGTTCAAACTTAGCCTTATAAAACCGATCCATATTGCGCACCTTCCACGCAATCAATGGATTCTGTACCCGCGAGATAAAGCTAAAGGTTTCTGACACCTCTGCAAAGTATTTCCCCTTTTTTGTCTTGTTCCCTTTGCCATTGTTAAATGTTTCCGATACCTCATCACCCAAGATCAACGACAGCCTAGTCACGCCATGGAAAGGACTGCTGCTCACTGTTGGCGGGGCAATGCCATATCGCTGGGGCAACGGCTTTAGACTGAGCCGACGCGGGGGTTGCCTGGTCGGTTTGCGTGGCTTATCTAACCCCACCAACGGCGGAAACGGATAATCTGCCCCTGGTTTATCCAATGGCTGTTGTTTGATTAATTTGGTCGCTTCAACAGGCATTTGATATATTTCTCCCTGACACCCCTGCCGTGTACATACAAGTATTGGAATTTAGTGTTGGCGGTTGCATTACCCCCTCTAACTCCCCCTAAAGCCCTCCGGGCATGGGCTAAAGCCTAAGGTAAGGGGGAGAACTGGAGTTTCCCCCTTGGTAAGGCTACGGTGTACACACAACTGGAAGATGATTGGCATCGAGTATGATAAACAACGGTTCCCCTTGGCAAGGGGAACCAACGGAGGGGTCTTCGGTCGTTAGCGCTAGTTATCCAGCCCCCTCCCTGACGGTTCCCCTTACGAAGGGGAACCCCTAGTAGGCCATATTGAAACCTAGGATTTTTAAGGGTTTTAGCCATTCTCTCTGACTTATGTATACACCGTAGCTTGGTAAGGGGGAATTAAGGGAGGTAAGGCAGGATTCTGAACTCCCTGCCGAGATGTTTGTACACCGTAGCCCTGACAACCCCATATAAATCATGACTAAATTTGAACCTTTGAATGTAGAGATGTTCCATGGAGCGTCTCTACGATATTTTAGAAATTCCTCCCAATATTTTAGAAATTTATTA
Source organism: Leptothoe sp. EHU-05/26/07-4 (assembly GCF_043421015.1). Classification (NCBI taxonomy): domain Bacteria; kingdom Bacillati; phylum Cyanobacteriota; class Cyanophyceae; order Nodosilineales; family Cymatolegaceae; genus Leptothoe; species Leptothoe sp. EHU-05/26/07-4. The sequence continues at coordinate 43,606 of NZ_JAXSQV010000003.1, forward strand.
ATGGTTTCTACGCCATCTCCTCAGGATCACCTGCCCCGAGGGGAAACTCCCAACTAACGGGTTTTGTAGCATCGTCCTCACTGGACCATAGGGTCAAATTGGCCTGTGTAGCCGTTGGCGATACGGCCTGACTCATATAGCCATTAACATCTGTAGTACCCGTGTAGGTTTCACCACTGACCTCTAGCTCATAGCGCTTATTGGCATAGGGTTCATCATTCTCATCAGTAAACGCATAAGAGAAATAGGCCTTGAGTGTCTTTACTTGAAATACATACTGACGATTACGGGGATCATCTGGCCCAAAGGCTTCAATTTGTACCTGTTTGACCCGTTTTTCAGGAATAAAAATCTTGTCATCTACAAACAATTCACCATCCGGTCGCTGCCGCCGTAGATTGTTATTTTCAGGATGATAAAAAATAGTATCTGTCGAACGAAACCCCGCTGTATGGGCAATGCCCGTTAGCGTATCGCCTAACTTAACAACATAAACCTCACCTGAACTCTCCATAGATAGCCACCTTTTAGGCCGTAAACTTAATTAATTTCCTAGAAAGAGAGACACAATACCAAATCCGAATTCATTAAGCCCAATTAAAAATGGACAATCCTGTAGGGGCACTCCCTTGTGGATGCCCTTCGATACCGGACTTAAAAGTCATCTTTGCTTACATTACAATATATTCTACGTGAAAAAACACTTTTAAAATGTTTCAATTTGTGCAGTCTTTTCGGGTGGCATTGGTATCTCCTTTTACGTTTTTATAATTCTTTTTTACAAAGGCATGGCGGCTAACAAACCATTGAAGCTAACCCCCAGCTTGTCTACACCGGCCTCAATCTCTTCACTGAGGGCATATAGTTTTTCAAACAGTGCATCAAACAAGGTCTCAATGCCTAACTCATCCTTAAGCTGAATAATCTTTTGATATTGCTCGTTTAAGGGTTTAGCAATTAGCTCAACCGGGTGAAATAGAGTTAGCTTTCCTAGCAAAACTTCGCGAACTAGGGTTGTCAGGCTCAAAATAGGGGAAGTTTGTTTTAGATCTGCCGTTGTTAGCTCTTTGGGTAGATTTTCTGCTTGATTCACCTGCCAGCTCACGTCTTCGGGGATCGTCACGTCACCCGCTCGGCCCAAGACCAAAGACTGTACTGGCATCTCCAAAGTGGCGACACCAGGGTCAAAGATTTTGTTTTCTAAGGTTTCAAACCAGATATCCCCCATGGGAGTGGTTGCTACAAGAGGGGTACCGCTGGGGATCGCAATGGCATTCGACGCTGGCGCGGCTAATGTGACAGTGATACTACCTCGGGCTGTTGCTAATAGTTGGGCGGGGGCCAACCGTTCTAAACTGCGCCGGACTTTGTTATATAGCTTTTGTAAGGGGGCAATTAAAGCGGTTTCTGGATTGAGTGCCGCCAGGGGCTTGACCACTTCTGCTTTTACCCGCTGTAATGGTTCTGCTAAAAAGTCGAGATTAAACCCCTGCACTTTATCCTTAATGCCAATCATGGCCTGGCCAATGCGGGCTAATCCGTCAGGTATTTGGTTAAAGACCGCCAGGTGCTCCTGTAGCCCCAAAATAGACTGAATCGCGCTGCTGATGTGGGCAAGGGGCTGCTCAAGCTGTTGGGTAATGGCGTCAATGGGGCCAGCCACCAGACCGTCTATTGCCTGATTTAGATAGGTTTTAAGGCCAGCTACCCCATTGTTCACCAGGTTGTCGATGGCTGACAGCCCCTGATCGAGACGCTGGGTGAGGCGCAGCCAGAGACGTTCGAGGGTATCTAAAATACTGATGAGTTTTTGGTTAAATTGGTCAATCAAACTGGTGGGAATGGCCAGCAGGGTGACGGGGTTGAAGGTTTGTATCTGGGTTTGTAACTGTTCATAGCGTGCTTGGAGTTCTGATGGGATCTGGTTTGCCCCGTTTAGTCTCCGGGTTTGTTGTTGCCAACCCTGGGCTAGCTGGGTGATCTCAGCCAGGTAGGTCTTTTCATAATCAGCCACGGTCTGAATCACTGTTTTAACCTGATCTAACAAGACCGGTTCACGGATTTGCGCCATGATTGTGGTGGCTGCCGTGCGCAGGGGGCTGAGCATCGGGTCTAGAGCGGAGAGATCCAGGCCATCGACAAGTCCGTGCAAGCTGTTTACAACAGTCTCTAAAAAGGGCGTAATCCCACCGTCTAAAATTGTTTGCACGGGTTGCCAAAAGGGCTGATCTTGCAGACGGAAGCCACTGATCGTATCGGTGACCTGGCGCACTGAGCCCACCACCTGATCCACCAATGTCTCCAGCCCCAGTTTGTCTAGCTGTTGGGTGACGGTGTGCAATAGGTCATTGATGGGGATGAGTAGCTGACGCGGTGAGAGCGATCGCACAAATCCCATCAGCTGCTGATAGATTTCCACCAGCGGTGCCAGCAAGGTTTTGGGGCTGGCAACAGCATCTACTTTGGCCAGTAAGTCGGCTTGAAACTGGCTGATCGGCTGCATCAGCTCCACCAGTTTATCGGGGTCAACCAGGGCTTCCACCTGGGCAACCATGGCTTCAAAGGGAGGGGTTAGCAGCTCACCCACCAGGGTGCCGGGTTCAAAGCGATTGATAATATCCACCACCTGATCAAGCTGGGCCTTGACCGGTTCGATCACGCCACCCAAAATCGGCTCTGCTATCTGGGTCTGGTAGCCTTCTTTGAGAATGTCGGTGGCCTGGGAGGGTGGGTCAATGGCATTGCGCACCAGGTCTAAGGCTGCGGATAGGGCCGTGCGCAACATCTGGTTCAGCTCGGCCACATTGATCGAAGCCAGGGTGGTTTTAACGGTGTCCACCTGGTTAAGGACATCGTCAAAGATGGGCTGTAGGCTAACCTCATCCAGTTGTTGCACCACCTGGTCAATGCCCTGTTTAGTTTGGTCTAAAATACTCCGAACCTGGGGATGATCTAAAAGAGCGGTCATTTGGGCAATCAGGGCATGGAACTGACTGACGAGGGTCTTAATGTCAAAGGCTGCGACTTTATCGATCAGCCCTTTGACTAATCCATACACTTGCCCAATGGCCACATTGACCTGGTTGATCACACCACTCACTTGGTCGGTGATGTCGTTAAACATGGCCTTGGCTTGATTGATCAGGCCAGTAAGGTCAAACCCTTGGATAAAGTCAACAATCTGCTGGATCAAGTTGGTCACCAGGGCACTGGCTTTGACCAGGGCCTGCTCGGCGGTTGCGATCGCACTCTCAATGGTGCCCACCACGGTTTCAATCCCCGCTGTGATTTGGCCAACGCCCTGGCTAACCAGGTTTTCTAGGGTTGCGATCGCCGGTTGCAACTGGTCCAGTATGCGGCTGAGATCAAATTGTTGCAGAATGTCCAGGGCATTGGGGGGGAGCAAATTAAGTTGGGCTCCCAGCGCATGGGGATCGAGCCCGGTCATCACCGTATCCAGTTTCTCCATGGCCTGGTTTGAGAGATTGGTAAGTGTCCCTTCAAACTGCTCCACATGATCAAATGCGGTCTGGGTTTTGGCCTCTAAACGAGTGATTTGACGCGTCAGTTGGTTCGCCTGTTGCTCTAAGTGAGTCAGATGCTCGTCGGTTAGCTGATGGTCCAAAGGCAGGGCCACCAGGTCATCCATCCAGGTTTGAAAACCTTCAGTGGCGCTTTCTTCAGTCAATCCAGTCAGTAACCAACTAAGCGTTTCAACCTGCCCCCCATAGGGACCGATCACATCGCTTAGTTGGGTGAGGGCAGTCTCGCCCAGCGATGAAACTGACAACAATTCGCTTAGATAGTTGGCATCAACAGTTTGTTCACTCAGCTGACTCAATGCCGGAAAAACAGTCTCCGTCAGCGCTTCCAGCATGGTTTGAAATTCACCCAACACTGGCGCTGCCCCCATAAATGAGGTGGTCAGGGGAGCCATTAACGTCTCAATTTCCAGCGAGCCATCGGCTACCCCCTGGAGCTCACCTAGCAGCCCACTGAGCAGGTCGTCAGGGTTAGACGGCAGGGTTTGGGCTAAATCTGTAAAGCGATCAACAGCCCCCGTCAGGGCGTCTAGTTTCGGAATTGTCACCGTATCCCCGATGGAAAACTGAGGTAAAGAAATGCCCTGGGTCAGTCCGGTAAACTGCTCAACCAAACCGCCACTGTCTGGTTTCTGAAACGTTTGTAGGATGGCCAAAAACCCCTTCTGTTCCGAAGTACTTTGTTCCATAATGGTTCTCTCCTTACTCCTCTAACCATTGCCAATCATCCTGGTCTAACTCTGGGAATGAGAAGGTATAAACAGTTCCCGCCAGTCCTTCAATCCTGAGTCTTCCTTGGTCATCTAAAACACCTGTCTGCACCTGTTCATCGTCCTGATATAGCTCATAGCGCAGCCCGGTCAAAGGCCTGTTATCGTCATCCAACACTGTTAGGGCAAGCCATTTGGTCGCAGAGGGGTCTGTGGCCCCATCGTCTACAGGAGATTCCCTGGGCAAGTCTCTTGTCAGCTTCTGGGGCTCAGTCTCATCTAGGGTGGGAGCCAGCTGCCAGTCTCCTTGATCTAACTCTGGGAAGGTAATCTCATAGGCCCCTGGCAATAGTTGGTCAAGACGAATGTTGCCTTGGTCATCTAAGGTACCTGTACGCACGGTCTCGCCCGCCTGGCTAAGCACATAGGTTGCATTGGCCATGGGCTGACCTGCATCATCCACCAGGGTAATAATTACCTGGGCAGTGGCCTGTACAGGAGGAGCTACCGAGGACTCAGGGACAGATGAGGGGGCTCCTGATGTTTCATCTGGGCGACTCTCTGCGGGGGGCTGAGTTGGAGTTTGGGGGAGAGGAGGACGATCCTCTGGTGTTTCGGGTTGTTGTGCCTCTGTTTCACTGGTTTGCAATTCCCAATCTGCTGCATCCAGGTTCGGGAAACTTAGTCCATAGGTGCCGACGGGCAATTGTTCAAGGGTCGCGTCTCCTTGGGGGCTTAAGTGCCCTGTTTGCACGGTGCCATCGGGCCAGGTGAGTTCATAAGTCTGATTAGCCAGTGGCTGACCCGCATCATCCACCAGGGTGATACTTATGTGAGCATTGGGTTCAGGTGGCTCTATAGGTGGTCTATCGGAGGGACTCTCAGCAGGTTGATCGGTCGATGGCCTATCAGAGGGTCTATCAGAGGGACTCTCCGATAGACCACTGGCTTCGCTGGTTAACAGTTCCCAATCTGCGGCATCTAACTCGGGGAAACTCAGGCGATAGGTTTCTGTTAAGCGTGCTTCAATCTGGGCACGTCCCTGATCGTCTAATTGACCCGATTGGCGGGTGCCATCGGGCAAGAGAAGTTCATATGCTGTATTTGCGATCGCATTACCAGCTTCATCCACCAATAACAAAACTATCTGAGCAGTCTCTACGGGTGGCAAATCACCCGGTTGGGTCAGGGCCTTAAGCTGTTCTGGGTCAACCCCAGCCGCTGTCAGATCCTCCATTGAGACTCCGGCAGCCAGCAACACATCTGCCCCCACCCCAGCGGTGAGTAGCTCGTCTAGGGCAACACCCGCTTGTAACAGATCGCTAACTGGCACGCCTGCGGTCAGCAGGTCTTCCACCGTAGCGCCCGCATTCAGCAGTGCCTCAACCGATAGCCCAGCAGCCAATAAATCTTCCACCGAGCCGCCCGCTTTGAGCACCTGCTCAGCCGATAGCCCAGCCCCCAACAGGGCGTCAACGGTTACACCTGCCTGTAATAGGGTCTCAGCGGTCACCCCGGCTTGTAACAGCGCCTTGGCTGACACCCCAGCGGCTAGTAAATCGCTAATCGCTACCCCGGCTTCTAATAGCTCGTTGACCGAAATACCGGACTGCAATAGACGTTCAATGGGCACCCCTGACTCAAGCAACGTCTGGAGTGACGGTTTAGGCTGCCAACTTAACGTGAGCTCAGGCGGTTCAGGTATTTCTTGTGCTGGGGGCTGAACGGGTTCGATTTTGAGGTCCAACAGGCCCCTTAAGCCATCAGCAACAGCTGGCAGCTCTTCTGTGGCGACGGTGATTTGATTGAGGGCTCCTTGCAGCGGCTCAGCGGGGTTGGTCAGGGCAGGCAAGCTGCCCATACTCAGCGCCTCCGGTAGGGTGGCGATATCCAACAAGAGCTGCGCCTGGGACTGGATTGCCTGATCGACCGCAGCTGCGTCAGCAATGGTGGATGGCTTTGGGGGCACATACTCGGCAATGGTGAGCCGATAGCTGAATTGCTCAGGAGCCTGGGCGGCTTGCAACACATCAAATTGCTCCAGGACCACCTGGCTAAAATAGGCCCTACCAACAATGTCAGCCAGAAAGTCAACGGGCTCCCGTTGTTTATACGCTTTTCGAAGGGTCTCCAAATCCTCTTCGGCAGACGTGCCATAAAAGATCCCTTCAATCTGCAATCGAACGGAATTACGCCCCAGATTTTGGGTGATATTCCCTTCTAGGCCCGGCACCTGATGATGAACTAGGGCAGCCCGCTCCAGAGTATCCACTTTGTGGACCCGATCTAACTGGATTTTGGCCAGTTCAATCGGCATAGCTAGTCTCCATAAAATCGATGGTATTCACGGGAGATTTCTGCAGAAATGGCCGCCATGACCTCCTCTAAATCCAGGAGCTCAAGAGGCAAAATATCTGTCGATGGTACTGACGATGCAGAGGACATGGTTGAGAAATCGGCTGGCCAATCTACCGGAGACTCTATCGATTGGGTAGCGTGTATGTCCGTTGGGGAAATGTCTGTCGAGTGTTGCGGTTGAAGAGGACTGGTTGGTGTGATTGGTCTTGGTTCGGAAGAGTTTATCGCTGGAATCGTGCCCCTTGGCAACTGTGTTGATTGCTGATGCCCTAATGGTTCTGGCCACTGCGAGGACAGAGTCTCACGTTCACGTTCAGAAGTTGAGTCAACAGACGCTGTAGACGTTTGCTGATTAACTTTTGAACCGTTAGACGGAATTTTAAGATGTGGCCTCACATAAGAATCGTCAGACTGATCAACCTGTGGAGACTCAATAGACGAATGATCTAGCCAATTGGCAAACGCCGATAGATCCTTGATGGGTGCTTGGGTGAACACTGTAGAGACAGGCTGCTCTGAGTTCAGCGGTTGGGCATCAACAGTATTGGCAGTATTGGCCTGAGTCTGAATACTTGGGGGCATGGAATGAGACTCATTAACCGTTGGTAAGGTGTAAATCTGATCTTTTATAACTTGATTATTTACAGTTGAAGAGAGAGTGGCCAAAGGTTGGGACTGAGTCGATTCAAAAGGCTTCTTTGTTGACGGGGAAGTTGATTGGTTTGGCAAATTTTCCAGAATGCTGATTTGAGCATCCTGTTGCTGGTTTGGCACTCGTTGTTCAGCTGCACCAACGACACCAACATTCAACGTTTCTGTCGGCCTAAGTTGAGTTGAGTGAGTTGAGTGAGTTGAGGTAATCCGTTTGGAAAACGTTTTATCCAAGCTTGCTTGAGATATATTTTTGTGATCAAACCTCGTGACTGGCAGACTACCAGTTTGCTCACCTTTTTCATTTTTGAGTGGTATGAAGACTTGATTAGCCCGTTCTCTAGCGATTGGGTGGCTGAATTCTGGTTGTGTTTTTGATAGCCCCGAACAAGACGCTGGATTGACACCATCACTGGACTGAGGCAAAACAGGATATGAATATTGTCGTGACTTATAGTCAGTTGATTTTGAGGGAGCAGATATATCACTCATCATAGGCGGACTTCTATCGACAGTCGCCCGACTTTGGATATCGCTATTTGGTTTCAATTCATGTGGCCAAGTAACGGCACTAGAGACATCGGAGTACCGAAAACCAACATCTTGCTGTCCATTAATGGGGTTACTCTGGACGGGAAAAAATGGAGCCGTTAACCACGCTTCAAGCTGAGTCAGCTCTTCACAGATTTGTAATACCTCCTGAATATCTTGTTCCAGATGATGAAAACTACTCAAATCCTCATCCCCTAACCCGTGGGAACACCAGGTATCTAATGACCAGGGCCAAAGCGATTGATACTTCTGTCGTAACGCATTACCCAGCGTCGTTAAATGGTCAGAGGGATCTTTCATGCTCAGCCTCTTCGTCTAAAAGTTGAAGATAAAGGGAAATTTGTCCCATGGTCATCACCTGCAACTGTTGGGGAGTCCAGCCAAAGGCACGGGCTAATCGATAGCTTGATCGCACTAGCGATGATTGTGTTAAGGCAGAGGCATTTTTTTTTCTCCGAGTCCGCTAATGTGACGAATTTGGGCAATCAAAAAATTAACCAATCCCAAATGCATTCCCTTAACCTGTTCTAAAGAGAGTGTTGGTTGAGCCAAAGACTCTTTAATCATCAACAATGGAATCAGCCCCGCATCATTACGAGCGGCTTTCATAATCAGCTGAAACGTACCAACTGTCAGCGGTCGTAACTGAACCGTGAGTGATGAATCATTGACCTCAACCTTTTGGGATTGTCCCTGGGGATGCAAGATACTCTTGGGAATAACGACATCAAAAGTCAGTGCCGCCCCTGCCAGTAATTCATCAGGTGTTATTTCAACCAAGGCCACCCTAACCTCCTACCTCTTCAGCACTAATGCGCAACGCCTTAAACGTTGCGGACTCCATCACAAAATCATCCTCAGGTAAGCTAAAACTCCAACTCTCAAACTTGACTCCAAATACCGTTAAGGTATTGGTATTATCTGGAATCGCCGGATTACTGAGATTAATCACAATATTGAAAGAAGGTTGCGCAATGGTGCCCGTTGGCGGTGGACTGGTTGCCCCATCCCCCAGCAACAGACGAATCAAAGCACCATTAATATGAGCCCGTTCGACCACACCAGACACATTAATATTCCCTGGACGCAATTCTGTTGCAAATCGCTTACCTAGCTCATGGTATGGACGTAACTCATTTTCAACCCGCACCTGTACATTTTGTAGACGACCAACCACATTAGAAAACTCATAATTCTCAATCAGGCTTTCCGCGAGTTGACCTTCTACAGACTCAACATCATCGACGGCTAAAACCAGCGATGCATCAGAGCCTCGAAAAACATTTGCATTTGGCATAATGAAACATCTCCTTTAATTAGCTGAGATACATCGTTACTTTGACAAAATCGATACTAAACGTAGGCATTAATGTCATCGTCACCATGGTTTCTCCGGCAATTTCCTGAGCACGGGTCGCAGAGACGTCTAGTTGATAACTAACTAAGGCCTCGTTATCAATCATACGTGTCAAAAACCCATCCAGCGTTGCCTTCATTGCACTGCGCACACGGGTATTGTTCAGCTTACCAATGTAGGGATCACAGCTAGAACGCACACCATAGATGGCATAGTCCACAATGCGCCGAGTAGTAATTTGTCGCCAGGCACCATTATGGGTCGTAATGCCTTTCACAATTCGGAAGCCATTACGTTTCTCTACGGTCAGCATTCGGTTTTGAACACATTTTTCTAGCTCACCACTGTTAAACTCTGTTGTGAGTCCTTCCAATACCAATGTTTTGTTGGTAGGACTGGTTTGTACTGGCAGTGAAGAAATCACACCCGCAACGGCTGCCGCTAAATAACCACCAGACAAGTTTGTTTTTATGTCAGCAGTTTTAGTGACAATGCCTGGCGTCACCAAGATCAACCGATCATCCGCAGGTATATCATTGGCTGGTGGTATAGCTTCCTCTAAACTCGTTCCGATCACCCCAATACGTTCACGTTTGATATTAGCTGTTGTTTTGAGATGTGTTTGCAGCGCCTCTAGCATTTTGGCTTGTTTAATATCCTGCCCTGCTAGCACCACTATATTTACAATTTCCTTTTCTAAGGCTGCTAATCCGGCTGGATAATCAATATCTTGACCACCTTCAAATTTGCCATCTGTTCCATCAACCTTAGGTGGGAGGGTATCTTTCAGGGCCTCATTTAAATCAACTGCACTGATCAGACTGTCAGCCTGATCATTTACTTGTGTTGCCAGATCCTGGAAGCTTGTAACAGTGTAAGATTCTGTCTCTTTTGTCCTATTGCCTTCAAAAAGCTTGACTGTAACTTTATCTGTGGAGGGTGATCCACCGGTGTCACTATTTTCTAAGTCTTTCGACGCTTCACTAACCTTGATTTTTAGATTATCTGCATCTCCTGACGTCCGTGCTTGCAATGTTAATACGGGCGTCGTTTCTTGATCTCCCTGATCTTTCTTAAAGGTGTATTGGCTCCTCTGACCTGTGCGAACGGCATAGACAGTTCGACCACCATTTTTATAGATGAGTGCCAGCGCCGTCATCAGCGTAGCATTACTGGGATCGCCCTCACCAAATTCTTCCTTGGCTTCAGCCAGGCTACTAATCAAAACTGGCTGGTTGACAGGCCCTTTTGAGGCTGTTCCTACAATACCAATATTGCCTGTAGAGATTCTCCCAGCACTAATCAGTCCCTCAGCACGTACTTCAATGTAAGTCCCTGGCAAAATCATTTCTGACATAGTTTCCTCTCCTGGAGGCGCGATCTTCAAAATCTGAATCTACGCAGTTCAAAAATTCAGCAATCTTGACCATTCTGAATTACTCAAACAGTAACTTAATAGAACAAGAAGAGTGATCTAAATATCACCAATCTATCTAGCGTTGTTAAGCGATAGAATCTTTTGGAGCTACTAATTTGAGCTATTACCGTGATATACAACCTTTTTGTAACTCTTGATTTCTTCAAGAGCCACCGGAAATCTAGATTCACATAAAATGATTGAAAGCCTAATGCCTTCGTCGAAAGTTGTACATACTGCTCCTATTAGTGATGATTAGTAATGAATTAACTAGGCAGCTAAAAAAAATAATCTCTCATGTAAGCTAATCTTGTGATTTTCATGCGCATAATCACTTACATCTAACTATAAATTTATACTTTAAGTGATGGATTCAAGGACGAAACCGCATCCAAAAATTTAAAGTAGTATATATTTCTTTATTCTGTGTATTACTTCGTATTCTCCTGGCTTACCAACAGCGAGATCTCTCCTACCGGTACCGCCATTATGTTAATCTCTGGAAATTCAGGTTGGGTAAGTTCACCTGGAGGAATTACAACCCATTGCCAATGAGGATGAAGGGTGCCCAGTGATAGGGATGTTGGAATCTATTAGTAGCCAGGGGGTTACCATCACGAGATTCAACTGAGATCGTGGCGCGGGTGGCTGCAAGGCGAGTTTCGGTATCTTCGTCGTAGAGGAGACTTAGTTGGGCCTGGCGCAGTGCCTCGGCTTTAGTAAGTTCGCCAGAGGCAAGAAACTCGTAGAAGCGTTGCATCAACAGGCTAGTGCTGGTATCGTTAACGGCCCAAAGTGAGGCAATTACGGTTTCTGCACGGTTAGCTGCCAGAAAGTAGGAACTGATCCCGGCGATTTCGGTACCGTCACCGGCGGTCCCTCCCAGGGCGGTTTTACAGGCAGAGAGCACAACTAAATGCAAATCCCTTAGGCTTTCTTGCATCACTTCGATGTCTTGGATCTTCATGCGATCGCCATTCCCCAAAACAATAAACGAATCTTCGGGTCGACTGGGGGCAAACTCTGCGTGGGTGGCAATGTGTAGAATTTGCCGGAATTCAACATTGGCTTGCAGGGCCTTTAGGGTAAAGTCATCATCAAGAAAGACCTGGCCTGGATAAATACCCCTCGGGTCAGCATCATCGCTGCGAATGATGGCGTCCAGTTCCTGCGCAACCGCCGGGAGCGGATTAAATCCTGAGACAGCTTGAGTTAGCCCCAACCCCAAAGCGACTGATTCATCAATCCCTGCCAGGGTAGCTTCGGTATCTGTAATCGCAGGGGCAATGACCGTGGAGATCGTGTAGCGCTCGAGCAAATACTGTTCGCCATCGTACAAGGCGGCCATGGGAATGTAGCGAGTCACGCGGTCATTGACAAAGATGAGTTGACGAATGTTGTTGGCCTGTAGTTCGGTTTCGAGCGGTTTAATCAGCCAACGGTAAAGTTGCTGACTGCTTGCTTGCACCTCTGCAGGGAAGCTCAAATCGGTAAGCTGAGCCCCAAATTGCTGGACGACTGTGGATAATTCCCCTCGGGAAACTGTTACGGGGACGCTACCGACTGAACCGCCTGCAGCGGCCCAAAGGAGCCACAGTTTATCGTCAGTCACAAAGGGGTAAATCAAGACCGCATCAGGATTGGCCTGTAACAGCTTGTAGGCATCGTCACTGAGGCTGTTGGGGGATTGAAAGAGGTCGTCTTCTTGGTCATTACTTGCGATCGCAGCTTCAAATTGAGACACTTGTTTTTCATAGCTGTCCGTCAGCACTCGTTGCTGCTCACGCAAGTTTTCTAGATCACCGCAACGGATTTGCCGACAGGCATAGATTTCTTGCCCCAGGGCAATCAGGCTACCGTGGGCATCCACAACAGGCTGTTCAATTTTGGTGTATTGCAGATCGGTACCTGTCCAGGTGGCACGAGTGGTGCGGGTGAATTCACGTATTTCTTCCAGCTTCAAGAGATCGAGAACTTGTTGTGCTTCAGGAATACGACCTTGTTCTAGAAGGAGAGCCACAAGCGTTCGATAGACATCAGCAACCGTTTCAATGTAGGTGTGCTGAAATTCACTATCTAGTCCTCGAATATCGTTACGAACAGCCTCATGCACATTAACAGCTTCTTTGTAGAAGATAATAGCTAATCCAGGATGATCAAGGCCAACAAAAGCCTCGCCTAAGTTTGCCAAGGCCAATGATTCGGCTTTTCGACTATCAACTTCTCGAGCAATATAAAGAGCTTGTTGATGAAATTCGATAGCTTGTCTATATTGATTTAAAGCATAATAAGCTTCCCCCAGGTTACCTAAGGATGCAGCTTCTCCTTGCCGATCGCTGATTTCTTGAGTGATAGCAAGCGACCGCTGATAGAAGTCAATAGCTAATTGATATTGACCTAATGCACGATACACATCACCTAGATTATCTAAAGATGCGGCTTCCCCTTGCCGATCAAGCAGTTCTCTTTGAATACGCAAAGATTGCTGATGAAAGTCAATAGCTTGTGTATATTGCTCCAAAACGTAGTAATTTTTCCCTAAGTTTCCTAAAGCAGAAGCTGTTTCCTGAAGATTACTAATCTCTTGAGCAATCTTTAAAGATTGGGAATGGAAGATAATAGACTGCTGATATTGACCTAATGCATGATATGCAGTGCCTAAACTATTCCAGGCATTCGCTTCACCTCGACGAACGCTAATGCTTTGAAAGATGTTTAAAGACCGCCAAAAGAAATCAACAGCCTGTTTGTACCTTCCTAGTCCATAATAGGCCTTACCAATATTAACGAATGCATAGGCTTCGATTTGACGATCACCAATCTCCTGAGTGATGAGTAATGATTTCTGATAAAAGTCAATGGCCTCCTGATATCGACCTAATGCATGATAAACACCACCTATTCCCCCTAAAGAAATTGCCTCTCCCCGAGAATCTCCAACATCTTGTTGTAGCGTTAATGATTGCTGATGAAAATCAATGGCCTGTTCATATTCAGCTAATGATTCGTAGACGTTCCCTAAATGCCTTAATGAAATCGCTTCTCCTCGACGATCACCAATTTCCTGCCTAATGGTTAGCGATCGCATGTAAAAATCAATAGCTCTCTGATATTGCTCTAAAAGATGATGAGTGTTACCTAGATGGCTTAATGAAATCGCTTCTCCTCGGCGATCGCCTATTTTCTGTCTTATGGCTAGAGATTGCTGATAAAAATCAATGGCTTCCTCATATTGCCCTAACAATTTATATGCAAGGCCTAGGCTATTTAAAGAGAATGCCACACCGGCAAAATCATCAATCTGTACTCTGATTGTTAGAGATTTTTGATGAAACTCAATGGCCCGCTCATACTCTCTTATGGCACTATAAACCACTCCCAAGCCACCTAAGGCATTGGCCTCTCCCGAGTAGTCTAAAACTGCACTGTAAATTACTAAAGCTTGCTGATGAAAATCAATGGCTTCTTCAAATTGTCTGGATGAATAGTATATGTTGCCTAAATTGTTTAAGGCATCAGCTTCTTCTTTCCGACTATTGCGTTGGCGTGCAATGACTAAGGTTTGTTGAGCATAGTCAATTGCTTGGTCATACTGATTAGCAGCTCGATAAGCATGGCTGAGACTGGCTAGAGCTTTGGCCCGCCCACGACGACTCAACTCTGGAAAATTCTCACTGACTTCATTGCTTTGATATATCGCTAACGCTTGCTCCCAGGACTGTATCGCTTCATGGAGATGGTTTAACTGGAACTGCTGAGTTCCATGATGTAGCAAACGATTGGCTGTAAAAAGTTGAGAGCTAGCTTCAGAGGATTGGGCAGTAGAAGAATGCTGTTGATCTCCTTCGAAGTTATAAACAGTGTTAACAGCAGCATTATCGAAAGTGTTCTTAGACGTATTACTCAAAGAATTAAAAGTATCAGCAAAAACGCCGGAGCTATTACGAGGCATATCATAGCCCTGTTGAGATCGGACATTACTAGCTCCATTGCCATAAATCAATGAAGTCAACAGTAGCAATACGGCTGAAGCAAATGCATGGAGTGTTTGAGAACATAACATCATTGGATCAGAAAAATAACTTTAGGCGCTTGCGCTTAAATAATCCCCCCATCCCCCCATCTACAGCCCCAACCAGAGTCTTTATTGTTGTGCCGTCTCCTTCCGTTAGCCTCTAACCATAGGAGCAAGTGAGTTAATTACTTTGTTCTATAGACCTGCACAAGCTAAATCAGTACGGATAATATATTTTGTACCCCGTAATACTTTAGCGCCTTCATGGCGCAGTGCCTGCTTAAAAATAACTGCCTTACCAAGTTTAGGAGCAATAGGCAATTTAGACTCACTAAAATATGTCTCACCCCCCTGTATGTCATCATTCAGGTAGGCAATCAAGGTTAAGTTCGATAGAAATCCAGACTTAAGCTTCTTGTGGGCATCAGAATGGGGGGCAATATATTCTCCTTCATCGTATCGGTAACATTCCAGCAGATCACCCAAATCAGCCAGCTGCAACTGGCATGCTCCATCATCAGATAAATAATTAATTAGCCTCATGGCTAAAGTACCTAAAATTGTAGTTTCTTCTAAACGCACCTCTTGATTATATCGCCCTGAACTTCTCTCCTGTGCAGGCTTAAAGCCCAACATTTCTGCTTTGAGAATTATCACCATACATTCTTCTGGAGATAAGAAATGAGGAATTTCCCAAACACCATCTATGATGGGTTTCATACTAATCTGTTTCACTATTATTCTAAGCAATGGACAGAACAAGAAAGTTTCAAGCAATTAATATTGACACAATCAGAATTTAGCCACGAATAGTCTCATAACTTTAGAGCATCTTAGATTACTATCTTTCTAGGCAAAAGACTGTTAGGTAGCTTTAGATGTCCACGAATCGTTAAAATAACATCGGCAAACTTTTTGCCTAATGTACAGCCATCATGAATAATACTTTCTGTAGGTGCAATATATGCTTCACCAGGAGCAACTCTCACTTTAACAATTGGGTGCCTAGGATATTGCTTGAAGAATTGCTGTCTAACCCATTCAGATTTACTAGCTGCACTCATTTTTTTAGAGACAGGACATTGACTGTCAATTCTCTGCACTATCTCCAGTAACGTCAGATCCACAAAGAGGAAATATCTATCCTCAAGCCCTAGGTTAAGACAAATGCGATTGGTGCCAGTATGCCTTTTTCCCAGCGGCAGCTTATCCCAGCTATCCAAATGTAAACCGATATATTTTCCGATTTCTCGATTGTAGGTCACCGTCCTCAGGCCAGGAGCATTCACTGTCAACGGGTGCACTTTATAGTTTCGAACAGACAAGATAAAAGGACTCAATTGGGAGTTTAAATTCTCAATCGCTTGCCTATATCCTTCCTGAGACCATAAAAAGTGACAGTCTTGCTTGGTTACAGCAAAAGATACCCCCATATCTTCAAAGGGACTCAACATAGAATCTGTTACCTTAAAGATGCCAACATATTGGCCGTAAGCAGGTAATTTCTCACCGTCCTTTAAAGACATCACATCTTCTTCTAAACTTGTAGGTTCTCGCCAAGTGTTAGATGGAATAAATGCATTCTCGACATAACTTTGATGATAGGAAGTCTCATGGGTCGGCATCATACCATCACTGAGAAGAAATCGTGGTTTATGGCAGCAAGGTTCTGGATTACAGTCAATAATTTTGACGGTTTTGCTAAGATGTCCCATGTTCTTTTTAACATTGCTGAGATACTAAAGTCCTTGGTACGTTAGGCAGCCCCGCGTATCCCCATCTGTTTCTCAATGTCCGTGAGTAAAATATCAGTCAATATTTTCTGCGTGTAGCGACAATACATTGTCTCTGTGGAATTAAAGGAGCCATTCTCAAAATATTTATTCGCAGGTGCTCCCCCTCCACATAACGAAAAATACTCACACTGCTGCCGACAACGATGGACTCCCGATTGAATGTCATGGTTAATTTGTTGAAATTTTGGGTTGTCAGCAATTGTGTTCAAAGACTCTGACCTAATATTTCCCAAAATAAATTTTCCGTAGTCAACACTATCAAGCGATAGAAGCTCTGGGGAGAATGTCATAAAATTCCCAGCATAATCAAAGCTAAGTATTGACAGGGGGGTTGCTTGGGTTGCTTGTTTAGTAGGATTACATATCGCTCTCCTAAGGCGATCAAACTCTCTAACTTTCAGCCTGTTACCTGGCTGAGATGTCAGCGAGTAAAATCTTTTCATAAAGCTGAAATATTTATCATCAGCGTCTTGTGTATTCAAAGAAGAATCTTGGTGATTACCCTCAATCTCTTCGACATTAAAACCGACACGGTAGATACCGTTGCTTAGAAAGAAATGGTAGAGTTCATCCGGGTAGCTTAAAGATTGTTCAGTCAAGACTGATATCACCGAAAAATCAATATGATTCTTTTTCAGCTGCTCGATACCTCTCATCGTGGCAGCGTGAGTTCCTAATCCTTTCCGAGTGACGCGATGAACATCATGGATAAACGCAGGGCCATCTAAGCTGACGCCAACTTTTATTTTGTATTTTTTAATGAGGCTACACCATGCATGATTAATCAAGGTCGCATTCGTTTGTAAAGAATGAGAGTATCTACAGGCTCTATGGTTGTACTGATCTGATAGCTCCTGGATCTTACCAATTGCTGCTTCATAAAAGCTGATTGGCATAGTGAGGGGTTCACCCGCATGCCAAACAATTGTGAATTGATCGGATAAAAAAGAACTGGAAAAGACCTCTCGGAAAATGGGCTCCAGCAAGTCAAGCGAAAATTTGTGCTTTTGTTGCCTGTTAGGCAAATAACAATAGCTACAGTCTAAGTTGCAAAAAGTAGTTGGTTGAATGACTACTAGCTTAATGGGGCCAAACTGCTGCCTGCCTTTTGCAGGATTTTGAGGATTTTGAGGGAAACAAGCATGCATGGTGGATAAAACCTTGTTGATATCAAAAGTTGGGAGCCTAAATATTGCATCGCCAATGGCTCCTCAGTTAATTTTCTAAGTTGTTTTAAATGATTACTCCAGTTACCAGTTATCCCAGTTGCTCCAGTTTCCCCAGTTATCCCAGTTGCTCCAGTTTCCCCAATTATCCCAGTTGCTCCAGTTTCCCCAATTATCCCAGTTATACCAGTTCTGAGCGACCTCTTCTTGTTCAGGAGTGGAATCCACGTTCGTCTGATCAGTTTGCTCCAGTATGCCACTCGATTCTGAAGATCGACTTTGAGGGTCTTCTATCAAAGATATTCTAACTCTGTGCAGACGTTCTTCTACATTGCCAAGTGTTTCCGATGACCCTGCAAAGGCCTCTGCCGAGAGAACTGTCAATGTTCCCACAATAATGCTGGCACCTAGCAGAATAGCTGAGAGTTTGAGTTTTGGATGCATCTTTTTTTCCTTATTCTTGATGATTGTTTGACTATTTTGAGAGACTTTGTTCGTATTATTTGTGGTTTAACGAGTTGTCTCAGCTATCGCTAGTAATGTTGTCCCAAGTAATATTGTCCCAGTTTCCCCAGTTATCCCAGTTGTCGCCAGCAAAATTGATCCAGTTATCCCAGTTACCCCAGTTATACCAATCTGACTCATTTCCCTGCTTGATAATTAAATCTGTATTACTTGACTCGTTGGCTTCTGACTTTACAGTGAATTCAGGAGCCAACGGGATCCTCTTTTTTGTCAAGATATTCCTAACTCTTTGAAGCCGCATTTCTACGTTTGCAGAAACTTGTGAAGATTCTGCAAATGCAGCCATTGACAGCATAGATAATGCTCCCAAGATCAGCCCAGAAATGGCTAAAGTACTTAATAGTTTAAGTCTAGGATTTATTAGATCCATGGATATTTATAGACCTTTTCAATGGCTTTTGTTGGGTACTTTATCTGATTTCAAGTATTCACAATAAAGGTAATTTTGACTTGGCAAATATTTTTTTATTTTTTCTTGATTTTTAAAAATATGGGATGAGAAATTCCATAACTAATGCCAAGACTCAATAGGTAGAGAGTCCATATCTGATTTTTCAAAAGAATAATTTTTGTCGAACCTGTGTAAGATTTGTGCTACTGCAATTCAGCTGGTTTTTACTTTAAGGAATCCTAGAAACCAAGGGGCGAATATCACTACAGCAGTGATATTCGCTAAGCTAAATAGTTTCGTAAAAGAATGCATGGATAAAATTGCTTCAGTTCAAAGGGGGTATTACCCCTTAGATCTAGAAGGCTGGAACTTATTCAGTTTTGTGGAGTTATGTAAAGAGGGTCTAGAGGTAAAAAACTATAGGGAGTGAAGGCTATTACCCAGTGCCGTACTACCCACCACTGTTTTACAGGCACTCAACTACTGCTGACCGTCATGAAGGGCTGCCAGGGGAATGTAGCGCAAGACACCATCCGGAGCGTAGTAATCGACTCATTACCGGCTTGATTGAGCTGCTGAGCCATCAGGCCCATGAGCCTGATGTAGAACTTTTAAGCCAGGGACTCAATTAGCTGGCCGAAGAACTTAATGTTAATTTCTAAGTGAAGGTAGCCGTCCTTGATATGCCGTTGGCTGAGCGAAGTCAAGCCAACACTCCCAGCCAGCATCTCCTGAGCAAAGTCGAAGGGAATGCTTACAAGTGAAGCAGGTCGTACTGATACAAGAAATAATTTATTTGTGCATGCACAAATAACAGGCAATGAACTATGCAAACAACTACAAAGTTCTGAAAGGATAAAGATTATTCCTGTTATTTTTACCAGTGCTTTGGATCGAGTCACATATCGATAACATTAGTTGTGAGAATTACCCATTATGGGGCAAGCCTTCCTAATCTATTGAGATTCAATCCATGGAGTGCACAATTTTCATTGGGGTTTTGCCATGGCAAAGTTATTCTAAATACCTTGATTTTTAGGTATGTGAACTTATTATTATTTTTCATAGCTGTCGACAGCGAAGCCGTCGCAGTTATCGAAGACATCATCACTATGCAAGTGAATGGTGATGATGTCTCCGACCTATGATTGTTAGGCGGGCAACTATAGAATAGAATCCTAGTCCAAGATTGACCGAGATAAAGCCGTAGGATAGTTGAATAGGGTGAGAATCTGTTCCAAGAGATGGATAAACCTTTTTTTCTGGTTAGGATCCTCAGGAACATGTCTACCTTCGAATTGCCAATTTGTTACCGTTGAACATGTCCAGCATTTTCCCTGGTAGTCATGTCCTGATGCTTCAATGCCAATAAAACGACATGTAGGCTCTAACACAGCATCCGAAAAAAGAATCTGCAGAAAAACACATCGACAATTAAGCAAGTTTGATGTTTGTGGTGATACAAAATTCAAATCAATAGAGGAAGGTTGTATCTGTTGTTGTGTGATGTCATCCGTAAGCCATGGGCTTAGATCAGGAACTGCTACTGGAAACTCAGCTCTAAACATCACAGTAACATTAGCAATTTTACGTGTCAGACTAATGGACAGATCTTGAGCGCTAGCATTCATAAAACAGAAAAATCAAATTCAACTCAAAGTTGACAACTATCTACTTATTGCGATTATATATCAATAAGTAGATAGTTATTTCCCAGTAATTAGCCTGTAAATGTTTTCCTGCGAGGTTGAGCTAAACGAATTATAGGAGATATAAAAGATATATTAAAATGCCTGTATTTATTGATCTTATGGCATTTCATCTTATGAAAGATAGTATTTAAAGTTCGGGCCTAGGCGTATTTAATATTCTACCTTAAAAATATTTTTCAACACTAATGAGAATCTTTTGAAAACACCTATGGATATTTAATTAGATGCTTATTATCTAGTATTTTCTCAAACACATTCATCTTTTCATCTACCCATCCACAATCCTAGCCTGGGACTTTATGTGTGGGCAATTCCCTAATGGTCTTTACTGTATCTGAGCAATCTTTAAATGGCTGTGTTGAGATTTTCTTATGAGTTTGTTTATAACCTGTTGATCTAATGTTGTTATAGGACTAGCCTAGTGTTGTATCAGGTAGCCTTTATATCTGGTCAGACAACCTGGAGATAACCTCCAGGTTGTTTCCTGCGTGATTAAAACTTTCTTGCCGCAAACGCCTTGCTAATGTGTTTACTGGAATGCGTATAGCCAGCAAAGCTTTGGATGTAATTGACTAAGCAACGAGTCATTAAATAGTTATCAAACACACAACTATTACTTTAGGAGACTGACTAATGACTATCCCTGTATTGGCCTACAATCCTACTTCTCAAAACATTAGAGTTGCTGCCTTAGGGGTTGGCAATGAAGAAAGCCCTAAGATTTTCTCAACTAATACTCTACCTAACGCTCTAGAAATAGATGCGTTAATCTATGCGGCTTATCGACAGATTTTTAATGAACAACAGACAATTGCCCACAATCGTCAGCGTTTTTTAGAATCCCAGCTTAGGAGTAGTCAAATTACCGTCCGTGATTTTATTCGGGGATTGGTGACTGCCGATAGTTTTCGTCGCTATGTATATGACTGTAATAACAACTATCGGTTCGTTCAGCTTTGTGTGCAACGAATGTTAGGCCGAGATATTTATAGTCAAGCTGAGTCCAGAGCTTGGTCAATTGTCCTAGCTACTAAAGGTTTGACAGGATTTATCGATGCGCTTTTAGATAGTGATGAATATTTAAATACGTTTGGGGACGATACCGTCCCCTACCAGCGTCGAAGAATTTTGCCTCAGCGTGCAGTTGGAGAACTGCCGTTTGCACGAATGTCTCGCTATGGTTTAGGGCATTTAGAACAGCTGATGGAGTTGGGATATGACTATGTGGCACGACCTTTAGTGCCTAGTTGGTGGGAATTCCCCAAGGCTCCAGCGTCTCCCTTGCCCTATGTTGTTGTTAGTTTAATGACGTTTGCAGCACTTTATCTAATTGCGTTTGTGCCCATGGCTTCGTCTTGAGCCGCCATGGAATGACATAAAACTTAAAAAAGGAAATATTCTCAATAATCTGAGAATGAACTAGAGTTTACTTGAACCTTATTGACATTTAAAGTCAATAAGGTTCACTTTTTGACTACAGGACTCATAACTATGACAACGTCTGTTGCAACCAGCGCAGCGGGTTCACCGCCTTGGTGGGCGGGAAATGCTCGACTGGTGAACTTATCGGGGCGACT
Source organism: Leptothoe sp. EHU-05/26/07-4 (assembly GCF_043421015.1). NCBI lineage: Bacteria > Bacillati > Cyanobacteriota > Cyanophyceae > Nodosilineales > Cymatolegaceae > Leptothoe > Leptothoe sp. EHU-05/26/07-4. The sequence goes on from NZ_JAXSQV010000003.1 coordinate 65,375, forward strand.
GCTTGGTGCCCATGTCGCCCATGCCGGGTTGATTGTGCTCTGGGCTGGATTGATTACTCTATTTGAGGTTAGTCGTCTAGACACCGCCCGTCCTCTATATGAGCAAGGCTTTATTTTGCTGCCTAATCTTGCTCGTCTAGGTTACGGCTTGGGAGATGGCGGCACGATTGTGGATGGTCACCCTTACTTTGTTGTGGGGGCTGTGCACCTAATTAGTTCTGCTTTTTTAGGATTTGGCGGGATTTTCCACACCCTCAAAGGTCCTGAAACTTTGGGGGGTAGCTATGCCTATGACTGGAGCGATGGCGATAAGATGACCCAAATTTTGGGGTCACATTTGGTGCTGCTTGGTGGTGGTGCATTGCTTTTGGTGGCCAAGGCCATGTTGTTGGGTGGCCTGTACGATCCTCTAACGCAGTCCGTGCATACGGTTACACCTAACACCAATCCGGCTGAAATTTTTGGTTATCTGTTCGCAGGTAAGTTTTGGCTAGCGGGTGTGGATAATCTTGAGGATGTCGTGGGTGGTCACCTGTATATCGGTATTGTGCTGATTTTAGGTGGTCTGTGGCATATTTCCAGTAAGCCTGCAGCGTGGGTAAAACAGCTGTTTGTGTTTTCAGGTGAAGCATACCTGGCCTATAGCTTGGGAGCACTCAGTCTGATGGCGTTTGTGGCCACATTGTTTGTCTCTGTTAACTCTTTAGTATTTCCTACAGATTTTTTTGGCCCTACGTTGACTATTGAATTTGACCGAGTTCCTTATTTTGTGAGTACTTCTCCTGTAGATGGCTACTCATCACGGGAGTGGTTGGCAAATGCTCATTTCTGGTTAGGGTTCTTTTTCCTACAAGGACATCTTTGGCACGCCCTCAGAGCCGCTGGTTTTAACTTCAATCAAGGTCAAGTGACTGAGAACGTCGGTGGACGTGTTGCTGCTCCGACTGAACAGATGGCTATTAGTCAGCTCAAGGGCTAAGCATCCTGTCAATAAACGAAATGCTGTTGCTGATTGAGAAGAATGAATCGATCTGAAAGGCATGCTGCTGATCAGGGGCGTTCAGGTTAACTCGTTCCGAGGATTAGCAACACTCAAAAACACTAAAAGGTAAATCATGACTGCAACTGCAATTAGTAGTCGACCAGTTTCCCAGCGTGTGGGCTGGTGGGCTGGTAACGCTCGATTCATTGACTTTTCTGGCAAACTTCTGGGAGCCCATGTGGCGCATGCTGGGCTTATTACCCTTTGGGCTGGGGCTATGACCCTGTTTGAGCTGTCTCGTTACAGCCCAGATTTGCCCATGTATGACCAGGGTCTCATTTTGCTTCCCCATCTGGCCACCTATGGTTTAGGCATTGGTGAGGGTGGCGTAATTGTTGACTCATATCCGTTTTTGGCTGTTGGTATGTTCCACTTGGTGGCCTCAGCTGTGTTGGGCGCAGGTGGTCTCTATCACTCATTTCTAGGTCCAGATCAGCTTAAGCAAGACCGCTCTTTTGCGGGCTTTTTTGGATATGACTGGCAAGACGATCGCAAGATGACCACCATCATTGGAATTCATCTAGTCTTGTTGGGGTTAGGGGCCTGGTTGTTAGTGGCCAAGGCGATGTTCTGGGGTGGTTTATATGACCCTGAGCTAGGTGCTATGCGGGTGGTGAATAACCCTACCCTAGGTGCCGGAGAAATTTTTGGTTACCTGGTAGGTTCCCATGGCGAAGCCGGTATGGCAGCGGTGGATAATCTTGAGGATATTGTCGGTGGCCACCTATGGGTTGGCTTAATGTGTGTATTAGGAGGCATTTGGCACATTGCCACTCGCCCCTTTGGCTGGGCTAAACAAGTTTTGGTTTATAACGGCGAAGCCTATTTGTCTTACAGCCTAGGGGCACTGGCCTACATGGGCATTTTTGCCGGCTATTTTGTCACCGTGAATGACACGGCGTATCCAGAAGTGTTCTATGGTCCACTGGGTTTCTTAGGGAATGCGGACATCATTCCCGTACGCACCTGGCTGGCAGCGTTTCATTTTGCCTTTGGCGGTCTATTGCTGGCCGGGCATCTATGGCACGCTATTCGAGCCAGGGCTCAGGCTCAAGGCTATAGCTTTGGAAGAGGGGATTTTGTGCTCAGCTATAACCCAGAGGTGGGCACCATGAATACGCCTCTCAACAGCTCTGATTTAAGCCTGCTGTGGATTAATAATTTGCCAATTTATCGCCAGGGGCTGTCTCCCTTTTCCCGCGGGCTAGAAATTGGCATGGCCCATGGATATTTCCTATTTGGGCCTTTTGCCATTTTGGGGCCACTGCGCAATACCGATCTAGCCGATCTTGCTGGCTTGCTTTCTGCCTGTGGTTTAGTGGTGATTCTGACCCTGGGACTGTCGCTCTACGGTAGGGCCGCCTTTGTCCCGAATAAGCCGATCGCTGGTGAGCTTCCTGAAAACCTTAAGTCTGCTGATGGCTGGAGCCAGTTTGCTACTAGCTTTTTAGTGGGTGGTGCTGGAGGGGCTCTATTTGCCTATCTGCTTGTTAGTAACGGTGATCTGCTAATGACTTTGTAGATATATCCCAACGGTCTTTAACCCGTAAGCCTTTCCTACGGGTTAAAGGCCATGAGACAACGCAGGTATATGGGCTTCTCTTGGCAATTAGCGCTATGCTTCCACACTTTTTCCAACTTCTTTTAAAAGAATTATTCTCAATAAATGAATTCCATGTATACTCATCTAGAGACAAGTCTAATTGACTTTGATTATCAATTGGACGGGAATTCGCCAAGGAGACTATAGTTCCGTCGCATTATAGTCTCCACTTTCTTTTGACTTGATTAAGGGAGTCGTTATGGCCAAAGTAGGTTTGTTTTATGGGTCTACTACAGGTAAGACCGCTGATGCTGCTGAGCAGGTTCAAGCAGCATTGGGTGGTGATTCAGTAGTGGATCTTATTGAAATTGAGGACGCAAGTGCTCTAGCTGAATATGAGTGTTTGATCATTGCGTGCCCGACCTGGAATATTGGTGAATTGCAAGATGATTGGGCTGCTGTATTCGACGATCTAGATGACGTTGATTTCAGTGGCAAAACTGTTGCCTACATGGGGACAGGTGATCAAATTGGCTATGCAGACAATTTTATGGATGCCATGGGGCAGCTAGAGGAGAAAATCGCTAGTCTAGGTGGTAAAACTGTCGGCTATTGGTCTGCAGACGGTTATGACCATGAGGCTTCCATGGCAATTCGTGATGGCAACAAGTTTTGTGGCTTAGCTCTTGATGATGACAATGAGTCTGACAAGACTGAGAGTCGTATCAAGACTTGGACTGCTCAAATTAAACAAGAAATGTCGCTCTAAGCTATCTTATTACTCCTCTCTGTAGATAGCTTTTCCTAATTCAGTCAATAGTCTGATGCATCGGTTTTTATTAGCATAAATGCTTGACTATTGACTGACTCTCTCTCTGACTCTGCGTTTTCTCTCTTTTTTAGTTTCATGAATGTTATCGCCCTGGTTCTACATGCAGTAGGCCGTGTGGGAGTGATTATTGGAATCGGCGCTGGTTTAATGTTTTGCATCTGGCGGATGCTTCATACCTTGAAACAGGGTGCTAACTATGTTAGACGATTACATCAGATTCCTTGCAGTCGGTGTGCTTATTTTACGGGAGATTACCGACTGAAATGTACTGTCCATCCCGTGTCTGCTTTGACTGAAGAAGCTATCGATTGTGTTGATTATGTTTCTAGCTCTCCCAGGTGTGGAAAACTCTGTTCTCAATCTGCGCCGACCTATCAGCATATTAAAGAGTTAGTTAAGCGATAGTTTTAAGGTTAGGCGTGGAGGTTAAGGTGCAAAGAGTCTAGCAAGCGGCAAAACTTTTTAATCGTTCCCCCCATATCTCCCAACGTCATTAATGTGCAAGTTTTTTAGATAGGGGCTTAAATAATGCAATCTCAACCAACATTAGATGTAGCTGTTAATCGAGTCGATGGCTCTAGTAGTTTATCTCAGCTTAGAGATTTCTCGTGGCTACAGGGTAATGCCCGTTTAATTAATCGAACTGAGCTATTGCTGGGTGCACATTTAGCCCATGCTGGTTTGATTATGTTCTGGGCAGGTTCATTTACCCTGTTGGAAATTTCTCGCTACGTTGCTGATGTGCCCCTGGCAGATCAAGGGCTATTGTTATTGCCCCGTCTGGTTAATTTGGGTTGGGGCACGGATAATATAGAGGCTTGGTTTGCGATCGCAATCCTCCACTTAGCATCATCAGCTGTTTTAGCTGCGGGTGGTTTGTTCCATGTGTTTAACAAGCAATCTACTAACTATGCAGTGGGCGATGACAGGATTATGGCCAAGGAAGAAGGATTGTGGAGTAATCCGGAAACCCTAAGCTTTATCCTAGGGCAACATTTAATTATCTTAGGATTTGCCGCATCATTATTTGTTCTTAAAGCTACTCGTTTTGGTGGTATTTACGATCCTCTAGCAGGCTCTGTTCATCTTGTTGAGAATGCCACCACCAATCCAGCTGTTATATTGGGTTATCTTTTCGGATTCACTCGCCATGGTTGGGATCCCATGGGGATGGCAGCGGTGGATAACCTTCCAGATTTAGTAGGAGGTCATCTTTGGATCTCTGTCATTTGTATCTCTGGAGGCATTTGGCATACGGTGCGTGCCCCATTTGGTTGGTTCCGAGAAAAGTTTATTTATGATGGCCATGTCATTTTGTCCTACAGTCTTGCTGGTGTTGGCCTGATGGCATTGATTTCTATCTTCTTTGTCTTCAATGAGCTGGTTTATCCCATTGAGATTTTTGGAGATAATCGATTAGAAACAGTGGTCTTGCAAGCCGTTTTGGCCGTGGTCTTTCTGGGTGGCCATGTGTGGCATAATCTGCTTGGTCAGAAGAGAAGTGGCCGCTTCAGTGAGTCTTCTTACTATGAAGCAGCCATGGCTGGTTTTGCTACCATATTGGTCGTCGCCTTGGCCATAGGATTGAACAGCGTTGCCTAGCGGTTTCTCAACTATGGATTCCTCTAAATCCATGCCGACTCATCTCTACCTGGTGGAGATGAGTTTTTTTTGACATTTAGATATGGTTTTAAGTTAATGCATTGGTATAACGTTACTCTACAAAATGACCGCTTGGGTCAAAAGACCACATTGAAGGCTTCGGAAGATCACTCCATATTAGATGCGGCAAAGGAAATGGGTTTGAACCTTCCTTTGCCCTGTCGGACAGGCATGTGTGATGCTTGTGTTGGTAAACTTTTGATCGGTGATCTTGATCAGACAGAGCAATCACTTTTAGACGACGCTCAAATTGCTGAGGGGGGTGTATTGTTGTGTCGTGCTTATGCGCTCTCCGACTGTACAATTGCTATTGATTGGGAGGGCGGTGTTTTAGAGCAGAACTATCCATTTATAGCTATAGGTAGTTAAGGCCTTCCCACTATATGTCGATTTCTCTTCCTTACGCCAATACATAAAATGCTATTGACGCAGATACAGGTCTAGAACCAGGTGGGGTGGTAGCTTAACAGTTGTTGGAGTACTGTTCTACTTTCAAATATTTCTGAGGGACTGGTATTGTGGAAACCCATGAGTTTGATGTTGTTATTATTGGTGGCGGTCCAGCAGGATGCGCTTGCGCACTCTACACAGCTCGCGCTGACTTAAAGACTATTATTTTGGATAAAAATCCAGCTGTAGGAGCCTTGGCCATTACCCATAAAATCGCCAATTATCCTGGTGTAGCTGGTGATATCAGTGGTGGTGCTTTACTGGATATGATGCGCGATCAGGCTGTTGCCTATGGCGCTGGTTATCAGCGATCTCAGGTCTTTAGTATTGATGTTGAGGGACCACTAAAAAAAGCTTATACTCCCGAAGGAACTTTTGTAGGGCGAGCTTTAGTATTGGCAGCAGGGGCTATGGGGCGAAAAGCTTCATTTCCTGGTGAGGCTGAATTTTTAGGCCGAGGTGTCAGCTATTGTGCTACGTGTGATGGGGCCTTTTATCGGGATCGTGAAGTCGCTGTTGTGGGCTCTAACCTGGAGGCACTAGAAGAAGCTCAAGTACTGACTAAATTTGCGTCTACCGTTCATTGGATTACGCCTAAAGTGCCTAAGCCGGATGATGTGCATAGTCAGCAACTGTTGCAGATGGGCAATGTCAAACCTTGGAATCGTGCTCGTTTACTGAATGTGCAGGGTGACATCATGGGGGTTAACGGTATAAACATTAAACCACTGGATCAATCTCCTATTGAACTACCTGTAGAGGGTGTTTTTATCTATCAGAGTGGCTCCAAACCGATCACAGATTTTATTCATGGTCAGATTGCCCTTAATCCGGACGGCGGGGTAAAAGTAGATGAGATGATGAACACTTCCGTAGACGGTGTGTGGGCCATTGGTGACATTCGAAATACGCCTTTTAAGCAAGCTGTTGTAGCAGCAGGAGATGGCTGTGTGGCGGCAATGTCTATTGATCGCTTTCTCAACCGTCGTAAGTCTATTAAGCCCGACTGGGATCACACATAGTCAAGCTAAAATAAATCCCTCAGGTTGGTGCAGGTAAATACTCTGGCAACACTGTTAAACACGCTAAGGCCGTATAGGTAAGGGCAAAGTAGGTTTCGAACCGGGCGATATATTCAAACCGACAGTTGCAATACCAGTCTCGTAGTAAAACAACAACGGCGAGCTTGAGTAACGCGACTGCCAGGGTAAGAGCTGTAAATAAAGATAACCAGCCTAATAAGTAAAGTGTTGCAGCTATTGCGATCGCAATGCTGTGATACACCAAACTACCGGTCAGAGAACTGGTTTTTACTTTGCGTAGCTTTATAGTAAAAACCGCACTGGCAAAAAAGAGAGTATTGAGTACCCATAGTCCTATGGCCTGAAGGGTAATGGTGCCTGTATTGGTGCCATAGATAAACAGCGTGGCCATACATATGGCTCCAAACATCAGCATCTCAGTATCGATACTCTTTTGTCGTCGCCGTAGCACAGCGACCATGTCGAACCCCATGGCGATGACACCCCCACTACAGATCCATAACAACACTGGATGACGATAAGTAAGGTAGGCGGCAATTGCGATCGCAATCCCGCCATAGATACCGGCCCACAATAAATATCGCGGTTTCCAACTTCGTCGTTGCTTAATTTGTACAACTAAGGGATGTTCGGCCTGTAATCCTAAAAAAGCACCCAGACAAGCCAGGCTAGTTTCCCATGTCCATGTTTGAGCAAGAGAAGCACCGGTTAGTAAAGCTCCAGCCAATACCAACAACACTCCATGCTCAGGAGAAAATGTGGGCCAATAAATAGGTTTAGTACTTCCTGCGCGAGATGTGGAGATCGAAAAAGTTGCTACTTGAGAACTGGTCATCATTGAAGAAAGTAATAAAATTGGCGTTGCTAATTTTTGGAAGGCTTAAGCTGAGAAATCCTCTGATGTCAAGCAATTGTGCCAGGGCCATTCATCCCTTAAATCACCTGCCACATAAACTTGTTCCATGCTTAGCAGCAGTATTTTGCTGTAGAAAAAACTCAATCAAACATTAATATCCAGGCTTTGCACTTTGAGATATGCCAGATCTACTTACATGAGAATTCTTCCTATTAAGGATATACTATGGAATGGCAAAAAGCTAACTATATTTCTCACGACTTGAAACAATAATCACAATTCTTTAGGTTCAGAAATAGAGAGCTTTGAGATTTATGGATAATTCAAGATGCCTTGGCCAGCAGGTTTAAATTTGAGAACTAGTGTCAATAGTTGCTATGCTTACTAGGGTAGCTAGCGGACTATCCATTTATGCTCCTACGTAAATGCCTTCCACTGTTTTTATTCTCTCTACTCTTAAATCCGCTGCCAGCCTTGGCCCAATCCCTTGAAGAGGTGGCACAGCAAGGTTTAGAAGCTTATCGCTCCGGAGAATATGAAGCGGCGGCAGCGGCCTGGCAGCAGATGATTGAGATTGACCCTCAAAATGCTGATGCCTATAACAATTTGGGGGCTACACTGTATCAATTAGGGCGGCCAGCAGAAGCTGTAGATGCCTATCGGCAAGCGTTAGAAATCAATGGAGATAGTGCAGATACCTATAATAATCTTGGCACTGTATTGGCATTTCAGGAGAACTATGAAGAAGCCATTGAGGCCTACGAGCAAGCCATTGAGATCGATCCAGACTTGCCTGAGGTCTATGTAAACCTGGGTAATCTACTGCCTGCAGAACAGGCAGTAGCAGCCTATGCAAAAGCGATAGAGCTTAACCCTAACTACGCTCAGGCTCACAACAACTTAGGCACAGTACTTTTTGAATTAGAGCGATATGAAGACGCCATTGTTGCCTATGGTCGTGCCTTGGAAATTGAGCCTGATTTCCAAGCCGCTCAAGAAAATTTAGCCCTAGCAGAAGCTGCCCTAGAAGCCCGTGAGGGCGAAGATGAGGACTCAAATGATGAGAATACTTCTTCAGAGTAGCTGAAGTTGGCGTTGCTGATTCTCAGGAAAAGGTATTTAAAAAATTCTGATTTAGGGAAATCTTACTACATCGATTTATCTCCTGAATCAGCAACGGCATAAATCAATTAGAGCGATACCTGTATGTGAGTATAGAAACAATTGTTTTATCGGCATATTAATCCTATTGCCTCTATACTTAGGCGTTGAAATCACTAGTACAATTCATCTTCCGAATTCGTTTCAATTTTGCAATCAGACATTGGATAGGTGACACAAAGTAAAGCATAGCCAGCAGATAGCTGATCGTCATCTAAAAATGACTGATCTGATTGGTCAACGTCTCCTTCTAAAATTTTGCCAGCACAGGATGAACAGGCTCCAGCACGACACGAAAAAGGTAAATCAACTCCTTCCTCTTCAGCAACATCAAGAATGTACTCATCTTCAGGCACCTCAATGATTGCATTGATGCCGTACTTTTCATTGACAAGATTCACTTTGTAAGTCTGCATGTACGTTATTTAAAGAACAAAATATTCCTCTCGTATTATTGCAATATTTTCTCAATAATCAACTCATAAATTAAAAATTACTAATGATTTCGCTGTAGCTATTCAGGATGCTGATTTGTAGATTACACCTACATCTATTGGCGAGTAATTCTCAACTCTCTAAGGGTAAGTCACTTTCATGAATATACGCTATTATTGAGAATAAATCCTATTAATAAAGGTGAAACATATGGTTGCCTGTCCTTGCTGTTCTGGGAATTTGCTGCGCCATGTTCGTGCAGCAGGTCTCTACTGGATGTGTTTACGGTGTCGTCAGGAAATGCCACTAATGACCAGTGTAGAGCTTGTTAAACAAAACCATAAAGTAGACCAGCATTTCGTTGTTGAATATTCCCGCAGCTAGGGCTTTCCTGTTGGTTAACCCATAACTGAATATGATACCGGTAGCCTAAGTATATAGGACTGATTCTCAATATTAACTGTATAATTATTTTCACCTGGAATAGTTGAATTCTAGTTGCTATTGGCAGCCAAAGGGCTTTCTGTGGGTTCTGCTCAATGAGACTTTTGGATTTTTTCAGAATTTGGCTATTGCGGTGTTCACTCGGTTATTTTGTGGTTGAAATATTTTTTATTTCAACCACAATTTTTTTTTGTCGAAAGGTAGTGAGCCCCTGACTCCTTCGTCCTAACTCCCTGTCGAGCCGAGCTTTCCTGGATTAAGTGGATGCTCCGTGTATGAGCTACCTCATAGAATAAGATGGAGTTCTTTGGCATATTCAGGGTATTGTCTTGCGCTAATGAATATGGCTCAGATAGATCTGAAAACTGCCCCAGCCCATCAAGTGTTAGCAACTGCCGGTAAACAGGCTCTTCGCCCAGGAGGATATAGAGCGACTGAACAGCTTTTTGCCTGGGCTGACTTTCAGCCTGGTGAAACTGTTCTAGAATTGGCGGCAAGCTTTGGTTACAGTGCAATTTCCTTGGCGCAGTGCTACGGAGTACGTGTGGTGGGCATCGAGAAAAATTCTGACAGTGTGGCTCGTGCCCAAGCCAATATTGCTGCTGCTGGCTTAACTGACCAGGTCAGTGTTATTAAGGGAGATATTTTCCATTTAGAGGAAATTACAGAACAGTTTGACTATGTGCTAGCAGAAGCAATTTTGACCATGCAGTCTGCCGCAGGTAAGGTTAAAATTTTGTCTGGCATTTGCGATCGCCTCAAACCTAATGGTCAATTTCTTAGTCACGAATCGCGGGCGAGTGATTCTAATATTGAGGCTATTCATCGAGACCTGTCCACCACTATTCGGGTGAATGCCGCCCCGTTGTCCATGCAGGGATGGATGGATGTTTGTCAAACCGCAGGACTCACTGTAGAGCAGTCCAACAGTGGTCCTATGGCACTGCTTAACCCTCTCTGTATTGCTAAAGAGGAAGGCGTACCGACTCTACTAACCATGGGTTGGAATATGCTCACCCGTCCGGTTCTCCGTCAGCGCATTCTCTCTATGCGAGAAACGTTTATCCGTCATGGCAGCAACTTAGGTTATGTTGTGCTTTGTGCCAGAAAGGAGAGATAAACCATGTCTAGTCTCACGTTTATGCCCACGTTGTCTGCTGTTGGTTAGTGCCGTAGATTATATTTCAACTAAGACTCTAAAACGATGCCGAGGAACCTGACTGTTTTGTTTTTACTAGGGCAACTCTTCCATACCGGGGATCAATATCTAGTCCCATGATTTCTACCTCATGTTTATCAGTCTGAGAAGAGTCCTCAATTGTATAAGTTACGACTTCTCCAGGTGTCAACGTTAAACAGTGATTGAAGATGGCTTTCCTGGACTTTATGGGTAAAAACACGGTGTCTCCATAGGCCAAAGCCGCATGATTTTGAAAGGTAACTTGTCCATCATGGGTTAAGATCCCCGCTGGTGTTGGAAATTGATCACACCAATGAACAGCTAAAAACCAACGAGCATCAGCTAGCCGATTAAAAATATGCCCCTTCTTGGGATGTTGTAATACACGGTAGCCACCTTTGACCGAGATAATAGTGCCACCTAAAAAAGCAACGGCAACATCAATAAAGTGATTCATTGTTCAGAGTCATGGATTGTGTGACTTCAAGAATTGTTTTCGAGGATGTTAATAACTGTGAAGAAAATTATAGATTGAGAATTTTAGAAATTAGTATGCTCCAAGCGATCGCAACAGTAATTGGGGACAGAATTAACAACAGATTTATGTCAATTATGGCAGGAGGATCCCACATAAACTAATGCTCTCCAGAAATATGTAATCTTTACGGCTTTTCACCGATTTGCTCTAGTCGGCTCAATACAATCTGACGATTTCGTCGTGCGTTCTGATAGCCAGGATTATGCATCAAGGCTTGTTCAAATGAATGTAGAGCATCTTGATACCTTTCCAGGTTGAAAAGGGCATCCCCTCGGTTATCCCAACCGAGAGCGGAGCCTTGTGCGCCCCATTGACTATTGATTTCAAGGGCTAAATCACAGGATACTAAGGCTTGATGAAATTCTTGCAGTTGACTGAGAACACCACAGCGATTTGCCAAAACAAGAGAATACTCTGGTTCAATTAATAAAGCATGATTGTACGCTAACAAAGCATCTGGATAACGCTTTTGGCTAAAAAGCTGTTGCCCTAAATTATTCCATACTGTGGCATCAGTAACACTGGCAACAGCAGGGGATACGTTAACTATTAAACAGAGAAAAAGAGTGATAACTATCGTGACTAACGATTCAATCTCTCGACCCACCATTACTTGCATGCCTCCCGCATTCATACATGCTCAGACATATGACCTTAGCATCACCTAAATAAGAAAAATTGTCAATAAGGATCTACGGCAATTTGTAGGTGATTTTATGAATTTAGGAGCGTGACTGATAATGCCTGCGCCACGGGAAGCAACTGTATTTAGTTTGCTCAGCAGACGATTAAGCAAACCTGAGGGACTTGTCGGTTCACATATCCGTTCGGGTGTTAGGTGATAGGGTTGGGTACTTTGGCTTAATACTTACACTTATCATCTCTAGGGCCTCATACCGTTTGGCCAGCCTGTGATCGTGAAATATGCGTGTAATCCCAGGTTTAGCGTAGGCAAGATCGGCTGCGATCGCAATCGCCCTACCATCGATCCCCGCTAAAAATCAGCTTTCTAAGCATAGGCCTTTCTTGAGATTTATACCCAATAAGCCTGATTTATGTACAACTTAACGTCTTCTAAAATTTGGTAAGCGGCTAGAATGCTGCGACCCACTACCCAAATTTTCCCATCCTTTTGGAGTAGATGAAGCTTATCCTGCCAAGGCTCAGGCACCTTGCCTGCTTTGATCTCGTTATCATCGTCTCAACGATTCCGTTGTTTGGGCACCGGTACTAATGTGGCATCGACGATTTGACCACATAGGGCTTGGTAGCCCATCGCGTTAAGATAGGCCCCCAAACTACCTAAGCAACGGTTCCACGAGCTCAACTATAATCACGCAACATTTTTTTGATCTCGAGTGTATGCATTTCTTCCTGTCCAATTTTGGTACGGGTATATTCTTCCAAATAAACGCTGGCGTTTTGGACCACATCTAGGAGCTTTTTGTACATATTTAATGCCGTTTGCTCATGGTTTAGACTTTCTGACAGGAGGTCTTTAACCGAGTGGCGGTTGTTTTCCTCAATAGCTGAGATTTGCTGACTGGGATGGCCTTCTAGCCCAGTAATAATCTCACCGGCTTCTTGGGCATGGAGTAAAGATTCATTTGCCTGAGTCTTGAAAAAATCTACAATCGGAATGCGATTGGGCCCAGTAACCATTAAAGAACAATGGGTATAACGCACCACACCAGCTAGCTCAAATTCCATAATTTGATTGAGCAGTTCAATGGTTTGTGAGGTGTCAAGGTTTTTCATTTAGTCATGTTGAGAATCAACGAGTTCTGATTATAAGCATGGAATAGGTTTTATGGGTGGCTATGATTTAATGGTTGGAGTTGAAAGATGATTGGGGCATGGGTTTAGCTAAGTAGACATAAATCATCTGGTAGATCATCTGGAAGCCTGCAATTTCAATTGCAACTAATAAGAGAAAGCTCATATTTCAACTGTTTCCAATCCCTTGTGCTATCGTCAAAGTAGAGTCTCATAAAGCAGAGGCGCTCTATTATGATTGGGCGTTTAGTGATTAGTTTAGGGTTGTTGGGGAGTATCTGTATAACGAGTGCAGCCACTGCCGCTGGGCTAGCTGTTGTCGACTCGGCCACATTAGGAACCCACCGTAATTTACCTTGGTCAGAGCCAGTTCAAATCAATGATCCGTTTGAAGGCAGCTTTGTTGGGGTATTTGACCGTCATTCCTTTAGCGATCGCTTTTTGAATACAACCGCCCGAATTGAGGTGCAGAGCCTCTGGAGTCGTGATTTTATTCGGGTGCTGTCGATTATTCGCGATCGCGACTGTCTCAGCGGGTCGTTTCGGGTTTCTCCAGATTTGAGTTGCTCAGAATTTAGTAACGCCAGAAATATCATTCAACTTTTCATTAAAGTTGATGGCGATGTGTTTCAAATTGATGGACAAAATAATGTGTTCTCAGTGAGCAATGAGTTAGCCCAAGCGTTGCAAAATGCACCAGAGACAACGCTTGATATTCGACTGGTGACTGATAGCGGCGAAGCAATCGATAGCAAAATTGGCGAGGACACCGTTAAAGCTTGGAAAACGGTCTATGCCACCGATCTGGCTCAGCCATTTTAAGACAGCACTCGTGCATCAATTTGATGGATGAGTTAGCTTGATTTGCACATACAACGGCACCTCGCCCCCGGCTAGAAAGCCGCTCCAGGCATTATATCCGAGGGGGAAGATTAGTGGCGACAAGCACCTGCTGCCAGTTTGCCTAGGCTGAAGGGATCATGTTTCTGAGTTTCCCTGCTGTGGAGTGGCACTGGACGGATACCAGTTTAATGCAAGAAGGGCCTGGCTAGCCACGACCATCTTTTGTCCGTTATCTGAAAGGGGCCGTTCACCCAAGTCTAGCGAGTCAGCCCGCACGGCACGGAACACGCCGAAGCGACACAGGCCACCCCCAAAGGCTAAACGCATTAATAGAAATGTGGGTACTTCTCGCAATGATTTGAGCAGTCCGACAACCCCAAACCGCATCAGTGATGATGACCCATGGGTGCGGGGAGTCAGCAGATAAACAACGATGTCAACCACCAGCAAAATCGCTAGGAGGGCAACAAGCAATGACAAAATATTCATGTTAGTAACTATTCTCATTTTTAGGATGGAGGCGGTTGCCCACTGGGGCAATGGACATACGATGAGAGAACTGCCGTTGTCAACATCGACGCATGCGGCGAGTCACTGATTGAGAGAGAGATGCGATCGTACATCCAATCAACATCAACCAACCCCGCCATGGAAATCGCCTGGCTGGTTTTCCAAAGGTCTTTTGGCTCCGCATCTTATGGGTAAGTGCCGTTTGTGAAACAAACGTAAGTGCCGCTTGTTTCACAAACGGATGAACCGACGCAGGAATACATCCAGGGCGATGCAGATACTGTTGCAACATGAGTGCTTCAGGCGGCAGTATAATGGATGGCACGATGCTTTTAACTTTTTTCAAAATGATCTGTTGAGAACGGGTTAGACAGTGCTAAGAGCAATAGATTGTTCATACCTTTTGCAGGCATAACAATCCGTGACACACTGGCCAACAGTTTTTCAAAAAATTAATTAGATAACTAACAGATGCCCAAAATTAACAGGCACACTTAATAGTTATGGAGCTAGATATGCCTAGGGTAGAGCATTGTAGAGATTTCCCCTGGCAACATAGTTACAATTACGCACTAAAATCATCATCCGTACCTCGCAGATGTTGTAGAACATGAATTGGACTATCGGCGGGCATTCTGACTGAGAGGTGCGACACCTCCTTCACAGCTGCGGGACAGCGGCAGATTCTCACTGCTCTTTCCCCGTTTCCTCTAAGGACTGTTTCCCCTTAGAACCGATACGCCCAGTAATCTAGCACATTCTGACTACGCACAACACGGAATGTTAATTCAATTTGCGGTGCTGTCTGTGCGGCTCATTCTCGATTCCCTGACTCTAACGATGGCAAATGCATTCGCATTAGCAATAGTGTGGCGATCACCGCAGCAACAGAACTGACATAAAAAGGAGCCGCTGTAGAGACTGTTGCATAGAGCCAGCCAGCGATGAGACTGGCAGGTAATGCAGACAAACCAACTACCATATGAAAGGTGCCGGTTTCAGCGCCTCGTCGGTTGGGGTGTACTAGATCGGCAACAAATGCTTTTTGGACACCCCGCGTTAGAGTGCCATAGAGGCCGTATAACATAAACAGTAACCAAATAATAGCAGGCGTCTCTGCTTGAGCAAATCCCAAATAGGTGATAGCAAAGACAAGATATCCACTGACGAGTAGCGGTCGTCGCCCTATTTGGTCAGATAGACGACCAGCGATCAGTCCTAATCCAACGGCTACCAGGTTAAAAGCTGCGTATAGTAACAGAAGTGTAGAGCCGGTAAAGCTCAGCTCTTGGGCCCGTAATAACAGAAAAACATCCGATGAATTTCCTAAACTAAAGAGGGTAACGGCTAGTAAATACTGTCGATAGGTGGGGCTTAATCCTCGTAATGTAAATTGGGGACGTGCTTTTCTAGTTTGAGGACGTTGTTCTTTGACCTGAGTTAGTAAGATCAAAACACCCAGGAGCGCTGGGAAAAATGCGATCGCAAACACGCCTCGATAATTTCCTACAGAGTGTTGCAAAAAGACAAAACCCACCAGCGGACCCAGCACTTCACCCACCGTTTCCAAACTATGGTGTAAGCCAAATGCCTGTCCCCGTTGGGCAGCAGTACAATTCTCAACAATTAGAACATCCCGTGGTGCAGCTCGTAATCCTTTGCCAATCCGATCAAACAAACGTGCCCCTAACACATGGCCCCAGGTTCCCGACAGAGCTAACCCTAGTTTAGACAATGCCCCTAAGCTATAACCGGCCAACGCAAAAGGTTTGCGCCGACCGGCCCAGTCCGACAGCCAGCCAGAGTACAGTTTCAAAATACTGGCCGTGCTCTCAGCAATCCCCTCGATCAGCCCCACTGTCCAAACTGGAGCACCCAGCATGCTCGTCAAGAAAAAAGGTGTTAGTGGATACACCATCTTGCTGGCAAAATCAGTCAGCAAGCTTACCCAGCCTAGAGCTTGAACGGTTCGTGTCAGCCTACGTGATTGATTAGTCATAGAATCCTACTGGGGGTTCTCAGGATGAAGTAGCAGGGGGATAAGATGATCTGTCCTATCCCCCCTGCCCTCAAAAATTAAGCTTGAGGCATGAACAGAGCCAAGCTGCCAAACAGTAAAAACAGTCCTCCACCTAATGCAGTCAGTGTACGTTCTGAAACCCTGCCACAGAGCCAGCGACCACAGTTAGTGGCAATGGCTGCACAAATAGCATGGCCCAGGACGGCACCCATCACGACTCCGCCAGGTGGATTGGCTGCGGCCAGAGCAATGGTAGCAATTTGGGTGCGATCGCCCCACTCCGCCACGAAGACTAACCCAAAGGTCTCGGCCATAATTGCCAAGGGAGTCTCTTTCGGTTTTCTCTTGCTTTTTTCTGCCCTATCTACTGCTTCAGCCGCATCTTTCTCTTCGTCTCCTGTTGTTGCCATCTGGCTAGCCTGATATAGCAGCCGAATACCAAAAACAATAAATAAACAAACCTCAGCCCATTTAACCACTGAGTCGGGTAACAGTGATGCCGCCTGCCCAACTAAAACGGAGAGTATTGTCATGAGGGCTAATGCCCCAACCGCCCCTGCAAATACCCAGCGGCGACGATGGCGCATGGCCAAAATGGCGGCAATAAAAAAGGTCTTATCACCCAACTCAGAGATAGTAATCAATAACAGACTGGCCGTAAATGCAGCTAGCATCCTTTCAAATTCCTCAGATCACAACGGTCTCTGGCACGAATTTGACGAGGCACAAGACTCCACCAAATCCGCGTCAGCAGATTTAGTGAAGGTCTCGCTAATGACTAGTGGAAATTCCCTATCATTCTCTGAACCAGGCTCATCACCAGTATGTTGATTCAGAGATGTCGGCTAAACCGATAGCTACTCCCCTTCGAGAAGGATTATACGACAAATAGAGTCTTTATGATTTTTAATTGCATGATTTCCTATAAAATACATACACAATGGATTACTAGCAGGTACATACGGAACAACGGCCTTACTTATTTGGACGGGAGTTATACTCTGCAGCCAAAGCATTAAAGACCGTTTGCACATCAGCTTTCGACTCGTCTGTCGCATCTAAATCGTCTAGCTGTTGCTTCACATACCAAATAGCTGTTCCAAGCCCTGTGTCAGATAGAGTAGATAAGGCATCTTGGCTTATTAATAAGGTCGGTTGTTGCGCAAATAAAGCAGCGGTTGCCCGAATACGAACTGGTGAATTTTCGTCATTAATGGCTGCAAGTAGGGCTTCTGTAGAGGCAGGATTTGCCTCCTTTGCCATCAATGCATAAGCTGCAGCAGAACGGACAGCCGAATCTGGATGATGTTTCAAAACATTAACTGCCATAGGAATGATTTCCTCTGAAGCGACATTGATATCACTCAGTGCACCCAAAGCATGTCGCCGAGCCCAAACACTAGAATCGCTTGATGCGACTGTAATTAAGTCTGAAATCATAGCTTTTATCTCAGCATTAGAGGAATCTAGTACGGATATAAGCCAGTCCGCACTGAATACAGTTTTTGCACGGACGCAAGCACTGCTGTCTTTCAACCCATGGGCAATTAAGGGGACCAATTGAGGAGACAGCGTCTGATGACTGACAACAACTTCGGTTAGTCCATCGAAGCTACTTAAACGGATGCCTGGATCTTCATCTTGCGTTCCTTGAGTCAAGATTGGAAGAACTTCAGACAGTAGTGTCTCTTGGGATGCAGCCGCCGTAGCCAGTCCTTCAATGCTGGTGGCTCGGACCCTTGGATCTTTATCTTGGAGAGCTATCCTGAGATTAGGCAAGAGTGTAGTCGGGTCCGTATTAGAAATGAGAATTAAAAGGGATTTATAGCGAGTTGTACTATTCCAACTCTCAAGAGAGGTCAACAGTTTCTCAATATCTATGTCGTCTTGCTTACTTCTTAGGAAATGGGCATCATTCTGAGATATCCCATTGCTAATATCTTTGCAGTCTCCCCGATCTCCGATGCGTTCGAGAGAGAACAAAGAACAGTTACTGCTGAGAAACAACATAGATGACAGGATAAAATAACGGCCAAGCTTTTGAGATATCAACAATTTCATAGGATTAGATTAATCTGTCTTTAGAACTGTGTGCTGAAATATTTAAAGCAAAAATTCACTAAGGCAACAACTAGGAAATATTTCGATAATAGTGAAAAAACGCGATTGAGTTAAAGTTAGTATCCGGATCTAAATCCTATGAAACTCAAAAGTTTTCACTATAGTTTCCACTGCAACAACCCATTGATTTTTATGTTTCTATGAAGACTCTTTAAAGTAGAGTTCAATCTTTAAATTTACTCTAAGTGTTGTTCTAGCTACTCAAATACAAAAACAATCCACATCGTAATTAATCAGTTTATGTAACAAAGCTCCCGCTTGGGGTTAAATAAACTCCGGTTCAGTGTTGAATCAGTTGAGTTTAGCCTGCGGGGGGCAGGGCGCACGGGTGCTGCGTAACGGCTTTAATAGGCTGGGGGAGATCCCCTATCAAGCATACTGGCTCTGTAAGCCCTGCTTTACTAGGCTTTGCCAGCACTGCCAAACAACCTGATTTTTTGAGCAATAATCTCTTGCATGGCACCTGTTGATGCCTTCTGACAATCTAAGAGATCACGTTTGGAATCAGTTTTTCCATACTCTCGCCAAAACTGAAGATATTTTTGTCGAACCTCAGTATTAACGTTGAATTTGCAGACTCCCAATTCAATTGAGCGTTGAATCATCAGAGCCGGTAGGCCAGACGCACCGTGTAGCACTAGCGGAATATCGAGCTGCTGACGCACCTTGGCCAGACGCTTAAAATCCAACCGGGGTTCACTGTGATACCGCCCATGAACATTACCAATGGTGACCGCAAGGAAATCTACCCTCGATTCTGCTACAAACTGTTTCGCCTGGTAAGGGTCGGTCATCTTGGCTTCTTTTGCAGCCACCGTCATGCCATCTTCGGTACCGCTGATTCTGCCAATTTCTGCCTCTACAGTGGCTCCCTGGGCATGGGCTAAGGCTGTCATTTCACGGGTAAACGCGAGGTTCTCTTGAAACGGAAATTTAGAACCATCCGCTAAAACCGATTGAACCCCAGCGTCTAAAGCCGTTTCGATGTGGGTACGACTGTCACAGTGGTCCAAATGAACTGACATCGGTACCTTGGCCGAGTCCGCTGCTTCGATAAAGAGTTTGACCAGAGGTGTCCCTCCATACTCTAGGATATTTGGCAAAATTTGGATAATTGCCGGACTATTGTCAGCTTCAGCTGCATTAACAACGGCTTTGACACCTTCGAGGTTGTATAAGTTAAAAGCACCGACAGCATAGGCCTGTTTTTGAGCTTTCTCTAGCAGTTCTTTAGTAGACGTAAGTATAAAAGGGGGCTGGGGTAGATGTCACTGAGTAAAACGGAATGGGTTCACCCTATATTATTTACTAATGGGCTATACATGCTCATTAGTATCATTGAAATCGTCGCCGTATTTGTTTCTAAGGCTGAGTCAAACATAGCCCCACCTAGCCCAAAATATTAGCGGTCGATCCATAGGCTGGATCGCGATCGCCCATCACCTTAATCTAAATAGCATCTTCTGCTTGCCCTCAGCTCCCTCATTGATTATCCAACCCTCTGCATCTTCAAAGCACGGATCTTTACCCCATCGAGCCCCAGCAGCTGCTGATCATTCGTAATCAGCACCGCATCTGCCACCAGAGCACTAGCCACCACAATGGCATCGGGTGTCTTTAGGCGGTGCTGTCGTCGGAGTACGATGGTCTGCTGACTTACAGCTTGGTCAAGGGAAATGCGTGCCAGTGTCTGCAAATGTTGCTGTATCAATTTCTCGTCGGCATCGCTTAAGCCCGAAAACGACAGCAGTTCTATCTCAGTAATAACCGAAAATCCCAGACGTCCTTGGGGAATTACTTCATCCAACTGATTGTTGAACAACAAGATAAAAATATTGGTGTCTAGAACATAATCAGGCATCATCCCAAGCAGCCCTCACCTGTTGTTGCCAGTCCACCGCATTCAGACTTCTAAAAGACTGTACCTGACCTGCTAATGCATTAAGCCTGTGCACCACCTGCGGCTCGACTGGAGTCGGATTCATGACTACCACCACCTGATAGTTCCCCACAGCCACATCCTCCGGCAGCTCGATCATCAACTGCCGATTTGCTGGCACCGTCACCTCAACCTGAAACGTTTTCATAGTGGATTCCCTACTTGTTTTATTCATTCTCAATACCCAGTGTAGTTAGAAAAGGATTCCATAATCAGCACCGCATCTGTCACCAGAGTAGTGGCTCGCCACAATGGCATCCGATGTTTTAAGGCGATGCTGTCGTCGAAGTGGGATGGTCTGCTAATTAACAGCTTGGTCAAGGGGAAACGGATTGGGATTAGCAAGTGATTCTTTAGTGTATCAGCACACCTCAAACGTCAACCCAGCCGCTTTCACCAAACGGTCGATCAAAACTTCACCAAACATCGACGCCGGTGTCCAAAATCCCCCTGCTTTAACAGACGGTGGAAAATCCTCCGCCAAACATAGCCCTGCCTGGCCCAAAATCTTAGCTGTGGACCCATAGCCCGGATCGCGATCGCCCGTCACCTTAATCTGAATAGTCTGTCCCTCAGCAGTTGTCCCCCAGAATCGCAAATCATAAAACCCTTGCTCCTGGGCTGCCTGACTTGGTCCTTCCCCTGGTTTAGGAATCAGCATAGTCTCCAATAACCAGCGCGTCGGTGAGAATGCCATGGCCGCCGCCACACCGACTAAACTAACACTAAGCCCCTGAGCCACCAGCCAGCCTGTGGCACTAGGCCCGGTCAATACCGCCTCGTCATACTGAAACTGTTTACCGTAGGCATAATCCAGCAGGGCATTCGACCGCAGCACGATGCGGGTATCAATGGCCGCCATCACAAATGGAGACACCCACCCTTGAAAATCCGGATCGTACTGTACCGGAACCAGGATCGGGGGAGGCTCCGACAGCTGGCTACTATCTGGGCAAAGCGAATAGGGGTTATCCAACTCCTGGCGTAGGGCAGCATTGGTACTGGTCTCTTTCGCCAAATTAATGCCGCTGGCAGCAGTCCCCCCCGAGATGCCGCCTCGGGCTGCTATAAGGCGCATTTTGATGCGATCGCAAACTCTCCCAAACCGTTGTTTTGCCTGCTGCTGCAGATAATACACACCTAAATCAGACGGAATCGAGTCAAACCCACAGCAGTGAACAATCCGCGCCCCGGATTGCTCAGCAGTAGCACTGTACCGCTGAATCATCCGACGAATCCACTGGGGCTCTCCGGTCAGATCACAATAGTCAGTGCCAGTCTCCGCACACACCTTAACTAGCGGTTCCCCATACAGGGCATAAGGACCAACGGTGGAGATAACAACCTGGGTTTGGTCGCACATATGCCGCAGGCTGGCCTCATCGGAGACATCTGCAATGATTTGGGGTAAGCCGTTGGCTTCTAGATCAGACACCAGGGCATTTAATTTAGCCTGGGAACGACCTGCGATCGCCCACTTAACAGAACCATGTACCCCAACCTGCTTTAACAAATACTGGCAGAGGATACGGCCAACAAATCCGGTTGCACCAAAAACAACTAAATTGTATTGGGGAGTTTGATAAGCCATGAAAATTTCCCTATTGCTCTAGTTGATGGAGGCTAACAACCTTTTAGAGATTGGCTAATTGTATACGCTATAATTGTTTATAGGTGGCTCTGGTGCTTGCTTTAGGTGGAGAATCCTGCGAGCTATTTCTGCATCTTTGTACCGCATGGTTGGAAAATCATGACTTAATTTGTGTTGGACCTTTGCCCTAATCAGCGCCTCTATAATCCTGCAATTGTTCTACCAGGTGCAAAAAACCTTGGGATATGCTTTCTGAATGGATAGTTTGTTCTGATGATATGTCCAGGTCTTGGGCCGTAATCAGGGTACTGTTGGCGAGCACCTGGGTCATCTCTTGTGCAGCATTGTAGGGCACCATGGCATCATGCTCCGCATGCCATAGCGTCACCGGTTGTTGAATGGCTGAGATATCAAATCCCCAAGGGCGAATCTGCAGCTGACTTTCTCGGGCCATGCCGATATGGTGGTTGGCGCGAGCATCTTTCAATATGTTGAGCATATAGGAGGGATGATCAGATTGCTGCTCAGAAAAAGCCTCTAGCCACGTTGCATAGTCATCCTGAATCTCGGCAATGGGGCTGACTAAGAAACGGTTATAGGTGGCTTGATCGTCATGGGAATAGTGACGAATAACAGTTTCTAAAAAGACAGCAGGCACACCATCTAATACCCAAACATGGGTAATGATGTCAGGAAACGCAAAGGCCGTTGCATAGGCATAAACCGCCCCAGCGGAACAGCCGATGGCAATGGCAGATTGAATATTCAAAGCATGGATGAGTTGAGCAAAGATAATATTCCAGTCGGCAACACATTCTATGGAAAAAATAGACGAGTCTCCATAGCCCGGTCGTTCTAGTACGATGCAGCGTACACCTGCTTGTTCGATGGCCTGTATCCATTCATCGCCGAGCCACGAGCTGCCGAGCAGACCATGGAATAGGAGTAGAGTGTGTTGTCCTTGTCCGTATACTTGATAGGCAATTTTGCCGTCCTTAAGGACAATAAATTGTTTTGACATTTTGCAATATTTGCATAGCTTGACTCTCCGTCTATTCTAGTTAAGAATAATTCCCAATTGTTAGCTAACTACTTCTCCTGGAAGGACGGCCAGTGCACCCATGACTAACCTGAGAGCAGTCCCATGCCCCTCGATCACGCTCGGACCATTACTCAAGTCGAATATGATGCCATTTGGCAAGAAGCCAGTGAGTGTGGTGAGGTGGCCTGGAAATGGAACGGGATTGAATGCTGGCAGTCTATTCCCCAGCGATTGGGAAAAGGTGAGAAACGAGTTATTAGGCTACAGCCAGGGCTGACGCTCTATATTTACACCAGCTGGTATGTGCGATCGCTACAGTTAAACTATCACTCCACTACCAAAGACAAGCTGCTGTCCAATTTTTATTTGCTGGGGGGGCACCGCACCATTAACCCTGGTATTCAGCTCGAAGATGATCGTGAGGAAACTGCGGGTGAAACCTGTCTGTGCCATATTGCTGAGGCGCAATCGATTGAATACTACCCGGCTGAACAACCCCACAAAAATCTCGGCATTGCCATTGATTTTGAACGACTGCGCTCATTTGGGTTTGCCCAGGAAGATGCGCCGCCCCCATTGCGACAGCTGGCCCAGGGGAAAGCCGTGGATAGTTTTCATCAATCGTTGAATCACACCACTCCGATGATGCAACAGATTCTCCAGCTGCTGCTGGACTGTCCCTATCGCGGGGCCGTAAAACGTATGTATTTAGAAAGCAAGGTGTTGGAGCTTTTGGCACTGCAGTTTCATCACCTGAGCAAGGTACAGCGGTCAGATTTGGTGTCTCCTAAATTACGGTCAGGTGATATTGAACGGTTGCAGCTAGCGCGAGACATTCTGAGACAAAAATTTAACGACCCACCCTCTCTGCTGGAGCTGGCCAGGCAGGTGGGGCTAAATGACTATAAGCTCAAGCGAGGCTTTCGTCAGGTGTTTGATACAACGGTGTTTGGGTATGTGCATGCCTGTCGGATGGAGCAGGCTCAGCATCTACTGTGCGATCGCGGCTTGAGAATTGCGGATGTCGCCGAACGGGTGGGCTATGCCAGTCCTAGCCGATTTTGCCATGCCTTCAAGCGACATACAGACCTGACTCCCAGCGATTATCGCCGTCAGTTTAAGGCGTGACGAAAAAAATCCTGATCGGACAGAAAAAAAATCCGTTTGCGGCAACCTTAAATTTATCAAATCCCGTATCGTCAAGTTTATTAGGAATCTTTCTTGATTGACTTTAGATGCGTGAGTGTGAGGCTATGGGTAAGCAGGATATGGGGTATCGGATCGTGTCGCTCTTGGCATCAAGTTTGGCACTGTTGGGCCAATCAGCCTGGGCTGAGGAGACTGTCCGACCCAATCATCTATCAGGTCCTTCCATAGTCCAAGGAGAACACTCCCTGGCTCAGGCATTTGTCCAGGTGATTGACGTCCAGGTAAACCCCACAGAGTTAGGGGTGGATGTGGATACTGACCGCGATAGCTATGTCCTAAACAACAGTGTAGTGGGGCGTTTTAACACAGGCTCCATTGACCATCAGCTGCTGGTGGGGGTGGAACTGGCCAGGGAAAATTTAACGGATCGATTGGTGGCTAATTTTCTAGACCCGATTGATATTTTTAATCCGGTGTACAGCCCTGATAACGTTGGCTTTGAGGTGCTTCGGCAAGATGTTTTTAGTCGCACCGATTCGTTGGGGATCTACGCTCAAGATCAGATTTCGTTTACGGATAATCTGATCTTGGTGCTGGGGGGGCGATTTGATATTGCCGGGGTGACCAATGATGATGCGATCGCACAAACCGACGAGTTTCAACAAGATGAAGCCTTTAGCCCCCGCGTGGGTTTAGTGTATCAACCCAGCGAGGATGTCTCTCTCTATGGCAGCTATGCCCGCTCCTTTACTCCCCAGGCTGGACAAACCTTTACCAGAGACTCCTTTCGACCGGAGCGCGGCACCCAATATGAGCTGGGTATTAAGGCAAATTTGTTGCAAGATAAGCTATTTGCAAATCTTGCCTTCTTTGACCTGACCCGCACCAACGTCCTTACGACCGATCCAGATAATGGGCTGTTTCAAATTCAAACCGGAGAACAACGCAGTCGAGGCATTGAGTTAGATGTGCAAGGTGAAATTTTACCCGGCTGGAATGTGAGTGCTAGCTATGCACTCACGGATGCCGAAATTACGGAAGACGAAGTTTTTGAAGAGGGAGACACGCTCTTTAATGTGCCACGTCATTCAGGGAGTTTATGGACAGTTTATGAGCTACAGCAGGGCTCCCTTGAGGGGTTAGGATTTGGCTTGGGACTGTTCTTCACAGGAGAGCGAGAAGGAGATCTTGACAACACCTTTGAGCTA
Organism: Leptothoe sp. EHU-05/26/07-4; assembly: GCF_043421015.1. NCBI lineage: Bacteria > Bacillati > Cyanobacteriota > Cyanophyceae > Nodosilineales > Cymatolegaceae > Leptothoe > Leptothoe sp. EHU-05/26/07-4. The sequence continues at coordinate 90,760 of NZ_JAXSQV010000003.1, forward strand.
TCGTCCTATGTCCGTTCCGATGCGCTGGTGTATTATCAACGCGATCGCTTTCGAGCCCAAATCAATGTGGAAAACCTGTTTGATATTGACTTTTTTGAAGCCTCTCGCGGTGGCAATGAGCTAGAGATTGTTCCAGGTCAGCCCTTAACCGTGTCAGCACAGGTGTCATGGCAGTTCTGATGGTGGGTCCTCTGCGCCCATCGCCAACTGTCGGCCAGTTCAGCATGCCACGGGAGAAACCTGTATTCCCCAGGGATCAGAGACAATTCTGGACAACTTTTATCACATCTTTATAACTACCTGCTCTCTGTTTCTCTACGCGAGCCCCAAATTTTGACCCAGCTGCGTCAGGAGACCGCCCAACATCCCGTAAGTAGTATACAAATCTCACCGTATCAGGGCCAATTTATGGCCCTACTGCTGCGGCTAATGGGGGCTAAAAAAGTGTTGGAGATTGGCACGTTTACTGGCTATAGCGCCCTGTGGATGGCGCTGGCGTTGCCTTCAGATGGCACCCTCACCGCCTGCGATGTGAGTGAAGAGTATACAGAAATCGCCCGCCGCTACTGGCAAGCCGCTGGCGTCGCTGACAAAATTAATCTGCACTTGGCACATGCCATTGAGACCTTAAATCACTTAATCTTCACAGGACAGTCAGGCACCTTTGACTTTGTCTTTATCGATGCCGATAAGAGCAACTATATCCACTATTACGAAAAGTCTTTAGAATTACTCAGACCCGGTGGACTGATCGCCATCGACAATGTTCTGTGGTCTGGAGCTGTAGCCGATCCAGATATTATCGATCCTGATACACAAGCACTACGAGACTTGAATCAGACCCTCCACCAGGATGAACGCATTGAGCTAAGCATGTTACCCATCGCCGACGGGTTGACCTTAGCAATGAAGCGTCTCTAAAACTCTTAGTCTCTAAAACTCTTATCTAGCGCTGAAGCTATAATTTTGAAAAACGGTCTGCAGAGTTGGGGTAAACAAAACCTTTGAAAATTACATTAACGGGGGTGCGATCGCACATTCCTTCATGGCCACTGCGAGAAATTCTGCCCTGTCTTAAACAGACTAGAGTGGGATATTTTATTTGTTCAATTTATCTCATAGCACTCTGGGTTGAAACCTCTATACAGCGATGACAACAAGGGCAACGACACTGGCAAAACCGCCAAGCACACTGGCCTTTCCTGTACCAAAGGTGTATTTAGGGTCGGAGGTATGGTTTCGGGCATATTGATAGGCAAAAATCGTGATGCCAAAGGCGGCGACATGGGTTGCCATGTGCCAACCATCAGCTAGCAAAGCCATTGACCCAAAAATTGTTCCAGCCACAATCTCAGCCACCATGGTGACGGCTGTAAACAGCATGACTATCTTGGTATTTTTTTCTGCACGACCCTGATCGTTAGAAAAGTCGTGAGAATGTTGCCACTGGTCAAGAATATGTATATGCATGGAATTGATAATGATTGGAAAACCGGCATCTTCAGCAATGCCGGTAACGCAAGAAGAATCTAGTTCCGATTTTGAGGGTACGTTGACTTTGCCTGAACGGTTTAGCAAGGAACAGTTTTGCAATGAAAATTTACGCGAGGGGCTAGTTCTGCTGATTAATCAGCAACTGTTAAATGAGAACTTAGCCATATCAGCGACGGACGTCTCTGCTAAAATAGCCATGGGACATCCGCTGGATTAAGGACAAGATGCGAGCGTAGGGTTTGAACATGGGTGGGGAAATTAAAAAAGAAACGGCACCAAGCGCTTCGTCCGTTGTCGATAGGCCTGATATTGTTCTCCAAATTGCTCTAGCATCATATTCTCTTCATTACCTACCCGGAAAAAGTACAGGGTACCGAAGGTGATCACCCCTGAGAGACCGACAATCCAGTTGGTTAACAACAGTGCTTGGGCAATAACCCATAGCCAAATTGCTGTATACATCGGATGACGGATATTCTGATAAATACCTTTGGTAATTAACGTATGGTCTTCTCGGACCTGTAACGTGGGCGACCAATTTTTTCCTAGGTCATGGTGAGACCGCCAGAATAGGTAGAGCGCGATCGCAAATGTCACAATTCCTAAAACATTCGCCCCAACCGGCAGTGAATAATTAGCAAAATTGAACAACGGCGTAAAAATATAAATCAAGGGCAAAACACACATCCCCAGCAGAACAAATGCTAATAAGCCATTCTCTAGAGGCGTCTTACGATTATCGATTATGGTATTGCTCTTAATTTCTCGCTGATAGGGTTTGCGGATAACCCCTGTGAGTCCAAAGAATACTAAGAAGATGATTTTGAGAGTGAGGGTGTCCATGATTGACCTCTTACTTGCCAATTTTGAGCTGAGCAAAATTCGTAATCTAGCAATTAAGAATCTTTCGCAATAACTTTCCACTATCATAGCGAAGGCCCACAGGAATGACACCCCCTCAACCTTTTGTAATGTTCTCCCTTTCGCTATCTCTTCCCCAAAACTGCGTCCTCACCTGCCCCCCCCATAAAAGGAGGTTCGATCGCAGACAATTAACTAACATGCAAACTGACATATTATCTCAATAACTTAAGATTATTGAGATTAACTATCAATAATTTCCCCTGGGTCTACTCCGATGCCAAGATCGGGTAAAACTCTTTACTATTGAGCTTGTACGGGTTCAGCATAGTGAACATCCCTATGACAGACGAGTTAATTGCGATCGCGACCAAAATCCAACAAGATCGCTATCCAGATGCAGACGTTATCTTCTTAGCAGGTTCTGTCATTCGTGGTGAAGGTACCGCTACTTCAGATCTTGATCTTGTTGTTGTCTTTCAACAACTGCCTGCGGCATATCGAGAATCTTTTCAGTTTGAAGGCTGGCCCGTCGAAGCATTTGTCCATGATCCTGAAACGCTGAGGTACTTTTTCTTTGAGGTCGATAGCCCCACAGGGATACCTTCTTTGTCCGCTATGGTGAGTGAAGGAATCGAGATACCCCAGCCGAGCGAGCTATCCAGAGAGCTGAAGCAGCTAGCGGACGATATTTTAGATGACGGTCCACCGGTCTGGGACAAAGACGCCATCGATAGGTCACGCTATGCCATTACAGAGCTGATCGATGATATTCGAGCACCGCGCTCAAGGGCAGAACTGATAGCTTCTGGTACTCAGCTATATGATGCGGTGGCAAATCATTATCTGCGTAGTCGGAATCTCTGGTCTGCCACAGGCAAGACAATTCCCAAACGATTGCAGCAAGTTTCCCCTCAGTTTGCTGCTCAGTTTGAAGACAGCTTTGCAGCTCTATTTGCCCATGGAGAGACTGATCAGCTTATAGGGGTAGTAGAGAATATGCTAATGCCAGAGGGTGGTTGGTTATTTGAGGGGTATAAACTTGTTGCCCCTGTTTCCTGGAAAAAACCTATCTAACCCCTATCTAAACAGGTTATTGGCTCTAAACCATAGGGTACACCGTCATCAAAATCAGCTAGCTACCCTGACAATCTCCAACAAGCAACCCATAAGGCAAGATAGAAAAGCAAACATAACTTGAAACCACGGTCACGATGAGCCTACCGCCCCTGATTCCGCGCGCCACTCTGTTTGGAAACCCCCAGCGCACCAGTCCACGCCTGTCCCCGGATGGCAAATACCTGGCGTATATTGCGCCGGATGCCAATAACGTTCTACAAGTGTGGCTACAGGAACCAGGCGGCGATGATCGTCAGCTCACCCAGGATAAAAAACGCGGTATTCGGTCATATTTTTGGACATACCAGGAAAATCAGTTAATTTATCTGCAAGATGCCGATGGTGATGAAAACTTCCATCTTTATTTGGTGGATGTCACCACTAGCATGGTCCGTGACCTCACCCCCTTCCAGGGCGTTAAAGCTAACCCTATCGAACTAGATCCTGACTTTCCCGACCGAGCTCTAGTCAGCCTTAACCTGAAGGATCGTCAGAAGTTCGACGTTTACAGCATCAATCTCACCACGGGTGCAGTGGAGTTTGACACCGATAATCCTGGCAATATCGTAAGCTGGACCGCCGACCATCAGTTCCAGATCCGTGCAGCCACGGCAGCCACCCCCGATGGCGGCTCCGAACTGCTTTATCGCGCTACTGCCGATGATGCCTGGGAGAGTTTGCGCCGCTGGGGACCAGATGACGAGGGCGGTGCCGTTGGATTCTCTAAAGATGGCAACACTCTTTACGTTGTGGGCACCCACGATGCCAATGCCCAACGCTTTATTGCCCTCGATCTAGCGGCTCGTACTGAAACTGTGATTGCCGCAGACCCCCAGTACGACATTAGTAATATCGTCACCCACCCCACTGAGCACACCATCCAGGCCGTTTCTGTCTATAAAGCCAAGGAAGAATGGACGGTACTTGACGAGGCTATTCGAGGAGATTTTGAGGCCTTGGCCCAGGTGCGTCCCGGTCAGTTTGTCATTAGCTCACGCACTACAGCCGATGATATATGGCTGGTGGCTTATCTCACTGACGATGGTCCAGTATACTACTATCGCTATGATCGTAATCGTAAAGACGCCACCTACCTATTTAGTAACCAGCCCAAACTAGAAGATCTGGCCCTGGCGTCGATGGAACCCATCGAATACCAGGCTCGCGACGGTCTCACCATCCACGGCTATTTGACCTTGCCGGTGGGCATCGAAGCTAAAAATCTACCCACGGTGCTGTTTGTCCATGGCGGTCCTTGGGTGCGGGATATGTGGGGCCTAAACCCGCCTGTACAGTGGTTGGCAAATCGAGGCTACGCTGTCCTACAGGTGAACTTCCGAGGGTCCAATGGCTATGGCAAAGACTTTCTTAACGCGGGCAATCGCCAGTGGGGCAAAACCATGCACGACGATCTGATTGATGCCGTAGATTGGCTTTGTAACCAGGGCATTGCCGACCGTACTAAAGTGGCGATTATGGGCGGTTCCTACGGTGGCTATGCCACCCTGGCGGGGTTAACCTTTACCCCAGATGTGTTTGCCTGCGGTGTAGATATTGTCGGCCCATCCAATTTGATCACCCTAATTCGCAGCGTGCCCCCCTATTGGCAACCGATGATGGCCATGTTTGCCCATCGTGTGGGCGATATTGAAACCGAAGAAGAGATGCTCAAAGAGCGATCTCCCTTGTTTTTTGTGGACCGCATCGAGAAGCCTTTGCTCATTGGTCAGGGTGCTAACGACCCTCGCGTTAAAGAAGCGGAAAGTGAACAGATTGTTGAGGCCATGCATAGGGCTGGCAAGCCGGTTGAATACGTCCTGTATACCGACGAAGGTCACGGGTTTGCGCGCCCAGAAAACCGCTTGCACTTCTATGGCATCGTGGAGGCGTTTCTGGCGAAATATATCGGTGGTCGTGCCGAACCTGCCGCTGAAGTTGAGGGACACTGCGGCGTGGTGAAATAGCGGGCTAGGGAGATCGGTGCCAGGGAGACTCGGAGAATGTCAGCAATGATTATCTGTATGTCTCCCCAGCACTTTTATCCTTTATCCCTTCACTGACCTTATCCCAAGGCTTAAGCTTGACAGACCACGAGGTTAGCAGACCATTTAGGGCAGTTCTGGTCTTATGCTAAGGGCAATGACCAAGAAAGTGGCTGTTTAACGGCTTGGGCTTCAGCGGATGGGGATATGATTATGATTTTGCATCATAATCTAAATTTATTCTCCGTTCCGTTGCAAGCCCTTGTTAGGCAACCTATTCAGCAAACATTTCAGCCAAGATATCAAGAAGCATTTTTTGCTCATCTTGACTGATTCGGTCAAGCTTTTTGACCAATCGATTTTTATCTACTGTACGGATTTGATCCAAAACAATTTGTCCATTTTTGCCCTGAAATTGACAGACAAGACGAGTGGGATATTGCTTACCTTTTGTAGTCATTGGCGCAATGATAACCGTAGCGATATAACGGTTCATCTCATCCGGTGAGATAACAACACAGGGTCGCGTTTTCTGAATTTCACTACCAACAGTGGGGTCTAGGTTGACCAGAAAAACATCGAAACGTTTGACTACCATTCCCATTCAGATTGATCCCAATCAGTAGTGCTGACATCATCTAGAAGTGCATCATCTTGATTCTTAGCCATTGCTGCAAAAGCCTCATCCCATCCGGCACGCCAACAGTGTGCTGTGCGAATAGTCAGACAATCACCCTGTACTTCAATCTCAACGTCTTCATGAATACCGCTTTGCTCTAAGAGAAGCTTAGGAATGCGAACGCCTTGAGAGTTACCAATTTTGACGATCCGAGTTCTGATAACTGTGCCCATAGTTTAGATACTTGCGAACACGAACATGTAATTACATCGTAATCACATGTCAAAGGACTGTCAAGCAGTGCGAAATTGACCTCGTCTGCCTCAGGGCGTATTTATGTGGCGTTTGTTTACGCCAGAGTTGACAAACCGAGTTTCCCCGCAACGTCTTTATTCGTTACAGGGTAAGCAAACTCAGTGGGCGTGAACAGCCGATCGTAATCGCGGGACTTCGCATGTGAACGTTGTTCGGCAACAAAGCCAGAAATATCTTGAATATCAAGTATCCATTCGCGAGCGTATTTTGCAATCACATCACCGCGTAAGCCTAATTGAATTGCGCGACGTTCAACCTTTTCGCCTTTGGGATCGTGATCGGGGTCCCATTGCAATCGGACATCAGATTCATCGACGGCCTTTTTCCATTCTTTGCGTGTGCCGTAAACATCGGGTTTGAATGATGAATGAACTGCCAGCGATAGGATTTGATCAAATGCGGATCGTTGCAGCCGAATTGCGAGCACGACTTCTTGGCCCTCTTTGGTGGCCCACCCGCAACGATACATCATCCATAGGAAGTTGGGTTTGATCCACGACATGCGCGTGAGTTTGAACGGGCCGCCAAAGTAACCGTTTTCGGCAGCGAAGTTACCGATAGCGGGGCCGTATGCTTGATAGACGACAATCGACTCGGCATCGAATTGGGCGAGGATCACGCGTCCGTCTTGCGGCCAGCGTATGACTTGTTGCGAGTATGGTTCAGTATCAAGCGTCATCTTCAGTGCGGTGTAGGGTGAGCACATAACGATTGAGATTAGCATCTGGTAAAGGGCTAAAAGGTAATTTCTGTATTATTAGTCCGCTGCATCGATTTGTTATACATCTCAAGTTAGCTGTTGATCGGGCCTAGTGTATCGCCCTGATTCCGCCTCAGCATCAAGAATCGCTCGGAGAGCTTCGACAAACTCCCTCTTGCAAGCTGGATCGGTACTACCTCCGTCATCTAATAAACTCATGTCACCGAGTTCGTCAGCTTTCCAGCTCACAAGTTGCATCCACGTAGTGTAGGCGAAGTATGCCATCAGTACAGCAGACTGAGACGTGGCTCTCCTCATCTTTCACGCTCAGAATATCGAGGTCACAAGCCCCCAATTGAGTGAGATCTTTGACAAGTTCTGAGTTCTCGAAGGGAGTGAATTCCACGTCGCTACAACTGTGAAGGTGTACCCAGAGAAAGATGTAGAGGCTACAGTTGCAACGCGCCGTGACGGTTTGGATAGCTCACGCATCGCTGGGTTAGGCAGGAACAGGTAGGGACACCTATATCACCTCATGGCTTTGCTATTCTGTCAATGCTTAAGTTCTAAGATAGACTAGAATTCATCGTCACAATCAAAATATTAATGGCACTTAGCAACATTCTCATTGTGGAAGATAGCCAGGGGATACGGGAAATTGTCCTCGATAGCTCTGTCTATTCATTAGGACGTGATGCGAAGTGTAATATCCGTCTGGCTTCAAAGTTTGTTTCTAGGCATCACGCTACCCTAGTGCAACTACCAAGAGATGACGAAACTTACTACTATCAAATTGTTGATGGCAATTTAAAAGGTAAACCTAGCGCAAACGGCTTGCTTATCAATGGCAGAAAGTTAATGGCTTATGATTTAAAAAATGAGGACGAAATTGTCTTTGGTACACAAGCTCGAGCCATTTACTATCAACTAGAGCGCGATACTACGTCACCAGACGAATTTGGTCCAAACCCGAATGGATCTAGAGATCCCCGCCCCCCCTACCCATTTACCCCTAACCTAGGCGCTGAAGCCATCCCTGATAATGGGCAAGGTACTATTCCATAAGCTTATTTTATCAGAAAGCTAAGTGCTGTTAGCGAAGGGTAACGCACCAACTCAAAAGACTATGCCAGATTCTTGGAGATGGTGTGATGCATCACACCATCTCCAGGCTGAGACTTTACTTTACCAACCAACCAGCCGCCTAACGTTGCCCATCATCCGCCGCAGATAACTTCTGCATCATACCGATCCACTTTCGGCGGTCGGTATACATGGGCGTTGTTAGCTTGATTTATGAAAGAACCTATCTATAAACTCATCAAACTGCACCCTGAAAGAAGACCCTCTAATACTACAGAGCTTCGAGCAATTCTGATATTGAAACGATCTTTAGCCCAAAAGCTTGCTTAAGACTAGCCAAATTTTCTTCATGGAAAACCGATTTTTTGCCAGCACCTTTACCTCTATCTTCTGTGCAAAAATATTCATTTGAATAGCCAAAATGCATAGAGATTGAGTCGCCATCAACCCATTCAGCTATTGCATCACAAAATGCTTTGGATTTCCCTGGAGGTACTTTTGATAAACAATCGATGACTGATAAGCCTACTAGATTATACTCATTCTTCAAGATTTCATACTGTGCCCGACCCCAATCATGACTGACAATATAATCGCTGCATTTAGCTACTCTCTCACAGTAATTCCAAAAGCTGCCCTCACTAAAGACTGTGTACATGCTATCTGGGATATCCGGACACATTACAGTTCCAAGATTAGTCATTCTGAGAACTTTGAATCCTAATCTTTGGGCTTCAGCCAACTTGCGCTGAAGTATTGGGTGCATTCCTGGATGCTTAGATGTATCTGGAGATATTGAGAACACTCCAGAATATTGGTTATTTTCAAACCTTCCAGACATCTCCATTTGGGGAATGTAAGACTCCCAAAAGTCTGGACGATCTTTCCTACTAATGGATTCAAGACTTAGAGCAATTTCACAAATAAAAGATTCAACATCTTTATTTTCTATCCTGCGACATAATTCTCGATATTCATTACGAGCATCGACCTTAATCATGCCTCCATTCCCTGGGTCAGCCGCATCCACATGGGCAGTTGGGTATCGCCACCGTCCTCAATGCGTTCCAGGGCTGTTGCCATCTCCACCCGCACATCAAATTCAGATTCTTGACCCACGGCCTGGCGCAGGGGTTCAATCACCGTTTGATCGCCCAGCTCGGTCATAAATCGAGCCGCCCGCCAACGGACTAATTTAGACTCATCGGTCAGCACCTCAGCCATCGTCGCCAGGGCACTGGCATCGCCAATATCACTCAGGGCATCCCCGGCGATTCGACGGACCATGGCTGACGGATCCTGCCGCACCACACGGCACAGGGGGGCAACCGCAATCTCTAGAGTACTGGCCCCCAACAGGGCCGCTGCCCAACGGCGAATAGCGCTTTTCTCATCATCGAGTACTGCTACTACGGCGGCAAAGTTATCGGTGGTCACATCAAGCTGCTGTAGTGCCTTTAACCGCTTTTTCCAGTCAGGATCGTTCAACTCAGCCACAAGCATCTGTTGCTGAGCTGCGTGGTCAGGGGACTGAGCTATGGCGCTAACGGCGGCGGCTTCAATCCGGGCCAGTTCTTCAGGGTCAAATAAACTATCGATTTCACCGGCCACCAGCTGAGCCACTTGCTCAGGCTCACCGGCTGGGGCCTGATAGGGGTCCCAGCGTCGTTCCATTACATAGTCAGCGCCCGTTTCACTGATGGCCCTTTGGAGTGACCGACTAAAGCGGTCGGGTAATGCAACTCGGGCCTGTTGTCCATCTGTTGCGGTGGCCTTGACCTGTATCGGAATGCCGCGAAACATCTGGACTGCCACTTCAAGCATGCCTAAATTTGAGCTGGTGGCCTTAGTGGCAACTGGCTGTGTTGGTTCAGCCACCTGGGTCAGGAGCTTCGCATCCGCATTGTCGGCTATACCAATCGCCTTAGCCGCTTTTGCCAAAATGGATTGCCAGTCTGAGCTGCCTTGGCGGGTAAGGGTGATAAAGTCCTGGACTGCAAAGACAGACTTCACTCCCTCAATGGTGAGCAGTTGTTGAATGACTGCAGGGGTATCGGGTACGGTGCTGCCCTTGTCTAGGGTTAGGGCTTTGGGGCTAATGGTCCCATCCAGGTTGAGCTTGATGCAGTTGGGGCTGGGGGTGGTTTCGATGGAGAGCAGTTGCATGGTCTTAATGGTACTGGGCTCAGTTAACCATATTAAATATATCGATGGAGACCATGGGGTTGCTAGCCTAGATCATCAGCGAGATAGTGCATGGCTAAGGGGACTGCACAAACATAAAGACCCAGGGTGGGGCTGTAGATGGGTGGATAAGTGATGGGGTAATGGTGTTTCCAGATGGCTCTATTTATAACGCTTGAATCTCTTTTTTTATAGCTGTTAAGAATGTTGGCACTATCTCATGGACCCATTGGGGTTCGCGGTGTCGGATCATCAACCAAAACAAGTTTTTAACATCCCAGAATGTGGCATCTAGAAGACCGGGTTCTTTGCGATCGCGCTTAAAATGCCAGTGTACAGAATTGGGATATTTCTTACGTGAGTAACCGCCCACATGGGAGATGTACATGCCCACAGTCTCTGCCGCTTTTTCTAAAACCCCATGCATTTCATCCGTAGAGATACCCTCCGGTAGCTCTACGTAATAGTCATCTGATTTTTTACGCTTCATGCTGAAACCTCGTTCCCTTAATCCTAGCTACAACGCACTGAGCTACTGACTGACCCGAAACACATGACCATCGGGATGTCTTAGGTGACATTCCCTGGCTTTCCAAGGCATATCTTCGGGAGGAAAAACAACCTCAATCCCGTTCTCAAGAGCAAGGGCATAAACCTGATCCACATTCTCCACCCAAATGGACATCCAGGCCCCCTTGTCTTGGGTTTCATCACCACCAGGGCCGAATGTACTTGAGTTGTTGCCCTTACCACGGCCACCCTGACCATCCTGACATAGAAAAATCTCACATTCTCCAGAACCCACGGCTCCATATCCAGGGGGATCGCCCCAATCCCAGAGCTTCTGCCAACCTAATTTCTCGAACCATTCCAAACTTTCCTGTAGACTCGAAACATTCAGAATCGGGGTGATTACTTTAGCTTTCATATCCTCAGTTTCTATGATTTTAAGTTGGTGCTAAGCGATCGGCACTAATCGACATGACAAAGAACGATAGTTAGCCCAGCCCATGATTCAACACCCAGTGGCTCATTAAAAACCGAACATCTAGATCGTAGTATAGTAAATTTGTACTGTGGCAACCTGCTTTACATAACTTATATGGGATTAGCAAGCCGATTACCTTAATGGTGTGCAGGCATGACAAGCCCATAGGGCAATCCCTGAGTAACAGAGCAACATTAGTATTGTGAGACCGAGACCTTACGTCCAATGGGAATACACAGAGGTGTGCCCGCTACCGGATCGCTGACAATTTGACAATCGAGACCAAACACATCTCTCACCAATGTTTCGGTCATCACCTGGTGAGGCTTTCCTTGGGCACATACCTGGCCAGCTTTGATGGCGATGATGTGATCGCCATAGCGACAGGCCTGATTGAGTTCATGCAACACCATAACAATGGTGCGCCCCTCTCGCTGGTTGAGGTCATAGAGCAAATCCAACACCTCAATCTGATGGGCTAAGTCGAGAAAGGTGGTGGGTTCATCCAACAGTAAAATCTGGGTGTTTTGCGCTAAGGTCATGGCAATCCAGGCACGCTGGCGCTGTCCTCCAGAAAGACTGTCCACGGGTCTTTCTGCAAATTCTTGGAGTTCTGTCATTGCCAAGGCGGCTTCGACTTCTTTTTCATCGTCTTGGCTCCACTGCTGTAGCCAGCTCTGGTAGGGGTAGCGCCCCTGGGCTACAAGCTCTCGCACCGTCAATCCTTCCGGCGCAGTAGGCCCCTGGGGCAATAGTCCTAACTGTTTTGCTACATCTTTAGTAGGCAGTTTGAAAATGGAAGTGCTATCTAGATAGACAATGCCCTGCTGTGGTTTGAGCAGTCGCCCCAACCCTTTAAGTAACGTGGATTTGCCACAGCCATTGGGTCCCACGAGAACCGTAATTTTGCTTGAGGGAATGGCCAGATCCAGCCCCTCAATAATGGGGTTGCCATCATAGGCCAGGGTCAGTTTACGGGTGGTGAGAGCGGGATCTGTCATTTGCGATCGCGAATCAATAAATACAGAAAATAAGGCGCACCAATCACAGCGGTGATGATGCCACAGGGTAATTCAATGGGAGCAAATAACAGCCGACCCATCAGGTCAGCCACCACCACCACCATTCCCCCGGTCAGCGCTGCCGTTGGCAACAGTCCCTCATGGGAAGGCCCCACCAGCTGACGAGCGATGTGGGGAGCCATTAAACCAATAAAACCAATACTCCCTGCCGTGGCCACCGCCGCCCCAGCCAAGGCTACCGAACTCAGCAACAACCAGCCACGCTGCCATTCCAACCGGCTGCCCAGACCACGAGCTACATCATCCCCCATTTGTAGAGCATTCAGCTCTCGGCTCAGCACCAGCGACAACAAGCCAAAAACAATTAGCCAGGGCGTAAAGGCAAACACCTGGGCCCAGCTGCGACCGTAAACACTGCCTGCCAACCACACCAGCGCCTGACTAACATCGTAAATATTACCAAAGGTAACCATGAGATTCGTTAAGGCACCCGCCACTAAGCTAAAGCCCACACCCACTAAAATTAGCCTGACTGGAGAAGCCCCTCCATTCCAGGCCAGCAGGTATATTAAGACAGCGACTGCGAGGGCCCCCATAAAAGCAGCCAGGGGGAGTACGGCTATCGGTACCCAAGGGAAAACAACAATTAGACTGACCGCAGCCAGAGTGGCCCCGGCATTCACACCGATAATGCCAGGGGCGGCCAGGGGATTCCGGGTAATCCCCTGGGTTAGGGTACCTGCCATGCCTAGGGCCATACCCACCCCCCAGGCCACTAAGGTTCTTGGCAAACGCAGTGTATTGACAATAAACCCGTAGTCTGGGTTATCCGTTGGTAAACCCAACACCGTGCGGATCACATCTAGCGGGGGCACTGGATATTCGCCTTGACCGACGCTCCATACCATGGCCAACAGAGTCACTAGCATCAGACCCAACAAAATTTTGGGGACTCGCCGATCCAGGCGTGCAGACACAAACCCTGTGCGTAGTATTAGCCACTGTAGATGGTCTTGGGACTGCCTTGTTTTTTGCATAATGCTATCGCCTCACCCGAGAACGCGTGAGATAAATGAAGAACGGTGCTCCTAGTAGCGGCATAACAATACCCACCGGTAATTCTTGGGGCTGAATAATGAGTCGAGCGCCAATGTCAGCCAACAGCAACAAAATTGCCCCACATAGAGCTGAATAAGGAAGAATCCAACGGTAGTCGGCCCCTGCCCAGAATCGCACAATGTGAGGAACAATCAGGCCTAGAAAACCAATGGGACCTGCGATCGCGACCGAACCTCCGGCTAATAAAACAACACTAATGGCGGCAAACACCTTGACCCAGATAGTCTTTTGACCTAACCCTTTAGCAACAGCATCCCCCAGACTTAAGGTGGTCAACTGTTTGCCCATGGCTAAACCTAAAACCAGCCCTAACAGCAAGAAAGGCATCACCTGGAGCACGAGTTCCATATCTCGCCCAGCCACAGACCCAGCTAACCAAAAGCGAATCTCTTCTAAGGTCCGCTGGCTAAGGATCAAAATCCCCGTCGTTAACGATGAGACCAAAGCCGTCAGGGCAGCTCCAGCAATCGTTAGATTAAGAGGATTCAGTCCCCCTCGCCCTAGGGACCCCAAACCATAAACCGTAACGGCTGCAATAGCTGCCCCAACTAATGCAAACCCAGCATAGACACTCAGCGATGTGGAGTTAAACCAAAAGACTGAAACAACCACGGCTAAAGCCGCACCAGAGTTGATCCCTAAAATACCAGGATCAGCCAAGGGATTCCGCGTCAGTCCCTGCATGATGGCTCCAGATACTGCTACAGCGGCCCCAACCAACAAGGCCGTTATGGAGCGGGGTAATCGTACGGTACGAATAATTAAGTGTTCTGTAGAACCATTGGGAGAGACTAATGCCTGATAAACATCCATGGGTGCAATGTCAGCAACGCCTAAAGCGATACTGGCAATCAAGCATGTCAACAACAGCGAAATTCCAATAACATATCCCGCTGTGAGTAGGGTTGTTCGTGAGGGAATGAACAATTGATTTTTAACTCTCTCCATGTGTACTAGCTTTCCGGTACTGGTGCACTAGTAGGCGGTGGATCTGCCGCCGGTTGTGGCCTGGGCTGTGCCGCCGGTTGTGGACTCGGCTGTAGTGCTGGTTGTGGACTCGGTTGTGGGGCCGCCGGTTGAGCACTCGGCTGTGCCGCCGGTTGTGGACTTGGCTGTGGGGCCGCCGGTTGAGCACTCGGCTGTGGGGCGGGAGACGTTGGGGAGCTTGTTTCGGGCACCGAAGATGCTGGCGTAGTCGGTTGGGGATTGCTGGGTGCTGGCGTTGCTGGTGTTGTCGATGGCTGTGGTGTTGCAGGAACAACTGGTTCAGCTGTTTCTGGGCTAGCATTGCTGGCAGGGGCAGGCGTATCGGGAGACTCTAATGCCGCATCTGTCTCCTGCTCTGAAGACGATTCATCTTCATCTGTTTCATCTGTTTCATTAGAAACTGGTGCCGGACCAGCTGGCTGACTATTGTTATCAGTTTCATCGCTGGCATTTAATGGCGGCGTTGCATTTGATGGATTTTCTGCTTCAGGAACAGGCGTTTCTGGCTGAGATGTTACAGGTGAAGGGTCAGCTACAGGAGCAGATTCCTCCACTGTCTGTCGTTCACCTCGTCTCCGCGCAGCACGATTACGTTCAGAACCTTCAATGGAAAAGTCCACCTCAATTGTACGAGCACGCCCTTGACCACCTGAGGTAAATGTTGATTCTCTGACGGCTTCCAAGGCTGCTCGATCTAAAGCTGCACTACCGCTAGATTGAGTAACACGGGCATTAATAACGTTGCCGTCCTCATCCACCTCAAATTCGATTGCTGGTTGTCCTTCGACTGCATCGTCTAAGGCTTCGTCAGGATAGTCGGGTCGGATACAATTGCGACAGCCAAATTGAGTACTCCCTCGCCCCGAGGGGCGCGCAGCAGGCCCCTGTCGTGCTGCTGTTGTTGTTTCAGAACCTGTTCCTGTGCCCTCTGAACCTGTTCCTGTGCCCTCTGAACCTGTTCCTGTGCCCTCTGAACCTGTTCCCCCGGTGGCAAGAGTAGGCACGGCAATGCTGGGCCCAGAAGTTCCGTCCACCCTAGTCGGCCCATTGCCTTCGAGTATGGGTTGCTGAACGCTTGGACCTTCGGCAGGCTCGTTTTCGGCAGGAGCGCTATCGGGCTCTTCTGCCACCTCGGCCTCCGGCTCCGGCTCTTCGGTAACTTCAGGTTCTGCCTCAGCCTCAGGTTCTGTGGCAACTTCACGCTCTGTTGGCTGCTGGACGTTCTGAGGTAGAGGTTTGGGTGGCTCTGGTTCCGGAAGCGGTTCTTCTGGCTCTGGCTCTATCTCAGTTTCAGGTTCAAGTGGAGCTGTGACTATCAGCTCAATGCGCTCCGGTTCACTCTGCTGGAGAAAACTTGGCCTAAGAGCTAACAAAGGGACCAGTGCCATATGACTTCCAGCAGCACACACTAACCCCCAGCAAACCCATCTGCGCGCAATAGCTTCTTCCCGATTATGTTGCTCTATACAAGATTGAGAAAGCGCCATACAAAAGCTATTGATAACCTTTGTCAATTAAGACTCGGTGTGGACTGTTTGATTTTAGCTCTATTGATAAAAAAAGGAAAATAAGTCAGTCAGTTTAATTACGATTGACTCCATCTAATTTCTATCTTAAGTCTTAACGGTTCCAAGCCTTACAATCAAATCTATTCGGTCTTGTCAGGGAAATGTCCTTGGTACGTTTAGATTTCATCTATGTATATTAGAATGAACTGCTATATGACATCTAATGTCATCAACAGTTGATACGCCCTACCAGTTTGTGTCATGGTAGCTTTCTGTGGACGGCAGCAACGATGATTTTTGAGATTTAGGCGTGATTGGGTTTTGTTATGTCTTTGACTGAGATTTTTCAAGCAGGTGGAATTGTGATGTGGCCACTTGCGTTGTTCTCGTTAATCGCGATCGCACTTTCCGTTGAGCGCTTAGTTTTTTGGATACGTATTAATCGCAGCCAACGAAAAGTCGTAAAACAAGTTTTGGCAACCTACCGTCGCACGCCCATGGATGTGTTTACACTTTTGCGACAAAATATTCACCTGCCCATCTCTCGTATTTTTCTTGAAGCGCTAGAGCTTGAAAAGCCTTCTCCTAGCCAGTTTCGTTTGGCACTGGAAAGTGCTACCCAAGCAGAATTACCCATTCTGAAGCGATTTAATACTGTTTTTCAGACAATTATCACAGTCTCACCACTGTTAGGTCTTCTAGGAACTATTTTAGGCCTCATTAATTCGTTTGGCGCGATTGAAATTGGTGGTATTGGGACCAATGCGAATGCGGTCACTAGTGGCATTAGCGAAGCATTGGTATCAACAGCAACGGGAATGGTCGTTGCCATCTTCACATTACTGTTCGCTAATTTATTTCGTGGTCTTTACAAACGACAGATTTCGCTTTTGCAAGAACATGGTGGTCAGCTTGAATTACTGTACGAAAATCACTACACCAACAAGTTAGGAAGCCAAGAATATGCACATCCTTGACAACGAGCAAGAAGATGAGTTTGAGATTAATATCCTGCCGATGATCGATGTGATTTTTGCAATTCTTGCATTTTTCATCGTTTCGACGCTTTTTCTAACTCGCACAGAAGGACTACCCGTCAATTTACCTACAACCGATACGTCTGAGCCACAGGATCCGGCTGACTTCACGGTCACAATTCAGCCAGATGGTAGCCTTTTTCTTGATGATGCATCTGTTACAGAAGAGACTCTGCGTGAGCGAATTCAGGTTCAGCTTGAACCTGAACAAGCGGTGTTGATTACTATCAAAGCAGATGAACAGACTTATCATGGCAAGGTGATTACAGTCATGGATGAATTAAGAACCATAGAAGGAGCCAGTTTAGGTATTGCTACTTTACCTAAGCCGGCTTCTCCTAATGCAGTTGAAAATCGCTAGTACTTTGTGGCGTAAGTTTGCCCACTATCCAATGTGGATGCGTCGATGGGTAAATGGGTGGATGCAGTAGTGGCCAAATTGCTGCCATCGAGATTTTGTTCTCTTATGTAGAAAGACTGTCGTCAGAGGTCGTCTTTAATTAAGCACTTTTAGATTTCCTTAGCATCTGGAACCACTGATGTAATAACAATAGCTGAATCCGATAACAATCATATCCGTCTGGATGTTCCGTCTGCTCCACAATGCCAAAATTTTGTAGGACATGCACCGCATCCAAACATTGGATCTCTGAAAGATTTAATTTCTTAGATAGAAATCCTAACAGTGTCCTTGCCCGCAGCCAACCATCCGTACTATTAGATGCCGTTGTCATGATACTCAGAGCATTCAACACATGATGCACCTTAGGTTTTGACTTATACGCCCTAAGCTCACCAATAATGCCATGTTCTACATAGGCTTTCAACGACTGATCGCGAAAGACTTTTCTCAGATGTTGTTGAGCAAAGTCAAATGTTATATACCCTGTCGAACCTGCCTCAGTCTGAGTGGTGGCCTTTCGAACTAAGAATCCAGCGACCTTTCTAATCAAAAAGGGATGGCCACCACTCAGACGGTGAATAGCCTGGGTCGTTTGATAGTCAAACTCCCACTGCATAAGGCTGCCCAGACCATTAACTAAAGCCAGGGTCTCATGGATCGAAAATGGCTTTAGAAACGTCTCTTTAAAAAACCGATGCAGTGGATTCTCGGCGGTGTCAGAAAAGTTCCACTGCTTAATCCGATTACACTGCGGTCTTACAGCAGTGACGACTAAAGAGACCAGTTGTTCTTTCTGGCTCAAACCCTGTAATGCGCTGAATACAAAATTAAACTCTTCTGCTTTCTCCTCAAATTTTTCATTGGAACGTGGGAAAATCTTATCTAAATTGTCGAGGCAGCAAAGGATCGGTAGCTCATAGCCAACGCCTTCAAGATCCTTAGATAATTTCTTGAAATGCTGGTAAAAATCACGCGATGCGTCTTTGATGGGTTGACCACTTTCTGAGAAAAGAGGGGGCTGCTCTAGCAATGGATTTCTATTTTTTACTAAAGCATAGAGGGTTTGCAAAATATCATCTAGTAACTCAACGCCATAACCAATGTCGGTGTACTTCTGCAAGTCTATATAAATAACAGCGTGATCCTGGCACATCAGAGATAGCTGATGGAGGACAGATGACTTTCCTGACTTACGCAGGCCAAATAAACCGATGTTTTGATTGTCCTTTAAATCGGTCGCTAGTTCTTCCAGGAGTTCAGCGTGCCCAAAAAACAGTAGTTTGTCATGAATCGGCTTTTTGCCCCTGAAGAAGTCAACCGTATCAGTATATTGACGAGCATAGTTTATCAGTACTTCTTTGCAGCTATCGGCATCAGTTAAGACATGTTCGACTTCCGCCAAAGCAATGGGAATCACCTTAAAGTTTTGATGGGCTCTCAAATCGGCAATTAGCTTTCTCGGTGCGTTCTCAGGTAGCGCCTCATACAGGATGATCCCAGTTAAATCTGCGTTATGGGCTTTGATCTCATCAGATTTATGGCATAATTTGTTGAGGATATCTTCCGTCAGATATTCTGCTACTGCGGCCACAAAAAATGGTGGGTTTAAGCCAAACTCGTCTGAAATCTTGGTGACTAAGAGATTCTCATCATTTTCCTGTTTTGATATTGCGCCCACTTGGTCTAAAAAGCTTTGAGCTGTCAACATGGCTGTTCGATACCCCCCTGTGGTGAGGGAGAGAATTTGTTCCTGAACAGAGTCCCACAGCTCGGGTGATATACGTTTTGCTTCCTGTCTGCACTTCAACATCAACAGTGTTACGTATAAGCAATCTTGACAGGCCTTGGCTTCCTGGCGAGTCAGCATCAACCAGGCTTCATCGATTTTTAAAATGCCTAGACATACTTGCTTAAGCTCATCTAGAAACTTTTTATGAATATGGCTTGGAAACTGGGTGCCTGGTATATTGAGACTCAATCGGTTGAGCTGTTCGAACAGTGATAAAAAGTCAGAACCTGAGAAAATTTCGTTGTTCTTTAGATCTTCATCGAGGGAAGAACGCTGCCCATGGTTCTTCAAGTAGCGCATGCTGCGAACACTGGCTCGCTTGCGGATTGTGTTAGCTAAGGGTCTCGCTAACTGAACAGCTTTTTTAAGTTCGCTTTGAGCGCGTTTTCTTGCTGTTGTTTCGCTGAGTTTTCCCGTTTTTTTAACCTGTAAAACAACACTCTGGAATGCATTGATGAGATGGGTTGTCAGGGTTAAATCACTTGATGCTCTCAGATTATAGATAAAGGGTTGTAGTAATGCTTGGACGATTTCCAACTCTCCTTTGAGTTTGGAACTTTGGGCTAAAATTCGACTGTAATGGAATGCTCGGTAGAGGGCATTAGCACGTTTTTCGATCAGCTTCTCAGGTGTAGGTTCATCCGCTGTTACTTGGGCAGCCCACATCCATAGCGAGCTAAGCTGTTCTGTATTGATATAACCTTGGGCTACCTGGTTGAGGTAGAGCAGCAGGTTAATAACGTTACTTTCGTCGTACTTGAGACCAGCAATCAGTAGAAAAACTTCTTCCCACCGCTTATCATTGGCGTATAGCCGTACCATCTCTGAAAGAGCTTGGTTGCTGTAGTTTTCGTGGATGTACTTGGCAACTAAAAATTCTTGAAAGGTAAGGTGTGAAAATGAATAGATGCCCTCAGACTGCTCGACCAGGATGCCTTGCTGAATTGCGATCGCATCTAATATATTCTCTCCACTCAGGTTACTGGGCGCATTCAATTCTCTGAGCAAAAATTCCCGAATATGCTCGACTAGATTGACTTTAGTGAATAGAATTTTGTCATCTCTAAAAGCCTTGTAGGCAATTTCTGCCAACAGTTTCTCCTCAAGCTCTACATGCAGACCTTCATAAATGACTTCGTTGGAGACCCGCTTTTCATCAAACCATTTCTCTAACAGAATGCGCAGGCCCTCATGGTAAAGGATGCTTCTGTTACCCGAAAATGTTAAAGAACGGCTATAAACCAGACATAAAAATGTCAGCAGCAGCGGCGTACGGGCAAGCTCTCTAACCGCAACATTATCTGATTTCCGAATGGACTTCCAACACTTCTCCGCTGCTTCAGAACCATCTTCCCGATCGACAGTGAACCAGTTAAAAATAAAATTTTTAATCTGATCTTGACCATTACCCGCCAAGGTTATCTCTCGAAAACTTGGCGACGGACTACGATAAGCAGCTGCTCGACAAGAAATAACGTAGCGATTTTTCTTATAGCGTTCTACAAAGGCCTCAATTTTATCAAGGACTTTATAACGACGCTTTGATGAGACTTCATCTAGACCATCAAATAAGATTAAAAAACGTCCTTTCTTTAAGGCATTTTCAGTAATTTCTAAGCTGCTTGGAAAGTCAAATGATTCTAATTCATTGGCAATATAGGCTTGAAACCCGACCGCTCCCTCAGTAAATTTTTTTAAATCAATCCAAAGGGGTATACAGGCATGATGAAACTCAGTTTCATTCGCATGTTTGAGGGCTTCTAAACCAATTTTCCGAAGCAGCGTCGTTTTACCAACACCGGGTGCACCAATCACTGATAAATACTGAAGCTCGTTGGCAACATGTATGGCTGTTTTCTGCCGTTTTGAACTGGAACGTAGCTTGCGCTCGTTGCGATCTCGACAAGCCTTTTCCATGTCATCAATTGACATAGATTTATTAATTTCGCTTTCTTCCAAAAAACGTACAGGAACGTAAACCGAGTCGAGGCTTACGGGCTTGCTCATGCCCAGAACCTTAAGCTTGCCATGACGTTGTCTAAATCTGTGCACATATGCCTGAGAGGCAGTCAAAATAGCTTGCCTCGTCTGTGGATTAGGACGCTTTTTGAGCAGGCCGAAGAAAAATCCTCTCCTGGTTCCCAATGCGTCAATAATTAGGCTAGATAACGATTGGGCCTCTTCAGACATGATAGGACGATCATTCCTTTTTAAGAACTCATTGTGATGATTTTTACATGGGACTATGCTGTGAGTCTACCTTGATCCACTCTGAACGTGATCTAGTCATTTTAGCGTATCTATTCATGTTAAGAAATTCCAACTAGTTAGGTGTTCAGAATCCAGACGATCAGTAAGGCACTGGATTTTTGAACCCAATGCCTAATTTATACAGTTGAGAAAACTTTGTACTTTGATTCTATTACCCTTTATATAGGGATTAGTTTATGGCTAAAGGTGTTTACAGTTTTGCTTTCTGAAGCTTCAGGACCCCTTGGCGATCGGTACCCATCATGGGTACAGTCTTCTGTACATCAACCTTGCTTGGCTAAGAAACCCATGGTGCTCTTTAAACCCATGTTCACGCCCAATGACTCTGCTCTGTTCCCCATAAAGCTAGATACGCAAAGATTTTTAAAGTGCCAATAATCCTCTGAGCTTCAGCTTATCCCTGAGTAATCATGGGATTAGGGGACTGTACAAAAATAAAGGCCCAGTGTGGGGCTGTAGAGGGGTGGATGAGTGGATGGGGTAATGGAATGCTTATTTAAGCGTAAGTGCCTTCAAACAATCTAGACGTGGCAGATGAAACAATACTGAAGAGCGGCAACGCCCAAAATAACTTAAAAATTGTTATATCCATACTCCACTTCAATAGAGAGCTATCTAGATAGATAAAGCACGCGTACGGAATATTCACTGTGAATCGCAAATACTATACCCATATATCTAATGCTAAGGTTAACGCTCTGTCAGAAGAAGTTTAAGATAGCTTCAGAAGCTGATTAAGCTTATGACAACAATTAGGTGCAATCAGTGATGAATATTCGCCTTGCTCATGAAACAGATCTATTGGAGCTGTCAGCTCTGTTTCGACAGACAGTGTTAGTACATGCCCCCCAATACTACACAAAGGCTCAAACGGAAGTGTGGGCATCTTCCCCTTTAGATGTTGAACATTTTCGTCAATTTATTCTAGAAGTTACCACGTTTGTTGCGATTGATAAAACAGGTATCCTAGGATTTTCAGGCATTGGAGACAATGGTCATGTGGCATCAGCCTATGTTCGATACGACAGTCTTCATCAGGGTATTGGTTCTAAATTAATGAAAACTGTACTGAACTATGCCCATGAACATCGCATGCCAAGACTTTACGCGGAAGCCAGTGAGTTTAGCTTAGGGCTATTTAAGAAATTTGGTTTTCAACTGTATGACACTGAAGTGGTTTCTCTGCAGGGTGTAGAGTTCGAACGTTATCTGGTTGAGTTATTCCTACTAGAACTTAAAATTGATCACCGTTAATGTAATGGCATTAACAATCTATCTTGCTCAAAAGATAACACGATCCTCTTGACGTATGTTTTCTAAAAACAGAACAGAAAAAATTGTTTAACAGATACCCTGCCAGATTATACGACATTAACGTGGGGATACATAAGCCTATTAGTATAAAAATAGCGTTAAGTGCATTTTATTCAGTACAAAAACCTAAAAATCAAAAAATATTTTCCTCTCACTCGCCCAATATAGCACCAATAAATGGTTCAGAAAGCCTTTTGGCGCTATGGGCATTGTCTTTAGCAAAAGAGAAGCTGTAATGTAAACAGAGGAAATACGGAATGAGAACAAAGAAAAAGGTTTTTCTTTGTTCTCATGACCATACTCCGATGTTCTGGAGTACATATCGTGAAAAAGCTGTAGAGTACGACAGGTTAATTTGTAGGGGGAAATCTCAGTATTCACACCTAAGGACCTATGGCACAGCCCTTGGGACTTAAGGTTTCTTTAATATTTTAATTGGATATAAATTTGTGGCAATGGAGCTATTGTATTCTTTGATACTACACAAAGCGTGGAATACGGTTTTTATCAAGGTAGGATAAGGCGTAAAACAAGATCGGAGAGAGAAGCCCCGTTTTGGTTTTTCGACTGAATTGTCCTTTGTCTCAGATGATTGATGATTGGCGATTTTAATCCAGTCGACCCATCAATGCAGAATATTACTGTATTGAAAATTAGCGCATGTCAACGTTTGATTTGAGATAATACGTTCACTAATTGCCAAGTCTATGGATGTCAAAAAGTCTTTTTTGAGAGTCATGGGAAGTATGAAGCCTATCCATTTAGAGGGATTCACTGTTCTGTTTGCTCGATAAAATGTTCACTCTTTAGAATTATACTTCCCCAAGGTCTTTAGGGACTTTGGGCGCTTCGGCAATGACTTTGTTGTCGGGATAGGCAAGGCCATTGATCACCGGTATCGGCCTGGTGGTGGTCAATAATAGTCCTATATCATACCTTTCACAGTCCCTGTTAGATAAGGGCTTGGTTTTTAGTGTCACTATCTAGACCAACGTGGGTGTCTAGTGATACAGCAGCCCTAGAGTCGATTTAGGAACCAAAGTTGTCAGGCCTGTTGTCAGTGTTTGGGGGAATCAAGTAAATGGTTTTTGTAGATCTTAGGAATCGCTCATTGGAGGGTTCTGTTGAGAGCCTAAAATTTGTTGTTCGGTTATTTGAAACCCAGGTCAATATCAGACCTACCGCGACGGCAATTGAATTTATGGGTCAGCATTTGAGTTATCAAGCCTTAAACTCCCGTGCTAACCAACTTGCTCATTACTTGCGTACACAAGGTGTCAGACCTGGTGTATTGGTGGGGCTATGCATTGATCGCTCTTTTGAGATGGTCATAGGGGTCCTCGCTATTCTAAAAGCAGGTGGGGCCTACGTTCCCTTAGATCCTGACTATCCCGAAGAGCGTCTTAATTGGATATTGAAAGACTCTCAAGTTTCATGTTTACTGACGCAAAAATCTTTAGTCTCAGCACTTCCAGTTAATGGTGCAAACACTATTTGTTTAGATGCAGATTGGCCTATTATTGCCCAGTATCCTGTTTATAACCTCCCATCTTTGACAGCAGGCTCATTAGCCTATGTCATCTACACATCTGGTTCCACCGGGCAACCCAAGGGGGTTCTAGTTGAGCACGTTGCCTTAGCAAATTTTGTCTCTGCGGCCAATCAAGCCTATGGAATTGTCGCTGACGATCGCGTATTGCAATTTGCATCGATTAGTTTTGATGCGGCTATCGAGGAAATTTTCCTGACCCTGACCCAAGGGGCAACATTAGTCCTTCGCACCAAAGATATGCTGAAATCCATTCCGGATTTTCTGCAAGCCTGCGAGAGATTGCAGCTAACTGTGTTAGATTTGCCAACTGCTTTTTGGCATCAGCTGTGTGCCTCATTAGATACTCTACACCTATCGCCAACTATTAGACTCACCATTATTGGAGGAGAGCGAGTGCTGCCCCAATGGGTCAATATCTGGAAACAGTATGTGAGCCCTCAGGTTCAGCTAGTGAATACCTATGGTCCAACAGAAACGACAGTGGTTGCAACGTATTGCCATTTAGCTGGGCCCTATACAGATAAGGATGTAAATGATGGTATTGCTCCCATTGGCAGGCCATTAAGCCATGTCCAAGCGTATATTCTCGATGAGCAGATGAGACCTGTTCATGCAGAGAGTTCGGGGGAGTTATATATCGGTGGACGAGGTCTAGCATCAGGTTATTTAAATCGCCCTGATTTGACAGCGGATAAGTTTTTAGTGACAACGTTAGACGAAAATAATCAAACGATTCGACTTTATAAAACAGGTGACTTAGCTCGTTATTGTAAAGACGGACAGTTAGAATTTTTAGGGCGTGTCGATCATCAGATTAAAATTCGAGGTTTTCGGGTCGAGTTACAAGAGATTGAATCTATCCTAGAGCAGCACCCTGCTGTGCAAGAAGCTGTTGTTGTCGCTCAAGAAGATAATTCCGGCAGTAAGCGGCTAGTTGCCTATGTGGTCAATCATATACCGTCTTCAACGGTGGGCCAGTTGATTGACGATAGCGTCAGCGCTGACGAGTCAATTTGCACCCAACTTGAGCAAGAACAAATCAAACAGTGGCAAGTTATCCATAACGATGACCACTTAAATGCTGTCAACACAGAATGGGATGAAACATTCAATATCAGCGGTTGGATTAGCAGTTACACAGGTGCACTACTCCCTGATATTGAAATGCAAGAATGGGTTGATACAACCGTTGAACGAATTCTAAACCTTAAGCCTGACCATGTGTTAGAACTTGGATGTGGTACAGGACTCTTGCTATTTCAAGTGGCACCCCATTGCAAGGGCTACATTGGCACAGATATTTCAGATGTTTCGCTGGCACATATCAAAAAACAATTGACAGGCAGACAAGATCTAGCATCACGCGTTGATCTTAAACTTTGTGCTGCAGATGACTTTAGCAGTATAGAACCGGCTTCCTATGACACAGTGATTCTCAACTCTGTTTTACAATACTTTCCCAGTATTGATTATTTAGTCCACGTTCTAGAACAGGCTGTACGTTTCATTAAACCGGGTGGCTCTTTATTCATTGGCGATGTTAGAAACTACCTCCTACAAGAGGCATTCGCCACGTCTATAGAATTATTTAAAGCCCCTGATGATCTGCCTGTAACAGATCTCTGGCAACGTATTCAAAAAAGACTACGTCAGGAAGAAGAACTCACCATCGATCCGTCCTTTTTCTTAACCCTGCAAGATTATCTGCCTCAAATTAGCCAGGTTCAAGTTTTACTGAAACAAAGCCAGTTTCATAACGAACTTAGCCAATTTCGGTATGACGTTGTCTTACACGTCGGTGCAACACCCCAATTAATGGTTGAAACCAGTTGGTCAGACTGGACATCTCAATACCTTGATCTTGCAAAACTCCGACAACGCTTAAAAAGCTATACCATGAAAGCCATAGGTTTCCGAGATATTCCTAATGCCAGGGTTTCAGAATCTATCAAAGCGGTGGATGTCCTTAAACAATGTCAGCTCTCTGGCAACGTTGCGGACCTAAAAGGCTATCTGACACAAACCAAAGATATTGATGGCGTAGATCCTGAAGAGCTTAGACAAATTGCCACTGAGCTATCCTATGACGTTACCATTAGCTGGCCCAGTGCAGAAAATAGTGGTTCTTTTAACGCCCTCTTTAAACCCCAGGCGAATATGGCTGACTATAAATTAGGTAGCATTGAGCCTTTGCCAGCAATGGGTCCGCAACCACTGCCCCAGCCTTGGAACGTCTATGCTAATAATCCGTTGCAAGCCAAGATAACTCAAATCCTTTCGAGTCAGCTACGCTCCTATGCTGCACAAACATTACCCAACTATATGGTACCTTCCGCGTTTGTGATATTAGAGACATTTCCTCTCAATGCGAACGGCAAAATTGATCGAAAATCATTACCATTGCCTGATTCTTCTCGGCCAGAACTATCGGTGTCTTTTGTTGCCCCTCAAACCATTCAAGAAGAAAAGCTAGCAGAGATTTGGTCAAGCATTCTAAATGTATCCCCCATTGGCATTAATGATAGTTTCTTTGAACTGGGGGGTGACTCGTTACGGTTGATGCAGCTGATGGCACAAGTTGAACGCTCCTTTAAACTAACGCTTTCCTTTGCCGATTTCTTCCAACGACCCACTATCTCAGATCTATGCAAACAGCTGGGCCACACACAAAAATCTTCTACCGTTACTGAGTTCATGCCCCTAGCTCAGCTGGAGGCTGAAGCATTGTTTGAGGTCAACTTATATTCTTCAGGAGGTCCTTGGTCAAAACCTGAATCAAATTGGATCAATCCCCAGTCGATTTTACTCACAGGTGCGACAGGATTTATTGGTACGTCGTTATTGTATGAGCTACTAAAACAGACAGATGCAACTGTTTACTGTTTGGTGCGCGCACAAACACGTGAAGAAGGTCAAAAAAGGTTACATCAGGCGTTGCAACAAAATTTACCAGGCTTCGATATTCCCCATAACAGAATCAAACCTCTGATTGGTAATATGGCCCGTCCTGGATTGGGCTTAGACCTTGAAGACGTTAACTATTTGGCTGAGACTATAGATGTTATCTACCATAGCGCTGCCAATGTTAACTTGTTTTATCCTTATCGAGCATTAAGGGCAACCAATATACTTGGGACCCAATCTGTCTTGAACCTCGCTACTCATACTAAGCTCAAACCAGTGCACTATATCTCGACTTTAGATGTCTTTGAGTCTTTGGTAACAACAGGACCATCGATTATTTATGAGAATGATAATATTGCCCAAGGTTCTGGTATTTCGGGAGGCTATGCTCAAAGTAAATGGGTGGCAGAGCAACTCGTTACGCATGCCATAGCATCGGGGGTTCCGGCTTGTATCTATCGCCCAGGCATGGTAACTGGGCACACCCAAACAGGAATATGTAATCCAACAGATTTAATGTGTCGCTTTTTGAGTAGTCTTCTTCAGCTTGAAAGTGCACCGGATTTAGATTGGATGATTGATATGACACCGGTTGATTATGTGAGTAAAGCAATCGCTCATCTATCCCTGCAACCGGACTCTTTCACCCAAGCTTTCCACTTAGTGAACCCCAACCCCTATCCATTAGGCCAGCTGGTCTATGGGCTGAACCAATTGGGCTATTCTGTTAGAACATCCCCCTATGAACAGTGGCAACGTGAAGTAATTAATGTGCATAATGCCCTTAGCCCCCTAGCTAAAGTCTTAATGGAGGTGGTACAAGGACATTCTCTTACTCGCCTAGAAATCTGGTTAGCAGGCACCCAAATGTTTGATTGTCGAAATACCCTACAGGGGCTAAATCAAACCCAAATTGCTTGTCCAGCAGTTGATAAGCAGATGTTAATGAAATATTTAGAAAACATTAGTTAATGTTTTCTGCTCAAACTAAACACGACTATTCATTAGTAAATTTGGAGAGAACCAATGCAAGCTGTTGAAACGAAGTACACAGATTATTCTGCCTGGGATCCGAAACAGTATTTGCAAGAATACTATTCTGGAATTATGCCTGACGAACAATACTGTTTGGAGTTTTTGGTAGAGTCTTTAAAGCGAATCGAGTCTGTCCCAGTTGCATTAGATTTTGGCAGTGGACCTATTATTTCCCATATTTTACCTTTGGTAACTAAGGCCCACGAGATTCATGTTTCTGAATATGTTGAGTCCAATTTAATTGAACTAAAGAAATGGTTTTCTGGAGATCCAACAGCCTACGATTGGCAGCTTTTCACTCAAAAGGTATTACAGCTTGAAGGCCATCAATTGCCTGAACCTCTAGAGGTTCAGCAAAGAGAGCTAGACGCACGTCAAAAAGTCACCCTAATTACCCCGGGTGATGTCAGAGAACCTAATCCTTTAGGGGAAAGCAAACGCACGTTTTATCCATTGGTGACAGCCCATTATTGTGCAGAAGGTATTAGCCTCAATAAAGACGAGTGGCGTACCTATATGCGTAATATTATGGGCATGGTGCAACCTGGTGGCACATTGATCACCTCAGCCTGTGGTTCTGGTAACTATTATCGAGTTGGTGACAACTGTTTCCCATCTACGGAACTGAATCCCCAAGATGTACTGAGCTGTTTTTTAGACAATGGGTTTGTCAATCTTGACATTCGTGTTAGAGATTTACCCGAATATTCAGAACAGGGATTTTTCTATACCATCTTTGCTTGTGGTGTTAAATCTTCTTAAATCTGAGTTTTAACAAAAACAAACCTGACAACTTTAAACTCTTAAGTCGTCTCAATGAGTCACTTGTTTCATGAAAAAGTGATGATATAGCCATCTATGGCCTGTGGTTAGCCATTTTTTTCCTGGGCACTCTAGCGGATATAGCTGAATCGAGTCTTTTCCAATAACCTTACAGAAGTTGGTAAAGTACATCGTCATCTATTTCCCTACAGTGTTGAACCCAAAACCTATGGCTATGGACAGAAAACACAGTCAAATGCCCCATGGGACGCCGTTAAGCCTTGTGCTTGTCGTCCCATTCGTTTTGCAAATTTTTTCAGCTGTAGGGTTAGTGGGATATCTGTCCTTCAGAAATAGTCAAAAGGCTGTTAATAGCTTGGTTTTACGTCTTAGTAATGAAATTAGTGGCCGGGTTGATCAGCATTTAGACAGTTACCTATCTCGTCCCCATGAACTGGGTGCCATAACCGTCGATGAGTTACAAACTGGAGTCCTTGATATCAAAAATTTTGAGCTGACCGGTCGTAACCTATGGCAAAGGGCACAAACCTATCCAGATATCAATTTTATTGGGTATTACCTGGAGTCAGGAGAAGGGGTGGGAGCTGGACGCTGGCTAGCAGGTCAAGGTGTCACTATCGTCGAACATTCATTAGCAGATGGGAAAGACTATACCTATGGCACCGATGCTCAAGGAAATCGTACCGATGTATTAGATGCTACTGAATATTACGCTCCTGAAGACCAGTGGTATCTCGATGCTGTCAATGCAGGGCAACCAACATGGAGCAGTATTTATAATGCAGAAGGATTCGAAGACTATGTTGCTGCATCTGCTTCGTTCCCCCTTTATGACACTGAAGGTCAGCTTTTTGGGGCATTGAGTATTGATCTGCTCCTGAGTGATATTAGTAATTTTCTGAAAAAACTAGATATCAGCCCCAATGGCAAAGCCTTTTTGATGGAACGGGATGGTCTGCTGATAGGTAATTCTAGTGAAGCCAAGACTTACAGTGTAGTCGATGGAGAACCCCAGCGCCTGAGTGCCCTAGAAAGTTCTGATTCAATTATTCGAGCAACCGCTCAATATCTGGAAGCGGAATTTAATGGCTTTGAAAATATCCAGAATGGCCAGCAACTAGAATTTCGAACAGACGGCAGCCGACAGTTCGTCCAGGTGTCTCCCTGGCAAGATGATTATGGGTTGGACTGGCTGGTGGTGGTTGCCATCCCAGAGTCTGACTTTATGGCAGTAATTAATGCCAACACCCGTAATACGGTCATGCTATGTGTTGCAGCCCTGGTGATTGCAACTTTACTAGGATTTCTGACGTCTCGCTGGATTAGTGCGCCGATTCAGCGATTAAATTTGGCTAGTCAAGCGATCGCAACGGGAGATTTGGAGCAATCGCTGCAAGTTAGGGGAATTCGCGAACTACAAGGGTTATCGTCTGCGTTTAACCAAATGGCAGAACAGTTGCAAGATGCCTTTGAAATGCTGGAAACCCGAGTTGCAGAGCGTACTGCTCAGTTAGCTGAAGCGAAGGATCTTGCAGATATGGCCAACCATGCTAAAAGCGAGTTCTTAGCGAATATGAGCCATGAGCTTAGAACACCGCTGAATGGCATTTTAGGATATGCCCAAATTCTGCAACTTCAAAAAAATCGCCCTGACAAAGACCGTAAAAGTATTCGGACTATTTCCCAATGCGCTGGTCATCTCTTAACTCTAATTAATGATGTTTTAGATATTTCTAAAATTGAGGCGCAAAAATTGGAATTAAATCCTAGCCCCTTTCATTTTCCTTCTTTTGTACAAGGAGTTGTGGAAATTTGTCGGATTCGTGCCGATCAGAAAAATTTACCCCTGATTTTTGAGCCTCTCGATACCTTGCCGCCAGGCATCGTTGCTGATGAAAAACGGTTACGGCAGGTTTTGTTAAATCTCCTTGGCAATGCAGTTAAATTTACTGACGCGGGTAGGGTCACACTGAAGGTGGAAGCGCAAGCTGATCCCCAGAATCCATTACTTACGCAGCTTCATTTTGCTGTTGAAGACACCGGTGTTGGCATTGCAACTGATAACTTTGAGAAAATTTTTGCGCCTTTTGAGCAGACAGATAACACCAAATATGTAATTGAAGGCACTGGATTAGGTCTTGCCATTAGCCAGCAAATTATTCAGCTGATGGACAGCCATATTCAGGTTAAAAGTACCTTGGGCGAAGGCAGTGTCTTTGAATTTGACGTAGTTTGTCCCCTTGCTGAGGACTGGCTTCAAAGTAACCTTGAACAGCCAGGTTTAGGTGAGCTGATGGGATATGACGGTAAAGGTAGAAAAATTTTAGTCGTCGATGATCGATGGGAAAATCGCTCTGTGATCGTCAATCTTTTAGAACCCCTTGGATTTGAAGTATTGGAAGCTCAGGATGGCCAGGATGGCATCACTAAGGCTAAATCATTTCTACCAGATTTAGTGATTACAGACTTGCTGATGCCCAACTTGGATGGCTATGGACTTCTCAAACAGCTTCATAATTTGAAAGAATTCCAATCTGTGCCTATTATTGCTTCTTCGGCACACTTATCTGGTGGAGATTTAGAAGCCAGCATTGAGACTGGATTTAGTGGCTTTTTATCAAAACCGATACAAGCACAAGAGCTTATAAATCAGCTTCAACAGCTCTTGCGCTTAGAGTGGCAATATGACTTAAAACCTGTAGAAGCTGTGTCGCCTAATCTTGGGGCTGAGATGGTTGTGCCATCCTCAGATATCCTGATGCCTCTCTATGAGGCAGCTGAAAAGGGGTATATTGCAGATATTCAAGCTGAAGTTGCTCACCTCAAGCAGCTTGGTTCAGACTATGCTCCATTTGTTGATCAGTTGTTGAAACTAGCTGATGACTTTGATGATGAAGGGATTGTCCAACTTGTGAAACCCCATATAAACTTTTAAACCATAGGATGTCCCTTTAGAGACAAACTAACTTTTGGGAAATCTAGAGTAACTAGACTCACCAGATTCAACGCTTACTTTAAATACCTCGTTAATTTTTTCTTTGGACCTCGCTAGATTATGTTGAGCTCCCAACGAAGTGAAATTTTGATTGTTGATGATATTCCAACTAATATTAAACTCCTCTACGAATTTCTTCAACAGTCTAATTACAAAGTTTCAATTGCTAAAAATGCAGAGAGTGCTTTTAAGAAATTAGAAAAAATAGTTCCAGATCTTATTCTACTGGATGTGATGATGCCAGGGCTGGATGGATTTGTAGTCTGTGAAAAACTCAAGCAGAATCCAAGGACCCGAGATATTCCAGTTATCTTTATGACAGCCCTGACCGATGAGGTCGATAAGGTTAAAGGCCTCAGCATAGGTGCCGTTGACTACATTACTAAGCCGATCCACCCTGATGAGGTGCTAGCACGGGTTAAAGTGCACCTGACATTGCGACACACACAAATGCAGTTACTCAGTGAAATTACTGAGAGAACGCAGGCCGAGAGAGAGCTACAGCGGGCCCTTGAGGAACTTAAGAAAACACAAATACAACTGGTACATAATGAAAAGATGCTGAGCTTGGGGCAACTTGTTGCAGGGGTTGCCCATGAAATCAATAATCCAGTGAATTTTATCCATGCCAATCTTCACCACGCTGAGCGCTATGTGGAAGATCTATTGAGCATTATCTCACTCTATAAGCAGCATATTCCCAACCCTCCAAAGGCAGTTGCTGACAAGATCGATGAACTGGATCTGGACTATCTTGAGCAGGATCTAATGAAGATCTTAAACTCTATGAGCCTTGGCACTAGTCGGATCTGTGACATTGTGCTTTCTCTGCGGACGTTTTCGCGACACCATGAAGCAGAGATTAAACTGGCTGATATCCATGAGGGTATCGATAGTACCCTCACCATTTTGCAAAGTCACTTGCAACGTAGCAATCACTATCCTGATATTCAGGTTGTTAAAGATTACGGGGTCTTACCTCTGGTTGAATGCTATGCAGGGCAGCTCAATCAGGTATTTATGAATTTGTTGAGTAACGCCATTGAGGCTGTGAATGAGCGTGATGCTCACCGAACTGTGGAAAATGCGATCGCAGATCCCGGCATGATTAAAATTTCGACAGCGATCCAGGATAGTCGGCTGCTGATCCGAATTATGGATAACGGTATGGGCGTGCCAGAAGATTTGCGATCGCAAATTTTCAACCCCTTCTTTACGACCAAATCCGTCGGCAAAGGTATCGGTATGGGGCTGTCCATCAGTTACACCATCGTAACTGAAACCCACAAAGGCAAACTGTGGTGTGAGCCCATTCCAAACCAGCCAGGGACCCAGTTTCTGATTGAAATTCCCATTGCCTCAACTAAATCAGTTTAGGGGATGAACGGCTCTGTGAAACTTGCCAATAGCCTGGATTGGCAAGGCTAAATCATACTCAGGAGCGGCAAGGCTGGGTTTCAGGAAACTAGAGAGGATTTTAAATTGATTTAGATTCATTGAAATTCACCTAAAAATCCACCAAAAACCCAACAAATAGATATCTATTTAGATATCTAACCGCATAGTCATATCCTGCTAACATTTGCAGGGACCTGAGCTTGGTTAACATTTCGCTTTCCTACATCAGCATCGTTTGGAGGACCTATGGGGACTTGGATTAAGGAAACTGATAAAGCCATTT
This sequence comes from Leptothoe sp. EHU-05/26/07-4, assembly GCF_043421015.1. Classification (NCBI taxonomy): domain Bacteria; kingdom Bacillati; phylum Cyanobacteriota; class Cyanophyceae; order Nodosilineales; family Cymatolegaceae; genus Leptothoe; species Leptothoe sp. EHU-05/26/07-4. Next base: position 124,505 of record NZ_JAXSQV010000003.1, read on the forward strand.
ATCTAATGGAGGGTGGTTACTACCGCCAGAAAATTGACAAGTCCCCACGTCAGGGTGATGTAGAGGGTGAAACCTTTTTTCGGACTAAGGTGCTCAAGGACTGGCTTAATAGTGATGATGCACCAGGGTTTTTCCTGGTATCCGTAGGGACCGGGGTCGATGAGCCGCAACCCAAGCCGCAACCCCCCGCCCCCCCGCCGATTTCCAACCCTCAACCGGTAACCCCCACCCCTGAGCCGCCGTCTAGTCAGGGTATCAAAATCACCAAAGTTCCTAACCAGGTGAAGATCTACCATCCCTATCAGCTGGCGGGCACCACCAGTGATGATTTGGTGGGTAAAACGGTGAACCTTTATGTGGACAACAACCAAAAGCCCATTGCAACAACAACGGTTAATGGGAATAACCAGTGGGCTTTTCAGTCCGTCTTTTTAGCCGTGCCTAAGCCCCAGATGCGTCGGCTGAAGGTGGTTGCGGGGGAGGCTACGGATATGGCGTCTCTAACCCTTACCCCCTACATTGAGAAACATCCAGGGGGCCAGAAGCTTGCGCTTAGTGCCAGTGTTGGGTCTGGAGGGTCAAATCGAGCCAGTGATGTCAAACTTGTCCGCGACCGTTTAGTGGTCCTGGGATATGACTTTGCGGCAGGCAACTCCATGAATAATCTGATCCAGGCTATTCAGCTATTTCAGTCTGCGATCTCAGGCAGTACCACACTTCGAGGTGATGGGCGAGTGGATGTCGGGGGTAAAACCCAGCAGTTTTTAGAAGCCGCGAATGCCCCCAAATGGATGCGGATGCCAGGCCAGGGGGTGGGCTTTTATAACGTGGAAGTGTTAGACCAGCCAGGGGATAGCCATGACTATGGTATCGATTGGATTAGCAATGTGATTCGATCAGCCGGTATTCACTATGAGTTGGCCTATCGTAAAAATCGCTCAGAGATTGCCCCCATGGCCGTGAATGATGTCAGTCTCCCCAAGGGAGGGCGCACGCCGGATCATTCTGGTCATCAAAGCGGCAATGCGGGGGATATCGTGCTACCCCGTAAGGGAGGACGATTTGGCGGCACAAGATGGTCTAATGCTAACTACGATCGCAATGCAACCGAGGCCATCTTAAAGGCGTTACGAGCACAACCTTGGGTCGATAAGAGGACTCTGTATTTCAACGATCCCGCTCTGATTAGCAAAAGGCTATGCCGACGCGCAGGCGGCCATGATGATCACATTCATTTTGAGATCAATGTGCCCCCGCAGGTCTAATGTGGTTGCTAGTGAGGGTACTAGGCGCTGACAGGTTGACCAATGTCATGTTGAAAGACGGCATGGACATCTAACAATAGCAGGGTGCGATCGCTATCCTTTTCAGACACAATCGCCATGTGGCTAATCCAGTTTGTCTTGTGGTCAAACGGGGGTTCCAGGGATACCGGTTTAAAGAGGGTCAAGGGGAGTTCTATCAAGTCGGGTGGCTCCTCCAAGGCGATGCCCCATAGCTCCTTTTGAGGGGTGCGAACAACCACTAGAAAGGGAGCATGATCAGGTGAGGCTTCAGCCGTCTTACCGACTTCTCTATGTAAATTTAAGAGTCGGACTGTGTGGGAGCCCAACTGCACTAAGCCAATGCCCACAGTTCCCCCTTGAGTAGGGGGTGGGCAGTTAACAATTTTCAGAATGGACATCATGGGCAAGGCAAACCAGTAGCCACCCACGTCAAAGGTAATAAATCGTTCTATCTCTGGTGTGTTGTTATCCATAGGGGGGAGTACAGGGGAGCGGTGGGTCTTCAAGGCGTTTGAAAACGCCCTATCGATAAAAGATGGGGCTATGCTGCGGAATGTTAGCAATTTAATGCTTAAGCGTCCGGCGTTAGGACATTGTTAATGGTTTCAATCAGCTGAGGCATCAAATAGGGCTTGGTTAAATAGTTATCGGCCCCCAAAGACTGAGCCAGGTGACGATGTTTATCCCCTGTTCGGGATGTGAGCATAATCGTTGGCACCGATGCAACGGTTGGGATTCTCTGGCGCGCTCTTAGAAAATCAAAGCCATTCATGCCTGGCATTTCTAAGTCACACAAGATAACTGTCACTGGCGTGTGCTCTAGTTTTTGTAACGCCTCATTGCCTTCTTTAGCTTGGATAACCCGATAGCCAGCCTTTTGTAATCCCTGGGCTAGGGTATTACGCACCGTAATGGAATCATCAACGATTAAGATCGATTGTTTCTCTAGAGTCGATGGTTCAGCTTGATGGTGTGGTGGTGGAGAACTTACGGTTGATGTTTGAGAAGACTGTTGTAAAACATTCACCGTTAACAGACTGCCATCAATGACCAGGCTGAGACGACCATTGGGGAGAATGCTACAGCCATAGAAATACTCGGGGGTAAAGGCCATATCTCCCAGGGAGCGAATGACGAGTTCTTGTTCTCCCAAAAGATGATCGCATTCTAGACCCAAGATCTTATCTTGGTGTCGCATAATCAAAATTGGACTGGATATATCGGCTGTCTGGTCTGTTCTTTGCCAATGGCTATGGGGAAGTTTGGCGTTGTAGTTGAGGGCATCTGCAAGGGAAATGACGGGCACTAAATATTCTTTACCTTCCAACTCCCAGCTCAGCATTTTTCTCTCATTACGGGTACTTAACTGCTCAGGTTTAGGAACGAGAATTTGCTCAATGGCATCGGTCATAAAGGTATATAGTGTTTCACCTGTTTGACAGAGTAACAATCTGGCAATTGTTAAATGAGTCGGAAGCTCCAGGGTGAAACAGGTTTCTTGGTCAGGTTTATGGGTGACCGTCACCCTGCCGTGGAGGGGATATATCTGAGCCCGTACCGCATCGAGTCCAAACCCTCGCCCTGAGATGTCATTAACTTGCGCTGACGTTGAAAAACCTGGCTCAAAGATTAGTTCGCTGATTTGGTCAGATGTTAGTTGTTGAGCCTCATCTGCTGTGATCAGTTGTTGGGAGATCGCTTTTTCCCGAATGCTATCAAGGTTAAGACCGCGACCATTATCTCGCACAGTGATGCTGAGGTGGTGCCCTTCTTGTTTTGCGGATAGCGTGATTTTAGCGTCTTCTATCTTTCCCTGCTGTTTACGCTCTGATGCTTTTTCGACACCGTGGTCAAAGGCATTGCGGATCAGGTGCAAGAGGGGTTCATAAAGCTTGTCAGCGATCATCTTATCGACAAGGACATGACCACCTTCAATCAATAGCTCTACGGGTTTGCCTTGTTGAGCCACTAAGCGACCTAAAACTTGGTGAAAACGTTGAAACACATTGTCGATGGGCTGCATTCTCGCTGTGACCACAGTTTCTCGTAGAGTTTTAATTAACCGCTGCTGTTTTTCAACGGCCTGAGTGTTCTGGCGCACAAACAGTTCAATGGCTTCAGCGTTTTCTATTTGCTGCACTAAGGTGTCCAACGACGCCTGGACTTGCAGCTGAAGTTCGCTGTAGTTGTCGAATTCTAATGTATCGAACTGGTATTCAGTGCTGCGGGTGGTGGGGTGGGCGAGGGCGCTATGACTTGCTTGGTTGAGTAGTTTGGTTAACTGTTGTTGTTGCTGCTCTAGTCGGTTAAGTAGGGCCTTACTGGCGGTTGCTAATTGCTGATTGTGAAGGGCCTGCCGATTTTGCTGGGTTAATAAATCACCAATGGCATAGTTAATTTGGTCCAGGTGAGCAACGGATATTTTAAGGTTGGAGACATGTAAGGTCGGAATACTGGAGGTTTTAGGAGCCGACTTAGGAACAGGTAAGTCAGATAGTAGGGGGGCATCTGTCCTGGAGTCACTGTTGTCTAAACCAGCCCCCCCCTGGTGGGTTGCAAATAAAGCATTCGTTTCAGCGATCGCAACTGATTCTGACGTTGTCAATAGATCGTCCAATGTCCCTTTGTTGGCTGCTCCTTGCTCAGGAATGGACGGAGGTGAGTTGGGGCGGTGGCTGGGGGCGGCTGGGCTCTGCGATTTAGTCGCAGTTTGATGTTTCGCTGTCGTCCCTGGAATCGGCTGGTTTAAAGCATTCCACACCTGTCCTAACCAATTGTTCTTGGCGGACTTGGGGGGAGTGGCCAATTTTTTGAGCATTAAGCTGGGTTCACCGCCGCGATTGCGATCGCCGTCCAAGACAAGCCGCTGGCCAGCGCGGTAGTCGTCTAGGGCAATCTGGGCAATTTGCACCACCAGATCAGGCCGACACTCCAGTGCTTTGAGCGTGGTTTGAACAATTGCTCCAAACCCTGGCAGATTAAACGACTCGGCTAAACCACCAAAAACATCCGCCTGGGAGCGCAATAAAGACCTAAGATTTTCTGGATCTGGCGTTTCCAGGGCCACTTCTAATTGCTGGAGACGTTGCGTGATGCCTTTCTCAAAAACTGACCGGGTAATATCCACCCCCAGCTCACTCGATGTGGGTAAATAACCATCCTGTCCAAACCGACTGCCCAGATGTTTTTCCAACTTAGAGACCACATCTGCCATGCGCTCCAAAATGCTGGGCTCATCAATCTGGGCCTCTGCTATTTGGGCCGAAAGTAGCAACTGTAAGCAGCCATAGCCCTCAAAAATGAGTGATTCTATGGCAGGAGTGAGTGAGGCATTGGGACTACACAATGCCCTAAACACATTCTCTAGGGAATGGGTGGTTGTTTTAATGTGGTCTAATCCGACACTGGCGGCGGCTCCTTTCAGAGTATGGGCTATTCGCATCAATGCATAGACCTTCTGGACACCAAAATCCTGGCTGAGGGTTTGCAGCTCACCGTCCATTTGCTGAAGCAACTCGGAGGCTTCTTGCAAAAAGTAAGAGGGTACCTGCTGGGAATGCACGGAATCAGAAGTCATCATTCACTGAAAACGAGATTTTTATGGCATGCAAAAGTCTGGTAGCGCCCTGGGATTAGGAGGTTAAACACAGGACGCCACGATGTTCGACCATTAGAACGCTGATTAAGTGCCCGTACTGGCTTGAAGCGCCTTGGCGGTCGTTAACAGTTGATGAATGGATAGGGTTAACTGTTCTGAATTTTTCGAGGTTTGAGCAGCGGTGGTGGTGGCTTCTGTCACGGTGGCCGTCACCCCCTTAAACTCATCGGCCTGTTGGTGTGTGGCTTCGGTGATTTCCTCAATCAAGTTACTGATCTGGCCGGTAGCTTCTACGATTTCCGTCAAATTACGACGGGTGTCAGTGACCAGATTAGTGCCTTCCGCCACCTGCTGGATACCCGTTTCCATGGCGGTTGAAACCTCAGCGGTACCCACTTGAATTTCCTGCACTAGCTGTTCAATTTCGGTGGCTGCTTCAGCAGATTGTCGGGCTAGCGATCGCACTTCGTCCGCAACAACGGCAAAGCCGCGACCATATTCCCCTGCGCGGGTGGCTTCGATAGAGGCATTCAGTGCCAGTAGCTGGGTTTGAGTGGTGAATTGACTGATCAGACTGACCACCTTCGAGATTTTCTGGGACGACTCACTCAGCCGTTTAATGCGCTGGTTAGTATCGGCTACGGTGGAGCGAATGGTCATGATGCCATCAACCGTGCGGTTCATGGCGGCATCGCCAATGCGCACGGTTTTATTCGCCTGCTGGACAGCAGCTTCCACTTGTTGGGCATCACCCACCACCCCTTCAGAAAGGCGCATGAGATCTTGAACGCGCTTGAGAACCTGGGTCAGAGACTCAGTTTGCTGGGTGATGGAGACGGCGTTTAACTGGGATGTTTGCCCCACTTGATCCGCCGCTTTTTGCACCTCTAAAACAATTTCAGTCAGGGCTGTATTTTTAGCCTTGAGCTGATCTAAATATTCACCCTGCTGCAGTGCCAGGTTAAGCTGGGCACCAATGCGGTGAACAAACTCTACTTCAGTCTCTTGCCACTCACGGGGTCCCTGGCACTGATGAATGGCAAATAAGCCCCAAAGCACGTTGCCTTTGAGTAAGGGAACGACTAAACTGGCCCGGACCTGTAGGTTAGCCAGTAGATCGACTAAGCAATTAGGCAGATCCAGGGTTTTAACATCATTGACGACCCAGTAGCGACCTTTTTGATAGTTTTCTGCCTGACCTTCAGCAAAACAGTGATCTTGTATCCTGGCGGCCATCGCAGACCGTACCCCTGGAGCAACGTCTTCTACAACAAACGCTCCGACACTATAGTTGGTGGCTGGATCAAATTGGTACAGCCCTACTCGATCAGCCTGAAGCATTACACGAATGTCACGGGCCACTGTTGTTAGAGCCTGGGGTAAATCGGTGGCTTTGCGGAGACGATCGATAATATTACTGATTAATTGTTCCTGCTGGGCTATGCGAGCCAAGCGTTTGAGGTAATCTGCTTGCTGCATTGCAGTCCCCACCTGTAAACCAATTTGTTTCAGGGCATTAATCTCTGCGTTAGTCCATGAACGGGGTTTCTCATTTTGATATGCACTCAGCACACCCCAGAGCTGACCTTTATTAAAGATGGGTACTGCCATATAGGCATTAATGCTAAATTCCTCCAGCATTTCAATCTCCAAAGGTGCATGATCAGCGGCATAGATATTGTTAATGACTAAGCTGTCTTGGTTGCGATAAGGCCCTCCCTGGGTTTCCTGCAAATTGTGCTTTGGCCAAATTGCCTGCAGATTTTCTTCTAAGTCTGAACTGGCCTGACTTTTTGCACTTGATCCATAGAGTAGTTCGGAACTCCAGTCAGCTTTGAAGCGATGGAAGGCGACGCGATCGCATACCAGCAGTTGTCGTACCGCTCGCTGTGTTACTTTCAAGATTTGCTCAGTGTCCTGGGCTTGCAAAATCTTTGGAATGATAGTGGACACTGAACGACCAATTTGAGCCGCTTTAGTCATTTGAGCCGATTGCTCTTGTAACTGGGCAACATAATTAGCCCCTTTCAGACTGACTTCCATCTGGCGGCTGATATCTTGTAAAACGTTAATATCACTCTCCAACCAATGGCGAGGCCCACTATGTTGAAAGGCACTTAACAAACCCCAAAGACTACCTCCCTGTCTAATGGCGACGATCAAGAAGGATTTAACGCCAAAGTGCTCTAACGTCTGAACATGACATTCACTTAACCCAGCGGAGTAAATGTCATCTGCGAGAAACGGTTGCTCAGTGTTGCGGAATCGCCCCCCTTGATTCTCTTGAATGTAGGTATCTTCCCAGGCGCTTCCCACCAATGATGGCCACCCACCGGTACCAGATTCATAGATAAAGTCGCCGAAATAATCTGGGCGAAATTTGTAAATGCAGACGCGCTCTGCATTCAGGAGATTACGAACCTCTTGTACAGCGGTTTGATAAATGTTTTCAGCATAGGCCGTATTACTAATTTTATTAATAATGTCGGGCAGGGCTTCCTGGTTTTTAGAGGCTTTGGCTTGATCCTCCATGAGTTCTGATTGATGCAAGCTGACCCCGACCAAGTTACCTAACTGAGTCAACAATTTGACTTCATTGGGGTCCCAGTATCGGGCACCATTATGTTGATAGGCCCCCAGCAAACCCCACAGTTTCTGTCCTTGATAAATCGCCACAATGGCACAGGCTTTAATGTCAAAGTCGGTTAGATTCTCGACATGACAAGGGGTGAGCGTGGAATCTTTGGCGACATGGTTGACAACAAATGGGTCAGATTGTCGAAAGATGCCTCCCTCATGCTTTTGCAGATGGCTATCTGCTAAAACAACATCACGCATCGAGGCTACTGGCCCCACTTTTGATTCAAAGACAAATTGCAGACTGTAGTCTTGACGGAACTGGCAAATGGCCACGCGATCAACATTTAGGAGTCTCCTAAGGTCTCGAGTGATGCCCCGAAAGAGGGTTTCTTGATCGGAGGATTGACGGAGTTTGTCACTGACACTAGCAAGCAACTGTCGTTCAGCTTGCAGTCGTAATGGCTGAAGCTTCAAGATGAGTTCGGTGCCGACTTGATAGAGTAGGGCAATTTCAGAATCTGTCCACTGACGAGGGGCGGCACAATTTTGAACGACCAACAATCCCCACAACTGGTTTTCTAAAAAAAGAGGTAAGCCGAGACTAGCCTGTACCTGCAAGCGTTGGGCGGTTTGCGCCTGGTAGGGTGTAATCGCCTCTTCTGCAATATTACTAATGCTGATAACGGCTTGTTGCTGATAGTGTTGAGTGGTGGTTGCTCCAAAGGATAAGGGGGCAATAGTCTGTCCCAAAGCAGGTGTATAGCCGGACGTGAGTGACTCGGCAATGACAGTGCCTTGGGTTTCAGATTGAAACTGATAGATCAGGACTCGGTCTGCATTAAATCGTTTACGTAATTGACTAACCGTAACCTGGTAAAGGTTTTCTAAGTCAGTGGCTTGAGCCATGGCGTTTGCGATCGCAAACGGTCGTCTACTCTGATTCTGTGAAAAGGGAATGGACTCTACTGCAAGGGTGATCTCAGTAGACTGGTCTGACGCAGTTTGACTTAGCGTCAACTCCTCAGCGGCTAGCATTAGTTCTGGAGACGAGTCCTGCTCTTCTGGAGATGGGGTATCAACGGTTGTCAGTAGCTCGTCTGAATTATTGTTAGCGATGTTATCCATGAATAATTTTAAACCTTAGTCGTGTGTAATTAATGTGTAATTTCAGCGTGTAATTTCAGCCCATAGCATCGAGTAATGCTGAGGTGAACTCCTAGGTTAGAAGAGCAGGAGCTTAGGGTATTAAGGGGGACCTTGTAGAGAGCGTTCAACAATGACATCCACATCCAATACAGTACCTCCATGGTTTGGCAAATAGCCCATGACAAAAGGCGCTATTGGCGTCGAGTCAAATTCGGTTGGCAAGTGAATTGTCTCAGGAGCCACCATTTCCACATCATCCACCTGTTCTACCGCCAGACCAACCCTGCGATCGCCAGATTCGATAACAATCACTAATGGCTTTTCTAGGGATGGGGCCTGCTGCCACAGCGGCGGTGAGCCAACTAACACATTTAGATCCGTCAGCCACAGAATGGCACCGCGCCAGTGGCATACGCCCAATAAATAAGCCGGTACCTCTGGTACAGGTAAAATCTCTACTGGCTCTAATTGCAATATCTCAATAATCGTTTCTAGGGGCAATAATGTTCCGTTCTCTCCGGAGAGTTTAAATCTCAAAAAACGTTGACGCGTATCTTCAGGAATGGGCTCCAGTCCAAGTGGATCCGACAGTGCCGCAGTCTCCTGAAGAGATGACTGTAGCTGACTGACAACAGTTGATGCCATGGCTGATGTGCTCAGGTGGATATAAGTTCTATAGTGTTGATGTTCACGCGAGGGCCTAAGTACTGATACTGAGAACAGCATCAGAATCAGAGTATTTATTGACTAATTAGCGAACATGACGGCCACTAAACACATTAGAAAAAAGATCAAAATTCACTTGGAGAAAGACTTTTGATGGTTTCTTCACGACTAGCACCCAAGTATTTGTTGAGTACCTTGAGGACGCGCTTTTTCTTGACCGGCTTGCTGAAGAATCCTGATGCACCAACGATTCTGGCGCGAATTCGATCAATAATACCATCATTATTAGTAACAATAATAATAGGGGTTTTTCGAAAGGTAGATATGCGTCGAATCTGAGCACATACCTCATAGCCATTGGTAAATGGCATCACCAGATCTAGAAAAATAACCTTAGGTCTAAGCTCCAATAATATAGGAATAGCGTCTAATGGTTCAGTAATATTGTCATATTCATAGCCTGCACCCCTGACAATTTCTGCCATAACTTGGCTATCTACCGGACTATCATCAACGTACACCACCCTTGATTGACTTGATGTTGTTGTTGGGTTAGTAGCATTTGCCACCTGAGCCCAACGCTTGGATATCTGAGCTTCTCTTGAACGTTGAGAAGCTGGCAAACGATCCTGGAATAATGGGCTTTCGAAACCATAAGATATGGCTGAAAGAGCAGATGCATTTTCAGGACTTAAGAGAGCCTTGATTTTATTCAAGACACTTGTTAAATCAATTGGTTTCAGCTCATAATCGTCACAGCCTGACTCGGATACTTTACCCCATTCGGCATCTGAGGTTAGTGCCATCAGCGCCATAATCGGGATGTTCTGAGTGACGGTGGAAGCCTTCAGGATCTTAATAGTTTGCCAACCATCAATTACAGGCAGATCTGTTGCAATTAAGATCAAATCCGGCAGCTCAGTGACCGCCATTAAAATCCCTTCATCCCCTCCATCATTGGCCAGCACCACCTCATATCCGTACTGTGCAAGTTGTTTTTGTAACATCCTACACATGGGCTCATCATGTTCTACTAATAAGATTTTCCAAGTCATAAAAGAGATTCAAATGAATATGGGTGTCTGGGCTAAAAGGCTTTGAACTTATTGGACGATAGTCAACAGCTCAGAGCCAAAGTTGCTGTTGACCAATGCCAAATCACAATAACCGTTTGACGTGAACCAAAGAGGCTATTGCTGCGACCCTCCATCCATTTGACTAATCAAGCTTTCCTGGGTGGAAATAGATTGAAAAAAATAGACCAGTTGCATAGATACACTCAGTTTCGACAACGAAATAATTTTTCTATTCGTTCTTATGGTTATAAAGATGTTCAGGAATAGGAAAAATTACTGGGGCGTTTTTTCATTAAATTGTTGATGTTCACTGGAATTAATCAGCATATATAGGGATTGATTGGCCCAATTATGCGTTAGACCAGAGCGCTACTGACCAAGACTGGATATAACCAATTACAAAATTCATATATGTGAGGTGGTTATCTAATTTTGTTTAAATATAATTTAAATTATTCTGAATGATTTGGAGTGGATGTAGGTAGTCGCTAATCGCGACCATTATTTACTGACTACACCGAGAATTCAACTCGTCAGGATATGAATTTTTAGCTATCAGACCTTACAGACGTGTTTATCCGATTTCAGCTTATGAATCCTCAGCGTACCGCCTTGCTTCTCATTGGTTTTCAAAACGACTATTTTGCTCCGGATGGAATTTTGCACGGAGTGATTGATGCATCAGCTAAGGCTGTCAAGACAGTTGAAAATGTGACCAGGCTATTGTATTCCTTAGAAAATACCGCTGTTTTATTAATTTCTACCCCCATCTGCTTTACCCCAAACTATGAGGAGTTGATGGAACCCGTGGGTATCCTAAAGACAATTAAGGATATGAGAGCTTTTCAAGAAGGCTCTAAGGGCTTTGAAAGTATTCAGGCACTACTACCGTTTAAGGATAAAATTTTAGAGGTTCCTGGCAAGCGTGGATTTAATGCGTTTATCAATACTGATCTAGACGGAATCCTGCGAAAGAATAATATTGTTCACCTTGTTTTAGCGGGTGCTGTAACGTCTATTTGTATTGACTCTACTGGTCGCTCAGCCCATGAAAAAGGCTACCATGTCTCTATTCTTAAAGACTGTACATCAGCACGCACAACCTTTGAGCAAGACTTTTATTGCGAAAATATATTTCCTTTATATAGCGATACCATCACGTCTTCAGAGTTTTTGGAAAAGCTAGCCGTTGAATCGTTATGCTAGAGCCTGAAAAAGTCAACGAACTCTACACCCAAATTCAGTATCGCTTAATTGAAAAGGTTACAGAGTCAGAGCGACGTTATCGTACTCTAGTCGAAAATTTACGGGAGATCGTGTTCGAATGTGACTATTCGGGGGTACTGACATTTATTAATCGAGCCTGGACCGAAACGTTAGGGTATGCGTTTGGAGATGTTGTCGGTAAGTCCCTGGATCAGTTTATCAATGAGGATGACATTCATAAATGGCAAACAGCATTACAAATGCAAATCGACTGCTATTTAGAGCTGCGGTTTTATGCTGACAATGGCTCTCTATTGTGGTTAGAGCTTGCCATGCGGTTTGAGGATAGTAATAGCCTCTCAGGTGCACTGATTAATATCACTGAGCGTAAACAGGCTGAGACTTTTTTAAGACAGGCAAATGAGCAGCTTGAAGATAGAGTCAGGCAGCGTACATTGGAATTGATAAGCGCCAATCAGAAATTGCAGCATACGATACGGCAGCTGAAGTATGCCCAGGGACAACTTGTACATAAAGAAAAAATGTCTAGCCTGGGCCGGTTGGTAGCTGGCGTAGCCCATGAGATTAATAATCCCGTGAGTTTTGTACATTGTAATCTTGAGCCAGCCCAAGCCTATGCCCAGGAACTATTGAGTTTGCTTGGGCTCTATCAGCAGCACTATCCTCAACCTGCTGAGGGTATCCAATCCATGCTTGATGATTGTGATATTGAGTTTATTAAAGGAGATTTTCCCAAGTTGCTAAGCTCTATGGAGTCAGGCACAGAGCGCATCAGAAAAATTGTCGATTCCCTACGAGGCTTTTCTCGCGTAGATGAATCATTAATGACAAAAGTAGATATCCACAAGGGCATCGATGATACGTTATTGATTTTAAACCATCGCTTTAAGGGAAAAAACAGTGAAGAGAAAGGGATTCAGTTAATTAAAAGCTATGGTGAACTGCCATTGATTGATGGTTTTCCGGATCAGCTTAATCAGGTGTTTATGAATCTGTTGAGTAATGCCATTGATGCCCTATTAGCTGTTGAGAAAAATGATGCTAGCGTATTAGGTAACACGTTGCTAAATTCTGTGCCTGTGTTGACAATTTGTACTCACGCACAGAATGGTTTTGTTAATGTTGAAATTTCTGATAACGGGCCTGGTATTTCTGAGGATATTATCTCCCGGGTGTTTGAGCCATTTTTTACAACTAAGCCGGTTGGAAAAGGAACTGGGCTGGGGTTATCGATTAGTCATCAAATTATTGTTGAAAACCATCATGGGCAAATAAGCTGTAGCTCTGATATTGGCCAGGGAACAACATTTAAAATCCAGATGCCGATAAACGATGCGGGCGTTGCGGATGCTCGATAGGGTTTAATTTATAGCCGTTACTGATCCTTGAGAGGATCAGTAACGGCATTTGTGGCAGTTCCCGGTTGGGATGAATACAGTTTGGTGGTGTCAGTGATTGGTGAGTGGGGGTAATGTTTAATGCTATGTCACTAAAGCTAGATCCAGATACGCCAGACTAAATAGCCGATGCTCAAACACGTAAAGAACAGGCTGGGTGTTAGCCAGGTGGCAGCAACTACAGAATAATGTTGAATTTGGTGACAGCCGCTGTGGAGGGTTAAAAGTGTGTGGTGCAGAGCGATACAAAGCAGCAGCAACCACAGCCAGGGGATACCAATGGCCACAGGACTGATCAAGATAAAGATGCCCATGGGCAATAACGTGGCACCAGCGATAAACGTGTCGTCGGACCAACTGCCGTGGCGTCGTAGACAAAGACGGGAAACAGCCAACATCATAATTAAACTTAAAAAAGCGGCAGAACCCGATAGCCAGAATGCGCCCAGGGCAATATTGCTGCTGGTTGCGCCTGAGGCAAACGGCAGCATGTAGCCGCCTAAGGTAAAGCTGCCCAGGGCCAGGGTGGCGAGTAAACAGCCGACGCGCAAAGCCTGGCGTTGATTAAGATGGCTATAAATGGCAGGCAACTCTTCTGCTGGGTTGCTCAGTAGGCCGAATAGTAATCGATTGAGCTGCCCCAGTAGGCCCCATCGCTTAGCGACAATTCTGCGGGAAGGGGTGCTGAGTTTAAAGCGCCGCTGTTTGCGGAGAGCGTGGATGCGATCGCAACTCCGATGATAGCCTTCCAAGTCTCCCTGGGCTTGGTAATACATGGAGGCAGTTTGAAAGTCAGTGGTGGCCTCGTCCCATTCCTGGATATCTTCATAGGCCACTGCCCGTTGAAAATAGGCTTGGGGATCATCGGGTTCAAGGACAATGGCTTCGGTAAAGGCAGCGATCGAGCTCTCCGTATAGCCCAGACGATAGCGCGCCAAACCAAGGTAGTAATACGTCTGGGGTAATGTATCTGAAAACTGTAGTAGCCGCTGACAGTCTGCCAGTACCCCAGCATCATCTTCTAAAATGTAGCGCACCTGAGCCCGTCGTAAATAGGCCTCAGCTAAGTTTGGCTGGAGCTCAATGGCTTGGTCAAAATCTGCCAATGCCGCTTTATAACGCCTTGCTAAGGTTTGCTGAATACCCCGCAGGTAGAAATCATGGGCTGTTTGGGGTCGAGTGCCATTATATTCAGTGGTGCCTGTGCAGTCATAGCGCTGTCGCCGCACCTGGTCCGTCAACACTTCATAGGCCTCATGCAGGGCTCGAAACTTTTCCAGGGCTCTTGGATCGTTTGGGTTTAAGTCGGGGTGATAGCGTCGTGCTAATCGTCGAAACGCCGCTTTGATTTCTGTTTGAGTGGCATCGGGCGATACCTGTAACCGGGCGTAGTAGTCGTCAGGAATGGCCATAGACAACCAAACAAGTGGGATATGGATGGGGTGATGATGTAGGAGATGTCCTTATTGTAATCATTTAGTCAGGTGAATCGTAACTCACGACGCAATACTCCCTACCAACGACGCACCGTCCCATCCGATGATAGACCCTCTCTGTAGGTCCCTAAGGATGTCATGGGTGACCCTAAAGATATGTCTGGTTCTTACAGCTCGTCAGAATCGCAAACGGATTTCGAAACAACACGGGGGATTCATATTCTGCCTCAATTGTCATGGACCCTGTCTAGATCAGTGACCGTCAAACTTAATACTTTTTAGTCTGTAAATCACAAATTTGAACTTGTAATTACAAGTCTTGAAAATAGAGAATATGGAGTATGTTTTCAATTTAGACTGTCATATTTTCGACAATTTTTAGATTTTTCTAGAAGTCGTATTCAGTTTCTGGTGCATCATAAAATCTGAAACTTTTATTAAGATCTTCTCTATAACTCTCTATAAAAGGACATTAGCCTTCTAAAATTTCTAGGGATGTTTAATTTGAATCCAGGGTATCTAATCCAAATATTTTCAAGGTCTTCAGAAGCCTGGATTGTTAACCTACACAGTTGAAACATCCTCTAATAGTTAAATTTCAATCAGCAATCTATGGCATTCAAAACATGTAGTGACAACTGTAGAGATAAAGACAGAGGCTTAATAATGTGCCCTTTATCGTGCAGCTAACGTCGAAATCTGATGATGCGCTGCTGCTTTTAAGAACATCATCATTGTTGATCGAAATTTATGAATTTTTTCTTAGGGCACATAGCTACGTGCTCTAAGCATTGGAGTAGTACTACTTATGACCCATCAAAAACCTGGTGCTCAAGGGCAAGAACCCTTGAGCACACCGAGGTCGCATCGAAGTCGTCGTCAGCCTGGCGATCGCAACGTCACTGGCTATGGCTTTGATTTTCATCCGGAGGTATTTCTAGTTTCCGCTGGTCTCATTGTGCTGTTTGTGCTGGTGACCCTACTCTTTCGCGAGCCTGCCGAGACTGTTTTTGGAGATATTCAAACCTTTATTGCGGAGGCGATGGGCTGGTTTTTAATCTTGTCCGTCAGCATTTATCTAGGGGTGGCTATTCTTCTCGCCTTTAGTAAATTTGGCAGAATTCGTTTGGGCGGCCAAAACGCTAAACCTGAGTTTCCCACCTTTGCCTGGATTGCCATGTTAATCAGTGCGGGTATGGGAATTGGCCTGATGTTTTGGAGCGTGGCCGAGCCCATCTACCACTTCCAGGATCCGCCCGCGCTCATTGGTGCCATTGAACCCTTGTCTCAAGATGCGGCCCAACAGGCCCTGGGGATTACCTTTTTTCACTGGGGTCTGCATGCCTGGGGTATCTATGCCATTGTGGGGTTGTCCTTGGGCTTTTTTGCTTATAACTGGGGGCTACCTTTAACCATTCGTTCCGTGTTTTATCCCATTTTGGGTGATCGTATTTACGGATGGGGTGGCAACGTCATTGATATTCTGGCCGTCGCTTCTACTCTTTTTGGATTAGCGACCTCCCTAGGCTTTGGTGTCCAACAGGTTAATGCAGGCTTTAACTTCCTGGTGGGTCTACCCATCAACACGCCCATCCAGATTGGTTTAATTGCCATTATTACGGGGTTTGCCACAGCGTCAGTTGTTTCTGGTTTAGACTCCGGTGTGCGCCGCTTGAGTGAACTCAATATGATTTTGGCGGCCATCTTTATGGCCTTTGTGTTGTTGGTGGGTCCCACCTTGTTTATTTTTGGTTCCTTTGTTCAGGTTGTTGGCTACTATGCGGCCTCCTTGCCCACCCTCAGCTTTTGGACGGAAACCTTTGAGGGAACAGCCTGGCAGAATAGTTGGACCGTATTCTACTGGGGATGGTGGATTTCCTGGTCTCCTTTTGTGGGTATTTTTATCGCCCGTGTTTCTAAAGGACGTACGGTGCGTGAATTTATCTTAGGTGTGTTGCTGCTGCCGACAACACTGACATTTTTGTGGCTGTCGGTATTTGGTGGAACAGCCGTGTCAATGGAGTTGGGTGAACTATCGGGCACCATCAGCAATGCGGTTAATGAAAATGTGGCCACTGCTTTATTTGTCATGTTGCAACAGCTGCCCCTAACGGCAATCACCTCCTTTGTGGGGATTTTGTTGGTGGTGGTTTTCTTTGTGACCTCGTCGGATTCTGGTTCTTTAGTCGTGGATAGTTTGACGTCTGGTGGAAAGTTAGATTCCCCTATACCGCAACGGGTGTTTTGGGCGGTAATAGAAGGTGTTGTTGCTGCGGTGCTGTTGTTAGGAGGAGGTCTACAGGCGTTGCAAACGGCATCCATTGCCACGGGGTTACCATTTGCGATTGTGTTGTTGGTGATGTGTTTCAGCTTGTATAGGGGGCTAAGTCAGGAGTTGGCGATGATTGAGGGAAAAGAGTTGCAGATGGCTAAAGAAAAAGAGTTGCAGATGGCTGAAGGAGTTGTTGAGGAAGCGGTTTAGGAGGTGTTGGTTTGAAGTGAGGGGCTCAGGGCTTTCCTCCCTTTCGGAGGAAAGCCCTGAGCTATCCCATAGCCCCAGCGAAGTAGATTACCCCCCCAGCCAACAATGAACCGAACATATCTGCGACTGGACCAGTGAATTATATTCCCAATAAAGTTAATTGATTTCAATCCATTAAAAACTAGGGTCTTTTTTTCCGGTAGGATGTCTGGAGTAACCCCTGGAAATGACTTTACACTCTATGGTTCCAAGTGAGCCAGGTGCAGGCAAACAACCACTGCACATGGTTATTTCAGAGCAGTTAAAAGAAAAAATTGAAGCGGGTCAATATGAGCCGGGGCAACGGTTGCCCAGTGAATTTGATCTTGGAGAACTCTTTGGCGTTAGCCGTACTACGATCCGCAAAGCCATCTTAAACCTGATTCAGCAAGGTCTGGTTAGAAGTCAGCGGGGTAAAGGTAGTTTTGTCAGCGGTCATCACAAGATCAACATTTCTATCTCTAACCCCATGACCCATTTCGATATTGCTTTTCGGGAACAGGGTTATGAGGGACGAATCCAATCGTTAAAATTTCAGCTAACCCAGGCATCTGCTGAACTAGCACACACCCTCGCCGTTGCTCAAGGAACCCATGTGTATGAGCAAGAGAAAATCATTTACGCTGACGATAGTCCCATTGCTCTAGAAATTGACTATTTCCTTGAGACAATTGGTACATCCCTGACAGACCAGTTGCAGCAAGGGTTTACGTACAGCACGTTAAAGGCTAATGGCGTTAATCTCAGTACTGGTAAAGTGACGTTGGGGACTGTGCCTGCCACCTATGAGTTGACCAAGCACTTAAATATCCCGTTAGGCATGCCGTTGCTAGTGCTTGATTTTGTTGTTTTTTCAGATAACCTGCAGCCGGTTGTGTGTGGCAAGGTGCTGTCGCATTCTAACTGGCTTTGTTACACATCTGAGATCACAGATCTCAATTTTGGGGATTTGAGGCACACTGGGTTGTAGGTATAGTCGGATAATCCTTCGCTTTTAGTAGTTCTAGCGTGCTTTTATGGTCACACCCCAGGCAGCAAACGGTTCCAATGCTCACCCGCAAATGGCAGGCAGCCTTGATGCACTTATCCATAGTCGCAAGCAGGCAGCCCAGGTTTTAAGTCAAATTGCGATCGCAATGGACCGGGCTGAAACTACGGAGCGGTCTGGCCAACTGGGGTTAACCCGCCACATTCGTACCCTAAAAAGTACGGCGGAGCAGCTACAGCAGGGCAAGTATCGCATCGTGGTACTGGGTGAAATGAAGCGGGGTAAGAGCACCCTGATCAATGCTCTGGTGGGAGAGGCGCTGCTGCCAAGTGATGTCAATCCCTGCACGGCATTATTGAGCCTGCTACGCCACGGCCCAGAGCAACGGGTGATGGTGCACTATACCGATGGCAAATCCCCTAAAGCCATTGATTTTGATACCTTCCGTGCTGACTACACGATTCCTGCCGATGAAGCCCGGCATCTGGAAACCAATGCGTTTCCTGACATTAGCCATGTGGTGATTGAATGCCCGGCTCCGCTGCTGGCATCGGGACTAGAAATCGTTGATACCCCAGGCCTCAATGATACTGAAGCCCGTAACCAACAGGTGCTGAGCTATTTAAACGAAGCCCAGGCCGTTGTGTTTGTGCTGGATGCGTTGCAGCCGATGACATTGGACGAGCGGCGCTACTTGCAAAACTATATTCAAGGCCGCGATCTGGATTGCTTTTATGTGGTCAATGGCTGGGACCGGATTAAAGTCGGCCTGGTTAATCCGGAGGATGCAGCCGCGTTGACTGACGCGGAACAGCGTCAGCGTCAGGTATTTGCCCAGAGCCTGCCCGAAGATGCCAGCTGGTTTGAGGTATCAGCCCTAACGGCCCTGCGTCAGCGGCGTCAGGGAAAGTCCCTGGCCGGTAGCGGTGTGGATAAGTTTTTAACCGAGCTGGAGTCCTTTTTAACCCAAAGCCGTGGTCAAGCAGAGATTCGGCGGGCGGCCAAGCTCGCCCATCGGGCCTACAGCGCGGTGCAAGAATCGGTGGCCCGGCGGATTCCTTTACTAGATGAAGATCTAAGTGAACTACAGCAACGGGTCGCTTCAGTTGAGGAGGAATTTGGCAAGCTGGAGAAGATTCGGGATAATTACCGACAGCTGATTCGGGGAAGATGCGATCGCACGGCTAAAGCCATTGCTGATTCCTTCAAAACCTATATCCTCAATTTAGAAGAAACCTTCGAGACCGATTTTGTTGCTTCCCAGCCCGATCTGGATTTTCTTGATTTTCTAGATGAAGATGCACGGGATGACTTCTACAAAGAATTCAAGCGTGCCTTTGAGCGTTATATTAACGATCGTCTAGCTGCCTGGGAGTTTACCGCCAAGCAAAAGATTGGTCAGTCCTTTGACGAGCTCAATGAGAGCGCTGCGGATTATCAGGTAGCCTATGCCGAAGTGGTCGAAGTAATCCACGAGAAAATGATGGGGCGTAAATTCTATGCCCCCAGCACAGACACTGCGGATGAAGCGCGTCCTTGGATTGATAATATTCGCGATCTCTTTGATGAGATTCCCGACACGTTGAACGATGCGATCCAGCCCTTTAATCATTTTTGGCAATCAGTGTTGCAGATGGCGGTGAGCTATGTGTGTATTGTGATTGCGCTACAGATTTTAGGGTTATTGTTTAGCAGTTTGTTCTTAAATATTATTGGTGTGATTGCTGCTGCGGGTGGCGTTTTAGCAGTGCAAGCAGAGTTTGTGCGTCAAGAATTTATCAAGGCAACGCGCAAAGAGTTTGTGAAGCACTTGCCCCAGATTGCAGCGGACCAGTGGCAGTCAATTTACAAGGCGGTAACAGATTGTTTTGGTACCTATGAAGAACGGGCAATTGAGCGGATTAGCAGTGATATTGCAGCGCGACGTTTGGAGTTAAGCAGCCTGGTGGAGAAAAAGCAACAGAATGAGATTAATCGCGAGCAAACGGTAGAGCGATTGAAATCATTGGAAGACAGTATTCAGCAAGAATTAGAAGTATTACAGGGGATGGTGTAACGGTAGGGTGGCAGTTCCCTACGGATATCCTTTGCCTATACTCTGACCCTACATCTGCCCACCATAACCTATGGTAACTACTCCAGACGAGTTAGCCACATCAGGGTTCTCTTTACCCATGCGTTACGAGGTAAAAAACTCAGCTAGGTACTCTCTCTCAGTCTCGTCGTAAGCACCGTGAAAGTGATGATTGGCAACGATGTTGCTTTTGATGGTTGGGAGAGATGGGCAGCCCCTTTGCAGTTTTCTGCAATATTATTCATCGAAAAATGGCAATAAAGTGCAGTCTCAATTGTCCAGAAACAGCAATGATATTCAGGGGCTAATTCCTCATAATTCTCATAAAGACAAGTTGGTATCGAAGATTATTCTTACTCTGTTTGAGAATCTGCTGCTGGGACTCAACTAGCTACTCAGCCCGGTTGAGCCTGTTTTGCTGACGCTGTAAGACATTTATTCAAAGCCCAATTTTTGAGCAACCGTTTGAACAGGCTTCAAACACCTGATTGTTGTACCTCACTGTTGAACCTGTGCGTAGCCCCATGACTTCTCAAAACCCTAACCAGCTATCTCAACCATCATCGCCCTTAGGTGTCCATGGCCCTAACCGTGAACTGATGGATGCTATTATCACCAGCTGGATTGATGGCATTCTGATTTTGACGAAAACGGGTGAGTTAGTGCGCAGTAACTCCATTGCAAAACAAATTTGCGATCGCATCACCCAAACCGATTCTGGCCAGATCCCCAAAGAAATCTGGCGCACCTGTCGGGTACTGATTCAAGGCTGTAACGAGTATACCGAGGGTCCAGTGGTTGCCGAATCAGAACTCAGTGTGAAACCCCACGAACATTTTCGCATTCGTGCCCGATGGTTTGATTTTGGTGACTATGGCAACAATGCTTACATTTTGGTGATCTTAGAAGATCAAAACTATTCCAAACGGAATTTGGCCATTACTGAAGTGGATCGCTATGGTCTCAGTCCCCGTGAGGCAGAAGTATGGTTGCTACACCGCACGGGCTACACCTATCGAGAAATTGCTGCCGAGCTATACATTGCCGTGAATACGGTGAAGAGACACATCAAGAAGATCTATGTCAAACGACATATGGCCTTGGTGAAAGAAGAGACTTACACCGATAACCTGGCCAGTTAACCATGTCAGCTAACAACGTCAAGCAATTCTTTAGCATGGTGGACAAATGTAATCTTTAGGAGCCCACCGCTAGACAATGGCACCCATAGCTGCCATAACTAGGTGGGACAAAGCCTCGCTTGTATGATTTTCCTCAACTCTGAGGAGTATTGGACTCAAGATTGCCCATGCCCACACTGTATGTTTCAGATCTCGATGGCACGTTACTAACACCAACGGCCACTTTGTCCACTTACACCCGAGCCACTCTCAAGCGCCTACTAGAATCCGGTTTACCATTTACCGTCGCCACGTCCCGCAGTGTCAGTTCGGTTGGCCCCATTTTTCAGGGCGTATCACTGCCATTACCGGTTATTGAGCTAAATGGTGCCTATATTACTGACTTGACCACCGGGCAGCATCTGATTGTGAATGACATTGCCACGGAGCTGGCCATAAAAATTCTAAAGTTAGTGCAAGATTATGACGTTAAACCGCTGATTTCTAGTTATAACGGTCAAGATGACCATGTCTATTTCACCCATGATGTGAATCCAGGCATCCAATGGTACATCGATGATGCTGAGCGTAATGAAGATGGCCGTTGGCACTGTCGGACTGACTTAACGGAAATCTTTGACGAACAGGTGATGCGGTTTACACTGATTGATACGAAAGCGCGTTTAACCCATCTAGAACAAGCGTTGAATCAGCACTTTCCTGGCTGTCTTGATATGCATCTGTTCGAAAATCCCTATCAGCCTGATTGGTACTGGCTGACTCTACAGGATCGATCGGCAACTAAAGCAAATGGTATTCGTGAATTGCAAGCATTTCACAAGCTGCATGATCACGATCTGACCGTGTTTGGAGACCACAACAACGATATTTCCATGTTTCAACTGGCCGATGTGGCAGTGGCAACGGCGAATGCGACGCTAGAACTACAGCAACATGCAACCGAAATCATTGGTCACCACAGTGAAGATAGCGTAGTGAAATACTTAGAATCCCGTTGGTCAATGGTGAATGTCTGAAGCTAAGTCCCCTGGTAAATCATCCAGGACCTCCCCTGCTAAATCATCGAAGCAGTCACGCTTGTTACTACGGGCTAAATTAGCCAGACGTAGGCGACGGCGCTATTGGGCCTTGGGCATTGCGGCGGTGTGGCTTGTGTTGGCCTGTTGGCAGGCTCCAGCGGTCAAGTTGACCACCAGCAACCAGATTCGCGGTGTGTGGATGACCAATGTGGCGGCGGCTATGAACTACTTCAGCTTTCGCCTGGATGATGCGGTGGCTAACCTGGCGGAGCATCGGATCAATACACTCTATCCCAGCGTTTGGAACCAGGGGTATACGCTGTATCCCAATGAGGTGACTAAAAAAGCGGGCGGGCGATGTTGCGATCGCATCGCCAATGTCCCTTTCTACCCCTTTGATGATATTCTCCATAGCCTCACCCGTCAGGCCCACCGCCACAACATGCGCCTGATCCCTTGGTTTGAGTATGGCCTCATGGTGCCAGCAACATCGCCCATTGCCAGGGCCCACCCCGAGTGGTTAACCACTAACCGAGCAGGCGCTAGTATTCCGGCACCGCTATCGGCCCATCCATTGCTGCCGCAGCCCTTAAAGAATGTCCAAATGGAGATTACCGGTGGCAATATTGCCTGGCTTAACCCCATGCACCCAGAGGTACGCCAGTTCATGATCGACTTGATTGTCGATGTGGTCAAGCGCTATCCAGTGGACGGTATCCAGTTGGACGATCACTTTAGTTTGCCAATGTCCATGGGCTACGACCCTTATTCAGTGCAGCTCTATAAAGACACCCATGGCGGTGCGCCACCCCCCGATGATCCCAGTGCTCCGGGTTGGGTTGCCTGGCGGGCCCACGCCATTACTACGCTACTAACCGACATCACCCAAGCGGTCAAAGAGGTACGCCCAGAAGCGATTATTTCAGTTTCTCCCAATCCACCTGGGTTTGCCTATCGCAAGTACCTTCAAGACTGGGTCCAGTGGGTCAATTTAGGCATCGTCGATGAGGTGGTCGTGCAGCTTTACCGTGACGACCTCAGCATCTTTGAAAAAGACTTGTATAGCAGCGGGTTTCATAACCTGCGTAACCAGGTTCCCATTGCCATTGGTCTCTACACAGGGCCACTGGCAGCAGCAAAAGATTTCAATCGCACAGTAGATGAAATTTCAGCTGTACAGCAGGCAGGTTACCGTGGTGTTGCCTTTTTCTCATGGGAAACAACATTCTGGGTCCTGAGAAAAGCGACTGACCTAGAAGTGAGACAAACCCTAGAGCGCTTGTTTCAGTCTTAACAGTGAGATGATGTCTTGGGCACACCCTGGAATATCAGGTGATATCAAAACTTCCTAAAATACACTTGTGCTTCTCCCTAGATGTTAGGGAGAAGCACAAAGAAGGGACAAGCTTAACCAAGCTATGACACTTAGTAATTAAGAGGTGCAAGACCTTTTCTAGCGCGCATTTCTCCTAGCAGTTCCCGAGCAATGCTATATAGCTCCTTAGGTACGCGGGGTATGGACGTTTTAACCAACTCCGCTGAATAGGAATCAGGAATCGCCCTGATGTCAGGAATCTCACCAGGCCCCTCAGACAGTAAATTGGGCTTCAAGCCAGGGTTATCGCCACCAAACCTAGACTTATCGCTCCCACAAGCAGCACCAAATAGGGAAAATGAGCGAGTGTAGCCTAATCCGTTAACACCAGTCTGAGTGTTATAGCCCCTGGGATAGGGCACATACATATCTCCAAACGTTTGGAAATACTCATCACTATCTAAATAAGCATCAATTTCAGCGTCGAAACCACCCTCTGCAATGATTTGAATATGCTCGGAAATTTCCGCATAGTTCTTAGGGGCACGGCCCAGCAGATGCTTGAAATTCAATTCAATGGCAGTCACATTGGGATGCTTTTCCCAGAACAATGCTCTATAGTGATCAGACTTAGCCAGTGCCCGAATAAACTCAAGCACGCTAATTTCGCCGCTGCGCACTTTTGATTCAGCAATGGTGCAACGCTCAGACTCCATTAGATGGGCATTACCAAAAACCTGTTTGTAAGCCGCAGCAATCACCAAATCGGCATTCCCTTGGGATAGGGCATCGCCAGTGTATTCAGCGACAACACTGCCAGCAATGGCGTCGCGATATTTTGTCGGTAAAGTTTTAGCCTTATCTTCTGGGGCTGTCCAAATTTGAATTCGACCGTCTACCTCCTTACTGGCTACAGGTTTCGGAGCAGCGACGGCCTTAGGCGTAGGTGATGTGACAGGGGCTGGTGTGGCTACAGCTTTAGGCTCACTCGCCTGCTTGGCTTCAGTTGGTTTTTTTCCATTCAGTACTGGCAGCTTGAGGTTCTTAGATTGTTCTAAGACGCCAGATAACCCTTTAAGCATTTCCTAAGCCCTTTAGAAAAAACAAATTTGACAACCTCACACACTTAACGGACTCTGTTTAGTCTCATTAAGGACGTAAATTAAATTTTTATTCTCCCACAAAGTAAGGAGCTAAAAACTCGCTGAAAACCTACAGGGGACGTAGATTACAGGGCCAATCCTATCAGCGTGACTGGTGCCTCGTCAATGAACGTTGAATGCAGCAAATGCTGACTGCCAGGGTGGATATGACTTACTTTTCTATCCTTCAAAATCATTGAAGAGTAAGGGCTTGGTTGAATTAGTCCCAAGTTATATCAGCTGAGATACTCTCTGATTTGATCCTTTGGATGGGCATTCAAATAGCTGGTTCGCTACTTTAGAAAATTAAAAAACGTAACAAAACGTAAAATCACATGGGTATTGCCTAGGTTTGAGGGGAGCCTGTGGTAGTGACTGATCTGCTGCACAGGCTAACAGGTGAGCAGTTTGGATACGATGTGACGGCATGGCAACAGTGATGGGCCAATCAGCATGAGGGCTCATTATATGAGAAGGGCTCATTATATGAGAAGGGCTCATTGAATAACGGACTAAAGCTCATGGTTAGTTCAGCGCAATCTCAGGTTCAAGCATGGAGTTGATGCCAATATATCCCTGGTGCTGCCAACGTAATACCCTCTAGCCTTTAGGAAGTATCAGGTCCATGAAAATTAAGTATTTTTCTACTCTGATTGCCGCTTCGATTGTTAGTTTTACAGCTGTCGTGGCTCCAACTCAGTTCATCCCTGCCCAGGCCAATCCTTGCGCTGCTGGCGTTGTTAATCCTTGTGCGGCGACCCCTTGCGCTGGCGCTGCAAATCCTTGTGCGGCGACCCCTTGCGCGGCGGCCCCTTGCGCTGGCGCTGCAAATCCTTGTGCGGCTGATCCTTGTGCAGCCTCTGTAGCTGCTGCGATCCCAACCGTTTTCTCCGATCCTCAGGCAGAGGATAATCTTGCTATTCGAGGGTATGACCCAGTGGCTTATTTTACGGTTGGTGCGCCGGTTGAAGGCAGCGGCGACTATGCGTATGAGTGGAACGGTGCTACCTGGCGTTTCTCTAGTGCGGCTAATAAAGAACTGTTTGCTAGTAACCCCGAAGCCTATGCCCCCCAGTATGGTGGCTACTGTGCAAAGGCTTTGAGTGAAGGAAATCTGGCTTCAACAGTACCTGAGGCTTGGGATATTGTTGATGGTAAACTCTATCTCAACTACAGTCTGGATGTTCAAACGCAGTGGAAAGGAGATATTCCTGGCAACATTTCTAAAGCAGATTCTAAGTGGCCCAGCATTTTAGAGACTGCCAATGTTGTTTACTACGACACTGTTGGAGCCGTCTATTTCTAGGTTTGGATTCTTTTTGTCCTTGACACCCCTAAAGCAGTTGTTATATCAGGATACCCTTTCCCGATAGAGAGAGTTTTCTTTTAACTTTCGTTTTCTTTTAACTTTCATTGAGGGAAAGGTCCACCAGATCTGGAACCTGTAAAATCTGCTCCTCTGTTACCATTAAATTAGTCACGGCCCGAATAGACTTTGGCCCCACCGGTAAAACATAAACGCCTTTTAGCTTAAGACGATCTACCAGCACCTGGGCGCGTAACATTTTTGTGTGAAAAACAACAATGTTGGTTTCCACGGCTGTAGGGTCAATGATAATTTCTGGAATTTCTGCCAGACCTTTGGCTAAGGTTTGGGCGTTAAGATGATCTTCTTTTAGATGGGCGCGATGGTGCTTAAGGGCATAGATGGCCCCTGCCGCCATCATGCCTGCCTGTCGCATACCACCGCCAAACATTTTGCGGAAGCGTCGGGCTCGCTTAATAAAGTCATGGGACCCAGCCAGGGCAGAGCCGATGGGCGCACCGAGACCTTTGGAAAAACATACGCTGACGGAATCAAAGGCTTTAACGTATTGCTCCTCAGGGGTGTTGGTGGCAATGCAGGCATTCCACAGTCGGGCACCATCAAGGTGAAGCTTGAGACCGTGCTGTTTGCAGACCTGCGCGATCGCATCTATCTCGGACAGGGGATAAATCTTGCCCCCACCTCGGTTATGGGTATTCTCTAGACAGACTAATTTAGTCTTTGGAAAATGAACATCGGCGGGACGCAAAACCGTTTCCACATCTGCCGCCGTGAAAACGCCACGATCTCCGTTGATCAGGCGACACATCACACCGGATAGGGCAGCGGGACCCCCACCTTCGTAATAGTAAATGTGCGCCTGGGATTCTAAGATCACCTCATCGCCCGGTTCCGTATGGGTGCGCAGCGCAATCTGGTTGGTCATGGTGCCAGAGGGCATAAAGACCGCCGCTTCCTTGCCCAAAAGACCCGCCACAAATCGCTCTAGCTGCCGAACAGTGGGATCATCTCCCAGGACATCGTCCCCAACTTCAGCGGTGGCAATGGCTTCCCGCATACCACGGGTCGGTTGTGTAATGGTGTCGCTTCTCAGATCAATGGGCATGGGCTTGGTTGCTTCTGACCGATTACAACCGACAGGTTTCCTCAGGCTGGCACCGCTGGTTGCGTTGGGCAATTATAGTGGCTAAATCTGGGCGACCTGTGAGTTTTAAACGCCAGTCCGCCCAAATGTCGTAAATTTTGTCTATTAAAGGCCCCAGCACAGGCCACTGGGTAGGGGCATACATCCAGCCGATACCCAGTGTGGTATAGACTCGACGAAACACCTCAACATTTTGAATCACACTGCCATCGGGTAGGACCGCATGAATGCGAGCCATCGCTATTTCAAAGGAAACACCCCCGTTTGCAGCAGGATCATAATCGTCCGCAGCAATATCTGTAAAGACTACTAGGCCACGACCATTGTCCTTTTTTCGGAGAAAATTTACTTCGCGCAGACACAAAGGACAGTCACCGTCATAGAGCAGCTTAATTTTCCAGTCGGCCATGGGTGCAGATGCGTTTGTTTCCTTTGGTAGTCTAAAGGGATTTTCTGATTATTGCTGGTGGCTGGGTGATGGGATATCCTCACCCTCCAGCATCGCGATCGCACTTGCCCTTCAATCTAGTTTTTCGCCACTAATGGCCTTATCCAGTAATTCAATTGGGTGCATCAGCGGCAGCGTTTTTCCCTGGAGCTCAAGATGCTTTTGAATCTGAAGGGCACAGCCTGGATTCGACGAAGCGATCAGGGCCGCTCCTGTATTAACCAAATTAGTCACCTTCATCTGGCCCAATTCATTGGCAACTTCCGGCTGCAGCATGTTGTAAACACCAGCGCTACCGCAGCAAAGTTCTGCATCAATGGGGTCAGCAACACTGACGTTAGGAATTTGTTTAAGCAACTGGCGAGGCGGCTGGGTGATGCCCTGGCCATGGCGTAAATGACAGGCATCTTGATAGACCAGCTTGAGGGGGGTATCCGTCACGGCAGAGAGTTTGGCGGTTAACCCTACCTCGGCAAGAAACTCCTGGATATCGCGAACATTGTCGCTAAAAGCGACCGCTTTGTCGCAATAGTCGGGGTCGTCTTTAAGAATATGACCGTAGTCTTTTAAGGTGTGACCACAGCCAGCGGCATTGATAATGACGTAGTCTACGGCGGTGTCGGCGAAGCTGTCGATCATCTGACGGGCAAGGGCCTGGGCCTGGTCAGTTTCTCCCTGGTGAGCGGGCAGAGCGGAGCAGCAGCCCTGGCTTCTGGGAATCACCACTTCACAGCCGTTAGCGCTCAGTACGCGGGCCGTCGCCTCATTGACGTCAGAGAAAAAGACGCGTTGAACACAGCCCAGCACCATGCCAACTCGGTAGCGTTTTTTGCCTTGGGCAGGTACGGTTTCTGGCAGATTGTCTTGGAAGCACTTGGGAGTGACCGCAGGCAAGTTTGATTCCATCGCCGCCAGCTGCGGTGAAAAACGCTCTAATAGGCCGGTGCTGCGGATGACTTTCGATACCCCTAGCCATTGATATAGGGCAAGGGGGCCCAACAGCAGACGAATGCGGTCGGGGTAGGGAAATAGGGAGAAAATTAACTGTCGGATCAGGTTGATGGGGAGAGGGCGCTGATGGTTACGATTGACTTGCGATCGCACCGAGTCAATCAACCGGTCATATTGCACTCCAGACGGACAGGAAGTCGTACAGGCTAAACACCCCAAACAAGAATCAAAATGACTGGCCGATGCCGCAGACAGAGGGGCCTCTCCCTTGTTGATGGCATCCATCAAATAAATACGACCCCGAGGTGAATCAGTCTCTTTACCAATAACCCGATAGCTAGGGCATGTCGTCAGGCAAAATCCACAGTGGACACAGGCATCAATTAAAGATTGGTCAGGGGGCTCATGGGCATCAAACCCAACCGTGTTAGAGTCCAGGCCAGTATTAAGCTTAAGAGAGGCCGCCGTAGATGGTTCCGAAGTCTGCATTCAAAGGAGCAAGAGGCAATACTCTAACTAGCTTATCGTTTTCGTTATGATGTCATGGCTCTAAAACACCTTTTGTCGATTGAATAAGCTAATGAGGCAAATAAATATACTCCACACGAGTGGTCTGTACCTAAGGTGGTAATGGCCTGGAAATGAAGCGATACAAGACGAATATGTTAGTCTGCCATAGGGGAAGAACCCCTCAATCAGTCTTACTTATTTAGGTAATAATCCTTGGTTACTACAGCAGCTCTACCCACCCCACGGTTACGTTGGACGGTGGTTGTTTCAACGGTCATTCTTCACTTACTCGCTCTCCTGGCGCTGCTGCCAAGCAATTTTAGTTGGCGAGCCATTGGCATCGCTATTTTTTTACATGCATTGACTCAAGGTCTCGGCATTTCCCTCGGCTTTCACCGAATGGCTAGCCATCGCAGTTTGCGAGTACCTCTGTGGTTAGAACACCTGTTCATTTTGCTGGGTACCCTCGCCTTTCAGGGGGGCGTATATGGCTGGGTGGGGTATCATCGACTGCATCACAAGCACACTGATCAAGCACTCGATCCCCACAGTGCTAGTAAGGGATTTTGGTGGAGCCATATCAACTGGCTAATGCATACGGTGCCTACCCAATCCTTGCTACCTCGCATGACTCAAGATATCCGTGACGATAAATTCTATCAGTTTTGCCATAACCACTACATCACACTACAGGTGGCTCTGGGACTGCTGCTATATCTAATGGGTGGCATGCCATTTCTTGTCTGGGGCATATTTGTCAGACTGCTCGTTAGCTTCCATGGCACTTGCTTTGTGAACAGCGCCTGTCATAAGTTTGGCTACCGTTCCACTGACACCGATGACATGTCTACCAACTGTTGGTGGGTGGCCATACTCACCTATGGTGAAGGCTGGCACAACAATCATCACGCCTGTCAGTCTTCTGCTTGTTTTCAGAAAAGCTGGTGGGAAATTGATCCCGTATGGCAAGTAATCCGATTGCTGCAGGCGGTTGGTCTGGCTCAAAAGGTGAAAACAGCCAATTAATGGAATTTCTGTAGGGGCTTACTTTTGATATATCACAGGGGCAATCTGGGGGACCATAATGCCCGTTAAGGGACCGTTAAGCTCCTCCGGCTAGTATGACTAGCTGAGGGTTGCCCACTGCCCCCTTACTACGGATCAGTATCTGAGTGTGCCGGAGCAGGCAGTGCTGACAACCGATGGAGTGGGGCTAAAAGTAAGCCTGACAGCGGTGTATGAAATTAGCAACCCAGCGATGGCCATTAATTTGAGCTATCGGCTGGGGCTCAAGATAATTCTGAAAATATAGCTAGAGAGCCTGCTTGATCGGTTGTTACCTATTCCTAATCAGGTGGAGAAATTCTAAGGAAAAACCACAGACTAAAGGCGATACGATAGGCTGAAATTGGCTCTATGAAATCAGGGGCGCATCGCATGAAACCCCAACTTGTGTCAGCTATTGCCCAGTTACCGGTAAAAGAAAAAACCGAATGTGTTGGTGACTATGCTCACCAGGCCATCAAAAAATATGTTGATCATATTCTCCAGCACGAAAAGGGTGTGCTGGCCCATCATCGCGATCCTGAATTTGTGCATCAAATGCGTGTAGGCTTGCGTCGTCTGCGGACGGTGCGAGCAGCCTTTGACTTTGCCTTGGTTTTACCCGATGCAGTTAGTGATCGTGCCCTGAAGCGGCTGGGCAAAGCTTTGGGGCGCATGCGAGACCTGGATATATTGCAAGGTTGGCTTAAAAAGTACAGTAGCCAGACTAAGTTGAAAAAATCGGAAATAAAAGTGCTACGCACCTTAAACCGAACGCTGAAAAAGCAACGTAAGCAATGTCGGGTTCAAACTGACAAGCTACTGCGGAGTAAGGCCTATAAACAACTGTTCAAGGTCATCAAAAAATGGCTGAAACAGCCGCAATATCAGTCCGTATCGAGATTGCCTTTGACAGTCGCTTTGCCAGACGTTCAGTTGCCGATGATCTGTCAGCTATTGTTGCATCCTGGCTGGTTAGTGGTGGATGCAACTGACACAACTAAGCTTGAACAGGTCCATGATCTGCGCAAACACATTAAAGGTGTGCGTTATCAGATGGCATTATTTAGAGAGTTTTATGGCGAAGACTATAGAACCCAGGTAAACACCTTCAGACAGATGCAGGATGTGCTGGGTGAATTGCAAGATGAATTAGTTGTGCAATCATTTTTGGTAACCATGCTCGGTTCTAAGTGGGCGAAAAAATTGCCTAGCTTACATCGGTGTTTTCAGAAGCAACATCATCAGCTATGGCAGCAGTGGTTAGAACTACGGCAGCCTTATGTGTCTGCAACCCAGCGTGATGCTTTACATCAGCTGTTCTTGGTGTAGCCAGATTCTACCCGCCCTCATAAAATCTTCAACTTTGTAGCCTATTAATGTAACAGCACTACAGGTTGGAGGTGACTATGAGTTACTGTATTTGTTGCAATAGTTCGCTGTTACGACATATTCGTCATGGTGAGGTGTATTTGTATTGTCCTGACTGCCGTCAGGAAATGCCGGAAGCGGATAGCTGTGGTGCCGATGAAGTGCATGCTGTGTTGAGTAATATGTTGTTTAGGCCGCTAGTCGTATCGGATGCTGAGGTTGTGGGGGCACACTGATGTACGCCTGAGGCAAAATAGTGGTAACTGTCTGAAATTTTCTTGTTGATATTGGCTATATCTTCAAATAGAACAGATATCTCTTTTTGATTGGGTAAGAGATTTGCATAAGAAAACGAATATCTCTGGAGGGACGTATTTCTTTGCGTTCTTTTTTTGTGGCCATTCTCAGGAGACCCAGGAAACAGATAATTGATTATTGGTAAACAGCCTAAAAGGGCGCACAGCAGCGCGCCCCTACGGAGAAACACTTAGACTATTTTTTAATGTGCGCCCCAGGTAACCCAGCGATGAGCTGTGGTGTCTGCGCCATTCATTACAGGGGTTCTGAGATGGCAAAGGTTAGCACCGTCATGATCTACTTCCTCTAAGCCAGTTTCGTCTAAGCAGGCAGCGGTTAAGTTGGCATTACAGAAGTTAGCGCCACTGACAATGGCGGCGGTAAGATTAGCACCTCTCAAATCGGCTCCTTCTAAGTTGGCCATTCTGAGGTCGGCCTGGCTCAGGTCGGCTCCGACAAGACTCGTGCCTGACAGATCGGCCCCGATAAAGTTAGCGCCCATGAGCTTGCTACCGCTGAGGTCGGCCTTAGTGACATCGGCATCGGTGAGGTTGGCGCTGTTGAGGTCACTGCGGCTAAGGTCTGCATTGCTAAGGTCTGCGCCGCTGAGATCGCATTGGCTAAAGTCTACGCCGCTGAAGTGCGTTTGGCTGAGGTTGGCATTATGCAGGCTAACACCGGAGAAATCGCGGTAGCCTTGGTTATATTCGTGGCGGAGTTGTTGAATATTAATCATGGTGTGTCTCCTATAGGGGGTTGTCCAAGGTAAAGAGGTGGGGCTCTCTAACTGACATGAAACAGTTTGGCGCTATTGGCGGAATACCTACGACAGAGAATTGATACGATCTGTGGTTTGTTGTGATGGATCGTCACACAAATGTGCGATTAATGTGCGATTAATGATTCGCCGTTCGCCAACACTGTTCCTAACGGTATCCCTATCTTGGCGTACTTTATAAAAAGCGACACAGGTTGTTAATGGATTGCAATGCCCCACGCTGATCTATGGGCAAGCAATACCTGTAGCATTTCAGAACTTTTTCATTTTTAGAAATTAGTGTGTGAAGTATAGCCATCTGTGTGATGCATCAGGTTGCTTATCCGTCAGCACTATAAAAAGAAAGCTTATGAAATATAACGAGAATGGTAACCCGTTCCCAACAACTGTTTACATCACACTTGAACATAGCGGCAACATTGAATTCAAGCCCATGGAGCCATAGGCAGATCGCACCTTCAAAGCTTGACGATCTGTGCTTATTCCCACCCCTCTGTAGAATTTAGTAGGTCCTAATTATGACGATTCATCAAAACAGTTTATCTAGCCTGCTGCCCCATCAGGATCGTGGTCGCACTGCCATCTTTATTGATGGCTCGCACCTGTTTTATGCGGCCTTACAGCTAGATATTGAGCTGGACTACACCCAATTGTTAGCAACGCTAACTTTGGATTCAAAACTTCTAAGGGCCTTTTTCTACACAGGTGTGGATAGCAATAACGAAAAACAACAGGGCTTTTTGCTATGGATGCGGCGTAATGGTTATCGAGTCGTTACCAAAGAGTTAGTGCCAATGCCTGATGGCTCTAAGAAAATTAATTTAGAGGTGGAAATGGTGGTTGATATGTTCACCCTGGCTCCTTACTATGACACCGCTGTTTTGGTCAGCGGTAACGGCCACTTGGCTTATGCCGTTGATGCTGTTAGTAGACAAGGGGTACGGGTCGAGGTGGTTGGTCTTAAATCTATGATGAGTGATTATTTGATCAATGTCGCCGATGCTTATCTAGATCTCTCCACCATAAAAACTGACATTCAAAAAGCTGTTCACAAAAGAATTACTAAGGCTAACGAAGATCACTATGTTTATCGGCCACTGACAGCTAGAGTATAATGAATTTGCCTGTGCAGGGGTGCTCAGATATCTTAAGACTATAGTGATTGCTGATTTAGAGGATGAACCAGTCTAGCGTCATTGCTATGTAACGGCCCCTCATCGCCAACCCCCTTCTAAAGATCAGCAATGCCAGAAATTTACATTCAGCCACCCTTGATTTAGCCTTAATCAGCTATATGGGTGGCTGAATTATAGATGATATTTTGGAATCACCCCGTTCCCCACCCATCTACAGCCTAAACCTGGGTCTTTATGTTTGGGCAGTCTCCTTTAGACGCATTCGCCAAAATGCTTTTGGATGGTTTTCACCGCTCTATCTAACTCATACAGAGCCGTCTCCATAATTATCACGCGACCATCGGGTAGATCTAGCCGCATGCTGATGCTGGTTCGTCCCGAGGCCATGCCCTTTGACATCGCCACAATTTCAACTGGAGCTGCCTCATTACCGAAATAGATCACTTCTTTCTCCAATAGATCATCCCAATGTTCTTCAGGTTCTAGAATTGTGTGAAATGTGAGCATTAGGATCTTCTCCCTTCATAATTTCCTCAGGCTCTTACCCTAGCGTTAAGTATGGCTTTCTTTATCTGGAAGGAAACACCCCATTACGGAAGCCCAAACCATGACACCTAAAAATGAAGCCGCTGGGGAGAAAGTTGCTATTATTTAAGCATTTAATTCTGAGACACTTGTGAAGGCATCTCCTGTTTGCCTCACAGGTTCCCCATGCTTTTTCCCTAAAGTAGCGATGTAGGCTAATTTAGGGAGTTAGAGGTAATGCAAAGCTCCACCGATCAAAATCTAAACAGTTACAACAATGAAGAAAAGTCTTTTCATCGACTAACGACGCTATGGCTAAGTGTAAAGGCCGGATTAATCTACTTTGTGACTGTTTTTGGAATAGGTTTTCTGTTGGGGTTCATTCGAGTGGTATGGATAGAGCCTCAATTTGGGGTCAGACTGGCTGAACTGTTGGAAATGCCTCTGATGTTAATGGCCGTTGTTATAGCTGCCTACTGGGTTGTGAAGCAACTAGCGGTGCCGCCGGTGCTATGGTCCAGGCTCAGCATGGGCTTAGTGGCACTGGCTTGTTTGCTGGGTGCAGAATGGGGCCTGGTTCTGGGGCTACGGGGACTTTCCATGGGTGAGTATATTGCTACTCGTGACCCCATAGCTGGTACGGTTTACTACATCATGCTTTGCTTGTTTGCGGTGATGCCCTGGCTGATTGTTCGGAAAGAACAATAGTCTTAGTGTCTGTCGATACTAAAAATCGATTTACCTATCTTTCCTACTGAGTTTCACGAAATTCCTCAGGAGTTGTGCCAGTTGCTGTGTGAAAAGCTCGAGTGAAGGAACTCGGATTATCGTATCCAATCAAGGTAGCAATATGCTTGCAGGTTAGATCAGACTGACGTAGATAATGTTTGGCAAGGGCCATCCGTATTTGGGATACGATGGTCTTAAAGGTTGTTCCTTTATCTTGTAAACGCCGCCGTAGAGTACGCGGACTAACTTCTAATTTCTTAGCGACGCTCACTGCTGAGCATTGCCCCATGGGCAATAGTTCAACCAAGGTTGCTTTGACCTGCTCTAAGAAAGAATTAGAGTACTCTGGTGTGCCTAAAGGTTCGGTTAATTGCGCCTGGGCAAACTTCCACATTTTGGTTTTGGTCAGGGCAGCCGTTCGGTGATTGATTGAGATGGGAGTATTTTGAGTGGCAGGTTGTATAGGGACATCGCTTTCTAGCAGTACCCCATCCCAGATAGTTGCTCCTTGTCTGTTAGATTCAGGACGAGCAGCTAGTCTTATCCATTTGACTTCCCCTGAGGGTAAAACAAAGCGCCCCATCCATAATAGGGGAGTTAATGTCTCAGCAGATTGGTTAATGGCTGCTTTGACTCCGGCAATATCATCGTCGTGAATCATGCCCAGTAGGCAATTTGCATTGGTCATGATGGCAGTGGCTGACAGCTGGCATAGCTCATAGCAGGTGATGCTGATATAGAGAAAACTGAGAACACCATCTGTTTCTTGACATAACTGGAAGACCACACCGGGCATTTGAGTAGAGAGAGTTTGGTAATGGTGCTCCATGGCTTGACGTGCAATCTCGTTTTGTTTGCGCGTTTGAATATCAATCCAGATACCAACCATGCCAGTTATTTGACCTTCTGTATCACGGATTGGATTTTTGATGACTTCGTACCAACGGGGAGGACTATTAATCAATATAATCTCGATTTCAGTCACTTTTGGTTGACCAGTCACGGTCACTTCTAGGGCATCCGCTTGGAACTTTTCTGTTAGTGATTTTGGCAGCCAATCGGTGTAATGTTGGCCGACCATACCTGGTAAAGTACCTTGACCAAAGGTTTGGACAAAAGCTGGATTAGCCGCTAAAATATGGCCGCTGAGATCCTGAAGCCATGCCATATGGGGAATATTGGCCAAGAGTGTGGTGAAATACGTCTGCTCGGTTCGTAACGTTTGGGTAACTTGACGGAGATGCGTGTTTTCAAAGGCAATGGCAGATTGGGCACATAAAAACGACAGAATAAGCTGATCTCGTTTGGTGAAAATATTGGCAACATGGCGATGTTCAAGATAAAGGACACCAAGAACCGTTTCACCTTTCAGGATAGGAGCACAAAAAGCACTCTGAGGTCGATGGTCAAGTAGATAGTGATCGACGACGGCCAGAGGACTTTGGCTGTCTATAGCCACCACAGTTTTAGTATTTTTAGTCCAATGGATTAGATGGTTAGGATACTCCATGGGAGTTATTAAGGTCGTAGAAGATTGTTCAGCACTATCTGTTCTGTTGTGAGGGATATGGCTGCCTTGAACAATCCATTGCTCATGGGTGTTGAAGTAGGCAATCATGCAGGTTTGAGCACCTGAGCTAACTAAGGCAATTTGGATCAGTTGTCGAATCAGTTCATTGATGTCGGTATGCTGAGCCAGAGCCTGGGCTGATTGCATAATTGGAATAAAGTCCACAGAGTTGAGTTCCCAATCACCGGATGATTGATCAGTACCCTTGGTCGAGTTGTTGTGTGTGGCAGGGAAAACGATAGAAACAATCTCCGTTGAATGGTTTTGAAGAATTGGTCCCAATAACTTGGGGTAGCGCTGCTCTAACTTATCTGTTTTGGCCGTAGCTCCCCAGCGTCTGTAGCAGGTATAGGCTTCTTGTATATAGCCTACTGCAACTTTTTCTTTACCCCAATCAATATAAAATTTTGCCGCTAGTTCGTTAGCTAATGCCTCTTCCTGAAGGTATTTGTTCTTTTTCGCGTTGCCAATGGCACGATCATATTGCTCCATTGCTACTAATAATTGGCGATCATGCTTTGCTAGCTCTGCTTCTATCAGATCGCACTTATGTTGATAATTTTCGGGGGCATGGATGGCCCAGCGTTTTAATTTTTCAAGGCACTCACTAATATTCTGACGTTCAGACTGTTGTTTAGAAGATTCAAGGTTTTCCAAACGAGCAATCCGTGCTAGTGAAGAATAAAACATTTCGACTGGAATAAAAAATGTTCCAGCCACCCCACCACTGTGGTCTCGTGCCCGCTGTCCATTTTCAACAGCCTGGTCAAAGTCTTCAAACAGATAACTTAAAAAGCTTTTAACAAAATAAGCAACGAATACTGTAGTTAATTGTTTTTGCTCAATTAGTATGGGGAGACGTTGCTCCTCATTATAAGTGGGGCCATCTAATGTGGTCGTGGTTTCACTGTTCCCCAATAAATTAAGGATTCCCTGGAGCCAGGGTGCTAAGTAGTCAATATGAAAGTTTTGCTTGAGCTTATGAATAATCGAGATTTTTTGCTCAACCTCATCGCGTACCTGTGTCAGAGGTGCGCCAGTTAAAAACAGGTACTGACCATATTCAGCAGCACCATAACTGGCAAACTCTAAATCTCCTGTTTCTAACCCCCGCTGTAATCCTTTAAGGTGGACAGGAAGAGATTTCTCAATATGTTCCTTCCAAAGAATCACACAGCTGGCATATAAAACTAATACTTTAGACTCTAATTCACGGGCATCAAAGTGATTGAGTAAATCAACGGATAATCGGCCAAATTCATAGCCTTCGCTAATATTGCCTAGGGTTTCACATAGCAGAGTGCCATACCAGACATAGCCAAAGGCAGAAGCCGCACAGTTTCCATGTTGTAGGGACAGATCCACCATAGTAAAGGTGATTCTCTTAAAATCATCAGGGCTGACGGCCCACGCAGGTGTAATGATGTGGGCCATAATAGTCATGGCAGACAATTTGTATGGATCGTTCATGGCTGGGACATCAATCAGCCCTGCAACATTAGCAACAGAATCAGGCTTATGGTGACGAAGAGGGATATTTAAAAGCTTGAGAACATCCAGACCGATCTCTAATGCCCGATGTTGATCTCCATAGCCAATCCACACTCGAATTTTTATTTCATAGACTTTGATGCGATCAAGCAAATTTTGTGTTTTAAGAAGAATTTCGTCAGCAAGGGGTTCTACCACATCAAAGTTGGTATTCAAGTACTCTAACTCTAATGCCTCAATAAAAGTCTCCAAAGTAGCTTGATAGTCATGTTGCCAACTATCTGGAGCACACAGTTGGCGGGCAATGGTCAAATAGCCAAGGGCAGCACTATAGGCTGTGGATGCTTTAGCTTTACGGCCTGCCTGTAAGTTTAGCTGAGCCAACTGTGTGCGGTCTGCTTGCGTGGTCAAAAGATCACGACCCATATTAAGCTGGCCAACGATCGTAAAAATGGTCTCCTCTTGATCACTGGGAGACATTTTCTTTAAAAGTAGCTGTCCAATCTTAA
The DNA here is from genome assembly GCF_043421015.1 of Leptothoe sp. EHU-05/26/07-4. Classification (NCBI taxonomy): domain Bacteria; kingdom Bacillati; phylum Cyanobacteriota; class Cyanophyceae; order Nodosilineales; family Cymatolegaceae; genus Leptothoe; species Leptothoe sp. EHU-05/26/07-4. The sequence goes on from NZ_JAXSQV010000003.1 coordinate 162,948, forward strand.
GATGAATTGCTTGTTTATCAGTTTGCGGAATCAGAGCATAGGCGGCTTGTTGAACCCGATCGTGTAGAAAGTGGTAGTCAACTGTAATATCTTTAAGGCTGGCAACACCTTTATCAGCTCTTTGGAAAAACTTATAGATTTCAGTTTCTGGGATGATCAGCCCTGCTCGTAAACTCTTCCATAAATTTGCCGCCACCTTCCCCTGACGGATCTCGCAAATAATAGCCAATGTTTCAAGATCAAAGCGATTGCCAATACAAGCTGCCAACTTTAAAGTTTCCTGGGTTGCAGCGGGTAATTTCTGCAGACGCTTCACCATAAAGTCCACCACATCATCGGCTAACTCAACCTGTTGCATGTGTGTCAGGTCATATTGCCAGCTACCCGTTGCTGCATCAAACTGTATGCAGCCTTCCTCATAGAGACCTTGCAAAAATTGAAGGGTAAAAAATGGATTCCCCTGGGTAATGGGATAGAGCCTTTGTGATAACTGAGTTACGGTGTTTGCAGGACACCGTAACGTATCTGCAACTAAGTGGGTAACATCTTTGGCTTTTAAGGGTGCCAGTGTTAATGTCCTGAGGCTGGCCTGTTGCTTTTGAAGTTGTTCCAGTGTCAACATTAGAGGGTGTTCTGGAAACACCTCATTATCTCGGTAGGCACCCAAAATCAATAAACAATCTGCGTCTGACTGAGTGAGCAATAGCTCCAGTAGCCTTAAGGAGGCTGAGTCCACCCACTGTAAATCATCTAGAAAAATGACTAGAGGATGATCTTGGGTGGTAAAGATACCAACAAATTTGCTGAAAAGTAAATTAAAGCGGTTTTGAGACGCGCTGCCAGACAGTTGAGAAACCCTAGATTGGGGGCCAATAACATACTCTAACTCAGGGATGACGTCGATTAAAACCTGCCCATTTTCTCCAACGACTTCCAGGATTTTTGTTTTCCATGCAGCCAGAGCCGTATCTGATTCTCCCAATAACTGGCCCATTAAGTTGCGAAAGGCTTGGACAAAGGCGGAGAATGGCAGACTATGGTTAAATTGGTCGAATTTGCCTTGGATAAAATAGCCTCTCTGGCGAGTAATGGGTTTATGGATTTCACTAATAACGGCTGTTTTACCAATGCCAGAAAAACCAGCGACTAATATTAGTTCTACACTCCCCGCTATGATTCGGTCAAATGCATCTAGCAGTTTTTTTGCCTCTGTGTCGCGTCCATAGAGATGCTGGGGCGGTAAGATGCGATCGCACCTATCTCGTTGTCCCAGCTCAAAGTCAGTAATCGTGCCGGTCTCTTGCCACTGACATAGACACTGCTCCAAGTCATACTTCAACCCCAGGCCACTCTGATAACGATCCTCTGCATTTTTGGCCATTAACTTGAGCACAATGTCAGAGACAACCGTCGGTATCCTTTGAATATCAATGGGTTGACCGGAGTCGACACCCAGAATCTCAACCGGTGGAGTAGGTGGCTGAGCCAAATGACAATAAATCAACCCTAAGGAGTCAGAGGCCCAAAAAGGTTGCTGCCCTGTTAGCAACTGATACAGCGTCACCCCCAAACTATAGAAATCCACACGATAATCAATCCCACGATTCATGCGCCCCGTTTGCTCTGGAGCCATGTAGGCCAATGTCCCTTCTAAGTGCTTGGGGGCACACAGCTCTTGAACTTCCTTGGGCAGCAACGATGCCAATCCAAAGTCAATGAGTTGAATCTGTAAGGTATCTGGATGAATCAGAATATTAGCCGGTTTAATATCCTTGTGAATAATGCGCTTTTCTCCCAAATAATGGAGCACCTCGGCCATCTGAATGCCAATAGTTAACACCTCAGCCAGGGGCAAGCCAGCTTGAACATTATTCTCTAGATAATCTTTAAGAGAACAGCGATCGTCAGCAAGCATAACCAAAGCTAGGCCATTTTGATAGGGCAGCAAGGCTTCGATCTGATGAATTCCTGGATGTTGCAGCTGCCGAGTGACTAAGTATTGATTACGAAACCGGACAAGTTCTTTAAGGTTAGGCTCCGAATTATGAAATAACTTTAGGATGACTATTTGCTGATCAGCCTGACGTATGGCCCGATAGATCAGAGTTCGTTTGCTACTGTAGAGGTTTTCAATAATTTCGTAGCCAGGTATCCGAATAGAGGTGTCTACGATCGTTTGATGTAGCTTACGAGTCATCTAATAAACATTAACGTTGAATGCACTTATATGTTTGCCTAACGTTTGTATCGTTTCAGGGCAATTTTCGAAATCATTCGTAGCTGGCCACAAGCGAAAAAGTATCCTTTGACCAATTGCCCTTCAATCAGAGCTTCCAGGCTAGTGACGAATAATACTCTGACCAAGTTCCTGCCCAAAACACGGATTGAACTTGGCCAATTTTGCATAGATAATGGCCTCTTCTGTCAATGACATATTAGATATCAACTAGATACTCTGATACTTAATGTCTAGATGTATAGAATTTCTCGATGGGGATAAATGCATCTTGGTCATGAAAGCGATTGTGGGTGCAATCTTCAAGGTATAAATAGACCCCCTAACAAGCGATCACATCGAAATAGATATCAAAATTGCCCAGCTTAAATTTATACCTTTCATTTATGCAGAAGGTTAATTGAAATTCTTGTTCTCTAGAAATATGAATCTTTTAGTGAGTCGATTATCAAAACACTGGTTGTTCACTAGTTTATTAACAGTTACGTTCTTACTAGTTATATCGACTCAATCATTTGCCCAAGAATCTACTAGTCAAATTCCAACGAACATAGAGCTTTTCTCTGCGGTCAACACTGCTTGGATGGTGATTGCAGCGTTACTCGTCTTCTTCATGAATGCTGGGTTTGCCATGCTTGAAGCAGGAATTTGTCGAACTGAAAACTCGACTAATGTTCTAGCTAAGAATTTAATCGTATTTTGTGTGGCAGCAAGTGCATTTTTCCTGTTTGGCTTTCGCTTTATGTTTGGCGATAGTGAAAATTCTCTCTTTGGACAAGTTGGTTTTTTTGTGGATTTCATCTTTCCATCCAAGGAAAATTTAAATCCTTTTCCACAAGGTTTTGAATATGTCAGAAGCTTTTGGGAAAACAGGTCGTTTGCAGCAATTTTCTTTTTCCAATTATCTTTTGCTGGCACTGTAGCAACGATTGTGTCTGGGGCCGTTGCAGAAAGAATTAAATTTTGGGGCTTTATCCTCTTTAGTTTTATTCTTGTTGGTTTTATTTATCCGCTAGTGGGTTACTGGGTATGGGGAGAAAGTGGTTGGATCGCAAATGTGCTTAACTTCCATGATTTCGCTGGTGCAACCGTAATTCATGCAGTTGGAGGAACAGCTGCATTAGTCGGTGCTTGGGTCCTAGGGCCAAGGGATGGACGGTTTGGATATGATGCAGAGCAAGAAACCTTCCTTTTTGAGAGAGATACTGAAAAATTTGAGCCCTGCAATACAGGGTTTACTACGTTAGGGTGTTTAATTTTGTGGCTTGGTTGGTTTGGCTTTAATGGTGGTTCAACACGCTTTTTAGACTATGTTCCCCATGTCATTACCACAACGATGTTTTCTGCCACTGCTGGAGGTTTAGCCATTCTATTTTATAGTCCTCTGGTAACGGGCTATAAAGTAAAACTCTCATCTATTATAAATGGCTTGCTAGGAGGATTAGTCAGTATTACAGCTTCGTCTGCTTATGTAGATGTTTTAGGCGCATGCATTATTGGAGCCGTCGGCGGCATCCTGGTGCTGATTGGTGAGGGCTTACTTGAAAAAAAACTGTTACGCATTGATGATCCAGTCAGTGCTGTGCCTGTTCATCTCTTCTGTGGTATCTGGGGGACGATAGCAGTGGGGATTTTTGCACAAAGTTTCTCCCGTGAGTTTAGTAGTGTTTATCCTGTTACTCAGCAATTTCTTTACCAAGCTTTGGGGTGTAGCTGTGTAGTGGTCGTTACTTTCCTATTGAGTTTAATAGCCTGGGTGCTGATAGGGTTATCTCTTTACGCGTTAAATTTAAATGAAAGCGGCTACATTCAAAATACTAGTAATAATGTGGGTATTTTCACAGCGGCTAGAAGAGGATTAAGGGTAACGCTGGAAGATGAAAAAGCGGGAAGTGATGCCACCATAATTATGTGAGTAGACCTTAATCATGCGTAAACAAGATATAAAAAGGGATGCTTCTGGCTCCTCAATGACGTGGTCAACAGCCGCTTTCATGATATCGGCACTTGGTGTTGTTGCCTATTTTATGTTTAAAACTTCGTCTCAACCTGTCATAAGCGAGTTGCCTGTAATTACAGAAAATTATTGTCAAGATGATTTTGAGAGCAATGAGATAATTGTGGAAGAATTGTTAAGACTTAAGACGCAGATCGAGGAGAAATGGACTAACTTTTGTCAGAATAAATTGGATGGTGCCCTTTATGACACGGCGATTATTAAAGCAACAGAGGGTAAATTTAGCACCTCCTTTATTCGACTCTGTAAAATTCCAGAAGGAAGTGGATCAGAGTATTTTAAAGAGGCTCAATTTCTATTTAGTCTCTGGGAACAAAATCGTAACACGTCCGGTAAACCCCAAGAAATTAGGCCTTTACTAGAAAGCTTTTTTCAAAATCAGCAAGATCCTCGCAAAAACTGTCCTGCTGCTAGAGAAGTACTTGAAAAATTGTAGTCTCATCGTGGACTAATGATGACTTGCCGCGACGTAGTCATGCTTTATGCCGCTGCAACCACGGCTTCTCCTGATATCGCCGCGACTACTTCTTCTGCTAATCCAAAAGAGAGGGTCATGCCTGCCCCACTCAAAGCATTAATAATTGTAACTCCAGTTTCTGGACAGAGAACTAATTCTGTTTTGCCCGGTAATTTAGCATAAACGCCATGCCAGGTTGCAGCCATGTCTAGCGAGGGAGCTTGGAAAAAACTTTTTAGATAGTCCAGAATATATTGGTTCAAGTGAGCCCGATTAAAAGGATCTGGGTTATCGCCATACTCATGGGAATCGCCAATAATCAATTCTCCCAATGCATTTTGTGAAACCATGACATGAATGCCCCACTGAGGAAAATAAGGGGTTTCTTGCTCAATGCGAGCTTTTAATGCAGCCAAAGAGGGGCAGTTGGCAAAAGCAGCATAATGGGTCAGTGTTAACCCACCACACAAGGGTACGCCGATACTAAAGCCATCTGGCTGAGGGGTAGTACGCATCATTTGGAGCTTGACTTTCGTAATGGAGCTATCACGATAAAGTTCAGGATAAAGGGTTTCAAAATCAGCTCCACTACATACAAAGATTTGTTCAGCCTGCCAACGCTTGCCATCTGCCAATAAATATGGAGATGCAATGTCAGTGACAACAGTACCAAAGTGAAACTCTACGCCATAGGTACGGGATAAGTAATTAGGTAATTTACGAATCGCTTCTCGAGGATCAACGATTACTTCAGTGTCACTCCAAAGGGCACCTAGTAATCCCTCTGTTCTAACTGCACGGCTTTTCTGATTAACTGCATCAGCAGCTAAGAGGGCAACAGTATTGGTATATTGTTGTCGCTCAGCGATAAATTCTTCTAATACCGCCAGTTCATCGGGGCGATACGCCAGGTGTAAAGACCCACAGGGATTGGCATGAAACCCAGCTGCTGCTGATAGCTCTAGCCAAATTTTGCGCGATCGCAACGCCCGATCCAGCAACGTCCCACCAGGCTGACCAATCGGCCATACCATCCCAAAGTTGCGGATAGAAGCACCAACACACTGAAGGTTTCGCTCAAAAACAACAACACGTTTACCTTGTTTCGCAGCAGCCAACCCATGGGCAAGCCCAACAATCCCAGCGCCTACAATGGCTACATCAACCCTGCGTTCTACATTTGCCATAGTCGTTATACTCCCTGTTCGTGAGATGGATTTTATTTCTAGAAACGTCAGATAATGCAGCTAGACCTTCGCAATTTTGTCTTGCGATTGCTGATTTAGGGGATGCACCGGTCTAGAGCGATTGCTATTGGACGGTGTCTCACAATTAAAGCCATCTTGAGGATCAGCAATGCCTTTGTCCTTTAATGCTGATAGCGAATCCAAAAGACCGTGATTTGGATATAGCTCTAACTGTTCACGGCTATGGGTGCCATTAGTGACACCTAACGACCAACGACAGTGGGCATTGATACCGGCCTCTAGATCTGATGGCGTATCACCAACGACAACGACCGCCTGAGGATCCTTAATACCCAACAAATACATAGCTTTTTGAATCATGTAGGGAGCTGGTCTACCCTCATTGCCATAAATTTCCGATGGGGTTACGGATACCTGTATAACACTATCCGTAGTCCCTGCATAGTTTTTATCAAGACCACGATCCCAGCCCAAACGCTCCAGAATAATATCTGTCACCTGGCGATAGAAACCTGTATTTAGCGCCACTTGGATATCTTGAGACTTCAGCCAATCAAAGACATCCAAACATCCTGCCGTTGGTAAGACTGGCTGAGTCCTGTAATGGTTTTCAAGTATGTGCTTAAACGCTTGATATGAGGTTTCTACCCGATGTAAATAATGGAGATGATCCCCCCCAATTTGTTGTTGCCAGAGAGTCTCAAACACTAACCGTTTGGACCAGCCCATCATGGCCGTGATTTTTTTAGGATCTGCCTTCAACCCTGTTGCATCAGCTGCCTCAAAAAAACAACGCTGCACCTCGTTATGATCCTGAACGGTAGTACCAGCCATATCAAATACAACTAACTGGATTCTAGACATCCTTGACACCCCCTAATGTAAAGATCACTCAAAAAACAACATATCTAGCTGTCTAGACATCTAGATTTTACTCCATATGGGAAAATTGACAATAATGGTTGCTAACTATATTTTGGCGCACATAGTTTATGACATCAGTTATGGCTGAAATCTCTATTTAGCTGCAGTTATGTGCTCAGTAAATGGCTGAATGCATTCAGCCATTTACTATAAATTTCAGTATTTAGCTTGCTATACTGTTACGATTGAGCGAATAAGCACTTTGGCCACTGTGTGTTGACAATGTTTCAATCAGCGCTGCCCCGCTATGTGCAAATTGCCAACGATTTACGCCACGATATTCAGCAAGGTGTTTATCAAACTGGTGATAGGTTGCCGAGTCAACAGCAGTTAGGCATTCGCTTTGGAGTCAATCGACATACTGTGCGTCAGGCTGTCGACCTACTAAAAGAGGAAGGATTGCTCCGGGTAGATAAAGGTCTGGGGGTCTTTGTTGCAGACGCGCCCATTAACTATCCCATTGGTAAGCGTGTTCGTTATAACAACTCACTCCAGGCCCAGGGCCGTTCGTCTCGACAAAAAGTACTTCAGCTCACTGAAACCGTGGCGACCGGCAAGGTAGCTGAATATTTAGCCCTTGACCTGGGAGATGTTGTCGTTCAATACGAAACAACGGGGTGGGCAGATGACAAACCGCTAAATGTGTCAACGAGTTATTTTGCGATCGCATCCTGCCCTAATATTGCCGAGAAATTGTCTGAGTTCGCATCAATTTCCAAGCTTATGCATGACGTTTATGGATTTGACCACATTCGTCGTCGCACGTTTATCTCGTCTCGTCCGGTCAAGCCTCAAGATGCCAAACTCCTAAAAATTGCCAAAAATCAGTCGATTCTGCTGGTACAGTCCATTAACGAAAACCAGTACGGCACAGCCATTGAGTACACAATCACACGATTCCGGGCCGATAGTATCGAGCTGGTGATTGATTCTTGAATACTCCAGGCCGATAGTATCGAGCTGGTGATTGATTCTTGAATACTCCAGGCCGATAGTGCCGAGTTACTGAGTGATGCCTGAGTACTCCGGGCCAATAAGTATAAAGTTGCTGATTGATTCCTGAAGACCTCTTTTGCCCCTGGTTGAGCAAGGCTAACTAACAATCAATGTCAAAAAGGTATCGAACCCAATTTTTGGGAAGCTTAACCCTGCCTTAACGATTTATCAAAGTAAGCTCAATATCATTCAACTTGTCTAGACAACTAGCCACCCATGGATATCTGGTCCATAACGTCTAGTCAATCGTCATACTGCTACGGTTCAGCTCGAGTTCTCCATCCCGTTATACATGCTGTATTTCCCTGTTTAATCGCACTCTGGGTCTGTTGAACTCGCATCGTTTGTTAATTCAGCTCAGCAAGTATTTTCTCTTCCCGTCTGCTCGGCGTTCTATCTTTTAGTTCCCCAAATAGGAATGTCACTTATGCTTTCAAGAAAACGGTTTCTAAGTCTTTGTTCCACGTCCCTAGCCAGTTTAATAGTCGCCATTGCGGTCAACGGATGTGTTGTCAAAGAGGATACAAACACTAGCGGTGCCAATACATCGGGTGCGGCAGCCGTTGATACCGCCAGTGCAACAGCAGGTTCGATTACTGTTTACACTGCCATCGAAGATGACCAGATTGAAGGCTACCTAGCTGGGTTTAAGTCTGCCTATCCGGATATCGACGTCAACATTGTGCGTGATTCGACAGGAATTGTTACGGCTAAACTCTTGGCGGAAAAAGATAATCCTCAAGCTGATGTTGTCTGGGGATTAGCCGCGTCCAGCCTGGTACTGGCTGATCAAAAAGGACTGTTAGAACCCTATGCCCCGGCAGGGTTGGAAAAAGTTGAGGCGCGATTTCGGGATCCTCAAAATCCTCCCCGCTGGATTGGCATTGATGCCTGGATTTCTGCATTTTGTGTGAATACCGTAGAAGTAGAGGCTAAGGGATTGCCCATACCCGAGTCCTGGGAAGATTTAGCCGATCCAGTGTACAAAGGTCATCTGGTAATGCCAAATCCAGCATCGTCGGGGACAGGCTTTTTGTCGGTGTCTTCGTTGCTTCAGCTCAAGGGTGAAGAGGGTGGCTGGCAGTATCTGGATGGGTTGCATGACAATATTGCTCAGTACACTCACTCAGGTTCTAAGCCCTGCAAATTAGCAGGGGCAGGTGAATATCCCATTGGTATTTCCTTTGGCTATCGGGCGGTTAAGCAAAAGAATGATGGAGAACCCATCGAACCCGTCTTTCCACAAGAAGGGTCTGGCTGGGAAATGGAAGCCAATGCTCTGATTAAGAAAGACAACATTAAGCCTGCGGCTAAAACCTTTTTAGATTGGGCCATTACCCCTGAAATTTCTGAGAAGTATGCGAAAAGCTATGCAATCACGGCGGTGAAAACAGATGTTCCGGTACCCGCTGGTTTCCCTGCCGATCCCATTGCTCAACTGGCCGAAAATGACTTTAATTGGGCGGCTGAGAATCGCGATCGCATCCTAGAAGAATGGACCAATCGCTACGACGGCAAGTCTGAGCCTAAAGAATAAATCCATCCCCCAGCTAGCTAGGAATTACGACAATGCATTCTCCTAATGAGCCTAAGGTTTCGTCCCAATCCATCCCTTCGGTTGACTCTGACCCGTTAGTTCAACGGCACGGTACCGTTGTCACAACAGAAAGGCAGGCCGAGCCCTATTTGCGTATCGAAAACGCCTATAAACAGTTTGGTTCCTTTGTTGCCCTCAAAGCCATTTATCTAGACGTTTATCCAGGTGAACTAGTCTGTCTCCTGGGACCTAGTGGTTGTGGTAAATCCACACTGCTGCGTATTATTTCTGGCCTTGATCCCCAAACCAGTGGACGCGTTATCCAAAATGGGAAAGATGTTTCAGCACTCCCTCCTTATCAACGAGACTTTGGAATCGTATTTCAATCCTATGCCCTATTTCCTAACCTGACCGCAGCCCAAAATATTGCCTACGGTTTAGAAAACGCAGGTCACCCAAAAGAACAAGTTACAGCCCGAGTTACAGAGCTTTTAGACAAAGTAGGTTTAGGCCAAATTGGTCATAAATATCCAGCTCAAATGTCCGGTGGACAACAACAGCGGGTGGCCTTAGCACGGGCCTTAGCACTCTCCCCTGGATTATTGCTGCTGGATGAACCCCTTTCTGCCTTGGATGCTAAAGTGCGTGTGAAACTGCGTAGCGAAATTGCCCGTATACAAAGGGAGTTGAATATCACCACAGTGATGGTGACCCATGACCAACAAGAAGCCATGGCCATGGCCGACCGTGTGGTGGTAATGAACAACGGTTACCTGGCCCAGGTGGGAACTGCTTACGAGATTTACCAACAACCCAATTCTCCGTTCGTAGCTGACTTTATTGGTACAATGAACTTTCTTCCAGGACAGGTCATCTCCACTGATCAAGTTCAATGTGGAGAGTTATATTTGCAGACCCCCAGAAATGATGTACCGACCAATCAAGCAGTCACCCTGGCAATTCGTCCTGAAGATGTTCAAGTCTTGGGAAAGCATGCTCCAGTAGGTCTTGCAAACGTTCTTTCAACCGTAGTTACAGGTCTAGAATTTTTAGGGTCTAGCTATCAACTATCCCTGATGCCAATAGATGTGGTGACTCAGTCCGGCACAGAGGCAGCCTCACCAATGCTGGTGGAAATTACCACTACAGAGGCTCTGAGATTTGACTTGGGCCTGCAATCTCAGCTGGTGATTCAATTCCCCCCAGAATCTATTCGTGTATTTGCAGCAGAAAACTAATCGATTCAGAAAGTAACACTTTTACGACAACAAGACAGTAAAGGTTTTTGAAATCATGACTGTTTCTCCATCCTTACCGCCACCAGCTGCCTTGACCGCTGGTAATAAGCCCATTAAACAAGTGATTACCCGAGAAGACTGGATCATGCGGGGCGCACTGATCTTGGCTGTTATTTGGCTCACCGTGGGTGTGATCTTACCTTTGTTCCCTATGGTGTTGCGGAGTTTACAAGACACCGATGGTGCCTGGGTGGGCTTTGATAATTATCTAAAATACCTGACAACGCCTTCTCTGCTGGCCTCTTTTGGTAACAGTTTATATGTGGCATTTCTGACCACCCTGGTTTCCGTTAGCCTGGCCTTTGTATATGCCTATGCCCTGACCCGTACCGCCATGCCTGGTAAAGGTGTCTTTCGACTATTGAGTCTGTTACCCCTTTACATTCCCCCTCTAGCCCATGCGATTGGCCTGATTTACCTATTTGGAAATCAGGGATTAGTCACTCAAGTAGGTTGGGACATTAATTTGTATGGCCCCACAGGTATTGTGATGGGGGAATTTTTCTACTGTTTTCCTCAGGCAGTGGTGATCTTGACCACGGCTCTCAGTCTGACAGATGCTCGTCTGTATGAAGCAGCTCAAGCTCTGCGCACATCTCCTATTCGTACCTTTTTTACGGTTACCTTGCCAGGGGTTAAATTTGGCTTAATTAGCTCCATTTTTGTCTGTTTTATTCTTGCCTTTACGGATTTCGGAGTGCCTAAGGTTGTTGGTGGGGATTTTAATGTTCTGGCCACCGATATTTATAAGCAGGTGATTGGCCAACAAAACTTCTCCATGGGTGCCACCATCAGTGTGTTCCTGCTGGTGCCTGCCGTGCTGGCCTTTGTGCTTGACCGCATGATTCAGCGTCGGCAAACAGCGTTAGTTAGCGCTAAAGCCGTTCCATTACAGCCCAAACCACAGCCAGTTTTGGACTGGATGATGTTTGCCTGCTGTACCCTGATTGCCTCAGCGGCCATCATTGTGTTTGGCACCATTATCTTTGCTTCCCTGGTTAAAGTATGGCCCTATGACTTTAGTCTAAGTTTGCGAAACTATGACTTTAGTCGTGTCGGTGGCGGTGGCTATAGAGCTTATTGGAACAGTATTCGGATGTCGTTTTACACAGCAGTCTTGGGAACTGCTTTGGTGTTTACCATTGCCTACTTAGTTGAAAAAGGTAGGGGCATGAAATGGCTACGGAATGTAACTTACTTTCTCTCGACAATACCCTTAGCATTACCAGGACTCGTTTTGGGTCTGGCCTATGTGTTCTTCTTTAACCAGCGCACCATCAGTATTCCCTTTACTGGCTATGCCCTGCTAAATCCACTCAATGGACTATACAGCACCATGGGAATTTTAGTCCTGTGTACGATTATCCACTTTTCGACAGTTTGTTTCTTGACTGCCAGCACAGCTCTAAAACAACTTGATCCAGAATTTGAGGCAGTATCGGCCTCTCTGTCAGTCCCGTTTTATAAAACCTTCTGGCGGGTAACGGTCCCCATGTGTTTACCGGCGATTCTGGAAATTGGGATCTATTATTTCATCAATGCCATGGTGACGGTATCGGCGGTGATCTTTCTCTATCCACCCAAACTACCATTAGCATCTGTGGCCATTGTCAATATGGATGATGCGGGAGATGTGTCTGCGGCGGCAGCGATGTCAGTGTTAATTGTGTTGACAAGCTTAGGGGTTAAGGGAATTTATTGGTTGCTAACGAGAGGGTTACAACAACGAACCCAGACATGGCTTAAGAAATAAGCCTATAAACCTTGTTCATAGGAGAAAACTTTAGTTTTCAACATTCCAGGATCATCTATTCTCTTGCTGACTGTAGCTCTAAGGTGGTGGTGGCAGCCCGACCAAATTCTTCGGGGGCATATTCCAGCTGTACCTCTGAGCCAGGCCAGAGGAAAGTGCCGGGTGTGACTGAACGGACAAGATAATGCAAGGTGTAGACACCTGTGTCGAGGTAGTCAGCATAGGCAAGGATGCGATCGCGACCCAACTGCTGATAACCAATCTGCCAACTATCCTGCTGCGGCTGGAAATAGGCCGTACTCGTCTGGAATGACGTGTCAATGGGCTCCAGACCCGCAGGCAGCGGATCCGTAATCACCACATGGTTCACCGGATGGTCGGTAATAATTTCCAGGCCCACATCAAACACCTGGCCTACGTCTAATGAGAGATTCTCTTTTACCCGACTCAGACCCATTTGATAGAGCATCTCTGATTCGTTTGCTGGACGCACTGTGCGGGTGACACGCAAGCCTTGTAAACGACCGGGAGCATTACCTTTTAGCCGATAGCGATAGGCACTCAAGTAGTGTAGTTCTCCGTCACCAGCTTTGTTAAGGACTAAATCTGACGTACCCTTGGGCAATTCTGCCATGGGAATAGAGATATCTAAACTCGGCTGCTGATAGCCTTGGAACTGTTGTTGAGCCAATTGCTTACTGGCCAACTGGATCGTTGCCTCAAAATTAGGCGGCTCAGGCAAGCGTCGAGCATAGGTCACTAGCGCACCGAGGGCTTGAGCATTGTTGTAAGGGAATCCCCAGCTGCCTTCCCGCCGCAGGGCTAGTAGGCCTTCTACCAGTCGTCCCAACAGTTCAGGACTGCCCTCTCTTGCTACAAACAGATTTAAGATTTCAGCCTGGGCCCTCACAGGGGAGTGGCACCAACCCCACCCATCGGGCAGGTTCACCGTAGCACTGCGGGCTGTTTCGTAAACCGATTCCTGAACCTGATTGGCCAGGGTATCAGCTGCCGTTTGCCAATTGTCCAACTGAGACAGATAACGCGCTAGCTTAATTTGGCCAACCCAGTCAAACTCGTCGCGATTGTCGTATAGGTATGACAAAAAGTCTTGTCGCACATCGCCTAGATCCGACAATGCTAACAGCACTTCTAAACGCACCTGGCTCTTGCATTGGGGCGATGAACACCAGTCCACCTGCCCTGGATTTTTTAGCAGCTCAGATAGATACTTCTGGAGCTGGCTCATCAAGGCTCCATCCACCGAGAATCCAGCGGCTTTGGCCTGGGCCAAGGATCTAGCGGCATAGGGTGTGACAAAGGGGTCAGACTGTTCACCGCCTGGCCAGCTGGAAAAGCCACCGTCGGGACGCTGTAATATCTTTATGCGCTGCAGTGCCTGATTGGCTTTTGCTTGTGGATCAAATCCATCCAGCACCTGACCATATTGCTGGCTGAGAATTTGTAAATTAGCCGCAATACTCAGCTGACTGGCTGCCGTGGAAAGATTCGGTAACGACTCTACCCACTCCATCTGTTGCACCGGTGCTTTGATATCCGTTAGCAGGGTGCTAGAGAGAGAGACATCTAAGCCACCCACATCCGACACCACATCTTTGTCCACATTCACGGGAATGGTGACCGGGTCCGTAGTCGATCCTGCATCTACCACCTGTTCATTAATCGTCAACGGCTTGACAGTTAACGGCAGTTGGAAGCCGTCAGCCTCATCGCCTAGCTGGGTCTGAAATTGTATCTGCGCTTCTCCCGCTGTGGTTACTTCCATAGGGAAGCGATAGGCCTGGGTGCCTTTTTTACCACGTTCTTCAAGGCTTGTCGTTGACTCTTCATCAGCAAAGCTCAGGCCGTCAGCCGCATCTCCCTGGATTTTTAACCGACCCCGCTGGTCTGTGGTATTAGTCACCGACAAGCCAGCCATTATGCGATCGCCAGGCCGAGCAAATTGGGGCAAAATTGGCGCAGTGATTAAGGGCTGGGTGGCAACAAACGTGGCATCGCCATTGCCAAAATTTAGATTGCCGTCAGTAGCCACCACCATCACGCGCCAGGTGGTGAGATTGTCGGGTAGGGTAAAGCTCACCTGAGCTTGCCCCTGATCGTCCGTCAGTACTGAGCCGTTATAGTAGGCCAGCGCCTGAAAGTCTTTGCGAATGCGGGTACTCTCACCGCCTGCCGAGAATCCGCCGCCATAGCCCCAGCCTTTTTCTAGGGGAGAACTCAGCGGTCGTAACACCACATCCGAACGGTTATCCGCAAAGCGGGTGGAAATGGACTGTTCGGCATACACCGTCTCCACTAAATCCGGTGGACGATGGCCACTAAGCTGGAGGACGGCTTCATCTACTACCATCACTGTAAACTGACCTGACACAGGCTGCTCTTGATCATCCTTAAGGGTGAGATTGAGTGTTTGCTCGGCAGCCGGACGAATCTCGGATTCAGTGGGTGTCACTTCTGGCTTTAGATAACGAGACGCCAGATCTACTTGAAATGGGGCAAAGCCAATGCTGGTTAGATTCTCCAGATTATTAACTTCGACAGTTTCCAACCGCTCTCCCTGGCGAACAAGAACGACTTCCACGGCTGCATTAGGCAACATGTCTGGGGTAACGGTGAATTGCACCTGGGGTGCGCCACCGCTAACGGAAACCACTTCTTCATAGAGGGTGTTTTGGCGGACTACGGCAAAATACAGTTCGCCTGCGTCATAGGGCGATTGGATCATCGCCGTGGCTGTTTCTCCAGGGACGTAGCTGTCTTTGTCCAGCTGCACCTCTAGCCGATTATTGTTATAGCGGCTGCCCCAGTAAACAGGGTTAGCACCAGACACCCAAATCCGGGTATCCGTAGCAGAGCGCTCATCACCCAACGTGGCCTGAATGCGGTAAGGTCCTGCTTCTTGGGCTGTCAGCTGCACTGTTTTAGTCGTATTACCAGAACGAACCGTTACCTCATCTACTAGCTCATATTCCACCTGATAGTTGGGGTTAACACTGCCCTCAATCACCTCAGTGACGCTGGTGTAATTCATGCGCTCTAGCGCCAACTGTACTGACTGACCAGACTGAGCTTGCCCCGCAGCATCGGTAACAATCACCTCCACATCGAAGGGCTCTCCAGCATCGGCTACAAAATCACTCTGCAAACCGATCAACCGTTCCTCTGGCAGCACCGTCACCTCTTTTGTATCAGCAACTGAAAGATTGGAAACATCCACCACCTCAGCATCTAAGCGATAGGTCATGGGGTAGGGCAGGTCATCAGTAATCTCTACGGAAAGCTGACTTTGCCCCTGGTCATCCAGGGTTTGGCTAGTCTCTAATACATCACTGGCAACAATGGGGCGTTCCTCTGGCCAGTACCATCGACGACCAAAGGAGAAGTCTTCCCAACCCTCTGGAATAAACGTCGTTGGCTGACGAGTGACATAGTAATTGATCTCACTTCCCTGTACCGGTGCTCCAAATAGATAGCTGCTTTCTACACTGGTTGAAAGACTATCGCCTGCCACTGCTGTTTCTTGATCAAGGCCCATGGCAACCTTAAAGTTAGGCGGCTTAAATTCGGCTACCCGTAAGTTCCCCAGCAGTTCTACGCCATTGTCAGCAGAGGCCAAAACGGAGTAGTAGCCCAAAGGCTGATCGGCACTGATATCCCATTTCACAGAAAAGGTGCCAAAGTCATTGGTTGTTTGGGTGCCCAGGTCAATTTTCTCACCCTCAGGCCCTTGTAGAGTGATGGTATAAGGGCTGTTTTTGTCTTGACGCAGGCTGCCCTTCTGTAGATAGTAGGCATTGCCAGTCAGCCAAGCGGTTTCTCCGGGCTGATAAAGAAAACGGTCAGAAAAGACGTTTCCACGGGAAATGGGCTGACTCCCTTCCCAACCTGCATAAATACCGTAGCGAGAACTGCCGGTATAGGGTGTGGTGCGGGCAAATGCCCAATCGTTATCTTCACGGGCAATCACGAGTAGTTCTGGCGGGTCATCAAACGTCTCAGCTCCATTCATACAGGATTTGAGAGCTTGGGCATTTAATTTCAGGGTGCCGGTGTTGTCAGTGTTACCTGTGGCACAGGGCTGGGGTGTCCCTACTGGAGGATTGCCTTCGTAGGTGTAGGCGCGATAGATCGAGATGGGGGCCTGCTGGACGACTGAGCCATCTGCTAAATGGTGTACCCGCACCTGGCCTGAGTCTGGGAACCACTGGGCAAAGACACCCAGGTTGGTGAGCTGTACCAGTCCGTAATAGTTGGGTTCATGCCAGCGTTGAGTGCCGTTGCGATTATAGGTGCTGGCGCGGGCCGTAACGCCATAGGCCAACATGCCGGTGTTGCCCCCCAGCTGTTCTCGTAGGGGCACGGGAATATCAGCAAAGGTATTCTTCTCAGCGGCGACAGAAAATGAGGACCAGGTGCTGCGGTCTGGCAACAGACTTGTGTTGTTACCACGGGGATAGGCCGTGTCAGTTTTGACTAAATCCGTTGGTTGAACAACCTGATAGGCAGCTTTATAGGCGTTGTCTGGCAGATTCACTGCCGATATGTTGAGCTGCAAATCTTGGTTAGCTGGGAAAATGTTGAGCCCCGTGGGAGCCCAGATGTCACCGGTTAAATCACTGGGGGTATAGTCCACCGTCACCGGACTACCCAGGCTTTGGCCAAAGCGGTCTTTTAAATCAGCTCCAAAGGTAATAGTGTAGGTGGTTTGAGGCTCCAACGACCAGGGATTGAGGCTGACATACGTGTCATTATCGTAGGCTCGGAGTAGGCGAGTGCCTGCTTGAATGGGAGGATCGATGGTGATTTGTTCAGCAGCGCTTTCAGCCACTAGTCCATTATTAAATACAAGCTGGGCCAGGCCATTGGTAAATCGACCAGTAGCTCCACCGGGTTGTCCTGCGCCTACCATCTCTAACTTCTCGAAGGCTAGGGGGCTGTAGGTGGTAATCAGACTATCAATACTATTTTCAGTGGGGAGATTTCCACCTACAGGCTGCAGTCCAGGTGAAATGCTGAGAAAGTATTGAGTGGCTTTTTTGAGGGGGCGATTGGGGGTGACATGGTACTGCCAGGGACGTGTCGAGGTACCAAACTTTTCCCGAGCAGATAGATACTCGTCTTTGTAATCGGCCTCAACTACCCGTACTGGAATTGAACTGGCTTGGCCTTCAGTCTCTTGATCTTCAGTCGAGAGTTGTAGGTGTTGTTTTAGGGAAGCTAGATCAAGCTGAACGTTAGAGTTGAACTCTAGGACAGGTTCTATATCAATGGGGTCCTCGGCTGATCCTCGTCTGCTATCAATACCAGGCAGGTTAGTGATTTTAATGGGCTCTGTGGTGAAGGTCCAGGCAAGGTCCTGGTCTAGCTCATGGTCGGAGAGATCTTTTAGACCGGCTTTCAGGGTGACGCGCACTCGGGTGGCCTTGGGAATGGCGCGATCGGCCTGGAAACCAACCATACGCGGGGTGAGAAAGCGAAATTCACCAGGGATGGGAGGGAAGACTTCAAATTTTTCTAGGGTAGCGTTACGCCCTTGACTTTCCAAACTCTCCACTGCCACCAACGGCTCAGCAAACCGAATCCTTATCTGGGCTAGTGTTTCAGCTTCTCCAGTAGGGCTAATCTGTTCAATCCAATCGGGCGGGTCTGGGTCGGTGAGTGCGGCCACTGCTGGCAATGGTTCGGGCGGTGGAATGGGAACACTCTGATCTTGCGTACGCAAAGCATTGGGACGATTACAGGTGGCCAACAGTAATGTCAGAACAAAACCGATCAGTCCGTAGATCAACAGCTTTCGTAGCTTTTTCCTTTCTGACATTGACTCCACCACTGGCCACACTTCTTTGTCATATCCAATGGGACCTGACAGATTACGGAAATACCTACAATTCTTAATTCTGGATAGAATCTGTGTTAGAAAACGTTATTGACTTTTCCGAAGAGAAAATCCAGATCTTACAGGTTGTTCATCAGCTAAAAGTACATCAAACTGCACCTGGGCTCGCCGGCTGCCGCTACGGACATCTAAATGCCACTGTCCTGGCTGCATCGACCAAAACAAAGAGGGTTTGCCAGAAGACTCTAACGTTTGACCATTGAGCTGCCACTCGATAGTTGAAGACTCCTGAGACGTGTTATCAACCACCTTAAATTCCAGACGTTGGTCTTGGGCATTTGGATATAGCAAAAACTGACTGCCTGTTTTAGGCGAAACAATTATTAACTCTGCACTGTTTTCAGCCACATTGGTTTGGTTTGATTCTGTTGTGTTCTGTTCATAATCTGCCAAATCCTCCAGGGCAAAATACTCCTGGACGATGGCTTCACAGTCGGATGTGGGTTTCTGGCCAGTCAGTGTACAGATAGGTCGTTTTACCATGCCATCAGGTGAGGGGAATCGTTCAGGTTCATGGGTCTCATGGAGATGCACCATAATTCGATGCCACAGGGGAGCAGCCCCCATCACACCAGAAACATCCTGCATGGGGGTGCCATCAAAGTTGCCGACCCAGGTGGCAACGGTGTAGTCAGAAGTAAAACCAACGGTCCAGGTGTCGCGAAAATCCGAAGAGGTCCCGGTCTTTACAGCTGCTGGGAAGGGCAGGTTGAGGACAGAATCGACACCGAAGGCAGCGGCACGAGCGTGAGGGTCGGAGAGGATATCAGTGATAAGAGACCATGTGGGAGAAGGTGGCAAAAGCTTTTCCTCCCCTAACGCAGGGGAGGTGCCGTAGGCGGAGGAGTCTCGATCGGTAGCGCCAAATGTCGATACCCCCCTGTCGGTCCCCCTTATGAAAGGGGACACACTCGACCGGCTGTGACTCATAGGTAACGGCTCATTATGAGTTGCCTTTCGAATTGGAGAGAGAGTCATACTTGGATCACCCTGATGAGCAAGGGTTAAATAGGCCTGTGCCAGCTCCCACAACGACACTTCGCCACTGCCAAGGGCCAGGCCTAAACCATAGTGGTCAGGAGACTGATCTAGATAGGTAAAACCCAGCTGGCGCAATCGCTCCAGAAAGTTATCAACAC
Organism: Leptothoe sp. EHU-05/26/07-4; assembly: GCF_043421015.1. NCBI lineage: Bacteria > Bacillati > Cyanobacteriota > Cyanophyceae > Nodosilineales > Cymatolegaceae > Leptothoe > Leptothoe sp. EHU-05/26/07-4. The sequence goes on from NZ_JAXSQV010000003.1 coordinate 182,430, forward strand.
CGACCTTCTCCAGAATATGCACAGCTGGGATATTCAGAGAATTACCAAGAGCAGCTCGCACCCGCACCGGACCTTGAAACGTTTCACTAAAGTCGGTGGGGCTATAGAGCTGAGCCCCAGGAATCGCATAGTGTGTGGGCACATCCGCCAGGATAGTGTTGGGCTGAATGATGTTTTGTTCTAACGCCAGCTGATAGAGGAAGGGTTTAAGGGTGGACCCTGGCTGACGCAGAGCCTGAACACCGTCGTTTTGACCGGTCTGTTGACTAGAAAAGTATTTTGGGGAACCCACATAGGCTAGAACGTCACCTGTGGCATTTTCGATCACGAGGGCGGCGGCGTGGCGTACATTTTTTAGAGCTAGCCCTTGAACAGCCTGTTGCACCTGGGCAGTAACAAAACGCTGAAGGGACAGATCGAGACTGGTATGGACTTGGGCAGGGTGATCCGTAGGGAGCTGTGCGGCCAGCCAGAAGAGAAAGTGTGGTGCAACTAAAAGCCCCTGATCAATCGATTGGACAGTAACGGGTTGGACATAAATGCGCTTGACTTGAGCCTGAGTTAGTGTGCCATCGGCCACCATTTGATTGAGAACATACTGCTGTCGCTGTTTGAGATTATCCCAATTAGTGTAGGGGTTAAGGGCTGTCGGAGCATTGGGTAAAGCGGCCAGCAAACTTGCCTGGGCAACTGTTAGATCGGCGGCAGGCAGCCCAAAGTAGACACGGGCAGCGGCTTCAACGCCGTAGATATTGCCCCCCATGGGGAGTCGGTTAACGTAGGCGGCAAGAATTTCATCCTTAGTCATGCCTGCGGCCAATCGCCAAGCGTACCAAATTTGTTGGGCTTTTCCGAGAAATGTGCGCGGGACAGGGTTTACCATGCGAGCCAGTTGCATGGTCACAGTGGATGCGCCACTGACAATGCGGCGGGTACGAATGGCCTGTAAACTAGCGCGGGCTAAGGCCTGTAGATCGACAGGGCCATGGTGATAAAAGCGTCGGTCTTCAGCGGCGAGAATAGCGTGCTGAAAATGGGGGGAGACTTGGGATAGGGGAACAACAGCGGTGTGCTCTTGGTCGCGGGAAAGGAGGGTACCAAGGGGGAGAGAGTTGCGATCGCGAAACTCCACTGCCTGATCCACCTGGGCTAAATCCGTCGCATGAATAGGCATCAAGTAGGGGACACCCCGCACAACCAGCCCCGTCAGCAACAGCACCACACTGATTTTCACCCGTAAATTCCGTCGCCATATCCAACGACAACCCGTTCTGAATAAGTGCTGAAGAGATTGGGGCATAAGCTTTTACCCCGATACTGCTGTAAAGCCCTGCTCATCCGCAGCGGTAATCCACAACTCTTAATAAATTAGGACAGGCCAGTACCCGATGGCAGACATTCAGTACCTTAATCACGACCATAGGTTCAAATCTGGCAGAGCCATCTTACTCACTGGAAGCGGTGTCTGGCATCTTAGGTTGAGGATCGGTATTGTGCCAGTTAACTTCTAGCCGATAGCGATTTTTTTCAGTTTCATAGTCTTTAGACCAGCAGCGTTCTAATAGTTGAGACCTGTAGGATATGGTGAACTTACGAGGATTCCACACGAATTGGACATCGCGCTCAAACAGGGGCTGATTAAGGTAGTCCCAGAGTGCAAATAGGAGAGAAAATTTGGGGGATGGCTTTGGGTTAGTCATAGTTTAAATACTTCCCAAGAGTTGGCATAACTATCCAACGCTGGTGGGGGAGATGCGAGGGTTAAAAAAAGCTGTTGCTGATTTAGAGGATGAATCGAATCGCAAAACTGGCTAACAGCCTAAATGTGACAGATACGTCCCATACTGAGGATCAGCAGCAAAAAATAAAAATAGAACAGCGTTAGCTGCTATTCCCCTATATCTACTCAATGGGCCAATGACCTCAGGTCTTTTCTAAAAAAGAAGTCATCGTTTCTCCTTAAAACAGCTTAGATGTGGAGATTTCCTAATTTCACGTTAATCCTAAAGCAAGAATGTGAGCTTCTTATGAAGCATGGGTTTACTATCCGGAATCGTTGGAAAAGCATTATTCTGTTAGCCGTGCGATCGCAAAAAATAGACGTCAAATAAGGCACTTCATTGCCAAGCTACTGAAGGCTTTGGCTGCAATCACAGCAAGTCTCATGGTGCGGGTTGCTCAATGCTCAACTCTGAATATGTGAAACCAGGATGTGAACTCGTATTTCTAGGGGAATTCGCTAGAATCTCTGGTAATGGAGCTAGGACCTGGTCAATTGATGACTTCACCGAACAAAAGGCAACTCTTCGATCGCTGGGCACCCCTGTATGACCTGTTATTTCCGTCAGTATTTTATCAAGCCACCCATCAGCGGCTGCTAGATTATGTTGACCTACCGCAGCATTCCCATGTGCTTGATATTGGCTGTGGGACCGGGCGTTTGTTGGATCGCTTAGCAGCTAAGTATCCTGACCTCCAGGGCACGGGTCTAGATTTTGCGCCTGAGATGCTACGTCAGGCGCGTCGCACGAACCGCCATCGCCCTCGCTTAATTTTTGTGCAGGGTAATGCTAACCCACTGCGTTTTGCTGACAAACAATTTGATGCGGTTTTTAACACGTTAAGTTTTCTGCATTATGCTGCGCCAGACCAGGTGTTTGCTGAAATTTATCGGGTATTACGTCCGGGGGGCAGGTTTTATTTGGTTGATCCAGCTGCACGGGTATCAACGGAAACGTTGAAGGTTCCAGTTTCTCCAGGTGGGATTAAATTCTATGGTTCGCAGGTGCGAGAACACATGGGCACTCAAGTGGGATTTCGATGTGTGCAACATCAGTATCTGCTGGGGCCTAATTTGATGACTATGTTTGTTAAGGAACCCTCTTAACGCCATAAGCTTAGTTTTTAATCCCCCCTGATACAGCTACGGTGTACACACATCTCGAAAGGGAGTTCACAATCCTGCATTACCCCCCTTAATCCCCCCTTGGTAAGGCAGGGTTGTTTCGTGTTCACCAGAGAAAATCTGTAAGGCTTATTACTTCGTTCATACTGAATCGAGAGATGATCGCAGGGAGCCAAAACCGGTTGCTTGGGGTCCCTCCGAGTTCCCCAAACCCCCATGGTTAGGGCCGGGAGGCCGCCCTAAGACCCAGCCTACTAGGTTGTCCTCAATGGCATTAACTTAAGGGTTACGGCGGGGTCGATTAATCAGGTTATCGCATTGTTGTTTGGCCCACCTTCATGTAGAGCATGCCTTTCCTCAAATAAGCTTTCAATGCCTCCAGATTTTCTGTCCAGACAATGAAACAGCCCTGCCTTGGTAAGGGGGGAAGCTCCGGTTCTCCCCCTTGGTAAGGGGGAGTTAGAGGGGGTTAGACAACCGTAAACGCTAATTTCCAATACTTGTGTGTACACGGCAGCCTCTGATGCAGAGCAAGCTATTTTAATACTCTGTGGGAATGGCACCATAGCCGCCGCCGCCGGGGGTTTCGATGATGAAGGTATCGTCTGCTTGCATTTGGATCATGGCTTTACTGTCCAAGGTTTTTGTTGTGCCATCTTGGCGCACAACAGAGTTGTGACCGGTCTGACCAGGTGTGCCGCTATGCAGGCCAAAGGGGGGAACGTGACGATGGTTGGAGAGAATGGCGGCTGTCATGGGTTCCCGAAACTTGATGCGACGGATGACGCCATTGCCGCCTGACTGTAAGCCCTGGCCGCCGCTACCCTGACGAATGGCAAAACCCTCTAACAAAACAGGGAAGCGCCATTCTAAGACTTCTGGATCGGTCAGTCGGGAGTTGGTCATGTGGGTTTGAACGGCATCGGTGCCATTGTAATTGGGACCTGCGCCGGAGCCACCACAGATGGTCTCATAGTACTGATAGCGTTCATTGCCAAAGGTGAAGTTGTTCATGGTGCCTTGGGATGCGGCCATGATGCCTAGGGCTCCATAGAGGGCGTCGGTAATCACCTGGGAGGTTTCCACATTGCCGGCCACAATAGCGGCTGGATAATGGGGGTTGAGCATACAGCCAGCGGGGATAAGGATCTCCAAGGGCTTTAGACAGCCGGCATTGAGGGGGATTTTGTCGTCCACCAGGGTGCGAAATACGTAGAGTACTGCTGCTTTGCAGACGGCTTTTGGGGCGTTGTAGTTGGTGGTCTGCTGGGGTGAGGTGCCGGAGAAATCGATGCGGGCACTGCGGCGGGTGCGATCGCAACTAATGGCCACCTGTATCTGACAACCGTCATCCATTGCATAGGTAAACTGGCCTGGATTGAGCACATCAATCACCCGACGCACCGATTCTTCAGCATTGTCCTGTACGTGTTGCATATAGGCCTGGACGGTGGGTAGACCATAGTGCTGCACCATTTTGTTTAGCTCCTGCACCCCTTTTTCATTGGCGGCAATTTGGGCCTGGAGATCGGCAATATTCTGGGTGGGGTTACGCACCGGATAGGGTGGCTGGGTGAGTAATTCCAGGAGTTCCTGTTCTCGAAAATGCCCCTGATCCACCAGCTGGAAGTTGTCGATCAGCACACCCTCTTCGTTCACCGTTGTGCTGTTGGGGGGCATAGAGCCTGGAGTGATGCCGCCAATGTCAGCGTGATGTCCCCTGGAGGCAACATAAAAGAGAGGGGATATCGGCTGTTCAGACTCAGGTGAGGAGACCCTGGGAAAAACAGGCGTGATTACGGTGACATCTGGCAGGTGAGTGCCCCCGTTGTAGGGGTTATTGAGCACATACACATCGCCAGGTTTTAGGCTATCACCCTTGGCTGCAATCAGGCTTTCGATGCTTTCACCCATGGACCCCAGATGAACGGGAATATGGGGAGCGTTGGCCACCAGCTGCCCCTGTTGATCAAAGATGGCGCAGGAAAAGTCTAATCGTTCTTTGATGTTGACCGAATAGCTGGTCTTTTGCAGGGTAAAGCCCATCTGTTCGGCAATGGCCATCAACAGATTATTGAAAATCTCCAGCATGACGGGATCGGCAGTGGTCTGCTGGGACAGCTCTCTTGGTGGTGACAGCGATTCTGTGCCAGTGGCTGCTGCTGGGTCTTTATCTTTAGGGGATTTGGTCAGGATGAGGTGGTTGCGATCGCTAATCTCCACTACCCACCCCGGTTCAACAATATTGGTACCGGTTGCCTCCACAATAATGGCGGGGCCTGAAATGTGATCACCCGGTCGTAGCTCACTGCGCTGAAATAGGGGCGTGGATTGCCAATCATCGGCTGTAAACATCGTTACTGTGGTGGCTGGCTGGGGGGGATGGGAACGGAGAGACCCAGGGGTGGGCTCCGTTGGCAGCGGCATTTTGCCAACAACTTCCACTGAAACCGCTTCTACAATCAAGGGCTTCTCCGCCATGGTGAAGCCGTAGCGCTGGTGGTAATCTCGCTCAAACTGGGCCTGCATCGTGGATAAATCTCCAAAGGCCACGATCAGCGCTGAGTCGGTGCCCTGATACCGAATATGCACCTTGGGTAGGATCTCAATGCGGTCATCGGCAACCTTCTGGCGTTTTACCTCGGCAACCGCAGGGGCCGTGATCCCAGTTAGTTTGTCTTCCAGGTCCGGCAGCAAACTAGCGACTAAAGGTTGTTCTATCGCTGCCTGGCGTAGGGCTCGCAGGTCGGCCAGCCCCATGCCATAGGCCGACAACACACCGGCCAGGGGGTGAATAAAAATCTGTCGCATGCCCAGGGCATCGGCAATCAGGCAGGCATGTTGCCCAGCCGCTGCCCCAAAGCAGGACAGGGTGTACTCTGACACGTCATGGCCCTGCTGCACTGAGATTTTTTTGATGGCATTGGCCATGTTCTCAACGGCAATGGCCAGAAAGCCAGCTGCCACTTGCTCGGGCGATCGCACATCACCGGTCGCCTGGTGAATCTGTTCAGTCAGATCTGCAAACATTTGTTGGACAACTTCGCGATCCAGGGACTGATTTCCCTCAGGGCCAAACACCTGGGGGAAAAATTCCGGCTGGATTTTGCCCAGCATAACGTTGCAGTCGGTAACGGTGAGGCAGCCGCCTTTGCGATAGCAGGCTGGCCCCGGATTAGCGCCAGCAGAGGCTGGTCCCACTCGATAGCGGGCTCCGTCAAAATGCAAAATGGAGCCCCCACCGGCTGCCACCGTATGGATTGCCATCATCGGTGCCTTGATGCGAACACCTGCCACTTCTGACTCAAATACCCGTTCGTATTCACCGTTGTAGTGGGAGACATCGGTGGAGGTGCCGCCCATGTCGAAGCCGATGATTTTGTGGAGATTTGCGATCGCACTCGTCTGTACCACCCCCACCACACCGCCAGCAGGTCCCGAGAGAATACTGTCTTTGCCCCGAAACAGATGGGCATCGGTCAGCCCCCCATTGGACTGCATAAACATCAGCTGGGGACCTTGGTTAGGCTCTGTTTGAGTAGTGTTCTTACCGTCTGAATTATCTGTGCCCACGGCACCCAGCTCCAACGCCACCCGATCGATATAGCGCTTCAAAATCGGCGATAGGTAAGCGTCCACCATGGTGGTGTCCCCCCGGCTGACCAGTTTCATTAGGGGGCTAACTTCGTGGGACACCGAAATCTGCGTAAAGCCAATGTCCTTGGCCAGGGCCGCGATCTGATGCTCATGATCGGGGTAACGATAGCCATGCATCAGCACAATGGCACAGGAATGAATACCCGCATCATAGGCCCGTTGCAGTTGGGGCAGCAGCGACTCCGTTTCAACCGGCAATAGCTCCTCGCCCTGGGCGCTATAGCGTTCCTCCACCTCGATCACCTGCTCGTAGAGCATTTCTGGCAGCACGATCTGGCGGGCAAAAATGTCAGGTCGATTCTGATAGCCGATGCGCAGTGCATCTTTAAAACCCTGGGTAATAACCAGTAGGGTGCGATCGCCCTTGCGCTCCAGTAGAGCATTCGTGGCCACCGTGGTGCCCATCTTCACCACACCAATTTGCTCGGTGGGCAGCGGCTGTCCTGCTGCAATCCCTAAAATATCCCGAATGCCTTGCAGCGGCGCATCCACATATCGTTCTGGGTTTTCCGATAGCAGTTTATGAATAACCAACCCCCCATCGGGTCGCTGGGCTACCAAATCAGTAAATGTGCCCCCTCGATCAATCCAGAATTGCCAGCGATTTCCAGAATTAGATAACTTTTCCATGGGGACAACTACACACAGGCCAAAGGCTATGGTATCGAGTTCTGCTCTGGGGTAAAAGACATCAGCCCATCAACTCAATTTCTGGATGGGGTACCCCCAGGGCTTCAATGGCATCTTTAATAGACGCTCGATCTTTTACAGTGTGAGAAAATGCTTTGTGCCTGCGGGCAGGGGGCAGAAAATCATTTAAGCTGCCATGGAAATGAAATACTGCCTGGGGCATTTTCTACCTGTGCATCGTCACCTCTTAAAATTTTGCCAGGTTTCAAGGCATTGCGATCGCGCCGAGCAGTTATCACCACAGGACAACATCATAAAAGTTGACGGCGTTAACATAATTAACGAAAATAGGAGTCTGCCTGAGAATTTTCAAACTCAAGGTTTATATGGCGACAAAAAAGAGCTATCACCATGGAGATTTACGACGGGCATTGCTAGATTCTGCCCTGGCAATTATTACGGAGCAGGATATATCTGCCCTATCTTTACGGCAGGTGGCTCGTCGGGCTGGGGTATCCCACACAGCTCCGTATCGTCATTTTGCTGATAAAGAAGCGCTGCTGGCCGCCGTCGCCGAAGAAGGTTTTCGGGAGTTTAGTCGCTACTTGGAGCAGGCTAGAGATGCTGAATCGACTCCGCTGGCCCAGCTACAGGCAACGGGAATCGCCTATGTTGAATATGCGCTACGCTACCCCACCCACTATCAGGTGATGTTTGGCAGTTACTGTGCAGATGCAGATGCGTTTCCTTTGTTAACAACAACGGCTAATAAGTCTTTTCAAATTTTGGTGGATATTATTGCGGATGGTCAGGCAGCCCAGGAAATACAGCCAGGCGAGCCACAACTATTGGCGTTGGCCAATTGGTCGTTGGTTCATGGTTTGGCGATGCTGCTACTGGATAATCGCTTAGGGATTGAAGGGGATGCGGTTAAACCGCTGATTGAGAATACGTTACAGCTGATGCAGCAGGGAGTAGCGCTGTAACGTTCCCTTTACCAACGTTAACTAAGCTGATGTGAAGTATGGCTGGCATCGATGGCTTGAAATCGCTGAATCGAAAACGGTTTGATGTTTAAGGAACTCTTTTGATTCAAAATCAGCTCTGACATGATGCGCCCGACAACGGGTGAAAGTTGGAAGCCATGGGCCGAGAACCCAAAGGCATGATAAACATTAGGGACTTTTCCACTGGCACTAATGACGGGAATACGATCGGGCATAAAGGCTTCCAGGCCTGCCCATGTCCTGACAATTCGCACACCTGCCATTCTAGGAAACAGCTCTACAACGGTGCGGCTGCTTTCAGAGAGTTTGAAGAAATCAATCTCTGTTCTCTCGTTAACCATGTCATGGTCAGCCAAATAAGCCCCTCCAATCAATACAGTACCGTTTTGCATCTGCTTAAACGACAACTTACGGGATGCCACGCCTACCACTAGCTCAAGAAAAGGGGGTAACCGCTCAGTCACCATCATCATTGGAGCTCCGATATTGAGCGGGACGGGTTCATCTAAATAGTCACATACCTGCCCTGCCCAGGCCCCTGCACAGTTGACCAGGATAGGTGCGTCCAACTTGGCTTGCTCTGACACCACACGCCAACGGTCTCCCATCCGTTCTATCCCCGTCACACGGCAGCCTGTTCGATACTCTACTCCCAAGGACTCGGCCTTGCGGCGAAAAGCAGTGAGGGCGTGATAGGGACGGGCAAAGCCGTCACCAGCGGTATACAGTCCACCCACACAGTGGGGAGCCAGAGCAGGGACCAGTGTGTAGAGGTGTTCGCGATCAATCAGCTGTTCATGGTCAAACCCCAGGGCACAGACCATAGCTGCGCGTTCTTTGAGTTTCTCCAGATCAGCGGCATTTTCCGCCACCCGCACCTGGCCGCTGAGTTTTACGTCACAATCACTGCCCACCAGGGAATAGATATCTCGCCACATTCTGGCGGCAACAACCGCGAGGGGAATCTCCGCCGGATGACGATTCAATCGACGTAAACCGCCTGCGTTCACACCAGATGCATGGCGGCCAGGGCTATCTTTCTCTACGACGATGACCCGTTGTCCAGCCATGGCCAGGTGTAGCGCTGTTGAGGATCCAATCAATCCCCCACCAATAATTACAACATCAACCGTCATGCTTCTGTTCCTGTCAAATTAGCCAGCTGGTCAATGGTCATGGGCCTGATCGGCGGGCGGATGCGAAAGGGGGCATAGTCTGAGACGGGACGCTGGTGAGCGGCTGCAACAATGTGGGCTACGGTCGAGGCACACTGTCTTCCTTGACAAGGCCCCATGCCACAGCGGAGATAATATTTCACTTGATTGGGATCACCATGGCCTTCTCGCACCGTTTGGCGGATTTGCCCAGCTGAAATCTCTTCACAACGGCAGACCAGAGTGTCATCATCACCGGGAACAAGCAGGGACTCCGGTAAGCGGTACAGGGCTTCTAGAAAAGGGCGTACCCTTAAATCTTTCCGCCGCCAGTTGAGATCATCCTGGCCCTGGCGATCGCGCTGTTGCTCACTGATGAGGCCCAACGCCCGAGCAGCTTCTAGGGCGGCTAATCGGCCACTATGTTCGGCGCTGCGGGCACCCCCAATGCCGGCGTTATCACCCACAACGGCAATCCCCGGCACAGTGGTCGTTCCCCACGGCGTTACTTGGGGTCGCCAACACTGTTGCCCCGCATCCCAGATATGGTAGCAACCAGCGGCCTGGGTCAGATTTGTTCTAGGAATCACCCCAAAATGGACCAAGAGACTGTCTGTGGGGATGGTTTCTCGCCGACGAATGCCAAGGCTATTCCAGCCGTACTCTACCGTTTGAATGTGTTTGTCCCCCTGAGCTTGTAGGTGAGAAACCCCATAGTAGATGGGGATGCCCGCTGCATTGAGATCCAGGGTGTATTTTAATCCACGGCTAATGTAGTTACCGGCCCCTAATGCCTTCGGTAAGCGCGGTGCAGCCCGCCACAGGTTGGTTCCAGGCGAGAGTTCTAGAATCGCTTTTACCGGTATGCCAGCCCGCTGATATTGCCAAGCCACCAGTAGGGGTAACGGACCCACACCGGCGATGACCGTGCCATTGGCGGGGACCACACCAGCGGTTTTCAGCAAGATTTGGGCCGCCCCTGCATTCATCACCCCCGGCAAGGTCCAGCCGGGAAACGCTACTGGTCGCTCCATCGCACCGCTGGCAACAATCACAGACTCCGCTTGAATAATAGATGCTTGATCATTGTGCAGGATGCCAACCTGGTGACGAGCATTTAATAGCCAAACGGTGGTGTTGGGTAAATAGTGGGCTCCACTAGTCTGAAATGCGGTCACCAGGTCAGCGCCGTGTTGATAATCGGCTCCGAGTAATGTGGCGCGGTTTGTGGGGGCATTTGCGATCGCACGATAAATTTGTCCACCGGGCGATGGCTGCTCATCGAGCACCACCACATCTAAGCCTAAATTCGCCGCCGTTGTTGCTGCAACAAGTCCCCCCGGTCCAGCCCCAATCACCACCAGCTGATAAGATTTACGCATTATCTCCTCCCACACCCTGCTGGCGACGAATCGTCATCCCTTCTGCCACCTGTACCTGACAGGCTTGACGGTTGGGCAAGCCATCAATTTCCATCAAACACTCAAAGCACACCCCCATCATGCATAACGGTGCCCGAGGTGCCCCTGATAAAGAGGTGGTGCGGGTATAGTCCAACCCATGTACTAAAACAGCTGCCGCCACGGTTTCCCCCACTGGAACTTGAACAGCTTCACCTTCAATCGTTACCGTGACGGTTTCATCTGTTAAGTTATTCAGACGCTTAAACATAGTTGCGTTGCCCGGTCTTAGTATCAGCGTTTCAGTTTCGATTTCAAATCAGGATGTTCGAATACCATACTCTGTTGTAGATCGAGTTGAGTGCCCTGCTGGTTCTCCCTAGCTCGGTTGAACATGGCGGTGGCAATGGCAACATCAATATAGGCCAAACCAACGGCATTGAAATAGATTCGCTCTGACTCCGATTCACGCCCTGGTTTCTTGCCAGAGACTAACTCGTGTAGATCAGCATGGATATGGCTGGCGTTAATCAGCCCCTCTTTATACATTCGGCTTAATGTCTGCGTGCGGTGGGTCACGGTTTCCCAATCGTCGCAGACGATCTTATCGGCCTGTAATGCCACCTCAAACTCATCCTCCCAGCCCCCCACATGGCTATAGAAGGCACCGGGTTTCATCCAGGCTGCTTTGAGCAGAGGGGCCTGGGCACTGGTGGCGGTCACCAGAATATCAGCATCCTCCATGGCTTGTTGCGCATTAGTGTTTGTGGATACAAACTCCATCTCTGGATACAGGGGTGAGAGTTCAGCAATAAACTGCTCCTCATGGGCTACCAAGTAAGCGGCAACTCGACACTGCTTTAGACCAGGGCACACAGCTTTCATTGCGATTAAATGCATTTTTGCCTGTTCCCCGGCCCCAATAAAACCAATCACTGCAGAATCAGGACGGGCTAAATGCTTGGCAGCAATACCACCCATGGCTGCAACCCGCATATTTGAGGCGAGAGTTCCTTCCATGACACAGATAGGAAACCCTGTTTCAATTTCCGAAAGGATAAAAATAGCCGATAAATTTTGCTGGTCGTGCTGACTGGGATTCAGGGGAAAGACCGAAACCCATTTAACGCCGCAGACCTTTTCATCTAATAGTGTTGCCGGTAAACAATTAATCCGTTCTTGGGTAGCTTGATTAAAAATCTGGACAATTTTCTCAGGAAAAATGACATGATGTCTTTCAAATTCGAACATGCCTTTTTCGGCGATATCCATTACCATCTGCATATCTAAACATCCGGCATTAAGCAGATCTTCCTGAGATAGATAGGTGAAGCTAAGGTGGTGTTTGTAACTCATAAATGTGGTTTCCTAAAACGTGTTATCAAACAAATTTGATAACACCTCAATGGAGTTTAAATAGAGATAATCTCAACCCAAAAATAACTCGAATGGCCTTGAAAGCAGTTACCTCTTTTCCTGGATTCACAAACTGCTGATCGAATGATGGTTACCGTGTATGGGAAACCATGTTGATACTTCTATCTGAAGCCTAAGGGATAACAGCTCAACATAAAAATTTTAAATCTAATCAGAGCATTGTCAGCTTTTTTGTTACATCTCTAAAGTAACGAAAAGTCAAACCATGGGTACGATGCCACTCACTCTGAGTTTATCCAGGCCATTCACAATGAACAACATAGGTTACAGCAATAACAGCTATGCTTGTAGCAACCCTGAGAGGGTGGAATGTCGGTTAAAGATTCCACCCATCTAGTTTCTATGAATTCTTAGGCACTCTTCTTATGGAATTTGGCATTAGCTAAAGAGAAGAGTTTTCTTAAAAATAACGATAACTTACTGGGATGCCGTAGGAGTTCAAAAATGGACTGGCCAACTGTCAAGCAGAATTTCCACATTAGAACTCTGCCATAGCCAATATCAGATAATCTGGCATACATTGCTGGTTTGTCTTCATATCGGAAACGATTGCGGGTTGAGGTATCTTGGATAAACCAATGATCTCCCAAGGCACAAACAACGTAAGGAATGGCCGTTAGCAATACAGAGCCATAAAGAGCGCAGTAAGCTGTCATATAGGTTTGCACTGAAAAATTATCCATACCCTCGGGCCAAGATGTCAGTGAATCTTGAACTACAGAGGTTCGATAAATTAAGGCTGTTGTTAGAGTGACTCCACCCTGATGCTGAAGCAGACATTTACTAAACAGGGATTTACCATCGGTAGCAAAAACATCTTCCTTAATGCGATAGCACTGCTCATAAGCCACAATATCTTGAGCAAAATTTTTGGCCGCATGGTTCAGCACGATAAGGGTTAAGTCAGGTTTTTCAGAAAGATGCTTAATGATATAGCCTAAGGTCTCTGGTCTTAATCGATCATCGTCACTAACTACCCAGACAAATTTCCCTTTCGCCTGTTCTATGCAATATTCAATATTTCTAATAGGTCCTAAATTAGATGGCTGACGATGATTTGTGAATTGTACATTAGAGAACTGGGGACACCATTTTTCGATTACCCTTTGAGTCTCATCACTGGAGGCATTGTCGGAAATAAGAATCTCGACAGAACTCTCTAGTCGATGAATAGCCTCATTCAACCAAGCCATTTGCTGGTCTAATAGAGAGGCACGATTATAGGTAGGTATCGCGATTGTTAAAAGCTTAGACATGTTGTCGAAAAAATGAATTACTAAAAGCTCTGGACAGTGAAAAGTTCTTGTTGTGGATAAACTTAGAAATCAGTCAGTAAAGCCCTGATTCCTCGCTAAAGTTCAGCAGATTGGTTGGTTTTTCGATAGATTTTCGATAGATTACCTAATGGTCGAAAGGCCATAGTTTTACTGAAAATCGTTTTCTACCAGCTTTGAAGTAGGCACATACTTGGTCTTTTAAGAGCTTTCTATTCGGACGTACCCTTTGTAAATCGAGGTATTGGGCTTGAGTTTTACTCCTAGATGGAAGAACTTGACCAACAAGAGAAAAACTTCGCACTGTCCAGTATCAGCTCACTAACTCATTAAAAACAGATCGACTCCATATATTGAAGAGAGTGATATAAAATCTTTACATCAGAGAACTTTTCAACAATCTAAAAAGTCAACAGCTCTACTGCACCAAAACCTTAGTAGAGTAGTTCTTCCAGAGACTCACATTAGTCAAAAAAATAAAATTTCTATTACCTGCGTCGAGTACTGAAACCTCTACACACCAAAGGTTGAATTATTCAAAAAGCTCTACCCGCTAAAACTAAACTCTGTTGTGAGACAGCAAATCAGGGTAGCCCCTTTTAGGAAAAAAAGGATAAGAAAAGTGGATCAGAGAGATCCTCTGGAGACCGATAAAGCATCTTTAGAGAATCGACTCTACCCTCAGTCACAAGATGTCCTGTTCTATACCTGCGTGTCCAAGCTGTCACCCTGAGTCTATGAGTTTCAATGGGCAAGCCATCATGGCAAACAGAACCATAAATACCGGGATTGTGGATGTCAGTTTGTCCTGAATCCTCAGTGGCATCACTGCACCCAGGAGCAATGAGACCTGATTGATCGCTTTCTTCTGGAGTGGATTTCCCTGGCGCGTTTAGACGACTGCATCCAACGCTATGGCAATCGGAAAGCCAATACCGTTGCCACCCAAGTAGAGGTAACCAGCAAGCAAAAAAACGCCTAACGGTTCAAATGGATGAATTATGGTCTTTTGTCGATAATAAAGGTAATGAACAATGGGTGTGGTTAGCCTTAGATGTCAAGACGCGTGAGAACATGGGGGCCTATGTCGGTGACCGTAGTGGAGAGTCAGCTCAGGCCATATGGATGTCCCTACCAGCCATCTATCGACAATGTGCTGTGATTTACACCGATCGGTTGAGTTCCTATCCAGTGGCTTTACCCAGCAAACGTCATCATCCTATAGACAAGGATGGTGGCTATACCAGCTATATTGAGCGATTTAAAGATACGATGCAGCAGCGGGTATCTCGATTGGTGCGCAAAATGTTACCCTTCTCGAAAAAGCTCAAAAATCATATTGCTGTATTTTGGTATTTTATCAACCACTACAACGAGCAATTACGCGCAAATAAGAGTATTAGGCCTCTTCTTCACCATCCTCTCCTTAATAGCGCTACCTAAATCAGCTTTATTAAGCCTCTCGTTGATTTTCTCTAGATCTAGCTTGCAGAAAGCTTTTTTGTGATACTTCATGACATGTTACATAAGTGACTGTTTTACCAAAAGAAGTCGATGGTAACACCTAAGCATTAACACTGCGTTTAGAGTGAAAATACTTGTTATCGTCGTAGAGAGATTATGGCAGATCAAATACTCTGAATTGATGATGGGGGTGTAATTTATTTTAACTTCACATAAACAATAAATTTGTGTGAGAATCCTAGCTGGCTGACAAAAGCCTGTTAAGGATGCTGCAAACAGCACGACAATGGGCTGTTAGACGCTGTAATAACGATTTGGACCATGTTGCTGTAGGGCGAAGTGTGCCCGATGATTGTGAGGAGTGAGGACAGGAGACCAGGAGACCATGCCTAAAATAGACATATCAAAACGTCCCTATCCGCTTGCCACGGGGCCAAAACGGAATGGACAACGCATTGTTGGCATTGACCTAGGTTTCACTTTGTGGGTAGATACTTGGTAGTGGTGGCCTAGAATACCGAAATATGGTGGGATACTTTGTTGGCTATATTTTCGATTGAATTGGGGGTGGGAGTACGCCAATGACTGCGGCATCAATGTCTTTATCAATCATGCCAAAGTTGAGCATCAGGTGGGCCATGGCGCGATTACGATGACCAGTGGCCCGCTCTGAAATAAATGTGGGCATGTCAATAAAGGTGTGGTATAGCTCCATAACACCACAGGTTGGGGACTTTGCTAGCAGCTATTATCCCTCAACAGCATCCATAGCATTCTCTTTAGCTATCCCACTATATGGAACCAGTACCCACTATTCATATTCAGGTAAAAAGAAACCCTGACTATGGCTAGGGTCAAAGTAAGTATCTTATTTTAGATGCTTGTTACAAAAAAACTCGCATTCACTCCTTATTCTGACTCGTCAGCAGCAGATGCCATCTCAGCTTCGTTCTCATCATCGACAGCAGTAATTTCTATTGCTTCAGCTTCGTTCTCATCGTCGACAGTTTCACTATCTACAGCAGTAGTCGCTGTTGCTTCAGGTTCATCTTCGGCAGTGATGATTTCTGCTGTTTCATCTACTGCCTCGGTTGTAGTTGTATCGTCAATGGCGGTAACAGCCGTTGTTTCAGATTCTCTATGTTTGTTCTTTCTTAATTTGGTTGAGTGCTTTTGTCTCTTTTTGGTACTACTCCACTTATTCCGCATCTTTTTGATTTTCCCCTGGTAGACCACCATGGAAAAATATATCAATTACGCTGTTGTTGTTCCTAGAGTCTCTACAGATATCTCACATAACCTATAAGGAATTTAACCAAGCGTTGTATAGCTACGGTCTAATAGATCAGTTCACAACATTTCTAAGTATGGTAAGCGACAAATTTTAAATGCAAAATATGCATCGCCCCATGGATAGGTCAAACATGTGGAGGTTGTATTTTTTAGATAGGGCTTCAAATACTCGCAGGCCTCTTACGCTATTGCCATTGTCATCAATGGGGGGAGAAAACGTGGCAATACCTGCTTTTTCGGGGATTACTGCTAAAATACCACCGGAAACTCCACTTTTTGCTGGCACACCGACTCGATAGGCCCATTCTCCTGCCCGGTTATACATGCCGCAGGTGTACATAACGCTGAGGATGTCTCGAACGTAGTCTTCGTTAACGGCGCGGGTTTGGGTGATGGGGTTTTGGCCGTGATTAGCTAGTGTAGCTGCCATGGTGGCTAAGTCCTGACAGGTGACCATGATGGCACATTGCTGAAAATACAGATCGAGGGCAGCATCGATATCTTTATCGATCATGCCGAAGTTGAGCATCAGGTGGGCCATGGCGCGATTGCGATGACCAGTAGCCCGTTCTGAAATAAATGTGGGCATGTCAATAAAAACGTCGTGCCCGGTGTAGCGCTCAAATAGTTTGAGCAACCTGTTGAGCTTATCGGTAGGGCCATCACCCTTCAGTAGACTGGTGGTGGCAATTGCTCCGGCATTGATCATAGGGTTATAGGGTCGATGGGAGCCTTCATCTAACCGAATCATTGAGTTAAAAGGATCACCCGTGGGTTCTACGCCCACTTTCTCCAACAAAATCTCTCGACCATGATCTTCTAACGCCAGACCGTAGGAGAAGAGTTTAGAAATTGACTGAATTGTAAATTTCTGCTCGGTGTCCCCGACATTAAATGCCTGGCCATCGGTGGTAACAACGCTGATGCCAAACCAGTCTGGGTTAGCCTTGGAGAGTTCTGGAATGTAAGCTGCGACCTCACCCTCCTCCATTGCCGCATAGGTATGGTGTAGCTTTTCAAGAGAGGCCTGCAATTCTGACATAGTCGATGTCCCACCCACTCGATAGCATCATAATTTGAAATTGGCGTTGCTGAGCCTCGGAGGGATTTAATCCTTTAAATCTGGGCTATTAGCAAATATCACAGCTCGATTTATCCCCTAAATCAGCACCAGCTGAAATCGCAACAGGTTAAACTGTCAAATGTTTGCCCTCTGCATCTAAGGTCTTTACTAGAAAGGCCCATTTGTCAGCGACTTCCTCAATGATCTTAGCGGTTGGTTTACCAGCTCCATGGCCTGCCTTTGTTTCAATGCGGATTAATACTGGATTGTCTCCCTGGTGAACCGCCTGGAGTGTAGCGGCAAACTTAAAACTGTGGGCTGGCACGACGCGATCATCATGGTCGGCGGTGGTAATCAGTGTGGATGGGTAGCTGGCTGAGTTTAGATTATGCAGTGGCGAATAGGCATAGAGTGCCTTAAATTCCTCAGGATCTTGGGGAGATCCATAATCACTTTCCCAGGCCCAACCAATGGTGAACTGGTTAAACCGCAGCATATCCATTACGCCCACGGCGGGTAGAGCTGCTGCAAACAAGTCGGGGCGCTGAATCATGCAGGCTCCAACCAATAGTCCGCCGTTGCTACCGCCCATGATGGCCAGGTTTTCAGATGAGGTGTAATTGTTGTCAATTAACCATTCAGCTGCACCGATAAAGTCATCAAAAACATTTTGCTTGGTCAGCTTTGTGCCTGCCTGGTGCCAGGTTTCACCATATTCCCCACCTCCTCGCAGGTTGGCTACAGCATAGATCCCCCCCATTTCTAGCCATACTAAATTGCCGACTGAGAAATTGGGGCTAAGGGGGATATTAAAGCCGCCATAGCCATAGAGTAATGTAGGCGTTTGGCCATTGGGGGTTAGTCCCTTTTTATGGGTGATGAACATGGGCACGCGGGTGCCATCTTTGCTGGTGTAAAACACCTGTTGTGTTTCGTATTGATTGGGGTCAAACGCCACCGCCGCTTCACGAAACAGGCGTTTTTCTCCTGTTTCCAGGTTGTAGCGATAGATGCGGCTAGGCACCGTAAAGCTAGAAAATTGGTAAAACGTTTCCGTATCTTCTTTTTTGCCATCAAACCCACCTGCGGAGCCAATGCCTGGTAGCTCAACAGTTTTGAGGGGTTGACCTGCTAGATCAAAGATTTGAATTGTGGTGTAGGCATCCTTCAAGTAATTAGCAACAAACTGATTGTTTAACAGGCTAACCGAGTCCAAAGTCTCTTCTGCTTCGGGAATAATTTCTGTCGGGACATTTCCTTTAGTCAGATCAAGAGCGATGACACGACCACGGGATGCGTTTAAATCAGTTTTGAACCAGAATGTGGTGCCGTCATTGTCAATTAATCTGTAGGATGCTTCGAATTCGCTAATCAGCTCTATAACTTCGCCATTGGGATCTTGGAGATCCTTATAAAAAATCAGGTTCTTGCTATCAGTGCCTCGCCATACATAAATAACCAGATAACGACCATCATTGGTGACTCGCCCCTGGAAACCCCATTCTTTTTCATCAGGACGCTCATAGATTAATGTATCTTCTGACTGGGGAGTACCCAGACGATGATAGAAAAGTTTTTGGAAATAATTAACCTCTTCAAACTGAGAATCTTGTGAGGGTTCGTCATAGCGGCTATAGAAAAAACCCTGGTTGTCGTGACTCCAGAGTGCTCCTGAGAATTTGCTCCATTTCAGGTGGTCGGTGGTGTCTTCGCCTGTCTTAATGTCTCGCACCTTCCACTCCAACCAATCTGACCCTGAACTAGAAAGGCTGTAAGCCAGATATCGACCATCTTCACTAACGGCAATGCTACCTAGGGCAACGGTACCATCCTCTGAAAGGGTATTGGGGTCGAGCAGCACAACCGGCTCAGCTTCCAGGGATGGTTGGGTGTAAAGCACTGCCTGGTTTTGTAGGCCATCATTCTTGTAGTAAAAATAACGTCCACCGCGCTTAAATGGCACACTGTAACGCTCATAGTTCCAAAGCTCCGTCAGCCGCTTTTTGAGAGGCTCCACCGCAGGTAGCTCACGCAGATAGCCAAATGTAACCTCATTCTGTGCCTCAACCCAGGTCTTCGTCTCATCCGAGTTTGGATCTTCAAGCCAACGATAGGGGTCAGCAACAGCCGTGCCGTGGTAAGTGTCGGTTTGGTCGCAGCGGCGGGTTTGGGGGTATTGGAAGGGCATGGGGAGGGTAATTGATAGTTGATAATTGTCAATGGGTAATTGACAATTACCCGAGTAGTGTAGCGTTTCCAGACTCAATTGCGATCGCACCTTAATCCCCTACGGCCTGTATCAAAGATCTGAGCCGCTGCAAACGGTGACGAAGCAACACCAATAGGGCAGCCAAAACAATTCCTTGGAGACCTATGCCTAAACCAACGGCCCACAAAAATACGGGGTTAGGATCACTATAAAATGGAGGATTGCCAAAGAATGTTCGATATAACAGCCATAGAGGATTTTGGGAATCACCTTTCTGAAAAATAGACAAAATTCTCGATGGCACAATAATCAGCAACAGGATTGTGCCTGTTGACCAAAGGGCTGGATTACGCACCTGGGTGGTAAAGATAATTTGAGTCAGCGCTGCATAAATTAACCAGCTCAAAACAATACTCAAGGGTATTACTAGTAAATGCGGAGATAATAATGGCTGATACTTCAGGAGCAACGATGGCACTATCAATAAACCGGCAATCAGAATATTGACCCCTATGGCCGTGAATGCTGGACTCTTATCAGCCCAAAGACGCGTAGTTAAATTAGTTTTGGGATAAGTTAGCCAGTCGAATAGCTGTTGGCGTTGAGGCATCAGGGCCAATAACAACATTAGCATTAAGCCAAAATTGACCCCATACAACACTAAGAAATCAAGCAATGAATCATAGTCTGATGCAGCGTCTTGATGTTGAAAAAATCCCCAGACCAGTACGTTGATATAAGCCGTTAGCAAATAACTCAATCGCTTGCTAATTAATGTGGTTTTGGGTTGATGAAATAGACGTTTTAGCATGCACCACACTAAACCAATGGCAATAATCAGATTAACCAGAGTAAATCCATAGGCCAAAAAACTATTGTAAGCCAGGTTGACATATAGCCATTGCGTTGATATCACTGGATTGTTTGCATCGAACAGTCTTGAGTTTTCAGCAATGGTATACCAGCTAATGTTTGCGTTCCAAAACATAAAAAAGGGCGCAAACAAAACTAGGCAAAGGCCAGAAAAGGCTATGGCTATGGATGTTTTTTGGGGTTGCAGCTTGCCAGTAATACCCGCTAAAAGGGCCAGGCTGAGACATAAAAATGTAGAAGTAATCAACAGGCTGTAATAGCTCAAAAGGAAAGAGACTGGCAATGGTATTTGAGCCAGAGCGTAAACATGTAAAGGAACAACCGAGAGTACTACCAAGTAGGGGACGATAGGGACCCCCAAGAGTTTGCCAAGCAGAATCTCTCGGGCAGGTCGTGGACTCAGACGAATAAAATTCAGAGTTCCCTCCTTCTCTTCTTGGGTCAAGTCACTGACTACATAGTATCCGCCGATGACAAATAAAAAGAAGGGAATTGCCCAGGTAAAAAAACGCCCAATATCAAGCCATGGGTTATGAAACTCAGGGGCTACTGTATTACGTTGAAATAACAGGAAACAAAGCAAAATTTGAAATATGGCCGATATGCTCAGCGTTGCTATGACCGTACGAGGTTTAAGATGGCCGCGACACTCTCGTAAAAATTGAGGGTTCCAAATGCCGATTTGATTGATCCAGTTCATGGGGAGTGGGGGATGGAGAATGGGGAATGGCGTGTAGGGTGGGCAGTGCCCACCATCTGGACGAGTTTTTCCTTAAGCCGTACGTTGATAGCCGGAGCGAATAAAAATATCTTCCAGGGTCTCTTGGGTCTGATAAAACTCCGTAATGGCAAAGCCTTCGGAAACTAACTGCCGCAAAAGATTAGCAGCGGCTTGGACATCTTCGGTAAATTGAATGGCTAGCTGATTATTGTCTAATTGTTTTACGAGGATAGTTTGATCCTCTAAATAGCGAGCAAGCCCATCAATATTTTCAACGACAGAAATCAGCAGCTGTTGTGTGGCAGGTTCATATAAGGTATGCAATTGACCGCTTTGAACCAGTCGGCCCTGCTCCATAATGCCAATGGCAGTACAAAAGTCTTCTAGATCACTGAGAATATGGGATGAAATTAAAATGGTCATCCCCTGTTTTTGAAGAGTTTTAATGGTTTGACGATACTCAATGCGGGCGATGGGGTCCAAGCCAGAAACGGGTTCATCTAAAAGTAAGAGGGTGGGTTTATGTAGTACAGTGCGGGCTAAACTGAGGCGTTGTTTCATGCCTCGCGACAGCTTACTGATTAGCCCATGGCGTTTGTTTTCTAAACTCACTAACGCCAGTACATCGGTGATCCGCTGCTCCAGGTTAGGTCCTTGGAGATAGTATAGTTGGCCAAAGTATTGTAGGTACTCGTCAACGGTGAGGTCGTCATAGAGGGGAAAATCGTCAGGGAGTAACCCTAACTGATGCTTAACCTGGGCATTGGGATGGCCCCGCTTGAGGGGAGTTCCACCGATTAGAATTTCTCCGGTGGTCGGTTCCTCTGCCGTAGCCAACAAACGAATCAATGTGGTTTTACCGGCACCGTTAGGGCCAATCAGCCCGTAAACTTCGCCAGCTGCGATGGTGAGATCAACGTTATTAACAGCGACATGCTGATCAAACTGTTTTGTTAATCCTCGGGTTTCTATCACGAGAGACGGCGTAGTTGTAGGGGACGGATCTTGAGATATAGACGAAATTTCAGACATACCGTCACTGGGTAAATAACACTGAGCAGTTAAACGTAAGGGGAATCAACTTAAGTCGCGACATCTTGGTTATGGCAATCGAAGGCTTAGTCAAGACATGTGACGTTCTAGAACCTTTGTGTTACAGGTATTATAGAAAATAATTATGTTTGTAGTACCTCAGCAATTGCTGTAGGTGGAGAATCAAGGGGCAAGTAGTTAGGACTCAAGCTGTACTCAAAATTAAACAGTCGTAGCTTAGATTAAGCCTCCGTTAGATAACAGGTATTCATGGTTACATTTAATACCTGGTTAATGATTTGTTTCAATTCGATTGAATGCATCGACGGGGAGTGTTTCCAAAATTAATTGGGCGAAACGGCTGGCGGCTCCTGATGGACCGCGCAGGTTACGCAGGTTTTGGCCCATGGCTTCCAGCTGTTCCGGGTGTTTGAGGTAGGTGGCAATGCGATCGCACACCTCTTCAGCCGTAATCCGTCCCAGCAGCTCCGGCACCACCTCTTCCTTGGCCCAAATATTCGGCCAGGCAAAGCGCTTTTGATTGCGCTGGATGTATTGAATCGCCACGGTATTAATCAGCTTGGTTAGCAACGAGCCAACCACCGGCAGCTGGCAGAGTAGGCCCCAAAGACCATCCCAGGTGCGCATGACGTCGAGCTGCTGAGTGGGGAGTAAAACCACCATGGGCACAGCCAGGGAACCTAACTGGGCCGTGTTAGCGCCGACGGTGGTGACGCACAAGGCGCAGCGTTTGAGCAGGCCATGGGCAGGAAAATCGGTCCAGAGCCAGACTTTGGGACCGTCTTTGATTTGGAAGTAGGGCAGGCCTGCATTGTCGGGGGTAATGAGCTGGGCGTCGGGGCCATCCATGACTGCGACGGTGGCATTTTGGGTGGGGTCGGCGTAGGTGGCGAGGGTGTCTGGCGTGACGGTGGGGGCGACGGGGATGATGAATTCAAGATCGGGATGGGTTTTGTGGAGTGTGAGTGCGATCGCAAGCGACAACGGTACCCCAGGCCTTAACTTATCTGGCTTTGACCCCGGCATCAGCCCAATCAACTGCGTTTCAGGGCTAAAGGGCAGCTCTGCGCCACTAGCAGATTCCACATCCGCCATCAGGTCACCCACCACCGTCAACTTGGGCTGATATTTAGCCGCAACTTTCTCGGTAGTATCCCCCTGCATCATGCCAAAGTTATCCACCCAATTGAGCCAGCGCGGTTCCCATTCTGCATAGATGACGGTGCGATAGTCCAGACGCTTGGCCGCCCAGACGGCATAGAGCTGATCACCACCAAGAAAGACGACCACACCCTGACTATGCCAGTCCCAGTCATCAGTGGTGTTGCCTGTGAGCAAAAACCGGAAAAACGCGTCTGGCCCTTGCACGCGATCTACCTCGGCATAGGACTTGAGGGAAGCCATCTCGCCACCCGATGCATGGGGGCAGGGGGACAGCATCACCGAAAGGCGCATTTGTTCATGGTCCGGCTCACGCTTTCTCAGCTGCTGGACGACAGGTTTTACCCAGGTTGAGACTTCCCCTGGCCCGTTGGTCAAAATTAGGACATCTATCGCCATCGGTTTTGTTGATTCCAAAGGCATTGCAGTGGCCACATTATCACGCACCATACCCCTTAGGGAGGTTCCATGGAACCCCCTAAGGGATAATCACCAACCATTTCAAAAAAACGTTAGCCTAAATACCATCCTTCAGAATTTTCATTTTCACCGTGACTCAGCCTGCTGTACTACGCGATTTGTTGACCGCTGTTGCCCAAGGACAAGTTAGCCCCGACACTGCCTTTGATAAACTCAAGCACCTGAACTATCAGCCCGTTGATGACTTTGCCAAAATCGATAATCATCGGACCTTGCGAACAGGATTTCCAGAGGTGATCTGGGGTCAAGATAAAACCGTAGATCAGCTAATAAAAATCTTTCGGGCGATGGAGCCCGAGAATCCGGTGGTGATGGCGACACGAATTACGCCGGAGGTGTATCCACAGATGCGAGACTCCTTACCAAATCTGCGCTATTACGAACTGGCCCGCATTTGTGCCCTACAGCCAGATATTGTTGCAGCGGTGCATCCCGGTAACATTGCGATTCTTACGGCGGGCACAGCCGATTTGCCCACGGCAGAAGAGGCGGCAGTCACGTTGGAACTATCGGGTTTTCAAGTGACCCGTCTATGGGATGTGGGTGTGGCAGGTATCCATCGATTGTTGAATAATCGAGAGGTGATTGACAAGGCCGATGTGTTAATTGTTGTTGCCGGGATGGAGGGAGCATTGCCCAGTGTTGTTGCTGGGTTGGCGAACTGCCCGGTGATTGCCGTGCCGACCAGCGTTGGCTATGGTGCCAGCTTTGGCGGTGTATCAGCCTTATTGACGATGTTAAACTCTTGCGCCGCAGGGATTGGCGTGATGAATATTGACAATGGGTTTGGGGCTGCTGTGTTGGCAGGGCAAATTATTAGAACAGCCGCCAAAATTGACCAATCAGCGTGAATATTGCTCTATGAGTTCAGGGGGCATGGGGTTGCCTGCGAGTTCCAGGGAACGGAGTTCGGGGAGTTGTGCGATCGCAACTGGCAAACTAGTCAGCTGATTATCCTTAAGGGACAGCCTTTCCAGGCTGAACATTCGCCCCATGTCGCCAGGCAAACGACTCAGCTGGTTCTGACTTAGATCCAGGTCATATAAATAAACCAGCTGGCCAATTTCAGAGGGTACCTGACTGAGTTGATTGTTCGCCAGGTAAAGATAAGCCAGAGCAGAGAGCTGGCCAATCTCAGTTGGCAAACGGTTAATCTGGTTTCCCGAAAGCCCCAGATATTGCAAATTAGAGAGCTTGCCAATCTCAGCAGGCAGGTGACTCAGTTGATTATCGTAAAGACCCAGACCGATCAGGTTCACGAGTTGGCTAATTTCAGTTGGAAAACTAGCCAACTGATTAGAATTTAGAAAAATCCGTTCTAGCCGCGTCAGTTGACCGATCTCAGCTGGTAACTGGCTGAGCCGATTGCTATTCAGATACAGATCTTTCAGGCTGACAAGCTGGCCCATTTCAGCAGGCAGACTATTTAGCTGATTATCCCCAAGACTTAGATGTTGCAATTGCGAGAGTTGACCAATCTCAGCAGGTAGGCTGTTCAATTGATTTTCGTCAAGATCAAGATATTTCAGATTAGAGAGCTGAGTAATCTCAATTGGGAGGCTAATAAACTGGTTGTGGTTGAGAGAAAGGCGTTCTAAACGATTCAACCAGCGAATTTCTGTCGGTACCCCCCTCAGTCGGTTGTAGCCGAGATCTAGCTGTTTCAGAGTAACAAGTTGACCGATTGTTATCGGTAAGTCACTCAGGCAGTTAAAGGAGAGATCTAGCTCTTGTAAATTAGAGAGCTGACCCACTTCAGACGGTAGACTATGAAGTTGATTGCCCCGCAGATTGAGTTCTTCCAAGTTAGAGAGCTGACCCATTTCAGCGGGCAGACTGCTTAGCCGATTATCCCAAAAGTTTAGGATTTGCAGCTGAGAGAGTTGACCCATCTCCGATGGCAAATCACTCAGTTGGTTATTCCAAAGATCCAACTCTTGTAGGTTAGACAGTTGGCCAATTTCAGCAGGCAACTGATTGACTTGGTTGATCTTCAGGTTCAGATAAGTCAGGCTAGAAAGCTGACCAATCTCAGGTGGTACCGTGGTTAGCTGGTTGTAACTCAGGTCTAGCGTTTGTAGCTGAGACAGCTGACTGATTTCTGGCGGCAACGTTTGCAAATCTAGCCCGGACAAGCTTAATTCGGTGGCCTGAGTCTTAAGGGCCTCCCGAATCAGTCTTTGGGCTTCAGCATAGGCCGAGTCTGTCTGAGCAAGAAGACGATGTCTGCTTAGGTCGCTTTGGCTGGCCACCATCTCTGATGCCGACAGCGCTTGATACCCTAATGGATTGGTTAACAAAGCCGCAGTCATGATGTTTCTGAGCAATGCCCCCAGGGGGGGCAACCCATTGCCTTTTTCGATAGAAGCCTGATGCATGACGATTTTCCTCAAGGAACCTGAACTCTGAGCAAAGAGCTACATGATGAAGTATCAGTAATCCAGATCGTTTACCTCATATGAAATCCTGACCGATAGCGCCCAATATCGCAGGGTATCCACGTCGGATTAGGTTTTCAGGAGTTTTTGGAAAGATACCAATGCTTGTCGCAGGCGGTCGCCGCTGGTCCAGGCAAAGTCATTGTGGCCTGCTGCGGGTACCCATAGAAATGCTTTTGGTTCTGGCGCTGCTTCGTATAGTTTCTGGCCATGGTGAAATGGGATGATTTCATCAGCCTGACCGTGCATAACGAGCACCGGGCAGCGGACCTTTTTAAGCTTAGGCAGATTTGAGAATTTGTCGAAAGGGAATAGGGGCAACGGAATCACTACACGAAAAGCAGATGTGAATGCGCTTTCTAAGATAAGTCCGGCCACGGGCTGTTGGCTGGCTAAAGCTGTTGCTGAGCCACCGCCGACAGAGCGACCATAGGCAATGATTTGATTGGCAGGTACGTTGAGCTGCTGAATCAGGTAGGTATAGGCAGCATTTACGTCTTGATAAGCGTTACGTTCACCAGGTTTACCATCACTGGTGCCATAACCTCGGTAGTCATAAGCAAATACGCTAAAGCCCCAGCGGTGCAGGTCTTCTAATATGGGACGAATATCGCCGAGGTCTTCAGCATTACCATGGATATAGAGTAGAGTGTAAGCGGCGTCAGGATTGGGCAGATAGAGAGCTGAAATTTGTTGGTTATTAGTGACAGGTACTTTTAGGATTTCCTGAGTGTCTTGGTAGCTGGCAGGTGGAGGTAGGAAAATCATGCTGTCTGCCCGGAAGAAGACATATAAGGCAATAACTATGTAGATAAACAGGACTGAGCGCACTAGTCGTTTCCAGGTAAATTCGCCAATCAGCAGTTTTCTAAGGGACGACTTATTCATGGGTGATGTTTATACCGACATTCCGCCCTCTCAACTGTCACACTCAGGCATTAAATCTGAAAACCTTTCCTAGCAGGACTTTGAATGCCCACTTAGTTCAAAATAACTGTCTTGATGCAATTCTCAATAGTTCTTGTTCATTGGAAATTGCTGTTCCTTAAGAGGCTGTGATCCATTGCCTTCGTCATTCCCTGCAAACCTACGATGCAAACCTTCTGTGAGAGAACGTTTTAGTCATCATTTCCAAATAAGGCTCAGCGATTTGCTTGTGATAAGGCTTCAGTTGAGTCGAGATTTCATTCATTAATAAAAGAGTACCTTCAACCGTCATGTCCCAGGGAATATTTAAAGCCCCATAAACAATCAGACAAATTGCCGACAATTCTTGTTCAATAACTGTTGCATCTTCTTCCAGTAAACATACACATAAATATGCTTGAAACATATCAAAATCTCGAATTGATGACTGCCTAACCTTGGGATCCGTTAAATCACCCCTATGGCTAATGTAATGGGGAAACGCATTGGCCCAACGTTCGTAAACCCGAGTGGAAACTCTCGTTAGCTTAGATAACATCAATTCAACAGCCTCAAAAATCGGAGAATACAGGCTATACTTTCTCACCGCTATACAAAGGCGTTGCCAAGGCAGGCAAACCTGCTCCTCCAGAAATTTAAAGTAGCACTTAACAAAAATTTGTTCTAAAGGCGTTAATTCTTCTAATAATAGAGCATTGCTAAGGGTTATCTGCGTTGTGATAAACCCCACAGATTGCCAGTTTTGAGAAACTCGGTACCGTTCTTGTAGATCTAATAACAGAGGAGACAGCTCTAATGCCAACCGGTCTATCTTTGGCAACCCCCAAGCAGCTAGTGACGATTGATCAAAGGATTTATCAGGCGTGGAATATGATGAAAGAACGATTGCCGATGGATCTTGATACATCTCTATTATTTTGAGATAAATACGGCTAACAAGTTTAGCGATGCTAGCTATCTTTCTCAAATCTGAGTTCTTATAAAAGGAGTAAAGGTTTTTGGCTCTAACAGCAGCAAGATTACAGCGATCCTCAACCAGACGTTTATTCAGTTTATTAGCTGTATAGGCAC
The DNA here is from genome assembly GCF_043421015.1 of Leptothoe sp. EHU-05/26/07-4. Lineage (NCBI taxonomy): Bacteria > Bacillati > Cyanobacteriota > Cyanophyceae > Nodosilineales > Cymatolegaceae > Leptothoe > Leptothoe sp. EHU-05/26/07-4. Next base: position 210,647 of record NZ_JAXSQV010000003.1, read on the forward strand.
GACCTTGCTCTGATACGGTCCCTTGCAATTTATCGCGAACTGAGAGATCATTCTCAATTGATAAGATAGAAAGATCAGGTAAATAACGAGCAGCCCATATCTTTGTAAGACGTCCAACTGTAGACGTCTGAGAGCTTTCAGAATTTAATAACATAAGAGTAAATTTAAATTAAACAATGTATAGTCTGATTAATGAGTTAAATAGATAAACCTAATGCTTGCAATATTGTTGCTACCCTCCAACAGACCAAGGGTAGCAATCATTACTAACGTGAGTAGTAACCGTGAGTAACAACTCAGCGTTAAGGATGTTGATTTAGTATGACAGATTACATGAGAAAGATTATGAAACATTCATGAGGATCTTCTCAGCAAGAGAGTTTCCATGAATGTTTTTTATCATAAGTATAGATCTTTCTATTGATCGAAACGATTAGGGCGATGGTTCAAATGCAGGGTTATGAGCTAAGTTAATTTCAAAAATAGAGCCCTTGGGATGATTGCTTTTGACAAAGATATTGCCTTGGTGGGTCTCGACAATCATCTTACATAGCGCCAACCCCAGGCCAATTTGAGAAACGTTAGGCATTAGAGTGCCGATCTCATATTTTTCAAAGATCTGTTGCCGCAATTTATGGGGCACACCAGGACCCGAATCGATTACTTGAATGATTAATGTGTCTGGTTGAGAACCTGTGACTTTCACAACGATCTTACTGTGAGATGGAGAAAATTTAACCGCATTGGATAAAAGATTGTCTAATACCCGGTACATCAGGGTTTCATCAATGAAAATGGTATCCACTAAGTCATCTGCAAATAAACTGATAAGAGATTGACTTTTTTGGTTTGCGATCGTCCTAAAATTATTGATCACAGCATTTACGAGTTGACGAATGTCAACATTGGCTCGATTCAAACGTATATTGCCAGATTCAAGCAGCGCGATTTTGAGTAAATCATCAATTAAAAGCTGCAATCCTTGGGCTGATTTATAGATTTTTGCCAGTCTTTCCTGGATAACAGGCTCCACATCCATTTCAAGGAATTCTACCCCTAGCAATACATCTGTAAGGCGATTTCTCAAATCATGGATGAGCATATGGACCATATCCTCTCGGAACTTGAGTAAGGTTTGTAAATGGTCATGCTGGTGTTTAATACGGAGCATGGAATGCACCCTGGCTCGCAGCTCAAGACCATTCAGCGGCTTACTAATAAAATCATCGGCCCCTGCATTCAAACAGCGTGCCAAATCTTCTTTTCTAGTCAGTGCCGTCACCATGGTAATTGGAATCGATTGCCATTTAGGGACTGCCCTAATCTGTCGACATAGCTCAACACCATTGATGCCCGGCATCATGACATCCAATAGAATTAAATCAGGCTGAATAATCTCAAGGGAGTCTATGACTTCCGCAGCATTGCCAATGTAGTGTAGTTGATACTCTTGATCATTTAGGAGAATTGAAATTACGTCAAAATTATCTGGCTCATCATCAATAATGAGAATTGTGGGGGCATTCATTAATTAGCCTCCTACTCCTAATATAAAAATAAAACCTGAATCAACGTTTATTTACTAAACGATTGACTCAAATCTATTGACATTACATATAATTTTTGCAATGTTTACAAAAATATTTTAATGTAAACATACTTTACAATAGCTTTTGCATCGTATCAATTAACTGTTGAAGGTTACAAGGTTTATGGATGCAATGATTAACTCCAGCATCATAGTAATCATCCTGGCTGTTATCTATAAAAGGATCAATCAAAGCGATGATAGGAACAATCTTTAAATAGGAATTAAGACGGATTTGCTGAATAATCTCTAAACTATTATTTCCTAATACGTGGAGATCCATCAAGATCAAATCTGGGCTAGTCAATTGAGCAATATTACTAATTTTTTTCACATCTGCTGCAATTTGTAGACGGTGACCTTTTGCTCTTAAATAACTGGAAATTGTAATAATGTTTGCTGCATTTTCCTCTGCCAGTAAAATTAAGGAGGCCCTTTTCTTTGGAGCTGGCTTTGTGGTAACGCTGAGTTCAGTTTGTTTTTTTATGGCCGATACTTCATCATAAGATGTAACAACTTCGCACGGAATATCCATGGTAAAGCAGCTGCCCATGTCTGACTGACTGGAAACTCCAACTTCTCCACCATGAAGTTCAGCAATGCGTTTTACTAGCGCTAAGCCTAAACCAGTGCCTGGATATCTGCGATTTAACGATCCATCAATTTGGATAAAGGGCTGAAACAGCTGGCTAATATATTCAGGTGCAATACCGATCCCAGTATCAGTCACAGAAAATCGGAGAACTGTTTTTTCCACTAATGTCCTATTCTCTTTTTTAAAAGAGTTTTTGTCTCACCCTGAAGGCTCACGGCTAAGGTGATTCGTCCTTCTTCTGAGGTGAATTTAACGGCATTACTCAACAGATTAATCAAAGCCTGACGTATACGTCGCTCATCTAACCACACATCAGGTATATGGGGAGGAAATTTAGTCTCAATTTGAATTGCTTTTTTATAGGCCTGTTGTTTAACAAAGTCTAAGCTGGATTTACAGAGAAGAATAACGATGGTTGGCTGCAAATCTAGCTTCATCTGGCCAGATTCAATTTTAGCAACATCTAAAATGTCATTGATGAGTTCTAGTAAATGGGCCCCACTACGTTCGATCAGTTGTAATGGCTTAAGTTGCTTTTGATTAATTGTGCCAAACGCTTGCTTCTGTAAGCTTTCGGTCATACCCAAAATAGCGTTCAGGGGTGTGCGTAGTTCGTGACTCATATTAGCCAAAAACTCATCCTTAAGGCGAGTCGCACGCATCAGTTCTTCATTAGTGAGTCGCAGTTGTACTTCAGCTCGCTTTTGCTCAGTGATGTCACGAATAATTTTTGAGGCTCCTACAACTTTTCCTGTTTCATCTTTTAATGGGGAAATAGTAGCTGAGACATTAATGGGAGTTCCATTTTTGTGAAGATTAATCGTCTCAAAGTTTTTAATACGCTCTCCGTTAGTAATCCGCTCAAGAATCTGAGGCGCTATATCTAGACGATCAGGAGGAAAGAGAATGGATATGGGTTGACCGATGGCTTCAGTTTCTGTATATCCAAACAAATTTACAGCCGCTGAGTTCCAACTGGTGATAATGTCATCCAAGTTTGTGGTGATGATGGCATCGTCAGTTGATTCAACCACAGCAGCCAATAGACTTGCATTTTGCTGGCTCTGTTTGCGCTCGGTAATGTCCTGTACAAGCGCCAACACAGTGAAATGGCCTTCAAAATCTGATAAAACAGAGGTAGAAATAGAAATCGTCCGTTTTTGACCGTCTTTGCGATAAATCTCAGCTTCTTCAAGGGCTGGAACACTGTCCATACGTAGGTGCTCCATATATTGTTGAACATAGTTTTTTTGATCAACCGCATTAGAAATTAAGCCGGGTATAACCCCCAAATGGTTGACTTCCTCAATCGAATAGCCAGTAATCGCCTGCATTTTTCGATTCCAGATCGTGTGGCGAATAAAGGGAAACTCATCTATCTGTTGACAAACACAAAGACCCTCAGCCATATTTTCTAAAATTTGCTGACGAAACGTATTTTCCTTTTTAATAGTTGCTTCGGCTAATTTGCGATAACTAATATCTCTCACAAACGAAAAACAATATTCTTGACCGTCAAAATTTAGATATCTGGTATTAATCTCAACGGGATAAATATGACCATTCTTAGAGCGATGTTGAGATTCAAAGGTGAGCGATGATTCTTTTTTAAGAGTCTGCCACATCTTCACCCAATTTTCTGGAAAGACGTTTACATTGATGGCAAACACGTTCATCTGGCGAAACTCTTCCTGGGTATACCCTAGTTTGGCGCAGGCTGTTTTATTGGCATAATGAAAACTGCCATCTGAACGGATTAAAAACACGCAATCGGCAGCTAGATCTACGGCTGATTGTGTCATCATTAACGCCTTAGTTCGTTCCTCGATTTTGTCTTCTAACTCTTGATTAAGGTGCTGGAGTTTGTGCTGTGCTTGCTTGATGCTGGTTATGTCACGGGCAATTGCGTAAACAACCCCTGTTGTTACATCTGGGCTTGATCTCCACGACAGCCATTTATAGGAACCATCTTTACAGCGATAGCGGTTTTCAAAGTTGAGACCAATCTTATTGTCATAATTCAGACGATGAAACTCCTCTAGAGTGGCTATTCGATCCTCAGGATGAACAAAATTAATAAAGGGAAAACCGATTAATTCATCTTGTGCATGGCCAAGGGTGGTTTGCCAAGCAGGATTAACTTTTAGAAAATATCCTTCTGAACTAGCAATGCACAATAAATCCTGAGACAGATTAAAGAACCCCTCACGCTCTTGTTCAGCTTTTTTACGTTCGCTAATGTCTTGAATAATAGCGAAACAATGGGTAACTTGATTTTCCTGGAAATGGAGGGGATAAACCGTTATTTCAGCCCAAAAAAACGAACCATCTTTGCGACGATACCGTTTTTCTAATTCGAAGCTCTCAATCTTTCTTAAAAATAACTGGCGGATTTTTGAGAAAGATTCTTCCGTATCATCAGGATGACTAATTTCATCAACCCCCATGCCCAATAGTTCTGCTTGACTGTAGCCCATCATCTTGCAGAAGTAAGGATTGACAAAGGTTAACCCCATGGTTTGCAAGTTGGTTTCAACATAGCCCACCGTCGATTGAACGAAAGTAGCGTCGACCCGTGCTTCCCTTAAACGCTGAGATTCTTTGCGATCGCTAGACGTAACTCCGTGATCATTCCTGGAGCCATCCGATTTATCCGATACCAGAAACCGTTGGCTTTCTAATTGCATTTTCCGGGTTTCATTGCGCACGATTTCTGGCAAAAGCCCTAAATCATCCTGAAGCAAATAATCATGGGCACCTGCCTTGATGATCTCTACAGCCCTGCGTTCACCAGAAATGGCTGAAATTACAATACAAGGGGTATCAGGCTGGTTTTGTTCGATAATTGCGAGTGCAGCAAAAACATCAAATTCAGACAGAGCATTATCTAAAAAAATAATCACGCCCCAGGAGCGATTGGCTGTTTTTCTGTGTAGTGGCTCAGCCGTTTTCACCCATTCCCAACTAGGATAAAACCCACTGCTACGTAATACCTGCAATATTGGCAGCAGATGCTCTTCTGAATCTGCAATGAATAGAACGCTTAAACGCTCATCCATAATTAGAGCACTCCAAATAATCGACCAAGGTAACCATTAAAATATCGTGCTCTGACTGTAGTAGCCATTGTCGTTATCACAGTCTCAAGTTGTTAGAGCTAAAACTATAGATCTATTTATGTTCTCCCTGGTATATATAAAGTTATAGCCTAAACAGGCATGCGATATCCCACCCCTCGAACAGTCTCAATTAAGTGACTTCCTAGCTTTTTACGCAGATAGCCCACATACACATCCACCACATTAGAACCTGGTGCATGGTCGTATCCCCACACCCGATCCAGTAGCTGTTCACGACTAATTACCTGTCCTGGATGACTCAAAAAGGTCTCTGCCATGGAAAACTCACGGGCTGATAGTTCAATGAGCTTCTCACCAATGCGCACTAGCCGTGTACGCATGTTGAGTTCCACCCCATGATGACTCAGTATCCAGTCTTTCTCAGGATTGGCAAATGCCGTCGTCCGCAACCGAGCCCGAATACGCGCCAACAGTTCTTCAAATCGGAACGGCTTAGTAACATAATCATCGGCTCCAAGATCAAACCCGGTGAGTTTATCGGTCATCCCATCACGGGCCGTCAAAATGATGATTGGAATCTGACATCCCTGCCCCCGTAGCTCTTGAAGTACTGAAAACCCCTCTCTTCCAGGCAAACCTAAATCGAGAATGATCAGATCAAATTCGCCATTGAGGGTATGACTCAGCGCTTCAGATCCGGTCGCGACATGTTTAGTCATAAATCCATTACTGCGTAGCCCTTGCTCTAAAAAAAATGCGACCCGAGTCTCATCTTCAGCAATTAAAATCTGTCTCATCTGAAATTCTCCTGCATCCTAGCAAAGCTAGCTGCTCTCAATAACGCTTGATTACTATAAGAGTGTGATTGCTATACAAGCTAATCTGAATAAACTAATTTGATCACGAGTAGACTCAAAACCAGATCTTCAAGTAGACAAACAGGTATACCTTAAACAGTCGTCTAATTAAGCTAAACTTTTATACTTAATTAGCCTAAGGTATTTTACTTGGCCATTATCGTTGCGACAACCCAGGTTGAAATGTCTTCACAGATATATCTTGACAGATATAGTTTATTAATAGGTCGCCAATAGAGAGTATCTAAGAAAACTCTCATGGAAATGGCTTTCATGAGGAGAATCTAACCGTTCATTCACTTGCGTTTTAACAAAATCGACCATAATACCCAACATAGTGTTGTGGACTCAGGTCAGCTGCAGGGAATGGAGCTATATTTGCATCTATTCCACCTTATTCAACGAACGTATGTCTTTATACGAAGCGCTTTTTTTGACTCAGCCGTAATTTCACAGGATGACTATGCGCCCTTTAATTGGACTTTTGCTGGAAACCTATCCTACCGTATCAGAGACTTTTATTGTCAATGAGATCTTAGAGCTAGAAAGACAAGGGCTCGACCTACACATTTTCTCTTTAAGACCTCCATTTGAAGGGGATAGTCATCCTGATGCGGTCAATATTAAAGCGCCAATCACCTACGTGCCATCTCTGCTTCCTGAGTTTGATCGAGCTGCTGAAAAAGAGCTAGTCAGTACTCAGCTTGCTTTATTCGAACAAGATAGTGATGTTTATTTAGAAACCTTAAAGCACCATCTAAAGCGCGATCAACACCAACGGCTTAATGAATTTTTACAAGCAGGTTATTTGGCCCAGTTGCTGAAAGATTTAGGCATTATTCATCTCCATGCTCATTTTGCGGACATACCTGCAGCTACCGCAGAGATTGTGAAGGCGTTTTCTGGCATATCCTATAGCCTTTCAGTCCATACAAAAGATATCTATATTAAGGATACGGCTAGCCTTAATCGCCGTATGGCTAAAGCGAACTTTATTTGTACGTGTAGTGAATACAATCGCTGTTATCTAGATCGTATTTCCACCTCCCACACGCCTATTCACGTGGCTTATCATGGCATTGACGTTGGTCGCTTTAATCCTCCACCTAAACGTCAACAGTCAGATATTCCTCTCATTCTGAGTGGTGGTTATTTGTGTGAAGACAATGGATTTCAATATTTATTAGAAACCTTTCATCTTCTTAAACAGGAAGGCACGTCGTTTCAAGGCATAATTTTTGGTGATGGCCCCTTAGAGAATTCAATACGCCAGCAAATTAACCACTTAGGTCTTAATGGGCATGTCACTCTAGTTAGCCATATATCTCAGGAGCAGCTGATTGATTATTATCAAAAAGCGACTCTGTTTGTGTTGCCTTATCTGGTAAGCGACAGTGGCAATCGCGATGGGATTCCTCACGTATTGCTAGAAGCTATGGCAATGGAAATACCCGTTGTATCAACCAGTATTTTAGGAATTTCTGAGCTGATGCACTCTTACTACAATGGAGTATTAGTGCCTGAGAAAGACTCCCTATCCTTAGCCAAAGCTTTAGAGACATTAATGGAGCAGCCTGAGTTAAGTAGCACATTAGGCAAAGCAGGCCGCTTAACCGTGTTGGATAAGTTTAGCCTAGCGAGTAATGTAGGCGCTTTAAAAGACAATTTAATAAAAGCTGTACAGCCCCCCATGAGGCTGACAAATCAGGAAAATACGCTAGCGAACTTGCTCAAGTTAGCAGCTTCGTAGATGACATGCATACGCCACGTGCATATTTTATGGGCCGATAACAGTGCATCCCTACATAATTGCAGGCATACTATAAATCTTGTGTTTAGGAATCATGATTAATATCCATGGCGGGAATAATCAATGAAAAATCTACTGTTTTATAGTCAGCCTAGCCATGACATTGGGCACTTAATTCGTAGTATGGCAATTGTCCATAGCCTGACTCAAGAATTTAGAGTGTATGTCGTCAACAGTGGAGGGGTGATTCAGGATTTTCCTACACTTGAAGGTATTGAAATTGTTGACTTACCGACAACTCAAACAGAGTTAGCGGATTCTAAACTGTCTGTAGCTTCTTTGCCTACAGACAATATTTCAGACCGTCGCCGTAAGCGATTATTGGAACTTTGCGATCGCATCCGTCCTGCTGCTGTCATTGTAGAGCGATTTCCCTTTGAGCATCATCACCTTGCTGCTGAGATCATCCCTTTACTAGACAGATCTAAAGACTACGGAGCTCAAACTATCTGTAGTCTGGGTGACATTGTTATTTCACCCACCAATAAAGCCGATTATGAAACTGAAACCTGCCAGCTGATCAATCAATACTTTGACCAGATCTTAATCCATGGTGACCCTAGCTTCATTTCACTGAATGAAAGTTTTTCTTGCATCAGAGAACTCACCTGCGACATTCACTACACAGGCTATGTAGTACCGGATGTAGATCGAGAATTCTCCCCTGAAGCTAAGACTAAGCCAATGATACTCGTGACCGTTGGAGATGGTCGTTTAGGGCATGGGCTATTGGATTGCGTCGCTCAGGCCAGTCAGTATTTAGAAGATAAAATCCCCCATCATATTCAAATATTCACAGGGCCATTTGTGCCCATGGACATTTACAGACGTCTGCAAGCAATGGCAATACATTGCTCTAATCTCACCGTACAGCGGTATACCTCTGACTTACTTAGCTATATGGTTCAAGCTGATTTGGCCATCGGCATAGCCGGATACGACATGACCCTAAATGTTCTACAAACCGGCACTCGGGCAATGCTATTACCGTTTGGAGGGAATGTTGAACCGGAACAAACACGAAGATTAGCTCGCCTACAAGAGCGCGACATACTTAAAATTATCGAACCAGAAGAACTTGATCCAATTCTCTTTTCTTTTGAAACTCTTGCCATGTTGAACCGTTATCCCAAGCCAAATGATATCTGCTTACAGGGCGTTAAGATTACAACGACTCTGGTTAAAGCCTTAGTGACTTTAAAAAAGCCATTTAACTTACTCAATCCAACCCTAGAACCTCTTCCATGTAAAGACAGCTATTGATAGGAGCAGAGGCTAATATAGCTTGGGTATGCTTTCTCTCTCATTAGGTTAACAACTTTTGAATTGATAGCGTTAACTGTTTGAGTTTAACCGGTTTACTGAGATAAAGGTTAGCCCCAGCCTCTAAACAACGCTCTCGATCTCCTGTCATAGCAAGGGCTGTCAGCGCAATGATGGGGATTTTAGTCAGAGCAGGTAATTGGCGAATGTGTCGGATGGCTGTTAAACCATCCATGCCAGGCATATGGATGTCTATGAGAATAATATTGGGTAGTTCAGCCTGAGCTAACTCAATGGTTGCTTGACCATTTTTTGCCACTTGAAGGCGATAGCCTTTAGCACGCAGATAACTGGAGAAGGTGAGAATATTGGCCTCGTTGTCTTCCGCCAATAGGATGAGGGGAGCTACGGTGGGTTGTTCGCTTTCAGGAGTTGTTGGATAAGACTCCGGCACAATTTGAGATATGGGATCACTAAGCTCAGAGATGGTATAGGGCAGCTCAATGGAAAAGCAGCTACCTACGTCGACCTCACTGGTGACGGCGACTTGTCCTCCATGGAGTTGAACAATCCGTTTTACCAGAGCTAGCCCCAGTCCAGTGCCTTCATATTGTCGATTGAGATCACTTTCAATCTGGACAAAGGGTTGAAACAACTTTTTCAGATGGTCTGGAGCAATGCCCATGCCTGTATCGGTCACGGCAAAGCGTAGGTATTTTTGGTGGCAGGTCTCGTCCGGTGGCAATGGCTCCACTTCGAGGGTGATGTGTCCCCCTTCCAGGGTAAATTTTACAGCGTTGTTCAACAGATTAATCAAAACCTGGCGAATCCGCCGTTCATCAACCACTATATCTGGTAAGTTTGAGGGAACTTTCTGGTGAAGCTGGATGTTTTTCTTCAGGGACTGTTCTTTGACAAAGGCCAAACTAGACTTACAGAGATATGTCACCGCAACGGGAGAATACTCTAGCTCGATTAACCCTGACTCCACTTTGGCCAAGTTGAGAATGTCGTTGATCAGTTCCAGCAGATGCGATCCACTGCGTTCAATGGTCTGTAACGCTTTTAGTTGTTGCCCATTAATCTGGCCGACAACCTTCTCTTGTAGTACCTCGGTCATCCCCAGAATCGCATTTAGGGGGGTGCGTAGTTCGTGGCTCATATTAGCCAAGAAAGCACTCTTAGCTTCGTTGGCAGCTTCAGCTTGTTCTTTAGCAACTTTCAGCTCATAAGCCCCGGTTTCGGCCTGTTCTTTGGCAATTTTCAACTCATAGGTCCGTTCTGTTACTTCAGCTGTGAGTTGGCGATTGTAACTTTCGATGGCTTGAACTCGCCAGCGATAAATCCCGATGACTGCGCCTAATCCTGACACCACTGCCAAACTGCGAAACCAAAGGGTCTGCCACCAGGGGGGGGTAATCGTGATTTGTAGAGCTCTACTAGTTTCATTCCAATAGCCATCACTGTTACTGGCCTTGACCCGGAAGGTATAGTTACCCGGGTTAAGGTTGGTGTAGGTGGCAAAGCGACGACGACTGTCGACCCATGTCCAATCTTGATCAAAGCCCTCCATCTTATAGGCATATTGATTGTGTTCAGGAAACCAGTAGCTCAACGCCGCAAAGGCAATGCTAAATACTGACTGATCGTGACTCAGGGTAACCTTATTGGTAACACTGATGTCCTGGGTTAACGGAGACCCCTCCTGACCAAGAGGGATTGACTGATTGAACAGTTGAAAGTCGGTGAACACGACCGGCGGTGCGAAACTATCATTGATTAATTGATTGGGGTAAAACGCATTAAAACCAGCAGTGCCACCAAAAAACATTTCGCCCGTTCGACTTTTGTAACCAGCACTCGCAGTAAATTCTTTACCTTGTAAACCATCGTGTGCACCGTAATTTCTAAACGTGAGTGTCTCGGGATCAAATTTGGAGAGTCCTCGATTCGTGCTGATCCATAGATGGCCTTGATTATCTTCCAAGATGTCACGAATGGATGCACTGGGTAGACCATCTTTCTCTCTATAACTGGTAAATGCGCCCTTGGCCGCATCAAACCGACTTAACCCGGCGGATGTGCCAATCCATAATGTACCTTTGGTATCTTCATGAATTGTATATACGGTATTGCTCGGCAAGCTGTTCTGAAGATCGTTTGGATTGTGTTGATAGCGGGTAAACGTTTTAGCCTGAGGGTCAAATCGAGTTAACCCTTTATGCCAGCTGCCGAGCCATAGAATACCGGACGGGGTAATATGAATGACTCGTACATTATTATCACTCAGACTGTTGGCATCATTGGGGTCGTGGCGGTAAGCACGAAACGTTTCGGTACTCGGATCAAAATGATTAAGACCACCCGCTCGGGTCCCCACCCAAATGCTGCCGTCATCGTCGACCTGAATAGATAAAACACTATCGTCTGGATCGCTCAAGCTGTTGACATCATTCGGATCGTGCCGATAGGTCGTAAACCGGCCACTGGCCCGATCCAAGCGATTCAATCCGGTGTGACCAACACCGCCCACCCAGAGATCACCCGCCGCATCTTCATCAATGGCTAAAAAATCTGTACCAGCCCCCAGGCTATGGGGGATTGTCGGTTCATGTAAATAATGGGTAAATTGCCCTGTCTGACGGTCAAATTTTTCCAGCCCGATCTGAGTGCCCAACCATAGTGCACCGTCGCTCGTTTCATAAATGACCTGAACAGACGGATGATTTAGTCCATTAGGATTATCTGGGTTGTGTTTGTAGTGGGTGAATTTGGCAGGAGTGGGATTAAAGATATTCACCCCACAACACAAGCTCCCAACCCAAATGACGCCAGAGCGATCTTGATATGTGGTGATCTTATCGCTAGGACTGATGGTGGATGCATCCGATGGATTGTTTACCAAATGAGTCCATTGCCCCCGCTCAAGCTCACGTCTAGCAAAGCCATGTCGACCATTGACCCACATAGTTCCTGTGCGATCGACTAGAATTCCCCTCAGCTCAGGATTAAGGACGCCAGGAACCGCATAGGGTTGACGGGTAAATCGTTCTGTTTCTGGATCTAGGATATAAAGTCCAGTTTTGGCCGTAAACCAAATCAGACCAGAGGCATCTTCATAAAAGTTCTGGTTATTGCCCCAGTCAGCGTTCAGGCTTTTCCCGGTCTTCGGATCGACTGGGAAACGGGTAAACTGCCCCGTGATCGGATCCAAACGGTTGAGCCCCGAATGAAACGTACTCACCCAAAGCTGCCCGATCCGATCCTCATGAATGCCGACAACTTTGTCACCACTGAGACTGGTGGGGTCATTTGGGTCATACTGGTAGCGAGTGACGTTACCTGTCTTTGGATTAAAGCGGTTAAGACCGCCTCCCCAGGTACCAACCCACATAGTCCCAGCCCGATCGTGATAGACACTGACAACATCATCACTACTTAAACTATTGGCATTGTCAGAAGCATAACGGTAATGAGTGAAGGTTTGGCGGGCGTGATCAAAGCGATTAAGACCGCCTCCGAGGGTACCAACCCATAGAAAGCCCTCCTGGTCAAGGGTGAGCGTACTCACCAGATTGTGACTCAAACTGCTGGGGTCATCCACGTCATTGTTATAGACCACCGTGGTGCCGCCGTCGTAGCGAGTCAGCCCATCCCAATGACCAAACCACATAAAGCCATGGTTATCTTGCACAATTGCCCGTACTCGGTTGCCCGCCAGACCGTCCTCTTGGGATAAGTGATTAAACTTGATGTCATCAGGCCTGCGAGCATAGGAAGGTGATACCGCATTCAAAACAAACCCAAGGGTGGTGATTAAAACGGCAATCCTTCTCAACATAACGGGTGGAGCAATAGCATCGACATAACGCTTACCGACACTAACGTTTTCTAGATATTTCTCTAAATAAACCCTCCTAATCATAACTTTACTGCTTTAACTTCAAAACCTCGACTACCTGAAAAATTTAATTTCTAAAGGAAAAATACAAGATTCATGCATAGCTGGAGTTTGGGTTCTAGCTCAAAGAACACCTCATTTATCCGATCGAAGTCATGCACACCAAGCTTTATCAAGAATATTTTCCACGTTGCAGCCGTTATCTAGACGTCTTTATCTATCTATTTTTAGCCTCTGTGCGATCGCACCCACCACCTAAGCACAGATCATTGCCGACAGAACTCTCTCCATATTAATTCGATGGGTCCAGACTAATTCAAACTTGACCGGAACCGATTGAATGGTTTTGGATATCTGCTGCCATTCCACTCTTAGCACGTTTAGGTTCCATGGCCATCGACACTACACCCTTGCTTCAAGTAAAATCAAAGTTCTCTTACCCAAATTAGAATAAGCGGTGCATTCGTTGGCTAACGACTCTCACATGAATCCTGCACACTTCTAAACACCATTCTTGGTATACGTGAGGCTGCTAATTAATCTACTCAGCGATGCCGTTAAAATCTTACCAGCAGGGGGTTTTGCCACCTTAAGATTGATCATAAACAACAGTCTGACAAGACATCTAACGAGACCAGCGATGCGGAGACATCTAACTCCCGCAACATCTTATTAAATTTTCTTGTCATTAACCCAGGCATTGGTATTAAATCTGATTATATGCAAAAGCTATTCAAACTCTTTATTCAAACTGATGATGCGCTTAGCCGATAATAAGTTAGAACAGGCCTAAAAATCGCTTTAATAAAACGCATTGCTGAGCTTCAGGGCGGTAAAGGTAAAATTATTAATAATATTTGAACAGGGGGCAGGTTTACCTGAGTACTTGAGCAAACCAGTTAATTTAGGGCAACTTGCCATTACTATTGAGAAGCTTTTAAGCGAACAAACAAACGCTCTATGAAACAGCCCGTTATTTTAGTGATTGATGATGAAGTTAGTCATTTTGACATTATCGAGGCCCTCTTCAATCGTCAGGATTATCAGCTTTATTATGCTGCCAGTGGAGAGGATGCCATTGTATCTCTAGATGCATTTAAGCCCGATCTAATTTTGCTCGATGTTCTCATGCCGGGTATTAGTGGTATCGAAGTGTGCCGTCGCATCAAGGCATCACCCCAATGGCAGAATGTTCCTATTATTGTAGTAACAATATTAGATACTAGAACAACAGTAACATCTTGTATCAACGCAGGTGCTGATGACTTTCTTACTAAACCGGTTGACTCGCTCAAGCTGCGCACTTGTGTGAACTCCATGCTTAAAATTAAACAAGGATATGACACAAACGAAACACTATCTCGTATCCAATCAAATACAATTAATCTTTTAGAAAGTACCCTCGATGATTTACGAGCCAGCTTAGCTTCTCAATTATCCCACCATGATCTGTGCGATCGGATTGAGCAATCGGCCCAACGTTTAGAAAATCTAACAGTCAAGTTTCAGGTTTATATGGAGTTAGAGCTTGCTGCTAGTCAACCAAGCTCTTTAGAATTTGAAGAGAAGCAAAGCTTGAGTAGGGCTGTTGAACTAACAGCCCCTCTCGCACGCAGATATAACCGTAGTAATGACCTGGTCTTGATAATTGAGGATGCCGAAATTGCACTATCGGCTCGATATCTATCAATTATTCTCAATGAGTTACTCGATAATGCCCTAAAATTTTCTCCACCAGAAACACCTATTGAAGTTAGAAGTGAAGTGACAGAAGATTTTGTGACTCTATTCATCCGTGACTCAGGGCAAGGGATGACAGAAGAACAAATTGCCACCATTGATGACTCAATCCAGTTTGATCGGAAAGCTTATGGGCAAGAGCATACAGGGCTAGGATTGAAAATTGTCAAAAGAATTGTTGCCCTTGTTGGAGGACAGTTTGTAGTGAGAAGTAGTTATCAGCAGGGAACAATAGTAAGGCTGACCCTACCAATTACAGGGAGTTAGCTCCCTTTGAATGAGTAGTTTATCCTAATGAGCTATCAGATCTTGAGGTCCAATGCTGCTATGTATCTTACGGGCTCATCTTTACAAAAGATGTCCTAAAGTATAACTGCATACATCATTCAATATTTAAACCGTGTACTGTCTGAAAAGTCAGGCTTTTAGATTACCTCAAGAGAAATTGATTTATCTCGGCTTAAGTGTTTTAGGCCTTGTGGCGCAAGTGACATTAGACAAATTGCTTGAAAAGCTCAGGTTTATCATCAGTGCCAGTAACAGGTAGTACTCTTGGTGAAAGTCCTGAAAAGCTGCATTTACAAAGAGCCCACCATCACTTGAGAGTACTCTTGTGGCAAGTATTCTGATTATTGAAGATGAACCGCATGCTGTTTCTTTTCTATCGAAAGGATTGCAGCAACTGGGGCATCGAACGTTAGCCGTGAATAATGAAGAGAGAGCCATACCGTTAGCTCTCTCTGACATGTTTGATCTGGTTTTGTTGGATTTGGTTCTGCCAGAGTTAGATAGTGTATCAATTCTTGGTGCAATACGTGCCCAGAACTTACAGGTCCCTGTGATAGTTGTGACAGCCTTATCTAGTGAAGAGGAACGGCTACGGGCTTTATTTTTAGGGGCTAATGAGTACCTTGCTAAACCCTTTAGCTTTGAGCGTCTAATGGCATATATTCACACATACGTGTAAGTAGCTACGCAGTATGAAGAGATATCTGGGATTTACGCTCAACATCAGTACGAGCTGTGAAGATCTCACTAGCATTCATTGATAACTTGCCACGCTTTCAACAATTTCACTACTTGATCATCCAAAACATCCTTTAGCTCACTGCCACGGATACCATACTTTTCGTGCCTTGCCCAGTAACCATCAGTAGATTGGGCAGCTAATTCAATAGCAAAGGAGTTTAATTCTCCATCAATATTTGCTTCTCCCGCTTGAAATGCATCGTAATTATAGAGATTTACCAATAAACAGCCAGCTTTCTTTTGCCAAAGACGGTCACAGTAATTAAGCACGGCTGAACTGGGTGGAAGCTCCTTCCAGCCCTTCTGTTCCAGCCACTCAGCTAGGTCCGAAAGGGTTGATGTTTTTGCTATCCGCGCTTGCATTTGGCTCCTTTATGATTTCTTAAATGTCTTCGGAGTAGCGACACTTGATTTGTTCATCATAAAGTCAGAAAAAGAAAAAGATTTCTGACATAGGTGAAAAACAGCCAAGTGACATCTGTCACTTAGTAAAGTGATGTCCCAAGTATAGAACACGATTATATACTAGGCTGCGCTGTCTGGGGAGAAGTTGCCTGAGAACCACAAGACGGTTAACAATTACGGTGATTATCTTAAGTATGCATGCAGGTTTAAACTCAATAAACTAGTCTCATATCACATACTTAGTCAGGTTAGTGGATTATTTTAATAAGTTTGATAGATTATTGTTCTCTTTAATATTTCATATTAGCTATCTATGATTAGAGATCAGGCATCGTTTGCTGTAAGCCCTATCCTGTAACTGAAGTCAAATGTCTACTTAGAGATAAAACAACAAAAATTGTTATAAAAACTAAAGAAGAATTTCTAAGCTGCCTGATTCGACCAGGTAAGGGCATAGATTAATTCATATAGAGGTGTTTGTCTGAGGACGTTCCCGCCCCTCTTGGGTGTAGTCAGTAATTTACGCTCTAACTTGTAAAGGTATAAATTGTCTTCAAAAGTGGGAATGGTAGTCCCAGCTATTTGCCAGCCTCTTATGGCTTGAGAATACTGACAATTGCCTGCCTATGCAATGCTGCCGCAAACGCCTCATCCAAAGGTAAATGCTTTACTAACAGACGATAGTAGATCGGCCCATACAGAATATCCATCGCTAAATTTGGGTCTATGTCTGGGGCAAATTCACCAGACTCGATACCCTGAAGAATTATGTGTCGGGCAGCATTGCGTCGAGGCTTGAGAAAGCGATCGCAAAAACTTTCCAATGCCTCCGGATCACACTGTCCCTCAGCAATAATTTGTGCCACAATCCGACCCACATCACCACTCAGGATCTTGACCACCTGGCGCATCTGCAATGCTAAAGATGCCGACGCAGTATCCGTTTTAGGAAACGGCAGACTTGGCTCCACCTGAGCTAAAAACGCATCCACAATCACCGCCGCCTTACTGGGCCACCAGCGATAAATTGTTGTTTTACCCACCCCAGCTTCACGGGCGACAGCCTCAATAGAAACCTTGCGGACGCTATATGTCTGCAGCAATTTCCACGCTGCTGTCAGGATTGCCTGCTTCGACTCCCAGGAACGGGGTCGTCCAACCGAGGCCGGCTGGTTGGATTTGGCGCTGCTTTTCTGACGTGGCATACTATTTACCTCAAGCTTTTCAGGTTTTTTGATTATACATACGATACGAATCGTACAGAAATTATCTCAGAAGTGTTGACATTTCCGATACGAATCGTTTAGAAGATATATATACGAAACGCAACGTTTTTATTTTAGGTATGGTTTCAAAGATGATCTATTTAACTGTCTTGACGTTTGTTGAATAAGCCAATGGTGAAACGAGAAGAGCACGACACCCATTCCACAACAGAAAATTCACCCCATGACCACACAACAACAAAAACAAGCACTAGTAACCGGTGGCAATCGCGGCATTGGATTTGCGATCGCACAGGGCCTCCTCGCCAAAGACTACAAAGTAATCCTCACCTCGCGCGCGCTCAACAGTGCCAAACAAGCTGCCAAAACCCTCAACGGTCCCGTCATTCCCCTCGAATTAGACGTTAGCGATGACAGCTCCATCAAGCAAGCGGTTCAGACACTTAAATCCCAAGGCATCAACCACCTAGATGTATTAATCAATAATGCTGGCGTTTACCCAGATAACAGCATCGACATACTAACCATCTCCCGCGAGTTGTTAGATTCAGCCATGCACACCAACACATTTGGCGTGGTATGCATGGTGCAAACCTTCTTACCTCTGTTAGAAGCCGCTGAGAATGCTAGGATAATCAATGTTTCCAGTGGTATGGGAGCGCTGGATGGCCTCACCACAACAGCACCTAGCTACTGCCTTTCCAAGCTAGCGCTCAACGGTGCCACTATCATGCTGGCCCAATTACTAAGGTCTAAAAACATTGTTGTGAATGCCATGTGTCCAGGCTGGGTCAGAACCGATATGGGAGGATCCTCAGCACCACGATCACCAGAACAAGGAGCAGATACGGCCATCTGGTTAGCCACCGAAGCTTCTGGGAAAGACAGTGGTAAGTTTTGGCGAGATCGCAACATAATTGATTTCTAGAGACTTTGTATGCAACGTCTCTACATCCAAAAAATGCCCCTAAAGGAGAACGTACAATGAAAGCTGTTTGGTATGAAAAACCAGGTAATGCAACAGAGGTTCTAGAATATGGTGATATGGAACAGCCAGCACCTGGTGCTGGAGATGTGCGAATCAAAGTGCATGTTTCCGGCATTAATCCCTCTGATACCAAGTTTCGCAGTGGTTGGATGGGGCTAAAACAACCCTACCCAAAAACTATTCCCCACAACGATGGTGCAGGGGTGATTGATGCCGTAGGAGAGAATGTGTCACCTGAGCGCATCGGAGAACGGGTGTGGATCTACGAAGCCCAACGACACTCAGCATTTGGCACAGCTGCAGACTATGTAGTGGTGCCTGCCCATAAAGCAATGACGATGCCCGAGTCTCTGGACTTTGCAGCAGGCGCTAGCTTAGGTGTTCCAGCGATGACGGCACACTTTTCCGTGTTTAGTGATGGTCCCATTACTGACAAAACGGTGCTGGTGCATGGAGGAGCCGGTGCCGTTGGCATGTATGCCATTCAACTAGCTAAATGGGGTGGCGCGAAGACAATCTTGGCGACAGTGAGCAGTGATGAGAAAGCAGCCGTTGCCAAACAAGTGGGGGCTGATTATGTGATTAATTATCGGCAGGAAAACGTGGTCGCAAAGGTTCGCGAGATTACCGGAAAGTGGGGGTGCGATCGCATCGTCGATGTTGCCCTGGCTGCCAACATTGACATCAACGCCAAACTTGTTGCCCGCAATGGCGTGATTGCCACCTATGAGTCAGGCAATGCAGCTAAAGTAGAAATTCCTTTTTATGAACTGCTCTACAAAAATGCCGCCCTCCGTACAGTGCTGGTTTACGCCATGAGTGACGCAGCCCATGAGGCCGCTGCCCGCGACATTAATCAGGCTAGTCGCGATGGTGCCCTTCAACATTTGATCGCAGCCCACTATCCCTTAAACGAAACCGCCGCTGCCCATGATGCAGTGGACAGCGGCAAACTCATCGGCAAAGTTGTTATTGATATCACTTAACAGGATACACGACCCAACTCATCAAGCACTGCCCCTGAGATCCCATTGCAAATATGCGTGCTATTAAGTACCTACACCTGCAAGAATAAAATTGATCGCCGTTTCCGTTTGCTGCTTGACCATTTCAGAACTTAGGGTAACCGTCTGGGGATCTGTAGTAAGTTGTTGAAATATAACAACAAGATCAAGATCTGAGGTGGCAGTACTTTATTAAATCCCTGTAGGGTGGAGGCAATGCCCATCCTAACCGCTGATCAGCATGAGTGCCCTTAAACCTTTCTATGTCAATAATTTAAGGGGGATTCGAATGTAAGCTAGATGTAGCGACGACAATAAGAGTAAAAAGATGACTGCTACTCGATTTTCGGGTGAAACTATTCTTGTGACTAGGCCCGTAGACCAAGCCGATACCTTTGTCCAACAACTTAGGGGTCAGGGAGCCAATGCGATCTCACTCTCGGCATTGTCGATTCAGCCACCGTCTAGTTGGCACGAGCTCGACCAACAACTTTCCCGGCTATCGGAGTTTGATTGGTTGATTCTAACTTCGGCTAATGGGGGCAAGTTCTTTATTGAGCGTTTGAGATCCCAGGGCTATTCACTCCAAGACATTGCCACAGTCAAAATTGCGGTTGTCGGTCGAAAAACTGCAATTTTCTTGCAACAAAAGGGGCTGACACCCGATTTTATTCCACCTCAATTCATTTCTGATTCGCTGGTAGAACATTTTCCTGATCGCGATCACTTGAACGGGGCCCAAATTTTATATCCCTGCTTGGAAGATGAACGACGGGACCTACTCATTACTGAACTTTCTTGCCTAGGGGCTGTGGTGTGGGATGTTCCAGCCTACCGCTCTGCCTGTCCAGAGGATATTGAACCGGACACGCTACAGGCCCTCAAGCAAGGAATTATTGATGTAGTTACATTTGCCAGTCCTAAGACAGTTCGATGCTTCCAACAACTCCTACAGGCCCATCAAAATAAGCTGGGCGCATTGCCAGAACAGCTATTGGAAAAGGTGGCGATCGCTTCTATTGGACCACTAACATCTGAAGCCTGTCAAGAGATCTTTAGTCGGGTAGATATTCAGCCTAATGAGTACTCTATAAATGGTTTAACCGCAGCGCTGATTCAATGGGCCGCAGCAAGAGGATCTGCATTTGAGGCAAAGCAAACGCGTTTGCCCATCAACTAGCAGGAAGAGAGTTACGTTACAAAAGATTGAGTAATGGCCCGTCATTCCTGGGGGATTTCGCTATGATCATGGGAGTTATTTATTGAGAAACATTCTTAATAAATAACTGATCCTGTGTCTGGAAGTAAACTTAATTAGCATGTAAGAGATCAATCATGGATTCCCTCACTCTCAAAATTATCTTCTTAGTTTTCTTCGTATTAACAGGGATTATCCGCAAACCCTATCAACGGGAGATTAAGGAGAATACCATCATCGATAACCGTAAAACCCCTCTAGAGAATGGCCTGTTAGCATTTGTTCTGCTGGGGATGTTTGTTTTGCCGCTGATTTATATTGTTACGCCACTGTTTAATTTTGCTAACTATTTTCTACCGATTTGGGCGAATGTATTGGGCATTTTGATGTTTGCGATCGCGCTCTACTTATTTTGGCGTTCTCACCATGATCTCGGCAAAAACTGGTCACCCACATTGCAGGTTCGAAAAGACCATACATTAATTACCAACGGCATTTATCGATCTATCCGCCACCCCATGTATACCTCGCTCTGGTTATGGGCCACGGCCCAAGCACTATTATTAACAAATTGGATTGCCGGTCTTTCAGGCATAATTACGTTTGGTTTTCTATATTTTCTCCGGGTGGGTAATGAGGAGAAAATGATGCTGGAACAATTTGGTGAACAATATCAGGCATATCGGCAACGGACGAAGCGGTTGGTCCCGTTTATTTTTTGATTGTTTGACCATAAGCGCCATATATCGCCCCCTCCCTGACAGCGATTAAGGTAATTTCTAACGGTATGGCAGAACGAGTGCACAGCTTTTGAGCAAATTATCGTTACGCGATCGCGTTGCTGCAGCCCTACTAGCACAACGATAATTTGCGGCATTACAGCTGCACTTGGGACAATAATGATAGAGACAATAATAATAGAGCCCCACTTCTGGGCGATAGGTAGAACATAACCATCCATGGAGCACACCGAAGCTCAGACCGACCTGCAAGACACCGCCACTGGCATCTTTGCCTGGCTACCTCAACTCAGACGCGAAATATGGATTCTAGCGACCGGGCAGTTGCTTTTATACATCGGCCAGGGATTTACCCTGGTCTATGCCTCGATTTACTTTGTCAACGAACTTGGCTTTTCTCCGACTCAAGTCGGGTTAGCCTTAAGCAGTAGCGGTCTGGCTGGAATAGTCGGACGTTTTTGGTCCGGTTATGCCATTGATTCTGATTTTTGGGGTCGTCGTCGAACGCTGATGCTATCAGCCATGATTACGGCGTTAGCTTGTTTTTGTCTTGCCTTTGCCAATACCTTTGTGCTGTTAGTTTTAGGCAATCTGCTGTTGGGGTTAGGAATCAGCTTATACTGGCCTGCAAATTTATCCATCACAACAGACCTGACCACAACAGAAAACCGTACAGAAGCCTTTGCCCTAACGCGGCTAGTGGATCATCTGGGCCTTGCTTTGGGTGCTTTACTCGCTGGACAATATGTGGCTATGTCTGGTAACTATAGCATTCTGTTTATCCTAAAAGGCTTAACCTACGCCCTATTTGCTGGGGTGATCTATGTGGCAATTGCAGAAACACGACAGCCCCTCGGTGACGTGCGTAACGTATGGCAAGATTGGTGGCAAGCATTTCGCGATCGCAACCTCCTCACCTTCCTCAGCGCCAATATCATCTTTACTATCTATGCCGCCCAGTACACCAGCACCCTACCTCTGTACCTCGCCAACTTTATCCCTGGTGGCAATACAGAAATTGGCTTCTCAGAACAGTGGATCAGCTACTTCTTCGTCTGGCACGTTGTCCTAAAAGTTGTTTTTCAGCTCCCCATCACCCGTTTAGTCAAAACCATCAACCATGTCTCCATTATGTTAGTCGCCCTCATCATTTGGAGTGCTGCTTTCTTTTTGCTGTGGCTTGTCGGCAATATTGCAATCGACCCACTATTGATAGCCATCAGTGCCTTTAGCCTCATCGCCCTGGCCGAAATCCTCTATTCACCAGCAGGGGTTTCTCTTCTCGGTGAAATGGCACCTTCAAATTTGCGAGGGATTTACTTTTCCCTAGAATCTCAATGCTGGTCCATTGGATTTACGGTTGGCCCTGCCCTAGGAGGCTGGGCACTGGATCATCCTGAGACGATGGGGACTAATCTATGGCTATATTTGATTACTGGAGGTTTTGTCGCCAGTTTTATTTTGGTGGTATTGAAGCAGAAATTAACAACTGTTGAGGAGTCTGATCTTATTGTTGATGGGTTTTGAATAGTAGAGAGAAAGTATGTTGACTGGCTGTAACCAGTACAATATCTGTTGCATGCATGCCCAACAAATCCACGCAATTTAATCACTTTTCCTAAACAGCAATATTAATCTTGTTGCTTCTAGAGTAGAGCTGGAAGTAACAAGATTACGATTATTGCTTGGCTTTAAAAAGGATTAACCAATGTTGTATTTAAACAAGAAATGGGAATCTTAAAGTCATCCATTATTTACCTCTTCATTCCCTTTTCCCAAGACTGGTAAAGACCAGACTTAAAGCCTCCAAGGATTTGAGTGTAGAGGTAGATGTTAAGTAGTTAAACAGCTTATTCGTATTCCATAAACAAAAGCTGTGAACTTGAGTGAAAGATCAGTTAGTTAGGTTCTGTACATGGTCGATAGTTTTAACGGTATTAAGCAGTGTCTTGACATTGCCCAATCCAAAAAAAATGGTTGCTTACAGGTTAAGAGCAATGGCATCACCTGGAATGTTTTTGTCAAGGAAGGCCGCCTTCAATATGCCGTCCATTCCATACAGACGTTCGAGACAATAAAATACTGCCTAAATAAGTTAGGGTATCGGGTGCCTGAAAAGACGCTAGACAATTTACAGCCCGATTTTCGAAGCGTTCAACTATCCACTAACCAAGTATGGTTACTCTATGAAGCCAGCAATCAGCTATATCAAGAGGGAGTATTAGACAGTAATGCCACCCAAATGCTTAAGCTGGAACTGTCTAAAGACGCCCTAGAATCTTTGTTTTGGTTAAGACAAGCAACATATGTATGGCTAGACCAGACGTCATATCACCCTGATGTTGCTTCTTTCTCAACCATCATTAACCAGTTGAAAGAACAACTCAAAATCTGGCAAAGGTTGAGTCAAATAGTGTCCTCACCCTACCAGCGGCCCTATTGCCCTGACCGAAGTAAGCTTAGTCAGCCTGTGCCCAATGGTATATTGACTCAGACACTCCTTCAAGCACTGGCTCAGCTGATGAATGGCAATAATATTCAACAACTCGCGTCATTTGTGAGGCAAGATACTCTGAAATTTGCCCAATTGCTAAATCCGTACATACAACAACAGTACTTTATTTTAAAATCTCCGGTTTCTCCTTACGACAAACTTCCCAATATTCCAGCCCCGAACAGTGTTCAGGCCGTAGGGAAACCAACCATTTCACCCCCAACCTCCTTGCCAACCCATAGAAAGGTTCACAAGATTGTTTGCATTGATGACAGCCCAGCCATGCTAGAAACGATTCAAGGTTACTTAGGTTCAGAAGGCTTTGATGTAGCCACCGTTGAAAATCCGATGGAATCAATGTCAACTCTGTTTTCCATGAAACCAGACTTAATTTTGATGGATGTTTCCATGCCAGGTATTAACGGTAATCGTCTGTGCACGATCCTGCGTCGTAGCTCTGTCTTCAAAAAGGTGCCAATCATTATGGTCAGCAGTAATACCAGTGTCTTAGATAAAGCCAAATCCGAATCCTCTGGTGCCACTGATTACCTAACCAAGCCTTTTTCAAAAGCAGATTTGCTCGCCATTGTTGAAGAGTATCTTTCAATTGTTGTTGCTGCATAGAAAGCTCTGGGCAGGCTAAGTGTGTGTTCTAAGTCTTTCGTTTCCTATATTTTTTGATGTTCTAAGGAGTAATCCATGGGTAAAAATATACTTGTTGTTGACGATATGCAGGCTCAGCGTGATTTAATGTCTAACTACTTATCACGAGCCGGTTATAACGTTACCACCGCTGAAAGTGGTGCAGAGGCCCTTGTCATGGTCAAAGCCAACAAACCCGATATTGTTGTAACAGATTTAGTGATGCCTGAAATCACAGGTTTGGAATTGTGCCGTGAACTTAAACGTCAACCAGACACTGCAGCAATCCCCGTCGTGGCTTGTACAACTAAAGATCGCAAAATGGACCAGAACTGGGCCAGAAAGCAGGGGGTAGCCGCCTATGTTGTTAAGCCCTGTACTGAGCAAGAATTAGTCGATGCAGTTCGCTCGGTCGTCTAGTATATAAGGCTTTATTAGGACGTCCCTGCAAGCCAGATCGCTTAGATACCTATCTCCATATTGCACTTATTCCCAATATGCTTGTCATGACATTGGGAGTCCTGGGTAATGTGGAGAATGGGTTTAAGAACAGATTGATTCCTTCATGTATTTGAGCTTTGCCCCCATAAAAACTGTTGCATCTTTTTAATTTAAGCAGTAATATCCCCTAGCTAGGGCATGCGCTCTGGCTAGGGGATTTATGTATTAAGGTGTGTTACAAGTTTGGTGTAAAAAGCTGATGACCAACGTAAGGCGCTGGCGCTTAAATAATCACCCCATTATCCCATTACTCATCCACCCATCGACAGCCCCAACCCGGGTCTTTATTTTTGTGCAGTCCCCTAATCAATAGCCCATCAATGTTGTATTAAAACTAGTAGTAACTCCCGCAGCACGAATCAGACTTCGTTTTTCCTACGGGAGTTACTTATCAAGTGTGAAATACGTTTGAGGAACCTTACTTGGCAGCTACAGCTCCACCAGCGGAATTTACCGCATTATTGTAGATTGCAGCATGATAGCTTGCTAGATCAGGTGCTTGTTCAATAGCGCCTTGAGTGACCATAAACTCAGCTGATTCCAGTAGGACTTTACCCAAAGCACCAGGTGCATCCGATGTGCCTAAATATTTAATGCTCGCTTGTTCTTCAGCGCTGAGCCAAACTAACTCGTTCATTACATCGAGACTTTGTTCAGGTGTTAATCCAAGTTCGCCTGAGATAGCCTGTGCAGCTGATTCTGGGTCTGCACGGTAGAAGTCAACTGCTTCATCTAATGCCATGACATATTTCTCAACGGCCTCTGGATATTGGCTGACAAAATCTTGGTGAACAACAGCCAAATCAGCAGTGATAATACCCTCATCAGCTAATTGCTTGGCCGATGTAATAACAATACCATTATCCTCTTGAAGCTTACCCAGAACTGGATGCCATATAAAACTGCCATCAATGGTCCCTTTCTGCCATGCTGCCAGTGTTTCGTCCGGCGTCATATCAACAATTTTTACTTCCGCAGCATCTATCCCATTTTCTCGTAAGGCCGATAAAAGGCTAAAGTGGGTCGTCGAGCCAAATGGCACAGCAATAGTTTTCCCTTTCATATCAGCAAGGCGGATAATCCCAGAGTCAGGCCTGATGGCAAGAGCCTCGTTCTCACCAATAATGTCATGAATGAAATAAACCTGGTAAGGCAAATTATTGGCAATGCCTGTAGAAACAGGGACAGAGCCAGCCAACCCTAAATCAATTTCTCCTGCCATCATCGCCTGGTTGACATCACCACCAGAACTATACTGAACCCATTCTATCTCAACCCCTGGGAGGTTTTCTTCAACCATACCCTGGGATTTTGCCAATAGCTCAGCATTGGGAATCACCTGATAACCTACTCTGATTTCTTCTGGCATACTACCTGCACTGTTGCTGTTGTTTGCCCCAGTATTATTCTCAACAGTTGTCTTGGGTGTGCAAGCAGAGATCGTTAATACCAGACTTAATCCTGTCAAGCCTAGTAATGTGTTGAATTTTCTGCGTGGTAGACCAGTTTGTCGAAGCTGTTCAAAAAACATTTAGGTTACATGTCCTTACTGTAAACGGATTGAGGTGCAATATTCGATTGCAGGTCAGATAGAAACCCTTAGGAATTTCCCGGGTGTGTAGTGTTGGCAATATGATTCCCCCGGAAAGTTGTGATTGATGATTCTCGTCTAAAGCATAAGGTTTCTGGATGAGACTTTTGCAAATTGATAACTTTACATAATGGCAATGATTCAGGAATTGCATAATACAATGCCCTAGGACACTACACTCTCGAAGATTTGACCTCACATATACAGGTCAAGATAGCCTGCCAAACGAAACAAGTATTTGACACTAAATAGGTGGTTTGATACTTATATGGGGCTGTTGGGCAATCTACAAGTACTTCCACAACTGCTTACACAATCATAAGAATGCATTAAAAACTTTATGGTGATTGAAACAAGTTAGGTATGTATGGGTTTATCACACATCTAGTCAAAGCCGTCTTATGCTACTGATGGATGTTATTCAAGAATTGCAATAACAGAGTCAAAATATCTTATATTCCTGTGTTGCTTGCACAGCCAAAGATCGCGAAATGGATCACTCTTGGGCTAAGAAGGAAGGAGTTGCAGCTTATGCCGTCAAGTCTTGCGCAGTAGAACAACTTATTGACGCAGTTTGATGCGGTGCGGCATGTTGCTAATTGGTTCGTAGTATGGCTTATATTCTATTTCCTTGGTTCTGGTGTTGTCAGATCCTGTCTTATGCTTTTTGATACTTCTTATTGACCCATGCAAACGACGCAAAAACCGATCGAACGACTCCAAGCTTTACTGCCTGATGTGTTTGAACCCCAAACTCAAACAGGAGAGTTATATCTAAAATTTCACCTTGGTTTATCCTTAACTGTAGTTATTCCTTTGGTACAGGTGGTAGAAACTCTCAGGATTTCAGCTCATCAGGTTTCACCTATTCCAAATATGCCTGCTTCTGTGCTAGGTCTGATGAGCCATCAAGGTAAAATATTATGGGCACTTGACCTCCCTAAATTGTTAGAAGTACCCCAAAAAGATGTTCGTTCTCGGCAATACGATATCATTGTGGTTGAGGTTATGTTAGATGATGGTCAAGAATCTGATTGCCAATTTCTAGGCCTATATGTTCCTCAGATTCAAGGTACATTACGGATGAATCCGGAAGAACTGATACCCTCATTTGAGGAGATAATGCCAGGACTTGCACCATATTTGCAAGGACAGTTTCAGAAGCAAGATGAAAAGCTCTTTCTTCTAGATGTTGATGCTGTTTGTAGTGCGGAATCTTTATACGTTTACGCAAGTAGTTCGTAAGAGCTATTGGCAAGCTTCTGTTTTCTTTATTTTTCATTGCTTATCATTTTGAATGATTATGGTCTCTTCTTCTGTAAATCAAAATCCATCTTTAACTGAAACATCCTCCCTGGCTAAAGATAGTTTATCTGGTGCATCCCGCGATCAAACCCAATCGAAAGGTACCCAAGGACAAACACTTACCCAACGTCTTCTTACCTATGTGTTGCCAACGGCCCTGATCCCGCTGATCGTAGCAGGAGCCGTCGAATTTTTTACGGTGAAGCAAAAGGCCAAAACACAGGCACTGGAAAATCTTAAACTAGAATCATTGCTGGCTGCCGAAGCTGCCAATGTCTTTGTGGTAGATACGCTAAAAATTCCAGAAGTGATTGGTTTAAATCCATCGGTTCGCCAGGCCTTAGTGACTGATGCCAATAAAGCTGTGAGTAAAAATTGGCATACTACACCCATTGATGCTCTAGAAACATCATTTTCCAGTACCAAGCTCCTGACTCCAAATAGCTCTTTAAATCAATATCTTAGGGATGTTGCTTTAGTTGAGGGATTTGGCGAGATTTTCTTTACTGAGCGCCATGGCTTTAATGTGGCCTATAGTAATGTTACCTCAGACTTTGTGCAACGAGATGAAGAATGGTGGCAGGTTGCAAGTCAGAAAGGATATTTCGTCAGTTCAGTTGTTAGCGATGAGTCTGCTGGTATTGACGGTATCGAAATGTCTCGGAGCATTTTAGAGCCGAGCAATAATAATTTTTTAGGCGTGATTAAAACCTTAGTCCCGGTTGAGGCACTCCACATAGAGCTGACAACCCTATTGTCGGCTATCTTGCAAGATAACCAGGTTATTGAAATCTTAGATGCAAGGTCAGGTACTCCTGTTGCGGTTGTCTCTTCAGAAGGTACTCAGGTTGAGGCCGAGTCTTTATTGGGAACTGAGTCCATTAAGGTGATTGCTAAGGAACTGGATAATGCCCTAAATACTCCTGACTATACTGTTGATGACATTATTGAAGATATCCGTGCAGCCGTAGAGTTACCTGATCTACAAATTGAGCTAGAAAAAGTTGATCAAGAGAATGTTGGCTTATATCTATCTTCACTCTTTAAACTAGAAGGTATTTATTACAGTATTACCACTGTGCCAGGTACAAATTGGGTGGCACTTGCGGTTATTAACGAGGCAGAGGTCAATGCAGCAGGCAATGATTTAATTCGAACATTTGGTGTGACGACGCTAACTCTGGCTCTTGTAGCGACTGTAGTGTTGAGTGTTTTAGCGAGACAGTTAGCCTCTCCCCTGAAATCTTTGACCTCGACGGCAGCCGCTGCCGCAGGTGGCCAACTAGAGATTCGAGCACCTCTAGCGGGCACAGTGGAAACCAAAACTTTAGGGGCAGGTTTTAATTCATTGCTCAATCAGTTGCAGACCTTGCTTCAAGAACAAACTGCTGTAGCCCAGGAACAAGAGCGTCAACGGGCGGAGCTAGAGAATGAAATCGCCCAATTGATGGAAGACGTTGGCGATGCCGCAGACGGAGACCTGCGAGTCCGTGCCCAGCTATCTGAGGGTGATGTCGGTATTGTAGCTGACTTGTTTAACTCAATCATTGAGAACTTACGACTCACGACAAAACAGGTAAAAAAGTCTACCGGGCAGGTAACCAGCTCTCTATCTGAAAATGAGGCCGCTATTCAAGAGCTGTCAGTTCAGGCAGTAGCTGAGGTAGAATCTTTGAAAGATACGATGGAAGCGGTAGAAGACATTGGCCAATCAATTCAGGAAGTAGCCAACAACGCAGGTGAAGCTTCTGTTCTTACTCAAGATACCTACGCAACGGTGAAAGCCGGTACATCCTCTATGGATCAAACAGTAGCAAGTATTGTGGGTCTGAGATCAACGGTTGGTGAAACAGCGAAGAAAATCAAACGATTGGGTGAATCAGCCCAGAAGATTTCCCAGACAGTGAGCTTGATTGACGAAATTGCCTTGAAAACCAACTTATTGGCGGTTAATGCCAGTGTTGAGGCGGCCCGAGCCGGTGAAATGGGTGAAGGTTTCACAGCGGTTGCAGAACAGGTAGGATCGCTGGCAGAACAATCATCATCTGCAACCAAAGAAATTTCTCAGATTGTTGCGGAAATTCAAACAGAAACCCAGGAAGTTGTCGAGTCAATTGAAACGGGTACTGCCCAGGTGGTTGATAGTACCAACCTTGTGGAAACAACCAAACGGCGTCTGACTGAAGCACTCAACAAATCAGAACAAATTAATGAACTGATGCAACAAATCTCAGCATCTACCAAATATCAGACAGAGTCATCATCCGCTGTTAACGCACTGGTGAGAGAAGTCGCTGAGGAATCTGAAAAACGTTCAGAATCGGCACAGCAGATGGCCCAAGCCATGAAAGATGCCACTGAAGTTGCACAAGAACTGGAAGCCTCGGTAGAACAGTTTAAGATTGACGATGAAAACTAACAAATACGGCTAAAACCGATTGGCCATTCAACCAAACGAATAAACGAGAGAGCTGCTATGGGTCCAGCTTAAAGCTCCGATTAAATTCGCAGTCCAGTTTCGACTTCAACACCATACCTGAATCACACCATGGCTACCGATCAGCAGGTTCGAGAAAGATTTCTGGAGGAATCCGGAGAATATTTTGAGCAGATGGAACAGGTTTTGCTTGGTCTGCCCGATGCAGAAAACCCTGCTCAGCAGATTGATGTGGCCATGCGCGCTGCCCACTCCCTGAAGGGAGGAGCTGGCATGATGGGGTTTGCACCCATGGCCCAGGTAGCCCACCGACTAGAAGATTTCCTCAAAATCATTAGAGCCCGTAATGTGGATGTGGATACTGCTTTGGAAACCCTTTTACTGCAAGGGGTAGATAGCCTGAAGGCTGTGAACTCACAACTGTCCTCAGGCTTGAGTGTTGATAACGCATGGATTGCAATCCATGTAGATCCTATTATTGAGCAGTTAAGAGATCGTTTGGGTGAACTAAGCGAGGCCGATGAAAGCCTCCTCCTCTCAGACGAGGACGATATAGACGTAGCCATTCTTGTGTTCAATGGGGGTGTAGAAGAAGCTCTGGATACGTTTGAGGCAAATTTGCCTGGCTATGCAGGAGAACCACTGCGGGAAGCTTTGTGTAAACAGGCTAATCGATTAATTGAACTGGGGCTGATGGGGGGAATCGATACCTTTGTAGAGCTTTGCCAGTCAGTTTATGATCAAGCCCAAAGCGCTAGCCTTGGGCAGATGCCAGCATTATGCAAGCAGGCATTGACGGCCTGGAGACGTTCTCAGTCCCTGGTGCAACTGGGGCGTATGGATAAGCTGCCATCCCAACTTAAATTTATTCCTGATACGACGCCTGATGCAACCTTGGAGAGTGCCACTGTAGTAGAGCCCACCGCCGTATGGGAATCGATATTACCCACAGACTCGCCGTCCGAAATAGAAGATGCCGTTCCTGACATATCTCTCCCGATGGCAGAAGAGACGATCAGTTTGGGTGATACTGATCTAGCAAGCTTGCAGATGGAAATGGCTGCTGCCGCTGAAGCGTTAGAAATATTACCAAGTATCGATAATGATAATATTGACAGCTCCATTGTTGTGGTTCCTGAGCCTGCTGTCGAAATACTTACAGAAGCCGAACTACTTGCAGAAATGGATCCACCAAGGCCTAAAAACCTGGGTATTGAGACTACTGTGGACCCACCAGCAATGGATTTACCTGAGCTGGATGCAAAGGATCTCAGCCAGTTACAGGCAGCATTTGCTCAACTTGACATAACCACCTTAGTTGACCCTTTTGATAAGGATAGGGTTACCGCAACATCCGATACTAATTTAGTCGCCCCAGAAATTACCCCAGACGCTATCTCTGAAGCAACCTCAGAGGCTATCCCGGCACAAGTATCCAATTCCACCCAAAGGTTGGCTCGCCCTAGGGTAAAACGAAAAATTGTTCGCCCTCAGATGACGGCACCTAAGCGAACCGGCACGTTTCGGATCGCTGCGGAAGATTTACAACAGATCAACGATCTCTTTGGTACCTTGATTCTGGAGCGAAATGCGATCAACCTGCGACAAAAGCAGTTAAATGATTTTGCCACCCTACTACAAGAACGGATGCAAGCATTGGAATCGTTTAACGTCCGGTTGCGTCAATGGTATGACCGTTCTTCTATGGAAAGTCTTCTGCCAACAGGGGCGATGAATATCAGTCTACCGGTTGCCCTTGCGGAGTCAAGAGCGTCTGATAGTGGCATAGGTGTGGCACTCTCTCAAGATTTTGATGCCCTGGAGATGGACCAATATTCTGAATTACATTTGCTTGCCCAGGAGCAAATGGAAACAGTTGTTAAGCTTCAGGAGGTAACTGCTGACATCCGTCTGGGTCTGCGGGAAATGGACCAGACCACCCAGTCTCTTAATGGTACGACCCAAAAACTGCAAAATCGAATTACTCGGACTCAAATGCGTCCGATCTCGGATATACTAGGCCGCTTTCCTCGACTGATTCGTGATTTATCTGTTCAATACGATAAAAAAGTCAAGCTCAAAATCGAAGGGGAAACCACTCTCTTTGAACGGATTACTTTAGAGCTGTTGGCAGACCCTCTTACCCATATCCTGAGAAACTCCTTTGACCATGGGATTGAGCCAAACCATGAACGGATTAAGGCGGGTAAAGCTGAAATGGGATTGATAACCATTCGGGCTTCTCAAATTGGCAACCGTGCCCGAATGGTTATTCGTGATGATGGACGCGGCATTAACCTGGATAAAATTCGCGATCGCATGCGACAACACAATATTGATGAGGCTGTTATCAATAAAATGAGTAAGCAGGAGCTACTCTCCGTTATTTTTGATGCAGGGTTTAGTACCGCAGCTGAGGTTACTGAACTGTCGGGCCGTGGTGTGGGTATGGACGTGGTTCGCAGCAATTTGCAACAGTTGAATGGTGATATTCAGGTAGATACACAGCTTGGCCAGGGAACAACCTTTACCATTGAAATTCCCTTAAGCCTCTCTGTAATTCGGATCATGCTTTTGGAACAGGAATCCATGGTATTTGCTGTGCCTGTGGATGCTATAGAAGAACTGATGGCTCTGGATAGGGACCAACTGATTGACTCTGACCAAGGACCCAAATTTATCTGGCAGGGGCAACAGATCCCCTTAGTCCAGCTCGAAGATCACCTCACGTTCAATGGCAGGGCCTCCTTGACTCCCTTTGAGGGTAAACCTACCATTGACCACCCGATGGCTCTCATCGTTAGCCATGACAACGGTTATTGTGCCATTGTCATCCAGCGCTACTGGGGGGAGCAGGAAGTTGCGACCCGAGCCATTACAAGCCCCATTCCCTTGCCACCTGGCTTTGTCGGGGCAACTGTTTTGGGGGATGGTCGAGTTGTCTCTCTGGTTGATCTACCGCTACTCATTTCTAGTACTGCTTTTGACAAGATCCACACACCATTAGAAACCGAATCGGACGTTTCTAACCTCGTCCCATTACCCCAGCAAAACCATGGCTCGCAACCAACAGTCTTGGTCGTGGATGATTCTGTACACTTGCGTCGTTATCTTACACTTACCCTAGAGAAAGCAGGTTACTATGTCGAACAAGCACGGGATGGGCAAGAAGCCGTCGATAAACTTCTTAAAGGCTTAAACGTACAGGCTGTTCTTTGTGATGTAGAGATGCCTCGTCTTGATGGCTATGGTGTGCTGGATGAAATTAAAAATCGACCTGAGTTTAAGTCGTTACCCATTTCGATGCTAACCTCCCGCAGTAGTGAAAAGCACCGCAAATTAGCAATGAACCTGGGAGCTGCTGCCTACTTTGCCAAGCCATACAATGAGCAAGTGTTATTGCAGACCTTAGAGAAGCTCATTGCGAAAACAGTTTAACGGTATGGCGATTCCCGGTCATGATCCCCCGGCATCGCCCAGTTGTCCACGATCAAACAGAGCGATGATCCAAAATTGTGCAAAGTGCCCACAAAGCACCCTACAAAATTCTTGCCAAACTCGCCCTCATTCCCCCATTACTCTGGCCTGATACCGAAAACGCCAGGGCCTCTCGATAAACCCGTTGCGCCGGATGCCCTGCAAAATTCGCCGCCCCCCGTGACACAATCACTGCCCCATGACCACACCGCACCGCTAGCTCAATCGCCCAAGCCCGCAACCGCAACCTCTCCTCCGATGGATTCTTTAAAGTCCCATAGGTAGCTTTTCGGCAGCGACACACCTCATGGGTTAATCTCCCATAGGCCTCACCAATCTCAGGAAATACAGACGACTGAGCCCTTTTTAAAATATCCAACCCTCCCTGAGCACAGCCAAGGGCAAAAAAATTGTGCGTCAGCGGATACCCCATATCTGCCTGCTGAATCCACCCCGCTGGCTTAACATCCAAAACCAATTTCTCAGGCGCAAACCAATCCTGCAAAGTCGCTGTTACCGTTTGTGTTGATCCTAAGGCTGCCAGTTCCATGGGTTCACTAAATGCAAGCGAGCCTTTGACAGGATGAAATGGAGCTAGAACAAAAACTGCTCGTCCATCCGGTAGTTGTGCTGCCAACATCCAATGCTCAAAAATCCCAAACCCCGTAATCCAAGGCACTGTGCCATTAAACATATACCCCCCAGCGGTCTCTTTTGCCAGGATAGGCTGTTGTGCCCGACGCAAATGAGAGAAGCCGACACCCAGACCAATGTCACCTGCGATCGCACCCTGCAAATAGGTCTGTTTTAGTTCTAGGTTGTCAGAATTCCAAAGCTCCTGGGCACACCGCTGATGCTGACTTTGTAAAAACACCAGTGCTCCAGAGTAGCGCGCCAGCTGCTCCGTAAATCGATAAACCGCCTCAGAATTCCAACCTTGTCCCCCACCCTGTTTGGCAACCTTAAGTCCCAATAACCCATGGCGACCTAATTCCTGAAATGCCTTATGTAAGGACATTGGGTCTCGATCTAGCTGTGCCGCCTGTGGAACAATGAGCGTTTGAAATAAGTGATCAAGCGTATGGGTGGAGTGACCGGTAATAACAGATGTGCTCATGGGGGCAAATAACTGGCTCGTATAATCCCAATGTAGCGGGTGGAGAGCGTTAAAGCTTAGGGCTTTAATTTTGGCTCTGGGACAGGCTATTGCTGAAGTCTTCCACATCGATAGCACCCAGATCCTTGAGACTGACACGCTGTACTGGATCAATGCCAGTGATGCCTTTTATCTGCATCTTTTCATAAGGACGGGGTGGCTTAATTTGTCGGCGAGTTTTATCGATAATATCGATGATGTGGATAGAACCACTGCGATCGCAACTCACTAAATGTCGACTATCCGACATAAACACCAAAGATTGAATCCCCAATGGTTGGCCAATGGGCATTGGCATGTCTATTGGCTGGGCTTTCCAGTTTTGTGGATTAGGTGAGCGAGTGTCCCATACATAAATCCTGTGATCATCACTACCACTCGCCATCCAACAACTATCTGGGCTAAAGGCAACAGATTTCACCCCTGCTGTCCGATGTTCATCTTCAAAACAATGGAGATATTCCCCCATCTCCACATCCCAGATGATCACTTTTCCATCATCACTACCGCTCGCCAACAATAATCGAGGATTGGACTGAGATTTGGGAAACGGCTTAAATGAAACTGAACGAATGCGATGCTGGTGGCGCTCCTTAAACTTACGAATCACCTTATATTTGCGCACATCCCAGAGATAAATTGCCTTATCATCCCCACCACTGGCTAAATATTTCCCATCGGGGCTAAAGGCAACCGTTCGAATCCAATGTTGATGCCCCTCCAATAGTTGTAATTTCATCCCCGTAGGTAGCTGCCAGAGATAAATTTGTCGATCATCTCCGCCGCTCGCCAGCATTGTGCCACTGGGGTTAAACGCCACCGTTCGCACCCAGTGTTGATGGCCTATAAGTACTTTGACACAGGAACCGCTTTCCAAATCCCAAATCCGCACCGTCCCATCATCACTGGCGCTGGCAACCCATTCTGCATGGGCCGTTACCCCCCAAATACGTCCGGTATGACCCGCTAAATCTCGAATCGGCGTATTGGGATCTTCTTGAAAAGATTGCCATAGCTTAATATGCCAGTCATTCCCACCACTAACAATTAAATCTAGATCAGACGTTTGACGAGCACAAGACAGCACAGCCACCGACCGACTTCCCCTGGCAAACCCTCGCAAAATTTTGAGCGGCTCCATGGGATGCGTCCAGCTATTGGGTGTCGCAGACACTTTCGATAAAACAACTGAACGATCATCTCCGCCACTGGCTAAAAGTGTGTCGCTATGGTGCTGGTAGAAGGCAACAGACCAGACACGACTGTCGTGTATTTGAGATTTACTAATTTGAGTTCCCAGGTGAAAATCCCACAGAATAACGGTGCCGTCGTCGCTACCACTACCTACATAGCATCCATCTGGGCTAACAGCAACCGAACGAACTCGATCGGTATGTCCCCTTAAAACCCTGATACAGGTTTGGGACTCCAGATCCCAAATGCGTACGGTTTGATCATCACCACTGCTAACCAAATACTGGCTACAGGGAGAAAACACCACAGACCGAGCCCAATCTTCATGCCCAGTTTCTGTCGACGACATGAAAACTCGTTGCCTTTTCTCCCAATCCCAAACTCGAATATAGGTATCATCACCACAGCTGGCAATTTGATTGCCAGCCTGATTAAAGGTAATATATCGAAGAGTTTCACTACTCGTTGGCGTAGAAGACTCTTCTCCACGCTCCTGAAGACGTTTCAACTCCTTTCCAGTCCTCACACTGTATAGATAAATCGTAGATCGGCTAGAGCAGGCGACGAGCTCCCTTTCAGGATGAAACGTGACTGAGCGTACCCAGTCTGGAAAGTCAACTTTCTCCCACACT
Source organism: Leptothoe sp. EHU-05/26/07-4 (assembly GCF_043421015.1). Taxonomy (NCBI): domain Bacteria; kingdom Bacillati; phylum Cyanobacteriota; class Cyanophyceae; order Nodosilineales; family Cymatolegaceae; genus Leptothoe; species Leptothoe sp. EHU-05/26/07-4. The sequence continues at coordinate 247,500 of NZ_JAXSQV010000003.1, forward strand.
AGCGAAATATTATTGAGGCTGGGTTGATTTTCAGGGCTAGGATGAAAACGCCAAAGTCTTAATTTACTGTCATCTCCCCCGGTAGCGATTAAGGTGTTGTCTCGATTAAACGCGAGTGACCGTACCCAACCTAAATGACCTTGCCAATAGGTACGTTTTTGATAGGTCAGCGCATTCCAAATGTGAATATGCCCATTCGTATCTCCAGCAGCGAGATACGGTGCATCCAGAGAATTAAAGCTAGTAGATTGATGGGTAAAGCCAACTGATACCACATCGCTTAGCATCTCAGTGAAAACAGATTTATCTAAGTTGCAGTGGTTAAACTTAGTGCCAGTTAGTTTAACCCCTTCCAAATCTGCCTGCCAGATCGCCAAATGTGAAAAATCTTGATTGCTCAGATCTTTAGCGGCTTTCAACTCTTTCGACAGCTGTGTCATCAAGTTGACCAAATTTCCACCTAAATAACCAATTTTATAAGCATCATTATGACGGTGGCGCTCCAAGAAGATCTCTAGTTTTTCTTGAGTTTCCCTTGCACTGCCATAGAGTTGTTTTAGGGCATCCAAAACCGGCTTTAATAGCTTTTCTGTTTGCTGTCGTCGCACATAGTGAACAGCATCAGCCTTTAGGAGGGAATGATTGTTAAGTAATAAATTGTCAGGCAACTTCTGTATAGTTGACGAGTTGAGTTCCTCAACGATGCGCTTGACCAAATGCTGAGTCACATATTCCATCACCGTTGGCTGCAAAGTAAAGGTTGCCCCTGCTGATCTCACTTCGATTAATGAGCGATGTTCCAGGGAGCGCAACGTATAAACAAGATCTTGCTTATTCAGCAAAGAGACAATATCAGTTTGCAGACTGATAAATGTCATGGGTAGGCGATTAATGGCCAACCAGTACATGGTCTCTTTTTCAAGAGGTGATAGCCGATTAAACTGATCCTTTAACACATCCCGCAGATCGTCAAAGACCAGCTGTTGCTGGTCTAAAAAGCGTCGGATACGCCCTGCAAACAAGTCTTTAATGGTACCCGTCGCTAACTTGAGAGCCAAAGGATTTCCAGAATAGCTATGGATGAGCTTCGCTTTTTCGACATCGGTGCCCTGCAATGGTTCAATATCTTCTAACAGTTGCTCAGCTGCCTGATAATCTAGCCCTGCTAAAGCCAAGATACGCACATTTGAGTGTTCTCCTTCCAGAGTCACTAGCTCTCTAGGCTTCTCACGACTAGTGATTACAACACAGCTACGTAGTTGTCTTTCTAATTTTGAAATGCCAACCTCTTGTAACAGCTGACGATAATACTTATAGTCTTTGTACTTATGATCGTGAGGATCTAAAGCCCCTGCTTGAAAATGTCGAGACGCTTTCTTTGCATTCTTCGTAGGATTAGTCTCAGAAACAAAAACCTGGTCAAACTGATCTAATACAAGTAAGCATCGCTTTTGTTTAAATATTTTGAACAAATCCTTAATGGAGGCATTGGCAGGTATTTCAGGTAATGACTCAAGCAGAGCTTGAAATGAATCAAATTGTCGTAGTGAGCGCCAGACAACCCAATCAAACTCGGTCTTTATTTGGTCGATTAACTCTAAGACAAGGGCTGTTTTGCCAATGCCACCTATACCGGTAACCGCTATTAGATCACAGCGATCGCTACGAATCCATTGGCTTAGATGCTGTAATTCCCTTTTTCGGCCAGTAAATGAGATTACTTTGGGAGCATTCCCTAAATCAATGCAGTTCTGGTTCTGGTTCTGATTCTGGGCACGTTCAGATTGAGTGTTGAGCAGTTTGACTTTGAGAATAGCAAGTTTGCCTGGCCCTTTCCGCGCAATCTCAAATTTACGATATACCTCACCAAGACGCTTACGCACTGCAGCATCACTAATTTTTAACTGTTTGGCGATGTCAGCTGTCGATAAACCATCCACCGCTAGAATCAAAGCCTGCCTTTCAGCCTCAGTGACTCCGTGAGCCTTAGCTTCTGAGGTCAGAAAGTCTTCAGAAATATCGGGCTCCACCATAAACGCCACATCCTCAGATTAAAACCATGCAATAACGATGATCGAGGGGAACCCACCAAGATCCTTAGCCATAGTTAAACACTAACTGTATTTGATAGGTTACCTCACTTATGTGAGGAGCTAAACCCTGGCTTATTATTTTTAAACAGAAAAAATCTCACTTCATGGTACTTATTACTCTACTCTAGCCTTTGAAGTGAGATAGGTTAAGGATAGTCATGATGGGCAGACATTATTATGACCTGAATCTTAGATGGCAACACTTGAGGCTGGTTATTGACAGCATCTAACTTTATCGCTACTTTTATCTATGTGAGGTTAAACGCTACGCGGAAGTGATATTTTCTCCATAAATTTCTCACATAAGGGGGCATCTATGTTTAATCACTCACACTTTAGGCGAATGGACCTCTATCAGGTGTTAACGTCCGTTGATCAGAGCATCCGACAAACGGTCTTAGATACTGGCTTTGGTAACGTGGAGTTAGAGTTTAGCCCTGCAGATCGTCAGACCGTTAGAATCATTGTTAAGAATACAGTTTACGATCTCTACGCAGTTAGTCTAGATGAGGTACAACAGTTATTAAGGAGCGGACCACACTTCCCAGAGCACTATATTAGTCAAAGGCTTTGGGACATGCTGGGAATAATCCTGCACACCATTTTGGGTGAACAAGGTACACAGTATGGCCACATTAGTCTGGAGATGGAGCGGAAAAACCATCAGCAACGTTTTCTCATTCATGGTGCGCCATCGTATCAACTGTATTTAGCGCAAGAAGCGATGAATCTTTAATTCCATGGGTATGCCGGGGAGCGGCAGCCCATAGGTTCAAAAACAATTAAAAACGGCTCGGTTTATGGAGAGATTACCAAGGCCGAGGAGGGTGCTGAAGAGCGCTTTCCTTGGCCTTGGTTTTTGGTAATAACCTCGGGGGACATCTCATGTTTGCTAAGTTTCAAACGCATACAGTGCTGGCTCGACTACTACAGAAACGTCCTGGTAATAGGCTTCCCAGGCGATTTAGGCAACGTCGACGCTACAGCTTGATCGTGCGCATAGCATTTCAGTTATTTCGCTGGTTGTTTTTATTTGGTATGGGGGTTTCTCTCTTAACACTGTTTGTAGGTTGGGTCGTTTCTCAAAATTTGGCAGAAACTATCTACTTTCAGGTACAACCTCTCTTCAAACTGTTTGCAGCTACGACGTTTTTAGTCTTTGCCTGTGCCTGCCTTAAGGAGTCTATTTAAGGATTTACCACCTGTCAAAGTTGTTCACATTGTTGCTCACATTGTAAAGCCATGGCCATCTTCCCGATTGTGACATTTTTCTTGTTGTTTATCGCGCTCACCAAGCAGTTATTGGGTAAGGCTAGTGATATGCCAGATCGCGCATTGAATGAAGTGAATTTATCCATAGGAGATAAAACACCTATTGTTTTGGAAATTGATTCATTACATTCTTTGGTGAGGTTGATCGCTCAGCTTGATTCTGAGAAGCAATAGACTGCACGTTATGGTTACAAATGATCAGCGATCGCAACAGCTGTTGCGATCGCTGATCATACATGACTCCCCAAAAGAGTGCCTTGAGCTACTTTAAAAAAGCTCGTTCACAAGGTTCAGTATATTAGGTATGGCGGGATGAGATATATCTGAACGCCAGACAACGGCTGATTCAAGTATAGGAGACCGTTCTATCAAAGGTCTAGCCACCACACCCTGTTGTTGAATCTGTTGAATAGACGCATGAATGAGCGACACTCCCAAGCCTGCTGCCACTAGCCCAAGAATTGTTTGTTGTGGAAACGCTTCCTGGATCACCCTTGGGCTAAAATTGGCCTGCTGGCAAAAGCTAATAATGGAATCGTACAAAACAGGGCCTACCTGACGAGGGAACAAAATAAATGACTCGTCCGCTAAACATGTTATTGATATTGGCACAGGAGATTTTTTCGCTAAGGGATGAATATCTGGTAATAGTGCCATCATAGGCTCTCTATAAATCACCTCCTGACTTAGCAAAGGCTCATTAATCGGAGGATGTAGAAAGCCTACGTGAATCTCTTCAGCTAATAGTGCCTTCACCTGTTCATTGGTTTGCAACCGTTTTAGGTCCAGGTGAATTGCTGGAAATCTCTGCTTGAACTCACGCACAACTTTTGGCAAAACACTATTGAGAATGGGGCCAGTAAAACCAATATTGAATTGTCCGGCCACACCTTGACCAACCCGCTGAGCCATCATCACTGCATGGTCTGCCTGAGCCAGTGTTTTTCGTGTTTCTTGCAAAAACACCTTGCCCGCCTCCGTTAACCACATCGTACGCTTGGTGCGATGAAAAAGCTTCACCCCTAATTCTTCTTCCAGGTTACGAATCTGTCGGCTCAGGGGCTGCTGAGCCATATGGAGACGATGGGCTGCACGGCCAAAATGCAGCTCCTCGGCAACCATCAAAAAGTAGCGCAGGTGGCGTAACTCCATTTGAACCTTTTAGGTGCTAATTATGAACAAAAGAGGTGTTGGACGTTCATATGGGCTTTTTCTATGGTGGCAGATAGAGCGTTACGGGGTATTCGACGAATATGGCACTTCATCAACACCTAAGCCAAGGGGCATGGATTCTAGGATGGCTAACCATAGCAGTCACTGACGTTAAAGCCGAGGGCGCGATCGCACCCACCGTTTCCCCTGCTGTTACAGAAATAGTCTCTGCCATTGCAGTATCGCGCACTGACTTTCGCGTTGAGAGCGATCCGGGCATTAAAATTTCTGTGCGAGAGGTCAAAACCCAGTCAGAATCCACTGGAGTGCCCATTCTCTTGATTCATGGTGGTGGTCCGGGAGGTCTGGCATCCTTTGATTTAGACGTACCAGACTACTCGCTGGCTGCGGACTTTGCCCAGGCCGGGCACCCTGTTTATGTCATGAATGTACGCGGCTGGGAAGATTCGACTCGGCCCGATGGTCTAGATGAACCGGCAGATCGCAATCCCCCGCTAGTTAACTCTGAGGAAGCAGTCCGTGATATTGGTGCCGTAGTGGACTGGATCCGCGATCGCACCACGCAACCCCAAGTTGCCCTGGTTGGTTGGGCCACTGGTGGCCATTGGGCCGGTATGTACACCAGTCGGCATAATGATGTCGTCAGCCATCTCATTATGCTAAACAGCCTCTACAGCGTGAATGCCCCCTGGGTACTGACTGAGCGCTTTGAAGATCCTAATAATCCCGGCAGGTTTAACCCTGATGGGGGTGCCTATCGCTTGGTTGATTACGACGGCTTTCTACGGGGATGGGACAACTCAATTCCGATCGATAACAAAACTCAATGGCGAGACCCAGCCGTCGCTGATGCCTATGCTCGCACAGCCGTTGAACTCGACCCCACCAGCGCAACTCGCACACCGCCAAGTGCTCGTATTCCTACCGCCTATCGAGAAGAAAGTTTTAACCTGGCTCAGGGGTATCGATACTGGAACACAGAAGATATTTATACCCCCACCCTTGGCATTCGGGGAGAGTTAGATTTTTGGTCCCGGCCAGAAGACTTATCAATATTGGAGACAGAACTTATCAATGCTCCAGTTGTGCAAATGGTAACAATTCCAGATGCAACCCATTACCTGTTCAACGATCGTCCAGAACGGGGACGTGAACGTTTTATTCAAGAGGTATTGATATTCTTGCTAGACTGACTCACATTTTTAGCGACCGTCCCATAATTTTTACTTATGTTCTTTCTTAACGTAGAATTCAGCTTATCGACAGAAGGTCGGTGTCTTTGGGTTTAAAGGCTCACTAGGAGATTTCAGGTCCAAGGTTTCCTATAAACTAGAGCCTTGTATCCTTTGCTACTTGCCCCTTTCATGACAGAGCAGATCAGCCTGTTTAGTAATCAGCTGCCCTCCGAAGTTGATGCCCTATCCCCAGAAACCTGGGAGCAAATTCCCACCCGTGCCAGTATCCCCATTCCCTCGGGCACCTACGAAAATCTAGAACAACTAGCTCAGCACTGCAATCAGTGTCAGCGCTGTGACCTGGCCGGTGGTCGGACCAACGTGGTCGTTAGTCGAGGTAACCCCAACGCCGCCATTATGATTATCGGAGAAGGGCCGGGGCAGCACGAGGACGAACAGGGATTGCCCTTTGTCGGTAAATCAGGTCAGCTGCTGGACAAAATTTTGGCCTCCGTCCGATTGGACATCAAAAACGACGTTTATATCTGCAATGTAGTCAAATGTCGTCCCCCTGGTAACCGCGCCCCCACCGCAGGTGAAGTCGCCGCCTGTATCCCCTACCTGAAAGAACAGGTACGTCTGGTAGATCCAAAAATCATTCTGCTCACCGGCGGCACCGCCCTCAAAGGCCTAGTCGGCGTCAAACAAGGCATCACTAAAGTGCGCGGCAACTGGATGGAATGGGAAGGTCGAAACTGCATGGCCATTTTCCACCCAGCCTACTTATTACGAAACCCCTCCCGCGAAAAAGGCAAACCTAAATGGCTCATGTGGCAGGACATTCAGGAAATTAAAAAAAAGCTCGATGAAGTAAACAGCCAACAAGCATAGTAGTTGCTGGTTGAGATGCACAAGGCCATCCCCTACATAGGTTGTATCGCCCTTGCCTGACAATCCTGCAACCAACGCTGCACCGCCTGCCCCACACTTCCCTGACTACTATCACGGGGCGGCAACAGGTTTTCATCCTCAGCCTCGATCGCAGAAAACATAAACACCATTTGCCATCCCGCTTCATCAGGCGCTAAAAACAACCAATGAAAATGACTGATGGAAATAGCCTCAGACTCCGAATACTGACGTTCAAGCGTCGTAAAAAACAGCTGCTGCAAATCCTGGCCGTCATCAGGCAGGGTGGTATAAACCCGATCTTTAATCTCCAAAGGAACCCGATCTGGCTGACTAGCCGTAATCACATAAGCTGGCCGATAGGCAGAACGAATATCCGCCACACTGCTTTGCAAAATCCGGTTGGTATAGCTAGGAATATCTCGAATTAACAGAGTCGAGAGAGCTGCAAAATCTTGAGGACAGCTAGCCTGGGGACGAATATAAGGGGTATCGCTTTCAGGCTCCCCTTTAAAGGTAGGTTGTTCGATGGAGGACTTTGATACCTTGGCCAGGCCGGGCGAACTACCCAGGGCAAAACTCAACACAATGCAGACGCTTCCCAAAAACTTTTGGGAATACAGGTTGGGCATAAAAGAAGCCATTCGTGCGATCGCTAACACACCACTTACGATTAATCCTAAATTCTGATCGGTAGCATGCAATAGTTCAGGGCGAGCACAAGGCATCACCCCTACGAGATTATCCATTTATCGTAATTTCATCGCAAATCTGTTGAAATGCCGTGGCAGGATTTTCAGCCTGAGCAATCGGACGACCAATGACCAGATAGCTAGCTCCAGCAGCAATGGCCTGACTGGGCGTCATGGCCCGCTGCTGGTCATCTTTAGCAGAACCGGCAGGTCTCACACCAGGGCACACCAACAAAAACTCATCACCGCACACACGGCGCAAAGCTTCTGCCTCTTGGGGAGAACAAACAATACCCCTTAGACCACTATCCTGGGCCAGCAAAGCCATCTGCAATGCATAGTCCTGTAGCTCCAGAGAAACCTTGAGCTCAAACGCCAGAGCCCGGGGATTAATGCTGGTAAGCAAGGTAACCGCAATTAAGTTAGGGGGGGCACAGCCTGTGGCGGCAGCCCCTTCCATAGCAGCCGCCTGGGCCGCCTGTAGGGCGACTTTACCCGCCGGAGCATGGACCGTGATCAGATCCACACCATAACCAGCAGCAGCTCGACAGGCTCCCGCCATAGTGTTAGGGATATCGTGGAACTTGAGGTCAAGAAAGATGCGCTTTTGACGCTGTTTTAGCTGTTCTAAAATGGCAGGCCCAGCGCTGACAAATAACTCTAGACCCACTTTCCAAAAGGTAACGTTGGGAATTGTATCGACGAGTGCGATCGCATCCTCCATCGTTGGCACATCTAACGGCACAATAATCCGCTCCGCCGCTGATTGCGTGGTCAATTTTTGGGCCATTATGCCACCAGCCTCACAAACTTCTTCTTACCCACCTGTAGCACTTTGCCCACCAGCTCATCGGGGCCAGCAAATTCCACATTGGGGTCGCTGACCTTCTCCCCATCCAACTTCACCGCACCGCCCTTAATCTGACGGCGAGCATCGCTGCTGCTGCTGCATAGAGGCGTTGCCCCTAGCAAATAAAAGACCTTGGCCGGGAAATTCACCGCTGTTAGAGAGAATTCCGGCACCGCCTCTGCCTGACCCGAGCCCCCCTGCACCAGGTTAATGGCATCCTTTTGCGCCTGCTGCGCAGCCGCTTCACCATGGAACTGACCGGTAACATCTAAAGCCAGCTGCTTTTGAGCCTGCCGTGGATTCTCCGGCAGACTATCCAGGGACCGCTTTGTCAGTAACTCAAAATAGTCAGAAATCAGGGCATCAGGCACCTTCTCTAACTTGGAATACATGGATAGCGGATCTTCTTGCAGCCCCACATAGTTGCCCAAGGATTTAGACATTTTCTGACTGCCATCGGTGCCCAGCAACAGCGGCAGCATCATGCCAAACTGTGGCGTCAGACCAAAATGACGCTGTAAATCTCGTCCCACCGCCACATTAAATTTCTGGTCAGTGCCCCCCAGTTCTACATCGGCCTTAAGCGCCACCGAGTCAAACCCTTGCATCAGGGGATATAAAAACTCGTGGAGATACACCGGATTGCCCTGCTCGTAACGCTTGGCAAAGCCTTCCTTGGCCAGCATCTGACCCACAGTCATGGTACCCAGCAGCTCCAGAATTTTGCCCAGGTCCAACTTCGCTAGCCACTCCGAGTTATAGCGAATTTCTAAACGGCCAGGGGTATCAAAATCGAGAATGGGGCGTACCTGCTCAATATAGGTTTCTGCATTAGCTTTAACCTCAGCCTCCGTCAGCTGTTTGCGCACCTCTGACTTACCAGTGGGGTCCCCAATGCGAGCCGTAAAGTCGCCAATCAACAGGACCGCCGTGTGGCCTGCATCCTGAAACGCCCGCAGCTTTCTCACCGGAATGCTGTGACCCAGATGAATTTCAGAACCCGTGGGATCAATCCCTAATTTGATCCGGAGTGGCCGGTCAGTTTGCTGTAATCTTGCCAACAAACTTTCATTAGGATCGTCTGAGTTGGGCTGATGGGGAAATACTTCACTGACGCCGCGATAGATCCCTGCAAACTCCTCAGGGATGGCCGACATTACAAAATTAGAAGCCTCGGTCATAGTGTGTTGGTGTAAAAATGCGCAGTGAACCGCCAAAAATAAATACTGATAACTCCGTAAGACTGCCTAAGTTTTCAAACTTGCCTAGACATCTGCCCGGAATCCACTATAGTAGCGGGTAAATTATCTCCCTTTTCTGATGGATGCATAAGGCCCTTGTGCCTGCATCAGGTGGTTAGGGAGATTTAACGGCACACATTGAGCCCTCAACGACCTATCCACCCAATTTTTTCAGATTATAGGTACGTCATTCGTCCGATGCGCTTGCCGCAAATCATTTTACTGGTCTATGGATCAGCTGGAACATTCCTCGGTACTGAATCGGTCCTAGGGGCTTGTTGTTCCTAAAGACGTTTTGAGTACGATCTGGGAAGTCTGACTCTAATTTCGACATCAACCGCATCCACATCTGAAACAACGGTTTTTCTATTTGGGAAGTATACGTGTTTAATTTGGATGTGATTTAAATTCTGTTTATGGCAGCAGCTTTATAATTACGGGTGCTGATTTAGAGGAGGAGTCGATCTGTTAGAAATGCTATAAGTCGGCATTTTTCAGACGAAATCATCGCTCAGATCAGCCGCGCCTCACTAATCTGGCCTGCCGTGTATTTCCGTAAGGATGTAGCGTATCCGTGGCATTTAATACCATTCGTCAAACCCGAGTTCCTTTGCAGTTTACTGGTGAACCTAAGCTGATGAAGCACATTCAAGATGTGCTTCAGATTAGCGGGGCGACACTATTGACGGCAACCATGCTATGTAGTGCGATCTCAGCTGGTGGCTTAGTGGGTTTAGCCATTAGCTTTCGAAATTTGCCCGATGTGCGATCGCTACGCAACTACATCCCCACCGAAACCAGCTACATCTACGACGTAGACGGCACCCTGCTCGATAGCTTGCACGACGAAGCTAACCGGGAAGTGGTAGACCTCAACGAAATTTCCCCCCACCTCAAGCGCGCGGTTTTGGCCATTGAGGATAGTGACTTTTACGAGCACAGCGGCATCAACCCTGTGGGCATTGGCCGAGCATTTCTAGCCAACTTCCAGGCAGGCAATACAGTGCAGGGTGGTTCAACCATCACCATGCAGCTGATTAAGAACTTATTTTTGAGCCCCCAGCAAGCCATTAGCCGTAAGGTGGCTGAGGTGGTTTTATCGCTGCGCCTTGAGCAAATTTTCGAGAAAGATGAAATCCTCGAAATGTATCTCAATCAGGTGTATTGGGGTCACAATACCTATGGTGTTGAAACCGCTGCCCAGAGTTACTTCAATAAGTCATCCAAGGACTTAACCCTGGCTGAGGCTTCGATGATGGCGGGATTGATTAAAGCGCCTGAAAGCCTGAGTCCATTTGTAGACTACCAGGCCGCAAAGCGAGAGCAGTCTATCGTCCTAGAGCGGATGCAAACGCTGCGGTGGATTACCCCAGCCGAAGCCGAGGCTGCGAAAAAACAACCTCTGCGCTTGGGTAAAGTCACGTCCTTTGTTTCCAGTAAGGCTCCCTACGTCACTGAAGCGGTTGTCCAGGAGCTACAGGAACAATTTGGTCAAGAAGCCGTACTCAAAGGTGGCATGCGAGTGCAGACCACCATTGATATTAAGCTACAGTCCTTAGCTAAACAAACCGTAAAATCGGCCCATGCTAACCGCTTTGGCAACGGTGCCATCGCCGATCAAATGGCTCTGGTTGCCATCGACCCGCGCACCCATTTTGTAAAGGCCATCGTCGGTGGTGTGGACCATGAAAGCAGCCAGTTTAATCGGGCCGTTCAGTCGCGTCGTCAGCCAGGATCAGCCTTCAAACCCTTTGTTTACTATGCGGCCTTTGCCTCAGGTCGGTACACCCCTGATAGCATCGTGGGGGACACACCGGTCACGTATCCCGATGGGTCTGGCTACTATTCACCTAAAAACTATGGTGGTTCCTTTATGGGAAGTATGCCGATTCGGCGTGCATTAGAGCTGTCCCGTAATATTCCCGCCGTAAAACTGGGACAGGCTGTGGGCATCTCGCGGGTGATTGACGTAACCCGTACCCTGGGCATTGAGAGCCCCATGGATCCGGTGATTTCTTTGCCCCTGGGGTCAGCAGAGTTAACCCCCATGGAAATGGCTGGAGCCTATGCCACCTTTGCCAATAATGGTTGGCACTCTGACCCAACCCTGATTGCCCAGGTAACCGACAGTGATGGCAATGTGCTACTTGACAACACGCCTAAACCCCAGCTGGTGCTGGATCCTTGGGCAACAGCGGCCCTCACGGATGTGTTGCGCGGCGTCCTTGAGCGAGGCACGGCCACCAATGCTCGCATTGGTCGACCTGCGGCGGGTAAAACGGGCACCACTGACTCCCAAAAAGATGTCTGGTTTGTGGGCTATGTGCCTCAGCTAGCAGTGGCGATATGGGTTGGTAACGATAACAATAGCCCCATGGGCCGAGGGGCAACGGGCGGCAGCTATGCGGCTCCCATCTGGCGAGATTATATGGTCCAAGCGTTGCGCAATGAGCCGGTTCAGAACTTCCGTCGTCCGTCAGAGTTCATTCGTCCGTAGGGTGGGCAAAAACGAGAGCATAGGCTGACATATGTTTGATGGGGATAACGTTACCGAGGCAGGTGAGTCGCTGCATGGCTTGCTCAAGCAATATGAACAGGCCATTGCTGCTTTAGAGCCGTCTGGCTATGCCCCCCAGGTGATTTTGGAAACGTTGTTGGTGCGCGATCGCATCCAAAGCTTATTAAAAGATGGCACCCTCAATGCTCCAAATTTGGTACATCTAGATCAGTTGGATGCCCAGCTACAAACCCACGAAAATTCCTTTAGTAAAGCGTCAGACCTGGGACGATGGCGAGAGCTCTATCAGCCACAGTCAGATGCATGGTGGTGGTATCCAACCACGAAGGATGCTAAACAGCAAAATCGTTACGATTGGCTTTGGAATGGTCTGTCGATTGTTTTTTTAACCGTATCAGCCAGTTTGATTTTGAATACGGCATCGCGGTTTTGGAGTGGCGGCATTGCATCAGCGGGGACGCTAGCAGTGGCAGCCCAAAGTGTGTTGACACTGATTGTAGGAAAAGGGGCGCTGACAGACTCCGGACGCAAGGCTTGGGAGCAAATTTTGAAGCGGCGTGGTGTGCCTGAGTACCACTGGCAGGAATGGAGCTGTGGGGCAGCGGGCGGTGTGTTTTTGGCAGTGGCAGGCATCCATGGATCAATGCCATTGTTTGCCACCTGGTATAACGGCTGGGGTCTGAAGGATTATGAAAATGATCGGTTGGCCAGTGCCTTGCAAAACTATCAGGTGGCCCTTAACTTAAGCCCTGACTATGCGGAGGCGTACTACCACCTGGGAGTACTGTATGAAGATCTACAACAGCAGCAAGATGCGATTGAGGCGTATCAGTTTGTAGTAGAGAGAGGTCCTGGGGTTGTTGAGTTGCAAACCTGGTTAGAGGCGAATAACAACTTAGGTAGGCTATACATTTTGCAAGAAGATTATCGGGCGGCGGTTGATTTTTTGTGGAGAGGAACTGAAGAAGTCCTAAAAGATGCGGCAGAACCAAACCTGGAGTTTGCGAAGGTAAAGTACAGGCTGCTGAAGAATCTGGGCTGGGCTCGATTAGGGCAGGAACGCTATTTAGATGCTGAAACAAACCTGGATGACGCAATTCTGGTTTTAGAGGAAGAGCTGATTCCTTGGGTTGAGTCCCTGCCTCCAGGTTCAGAAGAAGAGCTGCATCGCGGAGCTGCATATTGCCTGATGGCCCAGGTGTTGGATGCTCAAGAACTGCCGGATGAAGCGGATGGGTTTTGGCAAACCTGTGTGGGCGAGGCGAATCCGGGCTACCCTGACGAAGATACCTGGTTAGGGATTTATGAGCAGAGACTACAGGCTGAGGATGTAGAAGAGACGGGTGAATGACGGGTAGGGAGATGCGGAAGGAAGTAATCGACCGACTGAAGAGTCTGGGTGATACCTGGTTCCCCTTGGCAAGGGGAACCGTCAGGGAGGGGTCTTCGATACTTGCGCCATTGGTCGGGACCCCTCCGCCTGCGGCACCTCCCCTTCTAAAGGGGAGGTCAGTAGCGGCTGGTGGTGAGGCAGAGGGTGTTCAGGCCCCCAAACCCCCACCATATAACAAAATACCTAACCAACCCACTCTTCTCCATTACCGCAACCTCGGTATTCTCGCCTTTCTACTTATACTACAAGGGTTCTTTCCAACAGCGGCTCTAGCCTCTGCCCGCATTGTTAGCATTCAACGAGGAACCGTTCAGGTACAGCGTCGAGGCAGTTCTGGCTATGTGCAAGGAAGAGTAGGAACACAGCTAAATCCAGGGGATGCGTTAATTATTCCCAATCGCAAAACACGGGTGCGGGTGCAGTGCCCCAGTGGAGCCAGGCGACGGGCAACGGCAGGACGACGTTCGGGCATGCGGGTGATTTGTCCGGATTTGGCCCGGTCGACGGATCCGCGTAATGACAATGATTTGTTGCAGTTGCTGGCAGGGCAGTTTCCCTATAAGCCACAGGTTTTAGACACGGTGCCAGGGTTTTATTGGCCTGGCTTGGTAGGTGTGGATGAATATCAGGTGCAGCTATTACAGCAGGAGTATGTGCAGCCGGAATCGGAGGATGCGTTTACCTTTGCGCAACCGGATTTGGTGGAAACGGTGGTGTGGGAATCGACAGTGTTAGGCAACAATCTGGTGTATGACGGCCCTGAATTTGAGCCGGGGGAGCGGTATCGGTTTCAGGTGATGGCTGGGACTGAGTTGCACTACAGTGTGGCGTTTCAGGCACTGGCAGTAGAGAAACAGGAAGAGGTTAGTGTTGCTGTTGCGGATCTGACGGATGGCGATGTGTTGCTAATGGCCTATGTGCATCTGGAGCAGGGACTGTTTTGGGAGGTGATTGCCACGCTGCGACCGGTAGTGGAAGCGGGCGGCGCTTCGGCAGAGATGCATCGGTTATTAGCGGAGAGTTATTTGCGGGTAGGACTACCTGGGTTGGCGGAGACGCACTATGGTGCGGCGGTGGCACTGGCGGATGAAAGTGGTGGGGTGAGGACGCGGGCTGAGGGCTGGGTTGGGTTGGCTAAGGTGGCGGCAATGCAGCAGGATGAGGCGTTGGTGCGGCAGCGGTTGGTGGCGGCGCAAGTGTTGTATAGGGCGCTGGAAATGGATGAGGGATGGTTGGAGACTATTGAGGTTTGGTTGGCGGGATTGGATGGGGGTTAGGGGCTTGTATATTTTTGTTATGAAATTGTTCCTCCCCCTGAAAAGGGGAGGTGCCTTAGTCAGAGGGGGCTGTGGTTGTTGGCGCTAGTTATTTAGACCTCTCCCTAATACAGTCACGTTTGCTCAAGCCAGTTAAATTCTTTAAGGGAGTCGACGATCTTGCTGGGGGCAAACCAAGATGGCAGGAATAGCAACTGGATTACTGGCTACGGTTTTAATTACGGGTGGTTTCTCTGCTCAGTCCGTAGGAGGGTGGGCCAAACCGGTGAATAGCTCCCAAACCACATCTATTGCCTTTGTTATCGACGATGCTATTGCCCAAGCCCAGACTCAGCAACGTCAGGGTCAATGGCTAGACGCGATCGCAACCTACAAAACTATTCTCTCAAATTCAGAGAGTACAGCCTTACAACAAGCCCAAGCCGCTTACCAAACAGGCCGCCTCTATCGTCAACTACGGCAATTTGTCAATGCAATTCCCTATTTAGAACAAGCCCAAACCCAGTATCAAGCGGCAGATAATCCCCTGGGAGAGGCTGACACTCTGACTGAACTGGCCTATGTCTATCTATTGTTTGAACGCGAGACGCTGGCCTCTGAAACGTTAGAGCAGGCAAAACGGCTATTCCAGACTCTGTCAGATGGCTCTAGCAGCTCTAAACAAAGCCTAAAGGCAGATATCAGCCGTACCGAGGCAATTATTCAATTTCGACTGGAACAGTATGCTGCTGCCAGGGAGTTGGCCACAATAGCGATCGCAAACTATCAGCAACTGGTCGATAATCCTGATCCAGACAGTCCTGTCGAGGCTATTCTGCAAGACCAATTGCAGGTTGTTTTACAAACTCGAAATGTGGGGCTGGTGGATTTTGTTAACAATGACTTTGACTCTGCTATTACGATCCTGACCGAGGTGATTGAGGGTCTGGAAACCATTTATGCTGAGTATCAACGGTTAGGGAACACAACCGGCATCGCCACCACACAACATTATCTATGTGAAACCTATAGCTTTGTGGGCGCGTCTCAACCTGCCTTAGGGTACTGTCAGGAGGCCCTGGCCACTTTTCAATCTTTGAACTATGGCCACTGGACAGGTCAGATGTTACAGAGTATTGGCTCAATTTACTATTTTGCTGAACCAAACGATGTCGGGTTGCAGACCGAGGCGGAGGCTCAGCAACAATCGCGTCGGTTTCAAGAACAGGCCATTGCCGCCATGGCAGCAGTTGGTGATGCCTGGAAGGTGGCAGAATATCAGCTGAGCCTGGGGGAAAATTATTTTTTTGTGGGTGACTATGATAGGGCCTTTGAGTTGGAGACCCAGGCCTTGGCCACCTATGAAGCCCTTGTGGAAACACCCTATGGAGAGATTTTAGGGGCCCCTTATCAAGCGGGGCAGGCGTTACTACTCAGGGGAGATGTCTTTTATCAGCGGGGAGACTATACCACCGCATTAGAAGACTATCGCCGGGCTGAGGAAATTTATGCACCGCTGTCTCAAGTACCGTTAGCCACCCTAGAAGAAAAGCGTTCCCTGGGCTATGCCCATCTAGATTTGGGGCGTACCTATGAGAAACTGGCGCGCTATGGAGATGCGATCGCATCTCTAGAGAAAGCTCTGGCCATCGGTCGAGACTTTTATGAGCCCTTTACCGAGAGCATGGCCCTGGATGGTCTGGCTAATATTTCTCTGGAGCTAGGCGAGTCTGCTCAACAAGAGACCTTATCAGCTGAAGCGGAGGAGGTGCGATCTCAGCGGCGAGAGTATCGTATCGGGTTGTTTGAGGCACCAGAAGATGACTTGGCTAATCTGTCACCCGAGGAACAATTGGCCGCCGCCCAGGAGTTGGGCAGTCAGCAACAGGAGGGCTACGCCTATACGTCTATTGGGCTAGAAGCTTACCATAACAATGATTATGAGAATGCCCTTGTGGCCTTTCATCAGGCGATTGCTATCCATCAAGAGGTGGGGGATATCCCAGCGGTGGCCAGTTCGTGGGGTATGGTTGGTCTCAGCTATGAGGGTTTGGGCCAGCTAGAAGCAGCCACTCTGGCATTTCAGAACTCCCTGGCCCTGCATCGTCAAACAGGCGATCGCTTTCAGGCACGGGTGACCTTGCGAGATCTTGCCTATGTTTATTTCCAGCGAAATCAACCGGAAATTGCGATCGCATTTTACAAAGAAGCGGTGACTGTTAGCGAAGCCCTACGGGACGAATTGGAAACACTTCCCCTGGCCCGGCAAGCATCGTATGTGCAAAGTGTGGAAGCCACCTATCGGTTTCTAGCAGACTTGTTATTGCAGCAGGGACGCATTCTGGAAGCGCAGCAAGTCTTAGAACTGTTAAAAGTCCAAGAAATTCGTAACTATATTGATGACCAGCGGGCTGTTAATAGTGCTAGCGGTGTTACCCTACTGCCCCAGGAAGAATCGCTGTTAATCAGCCACGGCAGCCTGGTGGAATTTGGTAAAGCCGTTTCTCAATGTGAACAGAGCCGCTGTGACCAGCTCAGCAAGCTTCGCAATCAGCGCGATGATCTGGCGCGGGCCTATCAAGATAATGTGGATAAACTGTCTAACTTTATTCGTGAGCAGTTGGCGGCTGATCAGGCCTTATTAGACCCAGAAGATTTAGGCGGTCAGGCCAGGGAAATTCTTAAACAACAGCCTGGTACGGTGGTTATTTATCCGTTAGTGCTGGAGGATAAGCTGTGGTTGCTGTGGGCTACGGAAGGCCGAGTGGTCAGTCGTCGGGAGATTGCAGTCAGTCGTTCTGAGGTGGCCAATGCGGTGGTGCAAATGCGTCAACTCTTGGATAACCCCAGGTCGGATATTGATACCCTACAAGCGACAGGACAACAGCTGTATCAATGGTTAGTTCAACCCATTGAAGAAGAATTAGAGGCGGGGAGCATTACAAATCTAGTGTTTGCCCTGGACCGTAACCTGCGCTATGTGCCCATGGCGGTTCTCCATGATGGGGAGCAATATCTGGTTGAGAAATATGGCATCAGTCACATTTTGTCAGAGGAACTGACGGACTGGCGCGATCGCTTTCCGGCAGACTCGGTTAGTGTTTTAGCGGCTGGGGTTTCAGCGGGTACAGCGGAGTTTAATCCGTTGCCCTATGTGCCGGTGGAGTTAGATGGCATTGTGCGAGAGGACGGTGAGGATACGAACGGGATTTATGACGGCACCAGTTTGTTGGATGAGGCGTTTACGTTTGAGAGTTTGCGGGATGGGTTAACGGGACAAAATATTTTGCACATTGCCACCCATGGTGAGTTTGTGCCGGGCCGTTCGGATGAGTCTTATTTGCTGTTGGGGGATGGTGAACGGCTGCCGATTCCGGAGATTCGGATTTTGGGGGATTATCTGGAGGATGTGCATCTGGCGGTGCTATCGGCCTGTGAGACGGGGTTAGGGGGTGCCAAGGCGGATGGGCTGGAAATTCAGGGGATGAGTTATTTCTTTTTGGACCATGGGGTGGAGTCGGTGCTGGTGTCGCTGTGGCGGGTGAGTGATGTGAGTACGAGTTTGCTGATGCAGCAGTTTTATCGGAATTTGGCGACGGGTGAGTTGTCTAAAACTGAGGCGTTGCGACAGGCTCAGTTAATGTGGATTGGGTCTGGGGAGGAGTTGGCGGCGGATACGGCGCGTATTATTGGTCAGCGAATGACTGAAGAACAGGGGAGTACGTTATTGTCGCATCCGTATTATTGGGCTCCGTTTATTTTGATCGGCAATGGTCTGTAGGTCTTGCTGATTAGGAGATTTCTACCGATACCGTTGGCTGAGCGGAGTCGAAGCCAACAATCTCAGCCAGCGTGCCCTGAGCGGAGTCGTTGGCGTAGCCTCCCCTGCGGGGATAGGGCAAGATTATGCTCCGAAACACCCAAACGGGAATTGTAAATACAAACAACCCTTCCCTGAGCTGCACCTATGCAACGTTTTCTCTCAACCTTGATTGTCATAGGTGCCCTCATATCACCTGTAGCCCTGCCAATGCCGCAGGCAGTCGCCCAAGAAACCATTGAACCTATAACCGACGAAAGCAGAGCCATACAGCTGCATAATCAAGGCTTAGAGCAATTTAATCGCGGTCAATATCAAGAGGCATACGTCTCCTGGCAAATGGCCCTTGAACTTTTTCAAGCCTCCGGTAACCGTGAGAACCAGGTCAATACCCTCAATAGTTTAGGAATTCTATTTCGTACCTTGGGCCAGGCCGAACCAGCGCTTGACCATCACCAACAATCCCTCGACATTGCCCGAGAGTTTCATAATATCCCCGCAGAAAGTAGAGCCCTAACTGGCCTGGGCCAGGTATATGACATGCTCGGTCAATACCCACAAGCCATTGACCATTATGAACAAACTCTGGCACTTAACCTTGAGCCCCAGGCACATATCTTTGCTCTGGGTAATCTGGGTAGTACTTATATGAATCTAGGCCAATATCAACGGGCCATTGAATACTACGAACAAGTACTGCCTTTGGTGCGTGCAAGCGATAATCGTCTCGGCGAAAGCTCGGTTTTGGGTAATTTAGGCATTGCCTACGACAACCTGGGCCAGTATCAACGGTCCCTCAGCTTATTAGAACAACAACTGGCCATCACCCAAGAACTTGGCTACAGAGCAGGTGAAAGCCGTAGCCTGGGAAATTTAGGGAATGTCTATATCGACCTGGGGCAGTACCAGCAGGCCATTGACCTATTGGAACAACAACTGGCCATTACCCGAGAACTTGGCGATCGCCCTGGGGAACGACGGACCTTAGGTAACTTGGGCAATGCCTATTCCCGGTTGAATCAAATTGAGGTGGCGATTGGTTTTTATGGGCAAACCCTTGCGATCGCACGCGAACTAGGTAATCGCGTTGATGAAGGTCGCTCCTTAGGTAATTTAGGCTATGGTTACAGTCGTTTAGGTCGGTGGCATCAGGCCATCGACTTTTTAGAACAGCAGCTAGTGATTGCCCGTGAGCTAGGAGATCTGCCTGGAGAAAGCAGAGCCCTAGGAAATCTAGGCCATGTCTATGGCCGTTTGGGGCAATCTCAAAAGGCGATTGAGTATTTTGGTCAAACTCTGGCCATCAGTGGTGAAAGTGGCGATCGCCACGAAGCCGGACTGGCCCTAAGCAACCTGGGTTATGCGTTTCAGGCAGATGACCAACCGGAATTAGCCATTGCCTTTTTTAAGGAGGCGGTCACGGTACGGGAAAATATTCGTCAGGATATCGCAGATCAGGCTTTGCTACAGTCCTACACAGATACGGTGGCGGATAGCTATCGTACGTTAGCTGGCCTGCTGCTGGAGCAAGGGAGGGTTCTCGAAGCCCAGGAGGTATTGGAACTACTGAAAGTTGAGGAGTTAACAGAGTATACGGACGAACGGGCTGGCGATAGCGATGCGAAAGTGACGCTGCTACCAAAGGAAAAGGAAATGGTAGAGCAGTACTCCTCATTGGTGGAATTTGGTAAACAGCTGCAGGACTGTGAAGCGACTAAATGTGAGAAATTAGGAGATTTGAGATCTCAACGGGACGATCAGTTTCGTCAATATCGAGAAGCCGTCAACAGCCTCAAAACCTTTATTGGCGATCGCCTGGCAGAGGGCGACAAATCTAACCTTTTGTTAGATCCTGAGAACTTTGCGACAACGGCCAAAGATATTATTGATCAGCAACCTGGCACCGTTGTTATTTATCCATTGGTGCTTAAAGACAAACTGTGGTTGCTGTGGGCTGCCGATGGTCGTGTCATTGGTCGACGAGAACTGCCTGTGAGCCGTCAGGAGGTTGGCCAGACCGTGGTTCAGTTTAGAACCTTGGTGGAAAATCGCAATTCTGACATCGAAGAAATTCAGCGCCTGGGACAACAGCTTTATGACTGGTTAATTGCCCCCTTTGAAACAGAGCTTGCCAGTAACCAGGACATAAAACACCTGGTTTTCTCTCCAGATCGGGTAATCCGTTATTTACCCCTGGCGGCCCTTTACGATGGTGAACAATATTTAATTGAAAAATATACTGTTGGCACAATTTTATCGGCTGCGCTTACGGATGTGACTGATCGCTCTCCGGTAGGGACCGATGGTGTTTCGGTATTGGGTGTGGGTGTGTCACAACAAATTGGAAACTTTAACGCTCTCCCTAATGTGCCCATTGAGCTAGATGCCATTATCCGTGAAGAAGACAATCCCAACGACACCAAAGGTATTTACCCTGGGCAACAGTTACTTGATGATGATTTTACATTTGAGACATTGCGAGATTCCCTTGGTGGTCAACAAATTCTCCATATGGCCACCCATGGTGAATGGGTAGCGTCTGAGGACGATCCTTACTTGCTTATGGGCGACGGACAACGGCTACCTACCCCAAAAATTGATGATCTAAGCAGCTATTTGGAAGATGTGCATTTAGTTGTCCTGTCCGCCTGTCAAACTGCATTGGGTGGGGATGACAAAGATGAAATAGAAGTGGTGGGTCTGAGCTACTGGTTTCTAAAAAGTCAGGTTGATGCGGTAATGGCTTCTCTTTGGAACGTCAATGACTCAAGTACTAACGTGTTGATGCAAAATTTTTACACCAATTTGGCCCAAAGCACCACAGCTAACCCCGTCACTAAAGCTGAGGCATTACAAACGGCCCAAATTGCCTTTATCCAGAGTACAGACTCAATAACAACCAGTGGCGATCGCATTATTGGCCAACGCGAAACGGAAGGTAATGGCTCAACACTGTTTGCCCATCCCTACTATTGGGCACCGATGACGTTAATCGGCAATACCCTGTAGCCACTAAACCACCTCAACCGAAATCGAAAATGCTGCAATATCAGCGGTTTGAATCTGGGGCAGCTCATCCGTCATCGCTGTATTATCCAACGGTGCACTCCGGGAAGAACTGATCTCACCCAGCAGCGTATTCACCGCTCTCAACGATAGCTCAGCCGACTCACTGTCACTACGCTCACCCAGGGCTTGCAGCGTGGCTAGCGTTTGCAGCTGGGCCAACCCTTCCACAAACGGCTCTCGACTTGCAATAATTAATGCCTCGGCCCGACCCCGTTCTTGACCATAGAGCGGCTTTTCTTTTTCTGACAAAGATGGGGCATAAAGCTCTGTACCATTGCCCTCCAGACGACTCTCAGCAATCTGTTGTTCACGGCCCTTTTGAGGACGCGGCAAAACCACAAACATCCGCCCATCGGTAACAAATATCACAATGCTGATATACAGAGGCTCAGGCTCGTGATTAACTACCCGAAATCGAAAATCTTGATCTAGCAAAATTTGGTGAGTACCCCCTGACTGTGCCTCACCCGATTCACCACGGGGGGTGAAGGCTGAGGCAATCAGTTCAACCTGTTCACCAGCTACTTCAGCTACTTCACCAATAATGGAGGCGTCTACCTTCAACCGGGCAGAATTAGCTTTGAGTAGAGATTTGATTAATCGGGCGGCTAGTAAGGACTGAAGCTTGGGGGTGAGGCGTGTCACGGCATCCGTAGCTGACTCTGCAGCATCACGGCCAAAGGAGCCCGGTATCCACTCATCAAGACTTTGGGAAAATAGGCCAATCCTGTCCGTATTGGGGACCGCTTTATCTTTAAACCGTCGCTTATATCCAGCCGTCATTCGACTGAGGATGTAGTGCACCTCTTTTTCGTAGGGAACATTGCCCCCCTGGTGAGGGACCCCAACCACCCGAGGAATGGCACCTAACTGCTGCTGAATCCGGCTGGTATAAAGACCCAAAGACGGATCAATGCCAATCCGTAGCTGCAACTCAGGCGATACCACCCGAGAAAATTCCTGTAGCAATGTTCCTGCTGGCACTGCCGAAGGAAGCTTGATAACACCCCGCATACCCTGGCGTGACAATAGCTCCACCTCACCCAGTGATTCAAAGCCTGCCGGGGCAAACTTAGCCCCCCGACCAAAGGTGGTAATACTTTCATGGTCGATCCCCCCAAGCCATACGGTGGCCTGATCACCATCCACCTGAGTAACAACGGCCTCAGCCGGTGGAATTTGTTTTTTCTCAGGAACAAAGTAGATATCTGACTGGGCTTGTTCCGATGGGGCATCCAGAAAAGGAATCTGACCAGACAGATCCTTCATATCACGGGTAATGCGCACCACAGTACCTTGACTGCTATCGGTCTGTTGCCACAGATACTGGGTGAGCAGGTAGGTAAAGGCTCCCGCATAAAACCCGTCAAAGCCTACATCAACAGCTTCTTCATCTTTTTGGGCAGCAGCGATGACCACCCCTTTAGCCACACCAATATTGCGACGATTTTGCAGAGTCGGAACATCTACACCTAACGTCCGCAACCACTGGCTTTGATACGCTAACTCTGCTGCACTCGCCTGATACGAATTGCCATCAAAACCTGAGCGCACCCGCACATTCCCACGGGTACCGCCGCCGGCGTAGCAGCTGTCCAAGACAACACTGACCTGGTCCGTTGATAACGCCGACGTCAGCAAAAACAACGTCCGTCCCATGATGTCATCAACGTCAGTGCCATTTTCTTGAATGTCACCAGGTACAAAAGTACTGTTAAGCCCATCACCATCAGGGGAATTGGGCTCTAACACCTGGGAACCATGGCCCGAGAAATGAAAAACCACCACATCCCCAGGCTGAGCCTGATGGATCAGATGCTCTTCAAAGGCTGCCAGAATATTGCTGCGGGTAGGCTTATGTGCCGCATCATCACTAAGGACCAGAATATCGCTGGCCTGAAATCCAAAGCGATGTATCAGTAGCTCGCGTTGTAGCTCTACATCCGTTGTACAGCCTCGTAAATTTGTAAAGCGACTGTTACCAGCAGGATATTGATTGACACCGACTAGCAACGCCAATTTTCGAGTCGTCGGTTGGGCTAATGCCTGACCGTAGCGTAGACCGTGGGAAACAAGTTGCCGCTCACTTAGCCCGTAAGCTGCCAATGTGGTCCCGGCAAACTGTAAAAAACGGCGACGGTTAAATGTCGGCATAAGGTATCCCTTTCAAGCAGCCCGTAGGGTGGGCAATAGAAATTGCTCAGGCATACCGCAGCAGGATATCCAATGCCCACTTTCGAACAGGTTATGTCTCTTTGATTTCAGACTTCATGCGGTCTAGGGTCATCTGCATCTGGTCAAACATCTTTTGTGGTGTCATCCCAAATTGACCCAGATGGGTTTTCAGCTGTTCCATCGTAAGTTGAGCTGTGAAATCTTCGGACAGCTCAAATCGTTTCATAAAGACGCGATATCGATCCATGATGCTTTCCATCTGCTCGATGTATAGCTTCTTGCCATCGCGATCAAATTTGCCGTAGCTGCTACCGAGCTGCATGAGGGCCTGATAATCCTGAAAGAGCTTCGTGGCTTCCTGCTGCACGATCTCTGAATCAAAAAAGCTCATACATCTACTCCCAGGGGCTTACTTTCATTGGCTGCGCGCTATCTGTAAGCGTTAACGTTGACTACTCTTTCAGAGTAAAAGCTCGTTTCGATATACGCAAAGGTGAGATATCCCCACCTAATACCTACTAGCGATCACCTAGCGACCCAGTAATTTCTTAAGCCAAGATTGTTGCCCTGACTCAGGCTTAGGGTCTGGTGGAACCACCTGACTAGCTGCCTTACGCTTTTCAGCCATGCGTTTTTCTAAAACTTGACTATATTTCAACGCTACGGAATGGTTGGGGTTTAATTCTAAAACACGCTTCAAATGGGCACGGGCCATGCCGTAAGACTTCTTCATCAAATAGGCTTGGCCGAGCATTGAGTGAAGTTCAATCCCATTGGGTGCGATCTTAAGCGCTTCTCTCAGCTCCTGAATGGCTAGATTGTAATTACGCTGGTTCAGATATGTCCGAGCTCGAATACCATATTTTTCAGCGTAGTTGATAACAGGGGGTTCCGGCGGTTTAGGATCTTCCTTCTTTTCTTCTTCTTCTGAAGGGGTATGGTCAACGGCAACTAAGCCAGTACGCTTAGGTCGAATAGGCTTACTGATCTTACGGTGTAGAAATGCTAGGTTGAGCTGACTTAGACCCGACAGCACCATGGCAAACTCATCGGTCGAGCTGAACTGGGTTGTTACTAGCTGATTAACCGTATTTTCATAAAAAACTTCCACTTCTGCTTCTGGAATACGCAAAAGCTGTTGAGCGCTTTCAAAAGAAGGCGCGAGTTTGCCTTGACGATCGAGTTGCCTAGCGCGAAACCGCATGTTGGCCAAAACTTCGGAGCGATTCTTCTCTTGCTTAAGCCGTTGATAGCCAGGGTTGATGACCTTAGCAATCAGCTGCTCAGATATTTGACTAATGGCAGTGGGGTTAGTCGCTTGAACATCGGGATGAAGAAGTTTTGCTATCTGGCGATAGCGCTTAAGAATGCGACGATCTTCAGCATTTAGAGAGAGGCCTAGGGCAGCGTAGGGATCTTTCTCAGCAACTGTGATCCATTCATCTTGAAATGACTTGGCGTTGGTCATGCAACAGGAGGCTAAGAATTGGCTCACGTACAATTCATAAACAACACGAGATTGCTAAATTCCGGCGACTACTAACATTTGAACCGTCCGTTAGATATAAAAGTAACCGAATTTTTAGCGTTTTAAGTTTTGATTTCTGACCTTAGGGATTACTTTCAGGAGAATGCACAAACTAACTTTGCAAAAAGCATACAGTCTATAAGCACAAACGTTTTGGATGGATGAGGTATGGATACCTCTATAAATTCTAGATTCTCCAGTCAAAATATCCCTTGGGGTCAAGCATGATGGATGCATCATGTTATATAAACACATATCAAATTCTAGCTGTTTCATTGGAAAATTAGGCACCCTCTATAGTGCTCAATTACTAAAATTCGCGATGTCGTACCTTCAAGTTAAAACCAAGGCTGTTTATGGATGATCATCAAGCTAATCATCAGAAAAATAGAAAAATTGCAGCCTTACTCGCATTTATAGGGGCAATTCAGCCAACTCCGGTTCCTTTTGCTGGGATTCATAAGTTTTATTTAGGTCAGTATGGCTGGGGGATGGCTTATTTGCTTTTGGGGGCAACCCAGGTACCACGGTTTGCCTGCCTGCTTGAAAGCATTTGGTATTTAACTGAGCCTCTGTTCCAAAGGCTTTGGCAGCATAATAACCAGAGGGCTTCAC
Source organism: Leptothoe sp. EHU-05/26/07-4 (assembly GCF_043421015.1). Classification (NCBI taxonomy): domain Bacteria; kingdom Bacillati; phylum Cyanobacteriota; class Cyanophyceae; order Nodosilineales; family Cymatolegaceae; genus Leptothoe; species Leptothoe sp. EHU-05/26/07-4. Next base: position 273,279 of record NZ_JAXSQV010000003.1, read on the forward strand.
CCATCCCTAACCTGGGTGAAGCCGTTGAAGGTGTGGCGAATAGCCTCCGAGAAATCGAGCATTTGCGGCAGGAAGGGCTGCTGTCAGAGTATGAGTTTGAGCAAAAACGACGCAGCTTGCTAGAGCAAATACCCTGATGCAATGGAGGCCTTGAGTGACCCGTCAGAAATCCCCACAGTCATGGCGACGTTTTTGGGTTAAACAGGCCCTGCGAGGTTTGGATGCCCTAGAAGCTGGGCTTACTCCCTTGAGAAAAAAGCTGGCTCAGGATAATTACTATCGCTTTAGCTCAGTTGATGAAGTGCAATTGGGAGCAAAGTTGGGAGTGCGGATTGACGCCAATCGCGCCACTGTCGATGACTGGTTACGATTGCCAGGTATTTCGATTCATCAGGCGAGGTCTTTGGTGGAACTCAGTCGTTCGGGCACGCTGCTAACCTGTTGGGACGATGTTGCAGCCATCACTGGTATCGGTTTACAGCACCTGCAGGTATTTGAGGGTGTGGTGCAGTTTTATTATTACGATCCCGATAGTGAGGTTATGCCCAGACAGCTGCTGATTAATCAGGCAAGTGCTAGGGAGTTAACAACAATTCCGAGTATTGATCTAGCACTTGCTGAGCGGTTGGTTTACGGTCGTCATCGCTATGGTCCCTACAGGGATTGGTTAGATCTAAAACGGCGACTACAGTTACCTCCTGATGTGATAACAGAGTTATTGCACTATTTGCGTTTTTAAGGTGAATGAACACTGTATCCCTTGCCTATGTGGATATTGGGACGATAAGAAACGGCTGAAGGGAAATCTATTTAATCTGAAAATCTCTCATCCAGTCGGGTACTGTGCGGAAAACGGTTGAGTTGACTTGGTGATAGGTATATCAAGTTATGGTGATGAGACTCACACCAATCTTGTAAAACGCGGAGTTTACTTGAGTTGTCTGCAAATTCTACGGGAATATCCTGGGTCTGTCTGTGGAATTGAGTAGGTTGAGATAAGTATAGAGTCGGGACCATGCAGGGACTAACAAAGGTCAGTAAGGCAATTCATCGTGGGATCACAGCTGTTGCAATGACGATTGCGATCGCTACGATTTACGCAGCCATGCCCGCTGAGAATCAGGCAAACAGCGGAGAGGTATTAAGACACCAGATACAGGCTATTTTAAAACTTCATCAAGCTGATAAAGAAATTACGCAGGACATGCAAGACTCCCAAGAGAGTTTAGCAACACTCTTACTGAGCTCCCGAACCAAGGCTTACAGCCATCAGTGAACAGCTGTAGGTTAACATTTATTGCATTAGATTTAGCTGACCGCGATTTTGGGCACGTTCCGTAACAATATCCTTGGATCCGGCGTTGGCTCCCATACCATAGGGACTATGACTAAATCTCTACTGACTGATGCCAGCCGTCGCCTGGATCGGGCACTCAAGTACGTGACGATTTCTGAGGATGCGGCGGAGCGGTTAAAAGCCCCCAAAGCAAGTCTTAAGGTGTCTATTCCGGTGCGTATGGATGACGGATCCCTGAAGGTTTTTGAGGGGTATCGTGTGCATTTTGATGACACTCGTGGACCCACAAAGGGAGGGATTCGCTTCCACCCCCAGGTGACGTTGGATGAAGTTCAGTCCCTGGCGTTTTGGATGACGTTTAAATGTGCGGCGCTCAATATCCCGTTTGGTGGGGCCAAGGGAGGCGTTACCCTTAACCCCAAAGAGCTTTCCAAAGCAGAGTTGGAACGGTTAAGCCGAGGATATATTGATGCGATCGCAAACTTTATTGGTCCTGATACAGATATTCCGGCCCCCGATGTCTACACAAATCCCATGATCATGGGGTGGATGATGGATCAGTACAGCATCATCCGCCAGCAGCGCAGCCCGGCAGTGATTACCGGTAAACCTGTGGCCCTGGGGGGGAGTTTAGGTCGATCTACAGCGACGGGGACTGGTGCGTTTTACGTGCTAGAAGCCATGATGGAGCATCTGTCAAACAAACGATCAGGCAAACAGCCATCCTCTCCAAAAACTGTTGCCGTTCAAGGTTTTGGTAATGCTGGTGCGGTGGTCGCTCGGCATCTATTTGACGCAGGTTACACCATTGTTGCCGTGAGTGATTCGCGTGGGGGCATTTATACCCCTAATGGACTAGATATTCCCAGTATTCAAAAATTCAAGGCTGATACCCGCTCTGTTAAAGCCGTCTACTGTGATGGCAGTGTGTGCAATCTTGTTGAGCACGAAGTGATTACCAACGATACGTTGCTCAGCTTAGATGTGGATATCTTGATTCCAGCGGCATTGGAAAACCAAATTACCGCAGCCAACGCCGATGCGATTCAAGCTCGCTATATCTTTGAAGTGGCCAACGGGCCCATCAGTACCGACGCCGACGACATTTTAGAGGCCAAAGGCATTACCGTCTTTCCCGATATTTTGGTCAATGCCGGGGGAGTGACCGTGAGCTATTTTGAGTGGGTGCAAAATCGCAGCGGTCTGTATTGGACCCTCGACGAAGTTAATCAACGCCTGAAGAAACAAATAGTGGCGGCGGCCGATACGATTTGGCACATTGCCCAAACCCACAAAACATCGGTGCGCACGGCGGCCTATATCCATGCCCTGAATAGCTTAGGTGCAGCCATGGATGCACGGGGCACACGGGCGGATTATGTGTCGGGGAATAGAGAATAACCCTATGTAGGGGCGTTCCATGGAACGCCCCTACATAGGGTATGGAGAAGGTAAAATTGCTAGGCACATTATTAGGCCTGGAATGACCGCTGAAAAATCTTCTCCCGAAACCACGTTGGGAACATCACTGCAAACCATGGTGAAGTCCAATGCCAGATTGGTGGCCATTGCTATGGCAATCGCCGTGGTCATTCGACTATTTATTGCAGAACCTCGATTTATTCCATCTAACTCGATGGATCCAACCTTACATATTGGCGATCGGTTGCTGATCGAAAAACTCTCCTATCGTTTCCATCCACCGCACCATGGCGATATTGTGGTGTTTGAACCACCGCCACAGCTCCAGGCCATTGGCTATCGGCCTGAGCAGGCCTTTATTAAACGGGTTATGGGTTTGCCTGGTGACACATTAGCTGTCCGTCAAGGTCAGGTCTATCGCAATGATCAGCCCCTAACAGAACCCTATATTCTGGCTGCTCCTAACTATGAGATGCCCCCAGTCGCGGTGCCAGACAATACTGTTTTTGTCATGGGAGACAATCGTAACGACAGTAATGATAGTCACATTTGGGGTTTTTTACCCATAGAAAATATAATCGGCCATGCTACTGTACGCTTTTGGCCCCCGGATGACTTAGGAACGGTTTGAAGTAGTAAGTAACTGGTTCAAAAGAACAGACATGGACCGCAGGGCGCAATGGCAAAGCTCTAGTCTTGAAAAAGGATTAGGTTTTAACGGCGGAATACCGAACCTCTTTCCCTTACAAGCTTTGCTAGGCTAATCAAGAAAATACCGTAACGGCATTGTGCGATCGCAACGAGGAGCTTGGCTATGGCAGCAACTGACTTCAAAGATTATTACCAAATTCTGGGGGTCAGTAAATCCGCTAGCACGGACGACATTAAACGTGCTTTTCGCAAGCTCGCTCGTAAATACCATCCAGACGTTAACCCTGGCGACAAAGTAGCTGAAGCCAAATTTAAAGAAATCAACGAAGCAAACGAGATCTTATCGGATCCGGAAAAACGTCGAAAATATGACCAGTTTGGCCGTTATTGGCAACAGGGGGGGCGTGCAGGTGCAGGCGCAGCCCCGGGCGATTTTGGTGGCTTCGACTTTAGCAACTACGGCAGTTTTAATGAGCTACTAAATGAACTGTTGGGAGGGTTAGGCGGCGGCTTCCCCGGTGGAGCCCGCACGACCTATCGTCAGTCCACCGGTGGCGGCCCAGGGTTTGGGTTTGAAACCGCTGGGGCCAATAATAGTGCCCAGTTTGACCAAGAAGCCAGCATCACTCTGGCCATGTCAGATGCGTTTAATGGTTCTCAGAAAAAGTTTCGCATCGGTGGTGATGCACTGACAGTCAAAATTCCAGCCGGTGTAAAACCGGGTAGCAAAATCCGTCTGCGGGGTAAGGGACAAATGAATCCTTACACCCAGCAGCGGGGCGACATCTACCTGACGGTAGATATTCAACCCCATTCTTTTTTCCAGTTTGATGGCGACAATAACCTGGTGTGCGAAGTCTCTATCTCTCCCGATGAGGCCGTGTTAGGGGCCAAAATTGACGTCCCTACCCCTGACGGTAGTGTTACTGTCAATATTCCTGCCGGGATTCGCTCTGGTCAAACCCTGCGTTTGCGAGGTAAAGGATGGCCCAAACCCAAGGGCAGTCGCACCGATCAGCTGGTAACGGTGATGATTAAAGCGCCCAAAAGCGTTACTGATAAAGAGCGTGCTCTGTACGAGCAACTGCGTAATGTACGCAGCTATAACCCCCGACAAGAGTTGCAAAATGTCAGGCTGTAGGCTGTAACTAGTTAGCAAAAAGCGAGTAGAGTCATTGCCTACTCGCTCTTTGTGGGGTCATTTTTTGTGGGGTCATTAACGGGTGAAAGGGGCGCGCTATTGGCTAAGTCTGTGACGTAGCGTTCACCGTTATATCGCAGGACAGGAACCGCTTCATCCATTTCAGGCTCAGTTGTGTCAGCGGGAGCATCCAGGATGGATGCTTCTTCCAGACTGTGTTCCAGATCTGTGACAATTTGCCCCTGATGGTTAAGCTGGGCAGCCACCTCAGTTTGGTCTTCTAAATCCCCTGTGTAGGACACCAGATTGGAGAGGCTGTTGAGTAAATCCCGCACATTACTGCGTAGGGTGGGATCGCCGGTCAAGGTGTCCACATCGGCCATGATTTTTTGGGCGCTCTGAAACACATCGCGGGCGGATTCGATGGTTTGCTGTAGCAGGACTAAGTTTTCGCTAGTGTTAAGTCTCGAAGAAATATCCCGCAAATCCTGGGATGCAACGGCAGCATTGGTGGCTAAAAGCTCAATGTTGTTCACCAGAGTGCCATCCTGGATGACGGGGCTGAGGGTATCTAAAGCCAAACGCAACTGCCCCGTGCTAGCACTAATGTTGTCAAGGGTAATGGCCAGATCATCTTGGTTGCTGGCCAGCATCGTATTGACCTGGGTCAATGTGACATCTAATTGCTCAGATGTACGTACAGTGGTTGCTTCTAGCTGGTTAGCTGCTTCCGATACAGACGCCAAGGTCTGGCGTGCTGATACGGATAGGGGTTGAATTTCATTGCGTAGACTTTGAGCCATCAAAGTCACTTCATCGGTCAGGCCAACGACGTTACCCGAAATTTGGCGAGTATTGTCCAGAATTTCCCTAGCATCTGCCAAGAGCTCAGGGTCGGCAAGGGCCTCAGAAATCTCCTGGGAGGATTCCAGTAAATCCTCATAGTTCACCCCCACCAAGCCATTCACCCGGTCGCCATTGCAGAGAATTACGCTACTATCACAGTCGCGTGCAATGGGCTCAGGTAAGGAATCGTCGTTCACACTGACGTCTGATGGCGGTTGAATGGCAATCGTCGTTTCACCAATGAGTCCCGACTGACTTGTTTTAATGACTGACTCGGCGGGAATACGCAGGTCTGATTTATTGATCTGAAGCTCGACTACCACTGTATTCGAGCTTGGGGTCATGCGAGTAATTTGGCCGACTTGCACACCACGATAACTAACGGCGGAGCCTTCCAGGATACCGTTGGCGCTTTCAAAATCCACCAACAGGCGATAACTACGCTGACCGTAGTTCACACCTCTTAGCCATATAACCAGACCGCCAAAGAGGGCCACACCTGCCAGTACTAGCAGGCCAACAGAGCCTTCACGAATGGTTCTTGCACGCATTAGTTTCCTATGGGATTAACGGTAGATAGTACAGCCAGTCGTACACCCTGGGGAAAATTATAAAGGGGAGTCTAAACCTCGTCTATATCTAGAAAGTTGTCCCATATTCAGAAATATTGTTCTGATCCAGGGAAATGCGCGGTTTCAATTTCGCTACATTTAACAGAATCAATTGGTAACTCGAATCGGGCCGTCGATGGCGGCACTAAAAAACTGTCGGACATAGGGGTTAGGGGTAGAGTCAATGTCTTCAACAGGTCCCATCCACTGAATGGAGCCTTTGTGCAGCATAACGACACGATCGGCGGTGCGACGAATTGTGCTGTCCTGGTGAGTGACAATTAAATAAGTGCTACAGCCCCGGTTGCCATGGATGTCACGAATTAAATCTTCAATCACCGTTGAAGCAATGGGATCTAATCCGGCAGTTGGTTCGTCATAGAGCAAAACCGTTGGCTTTTCTTCGGCCTCACGGGGATTATTGATGACGGCGCGGGCAAAGCTTACTCGCTTGCGCATACCGCCTGAGAGTTCGGCTGGGTAGCGATCGCAAATGTTCGGTAGCCCCACCATCTCCAGGGCATGTTTAGTCAGTTCATTAATCTCACGCTCTGCTAAATCAGAGTTTTGATATAAGGAAAACCCGACATTTTCCTGTACTGTCAATGAATCAAACAGGGCTGCCTGTTGAAACACCATGCCAATATTGACCGGATCGTTTGTCGCATCTTCAATCAACCCGTGGCGCTGCTGGCCAGCCACAAAAACATCGCCATTGTCAGCAGCGAGCAACCCCGCAATGATACGCAAAATAGTCGATTTTCCCGTACCTGATGGGCCGATGAGGGCGACGGCTTCACCGGGCTCAACAGTTAGGTCAACATTGTCAAGTACCTGATTGCTACCAAATCGTTTAGAAATACCCTTGAGTTCAAGAATTGGGGTATCCCCTCCGCAGGGAGACTGGGGAACAATCGCGTTAGGTTCTGGGACAGACATGGCGGTGGTTGCTATAACTCGCTAACGAGCTGGGGACAGCTTATGACAAGATAACCCAAGGTTATAAAAAGGGCGTGAGAGATAAGCCTATGCTCTTGTGGATCGGTTCAATTAGGAAGTTTTTAAAGCGTAATATCCGATTTGTTTGGCAAGAAACAAAGGATTTAACCCCAGTGAACAAGCGCTGGGTACGCTGGCTTCTACCGGGTCTTTTAGTCAAACGCTGGCTGTTTCTAAGCACAGTGGGGGTGCTCCTGGTGGGTCTAGGGGCCATGATTTGGTTAAGATTAACCCCCGTCTTTTTGACCGTTCGATTTGTATCTACGGTACTGCGTACGATCACTCAGCTGATACCCCGATACATTAGTGGACCGCTGGCCATCATCTTTGGATTATCCCTAATTATTTGGGGGCAAAGTCGTACCCTGGGGTCAATTACGGAAGTTTTGCTACCGGGCAGCCAGGAAAGTAGCCTATGGGATGCGATCGCATCCCATCGTAAACTCAATCGCGGTCCCCGCATTGTGGTTGTTGGCGGTGGAACGGGCTTATCTACCATGCTACGCGGGTTAAAACGTTACAGCGCTAATATCACTGCCATTGTGACCGTGGCAGATGACGGCGGTTCATCGGGGCGACTACGGCGGGAAATGGGCGGTCTGCCCCCTGGCGATATTCGCAACTGTCTGGCCGCCCTGGCCGATCAAGAAAAACTGGTCACTGAACTTTTTCAATATCGCTTTAGCAGCGGCAGCGGTCTCAGCGGCCACAGTTTTGGCAACCTGTTTTTGGCCGCCATGAACGAAATAACTGGCGACTGGGAAAAGGCCATTGAGGCCAGTTCCCAGGTACTGGCGGTACGGGGTAAAGTGCTGCCTTCCACCCTCAGCGATGTCAAGCTGTGGGCAGAACTCAGCGATGGACGGCGGATTGAGGGAGAGTCGAATATTACGAAGGCGCGGGGCCGCATCGTCAATATTGGCTGTACTCCATCTGCGCCACCAGCTCTGCCTAAAGCCATCGAAGCAATTAAGGAAGCTGACTATATCATCATTGGCCCAGGTAGCCTTTATACCAGCATTGTGCCGAATCTACTGTTGCCCGATATTGCAGATGCGATCGCATCTGCCCAGGTCCCCCGTGTATATGTGTGCAATATCATGACCGAACCCGGTGAAACCGACGATTACAGTGTTTCTGAGCATATTCGTGCCATTGACCGAGCCTGCGGTCGCCGGTTATTTGATGCTGTCCTTGTGCAAAAACGTTCACCCTCGACAGCGGCACTAGAGCGTTATCGCAAAGAGGGGGCAGAGCGAGTGGTGTTTGATCGAGATGCCGTCATCGCTTCAGGTCGCCGCATTGTCATCGCCAATGTCATGCATGAAACCGAAAAAGGCACCATTCGCCACGACCCACCACGACTGGCTAAGGTGCTCATGCGTTGGCACGCCAGGGTTTATTGATCATTATGTAGGTCAAACAATTATGTGGAGACGTTCCATGGAACGTCTCCACATAATTATCCCTTAGCAAAAAAACGATTTGATACCCAGTTAATCACACCGATGGCGATGGCCCCTGCCATCAAAATACCAATGGAGGGCATAAATAGGGGGTCCCACAGGCTGTACCAGATGTCGAACCCCAAATTAATGTGGGCAGCTTTGCCTGCTAAGGACACTACAAACCACCCAAAACTGAGCAGCACAAAGAAAAGGTTGATGGTTAATGCTGTATTTAACCAGTTGATTAAGCGATCTTTCATTCAGACAACAAAAGCGACTTACGGTCTAATAGGTCAGATTATCAACCCTAAAGGGCAATTAATCGAGCACAATCGGAGCAAACTTGACTGAATATTTGCCCCAAAGTCATCAGTAGATCGCCCGGAGATAGCAAATATGATGACATTTTTCAGTAAAGTTTAATGTCTTAAAAAGGAAACTCTTAACACTCTAACAAACACCGAAACAGTCAAGTACCAGCCTCTTATTAGTCATATTTAAGATGCACATTGACCTTGAAATTGGCATCGCAAAAAGACAAAAAAATATGGCTGATCCAATCAGGATAGCCATACTGTAGAAGCTGAGTTTTACCGACGGTGAACAACAGAAGGGATGAGGGGTAAAGCCCTACACAGCATCAACATCAAGTCCTTGAGAAGCTTTTAAATTGTCAGGATCAACGTAGTGGCAAACTGAATCATCGATACAAATTAAAGCCCAACCAGACTTTTCGATTCCCATCAATTCATAGGGCCCATCCTGAACAAAGAACCCCTTGTGGTTTCTAGTTTCAGGCTTAACTTCTACAGCATGCTTATCCATTTTTTTAAGACTCCTTGCAACGGGGTGAGTTCCAACAAAAAGAAAATCTTATTGGAATCTTTTCTTAAGCTTATCAGTTCCTTTTTATTCCGAGCGTTAAGTTATCTGACCTCAAAAAAATGCAAAAAAAAGCGGGGATCATTGCCCCGCAACCCTTACAAAAAGCTAACGAACACCCACTACCCGACGTTTGTTAAGGGGGGTAGCGCCTGATGTTTTTAGGGCAAAAAAACAAAAATTCATAAATTTCTGTAAACCCTTAAAGTATCCCAAGTGGATCGTACGTTGACGCCACATGCCCTTTACAAACAGGGGTTTCAGCTATTGAAAATCCAGTTTTCTACTTTTTTAAGACTGGCCCAATCGGGTTTTCTAGTTAATCCTTCTTTAAAATTCTGCCGTATATCGTCTTGAACCTCCTCAACTGACATCACAAGTTGAGTTGCTAATTCGATATGTTCCCGTACTCCTTTACGACCGCTATCAAGAATTGCGATCGCAATGTTGATATGGGCTTGAGGGTCTTGAGGTGTGATCTTAATGGCTTTCTGAGCAGCTTTATAGGCAGCAGTAGGTTTCTCCGCCAGTAAATAGAGCCATGACAGGCATGTGTAGATAGCACTATTTTTGGGTGCCTGTGCGCTAAGTTCCTTGAACATAGGAATCAGAGTATCGACACTTTCACCTGCCTGGTAGCGGTTCAACCCCTCTTCAAACAGTTCATCAATGGTTTGGCTCATGGGAAGTTTTTATCGAAAACCTTCCCATTTTAAGCCGCCTTAGGCACTAAACGACTTGCCACAGCCACAGGTTTGGTCAGCGTTGGGATTCGTAAATTGAAAGCCACCACCGATGAGGGCATCGCTATAGTCGAGCACCAGTCCGTAGAGATAGAGCATGCTCTTTTTATCACAGATAACCTTGAAGCCTTCATAGTCAAACACTTCGTCGTGCTCGCCAAGATTGCCAAGGGTTTCAAAGTCCATCATATAAGACATGCCAGAGCAGCCTCCCTGACGTACCCCGACTCGCAGACACAGGTCATTTCCCTGTTTCTCTTTTAACGCGAGGAGGTGGGAGAGAGCCGCCTCAGTCATCATGATTCCCTGTTGCGATTGAGTAGCTTGGGTCATGGGTCGTGTGGTTAACTAAAATTCTGCCGTTAATACTTATATAGTGTAGCTTCAGGGACTGATAGAGCGCTTTTCTAGCTTCAATGGCAATCATTGAATACAGCCACGTTTATTACCCTCAATAGTTGAACAAATCTATCGGGACATAGCCAATGGTTTGATTCTTCTCCACAATAGAGGCTGTTTATATACCCATATTTATGCCTCCACTGAGCCCGTTTACCCGCCGTCGTATTCAAAAGCTACCCCAAACGGATAGTGTTTGGGAGGGGGGACGTTTTTCTATGCCTGAAGCCCAGGAAGATGAGCGTGACTGTATTTTGTGGATTGATGGCAATCAGGGGTATGTACGCAGTGTAGATCTGATCTCTGCCAATAGTGGGTATGACGCCGTAGCGCGGAGTTTACTGCAGGCGATAGAACATCCCCAAGGACCTGCTGAACCAAGCCGTCCCCAGAGAGTTGTTGTCAACGATCGAGAGTTACAGTTTTTTTTGCGGGGTGTGCTTCAGGATTTAGAGATCGATGTTGTCTATGGGGCTAAGCTGCCTTGGGTAGACGAAATTTTTGATCATGTGTTGTCCCACTTCTCCGTACCGTCCTCCTCTTTGCCGGCAAATTACAGCGAGAGTCTTCGTCAAAAAGCGCTGGCGTTGTGGCATGAAGCGCCTTGGTATCAACTTAGTGAGCAGGAACTACTGGCGATTGAGTTAAATCAATGGGATGTGGATACGCTGTATGTGTCTATTTTAGGCATGGCCGATGTGGACTATGGTTTGCTGTTTTATCGCAATTTGGATTCACTATTGCAATTTCGTGAGCGCGTTCTGGATTGCGATAGCATCAGCGCCGATTTACCCATGTCTATGTCTCCCCAGGATCTACAGCAAATTTTTCTGACGCAGGACTGCTTTTTTCTAAACTACGTTGTCGAACGCCCCCGCCAGCCAGAACCTGATGACTATGAATTTGGCAGTATCCACCCCCTTGAAGGGATGCGCCATGAACTAGATGAGGCGGAGGCCGCTACGTTGATCGTGGCATTAGAGGCCCTGCATCGCTTTTTTAAAAAAGCGCCCGATCCCCTTAATGTTTTAGAGCCCATTGAAAAAACCTTCCGAGTGCCTAACCCTATGGAAGGCAGCCATCCTAAACAATGCACGGTAAACGTGAAGTCACTGCCAGAGGTTTCGACTAATTTGATGGCAGAAACTGAGGACATGTTGGATCTAGGAGAGAATTTTGCCAGTGGTCCTATCTTGCACGATGATCTTGTCCCTGATGGCGCTCTGATTTTACTGACCAAGCTACCTCCAGACCGCCTCAAGCAACTGCGCACTGGAAACATGTACTATCAGCCTGTTGCTAGCGTTAAAGCTAGCGCCAAAAAAGCCGCTTGGCCTGTGGTAATTGTTCAAACATCTCGCCCTAAAGCCATGGCCCTGGTTGAGCACATCGAGTTAATCGGCGGGATTAAGTCCATGTGTTTCAATCCTGGTCATGATCCGTTTAGTCAGCTCACATTTCAATTGGGTATTTGGCAAGCTGGTGATAATAGTTTCCACCTATTCCATGAATATGACGTGAGCGATGGTCAACATCGCACTGCCCTAGATAAATGGCATCAACAGCAAATCAAAAGTCATGGTTGCTGCGGCGTTATGATTGCGGCAGGGGTGACGGGACGAAATCGGGGAAATCCCCAGGAAAAAGATGTTGTGGCCTTTTTAGAAGTTAATTTTTGTCCCCCTGAAGCCCTCAATTTAGAGCCCCTAGTCTTGAGCTATGCCTTGGAATAATGTGGGGTATACGTCAGTGTCGCCATTCAATCTTCAAAACTCAACCCTGAAAACGGATGCACATCTAGTAGTCTGTAAATCTTGAACGTGATGCACTACGATCCCCCTTCATAAATTCCTCAGATTCTTTACCTACAAAAGGTATGGGAGGAACTATGGACGGCGGAGTCATTGTTCAGGGAGGACGACATGCTATTTGTGAAAGACATTATGACCAAGCCTGTGATTGTCATTCGCAGTTCGGCAACGGTAGAAAATGCAATTTGGCTGATGCGGACTAAGCGCGTGCGATCGCTAATTGTAGAAGAGGCTGAAGGTCAGGGTCCCTATGGGATTGTAACTGAGAGAGATATTATCTATAAGGTGATCGCTAAGGGCAGCTCTCCACACTTTACTCGGGTTAGCAATGTAATGCGACGTCCTTGTATCCGCATGCCCATGAATGCCACGTTACAGGAAGCGGCCCAAATTTTCTCAGCCACAGGTGTGCATCGAGCTCCGGTAATTGAGGATGACCAGCTACTGGGCATTATTTCATTGACGGACATGCTGATGAAAGGACACCCAGGTGCCCTGTCTCGAGATGAACTCTCCCAACGAGTACAAACAGCGTTACAGCATGCTCGAATCATTGATGATGAAGATGCTCAGATTCAACAAGAATGTGACATCGCCTGGCAAGTACTTGAAACCATGAAACCCCAGACGGTTACTTCGGTTTAATGGGGGTGTACCTATCGTGGAGTAGGGGTAATGGCTATGGGAAAAAGCATGAACACTCGATTTCGAGATCGCACCGAGGCAGGCCAGAAACTAGCGCTACAGCTCCAAGCCTACGCCAATCGTGCGGATGTTTTAGTGTTAGCCCTGCCACGGGGTGGGGTGCCCGTGGCCTACGAGATTGCCCGCACCCTCAACCTAACCCTGGATCTTTGTTTGGTACGCAAGTTAGGAGATCCCGATAATAAGGAACATGCCATCGGAGCCATTGCCGCAAATGGTTCACGGGTGATTAACTATGACGTTGTCCGCTGGTTGGGAATTACTAAACAGCAGCTTGAAGAGATTACGGCCAAGGAGCAGCAAGAGTTACAACGCCGAGAACAGGTGTATCGCGGTAATCGCCCTAAAGTCAATGTCTATGATCGCATTGTTGTTTTGGTTGACGATGGGTTAGCCACTGGGGCAACTATGCGGGCGGCGGTGATGGGGGTGCGATCTCAATATCCAAGGCAGTTGATTGTAGCTGTACCCATTGCCTCTCAAAATGCATACCAACAACTTAAAAAGCAGGTAGATCGGCTGGTGTGTTTGTGTATTCCCAACCGTCTGTTTGCCATTGGGCTGTGGTATGACAATTTTGAGCAGGTCACGGATGAACAGGTTTGTACTTTACTGGATCACTTGACTGTTGCGCACAATCTACCAGGGTAAAGTCTGAATTTAGAGAGATCCAACTAAACTCTTGAATTAAAAAGATTTCGGCGACTAACAACAATGTTTATATCAGGCTGTACAACACCATTAAAGCAAGCTTTTGGGCAGGTGATATGTTGTGCAACAGCTACGTATAACATGCGCCCAAAGAGATGTTTTAACCGGGCCAACGGAGCAAAACAACTTCTTCTCTAAGATCTACTTCGGTCTTAGACGCACGTCTTGTGCGGAAAAGGTCGATACCCATCAGTTCATAACCGAGATCTTGAGCAATGTGGGCGAGCAGGGAGCCCGTGGGGATATGCACCTGTAGGTAGGATGCCTGGTCCCCAACAACGTAGGCTAATCGGGCATTGGGACGGAGTCGCGATCGCAAATTAGCCAGATGACAGGCCATCCCACCAAAATAAAGCGTTGTTGCCCGCGCATACAGTCGAGAAAACCCACTCGTTTTACCCAGTTCTTCCCGTCGTCGATTGATGGTATCGGCAATCTCTAAAATCTGAGGATAGTTTTGAATCCATCGATCATCATCGTCATCACGATAGACACAACGGCTATTAGACCGCACCAGTTCATGCTTAATTGCTTGCAAACCAGCCTTATTTTCCAAAAATCCCAGGAGTACTGACTCTAGACGGGTAGTCCGGGTATAGTCTTTTTCATTGGGATAGGGAGGTGATGTGATCACCACATCAACCGAGTTGGGCGCAATATGACGATGGGGCTGACGGGCATCCCCCAAATGCACAACAGCAGACTGGGTTGGTGAAAATGCATTCCCTAAAGCACTCAAATCCTGGACCATTATGTTGACCTGTTGTAACCAATGAGCAACCACCTGAGCATCGGACTTGTGTTTGCGGGAAACACTCACCTCCGGAGCAAATCGTAGATTGCTCGCAAATACCGCTGAGTTCGCTAAGGCAAGGCGGTAATGTCGCCAAGCGACGCTAGAACGGTCTCGATCAATATGCCCTAACAACGTCAGAACTTTTTGGAGCGGACGGGGACTAATGGCATCTTTAAACAATAAGCCAGCTGCTTCTGGAGATAAGCTTGGGGCAAGATTTGGTAATAGCTCGAACTCTTCCCGCACGGCTGCCGCAATCACCTCAGCGGTTTGGGACAAATGCTCCGGTAGCGGTGACCAATCTAGTTTTACAGAGGATGCAAAATGCGCCATTGGATTTGCTTCTAGCCCAACGGCAGGTAGACCCAGTTTTTTCGCTTCAACGACAGTGGTTCCTGTTCCAGAGAACGGATCTAAAACAACAGTTTGTTCAGTCGCTTGCAGTCGATGTAAATAATGTCTCACTAAGTGAGGCGGAAAAGACAAGACAAACCGATACCAGTTATGTATAGCTCTATCCTTAGAGCTCAGTTGGTTACGGGCTTTACGACCAAGTTCAAGGTCTAAAAGATCTGAGTCAGACAACGTAAGAGATGCCATTAGTAACTGTGATAAAACGCTTGGCTTGGCCCCATGCAAAATATAAAGACTTTAAATTCAGCGCAGATCAGCGTAAGTGTTGGACTAAGAGTTTGATACCTTATTCAAATATGGACCAGGGGCAGTATAACGGATGTTGTCTTTCAGTACAAATGAATTATTATGACGGGTATAACAAAGTGTCGCATAGAGCTCGGCTGAATGTATTGGTGTAATTTGGCATTCTAAGGATGTCAACCAAATCACGTGAGACAGCTTCGACACAATAAGCGTGAGTTAGTATTGCGCTTCTCAAATTTAGGGCGTCATCACATTGCCGGAAGCGTTACGAATCTGGCACGACTGGGGTCACTTAGCTTAGTTAGTGTGGTCTGGCTAGGTTATTGTCAAGCGCCATTGCTGTGGGTGGTGTTGATGGCAGCAGGCATTTTATTGATCTTGGTAGAGCCCTTTGTGCCAACACTCTATCCTGAGGTAGCCACCTGTATATTCAACAAAGCGTTTAATCGGTTCACCATTGTCCACGAAATTCCTCGGGGTCGAAAACGTCAGCGACGGGTTAATCACTATCACCTCAGCCACATTGAGCAAGTGCAAGTGTATCGTCAGCGAGTGGGGTTATGGCGTTTGAACTACGTGATGATCATCCGAGTGTCGTCCCCAGCCAATACAATTATCCATGTCAATGGCTGGTCAGATCAGGTGCTGATTCAAACGGGTGCCCGCCCCATTCAGCTGCTATCTAAGACCGTTCGCTATCATCTGGGTCGACGCACTGCCGTTGATTGGTCTTTCATTGATGTTCCCCACGGATTACCCATTGCTGAAATTGGTCGCAGGATTGTTTCTCGTAACTCTATGGAACGGTTGGATAAGTTTGACCTGCGACGGTTAGCCCACACCATTGAGCAGTTTATTTGGTCGCCGTGATCGCTCGTACCATACCCAGACCGAGAAATGTTTTATTGCCAATACCACAGTAACGGCTAAAGTTCGTCAGCGCGTTGATACGCTTAATAATCAACGGATCCGCTGTACCTGAAATTTGAAATGTTAAATCACCGAGGCAGCCAATAATTATTTTATTACCACCAATGGACACTGTGACCGTACGCAAATCAAAGGTTTTTGCAACAATGAGGGTAATGGTGTCAGGGGCGAATACCAGTCCACTGTAGCGATTCCAGCACTTGCGCAAACCGTGAAAAACAGCATCGCGTGTGGGTAGTGGAGACTCTTGTTCTCCCTGGCGAAAAACCGCAGGTGTAATGAGCTGAAACGTCAAGTGACGGTTACTGTCAGACGCTTGCTTATACAGTTGTTGATAACTAATATGGCTGGTCCATTCTGGAATATTGGCCGGTGCAAAATTTGTGATGTGTAACCGCGCAGGTCCAAGATACCAAGGTTTACGGGCAGCTACCTGTTCCAATCGTGAGCTGATGTGCTTAAACAGCCCATCATCTAGTAGAGCAATCCGCCACCAGCAGTGAGATCCGGCGGGCATTGAACTATTCGCATATTGAAATGTAGTGGTTTCTAACTGCTGACGCGGGAGTAAAAATTTAAGGTTGCGGGCTGACGTGGTTTGAGGTTGAGACGCCATCTGTAACGGACTCAAAGCAAACGCTCGATAACTATATGCTTGTAGCGTTTGACTCAGGTCTACATCAACGGCACTAATGAGGGCTAAAAACAATCGGTGTAGATGATACCCTCGAAGATATTGGAACGGGATAGTTGATTCCGCAACTAGATTAATCACTAGACTTTCTGGCATGCCGTTGGGGCTCTTGGCCGTGGTAGATATCCCTTTCTTCTAGATGTAATAGTGATGTCCAGGACAGTTATCGTCGGGGAAGTCAGGGTGTTCACTATAGCTCGGCAAGCCCCAAAACAAATAATCCCAGTCTAGTTCTACGACCAGACTGGGACACAGCAGACTATAGACCATATATGGATAAAGATGCTTGGGGCATGATCGACCTAAGCACCGGCTGAAACCTTGAGTTTTACCGTTTACTTAAGAAGACGAGTGATCCGAATGTCATATTCAGTTGCTTTAGGATATTCTTGCCCTGCTTTAAATAGTGCAGTGTCGTGGGCATCTGTGCGACCACTGGCATCTATTTCATAGCGAGTCGCCATAATACGATTGCTGGCATGATTTTTCCCAGCACATTCTTTAATATCGACGAACACTTCAAATGTGTGCATGATGGGCTCTCCTTATCCGCCGGGTAGCAATATCGGCGAATACCCAAGTATGTTGTGTCAATCTAGGATCACTGATGAGTTAGCCGAAAATAATTGATGAATCTTGGTAGTTCGACACAACTAGTTTTAGAAACATGAAGCCTGAGCCCAGCTATGAGAACGTGAGAAATTAATAATTTGAAGATGAAAAAACACCGTTTGCGCACTCTGAACGAAAAGCTGTGCGGTATGATATCACCCGAGTAGGCTGTTTACTACCAAGCATTTGAGAGCAGCTGAGCACGTAAGCATCGGAGAGTAATCGTGACTATTTACGTTGGAAATCTGTCATTCCAAGCCACAGAAGATGATATTAGGGATGTATTTGTCGAGTACGGTGAAGTGGCCCGCATTACACTGCCTGTTGACCGTGAAACTGGTAAACGTCGTGGCTTTGCCTTTATCAACATGGTCAAAGATGAGGAAGAAGATTTGGCCATTGCCGAATTAGATGGTGCCGAGTGGCTTGGACGTGAGCTACGGGTGAATAAGGCTAAACCCAAAGGTGATGACAGCCGCCGCCCCAGCCGCAACAGTAACTTTTCCCGTAACCCTCTTTAATGTTTAGTTTTTCGCCAAACTGATCACCATCCCTTCATGGGCCAGCAAAACTTGAGGCTCAACATCTTTAAGCTGATGTGCGAAGGCCTTTAACATGGCATCAGTTTGGCGAGGACCATAATGAACCATGGCAAGTCGTTTGACCTGGGCTGCCTGGGCCAGGTTAATGGCCGCTTGCCATGGTTTCTGGGAAGACGGAATTTGGATCTGATCGCACATATCTATATATAGGCCATCGTAGATGAGTAAATCTGCGTGATGGGCTAGAAATAGTAGGTTTTCGTCAAGATGCTCATAATCAGTATCTGTGGCATATACCACCGACTTGTCCTGATAATTCAGTCGGTATCCAAGGGCATTATTGTCAACATTTAAGCCGATGGGCTCAATTTGAACATTGCCAATTTGCAGGGTTTCACCAGGGGTAATGTCATGGAATGTGAGATTAGCCCGCATGGTGTGTAGGGGAAGCGAAAACCCTGGTTTAAGCATCTGTGTTGTTAAACACTGTTTGATGGAAGCCCCATTAGCAGCTATTCCACCATAGATATGAAAGTGATTGCCCGCTTCAAAGGCTGGTAAAAAAAATGGAAATCCTTGAATGCGATCCCATTGGGTGTGGGTAAAAAACAGATGGCCTTCCACAGGCACTGACGTTTGATATAAGGTTTCACCTAGCACCCTAAGACCGGTGCCACCATCAAAAATAAAACGCTGTTGATCGGCCAAAACCTCAATACAGGATGTATTGCCTCCGTAGAAGGCTGTGGCTGCACCTGGTGTTGGTACGCTGCCACGCACCCCCCAAAATTTAATCAAGAGGCCCGATTGAAATTGTAGTGTGCTTTCTGTGCCTGACATATAGGCAGATACACTCACGGTGTGTATCCCCAAACTGTACGCATGCTCATGTAAGGTTGGTTGTCCCCTGTAACCTCAAGGATACTAGTAGGCATTATAGGGACACATTTTATACGGTGATGTATCCCTATAATGCTTAATCCACTATTCGGAGATTACTAGCTCCATACCGGACTACTTAGCAGCAGCAATACACTTTTCTACAAGAGGTTGCACCTCATCCAGGCCTTTCCAACCCAAGATTTCGGTTACTTTCTTCTCCAAGTTTTTGTAGGTTTTAAAGAATTCTGCAATTTCATCTAAACGATGAGATGCAATGTCATCTAGAGTTTTAACACCTGCATAACGAGGATCTTTGTCAGGAACACATAAAATTTTCTCGTCACGATCGCCACCGTCGATCATTTCGAGCATACCGATAGGTCTAGCTGCGATCACACATCCAGGGAATGTGGGTTCATCCATGATGACCATGCCATCTAGGGGATCGCCATCATCAGCTAATGTGTTGGGTACAAAACCGTAGTCATAGGGATACTGAACAGACGAGAAAAGGACGCGATCTAGGGCAAATGCATTGATATCCTTATCAAACTCATACTTATTCTTGCTGCCGCCTGTAATCTCGATCAATACGTTGATCAGACCTGGCTTAGGCTGAGCAGGAATACGAGATAAATCCACGATACTTCTCCAACTAGTAATGAGCAGTCGGGATAAACGTAAACCGTCTATCCCGATAGCATTTTAGGAGAAAAGGGAGACAGCACCCACGGAGTGGTTAGATCTTATTCGTTTGTTTGTATTGCCGAGTAAGGTAAACCATTCAGGGTATCGATGGGTATTGATGAAAAATAAGTTACCGTAAATAGGGGCAATGTCAGGGTTGCTAAGGCAATAAAAGTACCTAGTAGTTCTACAAGTGGACTATGAGGGGGTTCAGAATTAGACTCTAACTGACTGGCAGATTCCATGCTGGAGGATATGCAAAAAATGATAAAAAACTAAGGTATACGTTGCTCTCATTGACGTATAGGCCTTGGAGGGTATGAATTTAAAGATGTTAAGTGACCCTATGGTGGTCTGTTCATAAAGGAGTAGTTTGTGATGGGTGCTAACTGCCGACATCCACTAGGGTAAACATCAACGGGGCCATGCTAAATTCCTGCCGGTATATGTCAAAATGCAAATCTTGACAATGCTCACTTGATCCAAGGTTAGCACTGGTTTGTGGATCTAGACGCAGCTTAAAATATAAAGTATAAGCCGTATCCAAGTTCATGGCTTGTCCAACACTATGGGGCAGTCTAATGGCTTTGTTCTATCAGCTCTCGAATCACCTTCAGTTCAGCCAGTACCTGGCGTAGAAGTTGATGGGTAATGGTTTCTGCTGGTTGGCTAATTTCAATGGTGACCTGTTTAATCCCTAAAACATCTTGAGCAAAGCGGGCTACTTCGTTGGGATGGAACATCAGCGGCTCTTCTTTATGATGTCTTGATTCAGGGTTAAGACGCTTATGGTCAAATGGGGGATTAAGAATTAGAGCATCGGTGTTGGCATAGCGATAAACCGATGCTCGGGAACGGTTTAGCACCTTTTGCACTGATTCCACACTCATGAGGTTATGGGTGTCAGCTTCGACGGAAACGTGGGGCTCGAGGGTATTAATGGCTGTAGTGACACTGTCTAATGCATTGGTTATGTCGGACATGGGGAAACCAATCTTTGTTTTATGGCTAGACACACTCTACGCATATTGAGCCTCATGTCAATACTTAGGGTCTATTTTTAAGACAATGAGTGGTTCTTAGTGTTCATGGGCTTGACTGCCTAGCTTTTTGCAACATGTGATGGTGGGGCTACATGAAAGTCTTAATTTGAGATTCAGAGTCTTTACATTGGTCTTGTTTTGAAGTTATATAGTCTTGTTTTGAGATTTAATTTGCGATCGCACCTCTCCTGCTCCCAGCTACCCCATTGGAGTTGTGTCAGGATGTCAACAGAGTGTGTGATTTAACTGCCGATTCAAGCTGCCTAAAACTCTCGTTCTACTTTGACTAACGCCTCAATTGTCAGACTAGTGGGTGCTTCTCCACCAAAAGCTGTGCCGATGCGCTTATCAGTAAAGTGATCAAAAGCCAGGTTGTAAACCTCGTTGGGCAATGGCACATACCCCACCACCTCTGACTCACCAACAATAGCCTCAGTGAAATAGTCATAGGTGCCTGACTCGACTGTACTTGCATTGATGGCAGCCTATTTTTAGGTTGGATAGTTTAATGCTATTGCAGCGGTCATATTTGTAAGAAACGCTTTGTCTCAAGGCAAGATCAAGATCGCAATCTCAAGACTCACATTAAGTCAGTGAGTCTTATTTTAAGACACGAAAGATGCCTATGATTGTGAATCTATCTCTTGAAGGTGATAGAGACGCAGTAAACTTAGGTCACTTTTTTGGGAATGTTGCCATAAACTACAGGTTATTTGTGTCGATTGCGATCGCAAATACTGCAATTCCCAGCTATAGATTGGATAGGGGTATCCTAGGGGTGCGGCAGACTTTAAAGGATGTTTTGACCTAAAAATAGCTCTCGAAATTTAGTCCATTTTTAGTCCATAGTCCTTTTAGGTACCTCTAAAGTTATTGAATTTAGATGGTTTTGAGTTTTTGATTGGCTGCGGTGTACGCAACTAGTCAGGTTGGTTTTCGAGTTCTGATTTCTTAGCTCTGATTTGGTTAATGAACTCGTGTAGCCCCTCTGGAAGCATTGGACATTGGCTCAGAATGTTGGCATCTATAAGAACGTCGTCGATGGCTTTAGGGTGGGTGTTGGATTGAAAAAGTTGCTCAAGCTGCTTAAATGCAAGCTCTCGATTTCCCAGAGCTAAGGTGTAAAGTGCTTTCAGGAAATTATCCCAGTCAATGTTTTCAAATAAAGGCAGAGCCATCTTCCAGGCTGCATGAGCTTCACCCATTTGATTTTTTAGGGCGTGAGCTAATCCCAGCCCGCTGTAGAGATAAGCATCATTATGGTCTAGTTCTATCGCTTTTTTATATACTGCCATTGCTTTGGTATATTCTCGCAACAACAGATATACGAAGCCTAAGTTGTTGCGAGAATGTGTGCCGTCAGGGTCTAATTCTATCGCTTTCTCATAGGCCGAGATTGCTTCGTCATAACGCTCTAGGTCACTATAAACGTTACCTAAGTTAGTGTGAGCTGAAGCATAGCTTGGATTAATGTTTATTATTTTCTCATAGGCTGAGATTGCTTCGTCGTAATGCTTCAGGTTAAGATAAATATTGCCAAGAATATTTAGTGAGTAGTTTTTCTCTCCCTCTAAATCTATTCCTTTCAAAACATTTTCAACAGCTTGTTCATTCTGATTGAGCCCATGTTGAGCAAACCCCAAAGCAATCAGATATCCTCCGTTGTAAGGAGCTAATTGCACTGCTTTTAATAAGGCATCTTTTCCCTCCTGTGAGGGTACAATTCTGCGTTTAACCAAACAAAACGCATAGCCAATGTTCTCTAAGATTTTAGCCAGGTCTTTTTTCAGCTGCACCACTGTTATAGGCAGTGTTCTTGCTGCTTGATTGCTCACGCTCAAAGCTTCCTTGTGTTTTCCTTGCTTATGCAAAAGCTGCCCCTGCTTCAATAGCAAAATGCTGCTGAGTTCTGCCCTATCCCACCAGCCTCGCTTTTTCAAAGTTTTCAAATCATCCAAAACCCTGGTCAACGCCTCCTCATCTGGTACACCTGCCAGCACTGCTCCATACTGTCCTAATCGTTTTTTATTCTCTTTTCCGGTTACTGCCTTAAAATACTCTGCCACCTCCAGTAAACTTCGGGTCCAGGGACGGTTGTATTGCCACCCCTCCACAAATCGCGGCACCAAATACCGCCAGCCATAGTCCTCACCTTTCCATAGGCTGTGATGAGCCAAATCCAATACCAACTCCGCAATCGCTTCATCATCCAGCTTGTCCGCCGTGTCGGTAATGCCCTGTGTTTTTTCCTCTAACGCCAACTCTAACCATGTCAGAGCATTCTCATTCAACCGCTGTAACCGCTCACTAGTGCACCGTAGATCGCTCAGCAAATACCCTTGCAAAAACCGATTTAGCTTTTCATCCAGTCGCAGTTGCTCCACCAAAATAAACGAATATCGCTCTCGCAAAGTTTGCAACCGCCGCTCCAGATCCGTCTCGTCTAACATCGCCCGCAACAGCCCCGCATCCGGACGTCGCATCAGCGCTAACGCATAGATTGCCTGTAAATCCTTTTCCCGTTCCTTGGCACTAAAACAGTGCATCAAAAACCGCTCGCTGGTTTCCGTCACCACCCGATCATAAGCAGAAATATCACTACCCAAGGGTGCTTTCTCCACCGGAGCAATAATTTCTGCCAGGGGTTTCCCTTCCCGATACATCACCGCCGCCTGCCGAATCACAAACGGAATACCTAAACTAAACCGCGTCACCGCATCCGCATCCTGTCCGCTCAGCGGTCGCTTCGGCTCCACCTCCGCAAAGTATTCCTGAATCAAATCCAGGCCAAACTCACTCAGCGATTTCGCATACAGCTGCGTTTCCGCAAAGTCTCGCTTATACCCCCGAAAGTACAAACTCCCCCGCTGGCCACTGTCCGCCAAATTCGACCGCCCCGCAATCACCCACTGGGTACGCCCACCACTCTCATGGATCACTCGTCGCAACATGTAGTCACACTCAGGCCGATCCACAATCTCATAGGTATCAAACAATAACACCAGCGGCTTTTTCTCCGCCAGCATCGCTATGCCTTTTCCTAACGCCTCCGCCAGTCGCTCATTCGGCTGTTCATAAATCTCATATTCCTTCGGAGTCAGGGATTTTTGCACAAATCGCCGCGCCTGATACAGCCCCTCTGCCCCCACCTGAAATGTCGTATCCAGTGTGGCTGCCAATTTCTCTTGATCAATAGCCCCAGATCCTGTACATAACCGAATTAAAGAGGCCAATCCTTTGACCCCTAGCTTACTCACCTTGTCCGATAGGTCACTCGTCGCCTGAGATGCCTTTAGCGCATCCTCCACCTTCGACTCTGTATCTCGCAATGCCTGCAAAGTTTTCCCATAGCCTTTCAGGTCATTACCCCACCCCGCCTTTACCAAAGTACGATGTAGCAAATTCAGCACCGTCTTCGGTTCAATAAAGTCATGCCCCACCTGCAAATCCAAGGTCAGTTTCTGCTCATTCTCCCAATCCAGAAATAGAGTATTAACCTGGCCCTTAAACTCATCAGTCACTAGTTTTCGCAACCGTCGCACCAGCGACGTTTTTCCCATACCCCCTGCCCCATAAAACAGCAGGATCGCTGGGCGGGAATCATCCTCTGATGCAGGATTTAATTTTGCAAACGGCTTCGAAAACGTTGGAAAATGCTTCTGCAGTCCCTTCGGTAACATCGCCTGTAGCATCCGACGAAACTGCTGCTGCTCCTCGGTTCGCGCTAAGAAAATATCCTCTACCATTGGCCTTAACTGCTGCACTTTCCCAGATTATGGCCCAATTCCAATTAAAGAAGGCCTCTTTCCCAACGACTAATGGTTCGGCCAGACGTACCAATCTGCCGTGCAAACCCCTCCCGGGACATATTCAACTCTTCTCGAAGTTTTTTAAGCGGCGATTCGCCTGAAACCTGTACATACCTAAGCTGATTCATCGGCCTCAGCAAAATCATCAGGGATATCTTCTATAGATTGAACATCCAAAAGCATCATTAGCGCCTTCCATTGTGGTGGAGTCAATTTCGCCTCAGTCTGTCCAGACACCCAGCGCTGATACGTACGTAGAGGAATACCACACTTAACAGCAAATTCAACCTGTGATAATTCCGTACGCTGAATGCGCAATACCTCAATGGGAGATTGACTTTCCTGGGGCCGCCTGTCTTTTTTCATTAAGACAAAATGGCACGCCATAATGGCGTATGCAATCAAACGCTTGTAAGCAGCCGAACCTAAGCTGGGCTGTTTTACTCGTGTGCCTTATTCTACCGCCATCATGCAACTCTACGACTCACCACGTCCGTGGGTGATCTATCGTCGCCTGCCCAATTTTCAGCACATTGCCGTTGCTCGATTTCAACGCCGCACCGATGCCGAACAATACCTTGCCACATTGCAATATCTCATCCCCCAAAGCCCATTCCTCATGACCTTTGACACTGACAATATCCCCATGGAAAATGCCCCCCATCGCCATCGCCTACGTTACTATCTGGTAGGTTCACCAACCGATACCCAGCAAGCCATTGATCGCCTACATCTGTTGGGTTACCTCGAACGCATCATCTGGAGTCAACCCATTCAACTCTCCGAAGCAGGCGTTATCATCCGGCCTGATCCGGGTGACGTCTTACGATATACCCAGCGAGAATTCATAAACCAAACCACAAGTTTTTGATACCCAAACCACCCTTATTTGGATTTCATTTAACCCTTACCAACCTGCATATCCATTAACAATCCGCTGACAGAATAATGCACGTCTAACTCAGACCACTGCAACACAGAGCCCATATTTACCGCAACAACATCATGAAGCTGTTCACCCGTCGCATCCTTCAGCTCAGCAAAAAGCTCTAAGGAAAACTCAACATGACGCCCGTCCCGTAAAACAGCCTTGTAAACCCGGTGTTCCTCATCAAACTCGATAGATTTCACCAACGGCTCATCAGTAGTAAATGCCCACAACTCAAGGGGAGTCAAACGACTTTTCTCAATCGTTATGAAATCGCTTCCAGGTATCCCAACAGTCATCTAGATTATCCTCAACGAGCTTAATAGCCAGTTTGCGCCACTTAGCAGCAACGAGTTCAGAATAAGCGTCCTCCTTAATTTTAGATGCACACCCTTCTTTGCCCAGTTCTATCTTGAGCGTCCATTCACCACCTTTGCGAACATGGGCATGAGCGGGGTTGTGATCATTTGAATAAATCAGTAAATCCATTCCGCGTAACCGGGCAATGGTGACCATTTACGTTTACTTGATCGAGACATCAGCATTGAGTAAATATCGCACATTGCTAGAGGTACATTGCAAGCAGGCACTGGCCTGTTAGAAAACCAAGGGCTTAGAAATGTAGAACCCCCCGTGCACTTCAGCGGTGGTCTACCATGCTGCAAAACTACAAACACAAATCCATCCAACACTCAGACCTACCCAAAATTGTCGATCTCCTAGCCGCCTGTGAAGTTATCGATTTCATACACCAAAACCCTGTAGAAAAGTCAGTGCCCCCTTCGGCTTCGCTTAAGAGGGCACTGACGGGTAGCGTTCCAGACTGGATGCTTCAACACCAACACACAATTTTCCTGCTTTATATCGGCAACTCTTGAACGTAGATAAATTGGCGTGGGATATATTAATTTGCTCGACCGCCTAACTTGTCATATTTTTGGACCAACAACCATGACTCCCAATCAAGCAGCCGTCACCACTGCCATTACCGTTCTCCTATCCACCACACCAGAAAACCGCCTAGGCCAGCTATTAAAAGTTTGCTTGGCCGCCAAAATAGATGGCAACGCCCATAGCAAAGCCCAGGAGTTATTTCACGATACCGGTAACCTGGCCCATTGGGTACAAGACGTAATTGGCAATGACGGACAATACACCCCGGACGAATGGCAGGCCCTAGGGGAAATGGATCTGCTGGAGAATGTTGAAAAATTTGTTGAAGGATTATTGACTGAAGTGGAAGCACTGTAGCCATGAAGATATTGGCTGCGGCTAGCCATAATGAAGCTAAACTTTAAGCCAAAGTTGCGCTCAAGGGTGTTTTCTATGCCTCTCTTTTCATTCTCAGGCAAACGTCCCGATAATCTAGGTGTTAAGCAGGGCAAGCTCTTGACCTGCCCCGGCACTCCTAACTGCGTCAGCAGTCAAACTGATGCTAGCGATCAGGAGCACTTTATTGAACCGATTGCCACTGATAAAGCACCTGGGGATGCGATCGCAAAACTCAAAATCATCATCGAAGGGATGGAACGCTCCCAAATCAACGAAGCCACTGACAATTATCTCTACGCTGAATTTGCCAGTAAGCTCATGGGCTTTGTCGATGACATGGAATTTTATGTCGATTCTGGTCTGATCCATGTTCGGTCAGCCGCCCGATTAGGCAAGTCAGATCTAGGTGTCAATCGCAAACGAGCCGAAACCATCCGAGAAAAATTTCAAACGGATAATTAATTCCCAGGCACCTATGGAACGCCTCTACAGGTATAGATCCTGGAATTCTCATTCTCCTAGGTGCAACAATCTGCAGATGTCTTATGAGACATCTGCAGATTGCCACCTTTTGCCCAGGGCTGGTCTTGTGCCAGCCCTGGGCAAATTGATCATCTTAAACTAGGTGCTTTGAGACCAAACTTGGCAGCACCCAACTTTCTCACATCAAGACGAATTATGCTCAACTTGAGACTTACGTTGATCCATTTAGTCTCAAAACAAGACTAAATGGATCAACTCGCCACAGCCGACTTCCATAACTCAAAATGCAATCCTCAAAACTCAGCACTGATTAGGTAGCAATTGCATTTTCAGTCCCTTAAAGAAACACAAACCGTCTATTCGCTGACTATCATCGACGTACCGGCTTCAGACGTAGGGTTCAAACTTGTACAAATTCCTGCTGATCCAAGTGTTGAAGATGTAACTTCGGTAAATAGGGTATTCTGCGGCGATTGATTAAATTTATGACCGGAGCAATTAAAGCCATACAAATTGGACTGGTCTCGTTATTATTGGTGCTCTGCTGCTGCACGGGCACAGCTTATGCCCGTGGGGGCTGTTTTGGTGCTGGCACTCCGATCTTGACTCCAGATGGCTATAAACCCATAGAACAACTCGCTATCACCGACCAGCTTGTGGGCCTAGATGTGTCTAATGGTCAGACTGAAATAGAAACCATTGGCGATATCCAAATAGCACAAACGTCTGATTATTACCTGATTAATGATGCTACTCAGGTGACCGGCTCCCATCCTTTTTATGTGCAAACAACTCAAGGCTTAGAGCTTGTCCAGGTTCACAATCTCAAAATTGGCGACCATCTTATTGGAGAGAACAATGCTTCAGTTGAGATTTCTAGCATCCAACATATTCAGGCTCCCCTCAAAATCTACAACCTGGTGGAGATTACGCCATCCCATAATTTCTATGCGGACGGTATTTTAGTTCACAACAAAGGTGGCGGTGGCGGTGTTGCTGGCAGTGGCGGTGCTTATGGAAAAGCCAACGGAGCAGTCGGTCTTGATGACAAAAACCTACCGAGGTTGATACTATCTCTATTCCTCCTAATAGCCGGTCTGATACCTTTTGCCTTCCTGAGAGAGATTTATAATTCAATTCGCTTCAGAAATAAGACGTTCACTGATGATGCTGAACTGATTGAATTTACGAAAAGCATCAATGAAAAATTCAAAAATGTTTATTCTGTTCGATATACCGAAGATAATGAGCCTTGGATAAAAATACGTCCTTCTCAGGAGGTAGCAGAGACAACATATCAAGACTTTATTGATAAGGCTGAGCTGATAGATTTAGTCTCTCAAGTGTTTGTCCAGTATCAACAAAATTGGACTAAGAAAAAGTTTGATGAAATGGCTGACTATGTAGACCAGCCATTCTACGACATGCAAAGGACAATCTTTCAGGATGCATTTGGCAATAATTTCGATATTGTCTATCAGCCAACGTTACAAATGGTGGTGCCTTTAAGCCGTAGCCAGCAAGAAGATAGCTATATTTTTAAGCTTCAAATCAACGCTGAGCTGATCAATTTTGCCCTATCATCTCAAGGCTATGTCCTAAGTGGAGCAGCCTATTCCAGATCATTTACTGAATATTGGAAGATTAAGATAGACTCGGCTAAACAATGCTCTTTGATGGATATTGAGAAGCTTTATGATTTCTCACAAGTGAATGATTAAAATTGAGTCTCTGTTAATCCCTTGCAATTACACGCTATGCATTTTTCCAGGCTGTTACGCACTATTATCCTCGGACTGATTAACCTTTTTGGGGGGCTAATTTTGGTAGGATTCGCAGCCTGGATACATTATCGAATCAATGGCCCCTATAACCCAGGTGAGATAGCGCTTGAAGATTGGTCCCTGGCACTCGCCATATATACTGTCCCGCTGCAGTTAGGGGCAGCGATAGAGGCCATAATCATTGGTCTCTGCACCCGGTTTCGGTGGATCAAGGTTAATCACGGTCGACTCGCAGTTGGAGCATTTAGCCTGATTTCGCTTTACTTCGCAATTAGCGCAATTTGGGTAGGCATGACAAGCCGCTATAGCAATCTGTTCGGGGTTTTACTGTACGAGTTCATCATCACCCTACCCCTGTGGTTGGCTTGGGGTTTATTATTTTTGCTACCCCACCGTCAACAGCGGCGAAAAAATAGTTAACCCCCCTGGCACACAGGTAAACTCAATCGGATTTGCCTCCCATAACTCCCCGTCAACAACCAGCTTCTGCGGTGGATTTGTGGTTACCGTAAGCCGCTTGGTGCGCAGACAAATCACATCTTCCCGCTCAACTTGGGATTTAACCAGGGCAGAAGTAAACAACGTGGCCATTACATTGACCCCTTGTAATCGCGTTTGGGGCAGAGGAATCGTCACTTCCAGCAACCCATCATCGGGAATCACCTCGCCAAACCCTTGGGCTGCCACAGAGGTGGCCGGGGCGGCATTGGCCACTGTCACGGCCACCGTATCAAATTCAATGGTCTCTCCATCAATTTCAATTTTTGCCTTAAATAGCTCTTGGGAAAAAAACTGCTGTGCACCAGATAGAACGTAGGCCAGGGTTCCTAGCTGATTTTTTAATTCTCGGTTGGCATTGTCTACCATCTCCGCCTCAAATCCCAAACCTGCCAGCAAAATCATTGGGATATCGTTGCAGTAGGCGGCATCTACCACCCGTGTATTCCCGGCTGCAATGGCTTCACACGCTTGCTTCATGTCAGTGGGAATCCCCATGGCTACCGAAAACGCATTGGCGGTCCCTCGCGGAATCACCCCCAGGGGAATACCGGTGTCTATGGTCACACCTGCGATCGCAGATACTGTCCCATCGCCCCCGGAGGCAATGATAAATCCGGTATCATCCTCGGTTTGGTTGGCTTGGATGGTTGCGATCGCAGCTTTTGCCTGGTCAATGGGATCCACATCCGGCTGCGTAAAAATCGTATGCAAATTAACCTGGGGTGCCAAAATCTGGCGAATTAAGGCCAAATCTCGATCTGGGTTGCCCTGTCCAGCCACTGGGTTAAAAATCAAATAGGCATCTCGTCGCTTTGCAACCGCTTGAATCGCCAGCTCAGCCGTTGCCATATTGGTGGCCAGCACAACGTTGTGTAAGGTACACACCCGCAGCAACGCCCGAATATCCGGCTCATTAGGATTGACACTGACCGGATCTAGCAAAAAAAAGACCCCTGCCAC
Organism: Leptothoe sp. EHU-05/26/07-4; assembly: GCF_043421015.1. NCBI lineage: Bacteria > Bacillati > Cyanobacteriota > Cyanophyceae > Nodosilineales > Cymatolegaceae > Leptothoe > Leptothoe sp. EHU-05/26/07-4. The sequence goes on from NZ_JAXSQV010000003.1 coordinate 303,528, forward strand.
TCCACCAGACACTACCCGAGCTGCAATCTGCAATTCTCCGCCCTGGGCTCCCGCAGCCATGCGCTCCACAGGTAGCCCAGTAACCGTTTCAATTAACTGTCCTGTGGTTTCAGTCGCAATCAAATGGTATCGAGCCAACACATGCCTGTAGTTGGTTGCCAGCATTACCAGGTCATTTTTCTTGGTGTCATGGGCAATCAAGGCAAGGCAGTCGGGCATGGTGTTATCTCCCTAAGCATGGTCCTAAAGCATTTCCAAAGGATAGCTATCCGCAGGGGAAGCTGACCACTCCCACATGGAGCCAGCATAATTTTTAACCTGATAGTCCAGGGTGACTAAAACCGATGCCAGCCAGCCAGAACGAATTCCCCCCGTGCAATACACAACAATTTGGCTGTCTGGTGTAATGCCCGCATCCAGCAATTTGGCATGGATATCATCCTGGGAAAGGAGTTTGCCATCCTGCCCCAAAAACTCTTTGAAGTAGAGATTGATGGCTCCGGGTACATGGCCACCTCGTTGTTCTCCATAGGGGGTCTTACCCGCAAACTCCCGCGCTTCGCGGGTATCAATCACCACAAGATTGTCGTTACCTAGCTCAGCTTTTAGCTGCTCCTGCTGAATCTCCCATGTAACATTGCGCTCAACAACAAAATCTCCAGGTGGCGGTGCATTGTTCGTGCCCTGTTGTACAGATACCCCCGCATCCACCAGTGCATCAAAACCACCATCCACCATGGCCACTTGAGCATGTCCCAGCGTACGTAACATCCAAACAATTCGACCATCTTCACCCCAGCCCCCCGGTGGGTTAGCAAAAACCACCACAGGCCTGTCCTTTGAAATGCCCATTTGCTGTAGCTGCTGGGTTAGCAAGGCATCCTGCTCTAGCAATTTGCCGCGAGTGGTTACCTGCTGCGGAGAAAATTGTTGCCAGTCGACATAAACGGCTCCCTGTAGCCTGGTGAAAGCCAGTTTGCGAGTATCCAGCAGGGTAGCCCCTTGATCAATCAGCCGTTTTGCCTCCGGTGCGCTGATAATCCACCGGTTTTCTAAAGATGCTGCTAATTCTGGCGCTGTCACAGTTGCCTTGATGGTCTCAGAAAAGAGAGTATTGCGCTCAAGCGGTAAATTGTTCTTTCTCCATTGAGAAATATCACCCTCTAAATGGAAAATTGAGGTGATGCCAGCGTCCCGTAGCGTTCTTTCTGCAATTTTGACCCGTATACCCCGCTCGCAATACACCACGACCGGACCACCGTGGGCGATCTCGTCAATCCGATTACCAATCTCTCGAAAATGAATGTTAATCGCTCCCGGAATGTGACCCGCCTCATACTCCTCTGCCGTACGCACATCCAAAATTAGCGGTGCAGTGCCAGCTTCGATTTGAGCAACTAACGCTTGCTGAGAAACGGGAGCACTGGTTTCAGCCATAGCCCCACAGGCTGCCAGCTGGAGACACAGACATGCGGCCCACAAAAGTTTACGCCCTTGACGATACATCGACCCCATAGTCATGCCATAGATAAAGAATATACAATCTTATGTCGAGATTAATAGACTCACCTTAAGTCCACTTAAGATGTGCTTAATCTCGAATTGAGACCAAGATTTAACACACGTCTTTTATTATCCCATTACTTATTTATTGGCTTATCTTGCTTTAAGACTGATTTGACTCAACATAGGTCTTAACTAGAGACTTTGTGTCTCGTCTTGATTTAGTTTGATGGGTAATTTAATCGTGAATTTTGCCCCTTGTCCTAGCTGTGAGTGGCATTCTAATGAGCCTTGATGGGTTTTGGTAATAATTTGATAGCTAATGGATAGGCCCATGCCGGTGCCGGTGCCGATGGCCTTGGTGGTATAAAACGGGTCGAACAGCCGTATGAGCGATGATTCAGGAATGCCAGGACCGTTGTCACTGATCTCAATCGAGATCCAATCAGGCTCCAATATGCGGGTTGCGATCGCAATCTTAGCCATCCCCTGAGGTGGCGAACAGCGCAGCACATCAATGGCGTTACTCAGAATATGCATAAACACCTGATTTAGTTGTCCGGCATAGCATTCAATGCAGGGCAATGGACCATAGTCACGCGCGATCTCAATTCCTGGCTGACCGGGTGTAGCCGTAATTTGGCTATTGAGAATTGTCAGCGTGCTATCAATGCCTTTATGGATATCTACCCATTTAACAGCCGCCTCATCCAAACGAGAAAATGATCGTAAAGACTGAACAATCGTGATAATCCGAACTGCTCCTTCTGCCATGGATTGCATCAGGTTTGGAAAATCTTTTCGCACAAATGGCAGATCAATCTCTTCGAGAGCAGATTGGATTTCAGTAGCCGGGTCAGGATAATGCTGCTGATAGCGATCCAGCAGCATAACAATATCGTTGACATAGTCACTCGCATGTTTGAGATTGCCATAGATAAAACTAACGGGATTGTTAATTTCATGGGCAATTCCAGCCACTAATTGTCCCAAACTCGACATTTTTTCGCTTTGTATCAATTGCCATTGGGTTTGTCGCAGTTCCACCAATGTCTGCTGTAAATCCTCAGCCTGCTGCCGTAGAGAAGCTTCAGACTGTTGCAATGCCTGGGTTCTTTCCACAACGCGAACCTCCAATGTTTGGCGAGCGTCTTCCAGTTCCATGGTGTATTGTCCAGCCCAGCTGACCAACTGATTTAATGCCTCTGCCAACAGCAAGACCTCGTCCTGGGTGTGAATCGAAACGTGTAGCTGAAAATCATTCGCTTGGGTAATGCGTCGTGCAGTCAGGGTGAGCTGCTCAATGGGCCGGGCAATGGCTCGGCTAGTGATCACAGCCAGGATAATGGCTAAACCGATGGAACAGACCATACTGACCAAAATGATGATCAGTCGTAATTGCTCAGACTTTTGTAGCTGCACAATGGATTGGTGGTACTGCCGATCAGCCGTTTGTTGCAATCGCGTTAAGTCTTCAGACAGTTGCTCAAAGGTGGTGGACAGTTGATTGGCATCTCGACTACTAAGGGCGATCGAAATTACTTCTAAGGCAATTCGCTTATTATCAACCCCCTCTAAATCAAACCAAAGGTACTGAATAAAGCGCTCATACTCCTGCAAATTAGTCCGATAGCCACTGATCAACAGGGTTAGCTGGGTTTCAGATGCTGTATGGGGAAGTTGCTCAATTGTCTCTAGTTGGTGACGGAGCTGACGGAGTTCTGTATTAAATTGATTGGTTTCATACTGCACCCAGATCCGGCTTTCACCGGAGATCGCAAGTAACCGCTGAGGATGCATCTGAATACTCAAAACATGAGTATTCAGCTCATTGAGCAACTGCTTTTTACGCAGTGTATTCTCAGCTTGTTTGCGAGCAGAGAAGGCTTCATAATGCCCTCCCAGCAGACCACCAGTAGTGCCCAAAACAGCTGTTCCCAAAGCCAGGGCATATCCACAACTAATCTTTTTAGAAATACTGCGATGGATACCCAGCCGTTTACTAAAGCTAGAGACTACATGGGATAACAATGCAATCATCGACCCTAGCCCTCTCAGACTTATTCAATTGCTGAGCCCTGGCCAATAGCATAATAGCTATCTCGTAGGACTTGATAATCAGCATCAGTTACCGCCACTAATTCTGATGTTTTATACTTCTGGTTGGCTTCAGATGCTAAAAGCGCTGCTATCAATGTCTCTTGATGGTCAAGCATGTGGTTTCTCAGTTCTTCTAAATACCGTGGCCCCAGACTAGGATTGGCAACAAATACATCGGGGGGCAAATGATCACTCGCAGCAATGACTTGAATGTCAATCCCCTCCAAACCTGGTGCTTTCACATACTCGACATAACGATCATGGGAATCACTCCAGGCATCTACCTGACCAGATTGCAACGCTTCAAAGCCTTGGCGATTAAGCATGACCACCTGATAATCTTCAGGTGGCACTCCCGCATCTAGCAACATTTTCATCGGCATAATATGCCCTGCTGTTGACCCCTCAGTTCGCATCGCAATGGTCTTGCCTTTCAAATCACTCAGTTGATCAATGCCACTATCTACTCGGGTCATCACCATGGCCGCATACTTGGGACGAGTTATGCCTAGTATGGGGATAGCCCCTGCCCGCGCCCTCAGTAGCAAATACTCAGAAGGTCCCGCCATCACAAAATCCAATTCATTGGCAAGGAGTGCTGGTGCCGCCGCAGAATAGTTTTCAACTGCAAAAAAAACAACGGGTAGCTGAAGGGTCTCTTCTAAAACTTGTCGAAATGCACCAAAGTCTCGCTCTAAAGCATCAGAACCACTTAGGTCGGTCACAGCGAAGTGGAGTTTATTAGGATAATCAAACTGACTATTGGTTGTTGAGTTTGTCTTAGCTAGACCACAGCCCCCTAAAAACAACAAACTATACCCCAGAAAAAAACGACGACCTACCATAGCAGCCACAAGCAAGAAGGCTAACAGTACTGCTTGACCTGCATACAGCACCGTTTGACCTTCATATTGCCCAAACTATCCTTGGACTACGCGCTTAATTCTGAACCACTCTAAACTTTTCTTAAAACGAGATTGACCCCTAAAAATAAACCTAAAAGACTTGATAAACCCAAATAAACAACAAAACAAACCTTTGTCTTAAAAAAAGTTTATATTTCTTATTTTGGACTCACAGAAAACCAAGCATTCTTATTTTAAGGATTAAGAGCAGTTGGGAAACCCTCTTGATTAACCGTAATTTATAGGGAATTTATAGGGTTAAGTGAGCATATACAAGATTTCAGGCTAATTAGTATGTTCTAGGGAGATTCAGCTAATTGAGCCTCCCTAGAATAGCTAGTTCACGTAATTTATGTGTCAGGTATGCGCTTACGAAGCTTCTTGCTTTCGTTTACGAATCAACGCTGCTCCCATACCTACTAGACCAGGTAAAAGAGCGGGAGTAGGAACGTCAGCCGCAATGGTAGGCGAAGAAAATCTCACGGTGTAATCACCTGACCTGCGATTGGATCTCCAACTGGATAAGGTACAATCCGTTAAACTCAGACCACATTGCCCTGGCTGGAAGGCTGTTGAACTACCACCACCAAGGGGATCTTCAATGTCTTGACCAAAAGAATTCAAGGGATCACTATTAAAGGCTCCAATGCCAACATAATATAAACCGCTTGTTAGATTACCGCTCAGCAAAGAAAGCAAGCCGACACCGCCGTCATCATTTGCACCAATAATCTCGCCCAAACTATCAAACACAAACAATTGGCTATCAAAACTTGCTGAAATAACTTCTAAGGCCAGGTTGCCACCACCCCAATTAAAACCATAAAGGTCACGATCTGAGGCTATTCCACCAACAACAGAATCTATTCCACCTGGCAAAAGCTGAGCGGTTGGAATTAATTCGCCTGCATCACCAGATTCAGTCAATTGGGCTGCTGAAACAGACTCTAGTGAGCCTAATCCAATGGCTAATGCCGTAATACCGGCAAACATTCCAAAATTAGTTAGTCTTTCCATCTGAATCTCCAGAAAACACTATTATTTGAGTATTTAGAGACAGATGCACTCCATTCAATCCATCAACTAATACTTGTGTAATAAGACCAAGTCATACCTTTTCTTTAGGGAAATTTACATTATCCTCATGAAAATTGCTCAACTAAAAAGATTGTGTCGATCTAATGATTTTTTATGACAATATATACACCGTAATCCCCGTAGGGTAAATCAGTGATGAACGACATAACCCCTTATTTATCCGGTGTTCTACCAAGGTAGACACATTTTCCTTCAAACATAATTGAGGGAAAATGTGTCTCAAACAATACTATCTCTGGGGGCAAATACAAGCAGCCATAAGGACATAGCTGCCATTGGAGACAATTTTAGGCAGAAAAGAAAGCTTGCTGTCCCCCTAATAATATCTACGGTTAGCTTAGCCCAATGTAAACGCCAAACTCATGTATTTATCCACCAATCTGAGACATTGTGCGGCTATAGGCTCCAGTAGTGCCAGATTCTCGCATTTTGAAATTAATCTCTGGTTTATCCGCCACTAAAGCGCCGACGCGATCACGAATAGTTTCAATGGCTTCTCCACTGCGCAAGGCATCTCGTAAATTAAGTTGACCCGTTTCATTTAACAGACAAGGCCGTAGCCAACCATCCGCAGAGAGTCTCATGCGATTGCAGCGATCGCAAAAACATTCAGACATTTGGCTAATAAATCCGAGCGTCCCTTTAGCACCTGGAATCTTAAAAACATCTGCAGGGCCATTGCCACGAATGCTTGATTCTTCTAAGCCCCAGCGATTTCGGATCTGTTGGCGAATTGTCTCAGAATCAATCCATCCCCTAGTTGTGAATAGCGCGTCATTACCAATAGGCATAAACTCAATAAATCGCACATGCCAATTCCTATCCAGGGTTAATGCGGCAAGATCTAAAATCTCGTGATCGTTGACACCCGGAATCACAACAACATTAAGTTTAAGGGGGTCAAATCCTACCTGGTGGGCCATTTGAATGCCTTGCCATACCTGTTGCCAACGCATATATTTTGATGCGGTCTCTGATGTTAAATCACGAGTAGCCGGTGGGCCCACAATTTTCTCAAATGTCTCTGGCTGCAATGAATCTAAACTGATATTGATGCGTCGTAACCCTGCATCATATAAAGGTTTAGCCAACTTCTCTAGCTTAAAAGCATTAGTCGTCAGGGCCAGATCTGTTGTCTCTGGCAAATGGGAGATCTCATCCACCAGCTGGACAATTCCTGGACGTAGCAGTGGCTCTCCTCCCGTAAGCCGAAATTTTGTGAATCCTAAGGGAATAAATACCCCCTTCAGCAAGCTCAAAATTTCCCCATGACTTAGCCAAAGCTCTCGCAATACATAATTAAGGTCGGCTCCCTCCGGCATGCAGTACACACATTGAAAATTGCAACGGTCAATCAGGCTGATACGGAGATAATCAATAGGATTCATGTGGTTTTTGAACTCAAAGCCCCCATATATCAGGGGGTTGGGAGCTGAACACGTGGGGGAAAGGTTGCCTCTATCTTAGCGGCTACGATCTTATTGAGTCGTATTGCCTGACGCAGTTGCATACATCAAATTCTGAACAAGCAATTTAGAGAATGAAGCATTAATACCGTGGTTTGCTACTCTAGTTAAAATAATTTTCCATATACGTCTGGAGCGGCACACCCTCTACCCATAATCAATGGTTATTAAATGCCAGGATTTAGCTACTCGCGTTTAATAAGCAGCTCATTAGAATACGAAAATTACACCTGCTTTCCCACCCAATAGAGCTTCAGGACCTATCCGTGACTGCACAAACTCCCGCTATTACCGATAACGTATCTACCAAACCATCTGAGTTTAACCGTCAGATGCTAATTATTCTTGACTTTGGTTCCCAATATTCTGAGCTAATTGCTCGACGCATTCGCGAAACTCAAGTTTATTCAGAAGTGCTTTCCTACCGCACTTCAGCTGAGAAAATTCGTCAGCTTAATCCTAAGGGCATTATTCTGTCCGGTGGGCCTAGTTCCGTTTATGCTGACCACGCTCCCAAGTGTGATCCTGCCATTTGGGATCTGGGGATTCCTATACTAGGTGTGTGCTACGGCATGCAGTTGATGGTGCAACAGCTGGGGGGGCAAGTAGAGACCGCCGAACGGGGTGAATATGGCAAAGCGTCCTTGCACATTGATGATCCAACCGATTTGCTAACCAATGTGGGTGACGGTTCCACTATGTGGATGAGTCACGGTGACTCGGTCACTAGGCTGCCCCAGGGGTTTGAAGTTCTAGCCCATACGGACAATACACCCAGTGCTGCGATCGCAAATCATGACCAAGGCTTTTATGGTGTGCAGTTCCATCCAGAGGTGGTTCACTCCGTTGATGGTCAGGCCTTAATTCGTAATTTTGTATATCACATCTGCCGCTGTGAGCCCACATGGACCACGGAAGCATTTGTGGAAGAGGCCATTCGTGAAGTACGTGCCAAGGTAGGCACTAAACGGGTTTTACTGGCTCTGTCCGGAGGTGTAGATTCATCCACACTGGCATTTTTACTCCATCAGGCCATTGGCGACCAGTTAACCTGCATGTTTATTGATCAGGGCTTTATGCGTAAGGGGGAGCCTGAACGTCTGGTAGAGCTATTTGATCAGCAATTTCATATCAAAGTTGAATACGTCCAAGCTCGCACACGCTTCCTAGAGAAAATCAAGGGCATTACTGACCCAGAGGAAAAGCGGAAACGCATTGGCCACGAATTTATTCGTGTTTTTGAAGAGGAATCAAAACGCCTGGGACCCTTTGATTATCTGGCCCAGGGTACACTATATCCCGATGTAATTGAGTCTGCAGACACTAACGTTGATCCCAAAACCGGTGAACGGGTAGCGGTCAAAATCAAGAGCCACCACAATGTGGGTGGTCTACCTAAGGATTTGCAATTTAAGCTAATCGAACCCCTGCGCAAGCTCTTCAAAGACGAGGTGCGTAATGTGGGTCGCTCCGTTGGCCTTCCCAATGAAATTGTACGTCGTCAGCCCTTCCCCGGCCCAGGTTTAGCCATTCGTATCCTGGGTGAAGTGACGGCGGAACGGCTCAATATTCTGCGGGATGCTGACTATATCGTGCGGGAAGAAATCCGTAATCGAGGACTGTATCACGACTTTTGGCAGGCGTTTGCGGTATTGCTACCGGTTCGTAGCGTTGGCGTCATGGGCGATCAGCGCACCTATGCACACCCTATTGTGTTGCGTCTTGTTAGCAGTGAAGATGGCATGACGGCTGACTGGTCTCGGCCTTCCTACAATTTGCTAGAGGTTATTTCCAACCGCATCGTCAATGAAGTGGACGGAGTTAACCGAGTGGTTTACGACATCACCTCCAAGCCCCCTGGCACCATCGAGTGGGAATAAGCTGCGCTTGAGCCGCAGGCTCTTTTCAAAACCCCGGTTGCTAGCAACCGGGGTTTTGGGTTTTTGCAGCTAAGCCGTCGCCGTCCCTTTAGGGCGTGCAAAAATCATGCGTCCCGCTGACGTTTGTAGAGCGCCAGTCACCACCACCAAAACATTATTGCCGATGTAGCCTTTCCCTGACTCCACAACCACCATGGTGCCATCATTCAAATAGCCCACACCTTGGAAATCTTCCTTTCCTTCCTTAAGAATTTTGATCTCGATATCGTCTCCGGGTAAATACGCCGGGCGAATTGCCTTAGCCAGGTCATTAATATTCAAAATGCCTACCTGCTGCACCCGTGCTACTTTGCTGAGGTTGTAGTCATTGGTAATGAGCATGGCATTCATTTCCTGGGCCAGTTTAACGAGCTTAGCGTCTACAGTTGTGATGTCTGAATAATCGGCAGGATCAACAACAACCCGGTCGGGATAAGCCGCCCGCAGACGATTCAGAATATCCAACCCTCGTCTACCCCGGGCTCGTTTTTGGTCGTTGGCAGCATCGGCAACGGCCTGTAGTTCCTGTAAAACAAATTGAGGAACAACGATCCGGCCCTCTAAAAAGCTGGTTTCTAGCAGCCCTTCAATGCGGCCATCAATGATGCAGCTAGTATCCAAAATCTTTGAGGTAGCTGGTTTAAGCGTGCCTTCTGCAATCAGCATGCTCTCTACGCTGGAAGGATTGACTAAACGCAGCAATGCCCGTCCTTGAGTGTCAGCCAGATTCATCCCCGAGACTGAAAATATAATGCTGTTCATGACAGCTGCCAAGGGTTTGATGAAGTTAAACTCGCTGGGGATCGGCAACAAGAACACGGGGGCCAAAATCAAGTTGGCAATGAGTAGACCCAAAATTAAGCCAATGGCCCGAGCAAAAATGCGGTCGGGGGGCAGGGTGCGGATTTGTTTCTCGAACCGCCGATAGCTGGTCTGGGCAACAATTCCTAGGCCAGTACCAATCAGGCCTCCAAACCCGGCCATGACGGTACCGAGACCTTCAATGTTGTTAACTTGTCCTAAAACCTGAGGCGGTAGCAGGTCAACACTGTAAAAACCAACACCTGCCCCTGCAAAAATGAATGAAATTATGATTAATGCGTCTAGCATTCGAATGATGTCGCCCTTAGGGTATATCTATTGATGTGATGATGGTGAAGCATACACCATCCCTGGGAAGGCTCAAACAACGACATTATAATCACTGATGTTCCCCACGATTGGGTTCCTCCCTGAATGCTTTTATGTTCTCCAGTGGCCCCATGCCCTTATCGGCCCCCACATCGGCCTACGTTCATATTCCGTTTTGTCGGCGTCGCTGCTTTTACTGTGACTTTCCCATTTCGGTCATTGGTAACCGAAAACGCGGAGAAACATCTAGCACCATTAGCACCTATGTCGATTGGCTATGCCAGGAGATCAAGGCTACACCCGTTTTGGGGCCTGCGCTGAAGACGGTTTTCTTTGGCGGTGGGACGCCATCGTTGCTATCTGTCGCTCAGCTTGAGCAGATTTTGCAGACTCTTGATCAGCAATTTGGCATAGCGACCGATGCAGAAACGTCCATGGAAATGGATCCGGGCACCTTTGATTTGTCCCATGTACAAGGCTACTGTGCCCGAGGTGTGAATCGCATTAGCCTCGGAGTGCAGGCATTTGACGATGGCTTGTTGGAGCGATGTGGGCGATTCCATCGCCTGGTGGATGTGCATCGAGCCGTGGATGATATGCATCAAAGTCAGGTGCCAAGTTGGAGCTTAGATCTAATTTCAGGATTGCCTTATCAAACTTTGGAGCAGTGGCAGGAGGCAGTGGAGAGGGCGATCGCAATCCGTCCCCATCACATCTCCATCTACGATCTCACCATCGAACCCCAAACCCCCTTTGGTAAGCAGTATCAGGCAGGGGAGCAACCGCTACCGACCGAAGCAGCCACCGTTGACATGTACCGGCTAGGGCAGCAGATTCTGACCAACGGGGGCTATGGGCACTACGAAATTTCTAACTATGCCAAACCGGGGCATCAATGCCGCCATAATCGCACCTACTGGGAAAATCGCCCCTTCTATGGCTTTGGTATGGGAGCCACTAGCTACACCCAGGGACAGCGTTTTGCCCGCCCCCGCACCCAAAAGACTTACCGACAGTGGCTTAACAATTATCAACAAGCCGGTGGCATTCTAGATGAACCCTCATTACCGGTCACTGAACAACTGACCGATAGTTTGATGGTAGGGTTGCGCCTGGCAGAAGGTATCGATATTAGCGCTTTTATCAACGCATTTGGTGCGGCCTTTATCGGCATGTTGAATAGTCGCTTGCATCCTTATGTAACGTCAGGTCAAGCCATATTTGAAAACAACCGCCTTCGCCTCAGCGATCCCGATGGCTTTCTCATATCGAATACGGTGCTAGCAGATCTCTTTCATGGGATTGAACAACTCACCGAAAAGTAGCGATCCCTCTTGTGGAGACGTTCCATGGAACGTCTCCACAAGAGGGATCGCTATCTAGAAAGGCCTTGCCTACTTCCAAAAAACTTAAACGTTTTGTAACATTGGCAACCATATCTGCGATCCATAATTTGCCAAAGAAAGGATTTGTCCCCTTGCAGTGATGCAGTACGATGAGTCCTTGTGAAAAAAAATCCTCCCTGCTATGCCGAAGGTACTTGTCTCCGACCCGATTGACCAAGCTGGTCTCGATATTTTGGCCCAGGTGGCCCAAGTTGATGTGAAAACCAAGCTTCCGCCTGAGGAGCTTGTTCAGATAATCTCCAACTACGATGCTTTGATGATTCGCTCGGGCACTAAGGTTACCAGCGAGGTGATTGAGGCGGCAAGTCAGCTCAAAATTATCGGTCGGGCTGGTGTGGGTGTCGATAATATCGATGTAGCTGCCGCCACCCGTCGCGGCATTGTGGTGGTCAATTCCCCCGAGGGCAACACCATTGCCGCAGCAGAACATGCCCTAGCGATGATGCTGTCGCTATCGCGCAACATTCCTGAAGCCGATAAATCAGTCAAAGAGTCTGCTTGGAATCGTAAACAGTTTACCGGCGTAGAAGTTTACAAAAAGATTCTCGGCGTGGTCGGTCTCGGTAAAATTGGCTCCCATGTGGCTACGGTTGCCCGTTCAATGGGAATGACTATTCTGGCCTACGATCCTTTCATTTCTAAGGAGCGGGCGGCTGAATTAAACTGTAGCTTAGTGGATTTAGACCTCCTTTTCCAAGAGGCCGACTACATTACTCTACACATTCCCAAAACTAAGGAAACTGCCCACTTGATCAACGCTGAAGCGCTGGCCAAGATGAAACCAACTACCCGTATTATTAACTGTGCTCGCGGCGGCATCATTGACGAGGCCGCTTTGTATGACGCCCTGAAAAATGGCGTCATTGCCGGTGCCGCTCTCGATGTTTACGAAGCGGAACCCTTAGGAGAGAGCGCTCTGCGAGAGCTTGGCAAATCTGTTGTTCTCACTCCCCACTTGGGCGCTTCCACCACCGAAGCCCAAATTAATGTGGCGGTGGATGTGGCTGAACAGATTCGCGATGTGTTGTTGGGACTCCCTGCCCGGTCGGCTGTAAACATCCCTGGCCTCCGCCCCGATGTACTAGAAAAACTGCGCCCCTATCTACAGTTGGCTGAAACCTTAGGTAACTTGGTAGGTCAGTTAGCCGGTGGACGTGTAGAGCAAGTGCAAATTCGTCTCCAGGGTGAGCTGGCAAATCAAGATAGTAAGCCCATCGTCATCGCCACTCTCAAAGGCCTATTAACAAATGCTTTGAGAGAACGGGTGAACTATGTTAATGCCTCCATTGAGGCTAAGGAACGGGGCATTAAAGTGATTGAGACTCGTGATGCGAGTATCAAGGACTTCACGGGGTCCCTTTATGTCTCTGCCCAGGGCTCCCTGGGTGAGCATTCAGTAACGGGCGTTATTCTCGGTGGCAGTGAAGTACGTATTACTGACATCAATCAGTTTCCCATCAACGTGCCTCCCACGAAGTACATGTTATTCACCCTGCACCGCGATATGCCAGGCATTATTGGCAAAATCGGGTCTTTACTAGGGAGTTTTAACGTCAATATTGCCAGCATGCAGGTGGGACGCCAGATTGTGCGCGGTGATGCCGTTATGGTGTTGAGCATTGACGATCCGCTACCCGATGGGATTCTCGAAGAGATCACAAAAGTGCCTGGCATTCGCGATGCGTATACCGTCGCCCTATAAAATGGGTTAACCATGACTGTGTTAAGGACACTCCAAGTGCTTAACACAGTTATTGCTGATTTCTATAACCCTTACGAAAGCCTTGGCAAACACTTGGTGGGAAATACAAGTTACCTGCTCCCCACTGCTTGAGGATACGATCTTCTGGCGGTTTGAAGATTGGCATGGGCGCGGCACCGCCAGCGAGCGCTGGGGGCAACAAAGCCGAGTGAAAGCCTATTTTCCACAAGAGCAGTTTTGTAATGTTGATTTGGCCGCCCTAGCCTTGCGGTTTCAGCAAGATGCTCTATGTTTGGGTATCAACGAACTACCCGATGTCACCTGGCATCTGATTGAAGATGAGGATTGGTCCAAAAGCTGGAAAAAATATTGGCACCCTCAACCGATTGGTGATCGGCTATTGATTAATCCGGCTTGGATGGATCCCCCTACTGACTCGTCGCGTTTAGTGCTCAAGCTGGACCCAGGAACCGCCTTTGGCACTGGTACCCATCCAACCACCCAGCTGTGCCTGGAAGCGCTGGAGATGCGTTTGAGCGACGCTCAACCAGTGACCCTGGCAGATATTGGCTGTGGGTCTGGCATTCTATCCATTGGCGCAATTCTGCTTGGTGCTCAACAGGTTTATGCTGTTGACACAGATCCCCTCGCTGTTAAGGCAACGGGTGAAAATCGGGCTCTCAACAGTATGGATGCGAGTCGCATTCAGGTTGCCCAAGGGAGTATCGACAGCCTCAAGGTGAGTGAACCCGTCGACGGCATCTTGTGCAACATTTTGGCCGAGATCATCGTTGAGCTGATTCCGCATTTTAATGCCATTGCCAAAGAGTCCACCTGGGGGATTTTGAGCGGTGTTTTGTTGGAACAATCGAAGTGGGTGGCCGATACCCTCGAAGCGCATAATTGGACGGTAGCTACGCTCTGGCGACGTGAAGATTGGTGCTGTTTGAATATTCGGCGTCCTTAAAGAATGGAGTAATGATTATGGATAGCGGGTTGTATGTGTTGAAAATTGCGATCGCATCCGCCCTACTCAGTGTCTTAATTAAATGGATAGGGCCAATGATCGCGCCTCCCGAATCCATTGCACTCATTCTTGTCTTACTTCCAACAGCTATTCTAGGCGGCTGGCTTCTGAGTCGTTGGAGCCGATAACGTCTGCCATGGCCACCATCCGCACCATCCCTGAAATTAATCAAAAAATCAACGACGGCAGCGTCACCGTATGGACCGTCGAAGAAACTAAAGTCAACGTGGCAGAACTCGGCCTAGAGGCGGCCACTAAAGCGGTGGATGTAGTCACCACCGGCACCTTTGAACCCATGGAGTCCTCCGGGGCGATTATTAATCTCGGCCATACCGATCCCCCCATTAACATCCGAGAATGTTATCTGGATGGGGTACAGGCCTATGCCGGTTTTGGTGCAGTTGATCTCTATCTTGGGGCTAGCCAAGCCGTTAGTAATAATCGTTGGGGAGATACAGCAGAAAATAACGATATCACGAGCGAACGGGGTGGAGGCCACGTCATTTCTACCTTGATTGCCGGCAAATCGGTCAATCTCCGAGCCATCGGTCAAGTCAGCGACTGTTATCCCCGCTCCACCCTAGATATCTCCATTACCCAAGATACGATCAATCAATTTTATCTGTTCAATCCCCGTAACCTTTACCAAAACTTTATTGTCGGGGTTAACAGCAGTGACCGCCCTCTACTCACCTACCTGGGTCCACTACAGCCATTTCTCGGGAATGCTGTCTATGCCAATGCCGGGGCACTTTCACCCATGCTGAACGATCCTCAAATGCAGACGATTGGCATTGGCAGTCGGTTATTTGTGGGAGGAGCCCCCGGCTACATAGCTTGGGAAGGGACTCAACACTTCCCTCTACAAAAACGATTACCTAACGGTACGCCCGTTGGCCCCTCTGCCACCGTTGCCCTGATCGGAGATGCGAAACAAATGCAACCTGAATGGGTTCGTGGTTGCTACTTTACTGGCTATGGACCGTCCCTGATGCTGGGTGTAGGTGTCCCCATACCCGTTTTAGATGAAGCTGTTTTACAGAAATGTGCCGTTGAAGATAAAGATATCCTGGCCCCAGTGATTGATTTTTCAATTCCCCGCCGGGTCCGGCCCAGTTTCGGCTTGGTCAGCTATCAGCAACTTAAATCAGGTCGTCTTACCATCAACGGGAGCCGTGTGAGAACAGCTCCCCTATCCAGCCTTTATCTTGGGCGCAAGGTTGCGACCACCCTAAAAGACTGGATTATTCAAGGTAAGTTTCAACTCAGTGAGCCGGTTGCTCCCCTACCGAGACAAACAGCCTTTCTGCCCCAGAATAACTGAGGCCAACATTGCATCGCTAGGGCATAGTTGGGGGATACAGCTGGGAAGATGCAGCCGCTTTAACCCTCTGAGCGCTCGGCGGCATCAGCCACCTCATTGCTGTTGCCCACTTTGACCACCTTAGGTGCATCTGCATTGGATTTTTCCACCCTGGCAGTATCATCCTTAACCAGATTAGGTTTAGGACTAGGACGTCCTCCACGCTTTGATGATGGAGGCCGCCGCTTACTACCGCCACCGCCACCCATTGGCTTTTTCTTAGAACGCTTTTTCGGGGGGACAGCGCCGACATAGCTACCATCAGTTAAGATCAACTGGTTTCCCTGCCGCTGCACATGCATATCCCAAAAGTAGCCAATGGTTTTAACACTAATGTTGCCATTGATCACTAGCTTAAAGGGACGTTTGGGCTGTTTTCCAGTGCGCATCTTTTGCACGATACTAACGGTGATCTCCTCTTTCCGCTCATCGAATTTGATGACCTCACCGCGAATAGAAAAGTAATCGGGCTGCACTGCATCAGCGGGTGTTTCGAGCACGTCATCCTCTTCATCGCCCAAGGTCTCTGGCTCCCATACACCGACGATTTGTACGGCAATACCAATATCATCTTGGAAAATAGTGCGTGGATAAACCACCCAGAGGTGATCTTTTTCTAAATCTAGATGCTTTTTAACCAAGCTGGTTGTGCGTCCTAAGAGCACAGCACAGGTTGTGGTGCCATCGTGGTTAACAATGTTACCCCGGTTAAACGTTTCTTCTGAGGGCTCATAGCGTCCTTTTAACAGCCCAATCGCTCTGTACTGCATGGGCTCACTAGGCGGTGCAATCGGCTGCAACCTGGGTTGAGGCGTTTCTGGCTCAGTAGGCGTATCGTCTACTGGTGGCTCAGCTACTGATGACTCAGTAGGCTCACTCTCCGTAGGCTTGGGGCCCGGCTCGGACACGATTGGCGTTGGCTCAAGGGCATCTGCTTTCTTTAAGGCAACTGCTTCAATCGTGGGTTTTTTAGGAGGCTCTTCAACGGGGGCAACAGGCTTAGCTGGTCGTCTAGGTGGCTTCTTAAGAGCAGGACTATTAGAGTTAGCAGCTGCGCTAGCATCCGAATTGTGATCGGATGAAGTATTGGACATTTCAGGGGGGCGACTGTCTGCAGAACTCATTAATCTCGAAACCTCCTCAATCAGGAAAATCGGCTTACTTAACAATTTGAACAATAGTTTAGGGGGTAGCTATAAGTCGCTACAGATTTAGATATCTAACTAACATCTGACTAATTACTTATATCTGGTTTGTATCTGTATCTATCTAGAAATCATAAAAATAAAATTGACATTGAATTGCCGTTTGGTTGAACCTAACAGTTTTTAGATAAATAAACCAAGTCTATCTAGAAAAAAATAGTTGGAATCGTGACTTAAACAATTAAGTTCATGGTCGCTTTTACGTTACCATTCACAGATTTTGACAGATGTCAGCTCAATTTAAGGATATTCTGTCTGATCAAATATTTTGAACCTTGTTCCCCATGATGTGACGCACTTTAAAGATAGTTGGGGCAATTCCTAAGGAAATATTTACTATTTTTTGTTCATGATCAGTTGGAACAGTTTAAAGCGGATAGTCAGTTGTACGAACACTACCCATGGGGTGTATCAGGGGCCAAGCGGTCCTGACTCATTTGGGTTTAATATGGGCAAGTTGCTTTGAAGGAGGGGAGCCCTGTGGCTGTCAAACGCAATCGCTGGCTGATTGGCGGTATTTTATTCCTAGCTGTTGCTGCACTGTTAGCGGTCTCACTTGGACCCTTAATTCAGGCGGCATTTAATCAGAATCCTGGCTATGACAACAGTGTACCCACGGCCACGGAGACCGATCGTCGGGCCGAGTTAGAAGGTCGGGCCAACGGTTATGAATTAGTTTTGGAACGTGAACCGGATAACCAGGCGGCCCTTGAGGGACTGGTGGAAGCCCGCATTACTCTGGGGGATTTGGCGGGTGCGGCTGAGCCATTAGCTCGCCTGGCAGAATTGAATCCCCAAGAGCCGCGATATTCCGTCTTGTTAGCCCAGACTAAGCAACAGCTCAATGATTTAGAAGGGGCTGCCCAAACCTACCGCAGTGTATTGACCTCCACACCTGGCAATATGGAGGCACTACAGGGTCTGGTTGCTTTACTGGTGCAGCAGGAGCGCCCCCAGGCAGCGATTGGTTTGCTGCAGGACACTCTGAAAACAGCTGAGCAGTCTAATCAGATTCAGCCCGGCACCATTGATGTGATTGCGGTCAAATTGCTTCTAGGTCAGATTTATGCTGACCAGTCCCGGTTTGAAGATGCGATCGCAACCTACGATACGGCTATCCAGGATGCTCAAACAGTCAGCGACACACCAGACTTTCGCCCCATACTTGCCAAAGGTCTTATTCTCAGGGAGATGGGCAACGAAGATGAAGCCCAGCCTCTATTTGAATCGGCGCTGTCCCTAGCCCCGGTTCAGTTTAAAGACCGGATCCAGCAGCTGATTAATCAACCCCCTGTTAGTGAGGCCACCGAAAATACCCCTAGCGAAGATGTTCCTAGCCTAAATGAGGCCCCAGCTAACCAACCCGCTGAAGCCTCTCCTGAAACTGTTACACCTGAACCGGCTGAAGCCCCTGAAGCGGTTGAATCAGACGCCAATTAGTGCTTTTTGTTAAGCCGCTAATTAGGACGCCGTTTGACTGGACATGGGCTGGTTACTAAAAGCACGGTTTTGGTTGCCCTCTGATGCGATCGCATCCATTTCACTGAATTCGATATGGTTGATCAGAGTGGTGACAAAGGCAAATAGCAAAAATGGCAATGATAGGACCAGGATCAACCCAACACAAACCAGAGCATAAATAGGACGACTAGACCCCATGAGAGCCAGGGCAGTTGCCAAACTCAAAAACAGCACAATGAGCCAGACAATGATCTGCCCATAGATATCACCAAAGGTCAACGTGCAAACAAACCGGTACTTAGAGGCGTTGTTCATATTGCCAATACTCATACTCATCGAATCTATTCAGGATATCTGGCGAGTTAACTAACTTCACTATTTCTCAATACAGCTTCAAGAATTACCCGCATCTGCCCATCGCTAATGGACTATCGTTATCTGATTTTTTATAAGCCCTACGATGTCCTGAGTCAGTTCACAAATACCGATAGCCGCCACACTACACTCAAATCCTTTATTTCAGTACCGGATGTCTACCCTGTAGGTCGGCTTGACCGGGATAGTGAAGGCCTCCTATTGCTCACCGATGATGGCAAGCTACAGCATCGTCTGTGTCATCCCCGTTTCCACCATCCCCGGACCTATTTGGCCCAGGTAGAACGGATTCCTGATCATGATAGTTTGCAGCAGTTGCGCCAGGGAGTGACCATTCGCGACTATAAAACTCGACCAGCGGCAGTGACCTTGTTGACAACGCAACCCGCACTGCCTCCACGCACACCCCCGATTCGATTCCGTCAGCATATTCCAACCGCCTGGCTACAGCTCACCCTGTATGAAGGTAAAAATCGTCAGGTACGACGGATGACAGCTGCCATTGGTTTTCCGACGTTACGACTGATACGTGTGAGCATTGGCGAGCTGCATCTGGGTCAGCTACACCCCGGACAATGGCGTCACCTCACACCCCATGAACAGCGACAATTAGGGAAGTTAACAAAAGGTTGTGACCAGCCTGATTCCATGCAGATCAGGCGTTCCCGTTCGCACCGTCGCCGCCGTCGCCGCTGATTTGGTTGCGTTTATACCAACATCTGCCATGCTTATCGGCTATGCTGAACTGTATTTAACTGATAAGACTTCCCATACTAATGATTTTAAGCGCTAAGACTATTTTTAACTTTGGGAATAGTAAATTACAGTGACGTTTAACTGCGTTGCTGAGGGTAAATCTCAACTTA
Organism: Leptothoe sp. EHU-05/26/07-4; assembly: GCF_043421015.1. Taxonomy (NCBI): domain Bacteria; kingdom Bacillati; phylum Cyanobacteriota; class Cyanophyceae; order Nodosilineales; family Cymatolegaceae; genus Leptothoe; species Leptothoe sp. EHU-05/26/07-4. The sequence goes on from NZ_JAXSQV010000003.1 coordinate 323,055, forward strand.
TGTGTCAGATTTGCTTGACCACGTCCAACTAAGAATGTTGTATTTTTCCTGGGAAAACCCTAAAGTTCTGGATATGGACAAGGGTTATCTACCAGCAGCCTACGGCTCGATTCATCCCTAAAATCAGGAACGCTTTCATTTTAATAATCTGCGGTAACTGTCAACGGACGTTTTCTATCCACTGATGATCATTTGCCCATACTGCCAATTTAATAACCCTACCGAGCACAAGTTTTGCCAGTCATGTGGATCGCCATTGCAGCAATGGAGGGCCTTTATCTTTCCAGGCAAGTCTTCCATCGCTCTAGCTGTTAGTGAAATCCAGGCTCCTGAGGGTATTCAGCCCGGTGAAGACACCGATATCTGGGAACAGGTAACCGCTAATACATTAACGCCCATTGATCCAGTGACCTTGGGCACTCGCGACGCCAATGACTGGTTAGGGCCTCAGCAGCGCTATCAGTTAATTGAGGCACTACAGCTAAATGTTGACAGCGAAAAACCGTTAGAAGTTCAGGTAACCGATACAAAGCCCAATGATGTTGCGTCTTCCCTGGTAGAGCAACGGCATCAGTTTTCACTGACTGAGTTGAGACATACCAGTGAGAAAAAGCTATTTCCCTTGAGTGCCTATCCCTATTTAGCCCTGCACAGTCGCTTTTTCCCATCAATTCCCGAACTACAGGAGGCTTGGGTTGAAAGTGACCATAGCGTTTTAATTGTTGAAGATCGTCGACATTTGCCAGATTTACTGACTATTTGGAAGCAGGAAACCTTGGATCCGTTACAGCAGGTCCACAGCTTCTACGTCATGGTTGAACTGTGGGAGGCAATGTCGGTCTTTAAAGGTCAGGGCAGTTTGCTGAATATCAGCAATCTATGTATGGATGAAGACCAGATTGTGTGTTTGCGCTACATTGAGCCTGGCCCCTATCGTAATGACTATCGACTGGCGGATATGGGGCTGCTTTGGCAGTCGCTGCTCCAATCCAATGGTCAGTCGTTACCTGATTTGATTAACCTTGCGGCCCAGGTCATCGAAGGGCAGTTTGATGACATTGAAGGACTCAAAGAAGCGCTGATTGCGATCGCAGATAAATATCAATTAGGTACAGATATCTCAACCGCTATTTCTGAAACTCCGTCAGAGACAAACGTCTTAGCAGATTTGGATATTCCTGGCCTAGAAGGTCTAGATATTAACGAAGATGCCAGTATGGACAGCATCGATTCACCGACAATGGTGCTGCCAATGAAGCTGACTGGGCTAGAGGATGCTGGACAGTCCCATGTGGGTCAACAGCGAGATCACAACGAGGACAACTATTTTATTCAGTCTGCCCTCAGCCGTCAGGAAACCCTGTCTAGCCAGACGTTGGATGCCAAATGCGCCTACATTCTTTGTGATGGCATGGGGGGACACTCCGGCGGTGAAGTGGCCAGCCAGCTAGCGGTTGATAACCTGCGTGAGTATCTTGATGGCCATTGGCAGTCTGATTTACCCAATGAAGCAGAATTGCGCAATGCCATTGGCCAGACCAACCAGGTGATTTACGAGAAAAATCAATCTGAGGAACGTACAGGAAGTGCTCGCATGGGGACTACCCTGGTCATGTTACTGGTCAAAGGCACCCAGGCCGTGGCTGCCCATGTGGGCGATAGTCGCCTCTATCGCTATACCAAACGTCTTGGGTTACAACAAATTACTGTTGACCACGAAGTGGGACAGCGCGAAATCAAGCGCGGTGTAGAACCGGCCATTGCCTATGCTAGACCGGATGCGTATCAGCTGACCCAGGCCCTAGGTCCCTGTGGTGAAGATGTGCTAGATCCCAGTTTTAACTATCTGAATCTAACTGAAGACACGTTGCTGTTGCTGTGTTCCGATGGTCTAAGTGACGACAGACTATTAGAGACCCACTGCTCCACACATATTGAGCCAATTCTGAGGGGCCATAAAGGAATTGAAGAAGGTGTGGCGGATTTGATTGAACTCGCCAATGAGCAAAATGGCCATGACAATATCACAGCCTTGGTGGTGAAACTTAAGGTGAAACCCGATCTCTCCAAACTCCAATCAGTTTAGGGATTTTTATGGATTACCTTCATAGAGGCGTTCCATGGAACACCTCTACAAAAAAATGCATCTCACAAAACCTATGACAAATAGGTGTATCGGCTCAAGCTCTCTTCGTAGTTTTGTAATAATAATTGGGCCTCTGGTAGGGTGATTTGTTTTTCCCTCAGAGAGATTTCCGAACGGAGTCGAATTTGTTCCACCAGATCTTCAGAGTCGTACTGTACATAGCTTAAGACCTCCTTCATGGTATCTCCTTTGACCACGTGTTCGATGGTGTAGCCCTGGGGGGTTAGATCGATATGAACCATATTGGTATCCCCAAAGAGGTTATGGAGATTGCCCATGATCTCTTGGTACGCGCCAGTGAGAAACATCCCCAAGTAATAGGGGTTCCCTGCTTGGAGATCGTGGAGTTCTAAAACCGATTTGACATCATGTAAATCAATAAACCGATCAATCTTGCCATCACTGTCGCAGGTCAAATCCGCCAGAGTCGCCCGACAGGTAGGCTCTTCATCCAGACGATGGATGGGCATGATGGGGAAAAGCTGGTCGATTGCCCAGGTATCCGGTGCTGATTGAAAGACAGATAAATTGATGTAGTAGATGGAGGCCATCATCTTTTCTAGATCCGCTAAATCATCGGGAATGTAGCTTTCCTGACGAAGTACCTGAATGATTTTTTGACAACAGGCCCAAAAGAGATTCTCCACCCTTGCCCGCTCAGTTAAGCTCAGGTAGCCAAAGTTAAAGAGACTGACAGCTTCTCCTTTAAACTGTTCAGCATCATGAAAAACCTCTTGATAGTTTTTTGAGTTGATACTTTGGTAGGCCTCATAGAACTCTTTGAGAATGGCATGATCCTCAGATGTTGGCTGGAATGGCTCCTGGGGACGTACTTCACTGCTGCCCAGCACATCAAATACCAACACCGATTGGTGGGAGGCAATGGCTCGACCACTTTCACTGATCAAGATGGGAACAGGCAGATTCTTGGAAGAGCAGGCTTCTTTAACTTCAGCAACAACATCGTTAGCATAGTTTTGAATGCTGTAGTTTTTAGAGGCTGGGACATTGGTTTTAGATCCGTTATAGTCGACACCGAGACCACCACCGACATCCAAATACTGCATATTGGCCCCAAGATTAGCCAATTCTACATAGATTTGGCAAGCTTCTCGAAGAGCGTCTTTGATAATGCTAATGGATGAGGTTTGGGACCCAATGTGAAAATGGAGGAGCTGTAAACATGGCAGCATATCCGCTGTCCGCAGTTGCTCAACCACGGTCAAAATCTCGGGAATAGTCAGACCAAACTTGGCACGATCTCCCGCTGAACCGCCCCAGCGTCCCATACCCTTTGTACAGAGCTTGGCCCGCACCCCCAACCGAGGTCGAATGGATAGCTGCTGACTCACCTCGATCACCAAGGGCAGCTCATTGAGTTGTTCTAGAACGATTATAGGAGTTTGCCCTAGCTTTTGACCCAACATGGCTGTCTCAAGATAGGCGCGATCTTTATATCCGTTGCAAACTAGCAAAGCTCCTGGTGTTTTGAGGGTGGCCAGGGCAATCATTAGTTCAGGTTTAGATCCAGCCTCTAGACCAAATTGATAGGGCTCACCAAACTTCACCAAATCTTCAACTAAATGGCGCTGTTGATTACACTTGACCGGAAAAACACCTCGATAACAACCATCGTAGCCATACTTAGTAATAGCTTTGGCAAAACAAGAATTGAGTCGTTCGATACGATCTTCAAGAATGTCAGAGAAACGAACAAGAATCGGCAGTGATAAATTGCGAGCCTGTAGGGCTTCAATCAGACTGTGTAGATCAAGAGAACCACCTCGCTCCCCCTGGGGAGAGACGATCACATGACCTGCAGAATTAATGGAAAAGTAGGGCTCTCCCCAGCCATTAATACGATAAAGTTCTTCACTGTCTTCGATGGTCCATGGCACGCCCCCTGAAGAGAGTTTTGTTTCAGATGAGACACAAGGATCAGCAGACACATTTGTTGGCTGTTGATTGATTGAAACTGGAGCTGAACTCATCAAAGTGTTTCCTTTAACAAAGATGTAATGATAGTTTAAATTTATCCCTACCCTATCTGTTCGCAATTAGACAGTCTGCATAATTTAGAAGTCTGCATAATTTAGACATTGCGACGAGATAGTTCTACGTAGATATACTCGGTTGATCCACTGGAATTAGGCATATTTGTACAAAGGAATATATTCGGTTTATGAAGACACGCACAGCCCCGATACCGGTTGGCCCTGTTCTGGGCGTTGACTCGATAATTTTACTGGTGGCAGCTATTGCTGCATTTATCTTTAGTCAAGCCGTCCATTTAGCGTTGTCATCGGAATCTATCAATCAAACGCTACAGGCTCCTCCTAGATTTTTGGTGGTGCTATCCAGCTTGAGCATTCCTGTCTTTTTTATGGCAATGGATGGCATCAATGCAGCGGGTAATCGATTAAAGCTACCGTTTGCGGGTAGCCGTAAACGGGCACAGCAGATTTATGCCCGCCGCATTCACCTGAGTCTATTGGCTTTATATTTTAATGCGATTTTAGTGGCCCTCTGCTGGTCAGCGTCGGCAATGCCGGTTATGTCTAAGGTTTATTTGGCAGCTGTATTTGCGATCGCAATTTATGCCCTGGGCCAAAGCATTCCATCCACCAAACTGAGTTTCACACTATCAGGGATTCTTTTTGTCATTGTTTTGCTGGCTACCCAAACCTTTATCATTACTAAGACCCAGGCTGAAGCTGAGCAGGCTGGTCAAGAGCTGAGACAGCGTTTAGGTGGAGATGAACCTACAGCTGACGATCAGTAAGTAGCCTGGCGCATCTAAGGCGTTCTAAGATAGCTCCACAACTGCCTGATTGTTAGCCAGAACTTCTTCGGTTAGCATGTCCTCGACAGTGACTCGCAGCAGTCGGTCCTGATCCACAGTGAAACTCAGGCGTACCCGATCTTCCCCTGGCCTCCCAGGAGGATTAAGGTTAGCAATATTGGGGGCTTTATCGTTTAACGGTTGGGCTACGGTTTGCCCCGCCTTTGTCTGGCGCGTAATCAGACGGTTGCCCTCAAAATAGACTTCGGTGCTCCCCTGTTCGCGCCCGAGTTCACCAATAATCAGTTCAATACTTGGCTGTTTTTCATTGGCAGCCCCCAACACCAATTCCACTGGTTGGGCCATGGGATAAGGCTGACCTTGAGGAATAATCGGGTGCCAACCATGGCAGTTATTGCGCCGATCCCAAAAGCGAATACCATAACCGTGATAAAGAAAGTCCGTCAGCTTTACCTGCTGTAGCTGGAGTGCGCCGGCAGAAACAGCGGTAAACGGCTTGTCACCGCACACCTTGGTGCCATTAAATCGATTTTTTGCCCAGGTTTGAATCGCTGGAATTTGAGTGGTGCCCCCCACCAGCAACACCGCGTTAATGTCGTCTAGTCCTATGCCCTGTCGACGCCCCTGCTGCAATACCTGATCAACTCGGGCATTAAGACGCTCAAAAAAATCCCGCTTCTGCAGCACCTGTTCAAGCTGCTCCCGTTCTAGGGTGAGATCATAGCTCTCAAATGTTTCATCATCAAAATAGCTTTCGTTGGCCTTGAGGGCATTAGATAGCTGAATCTTGAGTTGTTCTGCCAGGCGTAGGGTCAGGGGTGAAAGGGGAATTCCATACTGCTCGGACAAATGCTGGGCCACCCACTGATCAATATCGGCTCCCCCCAGATTTTCCCCTGCTTTAGCTAATACTTTAGCGGTTGACACCTGCTGGGCAGACTTGCCCATGGCCTTTTGACCCCATTTGAGAATATATCCCAACGCTTGGGAACGACCGCCGCTTAGCTGCACAATGGCCAAATCTAAGGTGCCGCCACCAAAATCGAGCACCAATACGATTTCATTGTCGGTCAGACCATAGCCTAAAGCCGCCGCCGTGGGTTCATCAATCATGCGGACGCGATTGATATCCCAGCTTTGACACAGGGTGCCTAACCAATTGCGGTAGGTCTCAAAACTGTCTACAGGAACTGTTAGAACCACCTCATCAAGGCTCTCTTCCTGCTGCTTGAGCTGGTCAATTACCTGGGTTAAAAACCAGTCTCCCACTTGTTCAAATGAGAGATTACGACCATCCAAGTCTGGCATAAAGCCTTGAATGGAGGTGCCGATACCCCGCTTAAAGTTTTTAAAACAGCGTTCCGAGCGTTCTAGACCGCGATCGCGAATAGGTTGACCAATCAGCACCTGATCCAGCTGTGCATCCTCAACGTAGAGCAAACTAGGCACTAACGCTGGACCCGATGCACGCTGAGCAATGGCATCTAAGGTGAGAACTTCGGAGGAGAGAGTCGCGGCATTCCACCGGCATAGCACCGTGTTGCTGGTGCCAAAGTCAATTGCTAATACCATCAGATTCCATTTCTAGCTTGCGATCGCAAGTCCAAACGCCCCACCAATAAATAATCCCAACAAACAAACGCTCAGGAGCGCCAGGCTACAGCGGATCCGCCCCATTCCCGCTAGTAGTCGATCGCCCACATGGGCAATTAGCAAACTACACACAGCGGTTAGCACCAAAACCCCTAAATTCACAAAGAACAGCGTCATCCCCATGGGCCCGAAGCGAATATCGTCAATATTGTTGGTGCCACCAAATCCGACTGCCACCGCCAGGGCCACCACCGATAGGGCAGTTCCCAAGCAGGTTAAAGAGCGGCATACTATGATACGAAATCCCTTTAGGGACGATAGCGCTTCTGGCCCAGCTAGAGCTAATGTCTGTATGAATGTTCCTCCAAAGGCCAATGGCCACACCCAGAAGGGGGGTGAAAAGACCGATAAAAAGATCCCCACCACCGTATGCAGGGCTGTAACTAAAGCAATTGACGGCCAAGGGGGAGTCGTAGAAGGTTGAACTCTGCCCCTGCGCCTAGGCCTCTTAAACGGAAAATTCTGATTATTTAGCGGTTGTTTACTCATTGAAACCAAAAACGATATGCCGCGCTGGTATTGATACTATAGCGAGGTGCACATAGTTCACAACTTTGGTGATCGCTGAAAGCCCCATATGCTAACAGCTATGTTCGGCACAACCCGCTAAATGCCGTCCACCGCCTGTCAGCTCAATCCATCAGGCCAAACTCCTGCATCGCTGGGATAAAATTTCGATTCTCATGGCTGGGGCGACTGAGCTTAATCAAAGCAAATCGCTGGGCCGGCGTTAACGTCCCCCAATCATCATTGGAAATCTTTAAATTATGGGTCGCAGCCTTGGTCTGCACCTGCTCAGGCACCGTTAACCCTAGCCAGGGTGGATTGATCGCCACGTCTATTTCCTTGGCTGGTTGACCGGTGTAGTCAGTTACCAGCCCTTGCAAATGCTGCCGATAAGTCAGAATATTTGCTGGCGTATCACAGGGCATGGTTACCAAGATTTGGCGTTCAGCCTGAGTAAATTGGTGCCAATGATTGAGTTTAAGCTTCACACCGCAGGTATCTAATTTCAACCGCACAATCATTGGAATACATCGCAGGGAATCAATAAATTCCTGCTCAAACTGAAAACCTTTAGATCCCATATAGTTACCTCACTTAATTTGCTCACTATTAACGGTTTTGAATAATCTAATCTGTTGCCAATCAGTCACGCAGTTAATAGAAGGCATCATCACCTAAATTGAAATGCACCATGCAATCAAGCCAAAAATCATTTCAAAGTATTGCTTTTTGTAACAATCAATCGTGACGGTAGATCCCGTCCGAGGCTTTCCTTGACGGCTCTAGAAAGTTGCGCGACACTAATCCATATAACTGGCGCAGGCACTCCCTATTTCAATACTCTGTATTAACTTTTTGTATGGAGTTTTAACTACTTTTTAGTTATTGTTTGTCTACGTTCGCCCTTTTTTTAGTGTGGCGATCGACCTAAGAGGTAAATCCCTTTGGAAACACTGGAATTTGTTATCTATCCTGATGGCCGAGTTAAAGAGCTTGTGACCGGTATTATCGGTCGCTCTTGCGCTGAAGTGACTGCTGCTGTCGAGGCTCAGTTAGGCCAGGTTTTATCCCAGGAGAACACGTCTGAGTTCTATGCCCAGGACAATCAATTAACGTCTGAACAGACTGATTCCCAGGCGAACTACAGCAGCTGGTAAGGACATTAGCTTTATTGCTGCTGAATCGGCCCAATGGCCCTATTGTCAACTTCTTAAAAACGCAAGGTTTACGATGTCGCACTTTAGCCAGATTAAAACCAAAATCCGTAATCTACCTGCTTTGCAAGCTGCTTTAACCGATATAGGCACCGACTGGAAAGCGGGTCCGCAAAAAGTACGTGGCTATCAGGGAAAGACTGAAACTGCTGAAGTAGTCATTGAGCAGGAAAATGGCTATGACCTTGGTTTTAAGCACAATGCTGATACTGGAGATTATGAGCTGGTAGCTGATATGCAGTATTGGCAACAGTCTCTATCTGTAGATGGCTTTTTGAATAAAGTTACCCAGCGCTATGCGTATCACACCGTGCTGGGTGAAACGTCCCGTCAAGGTTTCCAGGTAGCTGAGCAACAGACTACTAAGGATGGAGCCATCCGTCTAGTTCTACAGCGCTGGGCTCAAAACTAGTCTCTACGGTAATCGCTGACCAGATTAGGAGGACGACGTTGAGAGTTCCAACGTCGTCCTTGTTGCTTTAGGGCATATCCCATGCAATTGGAGTAATCATCATGACTTTGCAAAACGAACCTCCTAATGATGAACGTTCGGGGTTAGAGCCTGAACTCGGTGGATTACTTAGGGATACAGGCAATCGCAGTGGCCTAGAGCCTGAATTAGGGGGAAGTTTTCGTCAGAAGGGTGTCTACGTCGATGAGACGACATGCATTGGGTGTACCAACTGTGTGCACGTGGCCCGCAACACCTTTTACCTGGAGCCTTTGCATGGTCGGGCACGGGCAGTGCGGCAGGATGGAGATAGCGAAGAGCTGATTCAGGAGGCCATCGATACCTGTCCCGTGGACTGTATTCATTGGGTTGACTATACAAAGCTACAAAAGCTGGAAGAAGAACGACACCATCAAGTAATTCCTGTGACGGGCTTTCCGGTTAATCAAGGTTTAATTCAACGCAAGAACCGCGTAGCGAAGAAAACTAAACCACCAAAGTCTTCGTCAGATTGAGGGTAGTTTCTATAGCGTCTGCTAACGTTCTTGAACGATCGGTTGGTCCGCGCCTGTGTAGATCAGCTCCAACTGTAGTAAGCGTCCAGGCGTTAGGTGAATGACATCTGTAGGAATGTTGAGGATTGGCGCGTTTGGGCTGATGGGTTCTAGGTTAAGGATGGTACCATCGGCAGCAATTTGGATGTGATACGTCAGTGGGTAGGTGGCATCTGCTGGCTCATAGGGGGCTAGTTGGGTTGCGATCTCTCTCAATATTTCCTCGCCATCGACTACGTTAGCAGCATGGTCGGTAGAGGGTTGAGATCGTCGTTCTATCCTGCTGGCAGCACTGAAATCAGCACTACCTAAACTTTCTTGCTCTTCAACTGTTAGAGGCGTCTCAGTAGCAGGACTTGTTTCCGCTGGCGCAGGCTGTGATGGCGGAGCCGGAGCATCTTTGATGATCGCCTCAGGAATGGTGTCAAACTCAGGGGAGGCTGGCCCGGGTGCTTGAGTAACGCCAGTCGGGGGGGCGGCTTCACTCACATCAGCGCTTGGTTCTGGGGATTCTGCCGGGAGTCGAGTCACCCTGACAGGTTCCAGCTCTTCTGAGTTGAGTGGTTGCTGCACCAGCTCCTGGCTTTCCTGCGCGTTAATGTCTTCGGAGCTTTCTACACTATCAGCGGCGGCACGTTCTTCTTGTGCGGGTGCTGTTAAGGGTGGAGGGCTACCTTCAGGTATGGCATTTGCCCCAGATGTGCTCTCTTCCACCGCATCGTCAAACACAGCTTCAGGGGCCTGGGTAGTGGCCACTTCGTTAAAGGCAGCCGGTCTGTAGTGAAGATAGGCCGTTGTGACACCAACAGCTACCAAGAGAGAAGCCGCTGCTGACCCTGTCCACCACTGGCGACGACGACGTGGTTGGCGACGTTGGGCAACCGCTACGGGCAAAATAACCTGACGTTGTCCACAGGCATTGAGCACTTCTGCTAAATCAAACAGCTGTAGTGTGCTGAATGCTAAATCCTTATCCAGCAGCTTGATGCTGTGGGTTTGTTGGGGCCAAGCTTGCTGACTCAGGTGAGTTTGTACATAGGTTTCAACCGCATTACTGAGGGTCATCAGCTGCAGTTGGTTGCCCACGGCCAATTGCTGTCGCTCTGGCTGTTCTGACCATAGACTAAAGCGTAGCTGACGCACCACTGGCCGATCGCTCCATTGGGATAGTGATGAAGCATGGGCCATCACCTCCAACGTGTAGTTGCCAGACTGATAGCGCTGGGTATCAATGGGTAAAACCGAGGACATGAACAGACTGAGCGCTACCGTTCTAGCTTACTAGCCTAACCCCATAGCGACCAGGATGGTTACCGTTAGAGAAACGGATCCACCCCCCTGGAGTTTGTGTGAACCATATCCAAGGGAGCCGGTATTTAATCGTCTTTATCTTTAGCTTCGTAAGGAGGAATGATCACCCGATAGTTGGCATCATACACATCCTCATCCTCATCTGATTGTGGTTCACCAGGTTCAGGTGTCCCCGAAGATTCGGCAGGGGAATCATCACCATATAGCCAGCCTTCTTCATAGGTCCGTGGCGATGGTCGATCGGCTCCATCTGAACTGTAGTAGCTACCGCCATCATCATCCCAGCCAATGTCTGGGTCTGATTTCTGCCTGGATACGTATCGTGACGATGCCTCGTAATCATCGTCACCCCAGCCGGATTCAATATCTCGGACGGTATCGCCAACCGTATCCCGACCCATAGTATCCCGACCCATAGTATCCCCTACAGAGGTTCTCGATTGGGGAGCCGCACCAGAGGCTTGCTGTTGTCCCCAATCGTCCCACTGTTCTGGAGCTCTAAAATTTTCCCAATCATTATCATAGGGATTTTGGCGCTCAGGTTTTCGAGGTGAGGACTGAAAGCGGCTGGCTGATCCGCTGCGATAACGTTCATTGGGGGGCTCATCTGCAAAGCGTGGGGGGTCATGGTCAGGGGGTGGATCGCTCAATCGTTGACCGATGGGTCGATAAGCCCGTTTTTGAGGAACTAGCTGATAGATCAATAATGTGCAGGCCGTTCCCGTTGCGATCGCACCCAGCAACCAAACCGAGAATGGCAAAGCCCCCACTGATGTCCCTAAAATCACTAGCCCCAATACAGGACTGAGATTTTGTACAACCAATATCACCAGAACTGCCACTATCAGTAGCAACGCCATCAGCTGAACCATCACGTCCTCCTCAAAGGTTTTGAGCCCTGAGTTTTGAATTAAAAGTTACCCCTATCACTCAAAACTAATCCTTAGCCATTCACCTGAGTCTCTTGACCGTGCCCTTTCCAGCGATTTAATTGCACACAGTCAATATCCAACTGGTCCAGAGCCCGAGCAACAACAAAATCCACCAGATCATCAATGGTCTGGGGCTGATGGTACCAGGCTGGAATCGCTGGGACAATTTTAGCGCCCGCTTCAGCCAAGGTCGTTAAATTACGTAGATGAATTAAGCTTAGGGGGGTTTCACGGGGCACCAACACTAACGGCTTACCTTCCTTGAGTTGCACATCGGCAGCTCGCTCTAGCAAATCAGAACTTAAGCCTGCCGCCAATTTTCCGACGGTGCTCATGCTACAGGGCATAATCACCATACCCAGAGTCTTAAACGACCCGCTGGCAATGCTCGCTCCCACATTGCTCCAGGTATGGCACCGTAGAGTACCCGCCGTTGGCACCCCGGCCCGCTCTCGCCAAAACAGGGCCTGTTGATCTAAATCCCCGGGTAAACGCACCTGTTCCTCAGCCTGCCAAACCATATAAACAGCTTTGGAGGCTACTAAATCTATGGGGTAGCCTGCTGTGAGTAAATGTTTGATAGCTCGTACGGCGTAGATTAAACCAGAGGCTCCGGTTATGCCTAAAACCAGGGGACGAGATGACGGAAAAGCGGATGCGGCCTGTGCATCTTGTGGCATCACTAAGCTACTCTTCTCCGTCATCAAAGATGTCATCACCATTCATGGACTCGACATCTTTGATATCATCGTCATCGTCATCAATGGCTTCACTACCACCACCTACAGCCACTAAATCAATCTGCTGACGGTAGTAGTCTACGCTCTTCACCTGAACTTCCACCCGATCGCCTAAACGATATTGCTGGCGATTTTTACGACCCATGAGCTTTTGTTGACGAGAACGATATTCATACCAATCATCCTTAAGAGAGCTAACATGCACCAGCCCTTCTACCAGAAGTTCCTCTAATTCCACGAAGAAACCATAGGATTGAACACCTGTAATTAAGCCATGGAAAACCTCACCCGTATGGGCTTGCATAAAGGCAGCTTTTTTAAGGCCTTCTAAATCAGACTCAGCTTCCTGAGCCAGACGCTCTCGCTCCGTCAGATGGGTGGTTGTATGGGTGAAGAGTTCTTCAAACTCGTTGTGAATATCGGGTGGCAGTACGCTCCAGCTCACATTGCCATGGCTGCTGCTGCTGCGTAAATCCACCCGGTCTCTGGAACGGGTGGTCTTGCGATCTCGACCCTCATCAAACACCGCATGGAGCAACCGATGTACCAATAAATCGGGATAACGTCTAACAGGAGAAGCAAAGTGGGTGTACCCATCTTCTAACGCCAGACCAAAATGACCATCGGAATGGCTATTGTAGGAAGCTGGCTTTAAAGTCGACAACAGCAAATAGGTGAGTACTTTTTCAGCCTTAGACTGGCTAAACTGTTGAACAAATCCTAAATAATCCTTGGGTGAAACAGACTCCTCATCTTCCAGCTGTAGATTGAGTCCCATGTTATTGGCTAGCTTAATCAGCTCTTGCACATCGCCAGGGTCAGGGGTGCCATGGAGACGATAAATAGCTGGCACACCTAACTCTTTTAGATGCTTGGCCACTAGCTGATTTGCTAGCAACATACATTCAGTAACAATACGTCGCGCAGGCAACAAATCCGAAACCACCATGACTCCGAGACCACCCTCATCATCATGTTGAAATTTAGGAGAGAGATAATGGGAAAGTTCTTCTCCTGCTTCTTCAGGAAAGACATGGTCAGGTAAATTTAAGTCAAAGGAGCCACGCTGATTACGTTGTTCCTGTAGAAGTTTACTCACTTCAAACAGCTGATCAATGAGTTCAAAGCTCTCTTTGAACTTAGTCAAATCACGTTTTTTAAACGACAGGGCTTCCATCGCATCCTTGTCGTCCCGTGCCAGTATGGCCTGGGCCTGATAATAATTCAGCTGATGATCGTTACAAATGACGGAGGGTTGTACCTCATAGGCCAAAACCTCACCTTCGGACGAGAGAATGACCATAACCGAAATAGTCAGGCGCTCCTTATCTGCCAGCAGTGCACACAACGATGTGGATAACGGGGGTGGCAGCAACGGCACCGGTGAATCCGCCAAATATACGGAAGTCCCACGGCGATAGGCTTCTTGGTCAATGGGACTGTTGGATGGTACGTAGTATGAAACGTCTGCTACGTGAATTCCTAATAGCCAATTACCATCATCTAGCGGCTCCAGGGTGAGGGCATCATCAATCACCTGGGCACCATCCGCATCAATACTGACGGTGGGCTGGTCACGCAGGTCAATGCGTTTTTTGATATCAGCTTTGCGCACCCGATTGGGCAGCGCTTTAGCCGCCATCATGACTTCCTCAGGAAACGCTCGGGGCAGATCGTGTTTACAGTAAACAATATCGATATCAGCTGCCGCTTCGGCATCGCTACCCAAAATTTGAGCCACTTTACCTTGGGGTAAATATTGCCCAATGGGATAACGCAAAATCTCTACATGAACCAGGTGGTCTATGGCTGACTGCAAATCTGATTGATTTAATTCGTCGTTATCTTGATTTTTGAGATCGAGCTGAAATAGCAATCGATCGTCTAGAGGCACCGCTTGTAGACGATCACCCTCTTCAGGCTCTTTAATTCGCGCCAGCACGGAAGAATTTGCTCGCTCCAAAATCAATTGCACTTCGCCTTCAGGACTCCGACGTCGATTGCCTTCCTTGGTCACCTTCACCAAGACTCGATCCCCATTCCAAGCATGGTGAAGATGGGCTTCTCTTACATAGATATCGTCGGCTTCTTCCTCATCTTGAATAGCGAAACAAAACCCCTTACTAGAACAGCGCAGCTTACCTTCAATCACCCCATCTTGATGAATACGGCGGTATTTGCCACGCTCCTTTTCCAGTACACCAATGCGTTCCAATGCGTCTAGGGCAATGCCCAGATCCTTAACCTGGTCGTCGTCAGCACAATTGAGCTTTTTTTCGAGGGTCTTAGTCGTAACGAGCTTATCGTTTGAGAAATTAGCCAGCAGGGAAGCAATTGAAAAATTCATGTAGCGATGAATCCTACGCATTAGTTGAGACATGCCACTGGTTTCTTGGCCAGAGACTGGGCATAGAACGCGTTGCTTCCTAAGAAACCTCCAAAAGCTGCATCCTTCACAACACCCAAACGCCAATGACAAACGTTGCCCTGAAGAACGTTAGTATGACGACCAGACCATCTAGCAACCAGCAAATTTACAAGGTACGAGGGCACTCCCCCAAGACGCATCCCTGAAAAATCACTCCGAACTACCGCTATACAGTATGGTATGCCATCTAAATCGTACCTATTCGAGCACGCTCAAGAAAATTAGCATATGAACGGTATAAGTTTTCCTTAAAGTGACCATTATGTCAAATATGTTTCAAATAATTTATTTATTTTGGCAAGAGACTTAGCGATAGGGGGTGGGGGAGTAGGCAATAGGGGGAATGCTCCTGACCTCTTCGCCATTCAGGAAACTCTACTTCCCAACCCCTATTCTCATGCACTCAGGCATCAAAATAAATTAACTTCCAATTTTTGGATGTACAGACATTCCATGGACCGTCTCTTCACCATTTATTTTTGGAAGTATTTATGGCTTACTCCTAATGTCGTTCTCCAGTGACCACAAACACGACTCGCCGACCAATATTTGTTGCGTGGTCGGCAATGCGTTCTAGATAACGAATAACCAAGACTAACAGGACTGTGGGCTCAACATTACTAGCAGCGGTAGGAGATTGAACTAAAAGATCAAAGAGACGTTCGTAGTCATCATCGACAACGTCATCCTTTTCTTTAATTTCTCGGCCAGCGTCTACATCAAGCTCTGACAGCGATAATAAACTCAAGGCAACCATTGAGCGACACCGATCCAACATCACCTGAATCTGCTCTATAGCGTCGTGGGGAGGATAGGGAAATAGTTTTAGGGATACCTCACCAATATCCTTGGCATAGTCACCGATGCGTTCTAAATCTCGAATCATTTGCATCAACGCACTGACCAGACGCACATCCCTGGTAACAGGGGATTCTAGAGTGATCAGGTTGATACAATCTACTTCAATTTGTCGGTAGAGATAGTCAACTTGTTTATCGTGCTTCTTCAGGTTTTTTGCGGCATCAATGTTGCGATCGCATAGTGCTTCCCTGGCCAACAAGCAAGAACTTTCCACTAAAGCCCCCATACGCAGCACATCCCTCTGAAGCCTGGTCAACTTAAGATCTAAAGCTGAACGAAATGTTGGAGACACATTCAGGGGTTGCTCGATATTGTTTGATACAGTCGGATTAATGCTTTCGACGTCAGAGGAGGCTGTATTCATCGCTTAATACAAAAGTAACTGCACTGAAGGCAGTTCTTAAACGGTTGATTTTATTCAATGGTGATGTCTAGTAGTGATAGCGCATTCGTTATTGATAGGGGTGTTGTTAAAGCTACATTCTAATTCAGGCAAATCACTATTTTTAAGATAGTTTGAGAAGTTTATGAAGCCTGTCAATGTATGACTAATTTCTAGCACCACCCGATAGGGTGTAACACCCGCCCGCTCACCGTATCTAAACATCGATATATAAACAGCTATGAAGCTTTATAAAGTGCTTATCTTCATACAGATAGCTCCCTTGACAGTTACAAATCTCTTGTTAGTCAAGGCTTAGCACAGAATACGTTTGATAATCAGTTGTTAAAGACTGTAACAGATTAACTGCGAAGCGTCTGATTGCGCCAATTTTAGTCAACAATTCTCTAAGAGCATAGTAGTTAATATTTAGTAAGGAACTTGGCACTCTATGGCTTTATCTGACACTCAAATCATCATCGCTTTGCTGATTGCTTTAATTCCCGGTGTTTTGGCCCTTCGTCTTGGCACCGAACTCTATAAGTAGAAGCACGTCAGAAGTACGTCTGACTGATTTCAAGCGGCCCTGCAAGCCATTTGCTTTGGGCCTTAGTGTTTTGCTTTGGGCCATAGATTGAAGCACCAGTTTCCTTCTGAGCCTTGTGGGCGTAATAACCAATCCTTTAGAGCAATGTTTATAGTAGCCTCGGGCAGACTATGCCTGGGGCTATTTTTTAGGGCGTTCCCTGACAATCAAAGGAAAATTATCGCAAAAAGATGAATTTGTGGTGCAAATGAAACAATAGCCCCATAATATGGTCAAGCTGAACAACGTGCTGGGGATATATATCAATGACTCGACGGGCAAAACCAATGGTTATCAGGGGCAAAGCTCGCCAATCGCTGGTTTTGGAGTCTACGGTAAAGCTCACCGTCAATATTCTGCTGGCAGTGGTTGCCACATCTACCATTGCTAAGTTGTTTCCCTACTATCGTCAGCAAAAAGTTGAGCTAGAGCAACTCAACCACTCTATTCTCTCTTTAGAGAGAGAACATGCGGGTATATGGCAGGACTTTAGCCATAATTTTGATCCGGAACAATCGAGCCGCATCATGCGCGAACAAAGCGGCCAAGAGGATCCTAGCCGACACTCAATTGTTCTGATCGATCCTCTCCAAAATTCTCAGCCATCATCTCCCTAACGGCTATCTTCAGCAATCTAGGAAATAACGCACTACAATCTATGGGCAGTCAATTGACAGTCAATAGGCGGAATCCGTGGTTGCCAACGTTAATCCATTTTCTTTTCCATCCAATTCGGACGCCAGTCAAGCAGCCAGTCAGACCATAGACCAGAAACTGGCGGAATTTCAGTTTGACAGCGTTGATGCAGCTCTGGCAGATTTGGCTGCAGGTAAAGCGATTGTTGTCGTCGATGATGAGAATCGCGAAAACGAGGGGGATGTGGTTTGTGCAGCTCAGTTTGCCACCCCCGATATGATCAATTTTATGGCTGTTGAAGCTCGAGGTTTGATTTGCCTTGCCATGACGGGCGATCGCCTGGATGAGCTCGATCTGCCATTGATGGTCAGTGGCAATGGGTTTGAAGATGAAAATGAGCAAACGGCTTTTACCATCAGCATTGACGCTAGTTTGAGCTGGGGCGTAACCACAGGTATTTCGGCAGAAGATCGGGCGCGTACCATTCAAGTTGCCATCAATCCAGAAGCCAAGCCTCAAGATTTACGCCGACCGGGACATATTTTTCCCCTGCGAGCCAAAGAAGGCGGCGTCCTCAAGCGGGCAGGCCACACAGAAGCTGGGGTGGATTTATCCAAACTGGCAAGACTTTACCCTGCAAGCGTTATCTGTGAGATTCAGAACGCTGACGGGTCCATGGCACGACTGCCAGAGCTAATTGATTATGCTAAAAACCATAGCCTGAAACTGATTAGCATTGCCGATTTAATTAGCTATCGCCTGCGTCACGAACGGTTGGTTAAGCGAGAAGCGGTGGCTGATTTACCCACCCAGTTTGGGAAGTTTCAAATCTATGCCTATCGTAATTTGCTGGATAATTCCGAGCATGTGGCCATTGTTAAGGGCAACCCAGACACCTTTGGGACTCAACCTGTCATGGTGCGGGTCCATTCAGAATGCTTGACGGGGGATGCTCTGGGTTCGTTGCGGTGTGACTGTCAGCTACAGCTACAGACAGCGTTGAAAATGATTGAGAATGCAGAGACCGGTGTTGTGGTCTATCTGCGTCAAGAAGGGCGGGGTATTGGTTTAGTCAATAAGCTCAAGGCCTATTCTTTGCAGGATATGGGCTTTGACACCGTTGAGGCCAATGAAAAATTGGGACTCCCTGCGGATCAGCGGAATTACGGCATTGGTGCTCAAATCTTGAACGATCTTGGGGTCCATCAGTTTAAGTTGATTACTAACAATCCCCGTAAGATTGCCGGTCTTAAGGGCTATGGCCTAGAGATGGTGGACCGGATGCCATTGCTGATCGAGGCCAATACGTACAACTCAGACTATCTTTCTACGAAGGCTCACAAACTAGGGCATTTGCTTCTACGGTCGTATTTAGGGACGTTGGCCCTCCACTGGGCACAACCGTTGCCATCGGCCGAGCGCTATGAAAAGGTGAACTCGCTGCGGCAGCTAGCCCATAATTCAGGTCTGCTGTTGCAGGAAGAGGCTCGTTCCATTGCGGTTTCACTGTTTAGTCCCCAAGCCCTGATTGTTAACCTGGGACTGGCGGAACCGGTGGTTAGCAACTGGTATCAACAGCCTGATCATCAATATCGTGGTGCGATCGCAACCCTACTGGAACAGCTCATTCAGTGGTCTGATCTAGAAGAGCTAGACCTGCTTATTGCCAATGGCAGTGACCCATTTACCACACTGCAGGTCGGGTTAGATCGACAGATATTTAGTTGGCAGTCCCCCAATGTCATCGGTGAACAGCTCAGCACGCAAAGGATCTACAGCTTTTCTCGCCACAGCGTTAATGATTAAAAATGTAGAGGCGTTCCATGGAACGCCTCTACATTTTTGTTGATCGTCTCAACTACTTTAGTGATGTGGCGTGCGTCGCTAAGGCATGCGTCACTAAGGCATGCGTCGCCCTAATTGGGGCACCCGTGGTACCGGGGAAGACACCGTAGAAAGCTGCTGGCGACGTTTGGCAGCAGCCACTTCAGGCACCAGGGCAGATACCGCCTCAGCAAATTGTGGATCCCTTGCGGTACCCATCAAATCAGGGTTTCTGGTTAAGGTACTACGTTCATCGGAGGACAGGTCTACTTGAATATCAGGGGTAATGCCTCGACTACTGATATCGGTACCATTGGGTGTAAAGTAATGGGCCACAGTGACAGCAACTCCAGACCCATCAGAAAGACCGTGCAAAGATTGAACCAGGGCTTTACCAAATGTGGGACTGCCTACCACAATGGCACGATCATTATCCCCCAGTGCTCCGGTAACAATTTCACTGGAGCTGGCCGATTCTCCATTGACTAAAACCGCCAAAGGTAACTCAGTCAGATGAGTTCGGTTTGCCGAAATAGCTTCACTGTCGCCGCTGCGATCCACGGTGCGCACAATGGGGCCACGCCGCAACCACATACGAGAAATATCAATACTCGCCTGTAGCAGGCCACCGGGATTATCCCGCAGGTCTAACACAAACGCCTCGGCTCCCTGCTCACTCAGCTCAGCAATAGCCGCTTGCATCTGTTCTGCAGCATGGGCATTGAACTCATCCAGACGAATGTAGCCCACATTGATATTGTTCTGATTTTCCAGCTTGGCATTAACCGTTTGGATTTCTACTCGAGCCCGAGAAAGTACCAATGTCTGAGATTCGCTATTGCGTTCGATGGTTAGCGTAACCTGGGTGTCTGCATCTCCTCGCAGCAGTTGGGACGTCCGCTCTGCACTCAGCAGGTCGGTGGCCCGTCCATCTATCACTAAAATGTGATCCCCAACCTTCAGCCCTGCTTGCTCAGCTGGGGAACCTGCCACAACATCAGTAACCACGATGGCCCCAGCCTCGTTATCACGATTCAAGCGGATACCAATGCCAGAGACCTCACCAGAAGTTTGCTCAGTGAGCTCAGCATATTGATTAGGGCTTAGGAAACGCGTGTAGGGATCATCCAGGCGGCGTAGGGCCCGACGTAACTCTGTGTAAGCGGCTTGGCGTGACGTGTAGTTTTGTCCTAGCAGCTCCTGACGAACCTCAACCCAATCGGTGCGATTAAAGGAATCGTCAACGTACTCGCGATATACAATCTGCCACGCTTCGTCAAGAATCGTCTTAGGTCCATCCGTAAATGCCGCCTCAGCTGGAAATGAGGTAAAAAATGCGGGTGCTAGAATAACTGTTGCGATCGCGCCAGTCGACCGAAGTAACTCTAATGTGGTTTTCATTGAAACAGTTGCGGCAGGGGGTAATGAGATGTTTGCAAGCAATGTAAGAATCTAAACGGAGGAGTAGATTAGCCCAGGATCAAAATGAACGCTAACAAAAATAAATTTTCAAATTATGCAGCTACAAATTTGCAATATTAACGTAAAGTAACCAACCGTTTAGAATCAGCCCCTTACGTACTGAGTTTTTCAGCATAAATACTGGACTTAAATCTAGCGCACGAAACAGGTCAATTACGTAAAACTGCAGTATCTTTATTCAAACCTTACTTTTGTTATGGGCAGAAACAGTGATATCTGAAAGGTTTTGCTAAAGATTTTAACTAGACCAATCAAATTATCTAAATACTACGTCCTCAAAGACTCATAGTCCATCTACAGAGTATGCTTTGGACCGGGGAATTACAGGAGTATATTTACTGAAGCCTGCAGCGAGAGCTATCTACTATGTCAAAGGCCAAGACGTTAAAACGACGTTTAAGGCACGTCGGACTGGGATTACTAGTGGCAGTTACGATTGCTACATTGATTGCCTTCAGTAGTCTATGGCCAGCCAGCCAGCGCCCCACAGATGCTTACCTGGTTTTAGGCGGTAGCATTCGCCGAGAAATGTACATGGCTCAGCTAGCTAGTACCTTTTCAACCGAGATACCCATTTTGGTATCTGCCGGTTCTGCTGACCCCTGCATTCGTTTGCTATTTGAGCAAGCAACGGCGTCTCTAAATCAGGTTTGGCTAGAGAACTGTGCTGAGTCTACCTTTGGTAATTTTGTTTATTCTGTCCCTATTCTAGAGCGCTGGGGAGCTCGTCATGTCACTCTAGTTACCTCTGGCAGCCACACATTTCGAGCTGTCACCCTGGCCCGTATTTTGTTTGGAGCCCAGGGAATTTGGGTCGAGCCCCTGATTGTGGATGAAATTGGCATCCCCGGCAATCAAGAAACGACGCTGAAAAGTACCCTTGATATCAGCCGCAGTTTGCTGTGGGCATTCGTCGCTCAAGTCCATAGGCCTACCTGCCATCGGTTAACCCCTCTGACCGCAGTGAACTTAGAGCAGTGGCGGCAAAAGGGGTTTAAGTGTGAGCATCAGGCGGGGATTGAGGGAAGTTGAAGGAATTTTGAGTTTTTTTATTGGTTATTGGTTATTAGTGAGTTGCTTTTTAAGGGGTACGCACTAGTAAAAGCCTAAGACCTAAGACCTAATAACTCTCCACCACACCTGAATATAAGTAATAGTCCTTAATCTTCACCCCAAACCGCTGTACTGGAATTGTCGTCACTTGCTCCCAGCCAGACTTTAGCGTCAGCGGTCCTGCACCAAAGGGATGCCAGTCGTCGGCTACAACCAGGGCCGATTGGCCAATCAAAGCTCGTTTGCTAGCCCAAACATCAAACTGATCGATGCGATCAGATATGGCTAAAACACGATCGTCATTAAGCGCATAGGCCAGGGCAGAGGCAGAGCGGTAGTCGGTCGTCAACAATAAATTGTGCTGGGGGGCATAGTCTTCGACAACCGCTGCTACCTGGTGCCATCCAAACGACATACGCCCATCGGGATCGCCGTCTGGGCCAAATAGAGCAGTTACTGGTAACAGACAATAGTTAATCACCAGTAGCCAGGCGACAACTACTCCTAAAATTTGCATGCCATTGAGCCAGTCTCGATGACGCGGGGTTTCAAGATTCTTATCAAGGAAAAAGGTGGGGACTAGCGGTATCAATAGCAGGTAGGCCAAAATATTCCAGTAGTAGAGCGCAGTGGAAAACAGCCCCACTAAGGAAAGCGTTCCTGTTGATGTGAGGAATAATCCTAAGGCTATGATGCGATAGGTAGGAGAATTTAAGGGACGTTTGCGCATCACAGACCGTACCATGGCCCAAACTAAAGGGGGTGATAAAATCAGCGCCGCTGTTAGCCAAAAAAACAAAACGGCATCGGGCCGCAACGTGGGACCACCGCCACTGTCAACGCTGCGGGTGAGGTAATACTGAAACGACAGCCAGTCGTTTTGAAAATTCCAAATTAAAATCGGTAGGCTGAAAAGAGATGCGATCGCAACTGCCCCGTACAGTCGCCCATCCCGCAAAAGCCAGCGGAGTTTGGGCTGACTGACAATCGTACCCAGAACCGTTATGCCCACAAATACAGCCGTATATTTACACAAACCGGCCAACCCTAAGGCAGCAGCTCCTCCATAGAGATATCTGCTGTTGCCCTGCCCCGTTAACCACACCCCATCTAAAAATCGTACAAACCAGTAGGCCGATAGTAGAGAGAATGCAATTAGCCACTGATCGTGCCAGGCCAATGTTAAAAATAAAAAATAAAGTGGACTACTCCAACAGCACAGGATGGTAACAACCCATGGGGTATAGAAGCGTCTGCCATAGATATAACGAGTAATTTGATAATAAGCCCAGAAAAATAACCCATTACTTAGCACTGTGGGTAGCCGCAACACAAATTGGGAATGTCCTAAATAAGAAAAAAGCCCCTGCACCCAGGCATGGAACGGTGGATGGTCGTAGTAGGACCAATCTAAACGCTGACCCCACAGCCAGTAGTAAGCCTCATCAGGATTGGGAAACGCCGTCAGCCAATAAACAATATGGGCTAGTAACATTAGCCACAGCCAGGGGGCTTTCAAAAGCCAGGGGGCTTTCAAAAGCCAGGGTGCCTTCAAAATAGGATGGGCCTGCAGTGAGCCTTTTAATTTAAAACTCAAAATACCCTCCGGGAAGCCACTGAAGCGCTTACTCAAATGTGCGCACCAGAATATTCTAGGGCACCTGTCCTCCCTTACTCTTCTTTGCTATGGTCTCACACTCGATTTTACGGGTCGTTCCTAGGGTTCCACCCCATCATCCGCCGCTTCAATATCAATGCCCCAATCCCGCAGGGCTTCGTCTCCGTCGTCAATCAGCTCCTCAGACTCGAACTGGGGTGAAATTACCAGCTCTGAACGTTCTTCTGGATCGCTCCACAGGGTTGGGGTATAAATAATTACAGGTAATTCTGCACCCTTTAATCCACGGATGATGCGCTCTGGGGTTTTGGGAAAGGTAACAAACAGCGGATAGGGCTGCTCTGAGCCCTCATTCATCAGATGTTCATGCCGTGCTGGCATGAGCCATTCATAGTTTTCCGACAGCAATATCTGGGTTTGTCGCCACCGAGATAACAGTTCCGAAAAATCTTCATCTGGACGGTGAATAAAAAGAAGCACATCCACACCAGTTTTGATTTTCCATTCAGGGTCACACATGAGGATGGCCAAATCGCAGGGTAACGTGACCACCTCTCGGCGTTTATTCAAGGGGCCGACGGGACTCTCAATAGCGCGTCGAATACTAATATTAGGTAAGGGAATCGTGACAATGCTTTCCTGGGGGCGGCGCATGCTGGGCAACATTTCTAGATAGGGGCGATACTGCTTGAGCATGGCTAATGCCCCTCGGTAGTTGCTGCACCTTGCAAGCAGATTTTCATAGTCGCCCTGCTGAATAGCCATGGTTGATTGAACGCTGATCAAACAAATCCATTCTAGCTTTCCCAACTGACTACCCACCATTGTCGGGAATTATTGTAGAGGTGTCCCATGGGACACCCCTACAATAATTCCGTAGATCTCTCTGCTAACGCTGAGCGCTCACCCCGGGTTAGCAAAATATGACCTGCTAAAGGCTCATGCTTGAACCGCTCTACCACATAAGCTAAACCATTACTAGCGGCATCCACATAGGGATTGTCGATTTGTGCTGTGTCACCCGTCAAAACAATTTTGGTGCCCTCTCCTGCACGGGTCAAAATAGTCTTAACTTCGTGGGGAGTCAGATTTTGAGCCTCATCAACAATCAAAAACTGTTTCGGTAACGTTCGTCCGCGAATGTAGGTCAACGCTTCGATTTGCAATAGGCCCATTTCCATGAGTTCTTCATGTCCCCTGCGCCAATGGGCGGGTTGACCAACCGGATCTTGAGTGCCAAAAATTAGATCAAAGTTGTCGTACAACGGCTGCATCCAAGGCGTCAGTTTCTCGTTAATATCCCCAGGCAAATAACCAATATCTCGTCCCATGGGTACCACTGGGCGAGATATTAACAACCGACTGTAAGATCTCTCCTCCGATACTTTTTGAACACCTGCCGCAATGGCCAACAGAGTTTTACCCGTACCGGCTTTACCTACTAAAGTCACCAGAGGGATAGTGTCATTTAGTAACAAGTTTAATGCAAACTTTTGTTCTCGGTTACGGGGATGTACTTGAGAGATTCCGGCATAGGGCACTTTTGGCAAGGGAACAATACGTCCTGATTCCCCTTCCACCATGGCCAGTGCAGTGTGGGCTGGATTGTTAACATCCACAAGGGTGAGAGACTGGTTAGGATAGAACTTGCCATCTAATTCCAACGTTCCACCACGAAACAGTTGGCTCAGTTGTTCTGCATCAACCAGTAGCTCCCCTGTCCCAGAATACAGATCGTCAATATCAATTTTGTCGGTTTCATAATCTTCGGCAGCCAGACCTAAGGTATCGGCTTTAATGCGAAGGTTGGCATCTTTACTGACCAAAACCACAGGGCATTGACAGGTTTGTTTGTGCTCTAGGGCAACGGCTAAGATCTCATTGTCGGCCTTATCGCCTTCAAGTTCTAGGGGCAATGAAGAGAGAGTTTCTTGATGACACAAAGAGACCTTGAGAGTACCGTCCCCTTCCAAAAAGATCCCTTCAGTAAGGCTACCCTGCCCGCGCAGTTTGTCTAAGGTACGAGACACTTGACGAGCATTACGGCCAGTTTCATCCAGGGACTTTTTAAACCGATCGAGTTCTTCAACGATGGCAATGGGTAAGATGACGTCGTTTTCCTCGAAACGATAGATGGCTTTAGGATCGTGCAACAGCACATTAGTATCGAGGACAAACGTCTTTTTCATAAATAAGAATCACCCTTGAAGTTCCTTAAAATCCAGATTGGACAGGAACTTCGTTACAACTAAATGACATCAGAAATATATGTACTATTATCTATTAAACTGCATCGGTTTGAGTAGCAAACTACCGTAAAAATGACTTTAATATTTCCCTCACATTTAGTCCTTGACTTAGACTAGTGTCCCCAATAAGGGAATGCTCTAACGGCTATAGCGACGATCAGCAACACCTGAATTTAGCCGTTAATCAGGCGTTATCCTTCTGAGTTCCTGATGGACACTGGTTCCTACCTGCAGGGCTTCGTTGAGAAGTTGAGCATAGTCTCCAGCCATCTCTGAGGCCTGGAGGGACTGTAGGCTGGAGAGATTAGTCTCAATGCTGGCAAATAGTTCATGGCGACGCGCTATAAACCGCTGGTGTTTGCGCATAATCTTATCGCTCGTAAGTCCGCACACTAAACTCTCGCGGGTAAGGTGTAATGCTTCTTTGACAGCATCGGGATTATCTAATGCCAAACGTCTAGATGTGCGATCGGCCTGACGTAATTCTTCTAAAATTTCAACGGCCTTAATCATTTCGTTAAAGCGATCCACCTCATCCAGTAGGTGGCTGAGCACCTTAAGTTGCCGGCCTTTGTAAATGCCATAACTGCCATGGGCAAGGGTAGTGGCGATCGCACCCACCACACCAATACCCATAAACACAACCACCGCCTGCTGGGCCACATTGCGGCCCAGCACTAAACACACCGGCAACCAGAGCACCAGCGCCACAGCCAGCACCAGCCCTTGATTTATCAACCAGGCCCAGCGTAACCGTGGCCGCCGAAAGACTGACAAGCGGGTCCCCCACCCCATGGATAAATCGCTAATATCCAGCCCCGTCAGCTCGTCCAAATCACGATTTGTAATCCGCAAACTATCCAGATTCACGTCGCTCATGTCTGTCTCCGATCCTGTAGAAACGTTCTGTGGAACGTTTCTACAGACCTAATAGGGACCCCAGACTTGTCAAAATCTGAGCGTAGAAGTTCCCCTCAATTTCGGGTCGAAATATCTGAAACGGTTCATTAGGGGCACCGAAAAAGGGACGCAGCGTCCATCCTAATTGTGAACCGACCAACGCATACAAACCTAGCCAACCTAACAATAAACGGTTGCGCAGCTGACTACCTGCTGCATCTTCGCCCACCACCTGGCGCATCCCCTGATAAAACAGACGCACGCCAATCACACCGGTTAGGCCCATCACTGCCACATTGAGTAGCAAAAAGAAGTTATACCCTTGAATTGAAATCAAAAAGAATAAGACCACGGGGGCAAAGCTGAACAGCAGCACGCTAATCACAGCCACTGTGGTCATTAGCATGGCACTATATTGGCGAAAATTTAACTTAGAGCCAAAGAGAATATCAAAGAAATAAAGTGTGGGAAGACAAATGGCTAAGGTAATCAGGTACAAAGCGGGTAGTTTAACCGCCGATGCCATCATCTGTAGCCAGCTGCTGGATGAACCAATGATGGCTCCATACACCCCAAAGAATATACAGCTGACGACCAGCAACGAAAAGATTTTACGCTCCAGTTTGACATCACGCCGAATATCCTCAAGAAACTGATTGCGATCGCGCAATAACTGAATCAAGACAGCAAAATGCTTCATATGATGCTCACCGGAATAACGTCAGAAATACTCCCAGCCAAAGCTACACAGCACTCACTAAAAATTTCGAACGGGTCCGGTGTTTAAAAATAAAGCGTCAGCATTGTTAGCAATGCCGACGCTTTGTCAAACAAATTTATTAACGGGCTTTAGCAGGGAGAATGCCATCCGTTGAACAATCTCAATGGCCTACTCTCCAATCACGGTGATTGCCCGCACTCCGTACTGGAGCTATCACCTATGACCCTTGAGCCTTGAGCTGTTCAATTTCTTGACGAATGGCCGATAATTGCTCAGTCAACGCCTTAATTTCAGCCTGAATACCGCTGTCTGTCACAGGCTTAGCCACTGTATTGACAGTGGCATTGCTAGCAGAAGACGGGGCAAAGGGATTAGGGAACTGATCGTTAAAGTTACTACTAACGCTATCAACAAACTCACGCGCTTCTTTCTCGGTGACCGCGCCTTTTACTTCTAACTCATCGGTGAGCCGATTAAAATCTGTACCAATATCAGAAAATTTGTTAGCAGACGCCTGAGGATCTTGAATAGCCTCGACTGCAGACGCTGCTGCCCCTAGAGAAACCCGAAAACTTTTTTGAATAAACTCAGTAAAAGTATCAAAATTCATGACTCAAGTCGATCTAAACGCCTAATCACCGCGAGCATACATTATAAACACCATTGAACAGACTTACTCTGGTCAGATACATAGCTCAATACCCCGCTGTTGGACCTAGAGGCCAAGACATTGCCGAGCCATCCAACCAATCTGCTCTCCAATCTGAACTCGGTACCAACCGCGCCCTGCTTCCCCCAGCAATGTCACCTGCCTGCCATTTCTGTAGGTTCCAATCACACGGTATTGAATGCCCCCTTGACTGCGCAAATTACAGGCATTGTAAGGAGCTGGAGCTTGGATCACCCGTACTTGCTGCGCTTGCCCAGGGCTTCCTAGTATCAAAGAAGCCATTGGTATCAGCATTAATCCGCTCCATCGCAGTCTTTTCAGAGAAATAGACCTTGGAGAGAGTTGAGTCCCTAATTTAGTAGTCATTTGCTAATAAAGCCTTCACGAGGTTTCCATAGCAGCTCTTTATATTTAATTCTAACCAGAAAAATTTATGCTTCAACAATTAAGCGAATGATACATATTTTTCTAAAGTATTAATAAATAAGTCACGCTGTTAAAGGTGTGAGCAGGGCTGTTAAGCCAAGAAGATTACGCTGTTAGAATCAATGTGATTCCAAATACAAACAATTAGGACTACGTATGCGCTCATATCTTGTCGCGGTTGTAGATGGTGCCCAAGCTCGTTTTTTTACCCTTAACGGAACTGAGTTTTCTGATCAGGGACAATCAGGCCCCCATTTAACCGAGCACAGTAGCCTGAATAATGCCGAAAAGCCCATAACCACCAAAGGGCCTAGCAACAATCTAATTGGGCGGAAACACCACGGCAATCGCCACGAAAAAACAACACAGTTTACAGAAACCAATCGCCGCTTTGCCAGTAAGGTTTTACAGCACATTGGCAGCATGGCCCAAAGCTTCTCTGGCTATGACCTCGTATTGGTAGCAGAGCCTCATATTTTAGGAACGTTACGTGAGTCTGTTCAAAACTATGTGCCAGGAACAATGACCATTAACGAGTTATCCAAAGATCTCTGCCGTTTAAATGCCCATGAACTCCACAAATATCTGACCAGCAAACAGATGTTGCCTGGTCCCAAACGCATGGCTAGTCAATAAAAACAGCTCCATGCCAAGTCTTTAAAGTATTCGATCAATTTGAATCATTATTTTCCCTGTGGATGATCCTTTTTAAGATCTACTGTCCATGAGGGTTTGACAGTTACAGGCGACACATTTTATTGCCAGCGACATGGCAATAAATAGTTACACTTGTTATTGTAAAGACAATGTGTGCAAAATCCCTTTACAGGGCTTAACCATGCTTAGAGTATTTAGCATGTCACGAATGTCGCCCGTTGTTTGGTATGGAAGGAATGATAGACGCCTTTAAGGCTGTCCAAAAATACAGTCTGCTACAGCGTCTAATGCTGGTTGTTGCTATTGGGCATCGATCAGCTAGCTATTCACGCAACGCATACCCCTCAATTTTCTGTCAGTAATATAGGCTACTGACAGAAAATTGTTGATTTAAAGCTGTTGTTAATGAGGTTTTTTATGCTGATGGAATCCTGTCCCTGCTGTGGCGTTCAATTACTACGTCATGCTAGTAAATCTGGCCCTTTTTTACGCTGTGGCAGCTGTCGATTTGAAATTCCTGAAGAACTCCCATCCGTCACTGATAAAACATCTGAGTCTGCTGGTAGTCTACTGGACAAACTAGAGGCTGGTTTACTGGATAGTTTGGATGTTGAAACAGCAACAGTATCGTAGCTACCCGTAAACATTGCAGGTTTGATTTTTCTGTAAAACCGTGATTTAAAATCTGAAACCAAAAGCTGTGATCGATGCTTTAAGTAAGATCACAGCTTTGTTTTAGGCATTTAAAGGATGTTGTATTCTGAAATAAGTGGCGTAGTTGCCTGAACTCCCTGGCTGTAACTGATTTGCTATGTCTCAATCCGAGTATGTTCTAGCTCAGCAAACTCTTGATGTACTCACAAATTTAAGCTACCGCGATCGCAATCTTACCCACTATCTAAATCAATTAGCCCAGGGAGTTCAGAGTATTTTAGGGACAGACTGGGCTGTGGTCACCCTTTGTTGGGATAATTCAG
This sequence comes from Leptothoe sp. EHU-05/26/07-4, assembly GCF_043421015.1. Lineage (NCBI taxonomy): Bacteria > Bacillati > Cyanobacteriota > Cyanophyceae > Nodosilineales > Cymatolegaceae > Leptothoe > Leptothoe sp. EHU-05/26/07-4. The sequence continues at coordinate 352,836 of NZ_JAXSQV010000003.1, forward strand.
AACGAATTCTGGCCAGTACCCTTGACTTAAACGACGATCCAGAAGCCGTGTATGAGTTGCATGGCACCCTAACGGACAAAGTGGTGAAAACGGGATGTCCGCTGACGGTGGAAAACTTTATTGTCGATCGCAGCCATGGTGAAGGACCGGAGGGATATTCTGCCTATTTGGGCGTCCCACTGCGGACGGTGACGGGTAAGACCATTGGTACAATTTGTAGCTTTAGCCAACAACCACGACCGTTTTCTAACGAGCTCATCAGTATGGCAGAGCTTTTTGCTGAGCGAGCGGCAACGGCCATTGATAATCATCAACTATGGCAACAACAACAGAAATTTAACGAAGCGCTAGAAGCAGAAGTGATCAAACGGACCCAGGAGCTGCGTGCAGCCCAGTCTAAACTGATGACAATCAATGCTGAATTAGAGCAACGGGTGCTCCAGCGTACGGCGGAACTGACAGAGCTGAATGCTCAGCTTAAAGACAGTGAAGAGCACTTACGCCGAATTTTCGATGCTTCAAACGACGCTATTTTTGTCATTGATCCCACTAGCGATCGCGTTTTGGAAGCGAACCCTCAAGCCACGCAACTACTGGGTTACAGCCACCAAGAACTACTGGAGAGTGTTCACATTTCCAGTATTCATCCCCAAGAGATGCCACAATTTTTGGCCTTTGCCGAATCGGTGTTGCAAACAGGTCAAGGCTGGACGGATCAGCTCACTTGTCTGACCAAATCTGGTATCACCGTACCCGCAGAAATTTCTGCCTCGACGATAGAGTATGCCGAGCGGATATGTGTGGTGGCGATTGTCAGGGATATTCGCGATCGCAAACGTGCCGAACAGGCCCTGGCGGCGTTGGCAGAAGTGGGGGAATTGGCCTCTATGATTGTTCATGAGGTGCGTAATCCCCTCACCACGGTCAAGATGGGGTTAGGTGCCCTGCGTAACGCTGATCTCTCCGAGAGAAATGCGATGCGTCTGAACTTGGCCGCTGCGGAAGCTGAGCGTTTAGAGTCCCTGTTAAACGAGATTTTACTCTATGCCAAACCACAAAAATTGCAAACTACCCACGTTAATCTAACTGAGTTAACGACTGAGGTGTTAGACACCCTCAGGGTTCAACCCCTTGCAACAGGTCGATCGATGGTGTTAAAAACCACTGACAAACAGGTAATCATCCAGGGGGATGCAGACAAGTTGAAACAGGTGTTGATCAACTTGGTGAGTAATGCTTGTGAAGCAATTGAGCCAGGCAGTGCGGTGACTTGCTATTTGGAGACAGAGCCCGGTCAGGTGTGTTTACGTATTCACAATGGCGGCGAGCTAATTCCGCCAGATGTGTTGCCCAAGTTGACCAAGCCATTTTTTACGACAAAATCTACAGGTACAGGATTGGGTTTAGCGATTGTAAAACGGATTGTGGAGGCCCATGGGGGGTATTTTACGATTGAGTCGACGGCGGCAACAGGGACGGTGATATCGGTGGTGTTTAGGATGGCTGAAACTAATTAACTCTTGATAAGGGTCCTTTAAAGCTACAGGTTACAAGCATAGTTATCGCCCATCGCTACTGATAAAATGCTCAATCTAGCCGAATCTACTACAAAGCGAAGCTACTCTCTACTCTGATAATGATGATGTTTGGGCCCAGTGTAGACAGACACTGATCAGACGGTTGTGCGATCGCACCCTTTAACCATCATCAAACTAACTCAGAACTGCACTGTCTTTAATAACCTCGTTCTAACCAATAGGAATCCATTAGTTGGACGATTTAGACACATTTATATAAATAAGCTAAGCCAGGAACTATATGTAGCAAACTGTAGCAAACTTGTGAGCTACGAAACATTGAAACAAATACTACCAACTAAGTCTTCCCTGGATTGTTTTATCCTCTTTTAGAGAAATCTTCTGGCTCAATTTGCCAAAGCCGCTCTAGCTGCCTTAATTGATGCAACCGTTGAGACTCAGTATTTTGGACCCAACGATATAATTCAGTTGGAGTCTCAATGGTGTCAAAGAAATAATTACTCGACGGCTCAGATAAATTCCTAGAAGCAGAGTTTGACTCAGAAAAAATAACCTGGAGCATTTCAGACTCAATGTGCTTTAGATCACCCGAGGAAAACATCATAGGATAAGCAGTAGCTATCGTAAACTTTGGAAAAAACTTAGAACTCATGATGGTTTAATCTATCTGCACAGTGCAACAAATTCACTGTTGCAGTCATCCTTGACATAAACAATCCGGAAAAGTTCATGTTTATTCAGTTTTCATCAACAGTTTATTCAGATTAATTTTTATCAATGACAGCGTAAAAAGCTTGTGGATTGACTTTGAGCTTTATTTGCAAAGGATAAATATTAACAAAACGTGGCTCTTAACACGCCGTTTAGCATTTCACTACTTAGAACACCAACCAGTGTCGCAGACAGCACAAATTAGTTCTGTATCAAAGAGCCTGCTACCAAATTGTCAAACGGAATAGCCGCAAACATTAGATTGCACAATGACTTATTTCTTTAAGCTGTATGATACTTGTCACTATGCGCCACGCTATCAATGGTTAGGGCTCTAACGACAGCTCTAGTTGAATATTGCAACGCTCATAGGGAGACGCTGGACCAACAATCTTTTGAAATCCCAGTTTCTGATAAAGGCTAATGGCTGGTTTTAATGTGGTATTGCTTTCTATATAAAGCGTTTTCGCACCTAATTCATGACCTTTACGGATGGCCGCTTGACCTAATGACCAACCAATACCTCTACCTTGCATATCTGCTGCAACAGCCATTTTAGACAGCTCGTAGCGAGTATCATCTATTTTTACCAGAGAGCAGGTACCGACAATTTTGTTCTCATATCGAGCCATGTAAATGTGCCCCCCTGGTGCCAATATTTTTTGATCAGGATGTTCTAGATACTGGCGATCTGACTCTTCGACGGTAAAGTAATGCTCAATCCAGGTGTAGTTTAGCTGCTTAAAGTCGTCGTGAAACTCTGGCCTGTAGTCAATAATCTCAATTTGCTGCTGCTCACGTAGCTTACGGGCATCTCGCACACGCACAAGAAAGTTCTTTTCATCTAGCAAAAATTCAACCTCTTCCAAGGCTTTCCAGAGATTGAATTGGGTTTCTGAAAGTAAAGATTCAACGGCCTGAGCAACATCACTATATTGCTTATCTATCTTGGGGATTAACTGCCTGCCTGTTTCAGATAAGCGAACAATAGTTACCCTGGCGTCTTTTTGGCTTTTATCGGTAATCACTAACTCTTTTTTCTTCATTTCTTTGACAATCTGGCTCACTGATGGGTGGGAATGACCAATGGTTTGAGCGATCTCCGTAATGGAAGCACCTGGCTGATGGGAAAGCACATAAAAAACAGGAAACCATTTGGGATCAAGATCCACATCGTATAGAGCATAGACTTCGGTAGCATCCTCCAGCAGCTTTTCCCCTAAGCGGCGGAGACGACTTCCCAAGGCCATTTTGCCCACCTGCTGATAAAAATTCATAACCTTGAAGGTAATTACGTAATTGATTACATAATAATGTAGAGCCATTTTCTGATATCGACTTACAAATTTCCAGTTAAGGTTTTGTAATCTATTGCTTATGGGAAAATGGCTATTCACCGGGATGTAGCATCAAGGAAAATGCTGATATGCTGGACGATGCACGGTTAGTCTGGGACTTACAACGGGCCACTCAAATTGCTCAGGGATTTTCTAGTTCCCTTGATCAAGAGGACATTGCCCGCATAGCCACAGAGGGTTTAATAGAGCAGTTTAACTGTGCCTTTGCACGAATTTGGTTGATTGAGCCCGATCGTAAACTGTTGCGACTGGTGGCATCCTCGGGGCTGTATACGCGCACAGACGGTTCGTTTAGCCGTATCCCCATGGGGGAATTAAAAATTGGCAAAATTGCGCAAAATCGTGTTGCTCTTTTGAGCAACCACTTAGCCGAGGAATCCTGGATTCGATATCCTGAATGGGCGATCGCTAATGATATTACTAGCTTTGCTGGCTATCCTTTAGCCAATGCTGACAAGGTGATTGGCGTATTGGCCGTCTTTGGCCATCATCCCATGGGGGCAGAATTTTTAGAAGTTTTGTTGGGGTTTTGTACCACATTAACGGTGGCATTAGAGATGGCCTCGCTGCATCAAAAAGAAACTCACCCTTCACCCGTAACTATTCCCGCAAACACCCTTACTGAGTTTTCACTCTCTGACAGCCTCGCACAGATACTGGGGTCGATAAAGTTGACAGTTTTAGGAACAGAGCGCGCCCTCGATTTATCCCAGACTCAACTATTCCTAAAGGTTGCTGAAATTCTTAAAACCCTCGATTGTACCTACTGTCGTTTAGCCTATGACATCAAGTCGGTAGCCTTAGAGGCAATAGTGACAACCACATCTTTGATGTACCAGGAACAACAAGCTTGGGAAGCTTTAGTATTTGGGAATTTAACCTCAATTGCTACCTATTTTGGTGGCTCCCTGAAGATTAATGCCGAAACTAGCATTAATGCTCTGCACATATCCCTGGCATTTCCAGCGGTAGTGAGTCTTCCAGAAGTATCGCTGAACATTCAATGTCGCTTACCACTCTTGCAAACTGGCTTTACCCAACTAGCACATTTGGCCGGGATCACAGTACAGATGACTCAGGAACGTCATATTCCTTTGTTAACGGATCAGGTTGATTTAGTCGGTAGTTGCGATCGCATCATTTGGCTTCATCACAATGCCAACATCAGACCGGATGGGGTCAATGCCCAAGTCACACTTTCCACCACAGCCAACCAACTACGAGTTGCTGTAGAAGCAGTCATAAAAGGAGAGGAATGGGGTCTTGGCAACAAGGGTAGTCAACCACAACTGCGGCTTTCCAATCGAGAACAAGAGGTGATTGGATTACTGACCCAGGGATTTCGAGATCGCGACATTGCAGAGCAGCTCCACATTAGCGACAGTACCGTCAAGTTTCATATCAACAATATCTTAGCTAAAGTCAAAGCCAAAACCCGATTGCAGGCACTGTATCAGTTAATAAATACCCATGGACTTAATTTGTGAGAGCCGTCAGTCATCTCTTTTCTCCTTAAACAGCCTGCAACCTATCCAGCCCAATACGATTGCAAAAGGGCCCAAAGCGTTCACCGGGTTTGCGATTGGCTTGAAAATAACGAAATATCGGTTCTAAAAAAGTTTCTAAGTTTTCAATCTGTAGGCTTGGGCCATAGGGTTGGGCTAATGCTGTTCCATCAGGAGTTCCGCCTAGCCAAACCTGATAGCTGCCAGGTCCCTTGCCCACTAGACCTAATTCCGCTAAATAGGGACGGACACAGCCATTGGGACAGCCTGTCATACGAATGATCAGGGGTTCATCTGCCAGATCTAGCGTTTCTAGTAATTGATTAATTCGCTGCAAAATCGCTGGAAATACTCGTTCTGATTCAGTGATGGCTAAACCACAGGTGGGGAATGCTGGACACGCCATACCATAGCGAATCAGGCCATTGAGTTGATCTGGATGACTAGTCAAACCGTGTTTTTCTAAAATTGTTTCAATGACATGGCGCTGAGATCGCTGAATATCGCAGAGGAGAACATTATGGTGAGGGGTCAACCGCAAGGGGACGTTAAACTGTCCTACAATTTCCCGCAAAGCCGTTTTTAACCTCAGGCTACCCTGATCTTGAATCCGTCCATTCTCAACTAAGAGGCCGAGAAATAGATTGCCATTTCCTTGCTCGTGCCAGCCAAGAAAGTCTTGGTATTGCCAGGGAGGAAGGTCCTTAAATGGTTGTAAAGGTTTGCCAAAATAGCCTTCGACCTTGGTCTTAAACGTATCGATGCCCCAATCGTGGATCAGGTATTTCATTCTGGCATGGAGCCGATTCGTGCGATCGCCATAGTCTCGTTGTAGTGCACCAATGGCTCTAAGTAAGGAGTAAATGTCATCCTTATGGACATAGCCCAGGGGATCAGACAGACGAGCAAACGTTTCTTCTTTATTATGGGTACGCCCCATGCCTCCACCGGTTAGGACATTAAATCCCTCCAGCTCACCATTTTGATCAGTTATGACAACTAGACTAATATCGTGGGTATACACATCAACAGAGTTATCCCCTGGTACGGTCACGCAGCACTTAAACTTTCTGGGTAAATAGTGAGGACCGTAGAAAGGCTCAGTGATGTTGGAGCTGCCGTTATTATTTAAAACTTGTTGTCGAGCTGCATTTGGGTTGAGATCTTCTTCAGCGCTGATTGCCTTGTCGCCATCTAGCCAAATCTCATAGTATGCCCCTGTTTGTGGCGTGAATAAATTAGCCACATTATTGGCATATTCCCAAGCATATTGATAGTCTGAGCGCTGTGTAAACGGAGCGGGAGGGGCCATCACATTGCGATTCAGATCACCACATGCCCCCAGGGTTGAGCCCATATTGTTGATAATATCAGCAATGACAGTTTTCAAGTCTTGCTTGAGTACCCCATGCATTTGAAAGGCTTGACGGCTTGTTGCTCTCAGGGTTTGATTACCGTAACTCTCTGATAAATGATCTAATGTTAAATAGAGCTGCGGGGGCACAATTCCACCGGGCGTTCGTGTGCGCAGCATCAGTTGATAGTCTTTCCCTTGCCCTTTGACTCGGTTATCACGGTTATCCTGTTGATAAGAACCATGAAACTTGAGAATTTGCTGGGCAGCTTCACTAAAATGGTTCGTATCTTGTAATAATTCTGTTGCTAAGGGTTCGCGCAAAAAATTACTATTTGCCTTTATCTTTTCTATTTTCGAGAGTTTTCTCTGAGAGGTTCCTTTAGAGGATTTTTGAGCGCCCATCTTCTTCTAGACCGAGAAACAATAGTTCAGATATGGTCATATCCAAACCGAATTCTGTTACAGCTTAAGCGTACTGAAGTAGGCACCGTAACCCTATATTTTAGGAGTATTGAGAGCAGTTTTAAAGCGAGACTGATTGTGAATTTCAATATTGTCCACAGTCTATGCAGACCAGGATGTCAAGTAATCGAGCTTAAGCAAACAGCGGCCATATACAACAGGGTTACTATTGATTTTGCCAGGGTTTCACCCCTGAATTATGGGTAATTTTCAGCCAGTGACGGTTTATACCTATGGATTTCGCCAGGGCAAATATTTGTTGTTAGTGCCAGGTGACCCAGGTTGACTTTAATGACTATGATCGTCAAATACCCATAGGTGCCGTACAATCATCTTGACAGCACCTCCATAGAAGGAGGCTTAGATAGAGGATGTTTGGATAGAGGAGGCTTAGATAGAGGAGGCTTAGATAGAGGAGGCTTAGACAGAGGCACCGACAGTAAACATTAACCATAGAGCATTAGCCTGATTTATGATTGAAAGCCTGATACCAACCGTTTCAGAGGTGGCCCAGTATCAGAAACAGATGTTTATGGATGAAAACATTGTCTTTAAGACTAAAACAGACAAGTTTGACATTGTTTCTGACGTGGATATGAGATCGCAACGCATCCTCTTAGCAGCCATTGAAAAAGACTTTCCCGCCTCTGGTATCGTGGCTGAAGAAATCGGACAGGATAAACCATCCCAAGATGGCACCTGGTTTTTGGTAGATCCCCTAGATGGTACCGCCAACTTTAAGGCAGGCATTCCTCTATGGGCCATTTCCATTGGCTTTGTGAAAGATGGTGCCATCAGCAGTGGAATTATCTCATTGCCATTTACAAGGGAACTCTTTTTTAGCCAGGACAGTGTGCCGATTATGAAACCGTTAAAGACCTTAGCTTCAGCTGAGTTCTACGGTATCGACAGCACGTTTGAAAATCAACCCTTGCATGGATTAACGCTCAAACGTCGACAGTTAGGTGCGGCTGTGCCTACGTTGATGTGGTGCTGTGATTCTCGCCATCGTCAACGCCCACGGTTAGACTTTGCCTTGATGGGTAAGGGCTCTTTTTGGGATGTCTGTGGTGCGATCGCATTTCTTAAACAGAAAGGTGGAGCCCTGATTGATGCCACCGGGCAAGACTTTACCGAGTGCTCAGATGTATTTCAGACATTGGGGGGACTGCAAAAACTTCGCACCTACAACTTTCGATATGTCGCCAGTGCTAACAAACATGTTGCCCAGGAGATATATCAGCGTTATTTAAAGACCTAAAAGGACAGTCCCATGCAGAAAGATACGCCCTATTACGCCTCCAGACTATTGGTGTTCTCATTTCTCATCAGTTCTCACATGAGGGTTGAATAGTAGGGTGTTCTCCACTTAATCGTGTTTTTACCGCAGGCTCACCATCTCAGCAATGGCTTTTGAAAAACTCTGTTTTAGCTTGTCCGGGTTTCTCATAAAATAAAGAGACTGAATGCGATTATCAACAATCTCAATGGCCACAACAGTTTCGATAGTGTTGTCACGGGTGTAAACCAGGCCAGGTTGGCCATTGATCTGAGCCAGCTCAACCTCATATTCCCAGCCAAGTTTTTGAGCCCGACGGTAGATTGCCCGTAGGAATCCGGCCACCTTAGCTGCACCGTGCAGCGGCTTCAGACAAGCCACAACCTGACCACCACCATCGGACCAAAGCGTAATGTCTTTAGCCAGTAGGTCGAGTAGTCCCTGGACGTCACCCTGCTGAGAGGCCTGCATAAATTTATAGGTGAGCTGTTCTTGCTGCTGAAGCGAGGTCTGGAAGCGTGGCCGCTGATCAGCCAGGTGCTGACGTGCCCGTCGAAAAATTTGACGACAAGTGGCTGCTTTTTTCTCGACAATCTGGCCAATCTCGTTGTAATCATAGCCAAAGGCTTCCCGTAGCAAAAAAACAGCCCGCTCCAATGGTGATAGTCGCTCTAGTAAAACCAAAAAGGCCATGGTTAGAGAGTCTGCCAACTCAGCCACTGTCATGGGGTCAGTAGCTGAGTTGGTAGTGGATTCAGTGACGATCGGTTCAGGCAGCCACGACCCGATATAATGTTCTCGCTGGACACGGGCAGAGCGTAGCCGGTCAATACACAAGCGAGTAATGATTGTAGTCAGATAGGCTTGGGTCGATTTGATGGATTTCTCAGATGCCTGTTGCCATCGGAGAAAGGTGTCTTGCACCATGTCTTCGGCATCCGTGACACTGCCAAGCATGCGATATGCGATCGCAAACAAAAGCGAACGATATTGATTAAACACGTCAAGTCGATCGATGGGGTCGTTTTTGGCTACGGTAATCATGGTCACCTTATCCTATACTGCTTGAACTTGATAGCTGCCGGGTAAAATCTGGGTTGTAATGCTAAGGCGATTCCAAGCATTGATTGCAACAATCGCCATCAGCAGGTTGGCGATTTGCTCAGGTGTAAAGTGGCGGTTTACCTCTTCATATACTGCATCAGTCACACCATTTTCTCCAATCAAGGTGACGGCTTCGGTAAGGGCCAAGGCCGCGCGTTCTTGAGGTGTAAAAAAGGGCGTTTCTTGCCATGCACTGAGGGCATAGAGTCGCTGCTCTGTCTCACCCCCATGTCTGGCATCTTTAGTGTGCATATCAATGCAGAAAGCACAGCCGTTAATTTGGGATGCTCGGGTTTTCACCAATTCCACCAGGGAGTTGTCCAGGCCACTTTTACGAACATAGTTTTCTACTTCCATCATGGCTCGGAAGGCAGCGGGGGCCACTTTTTGAAATTCAAATCGTGTCGTCATGGGGGATATTCCGATCAAAGGTCTCCATTAGAGAAGACGAGATGGGAACTAGAAATGTGACAGGTACTCTATAATCTGCTGGGAAGTTTTGGATGGGAACACCGACAAATTTTAGGCCTGTGGTAACTTTACTTATCCATTTGCCGTTAATAGTGTGAATTATGCCCCCTTTACTGTGAAAATTGGCTAGGCTGAGGTTATTCAAACTAGCTTGGGCTAGATCCTTAGGCAAAGGAGTAGGGGAAGAGAATGCGTTGGAATCTCAGTACCAAGCTTGTCGTTGCTTATTCCGGTCTGCTTGCTTTGATGGCAGGTGCTCTATCTGTAGGAATTTATTGGCAGCTACAGCGATCTCAACGGGCAGAATTACAAGATCGGTTACTGGGAACCGTTAGCTTAGCTGCCCTACAGATTGATAGTGCTTATCAATCTGTCAATGATCAGCCTAAAGATACTGACTCTGACCCTATTGTTAATCAGAAAATATTGCAAGATATTCAAGCCTCGGAGCCCAGGATTGTTCGTCTTTACATCGTGCAACTTCGCAATGGCCACTACAGCGTTACCTCAGACTATCGTCCTGGGGGAAATCGTCTTCCCCAGTCTCCGACTAGGGTCGGAGATGTGTGTTCTGACTTACCCCATCTTTTACAACAGCAGACTAAGATTCAAGCACCGATTACTGAAACAACTATCCGTACCAATCGAGAAGGCATAGCCGTTTTACATGGATATGCCCCAATTCAAAGTCAGCTAAGGCGTTCTGATAGCATCCTGGTAATTGAAATGGATGCAACGTCTGTCGGTCAAAACACGGTGCGTGTTTTTATCATTGCAGGGGGCATTTTGGGCGTTATGTGGTTGATTGCCCTACCTTTACTGGGGTGGTTAGCGCGGTCATTAGTGGTTCAGCCCAACTTACATTCCAACCACGGAATTCTCCAACTACAGGCAGCCTTTAAGGAATTACAAAATTACTCTCAAAATCTAGAGCACACAGTAAAAGAGCGCACTAAAGAACTCTCTGAGTCTCAAAATTTGCTCTATCTGGTGATCAATAACCTACCCCAATCAATTTTTTGGAAAGATCGAGAAAATACATTTCTAGGGTGCAATCAAAGTTTTGCTGAGGTAGCTGGTCTAGAGCCTGGGGAAATCATCGGAAAGACTGACTATGATATGCCGTGGGCCAAGGAAGAAGCCAGTTTCTATATTGAGTGCGATCGCAGAATCAGAGAGTCTAAGGAACCTGAGTTTGGCATTATCGAACCGATGTCTAACGGCAAGGGTAAACAGGGCTGGTTAGAAACCAATAAAATCCCCCTTCAGAATTTAGACGGGGAAGTCATGGGGGTCATTGGCATTTTCCAAGATATTACCCACTACAAAGAAGCTGAGGACGCGGCCCACCAGGCTAACCGCACCAAGACTGAATTTTTAGCTAACATGAGCCATGAGTTACGCACACCTCTTAATGCCATCTTAGGTATGGCAGATGGGTTGCAGGAGCAAGTGTTTGGCTCTATCAATGAGAAACAACATAAGGCCCTGGGCACTATCGAGAGCAGTGGTAAACATCTCCTAGAACTGATTAACGACATTCTTGACCTATCCAAAATTGAATCTGGCCATGTCGCTCTAGATTGTCATCCCACTGCCATTGCCCCTCTCTGCAACTCTAGCCTTGCTTTTATTAAAGAGCGAGCTTTGAGAAAACAGATACATCTCAAAACCGAACTACCGCATAAGTCTCCCCTGTTGTTTATTGACGAACGACGGATTCGCCAGGTTTTGATTAACTTGCTCGATAACGCAGTTAAGTTTACTCCTGATGGTGGGTGTATCACATTAATGGTTAAGTCAGGTCCACCCTTACCTATATCGACACAAGACAGCTATAAAGTGGCCAACAGCTTAAAAATTTCCGTTATTGACACCGGTATTGGCATTATTCCTGAAAATATTCCAAAACTATTTCAACCATTTATTCAAATCGACAGTGCCCTCAATCGCCAATACAATGGCACCGGCTTAGGGCTTTCCTTAGTCAAGCGGATTGTTAAGCTGCACGGTGGCGAAGTCAAGGTCACGAGCCAAGTCGACAATGGCAGCTGCTTTAGCATCACCCTGCCTTGTGCTAACGAAACTCAAATCGCAAACACGACTGATGCCAGTATATATACCGGCATCGAACAACCTACTCAGGTAAACGAGCGTGGTCCCATTGTTTTACTGACAGAGGATAATGAGGCCAATGTTATAACACTCTCCAATTATCTCCAGGCCAAAGGCTACCATTTAATCATTGCCAGGAACGGTGAAGAGGCCATTAGCCTGAGTAAATCCCAACAGCCTGACGTCATCATCATGGATATTCAAATGCCACAGATGGATGGTCTAGAGGCAATACGCCATATTCGCCGTGATCCGGCCCTTGCCCATATTCCCATCATTGCCCTAACGGCATTGGCCATGGAGGGCGATCGCGATCGCTGCCTTGAGGCTGGGGCCAATGAGTATCTCAGTAAGCCGGTTAAACTCAAACAGCTGGACCAGCTTATACAACAACTTCTAAGCAATAGAAATTCATAACTTGGACATTTTCGTTACGGGTGCGCTATCCTAGTCAAAACTCCGTTAGGCTCTAGCTCTAGATTAATGAAGTAGTATTCTTAAGTGAAACAAGCCAAGACATTAGCTTTGTAAGCGTGCCATGCCGGTTCTCTTCACCGGCAGCAATCGATATACGTCTGGCTACATCACTGGCTGAGGCAAGTTCAGTATCGGTTTTGCCTCGATATCAGTCTTTTCAAAATTAAGTCTTTTACAAAGATTCAGTCTTTTACAAAGATTCAGTAATGCATTAGCAAGGAGCTAAGGGATGTCTAACCCTCAAAGGCCCTATGTCATTGCGGAGAGCTTAGGCTACGCAATAGAATCCACACGAACATTGTTTCAAGGGATTTCTCTGAGTATCACGCTGGGCGATCGCATTGCTCTAGTCGGTCCTAACGGTATCGGAAAATCAACCCTGCTGAGGATTTTAGGGGGTCAACTTCGGCCTACTCAAGGCACCGTGAGTACCCATGGTGCCATCTACTATCTGCCACAGCTCAACACAATTAGAGCGTCACTGCGATCAGAGTCTGTTTTTGACTTTCTCAATACCATTTCTGATGAATGGTGGGAAATTGAACAGCTGCTGGCAACTGCTTTCAGCACAAATCTGGATTTATCTCTATCTATGCAAAGTCTGAGCGGCGGAGAACTCACCAAGCTATTTTTAGCCATGGGTCTGGCCCAATCGCCCGATCTACTCTTGCTAGATGAACCCACTAATCATCTCGATTACCTGGCCTTAGAAGAGCTGGTTCGGGTCCTTGACCAGTATCAAGGGGCACTTGTCGTTGTCTCCCACAAACCATCATTTCTAGACCAAGTAGCTAAAACCACATGGGAGCTAACGGCGACAGGTCTGCACGTTTACGGAGGGAACTTTTCGTACTATCGAGAACAAAAACAGCTGGAAGAAACAGCCAAGATCAGGAGCCATGAGACGGCACGGAAGGAACTAAAACGGGCTAAGGCCACTGCCATCAGGGAGCAAAAACGGGCTAGTCAGTCTCATCGCAATGGGCGGCGACAAGCCCTCAATGGCAACATGCCTCGCATTGTTGCTGGCAACTTAAAGCGTAAGGCTGAAGTGGCTGCAGGCAAACTGAAAGAGAAACATGACAAGGCAGTCACTGCAGCGACTCAAAAAGTAGCCACCACCAAAATTAAAACCCATAAGACAACGAGTATTCAGCTAGAGGAAAATGGCCATAAACATAGGAATCTAATTGATATCCAGAAAGCTGATCTTTGGGTCGGAGAGCAATTATTACTCCAAGCGATTGAGCTACAGGTCAGCAGTTGCGATCGCATTGCCATTGCTGGCCCCAACGGTTCAGGGAAATCCAGCCTCATCAAAGCCATCCTAGATGTCAGAGACACCCCAGCCCATTTGCAAGGCGGCAATATTCATTTAGCCAATATGCGCACAGTCTATTTAGACCAAACCTACGATCTAGTTGATCGCACTCAAACCGTTTTGCAAAATATGCAACGGGCCAATCCCACACTGACCTATCAGCTGCTGCGACAACAGCTGGGGCATTTTCTATTTTTTAATGATGATGCCCATAAGATGGCCTCAGTGCTAAGTGGCGGGGAATTGGCGAGGCTTGCGATCGCAATGCTGACAATTTCAGAACTTGACCTGCTGATTCTAGATGAACCCACTAACAACTTAGACATAACTACCGTCGATCAGATGGTAACGGCCCTCAATAATTACCACAGTGCCCTTTGGGTGATCTCCCATGATTTAGACTTTTTAAGCCGCATTCGTATCAACCGCTCTTTTCAACTCAAAGCCAGGACCTTACAACAAACCGCATATCTTCCCAAGGAAAAAGCCCATTACCGCAGTAGCTTAACTGCATAAAACCGGTAGCCTGTCAAGGCTTGTTTTTTTGAGTAGAAGAGGTTTCCAGCTTTGCCAGTTCCTTAAATAACCATCAGCCACAGGCTCAAACCCCATCGGGTTCAAACATCTTGCAACATTACACCCAGTGCTTCGAACTGTTCGTTTTGATGATCAATTTGAATTGAAAGCGCATCACAAACCAGTTCACAAAGTTCAAAGATAAATGGATTTGAAATTTGATAGTAGGCACAAACTCCCCGAGCCTGACGGGAAACAATCCCAGCCTGAGCCAACATTTTCAGGTGCTTAGAGACATTGGCTTGCCCTAAACCGGTAATTGCAATAATCTCGGTAACATTCTTAGGCTCGGCCTTTAAAGCACACACGATTTGTAGTCGACTAGATTCAGATAACATCTTAAAGAAATCCGCCATTAAACCCAGTGCTGCAGGCGACAGTTTAGCCACTCCACAATCGGCTAATTGAGCGACATTAGACAAGTTTTTCTTAGAAAGAGCTGCTTTTTTTGGCATCGAAGGAGGGGTGAATCTAGACAGGTTATTCCATTATATTGCCAGATAGTAGTTAACAATTGATTCAACTCACTTTTAATAGTGCACTTTAAACACAAAACTTTACTTTTGAAGAAGCGTACGAACTAATGAACTCATGACTTTGATAACGAAGTGTACCCTTTGTCTAAAATATAACTAGACAGTGATATAATCAGCTAATCAATAAAGCCTTCTCTAAACAGTAGTAATCCAAGGTCATGACTCAAATGAATGCCAAACAACTACTTGTTCAGCCCCTTAAGACTGGTGATATCACAGTCATTAGCAATGTCACCAGTGTGACCGTTAATGCAAATAAAATCTCTCGACTCGAAAAAATTCCAGGGCATGAGCAGGAAAGCCCCTCAACGGTACATGTGGACTTTGATGTAAATCAGCCCAGCCGCCTGGCTGCAGTTTTAGAAGAGACTAAAGAACTAGGAATGATCCTTGAACTAGAGGATGCTGTTCAACTAGGCATTTTTCTGATCGCAATGGGAATGGAGAATGCAACACCTGATGATATCTCGGCAATCATGACACGTCTGTCTAAATTGATCGCTGATTTACAGTAACCTAAGCTATTCAAGGCTTAACTCAATAATTATTCAAGACTTAACTCAATAATAAGGATCCGTTAAGCAATAACCTCATGATTTGAGTTTCACACTCTAAATCTTCCGCAGAAATCGATACGTTGGTTTTTAGGGGGGCGTTTCGGCCCTAACCATGGGGAAGCCCAGTTGGCCTAGTTGAGATAACTGGATTACTTCCGGAAAGGGAACTCGGATGGACCCCAAGCAACATCTTTCACACCCAACCAGTCGCTCAAGCTATTTCCCTAGCTAAAACCACGAGCTTAATTTTTAACAACCCCTAGGTGAATATAAGCGATCGCAGGAGCGATCGCTTATATTTCTATCATTGATAGATGTGCTGTTTGATCATCACAACCTTTTTGGCCAACGGAGGTGTCTCAACCGAGACGATTGTTGGATGACACGTGATGATGCAGATTATCACTACACTCCTCAACAACATCTGAGTCAGTATGTTGTTGAGGAGTATGATGCTGGAAACTGCGACGAGCATGAATCTCTTCTCCTAAATCAGGTGTAGAAGCGATTGGAAGAGGCTTAAGCATTTTGAGCCCAAATAGTCCGCGTAGGCCTAGCCTCTCAAACCAGGGCATACCCGTTCCAGTACGGATTTTGGCCATAAAATAGGCTTCGAATGCAGCCTTGACCCAGACGATCCAGGGGCCACGTACAGCATAGGAATATTTTCGTTTACCAGTCTTAGGATCAGGTAGGACGGGGGCAGCAATATAGGCAATGCCAGTATCGCCAAATTCAGCAAAGCAGAGAGCTTCTAAGGTAGGAACCTGGTGGGAAGATTGAATAGCGCCAAGGTCAACGGCAATATTGTGGGCTACGGCTGTCGCCATAGCTTCTGCCATTTGACCACTTTTGGGTAATCCAATGGGTATTTGGGTTTGATCGGGCTGCCGTAATTTAACACTGACCCCCGCCGCATAGATCGAGGGAAAGTCAGGATGGCGCTGGGTTGGCAAGATGGGAATAAAGCCTTTTTCATCGCCCAGACCCGGCACCGTTTTAATGAAATTAGACCCGTAAAAAGCCGGTAAAACCATGGCGTATTTGAAAGGTAGCTGACGACCGCTGGCCACGGTTATGTGCCTGTTATCTACGGCTGTGATGGCAGTATTCTCAAGACAGTCAATGCCACGTTTTTGCATCAGGTCTGCTGTCAACTCTCTGGCATGTTTCACATTAGAGACCCCTAAATGTCCGACGTATGGCTCTGGCGTGACATAGGTGATGGAGACTTGTTCCCGTAATCCATGACGACGCAATTCATGGTCAGCCATGAGGGCAAACTCATAGGCTGGGCCAAAACAGCCTGCACCAGGTGCGGCTCCAACCACCAGGGGGCCAGGATCTTTGAGAAAATCAAGCCAGGCCTGACGTGCGCCCATAGCATGATCTGGAGTACACACAGACTGGGTATAGCCATCATGGGGACCTAGCCCAGGAATTTGATCAAAGGCCAGGGACGACCCGGTTGCGATCGCAAGGTAGTCATACGGAACAACAAGGTTGTCTTCGACGGTAACAGTCTGCGTTTGCGGATTAAGATCTGTCACCTTACCAGGCACCCAATTTAAGCGATGACGTTTTGCTAAACGAGCAAGATCAAGCTGAACATGCTCTAGCGGCTTCAAGTTTAGGGCGACCGGAATCAGGCCTGGGATAAACGTAAACTTAGGCTCATTAGAGATTAACGTCACTGTATGTTTGTGGGGAAGTAAGTGACGTAACTCATAGGCTGCAGGCAGTCCAGCTAGACCTGCCCCAATGACAACAACATTTGCCATAGCTAAATTCAATCCTCTATCTTCAAAGTTGGCTCAACTAACTGCACAGCTTGCCCTCAACCACCGCACGAATTCACTGAGCAAGGGACGAGATACTACAGGGTAAAGAAGTTCTGACCTTAATTACTGATTAGTTATATGCTCATAATAATAGAAAAGTTAAAAAAAAGCTTGCACTTATTGAAAACATAGCTTGATGCAATAAATAGCTAGCTTTTGTGATACATATAAGCTTTGTTGTTAGCCGAATTCAGCCCATCTATTGAAATACTTGAGATAAATAAAAAGCTGCTAGATACGGTTTGACTGTGCCGTATGCAAGTAGCCAAAGTAGGATGGTTAGCATAGGTCCTGGGCTTGGGACTGAGGCCGATCATGAAAAATAATCTAACCATATTAATTCTGGGAGGATATGGAAGAACAGGAAAACTGTTTTGTCGCCATCTCCTCCAAGAAACCCACGTCAACATTATCGTTGCAGGTAGGAGGCTCAAAAAAGCCACAGAATTTGTCAATCAATTAAAAAAAGAATTTTCACCCCAACGAATTGCGGCTCGCTATGTCGATGCATCTGATGTAGCGAGTCTGCATAGCGCTCTCCATGATATTGATCTTCTGTTGGTGGCTGCTACTACCACACCATGGGCAAAGCAGATCGCAGAAGCAGCCATTGCAACCCATACTGACTATTTAGATATCTACTTTCAACAAACTGTATATCCCATATTAGAAACTCTGCAACACCAGATAACGACGGCTGGATGCTGCTTTATTACCCAGGCGGGCTTTCATCCTGGACTACCAGCCACCGTTATTCGCCATGGGGCTGACTATTTTGATCAGTATGACAAAGCGATCGTCGCTTTTGTGATGAATACTCGGCTTGACAATTCTGAGTCTCTCTATGAGTTAGTAGATATGGTAGCCGATTATCGACCTGAAATTTATCAAAATGGTCAATGGAAAATTGGCACCTATCAAGACGCTATCAATATTGATTATGGGCCTGAGTTTGGTGTGCGCAGTAGCATGCCCATCGATATGGTGGAAATCAAATCTTTGCCAGAAAGTCTAGGGTTACAGGAAACGGGGATTTATACAACAGGATTTAATTGGTTTACAGACTACCTGATCTTTCCACTGATCATGCTTTCACAACAGATCAAGAAAGGGTTTCTTCGGGGGGTTTGGGCAAAGATACTAGCCTTTGGAATTAATACATTTTCCCATCCCACAGAGGGCGTTGTTTTTTTGCTAAAAGCTGAAGGCAAAAAGGACGGACACCTTCAACAAATTGATATTATTTCTGAACATGACAGTGCCTATGAGTTTACGGTAATTCCAGTAATTGCCTGTTTGCATCAATATCTTGACGGTTCGATCCGTAAAACAGGCCTCTGGATGATGGGACACCTTGTGGACCCTGGTAGATTATTGAATGATATGGAAAAGATGAACACCAGGCTGCAAATATGCATCAGCTATAGAGATACTGACTTGAGCAATTAATATATTCTTGCTATTGACGACCAGGTAAACGTTGCTCAGCGCTTTATGTCTATGTTGTTTACTTGATTAAGCGGCCACTTCATTTGTTGAGGTGGCAGGTCACCAACAACCTGTAGTGTGATAGCGATTCTGTTTTATAAACTTAAAGAACAATTAATTGAGTTGGTGCTTTGTCACCCGAACCTGTAGCAAGACAATTACTGCTCACTTCTCAGAGTAATGAGTAGTATCATTGTCATTAATGGCATTGGCAATGATAGGACCTACATATAGAGTCACTGCATCATGCAACTAATTGAGGATAAGTTTTTTTATGCAGCACATACCAGACATGTTATGGTGGTTCATCCATCAGGTCCTTATGGTGATATGCCAAACGAAGGCTATCATGCACGGGATGTTCAAGGGTTTGCCTGGTACCCAAATTGTGTGACCTTTGACCTTGCCAATGGTGACAGCTGGCTGACGGTTTACCATTCCCAGAAGTTAGAGATACAGCCTGAGACCACTCGGGCTATTCTTGTTCCTTTTACCGTACCTGGGGATGGCTATATTGAAATAACTGGAAATTTCGATGTCACTAGACTAGATATACCCACTGGACAATACCAACTCTTATTTGAACTCAGGCTATTAACCAAAGATGAAATCTTTACAACTGAGAAGTATTCCAACTTTAGACCGCAGCAAGCAGATAAAGACTTTTTAGAACCACCTGAGCTGTGCACACTGACATTTACCCCAACTGCTGAAAGAGTAGAGCCAAAACTCTTGCGATTTACACCCTGGCATATTCCTAGGGAATTTCGCAAACAAGTTGAAAAGGGATTGATTTCTCTTGAGTCTTTGGTTCCTGAAACCTTAATTATGTTTGATAATTTACTATAGGACAAACTTTATTAGGTAGTTGACTGAGATAATCTCACCTCACTACCAACGGTTGTATTTATTCGGCATTAAACCGAGGCAACATTCATCAAGTATGTTAAATCAGTTCAAACCCACCCAATACTTGGATAGAAATGACTTCAATCTCAAGTTACGTCGAAGGTCTAATCGAAGACTTGATTACTAAAGGTGCTATAAAAACTATAGCTATCGAAGCCGCATTTCGATCTGTTCAAAGGCATTTATTGCTAGAGAGCTTTCAACTTTCTAGGGCTAACAAGCAAGAACTAGTCATTGTAAGCGACAAAATGGAGCAGGAGATATGGAGAACTATTTACTCTGATAGCTCTCTTGTTACTCGTTTTAAGCAAACTGCCGCATCAAGCTCATCATCTGAACCATCACTGATGGCCCGAATGCTAGAGGAGCTTGAGCTACGACCAGGGTTAAATATCTTAGAAATTGGTTTAGGAACAGGATACAACGCTGCTTTATTGGCTGAGATAGTAGGTGCTCAAAGTCTTGTAACCTCTCTGGATATCCAGGCTGATGTAGTTGAGCAAACCCATCGGCTATTGAAAAAAGCTGGATATTCAGAGATAGGAGTAGTGTGCGGCGACGGTTTGAAGGGATTCTCACCAAAAGCCCCGTACGATAGGATTATAGCAACTGTTGGTTGCATGGATTTATCCCCCTACTGGATAGATCAGCTTGATACAGTAGGGCTAATCCTATTCCCGCTTCACCATGCAGGGTGGACACCTTTGCTTAAAGTCAACAAGAGTGAAGAAAACCTGATAACCGGATCAATAGTGGGTATTTCAGGCTTTATGCCTATTGATACCGTTGATAGTAAAGTAAAGATTTGGCCTTGTCGCCCAGACATACAACCGGTACTTACGCAGATGGAAAGGCTCCCTCTGTTTGATGACCTAGAAGAGCTCCACTCATCAAAATCGTTGGTATGGGCTTCTTTCCCCAAAGATTTTTACTATTTTTTATCAATAAAAGACTTGCGCGCATTTTTTAAATGTAAACCACCTGGATACGGTCTATACGATAATTCCAGCGGAATTGTTTTTATCAGTCCAAGCAATAAATGCACTTTCTTGTCTGGGGACATGGGTTTATACAATGCATTGAAAAGCATTTATAGGGAATGGAAGAGCATGAAAATGCCTTCCATGGGTGACTATAATATTTCTTTTGTCCCAATATCTCAGAAAAACAGAAATAATAATTACGTTTCTTTGATAAGACGATCTTTTTTCGATCAGGTAATCAGTATACGGTAAAGGGGGGAATTATCGATTGCACTGGCTAAAGGACATACTTTCCAGAGAAAAAGAACAACAGCAGGCATAAGGAAGGAAGGAAGGGCATACTTGTGTGCGTTATTATTGCTGTACTTGTAAACAAAGGGTCTAAATCTGTGAGTAATGACGTGAGATAATACCACGGGTAAAAAGAATAAAGGGAATAAAGCAAACTGTACCCATGGTGGCGACAACGACAATATCAGCCACATTCAAAGAAGCTGTTGTTAAGAGAGGCTGCAAGCACATCACCATAAGCAAGGCAATGAATAGCAGACTTGCCTGGAAGAGCAGTCCCAGTCCTGTCATATAGCCCAGCGTTTGACGCCGCCACAGCGAAATACCACCGATAATCCAAGCTGGAGTAATAATAAAATCAGCGATTAACACTGAAAATTCTGCTGTAGCAATTGGAGTTTGGCTAACGAGAGCATTTACCATAACCCCAATCACTCGCAGGAAAAACAACAACCCAAAACCCACTAAGGTAGAGCCACTGACCCTTTCCGGCACAACGCCGACCAGCTGTTGTTTAACAGTTGGTCCATCAATACTTGCAACCAGGTAGCCCAGCGTACCAGCGCTCAACACAACCAATATCAAACAGGGCAGGAATATGATCTTGAAAGGAAGCGCAAAAATATACGCAATATAGTTGTAAAGTACGAAGAAAATCGCACCTGGCCAAAATAATAGACCGACCAACTGGCCCTGTCGGGTAAGCCACATTGAGCCCAGTAATATCGGTATACCGAGACAAAGATTAACCACATCATTGGGCATAAATGCCTGAAACAGGTCATCGGTTGGATAGACAACCGTACCGTAGAGTACGCCCGTGATGGAGGTTATTGCCACCACCAGCGCAATGATCAGGGAGAGGATGTAGGCAAGCTTGAGGGGATACCTGATAGGTAACGTAATCTTATGTGTATGCTTACCCATGGCAATCCCTCTCAGATATGAGCATAGACAGCTACCAGATGCTGCCTAATGCTCAACTTAATTAAATAATCTGAGAAACCTGTGAGGCCATTAACGCCATTAATAGTCCTTAAGGGGCTGAACAAAAATAAAGACCCAGGTTGGGGCTGTCGATGGGTGGATGAGTGATGGGGTAATGGGGTGACTATTTAAGCGCAAGTGCCTTAGCTATGGGTGCGGAGGAGTCATCGATGATTGATAGCTTTGCTATGGTGTGGGTCAATGACGTTGCTCAAGATAGCAACAGGAATCATAGGAATCATGGGTAACAAACAAATGAGCCACTGGTTCCAGGTTAACGGTGCTGTTTCGAAGAGTATATTCATTAGGGGCACCTGGCTAAAGACAAGCTGTAGTGCAACAGCTCCAATAATGCCTACGAGCAAGATCGGTGCACTGGTTACCGAATTAGAGCGACGACTAATGTAGTTGAACAGACTCACCCCCAGTTGGCTAATGCTCAATAGATAGATAATCCGAGCGGCAACTAAAGATTGAATCGCCATTGTTCGGGCCACCGCGATATCACCCGTCGTTGCTTTTGCCCACTCAAAAATACCAAAAATTAAAATCCAATTAAACAACGAAACAGTTAAAATTCGTCGTAATAATTTTTTGGTTAGCAACGGTTCCTTGGGATTGCGAGGCGGTTGCTGCATCAACCCGTTAGACTTTGGCTCAAAGGCCAGGGGCACGGTCATGGTGAGGGAATTGATCATATTCAGCCACAGCACCTGAAGCGAAAGAATAGGTAAATCCCTGGCCAGTAAGGCACTAATCAAAATAGTCATGGATTCACCGCCATTGACGGGTAGGAGAAATGCGATCGCTTTTCTCAGGTTTTGATAAACCGTGCGACCTTCTTCCACAGCCGCTTCAATTGAGGCAAAATTGTCGTCAGTCAGCAACATATCAGCGGCTTCTCGGGCCACTTCTGTACCTCCCTTGCCCATGGCAGTGCCAATATCCGCTTGCTTTAACGCTGGGGCATCATTGACACCATCACCCGTCATAGCGATGATTTCCCCCTTACGCTGTAGCGCTTCCACCAGCCGCAATTTTTGAGTGGGCGCAACCCTCGCAAAAACATCACCGTCATCAACCGCTTGGGTCAGCTGGCCATCGTCCATGGCAGCCAGTTGTTGCCCCTCATAGGCAATCACCTGCTTAGATTTCTGAATACCCATGCGTTGAGCAATCACACGGGCCGTGGCAATATGATCGCCAGTGATCATCTTGACCTGAATGCCAGCGGAGCGGCAGGCATGAATAGCTGCAATCGCCTCTGGTCGGGGCGGATCAATCATGCCCTGTAACCCTAGAAAAACTAACCCTGTATCGATGTCGTCATGATCGATGGCATGGTGATGTTCACCCACCTCTTTTTGAGCAAATGCCAACACCCGTAATCCATGTTCTGCCATGGAATCTACCGCTTGCTCAATTTCGGATAATGACAGCTGAATCCTGTTGCCATAGGCATCCATCATGTAGGAACAGCGAGCAAGAATAGCCTCGACTGAGCCTTTGACATAAATGACTCGGGGATGGGCATCGTGTAGCGTTGCCATGTACTGATACTGAGACTCAAACGGAATTGAATCTAACCGAGGTTTTATGGCCGCTAACCCAGATTGACTCAATTCGGCTTTAGCTGCAGCTGTGACCAATGCCCCCTCAGTGGGATCCCCCACCACTGACCAGGTGTCATCTTTCATTTGCTGTAAACGTGCATCATTACAAAGCACACCAGCCGTGAGACAGCTTTCTAAGGCAACTGGCACGCCAGTCTCAAATGGGCTGACCGTACCGTGATCAGTCTCTATGGTAATGTCCCCCTTGGGACTGTAGCCTGTGCCAGTCACCTGATAAAACTTACCAGCATAAATTGACTGGACCGTCATCTGATTTTCTGTCAGCGTGCCGGTCTTATCAGAACAAATCACCGTTGCTCCACCCAGGGCTTCAACAGCGGGCAGCTTACGGATAATGGCATGACGGCGAGCCATGCGGTTTACACCAATGGCCAGGGTAATGGTTACTACTGCGGGCAAGCCCTCCGGAATCGCACTCACCGCTAGGGCCACCGCCGCTTCAAACATATATTCCCAGGACTCTCCTTGCCCCAGACCAATGGCAAACGTCAGGGTTGCCAGGGTCAAAATGCCATAGAGCAACAGACGACTAAATTTTGCAAATTTTCGCGTTAGGGGCGTACTCAGGTTGACCCGCTGCTCCATGGATTGGGAAATTTTGCCAACCTCGGTCGCATCTGCTGTGGCAACAACAATGCCTGTACCCTGACCAAAGGTAACAAAACTGCCAGCGTAGGCCATATTTATCCGTTCTGCCAACAGTGTATTATCCCCTAACGGCTGAATAGCTTTGCTCACGGGGACAGACTCCCCTGTGAGAGCTGACTCATCCACCTGTAGATTACGCGTCTTGAGCAATCTTAAGTCTGCCGGAACTTTATCTCCTGATGTCAGCAAAACGATGTCTCCGGGCACCAAATCCTGAGATGGCACTTGCAACATTTGCCCCTCTCGGATAACCGTTGCTTCTGTGGTCACAGCCTTTGCCAAGGAGGCAATTGCCCCTTCTGCTTTAGCTTCTTGAATATAGCCAATGATGGCATTAAGGACGGTTACGCCCCAAATAACGGCGGCGTTAGTCCAAGACCCTAAAGATGCTTTAACTGCGCCTGCAATCAACAGAATATAGAGGAGTGGTTGATGAAACTGTAGGAGAAATCTCAACCAGGCCGGTTTTCCTGGTTTAACAGGCAGCTCATTCCAACCATAAATCTCGTAGCGCCTGGCAACCTCTTCTGCTGTCAACCCCTGAGTCAGGTCACTATCCAATCGCTTGATGGCCTCATGAACAGAAAGTTCATGACTGGAACGAGATTTCAGCTGAGATTGCACCATAACGTTTAAAGATTTACCCGAAGATTCTCTATGAGCTGATGCTAACAAGGCAAAATAAGGATACTCTCATCTGCCTACACCCGCATGGTTGATGCTAGCAAAACAGAATCTTGATGTTTACGATCACACATAGAAGATGTACATCGTAATAATAGGGATTTTTAGGCTTAATAGCTTGCTAATGGATGTGTGATTGATTAGCATCTGCATTAGAGTTTTTTAATGACAACAACATGTTGTTATAGATAAAAATCTATAGTCTTTAGTCTTTGATACACTCAAGTCTATTAAGATTAATTTAAATATAGGAGTTATGCATTGACAAAAGTTCATCACTAGCGCTGAACAAATGTGGTTTCTGTTGTGTACTTTAGAATAAACTGACGGATGACGGGTATAAACAACTGTCTCGATATCTCATAATAGTTTCCAATCACCCCGACGCACGATACGCATTAACACTTGGACAGGCATCGTCCTCATACTTATTGCTTTGCTATCTTAATTCTGACGGTGTGATTTTTTGCAATGCAGGTTTTAGGCTTTCGAAAATTAGCGATATTTACACTGGTATTTGTTTTGCAAGGATGCATAAACAGGTCGGTGGTGGCACTCACAAATGATCCTTTGCTTCCCTCCCCCCTAGCAAATAGAGGAAAGCAAAACACTCAGATGACGTCCCTAGTTGTTGAAGAAGGGGCGAGGTTCCTCGGTAGATTTGAGAGATTTACTCCCGATGGCCAAGGTCTAGTCACCTATGACTTTGATAGCAACCAGACTCGCATATTCAACCTAGATGGCACAGAGCGGATGGCCTTTACAGACACCAGTATCGGGTTTGCTCCTGAGGGACAAATCATGGCATTGATGTCACCAGGAAGTTTGAGGGCATCTTCAGATGTAGACTACACCATTCGATTAATGACTCTGAATGGAGTAGAGATTGCTCAGCTTCAAGGGGCCACCACCACGTTTGTCCCTAATGAGCAACTGCTCGTAATCCATGATATCCCCAACGACATTTCCCGTTTGGTCAACTTTGAAGGCCATGAAATTGCCACATTGAGAGGGCGCTACTTCGGCGAATCTCTAACACAGCAAGATTTAGTCACCTATTCCAAAACTGAAGGTCGATATTATCTATACGACATGGATGGACAAGAAATCGCTTCTTTCCCAGGTGACATTGAAGGCTGGCAAGCAATGCCAGGTGGACAACAAGTCCTTGTTTTCGGAAATGGACAAACACGCCTGTTTCGCTATGACGGAGTGGAATTAGCAACATATTCAGGGCATGGTACTGGGGCTCTACCTGACGGTCAGGGAATTTTCATTTCTTCTACAGAAGTAAACACCTCTCGTTTGCTTGGTCTTGATGGCAAAGAAATAGCATCATATGTAGGTACCTTTCCTACATTGACTCCTAATAATCAGCGAATCATAACGCGATCATTTGAGAGTGCCGAAACTCGAATATACACTCTCAACAATGCTGAGGTAGCGGTTCTACCCGGCCTATTCAGAGAGTTTACACCGAATGGAGCAGGGGTGGTCATAACTAACCATGACGTGCAAACAACAACTCTGTACACATTAGATGGAACTGAAATCGCGACTTATACTGGCGAATTTAGACAGTTTTGGCCTGAGTACAACAGTGTTATCACATCCACTTCTCAACTCACCGATTCATCTCCTTACCCAACAATCTATACCCATATATATAGTCTTAACGGCGAAGAGCTTGCTGTATTGCCTGGTAGTTTTGGGGGGATATCACCGCATGGAGACACCATTACGGTTTCTCCTAATAACGTCTCTCGTACTGATTTATATGAAGCCCGTGTAGACAATTAAGCGACATGCATTGGGCTAATAAAAGACATAGCCCCTACGAGGCTTAACGCTGCATCGCTCTGATGAGAGCCGGTCTTGGTTTTAATCGTTCTAAATAGGCCGCAATATTGCTGTGTTGGTCGGATAACAGACCGAGCATGTTGATGGCCAGTAAACTGACGGACACCATAATATCGGCCCCTGTAAATGAATCACCAACAATATAGGACTGGTTAACTAGCTCATGATCAACACATGCGATCGCAATATCCAATTCCTCTTTCATGGCAGCTACAACAGTTGGTGCAGTCTTTTCAAACCGACGAATAGCATTGATATAGGGATTCAGGGTACCTTCTGGAAAATGCATCCACTGCAAAAAGTTAGCCCGTAGAGGAGCCCCTTTGGTAGGAGCGAGATGACCGCCACCGTAGCATTCAAGTAAATACTCAATAATCGCCCCTGACTCACCCATGGTAATGGCACCATCTTCTAGGGTGGGAAATCGTCCAGTTGGGGTGTCCTGGGCAAAAATCTTACCGTCCTCGGGTAGCTTCAGCTCCACCGGTTCCAACACATAGCTCAACCCAAGTTCTTCCAACAGCCACAGCACCCGCAAAGAGCGCGTCATCGGATTGTGATAAAGCTTGATCATACTGCTCCCATCATCTATTCAAGAATGTCTGTACACAAAAGCTCGGCCACCAAGAACCAAGAACCAAGAACCAAGAACCAAAAACCAAAAACCAAGAACTCACATCACTGCACTATTTCAATATCCACCGTCAAAATCTCCAGCTGAGCTTGTAATTCTGGAGAAAGTTCTGCCTGATAGCGTCCACCAAGATGGTTGGCAAAAAAGCGCTCCAGGGCAGCGGTCGTGGCAAATATATTATCTTCTTGACGAAAGCCATGGCCTTCATCCAGGGCCACCAAATATTCCACCGGGCGGTTACGCTCTCGCAACGCAGCAACAATTTGATCCGACTCAGCTTTGGGAACCCGTGGATCGTTAGCACCTTGCACAACCAATAGCGGTGCCTGAATTTGATCGGCTGCAAATAACGGGGATTGGGCCATGAGACGGTTGCGATCGCGAGGATCATCCGGATTGCCAACCCGTAAGCTTAAGCTATCCCGAATCGGCACCCAGTAGGGTGGTATTTCCTGCATCAAGGTAATCAAGTTTGAGGGACCTGACAGAGAAGCCCCAGCCGCATAAAGCTCAGGTGTAAAGGCTAGTCCGGCCAGGGTCGCATACCCCCCATAGGAGAACCCTGTAATGCCGATACGTTCTGGATCAGCAATACCTTGGTCAATCAGGTACTGTACTCCATCGGTGACATCGTGCTGCATCACCCCTTTGCCCCAGGCCTGATTACCCGCATTGAGAAACGCCTTGCCATAGCCAGCTGACCCTCGAAAATTAGGCTGTAGTACAGCATAGCCACGGTTAGCAAAAAACTGCCCCAAGGGACTATACCCCCAGGTATCCCTGCCCCAGGGGCCACCATGGGGGAAAACAATCACAGGCAGATTTTCTGGGGTGATCCCTTGGGGGAGCGTCAGATAGGCGGGAATCTCGACGCCATCGCGGGCAAGGTAGCGAATAGGGTCTACAGTCGCCAGATATTCACTCGGTAGCTCTGGCCAAGCATCATAGAGTTTTTCAAGGGTTTGGGTGCGGCGATCATAGAGATACATCGCACCAGGATTAACATCACTTTGCACCCCAACGAGGGCCAGTTGGTCGTCTCGCGTCACAGAATCAAGAGAGAGCGTCACACCGGGGAGCTGCTGTTGAAGAAAAGCAAAATCAGTCGCCCAGGTCTCATCTTTTGCATAAATGCGACGGCGATCGCCCACATAGTAGGTGGCAATCAACTCATGGGTCACATTGGAAAATAACGCCCCCTCAAAATCCACCTGATTTTCCGGATCCGTCTCCACCAATCGACTTTGCCCCGTCTCCAAATCAAGCAGTTCTAATTGAGTCAAATCTGTATCTCGATTGGTTTTCAGATATATCTGCTGACCGTTAGGATGAAATTGCACTGGAGCACAGGTTTCCTCCAATGCACACCTATAAATGGGTTGAAAATTGCCATTCTCAACCTTGAGAAGTTCGTTACCCCCTGCTAAAGATTGACGATAGGCCAACCGCACAGTCCCCCCCTGGTCAACAGTCCAATCAGCAATAGTCTCGTCATTGTGGATAATTAACGAACGCTCTCCTGTCGTCAAGTTGAGACGATAAACATCGTAAAACTTTGGATCGCGGTCGTTAAGCCCAATAACAATTTCATTGGGCGTCTGCTGGGGAATGCCATAGAGCTGTACCGTGGCATTATCCACCGGCGTTAAATTTCTAGTAACAGGCGTCTCACCCAGGGCTGTGCCGAGTTCTGCCCCATGGAGATGGAAATTCTCATTCCCCCCCTTATCTTGAATGTAGAGAATATAGCGACCATCGGCACTCCAAAAGTAAAAGAATATTGGGCTCTCTGTATCAGATGTGACCGGATACGCAGCAGAAAACGGCTCGTCAATGCCTTTCACCCAAACGTTCATGACACCGTTTAGCTGTTTTTGAAACGCCATAAAGTTGCCATCAGGAGAGAGTTGAGCGCCAATGATCTCAGGATCAGCTAAAAACAACTCACGATCCATCAGGGGAGGTAACGTTTTCTGAGCGCTGACTGCTGAATGCGCCATCCTGATGCTTACCCCTGAATGCATCGGTGCTCCCCATGACCTGCTAACACTATTTCCCACCAGGCTAGCGGAGATTATCATCAGGCTGATGCTGAGGTGCAGTCGGTTCATGGGATTTACCACAAAAGTGGAACAGCGTTTGAAATTTAGCAGACTGCATCAACGCGTTTCCATATCGGAAAGTCATGGTGAAAAATGACGTTTGTCATCAGAGTTGTTATCAACCATGGGCGCAAGCTTACATTTAATAACCCCCAATGCCACAGGCACCGGGGGCTGTTTCGTTATAGTGAGCTGGCTATAGAATGAAGAAGCAGTATGTCTGCTCTCTATGGTTATACAATGGCCTAAATTCAGTTTTCGGACATAACTTCCATAACCATATTCATAGAATGCAGGAAAAATACCTGGAAAGAGATAAGCTTCAACCAACTGTGATAGACATCCTTTACTTTCGCATGACTCCGTGCATTTTCTGAGGCTAAGAGATAATTCGAGCTGAGTGCTCCTACTGAAAATCTTTATATACCTCTAAAAAAATTAGGCCTAGCTATCTTACGGAGAATAGCTAAACGTATTGATGGCATCCATTGCATCTTCAATGGTCACTTTAAATATATATATATCCATTAATTAGATAATACAATTACAATTAGATAATATATTCCAGCATGGTGGCCATGGGTGATCAAAATTTGAGCCTGACTCCTAACCAGGAAATTATTTTGTCAGCGCTGCGTTTGCGCCGACGCTATGGGTTAGAAATCATAGAGGCGATTGAAAACAGTGGCGGTAAGCAAATTGGGTTTAACTCCCTCTACCCCAATTTGAAAAAGCTTGAGCAGAAAGGCTTTGTCAAATCTGAATGGGGTGATGAACTGCCTGAGGAGCACACGGGGGCTCGGCGGAAGTATTACCGAATTACGGGCACAGGGGTGCAAGCGCTGGATGCAAAACGCCAGCAGTTAGAGAATGTAGCTCATTGGATTCCGGAGCCCAAGGGGGTATGACATGGCTGATAAGGATGTGGCATTAGCTGGCAAAATTGCAAATTTTATCAACCGTTTTCCTGATGATTGGCAAGAATATCAAGACTGGCTCAGGGCAATTATGTCGTCTCGGCCAGGGCTACTGGAGCAGTATCCAGCCTGGCAAGCGACGTTAATCTTTCGCTGGCGTCTGTTTTACTTTGTCAGTTATGTAGCTAGCGGCATCTTTTTCAGGTGGCTGCTGAATCGAATAAAAGATTATTTCCCATCGAGAACCTGGCAAACGCCTGAGAGGGGCGTTGTTGTTGGGCAACATAAACCCTATCGCTATAGGCTTCAGCGCGTTGCCACCCTCTTAGCAATTGTAGAGCTGACACTCTGTGGCATGGCTGCCTTAACCGGTGTGATGCTGGCATTTTATTACCAGCCGACAGCTTTAGGTGCACACACCTCGCTCAGTATGATTGCGAACAACGTGGCTAATGGCACTCTAATCCTTAGTTTGCACGATGTTGCGGGCAATGGTCTGATTGTGTTTTCTCTGATTCAAATTGTTGTTATGTTTTTGGGGCGAGAGTTTCTACTGCCCTGGTTGACAGCCTGGATTAGTGGTATTTTGCTGGCCCTGACGGCTATGGCATTAAGTTGGACCGCCATTGTATTGGCATGGGAGCAAACGGGATTCTGGCGGTTTAAGATTGAACTCAATATTTTAGGGTCATTGCCGCTAGTGGGTCCCACACTGCGAGATGTGCTATCTGGCGGTAGCGGCATCAGTAGCTTTACCCTGCAGCATATGTACATGTTGCACAGCTATGTACTTGCGATCGCAGCTATTTTCCTCTCCATTACGCACTTAGCAACCCTAATTCTGCAAGAACAACAGTGCCAACCTAAAGAAACGCAGTCCAGCTAAGGTTAGCTGAACTGCACGGTTTAGATCTATTGCATAAGTTAGGCAGAACACTGTCTAAGGCTGCACCCGTAGCTCTAAACGTAAAGGTTTAGCCACAATTTGGGGACACTGCCACGCCATCAGCATCCGTCGCAGCTGAGAGACCACAAACGGATCTTTGAGTTCTGACGCCTCCATATCTAACATCACCCGTTTGACCCGTCCCCGTTGAATCACCAGCTCAAAGATGAGGGTACCAGCTGGGGGATTGGCCAACTGGAGCTGCTGAAGATGGTGTTTAAGCTGTTTTAGGGCAGCATCATTCAGCCCTTCTGCCTTAACAACTTGCATCTGTTGGGGTGAATCGGAGCCTGCACCGACCTCTGCTGGAGCAGCTCCAGGAAGAACAATTTCATCCGCTGACGCACTGACTGGAGCACTATCAACGGTCTCTGCAACCCCATCGCTACTATCCTGATCGTCAGCAATATAAGGAGACATATAACGCGCCTCATACATAGAATCAGCCTTTAAATCAGCGCTGCTTTCTGCGTCTATGCTTGGAGCAGGCATCGGTGGGGGAGCTGCCTGCTTACTAAATAGGGTAACGTGACGACCTTTAGGCGCAGCACTTCTAGGGGGTGCGGCACGTTTTCTCATGGGTTGTGCTGCAGCCACTGTCCCAAATACCCCTGCATAGCTAACGGCTTCTGGCATAGTCACTGGCACATTCACCGAAACTGAATTATTGGGGTGGGCAACCCGGCTCTCTTCACTCACGGCCACAAACGCGGTGTACTGCGACAACAGCTGATAGGCCAGAGCTGTTTCGGTGACCGCCTGTACGCCATGGGTGGTCTCACCACTGACCATTTGATTCATCAGCTCTTTGATGCGCGAGCGTCCCCACAGTTGGGCAATGGCTGGATTCCCGGCTGAGTCAAAGGCAACAGCCAGAGATTGCTTAAATGGTTTTCCCCCGGCGGCTATCCCAGAGAGGTGGAGAGTACCTGGCTGTTTATCTGTCTTACGACCAAACAGAATCAGGGGTTGTTCTGCAAACACATCAGGAACGGCCATGGGATAAAGACTAGGTGCCTCGCCAGCGCCTTCCCAATGAGCGGAGAGATTGCCCAATACCGGATTGTTGATTTGGCCAAAGAATTTGTCCACAATGCGGTCAATGCCTTCATCATGGCGGACCACCCGGGAAATGCCACGGCCCATTTCTGCTACACGGTTGAGCAGAAAGCGATTGACTGAGCTACCGGCCCCAAAGCTATGGAGGCGAGTCGCTAGGCCCAAAGATTGCTGCACTTCAGCAAAGATTTGGGTTTCGTTGCCAATATAGCCATCGGTCAGCAGCACAATATTGCGAATCCGCTCCGAATTGGGCTGAGGCAAATTGAGTACAGTTTTTAGCCCCCGTAACATCTCGGTCCCACCACCGGCCCGTAGGCGATCAACATAGTTCAGCGCCTGCTGACGGTTACGGGACGTATTGCCCAGGGGCACCTGAGACAGCTGCTGAGTCGTGTTGGCAAAGTTAACAATATTGAACGTATCTTGGGGATGCAGTCCTTCAATAAACCGACGCATCAGTGCCTGACACTGGGCCAGGGGAGCCCCTGACTGAGAGCCGGATGTGTCAATTAAAAACACCATATCCTTAGGAATATAGGCATCGGTGTCGTAGGCCAGGGCCGGAATTAGATACACCGCAAAGTGGCCACCGCGCTCATCGAACTGAGTCAGGAGAGATGTTTGAGTTGTCTCCGTAGCCACCTGGTAGCGCAAAATCAGATCCTTATTGGGGATAGTATCGCCAGGGGCGAGGGTAATCCGGGTCAGGTTTTCTGTTGTATCTACCACGATTTGGTGGGACGGGGATTGCAACTTGGTGCGATCGCATGGGCATTGCCCTGTTTCAGTTTCAATCTGAACGGTGACTTTAATATCGTGGCCCGACCGCATATCTGACGGAATAATCGGTCCATTTAAGCGACTGGCATCAGGGACTAAATCCGTATCTTGATTCAGGGCCATCGGTGCGGCTGCAGAGCCATGGGTGGTGTCTGCCTCAGCGATGGGATTACCAGGGATGTAGCGTGGCCCCACCACCATGGGAAAGACAAATTCATAGGCCCCCTGTTTGTAGGGCAGCTGGTCGCTGTAGGTGATCACCACCTCGATCGGCTCCCCTGGCAGAATATTGGCCAGGGACTGGGTAAAGATATTGGCTCGCTCCTGCTCTAGCAGTCCGGCGGTTTGCCCCTTTTGCTTAGCCCGTTCATAGATGGCCTGGGCGTCTTCGCGCTTTTCGATGCGGCCCTGGATAGTGCGATCGCCCAACCGAATCGTCATCGTATCCACAGCAGCTTCATCCGGTAGTGGAAAAACGTAGGTGGCTTCCAGGGCTATCGTAAACGGGTTTTCAAAGCTGTGGGTCACCTCCACACGGGAAAGATTGCCACTGATTTGAGCCTTCACATCGGTATGCTTCAGCGGAAATGCCAGGGGTTGGTCCTGCACGTATAAGCCAGCAGTTTTTTGGGGTAACGTTTGTACCATAAGACCTCCAGGAGTTGAACTGACTCCAGATTAGGCAAGCTCACAGGCAAAATATGCTCAGTTTTGGACTCAGTAAATTGATTCAGTAAATTGACTCAGTGACTCAGTGTATCGCTTCCCTATTCCCTATATGAGGTAGCTCATGGTTATGCGCAGGGTATCTTGGCAGACTGTTGAGGTAACAACAGTAGAGATTGTTTCTGCAATGGCCTTAAACCCTGATTTGCTAAAGACTAGCTTTACTCTCCTAAAGGAAGATCAATCTGCGTTTAGCGACCTTTTCTACAGCACACTCTTTTCGGACTATCCCCAGGTAAAGCCTCTGTTTGCCCATACGAATATGGAGGAGCAACCTAAAAAGTTGTTTGCTTCTCTGGTATTGGTGGTGGAGAATCTTGTTAAACCTGATGTATTAACAGCAGCACTGCAAGGCTTGGGCACTCGTCATATTAAGTATGGAGTACTGCCGGAGCACTACCCGATGGTCGGTGGTACATTACTGAAGTCCATGGAGACTATCTTGCAAGATAATTGGACACCCGAGATTTCAGCTGCCTGGGCGGAAGCCTATGCAGCGATTACTGAAATTATGTTAGAAGGTGCGGATTATCCTGCGGAAATTCTCAATCCTAAAAACACAGTCTCGGTTTAATTTAGATCGTGTCCCTGGCAGGGCAGTGAGCTTGCACCTGCCGTGGGCTTCAGCTACGTTGATGTTTACGAGACTATCCTCGTCTTAAGGGCAGTGAGCCGTTTTAAGTGAACCATTTCAGGGGATAAGGCTATGACGTTTTCTGATTCCAGTAACCCCACTATTGATACGTCCCAAGCTCCTAAGGCTGGCTCCCACGTTCCAGCCTGGCACCATCCAATTCTTTCGCCAGAGCATGGGGTGTATGTCGTGCTTTTGGTGTCATTTCTGACGGGAGCAGCGGCAGCACAGCAGTGGACTTGGACGACAACCCTGGTGCTGATCAGTGCCTTTGCTGGCTTTCAGGCAGAACATCCACTGGTGTTACAAATCCGGCAACGGCGTAGTTGGAAGCCTCGTTTTCTGGTTTGGGGTGGGCTATATGGCAGCCTTGCCTTGGGTATTGCGATTTATCTGGCGCTGAAATCCCCCATGCTTTGGTGGCTATATGGGGCTGCGATCGCAACGTTAATTTTAGATGCGATCGCAGTTTTCCAGCGGCAACACCGGTCCATTGCCAATGAACTCCTCACCTTTGCTGCTGTGTGCCTGACGGCACCGTTTGCCTATATCGCCACAACGGGTACTGTCACCGCTGCCATTGTTGGCCTATGGCTGTTAAACACCTGCTTTTTTGGCAGTGCTATCTTCACGGTCAAACTGCGTAAAACCCGGACAGCAGCATTAATGCCAGGCATTGTGTACCATGCGATCGCTATTCTATCGCTTGCAACACTTTGTTATTGCAATTGGCTGGCTCCCGTTACAGCGTCAGCATTTAGCATAGCGTTACTCAGATTTTGTTTGGTTATCGGCTGGCAAGACTGGTATAAAGCAGCTCAAATTCAGTATGTAGCGGGCCTGGAAACTCTCTCATCTATTCTTTTTCTCGCGATTACGGCGATCTCTCTCCTACCAGCCCATCTTCCTGCATCAATGTGAAATCTATTCAGTAAGAGAAAAGGGGGACCTAGCGTCCCTTTAATCGCCTCTACAAAAACTGGCTGATGGGATTTTTCTCTGCAAAATAATCAACCCTACCTCTGTAGTTATATGCTATTGGTTCACCCACATGGGCGTCAGTCCATCGCTAATTCAGCAATGGTCCATCGCTAATTCAGCAATGGTCCATCGCTAATTCAGCAATGGTCCATCGCTAATTCAGCAATGGGCTTATAGCCAGAAGGGGCGTGTCAATGCAAGGAGCTGCAATTGTTGGTCTTGAGAATGTGGGTGTTACCTATGGGAACGGTGTCACTGCGCTGAAATCTGTATCATTACAGCTCAATCGTGGTGAGTTTGTAGTGGTACTGGGCTTGTCCGGCGCTGGAAAATCAACACTCTTGCGAACGCTTAACCATTTAACGCCCCCAACCCAAGGACGGGTAATGGTTGATGGGATTGGAGAACTGTCCACGCCCCAAGCATTACGGTTGCATCGTCAGCGTACCGGTATGATTTTTCAACAGCATCAGCTGATTGAGCGGCATTCTGCTCTACAGAATGTCCTAATGGGGCGATTGGCTTACCATTCATTTTGGCGTAGCTTATTTCCTCTACCCCAGACAGATCAACGACTTGCCGTAGATTGTTTGAAGCGAGTGGGGTTAATGAATAAGGCGCTTACACCGGTCAAGGCTCTGAGTGGCGGTCAAAAACAGCGTGTTGGTATCGCCCGTGCTTTGGCACAACGGCCCCAGCTCATGTTGGCAGACGAGCCGATTGCCAGCTTAGATCCAACGAGTGCCCATAAGGTGCTGTCTTTACTGCGCACCATTTGTAAAACCGATGGGATTGCCACGTTACTGAGCCTGCATCAGGTGGATTTTGCCAAACAGTATGGCGATCGCATTATTGGCTTAGCCCATGGTCGCGTTATATTTGATGGCCCGCCGTCTGTGCTAGAGCACCACACGTTGGACGAAATCTATACTGACCAGACAATGGCGGTTGTATCGTAGGGGCGATTGGCGAGGGGTGCGATCGCAAGCATGTAATCGCAAACATTTATAAGTTGTTATCTGTTGGAGAAAAACATCATGGTTAGCATCAAGTTGAAACAAGGAATGACCAGTATTGGCTTAATAGGAGTGATTACCTTAGCTGGATGCACTGGTTCAAACTCATCAACCGCCGAGAAAGCGAATCCATCTCAATTAGTTGTTGCCTTATTGCCAGACGAAGACGCCGCTACGATCATCCAAGACAACCAGGGTCTGGTCCAGCATTTAGAAGCAGCCCTAGACAAAGAGATTGAGCTAGTTGTTACCACAGACTATTCATCCATGATCGAAGCCGCCAGTAATGGGCGGTTAGACCTGGCCTATTTTGGTCCCCTATCCTATGTTTTAGCCAAAACCAAGAGTGATCTAGAGCCCTTTGCCGCCCGCCTAAAAGGTGGCTCAACAATGTATACATCCATCATTATTGGCAATGTAGCGGCTGGAGTAGATGAGTTTACTGATATTGAGGGCCAAACCGTTGCTTTAGGCGATCCAGCTTCCACCTCCAGCCGCTTATTTCCTGAGTTGACCTTAGCTGAAGCGGGTCTCAAGTCAGGAGAGAATTATGAGGCCGTTTTCTTAGGTGCCCACGATGCCGTTGCCCTGGCTGTACAGAATGGCAATGCCCAAGCAGGGGGCCTGAGCCGTCCCATTTTTGAGTCTTTAGTAGAGGAGGGCACTATTGACCCTGAGAAAGTAACCATTATTGCCGAGTCGGAACCCATACCTCAGTATCCCTGGACCATGCGCTCTGATTTAGATCCAGCCCTGAAGGAAAACATTCGCACAGCATTTTTGGAGCTGAATGATGAATCCGTATTGGGACCATTTAAGGCCGATGGATTTGCGGCGATGGAAGACAAAGATTACAACGGCATTCGCAAGGCAGGCGATATTTTGAACTTGGATTTAGGAGAGTTTGTGCAGTGAGTCTTTAACGTTAGGTGTTGGCATTAGCGGTTAGAATCCCTCTGCTTGCAGCACCTCCCCTAAAGGGGAGGACAGTTCTAAACACAATTCCATCACAGGAAGTTCTCCCCTATGACCACCAACAGTCAACCCCCTGACTCTTCTCCACTCAATAGCATCCTGCGACAACACCAACGCAGATGGCTCCGACACACTATACGAGTCTTACTCCTCCTCGGTCTCATCATCATCAGCTTTATCAGTGTCGAACTGTTCAACATCGAACGCATGGCTGACGGCATTCCAGCTATCTTCAAGCTGATGGGGGAGATGTTGCCACCTGACTTTAGCCGTTTTCCCCAGTGGATTGAGCCGATCTTTGACACATTGGCCATGAGCATTGCTGGCACTGCCCTTGCCCTTGGCCTCTCCTTACCCCTGGGGTTACTCGCCGCCAGAAATACTACCCCCCATCCCATTGCCTTGCACAGTGCTCGCACCATTTTGAATATTACCCGTGCCATCCCAGAGCTGATTTTAGGCATGATTTTAGTGGCAGCAGTCGGCTTTGGTAAGCTCCCAGGCACCTTGGCTTTAGGCTTACATTCGGTTGGTATGGTGGGTAAATTCTTTGCTGAAGCCATTGAACTTAGCGACCAGGCCCCAGTCGAAGCCGCCCGCGCCGTAGGTGCAACTGCCCCCCAGGTCATTGTCCATAGCATTTTGCCCCAGGTCTTTCCCCAGATGACCGATGTCACCTTTTATCGCTGGGAATATAACTTCCGAGCATCCATGGTTTTAGGAGCCGTTGGCGCAGGTGGAATTGGGTTAGAAATTATCAGCGCTTTACGTATTCTCAAGTATCAACAGGTCTCAGCATTACTGATCGTGGTGTTAGCGATGGTCACCCTGGTGGATGGCTTCAGCAATTATCTACGCAAAGGCTTTATTGAGTAAGCGCTATAGTTCTGCAAACGCCCCAAAACACCCCCAATTCTCTATTCCCCGCTCCCTAACACCATCGAAATACACCCATCCCAATCGAACACTGCTATAAATTTCTACCCTTTTGCATAATTTGGCTCATTCTCCCCTGAGTTACGGATAACGCACGTTTTCTGATGCTGCTTTATGTAGTGATATTGCAGCTTCAAGGAAAGGCAGCATTAGAGACGAATGACGTAACACACCTAACCGTAATCGAGGAGATTATACCTATGACCGCTCAATGGCGTCGTAAATTTGGCATTGGCTTGATGATTGCAACCGCTAGCGCCTCTTTGCTTATGCAAGGGCGGGTTCAGGCGAATCCAAGTTTGCCATTTACCCTCAACTTTGAGGAGGGCAACCTACAGGGCTGGCAGCAAACGGGAACAGCCTTTGCTAACCAGCCCACCCTGGGCGACAATCCGACTGCTCGCAATCGGGGCCAAGCTTCTCAACACCAGGGGCAATATTGGATTGGCGGTTATGAAAACTATCAAGGACGACCAGGGCAACGTCCGGGAGCAGTGCAGGGAGATAGGCCTCAAGGCACATTGACCTCAGCCAGATTTAGGATTCCCTCGGGGACCTTAAGCTTTTTGGTCGGAGGTGGCAGCAGCCCTCAAACCCGTGTTGAACTGGTGGTCAACGGTCAGCCCCAGTTAATGGCCTCTGGCCAGAATAGTGAGACTATGCAGCGCGTCACCTGGGATTTAACCCCCTATGCTGGCAGAGCTGGCGTGATTCGCATTGTGGATGAATCGTCTAGTGGTTGGGGGCACATCAATGTAGATGATTTTCGCTTTAGTCAAGGGTTAACAGACTCACCCCAGGTAGACTCACCTCAGACAACCCAAAACCTATCTGGGCAGTGGCGAGGAAATGATGGGGGTACCTATTACCTCAACCAGATCGGTAACACTCTTTGGTGGTACGGCGAAAGTGGTGATGGTGGCTCAACCTGGACCAATGTCTTCCACGGTACAATTCAGGGAAATCGGGTGGTTGGAGAATGGTCGGATGTGCCCAAGGGCCGCATTAACCAGTCCGGTGACATGGAATTGCAGATTGACTCAGCTGGACGATTGAGCGCCACTCGTAAAACTGGGGGATTTGGTGGCAGCGTCTGGACAAGATAATGGGTTAGCCTGGGTAGGCTTTGCAGGGCTGGCACGAGGCGCAGCCCCTACGAGATTATCTTTGTTGATTGTAGGGAAATATTTTTGATTTCTCCTGTTGCGTCTAACTCCTCTAAGCCTTCTCTACCATTCTGCTGAAGAGACTCTTTTGTCGTGTTATAGACTTCTATAAACGTACGAAAAGATTCTTGGGAGATGCGATCGCATGCCAAATCATCCAGCACACGCTGCAGTACCCGTTCCATTTGCTGCGAACTGTCTTGGTGAGATAGGGTATCGGCCTGATGAATCACCACCAGGTCCTGAATATACTGGGCCGTTAGATGTTGCTGGATAGACTGATGGTGCTGTGCTTTGGCTTCTATATCCCGTTCAATTTTCTCACAGGCTGTTTTATAGGCTTCGTTAAATGTACGAAATGCTTCTTGGGAGATATCTTCATCCACTAACCGTTTTGCAGCCCGGTCAAAAATTTGATACAGCATCCTCTGCCGTTCTTCCAGGGTTTGCTCAGGAGCAGCGTCGTCATCGTCATCCATAACTTTGATCACATCGTTGATGTAGCCTTCACAGAGGCTTTTACCACGTTTTTCAGCTCGCGATCGCAACTCCCAAATCCAGGATGCAATGGGTACAACAATAGATAACAACAATGCCAAAAAATCAAAGTTCCTTGCAACAAAAGACGGATTTGTTTTGGTTTGCTTATAGGCTGCAACGGCTCCAGGGTGAATAGGAATGCCAAAACTGCTGCTAGGCCGACCAATGTTCGCCACCAATGGTTTCACCTCAACCGTATCCCGTGAAATAGCGTTCGAAATCTCTTGATGATGATCCTTCAGAATGGTTGCGATCGCTTGCACCACCCGCTTATTCGTCTGCTTACTGGCATACAACATCTTATACACACCCACGGTGGGAATATCCTTGGGGGGTACGATGGGGAAACTACCGTGATAGGTCCCCTTAGGGATGGTCGCCGCCTTAAATGCCGGGTGCTTAATCTTCATGGCTGAGACTTGTTCAATGGGCAATAAGCGTCCCCGGTGATATTGCACCATA
The DNA here is from genome assembly GCF_043421015.1 of Leptothoe sp. EHU-05/26/07-4. Lineage (NCBI taxonomy): Bacteria > Bacillati > Cyanobacteriota > Cyanophyceae > Nodosilineales > Cymatolegaceae > Leptothoe > Leptothoe sp. EHU-05/26/07-4. The sequence goes on from NZ_JAXSQV010000003.1 coordinate 393,405, forward strand.
TCCTGAATAATCCAGTTACCAGGAGCCCGCACCCGAAAAATTGCATCCACCCGATCCGTCTCAAAGGCAAAGGCCGCTTCGTCATCATCCACCCCAACAAAATCAAAGTCTTCAGCCGTCAGATCAAAATGGTTGGCAACTTCTAAAAATGATAGAAACTGCCCACTCTCTCGCTGTACACCAATACGTTGCCCTCTGAGGTCTGTAAACTCGTCGATACTGCTTTTATCCTGTACCAGTAGCTGGAATAAATCCCGATAAAGCGTGGCAACAGCTTGGGCTTTGGGACCAGGGGTAATGTCAGATTGTACCGTAATCAGCTCAGCTTCTCCGGCGTCTAACCGGTTGATATTATCGACAGAGCCTACGGTTTCTAATAAATCCAGACGAATATTGGGATGATAATTTTCAACCACCTGTTTGATGGCCTTACCCAGGATATAGCTTTCTCCCCCAGAGCCACCCACAGCAAAATTGACATGATAAATTGGCCGATGGGTGACATTAAAACTGACCGAATGCCACAGGTCGACAGCCGTAAAACCAAACCATACTGTCAGAGCCATCACCAGAAATAGCCGCAGCAAAATCGTCAGTTGATCCAGGGGCTTAAACAGGCGATCGTTTAACAGCTTGAGCAACTGATCTAGCTGGCGATCAATCCAGTTTTGCTTTTCAGGTGTTTCAGGCTGAGACATCAAGAATACCTGCTGTACATTGGGTCTATTATGGCTATTTGGCCAGCAATCGGCGAGTCTGGCCTAAGGTAAGGTATACAGTAGAAAATCTTATGGCCCCAAAAACATTTGAAGCAGAGCAATTTGATGCTGTCGTGTGTAGTGAAGAAACGATGGCCTATATACGGAATGGCAAAAAGAGTATTCCCTGTCCGGGAATGTTAGTAATCGATTCAAAGGCTGTAGTACGCATGGATTAAAGGCCATTATTAGCGATCGCAACCAACACTAAAGCATCAAAATTTAAGACGGAATGATGAATAAACTTTAAATAGATCAAAGCGAACTTAAAAATGGTGACTATACTTAAGTTCTTAGATTGAATTGTCAACTTTACGACCTAATCGTCACGATTTTGGAGCTTAGGCAGAGGTTTTTCCGCCTAGGGTATCATGCTGGGAACATAGATGATCTTTTTCTCTAAGAGCTAACTAGCTAGCCCAATTTCTAGTAAGTTTTCAAGCTTATGCTAAGGGGTTTAGACAAGCAAATAAGCCAATAGAAAGTGTTTTTCAGAAGCCGAATAGTCAACGATTGCGCGAATTGTAGACACTCTGCAGACACTCTACGCAGACACTCTGCGCAGACACTCTGCCAAAAGATGTCTGTCAACCGTAATATATAATGTCGTGGGAGAAAAACCATGGTGCGACTAGATACAAAACGAGCAAAAAGAATCACGTCAGCGACAAGAAGCTCCAAGTTGAATGGTCATGATAAGGAAAAGATTGGTCTTACTTTTTTAAATAGCGTTCATCCTGCTATTAAACAACAGTTAGCTGATGCAACTGACCTAAAAACTTTTCTTGAGACGGCTGCTGGTGTCTTAAGTCTCGACAAACGTAAACAAATCGTTGAACAAGCTCTCATTCTTTTTGAGGATAATTTTGTTCATTTGCCTTTAAAGGAATCGATGCATGGGGTCAATCCTATTCAAAAACTGCGTCTAATCAAACATCGCCTTGAACAAGAAACGGATGCCGAATTAGAGAGTGAACTGACATTTCACAGTGAAATATTGGATATTTTCAACTCTGTTCGGGATCTACATACAAACTATCTTTTACCTTTTCCATTTGCAGGCAAGATTGCTTTCTTACCCTTCCAGATTGAAGAATATTTTGAAAACGGTGAGCCACATTATATTGCCACTCACTTTGTTCAGGGATTCTCGCATCCACACTTTAAGACGGGTGTAGAAATCAAGCTTTGGAATGGGGTGCCGATTGGTCGCGCCATTGCATTATCTGGAGATTTACATGCAGGCAGTAATTTAGCAGCCCGCCATGTTCGTGGAATTGATGGACTCACTATTCGTCCTTTAGTACGTTCATTACCACCAGACGCGTTGTGGGTTGTGATTGGTTACACCGATCTTGACGGTGTTGATCGCGAAATTAAGCAAGATTGGATTGTGACGTCCTCCCCACCAACGTTTGTTGAGGCTAATGCAGATTCATTGAGTACAAGCGCAGCTTCTCAGGGGATTGATTTAGAAGCTCATATCACTCAAGAAACCAAGAAAATGCTGTTTGCGCCAGAAGTACTGGCAGCAGAAACGAAAGAAACCAAACTATCCACCCAAAAAGCGGTTGCCGGGCAGACAGTGCCAACCACCATGGGTAGTGTTTTCCACGCAAAAAGTGTGAACACAACCTTTGGAGAGTTTGGACACATTCGGATCTTTACGTTTAGTGTGAATGATCCAGGGGCATTTATTCACGAGTTTATTCGGTTAGTTGAATTACTACCGCAGAATGGTTTAATTCTGGATGTTCGGGGCAATGGGGGGGGGCACATTTGGGCCAGTGAAGGCCTGCTACAGGTGCTAACGCCTGTCGATATAGCACCACAGCCTACTCAGTTTGTTAATACGTCTCTCAACCTACGTATTTGTCAGCGACATGAAACCAATCCCACTGGTCAAATTGACCTTGGAGCTTGGGTACCTTCAATTCGTCGTTCAGTAAAAACGGGTGCTGTCTACTCAGGTGGTTTTCCCATTACGCCCATTGATTTTGCCAATCAAATCGGCCAGAGATATCACGGCCCCGTAGTACTGATCACCGATGCCCGTTGTTACAGTGCAACCGATATTTTTGCAGCAGGCTTCCAAGATCATGACATTGGCCATGTACTTGGCATCGATGATAATACGGGAGCGGGCGGTGCCAATGTTTGGACCCATGGTCTGTTGCAAGCATTATTACGCTTTCCTAGTCCACCGGATGATGGAACACCCTATGAGGACTTACCCGGCGGGGCTAATATGCGGGTTGCTATCCGCCGTACCCTCCGGGTTGGCAAACAAGCAGGTACCCCGGTGGAAGATTTAGGGATCACACCAGATTCCCGCTACCACATGACAAAGAATGATTTGCTATTAGGCAATATCGATCTCCTTAACAAGGCTGGAGAGATTCTCTCAAGGATGTCTGTGCGTAGGTTGAATGTGACAACTACGTTGAATCAAAACACGCTTACCCTTCAAGTAGAAACCCTGGGGCTTACCCGTGTTGACATCTATGTTGATGGTCGTCCGATTGAGAGTTTCGAAGTTACAGACGGTATTCAGTCCATTGAAGTCTCTCTGCCAGCTGGAGCAATGCTATTAGAGTTGGCAGGTTTCAACGCGAATGAATACGTGGCATCCAGGATGTTAGACCTTTAGTCTCTGTTGTTTAGAGACTGTATAAGCCAGAGGAGTATGCTCTATTGTCAGTAGCATACTCCTTTGTAGATAGCTCCCCATCGAGCTATACCAAAAGCTGCTCTTTTAAGCCACTCTCACCTTCTTCGTCAAAATCGCCATCACCTCATTAGGCCGTCCAGTAGACATAGGCTTACTCCAATCATTGGGTTCAGCATAATGCTTACTATGCAGCTCTTGGATAGTCCGGTGCACACTGGTAAGGCTACCAAAGAGCATATGGCGAACAATCTCAAACTGATGTTCAGCTAGCGGTTCTGGAGCAGGCGGAACTGTGGGCGCAGTTGCCCCTTTGGTTGGATCGGTCAGCATCAGCTGTAATCTCCGAAATAGTAATGATCAAAAACTTGCGCCAGGAGTACACCTGATCGCATAACTCATTTTGACCGCTAACCGGACACAAGTCAAACAATTATTGTTGTTCTGACAACATTTTCTGGAAATTGGATTGTTTAGCAATCAGTTCTAGAAATTTTGTTTTTGAGCGATCGGGATCATAGACGCCGTTTTCCCATTCGCTAACCGTTTGTCGACGCACACCTAACTCTTGGGCAAATTGGGCTTGGGTCAGGCTCATGTGCTTACGCAGGGCCTTAATGGCATCCTGTTGCCAAACAACAGCCCCATCCTTTTTCTGAATGTTGTATTCTGCCTGAAATTTACGAAAGGTAACTGTTTGTTGCGCTAGATCAACAGTTTCGATGTGATAGCCAGCATGAACCCAGGCTTTGGCCTGAAGGGCGCTGGAACTATCACGATTGCTCCACCAATTTTTTTTGTTAAATGCTGAAGTGGGCAAGGTGTTATCCAACACCGCTTCGATTTTGGCAAATGTAAGCGTAATTGCATCCTCGTTGCATTTTTGCAAATGCTCAAACAGCGGATAGTATTTGCTACCAGGCTTGACAGTCATTTGAGCTGCCCATGGAGTTGGCCTTCGATCAGTTCTGCTTTCTGGAGGTGTAGGGTGGCATTGTAGTGATGCTCACATTCGTAGCGATTGAGATGATCGCCATTTTCTAGGGGATGGAGCTTGCTTCTGATGTCGGATTGAACCATAGAGAAGGATAAGCAGCTTAGCCTCTATGATAAGCGATGCTTTGGCAGTGCATAGTTAGAGGCTTGGGACGGCTCATAGTAAGGTGTCGATTAAGTAGGTAATCAAGTAAGCGATCAAGCTAAAAAGCTATTAGCGTTGTAATGCATGGGCAGTAAGGGATAGGGGATGCCGAGAACGATACAATAAAAGTTATGGAGGTGATGGAATGAAGACAGAGGTAATTGAACGTAGTCAGGTTTTAGACCTTCTACGCCGTATACAGCCGACTTTGAAGGAAAAATACGGTGTGACGAAGCTGGGTATTTTTGGCTCGGTTGCCAGAGGTGAGGCGACTGAGAGTAGTGATGTGGATATTGTCCTGGAAATGAAGCGTCCTAACCTTTTTATAAGGGTCAACATCAAGGAAGAACTAGAAAAGTTTTTGGATAGGCCCGTAGATGTGGTGCGTTATCGGGAACGAATGAATCCTTATCTCAAACGTAGAATCGATCAGGATGTAATTTATGTCTGATCGAGTATTGATTTATGAAAAGCTACTCCAGATTGATATGGCTCTGGGGCGCATTAGGCGAAGATTTTCAGGTATTGGCTCTGCCGCTGATTTTTTGATAGCGATCATGGTTTGGATATGCTAGATGGCATTAGCATGATGTTAATTGCGATTGGAGAAAATCTGAAGAATATCGATGCCAAAACACAAGGTGCTTTTTTAGAGCGTTATGACTCTGTAAATTGGAGAGGTGCTAAGGGTGTGCGAGATATTTTGTCACACCATTATTTTGATCTAGATGCAGACGAGATTTTTGATATCTGTCAGAATGATATTCCTAACCTTGCTTTGGTGATCAAGGAGATGATTGAAGAGTATAAAGACGCAGGTTCCTCAGGCTAAATGTCTAATTTGATTGGTATCTAGGACGTACATTAAAATGGTTCCCTGGGTAAATCCGAGAGTCTTTGGATTTTTGTGTAAATCACTGATTTTCAATGAGAAATCAGGGGTTGCAGGCCTATTCGACACGATTTTGTGAAAACTCCCTGCGATGGTCCAGATGTGATTTGACAATGATGGTTGGTAAAACTAACACAAAACCAAGCAAAAGAAGGCTTTCAGCCATACCATTGCTTGGTTTTTACTATGATTTATTTGCTGATGCTAAGCCCTAGTGAAGACGCTTCCTAATGCCTAGGGCAGACAGACCAAATAGTGCCAGCGCAGACACTATACCCGGCTCAGGCACCGGAGCAATAGTCCCTTCTGAGGTAATCAACAGTGAAATCTCATCACTGTACACACGCCGCTCAGTGCCTAGCAAACTGTAGTCACTGTCAAGCAGCGGAAAGCTATACACCGGAGTAAAGGTGACTGTCGTATTCTCTCCTTGACGCTCAAGATTAACTTCGAGATGGCCGTAGTGCTTACCCCCTTCAATGATCTGTAAAACACCATCAACCTCTTGCCATAGCTCGGGTTCATCCTGGTCAGCCGTCCATTGGCTAAAAGCGTTATACCCTAAGGGTTGGCCATCCTCTGTGCGAACTTCGCCACGCAGACCGTCGCCTGCAACACCCACATCGTAGTATTGCACGCCAACGCCATCGCCATCTTCATCAACAAAGCTGCGCTCAAACATCTCGCTATGGCCTGAGAAAACAGCAACAACACCATACTCTTCAAATAGGGGATGGTACTGACGCAAGGGCGTTCCCCCCTGGCCACTGGAAAGCTCATGATTCATCGCAAAACCATGGGTACCGCTAGAGTAAGGGGCATGGTGGAACTGTGCAAAGATGATTTGACCCTGGGCACGGGCATCTTCAAGCTGCTCAATCACCCAATTCCACTGGGGGCTACCAGGATTAAAGTCAGCCAAGTCGGTGCCACCCGCCGCTTCATACTGTTCACGAGTATAATTTTGCTGAGTATCAGTACCGGGGCCAGTAAATTCCAGACCGCTGATTTTCGGGGGCTGGCCTTCGCCACCATAGTTATCGCGGGTATCGTCAGGCTCACCGTTAGAACTATCTAAAGTGAGAATAGTAATCGGGCCGTAGTCAATGCGGTAGTAGTTGTCTTGATGCTCAGGTGTGCCATTGTCAGGCGCATCAAAGTACGTGTGGAACTTATCACGGCCAAACTTAGGCCCAAAGCGACCATCGGCATCAATACCATAGCCACCATTGAGAGCACCAAAGTTCTCCCAATTGCCTAGGGCAGGCAGCAATGGATACTCAGATAAACCACTATCAACCTCACCCGCATTGTGACGGAAGAACTCATCCCAGCCAGGCTGATAGCCGCCACCCTGCATCAGGTCTCCAGGCATCATCAAGAAGTCGGGCTGACGACTGTTGACAATAGCGAGGTTAGCCGCATACCCTTCTGTTTCAGTCAGGGCATAGCGGAGGCGAGTACCGGTTGTGCCAAAGGTCTCAGCCCACAGGCTGCTCTCTGGATCGGGACGAGCTGCTGACCCTGGTGCTAAAGCCCCCTGCTGCCAATCACGACCAATGAGACGACCTGCCGGTTGAGTTTCACTATCGGCAAAGGTAATAAAGCGAATGCTATCCCAATCATCTGCAGTGGGGGCTGTTTTGAAGGTAGAGTTGAATATATTGTCACCCAGAGCAACGGTGTAATCGTAAGTGGCGTTGGGTGCTAAGCCACGTACATCAATCGTGTGCTTGTAGTTATTATCACCCAGTAACCAGGAACCTTGCCCCAGATCACCAATTTCCTGACCCTTTTCGGCATTGGTGTAAGCCAAAACGGGTTCTAAGGAAGGATTGCTAGTGAATGTGAGGGGTGTAGTGAGATCAGCCCCAGTAATCGTGAGGGTACCCGCAATGTCTGCTTCAGTGAACCAGGTGAAGTACATGCCGTCGGAAGACGGCTGTTGCAAATAGGGGTTTACACGAAAGGTGGCTGCCTGGGCGGGCAAGACAGCCATTAGGCTCGTGCTTAGCGTTGCTAACAGAGCATGGCTAAACAGCTTAAAACGATTTGAGGGCATAAGCTCAAGCGATAGATGTGATGTTCTTTAAATCAGGGGCATTGCTGATCCGAACTATGATTTCAGCTGAAAGACATGGCTAAATAGCGCATCTTCCAGATCGGTTCATCCCAGCAGCGGTAAAGGCTGGAAGGAGGCTTCTCAGCGGGCGAAAAATACGCCAGTAATGAAGATCAAATGAGAAGAACTTTAATAAAAGATTAACTGAAGTTGATTAACTTGGTCTTTCTCTTTTAAGAGAAGCTTATCTTCAAGGAAACTTTACGCGGTTAGCCTGTCTGTTGGCTTGCCTTCACAAAAAGTTTGGTGGTGCTCCCCGAGCGGAGTCGAGGGGAGCGAATAGTTAGTTCCAAGTAGATTTCTACTCCCTGAGGAGAGTCAGTCGCCGTTCCCTGAGCGGAGTCGAAGGGAACCATTTAGAAAATTTTTCTGCATGATGGAGGTGGACATCGGAATGAAACACACTCCACTGATTGGCAAACGTTCAAACAAGTCTTAGTCAGAAACATCATAAATCAAGCAGGAATCTACTCAGATGATGCTGTAGGTAAAGGCCAGATAGATGGTGAAAACCGTACGTTACAGAACGATATGTAGACGTTACGCTATCGATGAAAGGCAACGCTGAAAATTCCTTATCTTGCAACGTGAAGCATCCTTGCCAAGGAACGAAAAATTATGGAATCTCTAATTGATTGGCTGCAGCAGATCGACATCTCAATGTTCGGTGACCTTAGTGAATTTGACTGGACAAATATTGCTACCTACGGTGTATTAGCCTTGGCACTGGCAGGTGTCGTTTGGACAACAGCAAAGAGTTTAGTTCAGTTCCTATGGCAGAAAACCGAAGGATTTATAGGGTTTACCGTCAGCACTCTGGTTGTTATTTCCTTGTGGTACACCCTTTTACGTGTTCACGTCAGCATCTCTTTTAATCTAGATAAAGAAGTCTTTGATAATCTTCTCTGGTTCTCCGCAGTTCTTTTTACACCTTACTATTTAATCCATTACAAACTCCTAACAGGTTTTATATTGACCGTAGTCAGAAGTATAGAGCTTGTACTTGACCTGCTAATCTTCTCCTGGTTTCCACAAAAAGCAGAACAGAATCGTGAGAAATGGAGAACCCGGATCAGTAACCTATATCAAAACTGGAAAGATGGCGTAGAAGCCTTGTTCCAAAAGGAAAAAACAGGAGTTCCAACAGCTGAGATGCTATTGGATACCAATGAAGGCACCAATCTAACGGAAAGTTCCACAGAAGCGGCTGGAGATGCTGAAGAGTTAGGAGAACAGCCAGCATCGTAGAGACACTGCTCGCGAAAAGTGACAGTTGATCGAATATAAGGTGCGATCGCACCTACCCATGTCCCTCTAACCAATGCTTTTAATGGTTAGAAGGATTAACTATGGCTACAGGCAGTCGATTTGGAAAATCCAGGTTTACCATAAAATCAAATACCGAAACCATGGTGGTCCCTCATGCCTAATACACGGTTAAATCGTCGCACGCTTCTGAAAATCGGCCCTGCCACCCTCGTTTCATTTCTATCAGCCACCTGTAGCCGCTCACTATTGACCAAAAACACTACACATCAGACGGCCCAGGCTCTGTCACCCACCCCCGCCTGCGGTCATGATGCAACCACACCATCCCAAACCGCAGGTCCTTTTTATACCCCTGATTCCCCAGAACGCCAATCTTTATTAGAGCCAGGGTTGCCGGGCACGCCCGTGTTAATTACAGGTCAGGTGCTCTCGTCGCAGTGTTTGCCCGTTGCTGGTGCTTTAGTAGACTGCTGGCACACCAATAACCAAGGTGAATACGACAATCGTGGCTACACCTTTCGCGGTCATCAGTTTACAGACACAGATGGACGCTACCGCATTGAAACCATCGTGCCCGGTATTTACCCTGGGCGCACCCGTCATTTCCATATCAAGGTACAAGCTCCCAATCAACCTATTCTTACCACTCAGCTTTACTTTCCAGGGGAGCCTGCCAATCAGGGAGATTTTCTCTTTAACCCAGCTCTTTTAATGGCTGTAGATGATAGCGATGGTCGTAAAAAAGCTGCCTTTAACTTTGTCCTGGAAACAATTTAGATACTGTAATTAAGTTTAGCTGGTTTGATTAAAGCTGTGTCGGCGATAAATCCACGCCGATCATGTTGTGAATAATATCCGAAACGCAGTCTACGGTGGTGATATATTCGCCATCAATTTCGACACTTACGCCAGCCTCAGCCGGTTGATTAATGTCTAAACGATCCCGTGCCCAAGACACTATATAAACCGTGTCTTTATTAGGAATGCTGATGGAATAATTTTCATACCGGCCAATCCCCTGCCACTGAAATGTGGATGCTTCCTCGCGAGGCACGTCGAGTACAAGTTCGGGCTGCTCTTCCGGGCCAAACACATACTTGATGACGGTATCCCGGTCATATAGGGCAATCAGCTTATCCTCAGCGGTATGACAGGAAAATAAGACCTGGCCACTATCGGTAGAAACGGGTTGGCTAGCAACTGAGGGGGCTTTTGTTACTGGATTGAGTTTGTCAGGATTAGAGTCGGGGTTTAGTGCGATCGCACCCTCAGCAGCTATATCCTCTTGAACCAATTCATCTTGCACTTGTACGTCATCAGCGACACGATCAACACTGTCTTGACGATCAGCTGGCCCAGAGGCGGCTGCGCAGCTGCCCAAGAATGTTATTGCACCGAGTAAAAACACACCGTACTTAAACCTTGGGAAGTGCGCCATACGCCTATGCCTCTGTAATTAACAACAGCTGGAACAACACAATTACAGCATCGCTAGCCGCTCTCTCAGCAGTTTTGCCTGGGTCTCTGCTTCAACCAGAGAGTCCCGAGCTTCCTGAACCACATGGGCAGGAGCCTTAGCGACAAAGCCCTGATTACTCAAACGACCATTGATGGACTTAATTTCCCCTTCCACCTTAGCCAGAGACTTCTCGATCTTTTGCTTCAGTGCATCCACATCCACCAGACCCGTCAGCGGAATCAGCACCTGCACAGTACCAAATACACCGGCAAACATCTGTCGAGTGTCTCTGATGCCTACAAGCTTCTGTGTGAGTTCTGCATCATATTCTGGCGCACTCTCATCCTTGCTAAAGGTACCGACCACTTCATCCCAGAGACCAACTGTGTTATCCCAAAGCTGTCGACGGTTGGCCGCTTTTAGCAGATAGCGACCACCAAACCAAGCCGTGTAACCCACACCAATCATCTGGAAAAATCGACCAACGAATGGCACTGTATTGATGCCAGAAATCACAGCTGCCGCCAATCTCAACCCCAGAGCACTTAACCCCAGAAACAGTAGAACAGATGCAGGCTTTTTAGCGGCTTTGTATGCCTGTCCCATATAGCCGAGGGGATGCTTTAGAAGAGTTTGCACTGCATCTATACCATCCGCCCAGTCAATTTCTGGTAGTTCACCAGACTCAGATTTCTCGGAATCGTTAGAGGTATCTGGCGATGTTGCTTCACCAGCAGTTTCTGTCACCGCTAAGGTCTTTGCTGTCAACGTGGTGCTACCAATTGTTAGCGTCTCAACCTTGGCCGCATCCTTGAGATACACCTGAGTTGCATTCAGAATACGGACTTCATTGGCATCATCGGTTTTAAGAATCGCTTCAATTTTGGCCGAAGGTTTGACACCTGCGGCAGCCCGCAAGTTACGAATGGTGCGAATAGTACCAATTAGTAGGTCAAAGTCTTTCTCCAACTCAGCATCCACTAGCTCAGGTCGCACGGTGGGGTAGGGCTGCACCGCCAGATAACTATCCTCACCCGTCTGAGTCAGTGTATGCCAAACCTCTTCAGTGATGTGGGGTGTAAACGGATGCAACAGCTTGAGAATACCGTCAAGAACAAAGGCTAGCGTCTGTTGTGCCACCAGCTTTGAATCCTCATCTTTTCCATAAAGACGGGGTTTCACCAACTCAATGTACCAGTCACAAAAGTCTCCCCAGGTAAACTCATACAGCACCTTGGCAGCTTCACCCATGCCATATTTGTCGAGATACTCTCGGGTATTTGTAATGGTCTGGTTAAACTTGGAGAGAATCCATTTATCTGATAATTCTAACTTGGTAGGTTCAGGCTCACCCAAATCCGCTGGAGTTTTGCCCCCCAGATTCATCATCACAAACCGAGAGGCATTCCACAGTTTATTGGTGAAGTTTCGAGACGCTTCCACCGAAGACGACTCATCAGTCTTGCGGTTATAGTCCAGGCGAATATCTTGACCCGCGCCAGCCACCTCACGAATCAGGGTGTATCGCAGAGCGTCGGTGCCGTACTTGTTGATCAGCACCAGCGGATCGATGCCGTTGCCCTTGGACTTGGACATCTTCTGGTTTTTTTCATCCCGCACCAGACCATGGATATACACCGTTTCAAAGGGCATGGTGTCGGTAAAGTGTCCCGCCATCATCGTCATACGGGCCACCCAGAAGAAGATAATGTCAAACCCGGTGACCAGGGTGGTGGTGGGGTAGTAAGCCTGGAAGTCCTTGGCATTTTCATCGGGCCAGCCCATGGTTGAGAAAGGCCACAGACCGGAGGAGAACCAGGTATCAAGAACATCGGGATCTTGCTTTAGCTGCACGCCTTCGCCAAACTGTTCAATTGCTTTAGCGCGAGCTTCTGCTTCTGACTCAGCGACAAAAAATGGTGTGGTGTCGGTAATTTCACCATTGGTTTGACTCACAGCATACCAGGCAGGAATCTGGTGCCCCCACCATAGCTGCCGCGAGATACACCAATCGCGCAGATTTACCAGCCAATCACGGTATACCTTGGTCCAACGCTCAGGAACAAACCGGGGAGACTGATGATTATCCAGCGCATCCAGAGCGTTATCGGCCAGGGGACGAATTTTGACAAACCACTGGGTAGATAGCAGCGGTTCGACCGGCACCTTGCCGCGATCGCTATAGGGAACGCTATGCTTATAGTCTTCTATACGCACTAGCGCATCCACGTCATCCAAAGCCGCAACAACTTGCTGACGCGCTTCAAACCGATCAAGGCCTTCAAAGCGGCCTGCGTTTTCATTCATCGACCCATCTTTATGCATGATGGTGATCATGGGCAGATTGTGGCGCTCACCCATGGCAAAGTCATTGGGATCATGGGCCGGTGTCACTTTGACACAGCCGGTCCCAAATTCTTTGTCCACATAGTTGTCAGCAATAATTGGAATCTCACGACCTACCAACGGTAACGTTAGCGTCTTACCCACCATCTCTTGATAGCGCTCATCCTCCGGGTTAACCGCTACTGCCGTATCACCCAGCATGGTTTCGGGACGTGTGGTAGCAACTTCCACATGGCCAGACCCATCGGTCAATGGATAGCGGAAGTGCCAGAGATTACCATCTACCTCTTTGTTTTCAACCTCAACATCGGACACCGCTGACTGACTGGCAGGGCACCAGTTAACCATATAGTTGCCGCGATAAATTAGTCCTTCTTCGTAGAGCTTAGTAAACGCCTGTAATACAGCCTTTGATAGGCCTTCATCCATAGTGAACCGCTCACGGGTCCAGTCTACCGATACACCTAACTTGCGCAGTTGGTTAACAATGGTGCCGCCAGACTCTTCTTTCCATTGCCAGGCCCGCTCTAAAAACTTTTCACGGCCTACATCTTCACGGTTTTTGCCCTGGGCTTTCAGTTCTTTTTCAAGAATGGTCTGCACCGCAATACTGGCATGGTCGGTTCCTGGCAACCACAGGGTATTACGCCCATTCATTCGCTGGTAGCGTACCAGGGTGTCAATTAATGCATTCTCAAAGGCATGACCCATGTGTAGGCTACCAGTGACATTCGGTGGTGGAATCACCACACAAAATGGATCGCCACCATGGTCTGGATCGGCCTTAAATACAGCATTGTCTTCCCAAGCGGACTGCCACTTGGATTCGGTCTGGGAAGGATCGTACTGGCTCGATAAATTAGGGGCGGTCATTTCCTTAGGGGTACCTTGAGCGCGATATTAATGACTAACTAACCAATGTTAGGCCATAACCGGAAAGTGTCGCAGGACTGGTGCTGTATCGGCTTGAAATTTTGGGAAATAGGGAATGGGGAGTGGGCAATGGGGGGAAATTTCAAGCTTGGCAATAGTCGTTTTCTTAAAACAAACGGGGGTAGCAATGCTACCCCCGAAGGCTTCTTTATCTAAGGATTTCACCTAGGCAGTAGGCTGATCCCTACTGCTTATGCCCTATTTCCCTTTAAAGACTAAAGCTGCTCTTCCAACTCAGGTGTGCCTACCACACCACCTTGCTGGGTGCCAATGGCTTCCTGCTGACGCTGACGAAAATCAGCAGCGGCTTCGTCAATATCGCGATCGGTTTTTTGGCTAAACTCACCCTGACTTAGACCATCGGCGCGACGAGCATTGCTTAGCAGGTCAGTCAAACTAACGCCGCTACCACCGAACACTTCATTATTATCAGAATCACCGCTTAAATCCTCAAACCCACCATTGGATTGAGCTAGTGCTGGAACGGTTGCAAAACCTAGGACCAAACCTAGACCTATTACAGAAGCGAATACATTTTTAAGGATGCTTGCCATAGGAAAGGTTACTGTGAGTTTATTTGCTATGCATTATGCCCATAGTTTAGCAAGACTATTTAGGGTTGATACACCTGTAGGCAATTTTTTTAATTGGCTAACTGGGCTAATGCTCTAGTGGGGGATCCGAAAGGCTAAAAATTGGTAGCATCAACCCCCAAATAATGGCAGCCAACCTCAATCCAGCAACTATTGTCATCCCCACCAGAGCGGCCCAGGTCTGCACCATACCCAACCTTTGTAACGCCAGATAGACCATAATGCCGACGATGGCAGCGGTTGCGTAAATTCGACCTCGCCTCAAAATCACTGGAATATTCACCAACAAGACATCCCGCAGAACGCCACCAGCAGCACCGGTAATTGTGCCCATGACGATCACGAGTAAGGCTGCCAGGTTGCCCTGTTCGGCAATTTGGGCACCGCTAATGGAAAATAAGGCAAGTCCAAAGGCATCGGCGACTAGCAAGGATTTATGGGGAGGACTAAAAAATTTGGTATAGACCACCGTCAGCAACGCTGATCCTAAAATTACAGATAGATACACTGGCCTTTCGATCCAAAAGACCGGATGCCGATCTAGTAAAATATCCCGTACAGTTCCGCCACCAATGGCTGTAACCACTGCAATCACGACCACACCTAGCAAATCCAGGTGCTTGCGTCCCGCTGCTAAGGCTCCACTGATGGCGAAGACAGCAACACCCACTAAATCTAGAATATGCAGAATCACTGTCTATACCAAGCTTAGGCAATACGGCGATTAATCAATGGATACGCCAACGCTAGGGCACCACTACAAAAACCGGCCAGCAGCAAGATGGACGTACCCATGGAAATATCACCCCAGGGAGCCTGCATGACGATGTTGCTAAAGCTCCAGTTATTGTGGAGATAAAGGTAACGAATGGGCTCAATGGCATAGCTGAGGGGGTTTAGGCTGGCGATGATGCTGAGCCAGCGGGGCATAAATGATAGGGGCACTAATGCTGTACTTGCAAACAGCAGCGGCAAATTAGTCACAAAGATAACGGCGATCAGCTCAATGTGCCCCGGTAACGCAAATGCCAGCCCTAGACTAAAGGCGGTTACGCCCAGCACCAGCATTAAAATAATGGCCACCATCAGCCCTAAACCAGCAACACTGGGCAACCCCGCACCGAGAAATGTACTGAGGCCAACAATGGCAGCGGTTTGCACCATGCTCATGGCGGCGATAAACAGCGCTGAGGCAATCACGATGGAAAATCGAGACACCAGTGGAGCCACTAGCAACCGGTTCAAAAAGCCAAACTCTCGGTCGAACATCACTGGCAATCCAGCATTTAGTGCCCCACCAAAAGCCGTAAATACGATGATGCCAGCTCCAATGAACTGTCCGTAGTTAACACTATCGCCAAACAATCCCTGGGGCACGTTTTGGAACAACGCACCAAACAGAATCAGCCACATCAAAGGCTGGATAATGCCAGCCGCCAGTGTAGAGGGTCGGCGCTGTAGCTGAATAAATAGGCGCTTGGTTAGAGCTAAGGTTTCTTGGATAAATTCGCTGAGGCCAGGGGCTGCGATCGCATCATCTTTCCACTGCTGTAGCTGACTGTTTTGAATACTGGAACTGCTCATCTATCTATAGCTATAAGTTCTAAATTTTGAGGTTTGAGTTATCTGTCTGGATGTATGAGGTCAGAGTAGCGAATTTTGAGCCTAAGCGTGAGTATCCTTTTACTTGGACTATACCTACATGAGATAGATCCAACTCAAAATTAAAAACTCAAAACTACCCGCTAACGTTTCATATTTTGCTGTTTCATTTCCTTTTTCATATCCCGCTTACTAGCAGCGGCCATTTCCGCATCCATAATGGTGCGCCCCGTTGCCGCCAGGTACACATCGTCCAGGCTAGGCTGCGACTGGGCAATGCCAAAGGTGGGTAAACCTGCCTCTTTGAGGGCTTTTTGCACTGTCATTAGAGCATCGGCCTCAGACTCTACCACCAGATTTAGGGAATTCCCTTGGGCGCTATTGACGATCACCTCTTGCACCACAGGCAATTCCTGAAGCATCTGACTGGCCTGTTCTGCCTCATTCAAAGGAGTAAACTCCCGGATGCGTAGAGTAATGCGCTCACCACCGACTTTAGACTTAAGCTCGGCAGGGGTACCGGAGCTGATCACCTGACCCTGATCGATAATGGCAACTCGATTTGCCAGGGCGTCAACCTCTTCTAAATAATGGCTAGTAATTAAAATCGTTGTACCCGCTGCCTGTAGCTGGCGCAGAAATCGCCATACCGCTGAGCGGCTTTCGATATCTAGACCCACTGTCGGTTCATCTAAAACTAATACATCCGGCTGATGCAGCAAACCAGCAGCTAAGTCCAGACGCTTTTTTAACCCACCGGAATAGGTGCCCGTTTTCTTATCAGCCCAGTCGGTTAACTCCAGCAACTCAACCATCTGGTCAATGCGGGATTTGGCCAGTTTAGTGGGCAGATGATAAATTGCCGCCTGCAACTCCAGCAGCTCTCGACCGGTCAGGACCTTATCTAGAGCAACTTCTTGAGCGATATAGCCCAGTCGCTGTCGCACCCGCCGTGGATCCTGGATAACTGATATCCCCATCACTTCCAGATTGCCAGCATCGGGCAATGCCAGGGTACACAGACAGCGAATCGTCGTAGTTTTACCGGCACCATTGGGGCCAAGTAAACCAAAGATTTCTCCAGGTTCAATCTGTAGTGATACATCCTTCAACGCTAAGACATCGCCATAGCGTTTTTGAAGGCTTTCAATGACAACTGCAGGCGGCTGCGACATCCTAAACCTCACGTAGGTGCCCTTTGGGGCTGACGAATCACACTACATTGTAATTGTGATTCGTAGCCTAGGGTATCAGCTTGAGTTGGGAAATCTTGGCCAGGTGAGGCTAAGTGTCCTGTAAAGGATCACAGTCATCCCGAGGATCAGCAATGCCGATCAGCTAATGAAAGTGCCACCCAAAAAACCGACCAGGGCTTGCACCGTGTACCGTGTTACAGGCAGGCTATCCACCACCATAGCTGCTGACAATAGCATCATGTAAAAGATGGAATATTTGAAGACACCTCGAGCCAAGTCGCGATCGCAAGGGCACTGCTTTAAATCATAGGCTTTTTGTAGAAATAACCCACCCAGCAATAGTGCCAGCAGACCATATAGCCAACCGCAAGCTTCCGTCGGACACACCATGAGTAACGTCACGGGTACCAGAAGAATGGTGTAGAGCCAAATTTGCTTAGCAGTCTCTTCATTACCTACAATCACTGGCAACATGGGCACATTCACCTTGGCATAGTCATCTTTAATCAGTATGGCCAGTGCCCAAAAGTGAGGGGGTGTCCATACAAACACGATGGCAAAGAAGATCCAGGCGGCCCAGCCTATGTGGCCAGTAACCGCAGCCCAGCCAACCATGGGAGGAATCGCTCCGGCGGCACCACCAATAACAATATTTTGGGGTGAAGACCGCTTTAACCAGTGGGTATACACACCGATGTAAACAACAATACCAGCCATCGCCAAACAGGCCGCCAGCAGATTGGCAAATCCAGCCAATAGGGTAAAAGATGACAGCGCGAGTAGCCCTGCAAAAATCAGTGCATCCCGTACTTGAATCCGCCCGGAAGGAATTGGGCGATCGCGAGTACGTTCCATATCGTAATCAATGTCGCGATCATATACACAGTTGATGACCTGAGCAGATGCTGCCGCCAGCCAACCGCCGATCAGTGTGACTAACACCAGAAGTAAGTTTGGATGCCCCTGCGCGGCCACCCACATACTAGCGGCTGTTTCAATCAACAGTAGAGGAATGATGCGAGGTTTTGTGAGCTGATAATAACTGCGAAAGACTTGATTAATGTTCTCGTGGTGAACCTGAGAAGCAATATTGGAGGGCTGCATAAGGGATCAAAAAAGAGTATGAAGGAGTCCGTAGGAGAAAGGAGACATTAATCTGGAAAATACTGGCTGAGGACAAGTCTGCAAGATCGATGCATCCCCTAAATCAGCAACAGCATCAATATCTTAGTTTTGAGTTATTTGTTGACGATCTATTTGTTGACGATCAGTGTTGACACCAAAAGCGTCGCGTAAAAAATCTGACCGCGTACCACTCAAAATACTCAGTCAGCTGAGAAGAGCAAAGCTCAAAAAAAACTAAGACTTAATTAACAAGGGGCCGCTTTCAAAGAATCTATCCCTTATGGAGAGGACAGTAAAACAAACTAAGGTGCCTAATAAACCAGCACCTACGGCTTGATGACAGACCGTTAGGGTCTCAACCTGCAGATGAAGTCGGAAGGTGGCAAGGCCGAGAATGAGTTGGAGAATCAGGAGCCCAAAAGCAAGTTGAGCTTGCGATCTCAACACATTATCCAAAGCAGGCGTGCGCCAGACAAAAACAGCCAATAAAATTACTGCCAGGCTAGCAGGAATTATGCCAATCAGGTGGGCGTTGACAACATTACATAACTCCGCCAACCCAAAACATTGATGGGCCGCCCAGCGGGAACCGACCAAACCACCTAACAAGCTTTGGGCATAAACGAATACCACCGATAGGCCGCTCAGCCAGGATAATTTACCGGCAGTTCCCTTAGCCTGATAGGGCAAAAGTGCCATTCCCATGGCCAACAGAGTGCAAAACACCAAAAGTGCAGTCCCTAAATGGGCGGTAACAATATCAAACCGCAACAACTGTGTCACCGTAAGACCACCTAAAACACCTTGGAAAATAACTAGAAAAAGAACAAAACAAGCTGCCCAAGGTACCCAATTTGGCAAGGATTCACGCCACCGCATAGCGAGTACTACTAAACCAATGGCCATCAGGCCAATCAGCGAAGCATCCAGGCGATGAAACCATTCTAGAAATACTTGTAAATTCATCTGTTGGCTAGGCACAATTTGCCCATAGCACAGTGGCCAGTCTGGGCAGGCTAACCCTGCATTCATCACACGAGTAGCACTGCCAATGGCCATCAATATTAGAGTTGCTATAGCCATTTTCCACACCCAGCGGCGCAGATAACGCACTGGATCAAACCCAGAGACACTGTCTGCATGGAGAGCGGATAACGAGGAATGAGCCATGAATCTAAAAACTCTCTTAAGAAATTGAGAAGTTGAAACCGATTAACAGAAACACTTCTCTACAGAGTAGAAAATTTTTTTACCTTCGATGAAATACATTTAGCATTTCTTCTCGTTTGGTGTGATTTATAAAATTTCCTTAAAATGATAACGTCTTCTCCATCAGGCAAAAACTCCAGAAACACTTGTTATTCAGGGCTTTTAGCCACATTGACATACACAAAGA
The DNA here is from genome assembly GCF_043421015.1 of Leptothoe sp. EHU-05/26/07-4. Taxonomy (NCBI): domain Bacteria; kingdom Bacillati; phylum Cyanobacteriota; class Cyanophyceae; order Nodosilineales; family Cymatolegaceae; genus Leptothoe; species Leptothoe sp. EHU-05/26/07-4. The sequence goes on from NZ_JAXSQV010000003.1 coordinate 412,905, forward strand.
CAAAAAGAATCTGAAGAAAATCCTTAAATAGCTAAAATCAACTTTACAAAGACTGTCATTTACGAAGAGATAGCGTTACCTTGAGGGGAGTTTTAGAAAATCCTTTCTATCCGTCTTTTGAATTCTATTGATATTGCTCTACGGTTCACCCCAATAACCCCATGAACGTTACGTTCAGTTACAGGTTAATGAATTGATACAGCTTACTACCTGAGGCCGACAATTTGTCGAGAATACCCTATCTTAGGTAGCTGCACTTTAGAACAAGTAGATTTTCTTGTGTCCAAAGAAAAATAAGCGTCCTTAATCTGTTTTCTCCACTCCATCGTTAACCCATTCTATTTTTATACAACGGACCACCCCACAGGAGAGTGTTCAAATCGTGAACGGTATTCCTACTTCTATTGTCACCATGCTGATCGGCGTTGCCGTTACGCTGATCAGTCTTTGGTACGGTCAAAACCACGGTTTGATGCCTGTAGCCGCATCCACCGAAGCCAGTGAGGTCGATCAGTTATTTAACTTAATGATGACCATTGGTACCGGGCTGTTTCTCATTGTTGAGGGTGCCCTGGTGATTTCCTTGATTCGATTTCGTCGTAAGAAAGGGGATGAAACCGACGGTCCTCACATTGAGGGCAACATTCCCCTGGAGATTCTTTGGACGGCGATCCCAGCCATTATTGTGTTAGGTCTCTCGGTATATAGCTTTGAAATTTATACCGAGATGGGCGGTCTCAATTTAATGGAGCATCATTCCTCTAAGGCAGTCCAGCTTGCCTACGCATCATCGAATGAAGATACATCCAGCTATCCCATGGTGGCAGCGTCTGGTTTAGGTAAACCGCCTGCTCCTGGTGAATTAGCTGAAGATACCCTCAATATTGATGTACTGGGCCTGCAGTTTGCATTTGTCATGACGTACCCTGACACTGGCATTGTGGATGGTGAGGTCCATGTTCCCGTTGGCAAATTGGTAAAGCTAAATCTCAAAGCGCAGGATGTGATTCATGCGTTCTGGCTGCCGGAGTTTCGCATTAAGCAAGACATGATTCCGGGGAAGAAAACAACTTTGGTGTTTAAGGCGACACGAGAGGGTACGTACCCTGTTGTCTGTGCTGAACTATGTGGCTCTTACCATGGCGGCATGCGCACCCAAATGATCGTTCATTCTCCTGAAGAGTATGACGAATGGGTACAGAAACGTATTGCTAGTGGATCCATCGACCTTTCAACAGCCATTGCAGCCGCCAGCCAAAAACCAGCTGAAACCGACACTGAGTATTTGGCTCACTTTAAAGATTCTCTGCATATGCCAGCGGAGCCTATGCCCCATTCCCACATGGATATGGCGTTGATGCCTTAGGGGCTGGCATTGCCCACCCCCCATCCTTAGAACGTTCCTTTTCTTTTTCCAATTCTTCCTTGACGATTCACATGGCACAAGCAGAGGCTGTAAAAACACCTGATCCCTCACCGTCTCCTCAACAACCTTTGGGTAATGAGCGTAAGTGGACTCACTTTTTTACCTTTAGTACCGATCACAAGGTCATTGGTATTCAGTATTTGGTGACGTCTTTTGTGTTTTACCTGATCGGTGGAGCGCTGGCGACGGTGATTCGTACGGAGTTGGCCACACCGGCCCCGGATTTTATTACTCCTGAGACCTATAACGGGGTGCTGACGCTCCACGGCACCATTATGTTGTTTTTGTGGATTGTGCCAGCGGGAGCCGGACTTGCTAACTATTTGATTCCGTTGATGATCGGGGCCAAAGACATGGCCTTTCCCCGAATTAATGCGATCGCATTTTGGCTGATCCCCCCCTCCGGCATCATGTTAGTGGCCAGTTTCTTTTTCGAACCGGCCCAGGCTGGCTGGACATCTTATCCCCCACTGAGTCTCTCCAATGGCATGTTGGGCCAGGGCATATGGATTATGAGTATCCTCATCGGTGGAACCGCATCGATTTTGGGTGCTCTCAACTTCCTGGTCACCATTTTGAAAATGCGAGTGCCCAGTATGCCGCTGCTCAAAATGCCGTTGTTTTGCTGGGCCATGATCGCTACGTCCTTGCTGATTTTGATCAGTACACCGGTTTTGGCAGGCGCATTGATTCTGCTTATGTTTGACCTGGTGGCTGGGACCGCATTCTTTAACCCCACAGGCGGGGGCGATCCCGTTGTTTATCAGCACATGTTCTGGTTCTACTCCCACCCAGCGGTATACATCTTTGTACTACCTCTGTTTGGAGCAATTTCCGATGTGCTACCAGTCCATGCGCGTAAGCCCATCTTTGGCTATCGTGCCATTGCCTATTCCAGTTTGGTGATTAGCTTCTTGGGTCTGATTGTGTGGGCCCACCACATGTTCACCAGCGGTACTCCACCCTGGTTGCGCATGTTCTTTATGATCACCACCATGGCCATTGCGGTGCCAACGGGTATTAAGGTCTTTGGTTGGACTGCCACACTGTGGCGAGGCAAGATTGCCTATACCAGTGCCATGCTGTTTGCCATTGGCTTTATTGCCATCTTTGTGATTGGCGGTATTAGCGGTGTAATGCTGGCGGCGGTGCCTTTTGATATTCACGTTCATGACACCTACTTCGTCGTAGCACACTTCCACTACGTTCTGTTTGGGGCATCCATCTTTGGTATCTACATGGCCCTATACCATTGGTTCCCCAAGATGACTGGGCGGATGTTGAATGAATTTTGGGGCAAGGTGCACTTTATCCTGACCTTTGTCGGCATGAACCTCACCTTTATGCCCATGCACCAGCTGGGGCTACAGGGCATGAACCGACGTGTCGCCCTGTATGATCCCGAGTTTACAGACCTGAATGTGTTGGCCACTATTGGTGCCTACCTGATGGCAGTATCTACGGTGCCCTTTATCATCAATGCTATCTGGAGCTGGCACTGGGGTGAAAAAGCGCCGACCAACCCTTGGCGGGCACTGACGTTAGAGTGGCAAACACTATCACCTCCGGCCCATGAAAACTTTGAAGGGGTACCTGAACTCAAAACCGGTCCCTATGACTATGGTCTGGGTTACATTCCGGTGAAAGACGATCCTGACATTTACGAAGAAGCGATCGCAGCGGCAGTGGCCCATGCGCACTAATGGATAACTTTCCCCTCCCAGGAGGGGATGATTTTAGAAAAGATTTAGTTTAGATGGATTCTTCTTTGTTACTCTCCTCCTATGCAAAGCTCAGCTGTTAACCAAGCCGATACTGTTGTCGTCGACCATAGTGATCACGCCCATGACGAACATCCCGATTTACGAATGTTCGGTGTGCTTGTCTTCCTCTGTGCCGAGAGCATGATCTTTCTCGGTCTGTTTATCGCTTACCTCAGCTTTCGGTTGATGGCTCCAGCCTGGCCCCCAGAAGGAACCGAAGGTTTAGAGCTACTACTACCGGGGATCAACACCATCATTTTGATTTCCAGTAGTTTTGTGATTCACAACGCTGACACAGCCATTAAGCAAAACAATGTCAGTGCCATGCGTAAGTGGTTTGCGATCACGGCTTTAATGGGAGCCGTCTTCCTGGGTGGACAAATCTATGAGTACACCCATCTAGAGTTTGGACTAACGACCAATATTTTTGCCAGTACCTTCTATGTATTGACTGGGTTTCACGGTTTGCACGTATTGTTTGGCTTACTGATGATGTTGGCGGTATTATTCCGTTCTCGAAAGGCGGCCCACTACTCCTATGAAAATCACTTTGGCATCGAGGCGACAGAACTTTACTGGCACTTTGTTGATGTCATTTGGATTATCTTGTTTGCCCTGCTATACCTGTGGCGCTAGCTAAAACCTGTGGCGCTAGCTAAATTTTTAGAATTCACAGCAAATCCCTGGTAGATAGCCTATCCATCAGGGATTTGCTGTAAAGCCGATTGTGTTAACTACCCTTCTGGCTGAAACCCGTCCTTGGTCATGACCCCAAGGGAAAGGAGTTCATACCCCGTTCTAGTATCGGGATTGATGCTAACCCTAAGTAAACGCACAGCATCATTGGTATTACTATCGATGGCCTGTTGAACGCCTTGCCGTGTGGGCGACTGCTTAAGCCCCGTAATCACTGCCTGAATCAGATTGTAGCTGGCAGAGGTGCTCCAATCTGTTGATTTTTCCCAAAGGTCTTGGGTTGGCTCGTTAAAGGGAGATGCAGCACTTTGATAAAGGGCCTCTGGCACCGCCAAAATAGTCCCGGTAGCCATTGACCCAAATAGATTTAAGACCTCTGGGCTAAAGAGCTCATGTCCGCCAAAAACGTGACGATAAAAATGGTCAACCTGATCATTAGGGATAATTTCAATGGATTCCGTTGCAGTTTTGAGGGGACTATCTCCTGGTGATAGAACAAAGATTTCTGCCGTTGGTGTTTCAGTGGGGGGACTAGCGGATAATTCAGCCAGGTTCACCTCAGCTGTCATCGTGCCTTGATTAGCCTGAAGAGCCTTTTCAAAATTAGATTTAAAGGCAAGGCTGGAGTCACTATTGCCATCGTAGAAAAGAATGGCAGTGCGGTGGTTTAGCCTTGCCATGTAAAACGCTAAGGCATCTGCAATGGGCAAATCGTTGGCCAGTAGTTGCTTAATGGCCGGGCTGGCACCTGCACTGGTGGAGACAAAGGGCAGAGCACTGGCCGTGTAAATCTCCGATGTAGCATTGGCAGTTTCTGTCGTATTGTGACCAAGCACACCCACAATATCGGGGAATTCGCTGAGATCAGTGGCAATTTGCTGAGCGATCGCAACATCTTCTTGATCATCAGCCAAGAAAATCCGCAGCGATTTCCCTTGAATGCCACCGGCCTGATTGATTTCTGTCTGAGCCTGGGCCACCCCCCGCAACAGGCTTGAAGCTGTTGTGGGATCTGACTTAAGTGGGACAACAATAGCTAAACCATAGGCCTCTTGCTCACCAATGCGAGCATTGTTCAGGTAAACCAATGTTTCCGGGTCAGAAACATCTGCTCTACGTGCACGTTCAAAGGCCGTAACGGCAGCACCGTAGTCTCCAGAAGCGATGGCTGCCGCCCCTTCCTGCTTAATGGGCAGCGCCGACGTGGCCAGCAAAATTTGCTCACCTTGACTCAGCTGGCTGGCAAGCTCTTCCGACGCGTCTGACTCAGCTGGCTCAAGCTGGGCTTCTTCAGACGGCGTCTGCGCAGTGCCATCGCTTAGACCTAATTCACCGCGACTGATCCACGTAAGTCCTAAGAAAGCAGCACCCAGGATACCCGTTGCCACTAAAAATACCTTGATACTAAATAGATCCTGGCCTGTTTCCGTTTTCCGGAAATCACCTCCACCGTCGGGTGTCATAGCAATATAAGTGGGGATAGATAGTCATGAATGTTCAACTATTTTTTTGCAGATGAATTAACTCATAAACAAGGTCAATACAAGGCAACATACACGAAAAGTTTTGCGTTTTTAACACACCATACAGTTTATTCATATGGGCAAATTACCGAAACACCTAGAACCATTAGAAAGTTGAGATAGGTAATAACAAGTAACACCTCCTTTTCATGAATACCGGTCATCTCGTGTTATTCAGGCATATTGATAGCATGGTCTCCCAGGGGCATAGCTGATGACGTCAAGCCTCACGGTGTATTGAACCGAACAATCAGTGTGGCTAAGCCGCCAGCTAATATCCCCCAGAATGCGGAACCGATGCCAAAGAGGCTGAGGCCTGATGCCGTAACCAGGAAGGTTACCAGGGCGGGTTCGCGTTCTTTTTCCTGGGTTAAGGCGCTGACTAATCCTTTACCGATGGTCCCAAGGAGGGCCAGCCCTGCGATCGCAACTACCAGCTCGCCAGGCAGCGCTGAAAAAATACCCACCACTGTGGCCCCAAATAGACCTATCAAAATATAAAGCACCCCAACAGTCACCGCCGCAACGTAGCGTTTATCCGGGTCTTCATGGGCCTCTCGCCCCATGGAAATGGCCGCCGTAATGGCCGCCAGGTTAATGGCAAAAGCACCAAAGGGGGCCAGTATTAATGACGCCATCCCACTCCAGCTAATCAGGGGAGACGTGGGCACCTGATAGCCAAAAGCCCGAATCGTGGCCACGCCCGGCACATTCTGTGAAGCCATGGTGACAATAAATAGGGGCAGGGCAATGCCAACCAGGGCGTTAATCGAAAATTTAGGTGCAATAAAAACCGGTCGAGCCCACTGTAGCTGCACAGTCTCCAGTTGCAATAATCCTTGAGCACCCGCCAGCAAGATCCCTAAAATCAAAGCAGCAATCACAGCGTAGCGCGGACTATAGCGCCGCATGATCAGATAAGCGATAAACATGGCAAACACCATTAAAAACTGGGTTTGCATCGCGGTAAAAACATTCAGGCCAAACTGCAAAAGCACTCCCGCTAACATGGCTGACGCCAGGGACAGGGGCAGGCGATCCATCAGCCGCTCAAACCAGCCAGTAAAGCCAAATAGAGCAATCAGCCCAGCGGAGATAATAAAGGCTCCCGTAGCTTCTGCCAGGGTGACATCGGCGGTGGTGGTCACCAGCATGGCCGCACCCGGTGTAGACCAGGCCATCACGATGGGGGCACGATAGCGCAGGGAGAGAATAATGCCAGTCAACCCCATGCCCCAGCCCAAGGCCCACAGCCAGGAGCCGATTTCGGTGGGGTTTGCCCCTAACGTCTGTGCAGCTTGGAAAACGATCACGGCGGCACTCGTAAAGCCCACCAGGATGCTAACAAAGCCTGAAATCACCGCAGATAGTGAGAAATCTTTGAAGAAGGTCATGATATCCCTAGATGCACGACTGGCTTCCAGGTTAAAAATGACTACCCCCAACCGTATTGGACGGAATTGCCCTTTTTATATTGACCAGGGGTGACACCGTAGGTTTTCTTAAAGGCGCGGTTGAGGTGGCTCTGGTCATAGAAACCGTGATTTGTTGCGATCTCAGTCAGCGATCCGCCATTCCGTAGCGCTCGCTTTGCCTGAATCAGTCGCCAGTGACGCTGATACTGATGGGGCGCACAACCCACCTGCTGACGAAAACAACGAATCAAGTAATAGGAACTCAGGTTCACCAACTGAGATAGTTCATCCAGGGAGACATTGTCGGCATAGTGAGCTTCAAGGTAGGTGCGCACATGGGCAACCGCTGTTGATTCTGGTCGGACAGGCCTAACAATAAATGAATTTTCTGCATTGAGCTGGAAGAGTTTTGACAACAGTTCTAGTAGCAGAGACTGTTGTTTGAGCTGAGAACTTGGTGTTTTTAAACAGTGAAACAGCTCATAAAAAATGGGCTGTACAGAGGGCGCTTTGACGATCGGTGCTTTGAAGTAAGGGATGTCATGTCCTGGCCAGTCCAACTGGGTTAAGAGCTGTTCGATTTGCGAAAACTCCACATAGATATTGCGAAAACCCCAGCCTTCCGTTGAAGCAACCTGCCCTGTGTGAATATCACCTGGATTAATCAAATTAAAACTACCAGAACCCAGAATACGATTTTCACCATGGTGTAGGCAGCAGCCTTGACCACTTTCATTAAAGCCAATGGTGTAGGCCTCATGAAAATGTTTACCAAATCGATGCTGGTGAAGTTGGGCTTCAAACAGCTCAACACCTGGCAGGTCTGTTTTCCAAAGACGTGCTGAGTCAGTTTGTGTGCTCATTTTCCGAAACCTGAGCAACGGGAACAAACTTTTGTTGAGCTGACTGTTGAATGGCTACCATAGCTAACCTCCAGCGGTTAAGAAGAAGACTTTAATTGGGCAAAATGTTCCATTAATGATCGATGGATAAAAATATAACCACTGCCTACTTTCTGCAAGAATGCTAACTCAGCGGCATGATCAAGAAAATGCGTATAATTCCAGGGCATACGGTTATACAGAAAGCACACCACTCGTAGACTGAAATGCACAATACAAGCAGTGCCACCCATTAACGCCCCCATCCATAGCCCGAAAAATACGCCTCGATGTGGAGAAGTAACAATTTCACTACTAACATTATTGATTAGATAAATACCAAGGGCATAACAAATTGAGATGAGAAGGGCTATAGTTACGGATGTTTTGATAGAGCGCCAAATTCCTTGATTTGGTATGGTAAGGGTTTCAATTTCAGTCCCCGTGCGGAGCCCCACCAACAAGCCAAACACGGATCCTTCTAATGCCCCAAAGAGTAATCCTTCTAGCACACTATGTTCTAGGCTATTGATGAAACCAATTAACAAACTAAATGGTGCAGCACTAATAACGCCAACAAGTAAATATCGTCTAATACTTATCCAAGACCATTTGAAAGACTCGATAGGCTTGAGGATACTTATGCTTAAAGTGCCTCCAATGTACCAGTCAAGCCCTCCTATGACTAATGCTGTTAATATCCCAATAACAATACCTATTTCAGGTGTTCCCAAGAGGCCAGCATACATTCCAAATATTGCCCCTCCTAAAAATCCTGTCCAGAGACAGTCGGTCAAGCGTTGTAAAAACATCTGATTAGGACTGGGTTGCCTCCGTTCAATCATAATCATGGTTCGTTCCATAATTAGATTAGGAATACTGTAGAGCACCCAAATCAAAAGCCCCACCGACAAACCACGATAATTATGCTCAGTACTAACAGAGAAAATACAACCATACATTAGCCCAGTAAGAAGTGAACTGAGAATAACGTACAGCCATAGCTGAGAATTTGTTCTAAGCCAACTACGATCAAGCCATTCAATCAAGAAAATGGTTTGGGATGAATTCACCAGTTGTTGGGCTAACCAACTTAACCAGCGTAACGTTTGCGTTGGTGAATAAGGAATATCGCTTTTACGTCGTTTTAACATCCGATCGATGTAGGTGTTAAATATCTCTTGATGATAGGTTTCTACATCCATTTGAGGAAAGTCTTCTACACTGATACCTTCATAGGCCAAAATTAAAATATTTAACATCAGTGGAGATTTAGCCAGTTCCTGTAAAGCACTATCTGTTATCAAAAGCTGGCGTAACCCGGTGAGGTCAACATGCAGTTGATTGAGATAACGATCAATTTGATTGGGTTGTAATGGCTGTATATAAATAGCCTGCTGTACTATCAGACGTTGAGAAAGGGCTTTGTAGTCTTTTATGCGACTACAGATAATTGTTTCAGTACCCTGTTTTTGTTGAAACTGATTTATTGCAGCAACACAGTCATTTCGTAGGGGAGCTCGTACTTCATCAAGGCCATCCAGCAATATTAGGATTTCTTGGTTTTCCAACCAGGGTTGACTAATTACCCTTGGGATCTGATATTTCAAGTTTAATTCTGAAACTAGCCAGGCTGAAATAGGTTGTTTACCATCCCAAGAGGATAAGTTAAAAACCACTGGCATAGGATAACTTGTATCCTGCTCTGCACGGATCAACAAATCTCGGGCCAATTGCAACAGAGTAATTGTTTTTCCTGAACCTGGCTCTCCCAAAATAAGTAAGTTACAGCCAATACCCAGATCATCGAAGATATTAATAATCTCGCTATTGGCAGGCAAAGTATGTTGGGTGTTTTCTACTATCCCAAGGGCAATGTTAAATGGATCGGCCAGATCTATTCGTTCCTCTAGTCCTAAATTAATCAGCACCTGATGGTGAAGCGAATGCTCTAAGACACCTTTGATCCAATAGCTTTTGACTTTATTGAGCAGGGCGTTGCGATCGCGATATGCTTTTTTTGAAAGTGCTGTTGAGGGCTGCCTCAGGGGTAAACTCGGTGCCCGTTTCAACTGAATCAAGACGGGAGCTACAGGCTCGGCTACCCCTGCAGATTCTGCATGGATAGATACATCTCGATAAATCACAATGGGCTCAACGGCAATCGCCGCCATGCCAAACTCATAGGCTTCTGCCAGGGAGCGACCATAGCCCAGGGCATCATAAAATCCCACCGCAAACTGAATGGCAATAACATCGCCAATGGCCTGATTCATGCCAATCACATAGGGAACATGCTGGGCAATGGCCAATGCCTGTACTTGGGAATAGCAGGCATTGAGCACCACACACTCTACACTCGGACAAAGCTTAAACAATTGAACCAGCACGGTCGCTGCCACAGGCTCTGCCTGCCCCATTTCATTTTCTAAAATGAGGCCCAATTCACCTGCCCCATGGCCAGAAAAATGAACGATTTGTGGAGCATATTCCAGTAAAGCTCGCCTCAAATCCTTGGTACGCACGGCCCATTGAGTAATAACTTCAAAAGCATTCCTGCCTGTTGATAGTTTGAGCCCCTCTTGAATATCCCGAATTTCTTCATCTAGCCGTAATCGACTGGTGTCTTTAGGATTAGCCGCCAGAAAAAGAATTTTACGGGATGTTGGCTTCAGAGCCATGGGTTATTGGAAGAAATATATATAACTAGCCTCTAAAGGTAGGATACGTTGAGATTCTGGCTATTTACGGATTTCGATAGATTACGTTGCACAGGTCCGTACTACATTGACTATCATTCATTCTCTCAAGAAGATTAATTTTGTTCATTTAACTCTCAGCTGGATCTTAACCAAGTATGCGGTGAGACTCAGACGAGCTTTCTATCTTAAAAACTGTCAGAGGTGATAACCCGTTGGTTAACACCTTGCATTGCATCGAGGTTTTTGAAATGAAACGCTTCTTCTTATCCACACTAACAGTTTTGATGTCCATGGGGGCAGTGGCTAGCGCGGCCAGTGCTGCCCAGGTAGGTCTTGGCAACCCCATTGCCGATCTAAACGAAGATGGTAGGGTCACCCTCCACGAAGTGGTTACCTACAATCGCGATCAGAGGGATAAAAGTTAAAAAAACAAAATTACATCAGGTTATCTCCGTAGGGGCGCACAGCCGTGCGCCCTGCAAAAGATTTGGATGCATACCCGTATCCCAGGCCCCATAGGCATGGGTCCCTATGGATTGGCTCTCTATGGGTCAGGTCAGAGCGTTTTTCGCCGTTTCTTCTAGCTGTTTCGCTGCAGTTGCTTTACGTTCACTGTAGCGATCGGTGAGTTCATCTACGTTGTCTCGTAGTAGCAGGGTAAACCGATAGAGTTCTTCCATCACATCTACCACTCGATCTCGGTAGGCGGACTGCTTCATGGTGCCGTCTTCATTAAACTCTTGATAGGCTTTAGCCACAGAGGACTGGTTCGGAATGGTAAACATCCGCATCCAGCGTCCCAAAATTCGCATGGTATTAATCGCATTAAAGGATTGGGAACCGCCAGATACCTGCATCACAGCCAATGTACGGCCCTGGGTAGGGCGAATGGCTCCCATGCTTAGGGGAATCCAATCAATTTGGGTTTTCATTAGCCCTGAGATGTTGCCGTGCATCTCAGGGCTCGACCATACCTGTCCTTCTGACCATAGCGAGAGGTCACGCAACTCTTTCACTTTTGGATGAGTATCCGGTTCTGCACCGTGGAGGGGTAATCCTCGAGGATCAAAAAACTTTACCTCAGCTCCAAAGTCTTCAATAATACGAGCAGCTTCTTCCGCTAGAAGACGACTGTAAGAGCGTTCACGAAGAGAGCCGTAAAGAAAAAGAATGCGTGGTTTGTGGTCAAATGTCATGGGTAAAATTAGAAGGAAAGGGAGAAAATGAAAGTGAATGGGTAGAGAAATAAAACCGTTTACTCTAGTGACGATGATGCATGGGGATGGTTGGATAACGTAAAAGATACTGAGTAAACGAGCTGTGGTCAGAAGTTTCAGGAGACAGATTTCAGGAGTCAGGAGTCAGAAAAATTCTCTCCCCTATCTCCTGACTCCCGACCTCTTCCTTAAAACATCACACTATAGGCTAAGCCCGCTGTCACCGAACCGATAAAGGCAAAGCCTAAGTAAGCCAAAAACACTGGGCGACGAGCCAATGCAAAGACTGCAATCATGGCTGGAATACTAGTGGCCCCACCTGCCAGCAAAAATGCCATACCAGCCCCCGGTGCCATACCTTGATTCACTAAACCTGCGACTAGAGGTAACGCTGCATATCCATTCAGGTAAGCGGGAATCCCCACCAGAGCTGCACCCACCACGGACAACAGACTACCATCTCCTGCAATCGTCTGAATCCAGACGTTGGGTACATATACCAGCATTAAACTCTCCAGCAAAAATGCCAGCGCTAGCCATTTACCCAGGAACCAGCCATTGTTACGTGCTCCCTGCCAAAACTTCTGGCGGCGCTCCGCCTCAGGCCAAAATTTCCACACAACCGGCTTAGGATTCCGTACGCGACTACCGCCACAGCCACCATTACCGGCTCCCTCACGCAAAGGATTTCTGAAGGCTACAGTCGATATGCCCGAGTTCATCAAGGCTAGCGTACCGAAACCGCCCAGCAGACCAATGGCAATTGTCGCTAGGGTTTTAGCAATGGCGAATTGCAATCCCAGAGTACCCACGGTAAGGATAAACATGGACGGATCCATCAGTGGGGAAGATAGCCAAAAAGCCATCACCGCTGAAACCGGCACCCCCACGGAGAGGAGCGCCGCAATTAGTGGGATCACACCACAGGAGCAAAAGGGCGAAAGTGCTCCAAATAGGGAAGCCACAACAATCATTACCGAGATACGTCCTTGAAACGCCTTGGCAATCAGATTATCTGCACCACTGGCCTGGGCATAGGCCGCAATCCCGATAGACAGTAGCAAGAAGGGAGACACCTGCACCAGGCTGCTGACCAGGAAGCCTAAGCTACCAGAAAACTGAGGCGGCACCAGGATAGCCAAGGCAAGAAAGATAAGGACAATGGTGATAAAAACCTTATCTAGCTGTTGAACACTGCGATTAAAGCGATTGAAGACAGTTGAAGTCATGACGGGCAGTCCTTCGGTATTTCGAAAAACATCAAAATAAAGGTCAAAAATTTTTCATTGGTCGGGGCATTCCATGAAATGCCCCGACCAATGGGTGGGCACCGCCCACCAAAAATCAATCCGGACGATCAGGACAAGGCAAAGGTTCAGCGACGTCAGTTAGTTCAAAGGTTTCAGGATCAACAACTCGATTACGGGTACAGCATTCCTCAAAAAGGAAATCAATCAGGTACTTAAGGGCATCAGACTGGACGCTATACCAAATCCATTGGCGATCCTTCTCAGCCTGCACCAGCCCAACCTGACGCAGTTTATCTAAATGGTGAGACAGCGTTGAAGCCGTAATCCCTAGCTCCCGTTGAATTTCGCCCGCAGGTAAACCTTGGGGATGGGCCGATAAAAGAAGCCGCACGATATTAAGTCGTGAAGGCTGTCCAAGGGCCGCAAAGGCAGCGGCTATTTCTTCGACGGAACGCGATTGGCTATCTGACATATTTCGATGATCATCAAAATACACGTTTTTGTCAAGGGCCCAGAAAATATTGGGCATAGCTGATCCTCAAGATGACGTTAGTTGTGGGATACCGTCAAATAGCAATGGCACTAGACGGGTTTTTCTTCCAGACCAGCAATCGTAAATATTGTCAACAAACTATTCACCTGAAGGCAGCACAAACACTTCAATGTGCTGATCACGCCCCCGGATAGGCAATTGGCCTAGGGATTTAAGGGATAGGCTTTTGAGGCGTTGCTGAGTAGTTTTGCTAATCAATAGAGAAGAGTCCACTTCCTTCGTTAAGGATTCCAGTCGAGAAGCAACATTGACCGTATCTCCAATCACAGAGAATTCCAGATGACCATCGGTGCCTAGGCAACCGGCAACGATGGAGCCTGAATGTAAGCCAATGCCAATGGGCAAAGGGCTCAGTTGTTCGACCTCTGACAAAATTGCCTGGGCCGCCTGTACTGCATGGTCTGCGTGGTTGTCTAACACGTTTGGCGCACCAAAGACGGCCAGCATACCATCCCCCATAAAGGTGGTAACCCAACCATCATGGCGTTTGACGATGGTGGACAAAAGACCCTGGAGCTGATTCAGAAACTCAAATACATCAGCGGGTTCAAGTTTTTCCGCATAGTGAGTAAAGCCGCGTAGGTCAGTCACCATAACCGTGACATCAAAGGTCATGGGCTCTTCTATCAGATCTGTCGGTGTTTCAAACGCCGCGTCAACAACATTCGCTGGCAGAAACTGCTGCATCAATAGACGGCCCGCTTCATTTTTGCCTTGGCGGCGGACAATGCCAGAGGTGAGCATGCCCATGAGCCCGGTACCCAGAATGGTAAACAGTGCAAACACACCGATTGCTAGATTTAACTGAAACAGAAAAATAGCATAGGTAAAGTTGGCAAGGGCTAAAACGGTGGTAATCGCTGACGCCTGACGGCGAATACGAATACCGCCAGAGACCGCTAGTAAACAACAAAATGCAGCAACGTTAGTGACAATTTTGGGTTGAGTTTCCCCTAAGACACTTGCAATATTGGTAATGAAAAGTGCGAGTAACAGGCCATCAAACAGGGGAATGGCAATCTGTAGCTTGGGTAGCCAGCGCCAGGCAGTCGGCTGACATAGGGCCAGGAGAAAGCCGCTATATATGATGCAGGCACTAACAGAAATCAGAGCAACGGTAGGCGAAACAGAGGCTTCACCGATGATGCGCTGTGGGAAAAAGAAAACGAGCACATCTAGAATGCTTGAAATTAGCACCACCACTACTTTGACATAGGCAACCTTACGCTCGTTGCTAAGGGATTCTTTGGCAATGACTTGATGAACAGCAGCCTGAATAGGCTGGACTGTAGGTTGCCTAAAACGGGCCTCTTTAGGCTTCGTCATATATTCCTTTGCCTATAAAACTACGTATTCAGCAGCACCCCAACGGATCTAACTAATTTTAGCGCTCCATTTTTTGGATCTTTGCAATATCTCCCGTGCCCATGTCTTAGCGGGTACGAAGGACTGGCTCTTCAGTCTTTGATAAATGGTTGAGAAAAGGAAAAACCAGCATCCAATGCAACTGCACAACCCGTAAATCTTGCTGGTGTTCAACAAGGCCAATGACCATCTCTTGATGGCCAGCCAAGGGGTGTCTGCGATAGGTTCCAAAGATGTAGTCCCACCAGGGAATATTGAAGCCAAAATTGCTATTGGTTTCTTTGGTGATGGCAGAATGATGGATGCGATGCATGTCTGGAGTGATTACAAACAGCCGTAGTAAGCGCTCTAATGGGGCAGGTAAACGAACGTTGCCATGATTGAACATTGATGTTGCATTGAGAATGATTTCAAATATCAATACAGCAACGATGGGTGTCCCTAACAACAAAATGATAATCATTCTATTGGCCATTGATAGCAAGATTTCAACGGGATGAAATCTTAGGCCTGTCGTCACATCAAAGTCGAGATCAGCATGGTGCACTCGATGGAATCGCCACAGTGCTGGCAAGGCGTGAAACAGGACATGGTTTAGGTAGGTAATGAAATCCAGACAGATAACAGATAGCACTACAGTCTGCCAGTGCGTCAGAGGCAACGTGTAAAATATTCCCCATTGCTGTTCCTTAGCAATGGCAGCAACACCTAATGATGCCAAGGGAAAGATGGCTCGTAACACAATCGTACCCAGGGTCAATAATCCAACATTGCTAAACCATCGCATTACCCTGGGAGATGAGGAATGCCGGCAAGGGGCCATGGCTTCCCATAGTTGCATCAACATAAGTATGCCGAAGAAAAAGCCACACCGAATCGTAAACTCATACTCCAACAGTTGTAGCTCGCCGATCATCATTCTATACGTCCTCTAGTGTATGGAGCAGGCCATCTATATCTAGTCTAGGTCTCCTCGTCACACAAATAGGGCACTTTGTCTAGGTCTCCTCTTGACATAGATGGGGCACTTTGTTCAGCAACCTGTATGATTATTTATTTTTTGAATTAAAAAAGATAATGGTTATGAATCAACACTAATGTTTCTAATATTCTTAGAGTCGATTAGAGGCCACAAATAGAGCCATTAGAACGTCAGTATTCGAGTACAGAGGCTTTTTAACGCTGTACTAAAGTTAGAAATCTACGAGTATGCTTGAGGGTAGTTCAATTGGATTACAATTCTATTTTTTGGGAGAGTGGCTTGGCTCGCCAAAGCTCACATCACAGCTTGATTTGGAAATAAAGCAAACGGTTCTGATGCTAGCTTTGGGCAGCTCGATGATCAGTTTGATTGTGGTTGCCATACAAAACTATCGATTAAACCAAGAGGTTAAGCGTCGCCAGCAGGTTGAGGCCGAGTTGCTGGCCAGTGAAGCCCACCATCGGGCCCTCATTAATGCCTTACCTGACTTGATCATGCGCATCAATCGCGATGGCATCTATCTTGAGTTTTTAGCGTCCCCCGACTTTCCCGTCCTCGGTGAACTACAAAATTGGGTAGGCACCCATATCACTGATCGGCTACCGCCAGATATCGCTCAAAAACGGTTAGAGGCTTTGCAAAAGGCGTTGGCAACCCAATCGATTGAAACCTATGAACACACTCTTTTGATTGATGGCAACAAACAAATCGAGCAGGTTAGGGTTGTTCCCTGTAGTGCAGATGAAGTGTTGATGCTGGTGCAGAATATTAGCGATCGCAAACAGGCAGAGGCCCGTCTACAGATGAGTGAGCAACGGTTTCGCCGTGCGATCGCAATGGCTCCATTTCCGATCATGATCCATGCCGAAGACGGTGAGGTCCTGCATATCAACGGTACTTGGACTGAGCTGACAGGATTTACCCAGAAGGATCTGCCCACTACTCAAGTATGGGCCCAGCTAGCCTATGGTGAGAGGGCGACTGAGATGCTCGAAACTGTCATTGCGAAGAACTATAGTCTGGCATCTCGTGGAGATGAGGACACACAAACTATCAATATTGCCAAAGGCAAGCAGCGGATCTGGCAGTTTAGCTCCGCACCGTTAGAAAAGCTGGCAGATGGTCGACGCATTGCCATTACGATGGCCGTCGATATTACCCAGAGCTGCCAGACTGAGAAGGCCCTACGGGACAGTGAAGAACGATATCGCAGTATTTATAATCAAGCCGCTGTTGGGTTGGCCAATGGCACGCTCGATGGCAAATTTGTCGATGCCAACCCCCGCTTCTGTGAAATGCTGGGATACTCTCGCGAAGAATTACTGGCCAAACCCATTAGCGAGATTACCCATCCGGATGATCGAGACCAGAGTCAGGTTATGGCCCACAGGCTATTTACCAATGAAGTCCTTTACCTTTTTCATGAAAAACGCTATTTAAGAAAAAACGGTAGCTTTTTTTGGTCCAATACGGGAGTATCCATTGTAAAAGATGCCCAAGGTAATCCTCAACATACGTTGGCTGTTATTCAGGATATTAGCGATCGCATCAAAGCAGAAGAGAAATTAAAACATGATGCGTTTCACGATGCGCTAACGGGCTTGCCCAACCGTAGTCTGTTGATGGAACGTTTAGAGTTGGCCCTTAAACGAGTCAAGCGACACCATGAAACCCAGCTGGCTGTAATGTTTTTAGACCTAGACAACTTTAAGGTCATCAACGATAGCCTGGGTCACTCCGTTGGAGACAGGCTGCTGTTGGCAATTTCCACCAGACTCAAGGGCGTCATTCGAGAAACAGATTTAGCCGCCCGTTTGGGCGGCGACGAATTTGTCATTCTCCTAGAGGAGATTGGAGACCTGGCAGAAGCCACCATGGTGGCAGAGCGCGTTTTAGAAGTGCTGCAAACACCGCTTAACATTGCGAACCAACGGTTATTTCCAGGGGTAAGTATTGGTATTGCCCTATCCAGACAACAACATCATTACATAGCCTCTGAACTTTTGCGCGATGCCGATGTCGCCATGTATGACGCTAAGCGTAGGGGGCGAGGGCAGTATGTTGTCTTTGATTCCACCATGCATCTACAGGTGGTGCAGCGACTGCACCTTGAGAACAAGTTGCACAGGGCATTGGACAATGAAGAATTTTCACTCTACTATCAACCCATTGTTAATCTGAAAACTCAAAAAATAGAAGCCTTTGAAGCCCTACTCCGCTGGCAGCATCCTGAAGAGGGACTAATGTTGCCAGATCGATTTATTGACATTGCCCAGGAGATTGGGCTGATTGCCCCTATTGACGAATGGGTGTTGCGAACAGCCTGTCAGCAGTTGGTGCTCTGGCAAACTCATTTTCCTGAACATTCTCCAGGGATCAATATCAATTTTTTAGGTGAACACCTCAAGGAATCGCTACTGGTCAAGCTTGAGAAAGTTTTAGCCGTCCATAGACCTGTAGACAACAGTTTAATGATTGAAATAACAGAAAGCATGCTGGTGCAGGATTGTGAAACCACCCAACCTTTGCTGAATCAACTCAAGCACTTTGGTGTGGGCGTTGTTATTGATAATTTTGGAGCAGGATACTCCTGTCTACGCCATTTGCATCAGCTACCTGTAAAAGCCCTCAAAATTGACCAAGGCTTTGTGAGTTCAATGGAATTAAACGGAGTCAATCAGATTATTGCAGAGTCAATCATTACCATGTGCCAGTCTTTGGGATTGACAACGATTGCAGCAGGTGTAAAAACACGGCAACAACTGCATTGGCTAAAAGAAATAGGTTGTAATGCGGTACAAGGAGACTATTGTGCTGAACCGATGGGGGTGGAGGAAGCAACCGATCTGTTAGCTCAAGAGCAATCTTTCCAGCGGCCTCATTTTCCCAGGGATGCGTCTGAATAATTAATTTTGATTTGTTTTTTGTTAAATGTGCTACATATAACTAAATCGTTAATGAGTCACATTCATGAGACTGGATCGCTTTCAATGGGGTCTATCCGTTTATCGATGTCATGGTGCCCTTTCCCCTTGGGCTGAGCTAGAGGCCTATCGGCAAATGCTGATGGATGTAAGGGGTGTGACGGAAAGTGCGATCGCAAACGGTCTATCGTTAGAGGTGTTTTTAGCCTCAGATCTGACCACTAGCTATGATCCCATCTGGGGACAGGGCTTTTTATCCCCTGAATAATTCCAGACAATTGTTTACCAAAGCTTCGCAGAATAGACGCAGCCGATTTTAGAATGCGGATAGCACAATAGGGAATGAGTAGAGTTAATCGGCTCACTAACTAAACGTTCATTAGGAGGTTACAAATGCATAATCGCCATGTTGTAGCTGGTGTTCTGATGATGACCACGGTGGGCAGCTTAGCCTATCCGGCCCATGGGCAACTTGAGCACACCCAGCTGGCAGTAGAGATCAGTGGTGTCAATACCCCCCAAGGACAGGTCTGCCTTAACCTCTTTAATAGCAGCGATGGATTTCCTGGGGATCGAGAAGAGGCCCTGGAAAGCCTATGTTTAACGCTGACAGAGGACTCCCCCCCCGTAGCCACCTTTGAGAATCTGGCCCCTGGTAGCTATGCGGTTTCAGTCTTCCATGATGCTAACAACGACAATGAGTTTAACCGCAACTTTGTCGGCATGCCTGCCGAGGGGTTTGGATTTTCCAGAAACCCAGAAGCGCTAACCGGGCCACCTGAATTTGGAGACGCTGTGTTTTTGGTAGCAGGCGCAGAAAATAGGATCGAGGTTGAACTCAGCTATTTTTAAGGCAACTTCTAGATAAATTAAACTTATCCCCCTGATTTTAAGGGGGGGTGAGGCAGATTCTAAGAATTCAAACAGCTTGCTTAGATA
This sequence comes from Leptothoe sp. EHU-05/26/07-4, assembly GCF_043421015.1. Lineage (NCBI taxonomy): Bacteria > Bacillati > Cyanobacteriota > Cyanophyceae > Nodosilineales > Cymatolegaceae > Leptothoe > Leptothoe sp. EHU-05/26/07-4. The sequence continues at coordinate 432,541 of NZ_JAXSQV010000003.1, forward strand.
AAATATTGAGTGCATATACCCTGGTGATGATACACCCAGGGTATACCACCACCAGTAACTCGATATTTTAGAGTCTGTTATGAGTGACGTTTACGATGCCTTTATTTCTTATGGTCGTGCTGACAGTAAGGCATTTGTTGTCAACTTGGGTAAACGGCTGACGGATGCTGGCTATCGCATCTGGTGTGATTTTAACGATATCCCCCTGGCCGTAGATTTTCAGAACCAGATCGATAGCGGCATTGAAAAATCCCATAATTTTCTCTTTATTATTTCACCCCACTCCGTCAACTCAGACTATTGTAGTAAAGAAATTGAAATTGCCCTGCGTCATCAAAAACGGATTATCCCCATATTGCACGTAGAGCAGATTAATCGAGAAATCTGGCAACAGCGAAATCCCCACGGCGGCGATGCACAATGGCAAGATTATCAGGCCAAGGGACTGCATTCTAGCTTTCCCAACATGAACACCCAGATTGGTAAAATCAATTGGGTTTACATGCGGCCAGAGCAAGATGAGTTTGAAAAATCTTTAACGGACCTCCATCAGATTTTCCATCGTCATCAAGACTATGTGGAGAATCACACCCACTTCTTAAATCAGGCCCTTGGGTGGGAGCGACAACAAAAGCAAACGGAGTTTTTACTATTAGGAGAAAAACGACAGCTAGCAGAAACCTGGCTGAAACAACGGTTTAAAAACGAACAGGCTCCCTGTGAGCCCACCGACTTGCATTGTGAGTTCATTACTGAAAGCATTAAAAATGCTAACAACATGATGACTCAGGTGTTTTTGGCCTATGCCCAGGCGGATGCCAACGTTATGGACAACATTCGGCGATCGCTGCGACGTCAGGGGTTTACGGTTTGGAGTAATCAGACGGATATCGCCACAGGAGAGGCCTTTAAACGGGCTGTGGATCGGGGCATTGAAGAAGCTGATTCCATGGTGTATCTGCTGTCGCCCGATTCTCTTCGGTCCAAATATTGCCAGTATGAATTGAAGTATGCCCTGACCCTTCACAAGCGAATTATTCCTATTTTAGTCAGGCCCCTGGGGTCCGCTGAGAGCCCACCGGAACTGGCCTCACTGCAATATATCGATTTAACGGATAACTTAAATCAAGATGATTATCAGCTGGACGAAAACGGGTTGATTAAGACCCTCAACCAGGATGCGGTTTATTATAACCAGCACAAAATTCTCTTGACCAAAGCCTTAAAGTGGAAACGGCAACAGGAGAATCCTAGTGTGTTGCTGCGGGGCTATGATCTAAGCCATGCAGAGGCCTGGTTAAAAACAGCGACTGGGCGAACCGTGCAGCCAGCAATGACGTTGCACCATGACTTTATCCAGGCCAGTTTAGACCAGCCACCCCTGTCTTCCATCGATGTATTTATCTCCTATTCCAGTGCCGATGCCGATATTGCCCGTAAGATCAATGGCGCTTTGCAAAGCCAAGGTAAAACCACCTGGTTTGACCAGGAGAGTATTGCCGCAGGTACTGCCAACTTTCAGCGAGAGATCTACCAGGGCATTGAGGTATCCGATAATTTTTTGTTTATTTTGTCCCCTCGGTCCGTCAACTCACCCTATTGCAAATTAGAGGTGGACCATGGAGCCCGCTTTAACAAGCGGTTTGTGACTATTTTGCATCAGCCTATAGAGACCGCTGACCTGCATCCCCAACTTGCCCAGGTTCAGTGGCTAGATTTTAGCCAGCAACGGGGCAACTTCACCACCCATTTTAATCACCTCATCCGCACACTGGATACGGACCGTGACCATGTGCAGAGTCATACAAAATGGCTCCAGCGCGCCCTGGAATGGCAGCAAAAAGAGCAGAGTCATGATTTGCTATTGCGGGGGGCGGAGAGTGCGATCGCAACCCAATGGCTGCAAGACACACAACAAAAGCAGAAAAAACCTGCCGTCACAGCAGAGCAACAGAGCTTTATCACCGCCAGTCAGAATGCCGCTAAAGCCGAAACCCGTCGTGAAAAACGACGTATGAGAATTACCCAATCTCTACTGGCAGGTGTGAGTATTTTGTTTGTGATTGCAGCGGGAGCCAGTGCCATTGCCTTTAGGAACAACAGTCGTTTGGTGCTAGATGAGAACGCAGCGGAGACCAGCCGGTTACTGATTACTAAACCTGTAGAAGGGCTGTTGGACTCTCTCAAGTTGGTTGGCAAAAGCCGCGCCCACCTGAACGGACTGCGCCTTTCTGTGCGCTCTACCCTGCGAAATGCCATGGGTGCGACGGTGGAAAAAAACCGATTGCTAGGGCATCAAGATGCGGTTTGGTCAGCGGTGTATAGCCCAGACGGGGAGATCATTGCCAGCGGCGGCTTCGATGCTGTTATTCGACTGTGGGACAAAGACGGCAATGTGATTGGTCAACCCTTTGCAGGCCATACGGATGATATTTGGTCCATAGCGTTTAGTCCAGACGGTGAAACCATTGCCAGTGCCAGTTCTGATCAAACGGTACGGCTATGGAATTTGCAGGGCAACCCGTTGGGTAACCCACTGGCAGGACATTGGGGACATGTGAAGACCGTTGCGTTTAGTACAGATGGGGCCTGGATTGCCAGTGGTGATCAGGGGGGGCTGTCAGGTTATGGAATCGACAAGGCCGACTGTTGTACCCACCGTTTCAGGCAGATGGCCAAAGTACGGTCTGGTCGGTGGCCTTTAGTCCGGACCGTACACAAATTGTCAGCGGTCGCGAAGATGGGCTGCTTCACGTTTGGAGTCCTCAAGGGCAATTGTTGAAAACGTTGCGAGGGCATACCGGCACCATTATGTCGGTGGTATTTAGCCCCGATGGCAGCCTGATCGCTAGCGGTGGTAACGATAACATTGTGCGGATATGGGATCGTCAGGGCAATCTACGGCACCAGCTAGAGGGCCACATCGATAATGTCATCTCCCTGGCCTTTAGCCCCGATAGCCGATGGTTGATTAGCGGTGGTGACGACAACACTGTGCGGGTGTGGAGCCGAGATGGGCAGCCGGTGGGACCACCCCTGACTGGCCACGATTACTATGTGTATTCTGTTGCCGTTAGCCCCGATGGCAACACTATTCTTAGCGGTGGTGAAGATCAGACACTACGGCTATGGGATATGCAAACTGTCCTGTTGCGCCAGGCCACCCAGCTGCACGATGGTGCGGTGCATGCCATGGCAGTTAGCGGTGATGGCCAAACCCTGGTGACGGCAGGGGCTGACGGCAAGATTAACCTGGTGCCAAACGGGGGCAAAGCCCTTACGTTTCAAGGACATGCCGACGCAGTGCTATCGGTGGCCATTAGCCAGGATGGCCAAACCCTTGCCAGTGGCGGTGAAGACAATGTCGTTAAACTTTGGAATCGTCAGGGCTATGGGCTTGCAACCCTCACCGCCCACCAGGCACCCGTCAATGCAGTCGCGATTCATCCCACCCAACCGCTGATGGCCAGCGCCAGTGACGACACCACTATCCGCCTATGGGATCTGCAGGGAAATCCTGTAGGGCAATCCATTGAAGGGCACACCGATAAGGTGAATACGGTTGTGTTTACCCCCGATGGCCAGCGGCTGATTAGCGGCAGCGACGACCGCACCATTCGCCTGTGGGATCTAGAGGGCACCCCCATTGGCGACCCCATCCAAGGACATACGGATGATGTGAATGCCATTGCCTTTAGTCCCGATGGCCAACTGTTTATCACGGCCAGTCGCGATCGCACCCTCAGACTCTGGGACAGCAACGGTCGCCCTATGGTAGACGAGCCGTTTAGAGGTCACCTTAGCGATGTGATAGCCGTTACCTTTAGCCCTGATGGTGACTATATTGTCAGCGCCAGCCGAGATCAGACCCTACGGCTATGGGATTTAACCGGCAAGCCCATTGGCAATCCATTAACAGGCCATAATGCCACCGCCAGCACGGTTTTATTCAGTGGCGATGGCCAATGGATCCTCAGTGCCAACAGTGATGGCTTTCTGCGACGTTGGGAAGGGGGCAGCCTGCAAGATTGGGTGGGGTGGGGGTGCGATCGCATTCGCGAGCATGCTCTTGTAACGTCAGACGATGCAGACATTCGCTCGCCCAGTGCGGATGCGGTGAGTAGCGTGTGTCAGTTCTAATAATTGTCTTAGTGAAGAGCTTTTTAGGCGTGCGATCGCACCTCACCCCCTGCATACCTCTGCTAAGCTCACCGTATCTAACAACAAATTCATCCTCCTCAACATGAGATTACTCGTCCAACTCATTGGCCTTGTCCTGATGCTGCTAGGGATTTATTACTTAGGCAGAAACATCTTTTTCACCACCAATGTGAATCCCTACTTTTGGCGCGGCATTGCGGCTGATGCATCAATTTTCTTGCTGTGTGCTGGCATTTGCCTGTTGGTGTTCATGCCATTGGGAGTTATGAAGCAATTAGGTTGGATTTTCGTTGCTGGTGGGATTGTCTGTATTTTCGTGAGTAGTCGAGCCATTCTAAACCCGACCAGTCTTTGGCAGTTCTTTGTTGCCACGGCATCTATGGCGTTTGGCTATCGGTTGTTTGCGACCGGGCGTTAGCGTTGAGTCAGCACTGAATATCCCCTGCGTTCTCCACAACCCTATGGAATAGTCGACAGTCAATTACATACAATACAACTTTAAGCGGCCCTGAACCGCTAAGTTAGAGCCGCTTAAAGTAGTTGAAATCGTTAGCTCGTACTCATTAGCCAATAAATCAGCCAAACAGGATGAGCTGCATTATCTACGGGGTTTTGCCTTATTGACTTTCAGATTACGGCCCATCCACTCAGCGCCATCCAGTGCTTCAATAGCAGCCGTCTCTTCTGCCTCTGTTGCCATGTCAACAAAAGCAAATCCACGCTTCCGACCGGTTTCCCTGTCGGTGGGTAAATGGGTACTTTTCACGGTGCCGTACTCTGCAAAAGTCTGATTTAAGTCATCTTGTGTGACGTCAAAAGATAAATTACCAACATAAATCGTCATCGAACTTCTCCAATAGTAAGCGTGTGCAGATTTAAATTCGGAGAACCGTTGGTTAGACGAATTGCATAACCGAAAATAAGCCATAGGCAAAACGCTAACACGGGATTCAGGATAATAGAGGAAATGCAGCAAAATTTAAATCTGAAGAGAATTCGGACTCAGTCGTTAAATGACTCTGTCATCCCACGGGCTTAGGTATACTTCATCTATAATGATTTTAGGGAAATTATCTAGGAAACGAATATTTAATATTTGCTTACTTGTTCCTATTTTAAGTAGCCTTAGCAGCTTAGTTCCCTCTCCTAATGGCACTTTAATGTGTGATGTTGCCAGGTTGTTGATTAGCTAGCCAGAAGCATAGGCCTACTGGGAAATCGTCAATTTATTCATCACTCCAAAGCTCTTGGAAAGGTATTCTCAGCTACAATACATTCCCTTAAAGTTAACAATGCTTCCTCGTACAGATATTCCTTACCCTAGTTGTTAAACCTTTGGTCATTACCGCTCTCGTTAGTGAGGAAATGTGTAGGGAGTGAAACCAATACCTAAAATTTCGATAACAATATAGGTATTGGGCAGCTGATTGATTAGTAAGTTCTCTTTGTAAGAAAAAAGAGAGAACTTAAGGCTGTTGTGACCTGATTTAGGGATGAGGGTTTTATAAGGTCCTAAGTCATGGCTGTACAGAGGCATTTCATGGAACGCCCACAGGCACAAGGTCAGCCCCTACGTTAAAAAAACTGAATAACATACGCTTGGGAGATAATTATGGAAAGCTTTGATTACATTGTTTTGGGCGCTGGCTTAGGAGGGCTTTCTGCGGCAGCTTGTTTAACACGTCAGGGCCATAGGGTGGCTGTTTTAGAAAAACACTATTTGCCAGGGGGATGTTGTCACACCTTTGATTTTGGCGATTATCGATTCTGTGCAGACGTGCATTACATTTCTCAGTGTGCGCCGGATCAGGCCATTGGTCAGTTTCTTAGCTACATTGAGCGGCCCGTGGAGTTTAATTCGCTGGATCCAGAAGGTATTGATCGGGTGATTACGCCGGAGGTGGATTTTAAGATTCCGTTGGATTGGGAGGCGTTGCGATCGCGTCTTCTCGCTACGTTTCCAGATGAGCAAACGGCCATTAACCGCTACTGTAATGAGATTCACCAGCTGCACACAGAAATTCGCGGCCTGACCAACGAAATTAACTGGTATGACCGCAAGTGGTCTGACTGGTTAAAGCTGCCCAAATACTGGAACCTCTACAGTAAGCGTAACTGGACCCTGCAAGATTTGTACAACCATGTGGGGCTGTCCCCCAAACTACAGAATCTGTTGGCAGGCCAAAGCGGTGATTATGCCCTACCCCCCAACGAAATTGCCTTGATGACCCACACCTCTCTAGTGTCAGATTATGCAGAAGGGGCTTATTATCCCAAACATCACTTCAAACATTTTGTCGATACCATCGTAGAAGCCATCACCGCTGGGGGTGGGGTGGTGCAGCTATCCACCCCCGTAGAACATATTGAGGTCAGCGAGCATCGAGTGCAGCAGCTGATTACGGCCAACGGAGACATTTACCATGCGGAAAAGGCCTACATCAGCGATCTAGACCCGAAGCTAACGGTGGAGCTAATGCACATTCCTGGCGTGCTCAGTAAGCAAGAAACCAAACGTCTGACCGGCTATGATTATTCTGCCAGTGCCTTTAACCTCTATCTGGGCTTAGATGACCGCTTTGAACCAGAGCGCTATGGTCTGGGTAACTGGAATATTTGGTATTACCCCACCGGCAATTTAAACCAGGAATATCAGAAACAACTCGCTGGCGATCTCAGTCATCCCTGGATCTTTCTCTCTTGCCCCACCCTAAAATCCAGTGAACCTGGGATGGCTCCAGCGGGACATCATGTTTTAGAAATTGCCACTGTCTGTCCCTATCAGCCGTTTGGAGAGTTACATAAATACGATAAAGCAGGCTACAAAGCCAAAAAGCGTGAGCTGTATAAACAGATTATGAACAGCGTACGCGACTTGATTCCTGATGTGGATCGCTATGCTCGGATGAAAGTGTATGGTACACCCACCACCAGTGAGTATTACCTGGGCCAGCCCCAAGGCAATATTTATGGCGCTAAGCTGATTCCTAAACAGGTGGGTCTGCACCGTATGGGCTATACCACAGAGCTGCCAAACCTGTTCCTGGTGGGGGCCACTGCCGGTTATCCCAGCGTACCCGGTGTGATAATTAACGGCATGGATGTGGTAGAGCTGATCACAGGTCGGACAATCCAGCACAAACAAGCACCTGCCAACGTTCCAGAAAAAGTCTCAATATAACAGTTCAAAACAATTTTTTTAACTGCAGAAAATGCATTATGGAACAGGCATTTTCTGTAGTTTTATGATGATTTTTAAAAATCATTGAGCCGTGAGACTTCTCTTTTTCCCAATTCTCGGATTTAGTCGAGCCAAGCTACAGCAACGGCTGGCGGGCAAGACTGGATTGATTACGGGGGCAAGCTATAGCATTGGTGAATGTTTGGCAGAGAGTCTGGCAGATACGGGTGCCCATCTGCTGCTGGTGGCGCGCACAGCTGAGAAACTGAGGCAGGTAAGACAGCGGGTTGAAGCAAAAGGTGGGCGAGCGGACGTACTACCCTGCGATTTACGAAATCCGGCTGAGGTGGATGCATTACTGCATCAGCTGTCAGGCCGGGTGGATGTTTTTGTCAGCAATGCCGGAAAATCCATCCATCGCTCTATTTTTGACTCCCTCCATCGAATGCATGATTTTACCCGCACCATGAATCTGAACTACGTTGGCCCGGTGCAGCTGATGCTGGGTCTGATTCCTGGTCTAGTGGCGCGGCAGGGACAGGTGATTAATATTTCTGCGGTCAATGTGCTGCTGATTCCTGCCCCTAAGTGGGCGGCCTATCAAGCTTCAAAAACGGCATTTGACCAGTGGTTTCGCAGCGTCGCTCTGGAATTAAATGCCCAGGGTGTCAGTACCACATCCATTTATCTACCGCTGGTGCGTACACGCATGATTAAACCGACCAAGGCATATAACGACATGCCTGCCATGCTGCCCGAGCAGGTGGCGCAGTTAATTTGTCGAGCAATTATTTCCCGCAGGCGCACCTATGCCCCATGGTGGTTGATGGCTGGACAGTTGGCATCCGTAATCGGTCGCTGGCCCTGGGAAGTGATCCTCGGACATAGACGCAAATCAAGAACCTGATGAGCACGCTGCTAGGGAAGCTATATTGCACTCGGTTGTTAACGCCTGTGGGCCTGTTTTATCTGCTTCTCAGATGGCCTATCAGCCAAGCAACAAGCAGCTGAAGCGAAGCAAACCAGATCGCATCGTATTGTAAGACTTTAATTGAGACGGGCGATCTGGCCTATCGAGATGACCAAGGAGATATTTTTCTCTGTGGTCGGGTGGATGACATGATTGTCTCTGGTGGTGAGAATGTTTACCCGATTGAGTTAGAAACCGTTTTAATACAGCATCCGCACATAGAGGCGGCAGCGGTGCTGGGGATACCAGATAAAGAGTTTGGTCAACGGCTAAAGGCAGTAATTGTTATAAAGCCAGACAGTGGGTTGGATGTGTCGGCTATGCGTGATTGGTTAAAAACCAGGGTTGCGCGGTATCAGATACCTGGAGTGATTGAGTTTCGGGAGGAGCTACCGTATACGTAGTTGGGCAAGCTGGATAAGAAGGCGTTGTTGTGAGTTTAAACGTCAGCGTGGCCTGTTATCACACAGACGAATGTAATAATGCCAAACAACCATATGGGCATAAAGACAGTGCTGCCGCCACCACGCCCACCATACCAGCGCGAAAACCCTCTTTAAAAGACCTTTATTCGGATGGGGATTTGATGGTCTGATGATAGCAGAAGCCGATAAATATTGTTCACCCTATGAAGTTGTTTATATTGGGAATAGCCAAGCATTCTGCCAATACGAGAACACGATATATTCGTCTGGTCATCTAAACACTAAAGCGCATAATATTTTCCTAGATGACCTAGTTTCTATCGGAATAGTCGGGCTTTTAACTAAAATCTTTCTTTTTCGGACTCATATGAATTTTATAAAAGAGAATTTTACTTCTCAAGCTATAACTATAGTTGATTTGATATACCTTTTAACTTGGTTTGACTGTGCCCAATTTAGTCATCTGGCTTGGTGGTTTATGTCAGCTGAGTAACAACATCAATAAGGCTTAAAATTTTGATGTTATTATTTAGCCGTCGAGATATGCGTTTTGGGAAAACCATAAGCAATCAATCCTATCAAATGGGTCTTTGCCCATTTCTAGGAAGTCGAACATATAGTTGTTACTTGATTCCGAATCTCGCATAGGGAGAAACTCTGGAATATAGATGCCCAGCCTATCCATTATGCGCCCTCTAGGATAAGGTCTATCTGCCGTAATTTCCTCCTTTATGACAAAACTATCAATATCTTCTATTCTATCAATTACATGATAGTATGTGCTTGTCATAGGTGGATTTTCGTCTCTTCCACATTCTTGCCGTCTTACATCACTAGCCTCAACAAGGTATCCCCAATAGTCCCAAAGTTCACGTCCTGTGAGGTCCTCATAGCCTTTTATAGTTGAGAAAGCTGGAATAAAACACTTTTCTAGTATTCCATTTCTATAAATAACGTATCCTGCCTCTTCTCCTGTAAAAAATCTAGCTACTGATGCTGCTGGAAGCAATTCTGAAAGAATGCGCAGCCTAATGTCCAGTGCCTGCTCCAGACAAATCTGGTCAATATCGAGAATGATGTACTTGTATCCTTTGAGCCGGTAAAGCAGCGCGTATTTCCTGTCGAATAAGCTAACAGTTTTACCATAGACATTTGAGAGATGCTGCTCAATACCAAGAGTGCTATCTAATGCACACAGCACACTATCAAAGTCTGTTTCAAAGACATAGGCTTCCCTGTGTGAGTCGGGTGAAGAAAAACCCCAGTTCTTAGAAACTGAAATTAAGCCATTCTCCAATATTATATCGTCAAGGCAAGTTAGTCTGCTTACCATTATTATTGTGGAATAACAAACACTACTCCATGTATCTCAGGGTCAGGAAGGCCTTCTGCTCTTCTCTCTCGTAACCACTCGTCATACTCAACATTTTTCTCTTCCACAAATGCATCAATCCTAGCTTGCCTTTCCGGAGAAACAGATAGATTGTTGCTGAGAGCATCGACCACTTGTCGAGCCATGTCTTCAGTTATATAAGGTATGGTCTCATTTGGTATCTGTGATGCAATTTCAGGTGGTAGGATATCAATTGGTTGCATAGGAATTTGTTTGTTTAAGTTATCTTGTCGGGCGCGATAGACAAGATCGATGATGACCATAAAAATACTAGCAAAGCCCAATCTTGGTTGTGGCACATAATCGAAGGAAAAGTAACTGATTAGGTGGCCAGGAATAGCAGCAGTCATAAGAAAAATAAGACCACGAATATTGAGTGTGGCCATGGTTAAGCACTAATTGTTTAGTGCTAGAGGTAGAAATAAAAGCCTGGTGCACCAGGCGGCAAACGACTTTAGGGTACCCGGAGGCCGTCGTAGATGCGTTAGGGGTAATTCCACGGAGAAATGCTTTAATTCCTGGCGCTTTACAGTTTTTTTGTGTTGGTAAAGTTTTGGAAAGTTTGGGGGTGGAAATTGTGGAAAATAGCGTTGGCCGTTGTTGGTTTCTATACTGGCGTTTTTGGGATCTACCTCGCCTTGCAGTGGGCTTTCTATGGGGTGGGTTCTTTTTTATAGGATAGTGAGATAGTAATGCCAGATCTTAATAGCGAACCATGGGATTGTCAGTCTAGTTAGCAAGAAACGGGTGGTAGGCCCCTGCTGTTATCGATACCTTGATGAAATGCAACTAGCATATGATCAAGGCGACAGCATGAGTTTATTAATGAAGGCTACGGATTATAGCGCGCACACCTATGGGCAAATAGCCAAAGCAATTACATTCATTCGCGAAAATCATTTGGAGCAGCCGAGTTTGGCCACGATTGCTCGGCATGTAAATCTTAGTGAGTATCATTTTCAACGGTTATTCACAAAATGGGCTGGTATTAGTCCAAAACGTTTTTTGCAATACCTCACCCTTGAATATGCGAAATCTAAAATTGCTGAAACTAAAAGCCTGTTGGAACTAACGCTAGAGTCAGGCTTGTCAAGTTCAGGTCGTTTACATGATCTGTTTGTGCAATTGGAGGCGATGACACCGGGGGAATATAAAGCATCAGGTGCAGGATTACAGATTCGCTATGGCATTCATGACACACCGTTTGGCGGCTGTTTGATCGCGATTACTGATCGGGGTATCTGCAATTTACACTTTCTCGATAATGTAGACGAGTCCCCTGCTGTACAGCACTTGCAAGCAGAATGGCCCAAGGCTGATATTATCAGCGATCAAAACGAGACTGAGATCATGTGCGATCGCATCTTTCAATCTGATCAGCAGTCTCCCTTAACCCTCCATGTCAAAGGCACAAATTTTCAGATTCAAGTGTGGCGTGCCCTATTACAAATCCCGTTTGGGGGGCTTACCACCTATCAGAGCTTAGCTACGGCCATTGGCAAACCCACAGCAGCTCGGGCCATTGGCAATGCAGTTGGTCGTAATCCGGTGGGATATCTGATTCCTTGCCATCGAGTGATTCGTGGTTCAGGAGAGATCGGTGGCTATCGTTGGGGCTTAGACCGAAAGACTGCACTGTTAGGTTGGGAAGCTAGTCAGGCAGAGGTGCAGCCATGAAGCTATCAAATATTCTGGAACTGTTATTGCTGGCGGCCCTATGGGGTGGTTCATTTTTGTTTATGCGGATTGCAGCGCCCGTGTTAGGACCCGTTTGGCTCATTGAGTTTCGTGTTTTGCTGGCAGGCCTAGTTCTGTTACCAGTACTGGCTCGGCTACGTCTTATGGGAACAATGCGTCGTCAGCTGATGCCCCTGTTGATCGTTGGGTGCCTCAATTCCGCAATTCCATTTTTGCTGTTGGCCTTCGCGTCCGTATCGCTCCCCGCAGGCTTTACGTCTATTTTGAATGGGACAGCCCCGCTCTTTGGAACGGTGGTAGCCTCGGTGTGGTTGAGCGAGAGACTGACACCATCCCGCAAGGTGGGATTTGTGCTGGGCTTTATTGGTGTTGTTATCCTCGTCGGTTGGAAAGCTGTCGACACCACCCCTAGTTTTTTAGTGGCCGTAGTTGCAGCATTATCCGCTGCATTGATGTACGCGATCGCAGCTCCCTACATTAAGAAAAACCTGGCTGGTGTTCCATCATTAGTTGTGACTACAGGCAGTCAACTGGGAGCCGCTTTGGTAATCATTCCAGCCCTCCCCTTCACGATTCCTCAGCAGGTGCCATCTGCAGGTGTTGCCCTAGCTGTTCTGGCCCTAGCTGTATTATCTACCGCCTTTGCCTACATTCTCTACTTCAGACTGATTCAAAATATTGGTTCCACCAAGGCGCTGACCGTTACCTATTTGATTCCCATGTTTGCCATGCTGTGGGGGGCCATTGTCCTACAAGAAGCCGTAACATCGTCCATGATTTTGGGGTGTGGGCTGGTGCTGTTGGGAACAGCTATTGCCAATGATCTGTTCCCTACGACACACTAAAGTTATCAAAGGCCTGGCAGAACCAACTGTTAGTTATGAGGAAAGCCCATCACCACGAATCTTCGGAGAGAGGTAGGCCAAGGAGAAACAACTGTGTATCGGCATTAGTACCAGGGGTACTCAGCCCCATCAGTAGTTAGTAGCTGGCTCGATCTATGGTAGCATAATTGTCTCTTTTGAAAATGGGCAGGCAACTAAAGTCTTTTTAGGAGCCGCAGCGGAGTAATCTCAAACTACGGCTCTAAACCTATCCGTATGCCCTAAGGATAAGGTGTCGTAAAGTGATTGAGATCAACAGTATAGTTAACACCGCCGTTACCGCCGCCAGGTCCCATAACAACCTGCAGAGCATAATCTCCAGACGTGGTTATATCGTTGATGTGTTTGTCAAGGACGCCTGCAGAGCTTACTGCAGCAATCACCTCTCCAGAATCCACAATGCCATTGTTATTGTTATCTTTGATCAGGCGCATATAGGCCTCACCTGTCAAATTTGTCAGCGTAATATCCACCCCTTCGTATAGTCCCAAACTAAACTCATACGTATCAGTGGTGAAACCATTGCCTACCACGCCGTCGTTACTATAGCCAAAACCTGTAAGGTCACCAACATCAAATTCACCGACAAGCAAATTGCTAGCCTTGCTATTGCTTCTAGAGAGCTTGAGGTCATACTCAAAGAAGGTACTATCACTATTGAAGTACTCTAGCTCAACAAAATAGGTATCCGCAGTTCCTCTGTAGTTCAGACTATTTTCACCCGAAGAGTACAACTCCCCAGCTACAAGGGTATCTGCCGCATCAAAAACACCATTGCCATTGTCTCTGTACATTCGTAAACTAACATTGCCGCCATTGGTAATGTTGTCAACGGCTACGTTGATGTTTCTCTGAAAAGGGTGATTTGTCGTAAACTCAATAACATCTTTTGGATTAGTGTTACTGAGATAACCACCGCTGTAGCTTTTAACCGATCCTCCGAGTGTACCAGCACTGTGGGTGGCCTGTAGATCCAGGTCATAGCTGACACTGCCAACGCTATCATTTACACGATTTACTTGAAGCAAGTAATTAATACCAGCTGAAGCATTAAAGCTAATAGTTTCATCGACATTATTGTCAGATACAGCAAAGCTTAAAAATATGTCGGCAGGATCAATCAAACCGTTATTATTTATGTCTTGAAACAGCGATAGATTAGCATCGTCACCGACACTAATATCATGTAAGCGAATGCCAATTTCGCGATTACCCATAAAACCACCAAAGACACTGAATCGAAAGACATCGGTTGGGTCGCCTTGGGTAAGACTATAGTTGGTGTAACTAACGATCGGATCGTGTAATGCTCCTACATTATAGTTAGCCATAAGACTTGTTTCTCCTTGAAAATAAATGCGGTCTAAGTGATCTACATTGATCAAAACAATCGGATGACCGAAATCATGACCGAGTTTGTGTGACTTCTGACCGAGATATTAGAGCTGTCGCCAGTTCCATTGAAAAATAAGTTCACTCTTTTCAGATAGTGTTCAAACACGCTATGGTTAGGAGATGAGATTTTTCTATCTCCTAACTCACCTATGCCTATGGCATCTTACTCTTCCGATACCGTGTCTCTTAAGCCCTTGCGAAGTGTTCACACCCAAAATCTAACGGAAATACTGACTCAATGTGGTATATCACTGGTAGTATCTACCTATCAAGCGGGCAAACTGATTGTGGTTCGTGCCGATGGCAATGTGGTAAATACCCATTTTCGCGTTTTTGATCAACCCATGGGTTTGACTGCCGATCCTGAGAAAATAGCCCTAGGAACAAGCTATCAAATTTGGGAATTTCGTAATGTTCCAGCAGTGGGTCAGACCCTTGATCCGCCTAATAAACATGATGCCTGTTATCTACCTCGCAACAGCCATATAACAGGCGATATTGACATTCATGAAATGGCCTATATTGGTGATGAACTGTGGTTTATCAATACTCGATTTTCTTGTTTATGTACTCTGGATCGGAAAAACAGTTTTATGCCCCGCTGGCGACCACCATTTGTCAGTGCCTATGATATTAATGATCGCTGTCATTTAAATGGATTAGGGATACGTGATCATCAACCACGTTATGTGACAGCCCTGGCATCCACAGATACGGCTAATGGTTGGCGTGAGCATAAAGCCCATGGCGGCATTTTGATGGAAACTACCACCAATCAGCTGTTAGCACAAAACATCTCAATGCCCCATTCTCCCCGATGGTATCGTGATCAGCTATGGGTTTTAGAATCGGGTCAGGGAAGTTTATCAACAGTCGATCTAGAAACGGGACAATTAAATGCGGTTGTGCAATTGCCTGGATTTACTAGAGGGCTAGATTTCTGGGGGCCACTAGCTTTTGTAGGGCTATCACAGGTAAGAGAAACTGCCGTATTTAGTGGACTCCCCATTACTGAACGGTTGCAAGAAAGGAACTGTGGTGTTTGGGTTGTTAATATAGAAACTGCCACGATTTTGGCTTTTTTGAGATTTGAGGATGCTGTTCAGGAAATCTTTGGTGTTTCTATACTACCAGGGATTTGTTTCCCTGAGGTGATTGCCTGGGATGAGACATTGTTGCGAAACTCATTTGTTTTGCCTGATGAAGCCCTTGCAGAAGTCAATGTTACAACTGCATCAGCCGAGCATCAAAAACGTTGACCTGTATGCCAAGATCAATTGCAACAAGGTTAATAATGATAGTTCACAGTGAAGTAAAAGCCATCATCCTGGACATTGTCACCCCGATCATTCAAGTCGACTAACGGTAATCCATAATCCAGCTGCAGGCTAAGCCCCTCCAAGGGTTGGTAGGCAACGCCGAGACCTGCTCCCACCAAAAAACGCTGAGAGGGTTGTACATTGGGATTGCCGTTTTGATTCCATACATATCCCATATCCAGGAATGGCATGATTTGGAGGATGGATGATTGAGTGTCTTGATCGCGGAGCACGGTAATTCGGTCTTCCACTGACAGACGGAAACCATTATCCCCAGAACGAACATTTTGACGATATCCCCGTAGGGACTGACCACCCCCAATAACAAATTGTTCTGAGGCCAGTAAACTATCAGAGGCTAGTTGACCGCTGGCTTGTATAATCAGCAAATTGTTTTTATCTAGTCGTTGAACCCGCTGAGCTTGTCCTAGCCAACTGAGAAATTGACTATCGGGAGTGGGGGAGCCATTATTGGTCGCGTTGAAGAGGCCAGTACCCAGGCTGAATTGAGATTGAAATGCCCACGCGCCAGAGGGATCTCGCCGGATATAATCCTGACCAAATTTAATCACACTGGTACGACTAATGCCATTGGCATCCGGGCCGCTGCCAAAGGGAAAAGGAGAACCGAACAGAAAGGTTTGGCCTTCACGATAGGCAAATCCTAAAGAGAGCGCAAATTCTTCCCGTGGTGTACGCACGAGGGGTTGGCGAAAATTAACTTCATAAAACTCAGAGTCACCGCTGACATCCAGACTGGTCAAGGTTTGGGTGCTATCGCTAATCAGCGTCCGTAGCTGCAGCGTTCCGTCCATGGCATTTAACGGAATTCGATAGCCGATATCGTACAGGTTAGACCCCCCAGTGGTGGAACGATGATAGGCCAAGGAAATCTGGTCTCCCCAACCGGTCAGGTTGCGGTAACTTAGACCGATACCCATGCGTACATCCCCCACACTGGGAGGTGAATAGTTATCGATGGAGAGATCCGCATTAAACGGTTTTGCCTCATCCACGGTAACTGCCAGAACACTTTCTCCCAGATCCTCTCCAGGAAGCAGGGTACCCTCTACGGAGTCAAATAGGGGATTGAGTTGTAGTAACCTGAGCTGATCTTCTATCGCCCCCAGTTGAACAGGGGTCTCGGTGCCCAGACCAAGGCGCTGCTCTAGATAACGGGTTTGAGTTTGTTGATTGCCTTCAATTTGAATCTGACCAATACTACCCTCAATTACTTGAATGAGAATAGACCCTTCAGTAATATCCTGTTCTGGCAGAATCGCCCGCGAGGTTAAATAGCCCTGATCAAAGTAAAGGCGGGTAATGGCATCAGCTAAGGTCTGTAGCTCTGCTAAAGAAACGTCTCGCCCTTCTAGAGGCTGAACCAGTGGATCAAACTCTTCCGACCCAAAGACAGTACTGCCTGACACCTCAATTTGGTTAACAGAAATAACCACATCCTCATCTGGTATTGGCAGCTCTATGGGAGATTCAGGTGGAGTAATCTCAGGAGTTGTTTCAGATGGAATCGCTTCTTCAGGATTGGGTAGGGATTGGGGTAGGCGATCTTGGTTGGGGTCAGGACGTTGGGCAAGGGCTGGTGATACACAAAGAATGGAAAGCAGAAGCGTTATTTTTGGAATAGTTTGTTGCATAGATAGGAACCTAATGACATTAATCAATGAAAAAGACAAGGAGGATATCTTCTTCCCTAGTAATGCAACTGGCAATCTGTTTCTGATGTAGTTGGACTCTTTTCATTGGAGATAGCTGGAGAGTCTAGATCTGGTATGTCCACGACAATGTCCACATCAGGGACTGTCGCACAAATGGGATCGGAGAGTAGCCGCGTTGCTTGCAGATCTATCCACAGTTCTAAAAGGTTAGATGGTAGTGTCGGTTCCGGCTCTGGTTCTGGTTCCGGCTCTGGTTCTGGTTCCGGCTCTGGTTCTGGTTCCGGTGCCGTATTGGTCAGGTTAAACGTGGCAGAGTCTAACATTGCAGCATCAGCAGTCACGGTAAAATCACCGCCGGTTTCATTTGCCGTTAGCAGACTGGTAGCGGTGGCCAATCCCGTGGCATCGGTCGTGACACTGCTATCTGGACTGGCGCTGGCTCCACTACTGCCAGGATTTGCCGTAAAGGTGACGTTGACATCAGGAATCGGTAGCGCCGAATTGACAAAGTTTTCTGTGACTTGAACTGCCAGAACTGTGTCAAAAGATTCGTTCACCAGGGTACTTTGGCCATCTCCGGTCACCACCGTCAGGCCGTAACCCTGAGATTCAAACGCTCCAATATCTACTAGGTCATTGAAGCGATTAGCCCCCCGTTGGTCTGTGGTGAGACTTGCCGCTGTGGCTAGGGCATTGCTGCCCGTATCACGCACCGGACTGCCAAGATAGAAAGCATGGGTTTGGGTGGGACCGCCGTAGTCACCGAGGGGCAGCAGCTCTGGATCGACTGGAGCGGCGTCACTACCGACCAGGGTACTGGTGGTAAAGAGTGTCTGGGAATCAATGCCAATCAGATTATTACCTTGGTCAACAATTGGGGCATTAGCAACGGGATTAGCTTGGTGTACATCCGGTTCTGTGGAGGCTGTATTCTGGGCAATGATGCTGTTACCTACGATTAACCTGCCTGAATTGACAGCAAAAAAGCCAGTGCTGAAGATACCGCCCCCTAGACCAGCTACATTGGTTACTTCATTTTGGGTAACAGTGCTGTTGGTGAGGATGATGGTTGAGCCAAAGAGAGAACTCTGGCCTCGGTTGTAAACACCCCCACCCGTAAAGTTAGCTGTATTACCAGAAATCGTGCTATTGCGGATGTTCATCACAGAACCATTGTCACCATTTTGTCCAAAGTTGGAAACCCCACCCCCATCATTGGCCAAATTGCCCGTAATGAGGCTATCGGTAATGTTCACGACTGAGGCATTGGGAAGTGGACCACCACCACCCACAAAGACAGAGTTGGCAACGCCACCCCCATTGTCCCCGGCTGTATTACCAGAGATGGTGCTACGGTTAATGTCCACCGTTGCGGCATTGGTCATATTAGCTGTGCTGTAAATGCCACCGCCATCGTTCAGGGCCGAATTGCCAGAAATGGTGCTATCGTTCACGGTCAGCGTGCCTCGATTGAAGATGGCTCCGCCACTGTCTGCGGGTAAAAGGATGATTATGCTGCCAGTGTCGGCATTCCCGCCGGAAAGGGTGGTTTCATTCACCTCCAACTCAGCCCCCAAGGCAACATGCATGAGTCGGAAATTTGGTGCACTGTCATCCCGGGCAAGGGTATTGCCCATACCGTTAATGGTCAGTTTTTCTGTTGCAGTTACTGAGGGTAAACCGTTTGGCCCATCAGTCACATTATCGACTGCAGTTAGGGTAATATCTTCGGCCAGATTAATGGTATCTGTTTCCGCATTACCATTGGCGGTATTAATAGCGGCGATCAAACTAGCTGCATCAGTTGCCGTAAGGACCTGTAACAGTCCGTCATAATTGGTTAGGGTAGTCTGCTCAAAGGCATTCTCGGTGGTAATATTGCCGACTGAATGTTCCAAAATCCAGTTACCATTGCGACTGATACTGCCGGTTAAATCTGTGCTGCCAGCAACATCGACGCCGGTTAATCCAGCAATTTGATCCAGTAGTGCCAGTCCACGTTCCCCCCGTGCTGTTAAGCAAGCGTAGATCAAGATATCAGCTTCGGCACCGATTAACCCGCCCCACTGTTGTAACTGGCTTCTATATTGTTCCAGAGTCTCATCACTGATATAGGCATTACCTAGCCAAAATTCTCCTTCATTGCCCTCCGAGACAATATGGATGGCATCAATAACATCTGTCGCTCCTACTTGGCTGAGAATCTCGGTGACGCGATCAATGCCATTTTCACTAGTGGGCACGACTACCGTAGTGGTCCCGGCCTTGGCTCCATAAAGCAGTTGGGTGTAATCGGGTGCGATCTCATCCAGAAAGACTAGCTCATTAGCATTGGTGCCGTTTTCACTAAATCGGGTGATAATTGGAGCGCTGTGTTGACCACCGTGGGTGCGAATTGTTTGAGTGGGATCTTCGAGAACCAAGACTTGATTAGCAGCGGCTAGCTGCACTTGGTTACCAGATACTGTTCCAGCGACAACCACATCGCCTGGATTAACGGATGTATTTAATAACCAGATCCGTCCAGCATCATCTACGTCTACGCCAGTCGCAACGGTAACGTCTCCTCCAGTCAAAAGATCTGAAAGAGAACTTGCATCAGCTAATTCAGTCGCATTTTCAGCTGCTGCTGGCATCTCCAGACTCAGTAGCAGCTGCGGATGATCAATCCGTACCCGTCGCTGACCCGGTATAGCGGCCATAGTGACGTGGTTGCCTGAGAGAGTGCCAGTATTGACGACGGTGCCACCAATGAGGCTAAGATTGTTGCCGTCACTGACTGCTAAGTTTCCTGCGTTAACAATACTACCGGGGCTGCTGCCAAACAACAGGCTATGGGGATTACCGATTAAGCTAGCATAGTCATTTTCACCGATGGCATTGAACCAAACATCGTCTATGGCAACACCATCGGCGGTAGTCACCATAAAATCTGCTGGCACGTTTAAGGTGGCATCAGCGCCAAAGATGACTCCGGCTGGATTGATTAGATACAGGTTGGCGCTGCTGTTACTAACTTGTATGAGGCCGTTAATAACTGACGGGTCACTGCCAACTACGCGCCCGAGAATGTTTTGAATATTTTGATTACTGAGAAAGTTGGCTATTTCTCCTGAGCTTAATCCAAACTGCTCAAAGCTATGGAACAGGTTGGCTCCATCTCCTGATAGGCTACCACCGTTGATATTGTATTGATTGCCATCTACTGTGACAATGGTTTGCGCTCCATTACTATCCGCTGTAATTGATTGGGCTTGGGCAGGTGGCAGATGAAATAAAACACCCAGGAACGGAATTAATAGAATACGGCTGGAGAGCACGGACTTTAAAGCTAGCATGGTTGAAAATATATTCTTACCAAGAAATAATCTGACTGTATCTGTAGATTTTTCTGAGGAAACTGTTGTTAGACTAAAAGACTAAACACCAGACTTAATCAGGTTTTCTACCAGACTATTCCATTTTTTTAGATTACTAACCTCAGAGATTTTACGGTGACTAAAATCTCGAACAACTCTCAATAAAGTTTCCCTAACGTACCACTTCCAGCTATGTACCCCAGCATCATAAGGAATCACTAGGGTGTGTCAGGTCCTGACTATAAGGTAGCTACCAGCTCCAATCATTAAACCACCTGCAACCTTTTTTGACACTTTTTGAAGTTTCCTTCGTTCCAGAAAACGTGCAACATGGGTAGCAAACACAGCATATAAAATCTTTACGCCACCAACTCCAAAAACTATTATTGACACGATAGTTATCAGATCAAAGACTGCTAACGTTGATAGATCTTCAAACATAGGTAATAGGCTGGCATAGAAGAAAATTGCTTTGACATCTCCCAAGGTTAAGATAAAGCCTGAGACAAAGCTTGTTGTCAGCCCCCGCTTGGCATTACCTATACTACACGTTGCGATGTCAACAGGTTCATCATTGGATCGCCACAGTGATATTCCGAGCCAAATCAGATACATGCCGCCCAACACTTTGACAAGTATAAAAAAACCACCCATTGTTTCAGCAACAACAGACAGACCTAGGATTGCCAGGGCCACAAATACAAGATCGCCGCAAACTATACCCATAGCCACAGCAATCCCACTTTTAACGCCCAAAGTTGCTGCACGCGTAACAACCAATGCAACACTTGCACTTGGCAAAGCTGCTAAAGCAGCCATCATTGTAAAAAGCGTAGTGACCTCTATAAGGCTCATTGCAAGGGAATCCCGAACGATATCTTAATACTAACAATATAACTAATCTCTAAAAACCACTCCAATGTGATGCGAATTTTCTCGACAAGAATCACACCATTCTCATGCAGTTTGAGAGGATTTGGCCCAGTTATTTCAGACAGTTAATTGAGAGATTTAAGCAGTCCAAAATGAGCACTAATTTGGACATGGGTATTGACGACAACGACGACAACGACAACGACAACATAATTGTCCCCAAGCACAATTGCAGCTTTTCTCTGTTCTCTGATAGTGCAGGCAAGGCACTGCGACTCTATATCCTAAACGTTTGATCGAGTACCTGCACCACTAAGCACAAAACCCAGACGATTAAACCCAAAAAGCCGGGGCGTGAACCCGGCTTTTTGGGTGGCTGTGTTGTGTACCTGCGGGACATTAACGCCAGCAAAGAAGTCATTGGCCCAGACCTATGGACCCGCGCGGCTGTTGAATGAAGATGCCGCAGACCTTGACATAGCCTTAGCGTTGGTCGCCGGACTAGGGGAGCACCGGCAGACCGCAACCCGTTTAGAATCAGCTGCCCATCAGCGCCTGGGCAAGCGCGATGTAGAGCGGTATTCCCAAGGCAATCGCAACCGGTGTGCCAACAGCTGTGGACGAGCCGATGTAGGCGGAAGGGTTGGCTGATGGGATGCCGGCTCGTAAAGTGGGCGGCCCTGAGATATCTGAACTGGAGGCGGCGATGACGGCAAGGATGACGACGCCTCCAGGGCTGAAGCCCGTAACAGCATGGGCGATCATGCCGAGACCAAAGGCAATGAAGCCATGCAGCAGCGGTGCCACCAGGGCGTATACGGCATACCACTGGGCTACCTTACGCAGCTCGTTAATTCTTGCCGTGGCTTCCATACCCATGATTAGCATCAGGATCGAAAGCAGACCACGGAAGAGGGGATCGAAGAAACTCTCATAGACGCTTTCTGGCCGAGTCAAGAGACCTAGAGCAATACCGAGCAGCAATGCCGATAGAGCAGAGCCCTGGAGACTTTCTTGAATGATGGGCCATATCTTGACCTTATTATTTGCGGCACTGCTCTGCTTGCTACGATACTCAACTGCGGTACCTCCTCCCTGCTGGGCGCGATACTCTTGCTGGCCGAGATACTCCTGCTTGCTGAGATGCTCGTCTGCGGCATTGCGCTGCTTGCTGAGATAAACACTGGCCAAGACAATCGCAGTCACGAGCGCTGGGATATCCATAAATGGATAGAGTGCGGCGGCCCAGGGCTCGTATTGCATACCTCCCGTTTCCATTAGTGTCAGGGCGGCGGCGAGGGTAGAACCACTCACGGCACCGAACAAGCCTGCGGTCGCAATGGCATCCACGACTTTGACGTTTGGCAGCTTGGCCAAAGTGTAACGCCCGATAAACACGATAAGGATGCCCACTGCCATGGCAAACGCTGCCGGCAAAAGCATCTCCGCCAGATTTGCATTGCGGATCGCAATGCCGCCGCTCAGGCCGACTTTAATGAGCAGCATAAAGACGATGAACTTATAGACCGCATCCGGAATTGCCAGTCGGCTACCGAGGGCGGCAACAACTCCACCACCAATTAGAAAGCCGAGTGTCGGGGACTGCAACTTCGCCAGGAAGTTCGTCAAAAAATCGGACAAGAAATCCACTAATACCTCCTTCCGCCTCCTCTAACGAGGAATGATTATTGTGATAAGTGAGCTTTAAAAAGTAGGGGTAAAGCGCTTCACCCCTAAAGTACAGGTGTTACGCGAGAACCTGTCGACAGAGTATTCAGAGAGGGCCACTCTCCAAACAGGGCTGGAAGATAACTGCTATTTTGCATTACCTTCTATAGATTTTGATCTATTAAAATCTAAATCTCTATGTATTTAAGTCTATCCTGAAATGCACAGATTTTTGCGCACTCTCAACAAGGATTTGGAACGCAATGTCAAATTCCAATCATAAGTTTTTCTTTTTTCTGTTTGGTGATCTTCGCTTCTGGTTAATGTAAATTGCGATCGCAGAGTTTTCTCAAGGCGACATACCCTTGACCCAAGAGTCAAATGACTGCCATCCCACCTTGTCAATAGAGAATATTGGGCCTAACCGCCTAGCAAACATCCACTAACGAAACCTCAATTAAGCACTTGACCAAGGGGTATGCATAGCGATCTGACCTGCCGCCGCTATCAGCACTGAAACTGCTCGAAACCTGAGCCCTATTGACCTAACCAAATTTCTAATATCTCGCCGCTAGCCTCCCTTGAGGCCTTAATGTCGCTGTCCAACAACCAAATTTCTGATATCTCACCTTTATCTGGGCTGGACCCAACCAAATATTTAGCAATCGGCAACAGCTGAATTGGTTGGCTTGCGAGGCAGGTGAGATCCACTCGCCCATCTATCCTGTGCAACCAGAGAGTGTTTGTCTCTTCTCGTCTAGCGATTTGTTCGCCCCATCTATATCCCCGAATATGGGGGGTCTGAGGCCACCCCGTCTTTGTGATGGGTAGTTCCACAAGCGCCTTGAGGTCCAATGACGATGCCTCAAGGCGAATATCTTATCCCTAGGATGGGTCGTATCAATCTATTTGCAATGCGGGTAGTTCTGTTGGTGGGGTCGGCTCTAAGGGGGTACTGTAACGAGCGGCGTTTATCCAAGTTACTGAAAGGAGTAAACCAAGACCGCAACCGAGCAAGAAGCTCCAACCGTGGGAGGCGTCTAAAACACAGAGCAAACGGCGATCACCGCTATATACCTGCACTAGCCAGCCTTCGCTGGTGTTGTCAAACTTGGTCCGCAGTTTAGTTGAGTCAAACTTGTTCATGGTGTCCGTTCCATGCTGATCAAATATATATATGACGGTGGCAGACAAGTGCCCGTCGTTACGCAAACACCTGTCAGAAATTCACCTGTGACTGGAGATACTCTCCAGGAGAGAGACTGGATCGCTCAAACTTGACATTGATGTCGAACAAAAGACAAAAGTCTATGCTTTTACCTTGAACGATATTCTTAAGTCTATACTTAGATTTGCTTCGACGACCACATTTTTTTCAAAGTTAGTGAAGAAGCCTTGTTCTCTTACGATCTCAATCGGCACACAAGTCGTCAACGATACAAAGCCCACATCCACAAGGATAAGTGTTTTTTATAAAATGCTTCCGCTAATCTGAGCCCATCTTACTCAAAAGAGGGTAGTGGATTGGTCGATCTTTGTCATAAACTTAAATATATGGTTCAAGATAAAACCATAGATTCTTATCTTGAATTATCACAACAAAACGCATCAAGAGGTAACCTAAATGACCCAGCAAGCCAGCAAGCTCGTCATCGTCACGGAAAAGTTGCTGCTGAAACAGATCGCCAAGATCATCGACGAAGCCGGGGCCCCCGGTTATACGGTGGTGGACGCTGGCGGTAAAGGCAGTCGCAACGTGCGCTCGTCGGGACAACCCACCGTTTCTGGCACTTACTCCAATGTAAAGTTCGAGGTACTTACCCCAAGTCGGGAGATGGCCGTGAAGATTTCAGATGAGGTTGCAGCAAAGTTTTTCGACGATTATTCGGGCATTGCCTATCTCTGTGACGTGATGGAGGTACTGTACGCGCACAAGTTCTGACTCCAAATCCCTTAGTGGTGCAGAAAACTCTGTCGTCCATGGTCAATGGTCTCATCATGGGAACGTCACCACCTTTAAGAACTCAATCCGAGAGTTTCGAGCCTGCTGATAATGCTTCAAGGTATAGGCTTTCGGAAGATTTCGCTGGGGCAGAGTTGTGCGGCTGTGCAGTACCTTTAACTCTTAGCTGATCGTTTTTGCTCAGGCCGCTCTAACGTTGTGTGCGGGGCAAAATTATTGGCGGAGGCTGCCACAATCGCAACCTGCACCCATCCCATTTATAAATCACTAAAAACCGATCATCGCAAGTGAGATAGCTGACTACACTACAGTAATGACAGGCGATTGCTCCAACATTGATCTGTCTCTTGGCAAAATTCTCTCTCGATTACAGCCGAACGGTTTGCTTGTACGCCTGCAAATATCTACGGTATCTTACAACCTTTGCTAGCAAAGGCTGTAAGATTATCACCCCTGACATCACCGTGAGCACCTTGGCCAACAACAACTGACATTGTATTAGCTAGGAGCTTAGGGGTTACTCATTCTTCGATAGGAGCGTAGAATGTGCCTTCGACTTCAACAATATCGTCTTGATTAAGCCGATCTACCTCAATGATCGTACGGGGCGGATAGGGACCCTCTCCCCAGAGTTCTTGCTGAATCTGGTTGACAATTGGGCGATAGCGATACATATCTGTCACATACACCACTAAACGTACTGCGTCCCGCAGGCTGGCTCCCTCTGATTCAGCAATCAGCTGCATGTTTAAAAATGCTTGTCGGACACGACCTTCAGCCTCGGGAACCAGGGCATTCAGTTCGGGATCAATCCCCCGCATCCCTGCAACAAAGATATAGTCTCCGGCACGGGTCCCCAGACTCCATGTGGCAGTTGGAATAATACCGCCTTCAGGAGTTAACGTTCTAACACCATTAGGAGATACATGATCGTCAGCAGCCACTGGACTTGATAGTATTCCCAGGGTTGCGATCGCAAGCATTGAAAAAGCAATCGGTTTCATTCAGTTGAGCTTGGTCACACCAAGACGAGTGTAGGTAGTTAGCGAGGAAGACTGTGTACCCTTGGATACAAATCAGGCTATCCGTAACCGCTGAATATCCTGGATGGGGGGTGCCCCAAACATACGGGAATATTCACGGCTAAACTGCGAGGGGCTTTCGTATCCCACCTGATAGGCAGCATGGGTCGCATCGACGTCTTCAGTTAGCATCAGGCGACGCGCTTCTAACAATCGTAATTGTTTTTGGTACTGTAGCGGGCTCATTGAGGTGACTGCTTTAAAGTGACGATGTAAGGATGAAGCAGACATGTTAGCTTGCTGTGCCAGCGCTTCAACCCGTAGCGATTGGGTAAAGTCAGTTTTGATCCGTTCGATAACTCCGGCGATGCGCTGCATGTGGCTACCGGAGGTGGCAATTTGACGTATCGCTTCACCATGTTTCCCTGTGAGCAGACGGTAGTAGATTTCGCGGATAATCATCGGTGCTAGAAATGGAATATCCTGTGGCGTATCTAAAAGCTGAGTCAGTCTGAGCGCACCATCAATCAGGAGCAAATCGACATCGCCGACGAACAACCCTCGACAGGAGCTGTCTTTGGCATCTGTTTTGAGTTGAACCTGGGTAGCAATATCAGAGAGTTGAAAGGGGGAGAGTTTTAACAGAAAACCTAAATATGGCTTGTCGGGCGTTGCCTCCACGATAAATCCTCTGACGGGTAGTTCAACAGAAACCATCAGATATTGAGCAACACCGTAGTGATAAGTCTCTTCACCGAGCAATATCTCCTTTTTGCCCTGAACAATGATGGCAAGTGCCGGTTCATAAACATTACATACCATCGTGGAAGCATCATCTCGAATGAATGCCAGTTGAGCGATCTCAGTTAGGTGAACGCCATTGCCCTGACTATCCGTGTGTCGTGCTGCCCGGATCGCTAGTTCTGCACAGCGACTAGCGATCTGATCGTGGTAAATCGTTTCAGTCTGCATGCTGGGTTTGGACGACTGCAATCGTTGCCTACGGGTTCATTGTAGAGAATAGCGTCTCGACCAACATCTAGGTTGAGAGGATTAGGCAATAACCTGCCAGATTTGGGCATTCAGAGCCAATGTATCCCGACCTACGATCAACCCAAGCAAGCGCAGAAAGGGTAAAACCATGCCACAGGACAATCAAAAAATTGCATTAGTGACTGGATCGAGCCGAGGGTTAGGTAAAAACACCACATTGACCCTGGCCCGGAAAGGCGTCGATGTGATCGTGACATATCACAGCAATGAGGCTAAAGCCAACGCAGTTGTCTCTGACATTAAGGAGATGGGGCGTGAGGCAGTTGCCCTGCAACTGGATAGTTCGAATACCCAAATGTTTGAAGATTTCGTCGGACAGGTAAAGCAATCTTTGCAACATACCTGGCAAACGGATCGCTTTGATTTCCTGGTCAATAATGCAGGGTTTGGATTCAATCAGCCATTTACTGAGATCACTGAAGATGGCTTTGATCGCCTGTTCAACATTCACGTCAAAGGTGTTTTCTTCCTCACGCAGAAACTCTTGCCCTTGATCAAAGATGGCGGACACATCGTGAATCTTTCGTCAGGGCTAGCAAGGTTCAGCTTGCCAGGGTACTCGGCCTATGCCAGCGCGAAAGGGGCGATTGAGGTATTAACCCGATATCTAGCAAAGGAGTTAGGTAACAGACAAATCCGGGTAAATGTTGTGGCCCCTGGCGCGATCGAGACGGATTTTGGTGGGGGTGTCGTCCGCGACAATAAGGAACTCAATAATTTCATTGCATCCCAAACGGCCCTTGGACGGGTGGGGGTACCCGATGATATTGGCGGTGCGATCGCATCTTTACTCTCTGAGGACAACCGCTGGATTAACGGGCAAAGAATCGAAGTCTCTGGCGGCATGTTTCTGTAATGCAAATCAGTTTTAGCCACACCTATCCAAACAGCCCAAAACCGGAAAACGATCCAAAACCGGACTGAACCTTCCGTTCGATCGCTGATCGCATTTCGGTCCCTCAATTCCCTCCCAACTCAAATTTCATGGAGAAAACAATGACACAAGTATGGTTCATCACAGGCAGCTCACGCGGCTTGGGTCGCGATCTTGTTGAAGCGGCATTGGCTGCTGGGCATTCGGTTGTAGCGACCGCCCGGAAACCCGAACAGCTTGACGATCTGGCTGGAAAACATGGCGACCGCCTGCTGCCTTTGGCATTGGATGTCAACGATGCCGACGCTGTGCAAGCCGCCATCGACAAAGCTACAGACCGCTTCGGGCGTATCGATGTTGTTGTGAACAACGCAGGCTACGGAAACACGGCATCTGTTGAAGACATCACCCTCAAAGATTTCGAAGAACAAATGCAGACCAACTTCTTTGGTGTGGTCTATGTCTGCAAAGCCATTACCCCTCTTATGCGCAAGCAAGGCTCGGGCGTGATCTTCCAGATTGCATCTGTAGGAGCACGCATGGCCTCGCCTGGATTGACAGCATATCAGGCCGCGAAGTTCGCGGTGCGCGGTTTCTCTCTCGGTTTTGCACAGGAAGTCGCCCCGTTTGGCATCAAGATATCCACCATTGAACCGGGTGCAATGCGTACTGATTGGGCTGGATCTTCAATGGAAATACCGGCCATCAGCGAACCTTATCAGCAAACCGTCGGAGTCTGCGCGGACATGCTGCGCCAGATGTCGGGCACGCAGCCGATTGACCCGGTCAAAGTCGCAAATGTGCTTGTTGATCTGGCCGGGTGTGAGGATATCCCGAACGAACTACTGATCGGCACGGATGCGGTCGAATATGCCGGTGCTTTCGCGCAAGCCCTCGCTGAGACCGACGCCCAATGGCGCGATGTATCGACCTCAGTGAACTACGACGAGGTCACTTAGGCATTTCCCCCTTTCAAACCGAATAAAACAAGAGAGCACCATGACCATACGCCCATTTCTTGGTAACCACATCGCAGTTGCACTGACCGCGCTGACCCTTTCCTGGTCCGCGCTCCCGGTCTATGCTGAAGACACCGTCAGCAGGACGGGATGCCCCGAAGACGCGACGGATTGCGTCGAACATGAAAACATCACCCTGATCCGTGACTTCGTGGCCGAAGTCGTCAATGGTGGCAATATCGATGCCATTCCGGACTACTGGCATGACGACATGGTTTGGCGCGGCGGTAGCCTTGGAGAGTATCATGGCATCGAAGCTTATATGGACTTCGTGCGTGCAACCGCTGGAACCGCCTTCACGGACATGTATCTGGAGATCGACGAGATCCATGCGATTGGCGATGATCTTGTGATCGACCGGTTTACCAACAGCGGAATGAATTCTGCATCCTTCATGAGCTATGAGACTACCAACCGGCGCGCGCAGTGGGACGGAATGGCCTTCTACCGTATTCGCGACGGCAAAATCACCGAGGCATGGTTCGCCGAGGATATCCTCAGCATCTTCTTCCAGTTGGAACTTCTGGAACAGTGATAGCCCATTGTCTGGTGGCGAAGTGACTTAGCCCTTCGCCACCAGACAAAAGTCGATTGCCAGCCGGATGGCATGCGACATCGCCAAATTTTCAAGCTGTCCGGAGCCTGCATCAAAGGCTGGCTATGGCATTCACTATGCTACACAATATTACGCTTCTAAGTATGCTGTTGTCGGACTGACTAAAGCGGGTGCTGTAGAATACACTAAACAAGGCATCAGCATTGTCCGACCGACCGCTAGCGTATTCTGAAGAGAATCATCGAATCGCTACCAATTGATTAGGCAACTCATGACTTTCGCATAATAACTAGGGGAATCAGAAACAAGATACAAGCAAAGAGAAAAAATAAACTACCCAAGAGACTTAATACATCTCCCACCCTGATACTTGCCGCCATAAAAAAGCTTGCCGATAGGATAAATAAAGCCCATCCCCAAAGCTGAAATTTCAGTTCGATCTTCTGAACGCGATTATTATGCTGTGACATTTACAGATAATCCCAAAAACTGCTAATACTCATCCATAAACCGTTGCTTTCCAATGCTCCATACTGAACTGAAAAGTAGAGAATAGACTTAATCGGAAATAAAGGCATTCGCTAGCATGCCAATGGTATCGGGCTCCCATGGTCCCAGCTACTGTTGTGTTCGTCTTTGGTCAACAGCAGCCTCAGAAAACTTCATCAAAAAAATCAATCATAGATTTCCATGAACGTCGAGCCGCTGCTTCATGATACTGCAGGCCATTCTCTGGCATATTTGCACCCTCAAACGTAAACGCGTGTACTGCGCCACCATGAATGTGCGCCTGCCAATCAGCCTTACGTTCGTCCATCTCATGGGCAAATGCCAGGTAATCATCGGTGGGTACTAACGGATCAGCCCAACCATGTTCGATAAGAATACTTGCCTTCATTGGCTTCGTATTCTTCAGGTTATTTCCAGTGAGTCCGCCGTGAAAACTAACAACACCCTGAAGGGCATCTGGCACTGACCTCGCCAAGTCGAGTACACACAAGCCGCCGAAACAATACCCTATGGCACCAATTCGGGTAGTATCCACCGTCTCTATCTCTCTAATAGCCGCATAACCAGCCTGTAAGCGATCTCGCAAAACACCTCGATCCTCAAGCAGGGGAGTCATTAAGTGCGAGTTGTCACCCGTGGGATCACCGCGCATACCCTTACCGTACACATCGACGGCAACGGCGACATATCCCAGTTGTGCTACACGTTGGGTGATATTCTCCATAGGCTCGTTCAAACCATCCCATGCATGGGCTACAAAAATGGCCGGCAGAGCCTTCGTCCCGCGTTCTGGTTGGGCAACGTACAGATCGAATTCCATTCCATGTAACTCGTATGTTGCTGCATTTGTTGATATTGAGTTCACTGTAGGCTCCCAAAAGTAACGCTACGAGCGTAGAGCCTTTAGAGTTGAATGTATTGAACGTTTGCGACATCTATAGGTAGAACGCTGAAAATCCCTTGGGTCAGGTACAGTTGAATTAGTTCAATCCCTAGAGTACACTCATCAAAAACTTTCTCTATAGCGTTTGAGTAAACTGAAAGTTCACCTCAGGTTTTTTACCTGAAATGATATTTGCGATCGCTTTCCCAGAACCGCAAGCATGGGTCCACCCCAGGGTGCCATGACCTGTATTGACAAATAAATTAGAGTAACGAGTTTTTCCAATATAGGGCACATTAGAGGGCGTTGAGGGGCGTAAGCCAGTCCAGAACTTGGCCAGCTTTGGATTAGTGGCCCCCGGAAATAGCTCCATCACCCGATCAACAATGGCATTGCAACGGGCTGCATTCAACGCTAACCCATAGCCATTCAACTCTGCTGTGCCAGCCACCCGTAGCCGATTGCCCAGTCGAGAGAAAACCACCTTATACTCATCATCCGTAAGACTGGTGGTGTAGGCCAAATCCTCACATTCCACTGGAAATGTGGCTGAATACCCCTTAACTGGGTAAATTTTCAAATTAATACCCAACGGCTTAACTAGTTGTGGACTGTAGCTACCCAGACAGACTACGCAAGCATCTGGATTAAGGGTGGCGCGACTGCCATCTGCCTGGGAAATTTGCAATCCATCCACCTTCTCACCAAGTGTTTCCAGCAGATGCACCTGGGTATTCCACAAGAATTTAACCCCTCTCTGCTCACATAGTCGAGCTAAGTTTTGCGTAAACCGATGGGCATCTCCAGACTCGTCAGCGTCGGTATAGGTTGCCCCCACAATTCTGTCCTGAACAGTTTTAAGTGCTGGCTCAATACGAACAGCATCCTCCGCTGTCACCACCTGACGATCACAGCCAAAGTCTTGCATAATCTTGGTCGACTTAATGGCCGCATTAAACTCTCGCTGGCTAGTATAAAAGTGCAGAATGCCCTTCGTGAGATGATCGTAAGTGATGCCTGTTTCTGAGCGCAGGGCTTGCAAAGCGCTACGGCTAAATGTGCCCAGATTCAACAGCTGGATCAAATTATGACGGGCTCGGGAGTGCACACATTCCTGCAAGAACTGCCATCCCCAACACCATTGGCCCACATCGGCCCGTAACCGAAACAACAAGGGAGCATCCTCACGGCCAATCCACTTGAGAATTTTCTCGGGTGTACCTGGATTTGCCCAAGGTTCAGCATGGGAAACGGAGATTTGTCCACCATTGGCAAAACTAGTCTCCAAAGCGGCGGCTGGCTGCCGCTCGATAACCGTAACGTCAAACCCTGCATTATGGAGAAACCATGCCGTAGTCACCCCAACAACACCAGCCCCTAAGACACAAACTTCCATGGGAAACCTCTCGGCAAATCGCCGCAAAAAGACAGCATTCGATAACGCCCCTCTCTGTCCTTTTACCTGAGAGATTCACAGAGTAGGCCTAAAACTAGGACTACTCTGTTTGCCCCTTCGGTGGCTGCCTAAAACAGCACTCTCCAGATTTTCCTACAGTTCAGCAGTAAATCGACCTGAGCGTTTTTGGGAATGCGCCTTCGGTGTCAGTGCAGGGGATAAACCCTACCAAGACTCTCCTGCATGAACCTGAATATGTATACACTACCAATAAATTTTAACTTAGCTTGATAGCGATCTGAAACTTAGCACTACTTTAGAATAGAATATAAAGGGGAGTATTCGTTATTTCGGATCGGAATTTCGGATCGGAGAATAGACGCTAATTCACTAGAGTCTAAGTGCGCCTGCATCAAAAATATCGGGAGCTATGCAATTCCATGGCCATCAACAGCACATAGGGGACTGCACAAAAATAAAGGCCCTGGTTGGGGCTGTAGATGGGCAGATGAGTAATGGAGTAGCGCCAGTGCCCTACAACCCTCCAAATCCCTAGCACTATTCCCAGATTAGTTAAAGCCCAAAACTCATGGCACCGAGCAGGCAGATAGCTGAACTATTTCCTTCATTGCTAAGTAACCTGTTTCGGCCCCATGTCTCTTAGCCGCAGAAAAATCTTTGCTCTTAAAATTTTTGCCACGCAACGCCGGGTCAGGAATAATACCAGCAGGAACAGTTTCAGAACAATTTAGCATTACCTCAGCTGTATTGATGTAACAATCGAAACTGCTCATATAAAGGTATGCCTTTAAATCCCATAAAGTTTTAAATCTGAAAGGATCAACAACACGTTCGGCACGAATAATTGCCCCTGTATCCACTTGTGCATCAATATAGTGAATGGTAAACCCCGCAGCTTGCCGAAATGCCACAATATCTTGTGTTGCAGCTATATTTTCAATTGTGTAAATACCTCTTGCATAGGGCAACACAGCAGTGTGACTATTCACCAAACACCCAGCCAGTGTATCGACCCACTGTGGTTTGAAAAGTTGCCCGATACAGCTAAACAGCCAAGGTAATGACCCTGTTTGGGTAATTGACTGTAGCCATTGTCGAGCAGTTTCGCTGTTTACATCATCATCAAGAAAGATTGTGTCTGGATGATGGCTAACTGCATCAGAACACAGGCCATATGTGTTTACTATAGCCTGTATTGTTGCTTGTTCTGCTTCACTGATTTTTGGATACAGTTCTATCAGCTCCTTCCACTGATCTGCTGAGAGTTTATGTTGTCCTGCATATCGCGCATGAAACGCATGGCGTGCTTGTAGTATAGATACATCTGGACGTTTTTCCCTGACCACAACACCGCGAAATTCAGGATGTTTCTCAAATTGTGTCCACCAGCGGCTGGTTAAGTAACTACATAAAATACTTGCATCAGTCAGCAAATAAAAACCCATTTTTTGCATCTATATTGTTCTGATTCTCGATATATCTCAATGATACTTATGAGAAATCATACTCATCTATATTGGTATAATACAAGGTTACTTCTTCACCTGATGCAATATCTTTAATACTCGTGAGATGTGACCATAGGCCAATTTCATCGGTTACCCACTCAACTTTTGAATTTGGAGTGCTGTCATGATTGCATAGCGAAGCAAGACCAAAAACAAAATACCCATCAACCTCATGATTGCATTGATAGGCTTCTGGTTGAACAAAGTAATATTTGGCAATTTGAGTTGTATCAATGATTTTACGTTCTGTTGATGGAAATGAGGCAACGGGAGCAATTTCAAGCACGGTGTTAGCAGCAATGGCTTTTGTAGTAACCACACCGCGCCCTTTAATGGCAATAGATTCTATAGCTAATAGATTTGTGCAGGTCATTGTCTAGGCCCCATATTGCTTGACTTTTCTTATAATGTCCCAACCTATTTTTTGTAGAAGACTTACATCTCAGATTTAGAGAATAGAAACGCACTAAATGTTAATAGAAATCTCGCAAGTCCCCAAGCGAGCTCAAGTTCACCCGATAACTATTAGACATTATCGGAACTAGAGAAAGGCATCTACAGCTTTGCTCTGCCCTCTTCGTCTACCCCGCTATAGCGTAACATCCGTACGTAACTCTAAATGAACGTTGTGAAGTCCGCAAGCTGTTTGCATCACATCAGCCACAAATGCCTCAACCCGATTACGGATTTTTTGCACCAAAATCTGACAGCGTTTGATGCCACCACTCTGATGTTCAACCTCGACCCGAAGGCTGGATATCCCTCGATTGATTACTTTTTAAGTCTAATATTGCAGCCTGGAATTATCCTTACTTTGTGAGTTCAAATGTGTTTATTCCAGCACTACTGATGGGGAATGCAGTAGTGTATAAACCGTCAGATCTTGTTGTGATGATACGAGGCGCGATCGCAACCTTTCTTCATGAATTAGGTATCTTCTCAAGCAGAATGGTGTGAAAAAACGCTGCAATATATTGCGGCAATTAATGCGTTTGTGGAAGTGGGTTTGCGAGCCAGTTGGGACAAGGCTGGGGAGGAACCTGAAGAACCGGGCCGTGAGCATTTGGCGAATGCCGTCATTGAGGCTATACGCCAGGCCAATCAGACAGGTGATTGGGTAGGACTGAGGGAGCAATGGCCACCAGCGCATCAACCGTTTATCCATTTGTTACAGGAGAATCACCCAGATGACGAGTTATCTCTGGACTTAAGTATGGAGCATGGGACGCTATCTAAAGATGGTCACTTGATTGCCGTGGGTGCGCAAAACAGTTGTCACTTAGTTTTTGACGGACATTCCGCAGGTTAGTCAGCAAATCAAATAATATTTCTGGCAGGGCGCGCCAAGAAATCTGAGGATATTCAGCCGTTCAGGTGAGAGGTTGGAAACCTGAGGTTGCTCATTGAGCCAAGCCAGGTGAATTGCCTGAAACTTCTGAAAAATCCACCGTAAGGACGGCGTTTGAGTCGGTCGCTTGCGTTGGTCGAGAAGGGTTTCATTCGCCTGATCCAAGGCGTGTCTCACCTGCCGTTGAGCTAAAGTGTACACCATCAGGGACAATCCCATGATGGTCGCCAAAGCTACAATGCGTTCAGGTGTTTTGAGAAAAACACTGGAGGTAAAAAACAAGGGATCCTTGAGCATACCGAAGCCTTGTTCAGAGACCGATTGCCCTTTGTAATCGGAGAGAATGATTTCGTCAGTCAAGGTGTCATCATCGATGACATTGGTCGCCAAAATGAAGCGTCCTGCCTTTC
Organism: Leptothoe sp. EHU-05/26/07-4; assembly: GCF_043421015.1. Lineage (NCBI taxonomy): Bacteria > Bacillati > Cyanobacteriota > Cyanophyceae > Nodosilineales > Cymatolegaceae > Leptothoe > Leptothoe sp. EHU-05/26/07-4. Next base: position 468,106 of record NZ_JAXSQV010000003.1, read on the forward strand.
GCTTTGCCTGATGAATAGCAGCGTCATCGGCGACGATTTGAGCGGTAATTCGATAGGTGGTGTGGGTAGGTGTCGCCCCTGTTTTCGGGCGTCCTGACTGGGCATAGTGGTGCTGTTCGACCACGTCTAACTGGCTCAAACAGTGATAGGGCCAGCGGGTCGCTAGGGCCTCGGCCTGGCGGCGAGCATCGGCGGCACAATTAAACTCAATGGTCTGTTGACGACGCAGTTGTTTTGTTGCCTTGACGAGGTGTTTGGCAACCTGTTTATCCACCTGTTGGCAATCCGTCTCGACCCGTGTCTGATTCTCGACCACGACCCACCCTTGTCGAATTCCCCCATAGGTTGTGCACACACGAGCCAATCGATAGCCGTCCCGTTCACTTGCCACAAAGGCCTCTGGATCGATCTCAGTAACCACCGATTGGGCGGCGGATAGCGTTAACGGGACACGGGTAATCCAACGCAGTGCCCCCAAAATGGCTAAGTTATCGGCACTGTATAAGGCACTGTCAGCCACCAAGATTCCCTCGACACTCCAGTGCTCTGCAAACGTCTTTAATCGGTCTGCAAACACCGCTTTGTCGGATTGATTGCCACTGGCGACCTCAAACGCTAAGGGGACTCCCCCATCATTCGTACAGATTGTCTCCACTACAAACTGTTTTAAGTCAGGTCGGTGGTCTTTCGAATACCCATGGGTGATTTCAATGCAACCCGGCTCTTTGTTCGCGCTTTCATACGCCCCATGCACACTCAGGCTACTACTATCAAGATGATAACGACGGCTATCTAAGCCAAAGGCTTGATAGGCTGCCATCGAGACGACACTGAACAATTTGCTGGGTCCATAGGCCCACACTTTGTCGAGTAATCGACCCAAGTAATCATCATTCAGATGGGAGGGCGCAATCCCCTCGCCAAGCAGATGCTCCGTTGCTTTGCCCACAAAAAATTCTTCATACAGATACAACGGTGCACTCACAAAGCCTAATCCATTCAGAATCATGGCTTTGATCCCTTGTCCCGGACTCACCTTTTGCTGCACATGGGTCCCTAGACAACCATTCACCAGCGCTTCGAGTCCGATTTGGTCTACAATCCCTGCAATGATGCCTAAGTGATCAATATCCTCGACACGCATCTTCTTTAAGCGGCTCTGCAAAAACGTTACCGCTTAAATTACCTGATTTTCAAACCTAACCTGCGGAATGCGCGTTTTGATGCTCAGCTGAACCTGATCAGTGAGATTGGTCCCCACAGTGAATATCCACACTATGCTCTGTTCAGTGCAGATGGGCGTATGGTGGCATTCAATGCTTGTCATTTCTATAACGGCACAACAATCGGTATACTTACCGATGCCTTAAAAGGGATGAAGACTGACTTCTATGAGGAAGATAATCGCATTGCTCAACTAGAGGATGGAGCCAGAGTATATGCTGGAGTGAGTCACCAGGATGAGTTTATTGTGGGTGATGCCTCTGGCTATATCCGAGCATTTAGCATTGCTGGAGACTTTCGATGGCAGCTATTTATTGGCTCTGCTATTAGTAGTATGGACTTATCCTCGGATGGCAAAACTCTTGTTGTTTCTACCTATGCCGGGTTTCTCTCGATTATTCAGTTAGGTGCAGGTACCCCAGCACCTAACTGAATTGGCACCAATCACCATTTAGAGTCACGTCGATGGCTCTTTTGGAAAAATGAACCGATGCCATTAATTTGGTGAGCGATGTGAGCTTAGGCCCTATGCCGCAACCATCACAGGAAACGCTTCTTGTACGGCTGGGTGAACAATTTTGCCATTAGCAACATTCAATCCCTGGGCCAAAGCCGCATCTTTTAATAAAGCATCCTGGCCATGGTCAGCTAGTTTGAGAATGTAGGGTAAGGTGCTATTGTTCAATGCCTGGGTAGCTGTCCATGGTGCTGCTCCTGGCATATTAGGCACACCAAAGTGCACAACACCTGACTCAATATAGGTGGGTTGGGTGTGTGAGGTAGGTCGCAATGTCTCAATGCACCCCCCTTGATCAACAGCCACGTCGATTATGACTGAGCCGGGACGCATTTTAGAAACTAAGGCTTTGTCAACCAGGGTAGGGGCTTTGCGACCTGGGATTAAGACTGCACCAATCAATAAATCAGCCTCAGGAACAACACGCTCAATTTGAGCTGAGGTGCTATAAAGCAGCTCAACCCGTGACCCAAACAAGGTTTCCAGATAAGCAAGACGCTCAATGTTAATGTCTAAAATTTGCACTTGAGCCCCCATACCTACGGCAATGCGTGCAGCTTCCGTACCAACAATGCCTCCACCTAAAATCACCACACGTCCTGGCTGTACACCAGGAACACCCCCGAGGAGAACACCGCGACCACCCTGTTGTTTTTCTAAATATCGGGCTCCAAACTGAACGGCTAATCGCCCTGCAATAATGCTCATGGGTGTCAGCAGCGGTAGTTTGCTGTCGCTGGTCATGACGGTTTCGTATGCGATCGCACTCACCCCACTGGCCATCAATGCCTCAGTTAACTGAGGTTCTGCTGCCAAATGCAGATAGGTAAACAACAATAAATCATGCCGAAAGTAGCTATATTCAGAGGGCTGGGGTTCTTTAACCTTGACCACCATATCCTGAGACCAGGGGATAACAGCGTCAGCTACCAGGGTCGCCCCTGCGGCAGCATAATCCGCGTTTGTAAACCCAGCCCCATGTCCTGCATTTTCCTCAACGACGACTTGGTGTCCCCGTTGGCACAGGGCCTGTACACTCGCAGGTGTTAATCCAACTCGAAATTCTTGATCTTTAATCTCTTTGGGCAGTCCAATTCTCATAACAAACTAACCTCCTATCGGTTGGGGGGGTGTCCTAACGTTGTTGCTGTAATACTTTCTGAAATATAAGGTGGGGATGTGGGGAAAGCCACCTACTCTCATTTCAGTATTGACAGATTGAACGTTAGCATTAATCTTGATAATTGATCAATAGAATTTGTAGCCTGTTGATAACAAATGGTAAAAAAACTCAATAAGTAGATTTTTATACAAAAACTATGACGATCCCTTGCTAGAGTTATAATATTGAAGACTCGCTACATAGGCCTCAAAAGATGGTGGTGCTATTTATCTACTTTTCATCTCTAAGCCCGAGTCATGAGCCCTTTAATTTGAATCTCAAAGAAGGGAGGCTTCATAAGCACTTGCTCAAATGGAACGGCGTCGGTTCGCCCTACGCTGGAGTGTTTGTGTAAGCCTACATGACAGTTTAGATCCGCTGAGCTTAAAGCTGTTGGTCAATAATGACCAAACAGTGATTGCGTTTAACTCTAGGCTGAGCGTATTTCCAGCGGAAGCTGTGGAAAGTTTGAGGCGGCTAACAGTAAGCTTTTCAAACGGTTGGTGTTGGAGGCAGCACCTGTACAATATTTGTTCTCATCTGTTGATACTGACCATGTTTCCAGGTCATTTACCTGGGGCTTAGACCTCTCAATTCCAAAAATGTGGGGCAGATTGGGAAGGTTGACCTTTGCCAGCGCTAAGTATTCCTGGGTGGGGAGATACTTGGTGTTGGTCTTGGGATCGCTGCATGGTGTGGATCGGCGGTGGGGTTGATTCTTTTGCAGAAGAATATTCCCATAACAAGATAACCGGTAAAGAAGCCATCGGTGATCGAGGCCACCCTAGCCCCCCAGAATTGGGGGGATAAGATGACTAAACAACAGGCAATACCAGGAGTAATTATTCCCTATGGCACTATCTCTAACTGAGCAATGCGTTCTCATCACTGGCGCTAGCAGCGGTATCGGTACATCCTGTGCCCGATTATTTGCCCAGGCAGGTGCCCGCCTGATCCTGGCGGCTCGTCGTAAAGAGAAACTGCAAGCGCTTGCGGATGAATTACAAAAGCACTATCAGACCGAAACCCTTCTACTGTGCATAGATGTGCAAGATCGCCAGGCAGTCATGACTGCCATGGAAGGGCTGCCTGAAAAGTGGAAAACCATTGACATCTTGATTAACAATGCTGGTCTGAGCCGGGGGTTGGAAAAACAGTATGAATCCCCGATTCAAGATTGGGAGGAGATGATTGATACCAATATTAAAGGTCTGTTATACGTCACCCGTGCCGTCGTACCCAGCATGGTGACACGGGGCCAGGGACATGTGGTTAACATTGGCTCCATTGCAGCCCGGCAAACGTATATGGGTGGCAGCGTCTATTGTGCTACTAAAGCAGCAGTGAAGTCCTTATCAGAAGGGTTAAAAATAGACTTGTTAGGCACGCCTGTGCGGGTGACTAACATCGAGCCAGGGTTAGTGGAAACTGAGTTTAGTAATGTGCGGTTTCGAGGCGATGATGATAAGGCTAACTCGGTTTATACGGGAATGACGCCCCTCACCCCCGATGATATTGCCGACACAATTTTGTTTTCAGTCACTCGTCCCGCCCACGTCAATATCAGTGAAATCTTTGTCATGCCGACGGATCAGTCTTCGGTCACCCATGTTCATCGGAGTTCAGTATAACGATGGCATTGATCATTGTCATCACGGTGTTTGGAGCGGCCTTTATCCAGGGGATTTCGGGATTTGGGTTTGCATTGGTAGCTATGCCAATTTTGTCTGGCATAACCAGTATTCAGGCAGCAGCTCCCCTTGTTGCCCTCACCACATTAACGAACAATCTCATACTGTGTATCTATTACCGCCAATCGTTTGACCGTAAAGTGGTCACCCACTTGTTGTTGGGATCCGTCCTAGGGATTCCCATTGGCTTTCTAGCCTTGGATTACATTCCTCCAGGACTGATGTTGATTACCCTAGGGCTGATCATTGTTGCCTATGCTCTATATTCCTTAAGGAGTCCAGCGGTGCCTGTTTTGAAGTCTAAATTGTGGGCTTATGGGGCTGGATTCACATCAGGTATTTTGTTGGGCAGCTTTAATCTGCCAGGACCACCAGTCATTTTGTATGGCACGAGTCAACGCTGGTCTCCGGAAACATTCAAAGGCAACCTCACCAGTTTTTTCTGGGTGAGTGTGGCGATTGTTGTTGTAGGGCATGGCTTTCAAAATCGACTCTCGGCAGATATTATTCGTCAGTTTTTAATGGCTGTACCGAGTGTAATGCTGGGATTATTGTTAGGTGTCATACTTGCAAAGAAGTTTGACCCTAATGTTTTCCGAAAAATTATCACTATTTTATTAGCAATTATTGGAGTGCGGCTTATTCTCTCTGGCATCTATCTATAAATCCATAAAAGTATCAAAAGGGCAGCAAAGTTTTTCAGTCATTGTTCTTGCTGTCTATTTTTTGCTGTCATGAAATAGACATGTTTTCTTTAACGAGCATTGCTTTCGAATTGGTTTTTCTATTAAGAAAAACTTTATTGAATCGTGTGTAAATATACAGAAGAGAGCTTTTAAATACTTTTATTGTGTTGAAAACATCCCATGAATTCGCTTCACGATAAAAGTAACTTGGCTCTTGGAAAATGCTCTTTCGCTTTAAGGATCATTTTTAATGTTTGCTAGTTTGAGTCCAGAAAAGGCTGATTTAGGAACAATGGATGCTGAATCACTTTGGCATCCATTGGTGCAACACAAGTCATTTTCTCAGAAGCCTCCCAAGTGTATGACACGGGGTGTGGGGTGTTATGTGACTGATACAAATGGAATCGAATATTTCGACGGTATCTCTGGCTTATGGTGCGTCAATGTTGGCTATGGCCGTCAAGAGTTGGCGGAAGTTGCCTATGAGCAAATGGTCGATCTGGCCTATTTCCCGCTCACCATGAGCCATGAGCCGGGCATTCGTTTGGCTCATAAATTATTGGAGCTATTGGGTTACGAGGGTAAGGTGTTTTTCTCCACAAGTGGTTCAGAGGCCAATGAAACAGCCTTTAAGATTGCTCGTCAGTACCATGCTCAGACGGCTCCTGCTGGCTCAGGCCCACGCTACAAAATTATCTCTCGCTATCGAGGCTATCATGGTCACACCATGGGAGCGCTAAGCGCAACGGCACAGGCTGAACGTAAGCTCAAGTATGAGCCCTTAGTTCCTGGTTTTCTTCATGTAAGCCCACCTTACTACTATCGGTTTGGTGATGGACAGCCGGAAGATGTTTACAATGCCGCCTGCTTGCGAGAACTGGAACAGACAATTCTCTATGAAGGGGCTGAATCTGTTGCAGCAGTGATTGTGGAACCGATCATTTCTGGGGGTGGGGTGATTGTGCCGCCAGAAGGCTATTTGCGAGGTGTGCGAGAGATTTGCGATCGCACCGGCATCCTTCTCATCTACGACGAAGTCGTTAACGGCTTTGGTCGCACTGGAAAAATGTTTGGCCATCAACACTGGGGTGTGGAGCCAGACATTATCTCCTTTGCAAAAGGTCTTACTAGTGGCTATATGCCCCTTTCTGCCACAGTGGTAAAACAGTTTATCTTCGAAGCTTTCTTAGACGATCCTGGCAGTGATAGCCATTTTCGGCATGTTACTACCTATGGCGGCACCCCTGTCTGCACAGCAGTCAGTCTAAGAAGTATCGAAATCCTAGAAAGAGAAAACCTGTGTGAGCGTGCGGCTGAGATGGGTAATTATCTGCTTGAAAAGTTGCAACGGCTGTTAGAGCATCCCAATGTAGGTGACGTTAGAGGCAAAGGCTTGCTGCTGGGTGTGGAGCTAGTCAAAGATAAGGCCAGCAAAACACCTTTAGATAGCGATGCCGTTGCTTCGGTAACTAAATACTGCATGGACAAGCAGATGATTATTGGTCGAAACACGAACACAATTCCTGGTTTTACCAATGTGCTAATTCTGGCTCCACCGTTGGTGATGAGTCGAGAAGACGCCGATCGGCTAGCAGATACTCTCTGTGATGCTGTTTTTGCTTTATCCAGTTCCTGATGTTGTCTCACTAGATCCCTAAAGTCTCTAAATTAAGATGGTGTCACTAATCTAGTTCCTCTAGCTCATATTTTACTCCAGGCGGGGTAGCGATATCCTGCCTGGGACTTAAAGTCACAAGGCTGATCAAATTAAAACTCGCTAAAGGGGTTGAGCGATCGGTAAACGATCCATGTATAGAGCCCCATAGTCAGGTTGTCTGCTAAAGCAACAATTCTCAATTAGCATTGAATTCTGCACCCAATGCGGGTTCAAGGTATCCAACCAATCTCAATATAAGGTTTTAGCCAATGGATTGAACCCTCTTTATTAGCAGAGGAAAGATTGCAGCAATCTCATTGTAGCTCGATCAATCAAAATTTTCACTGAGTCCTCCTCAAAAAAGACGATGGGACAATCAGTATTCTCAATTATCTCTCTCGTTTGGAGTTAATACCATGAAAACACCACTGTTCAGATTGAAACACTATCTCTATGCCCTGGCATTTTTACTTATCTTTCTCCCCCAGGTTGCTTTTGCCCAGGACGATACTGCCTCCGTTGGTCTCTTAGGTTCCATTGAAGCTGGTGTTCAGGGTGTCGTAGATGTTCTCAACCTGATCTTTTACTTCAAGATTGGTGGCGAGAATGGTATGCCATTTATTGTTCTTTGGCTGGTGATTGGCGCTGTCTTTTTCACATTCCGGCTTAAATTCATCAATATTCGCGCCTTTAAACATGCCATTGATGTGGTGCGGGGCAAATACGACAGTGAGGAGGACGAAGGCGATGTTTCTCACTTCCAGGCCCTGGCAGCGGCGCTTTCAGGAACTGTAGGGATTGGTAATATCGCGGGGGTTGCGATCGCAATTCGTCTCGGTGGTCCAGGCGCTGCATTCTGGATGACCATGGCAGGCTTTCTAGGCATGTCGAGTAAATTTGCCGAATGTACCCTGGGTCAAAAGTATCGCGTCATCAAACCTGATGGCACCGTGGGTGGCGGTCCCATGTATTACCTATCTCGGGGATTGTCGGCCATGGGCATGGCCCCGGTGGGTAAAGCATTAGCAGTCATTTTTGCTGTTCTTTGTGCCATTGGTAGCTTGGGCATTGGCAACATGTTCCAGGCCAACCAGGCCTTTGCCGCTGTTTCTAATGTGTTGCCATTTCTAAACGGTTTTAGCTGGCTATTTGGTATTGTCTTAGCTCTGATTGTGGGTTTGGTTATCTTGGGAGGTATTGAACGGATTGGTGCTGTTGCCGGCGTTCTCGTGCCGTTTATGGCTGTGGTTTATGCCATCGCTTGTTTCTGGGTGATGTTAGTCAAACTCCCGGAGGTTCCCGGTGCCATTGGTACAATTATTGCGACAGCTTTTAGCCCAGAGGCAGTGGCAGGTGGAGCGATTGGTGCCCTGGTGATTGGCTTTCAGCGGGCAGCATTCTCCAATGAGGCAGGATTAGGTTCAGCGGCCATTGCCCACTCTGCTGCCAAGACAGATGAACCGATTAGAGAAGGGATTGTGGCTTTGCTAGAACCCTTTATCGACACCATGTTTATTTGTAATTTGACAGCATTGGTGATTGTTCTGACCGGAGTTTATGCCGATCCCACCGCTGCTGATCTCAATGGAGCCCAGCTGTCGGCAGCATCTTTCGAAACAGTTATTAGCTGGTTCCCCTATGTGATTGCCGTGGCTGGATTCTTGTTCGCCCTGTCAACCATGATTTCCTGGAGCTATTATGGACAACAGTCCTGGGCGTTTTTGTTTGGTGACAGCACTGTTAACATTTACAAGGGCATCTTTTTGTTCTGTGTCTTTGTCGGTGCAGTGGTTAACTTAGGTCCCGTGCTTGATTTTAGCGACATTATGGCCCTGGCAATGTCGCTGCCTAATCTGTTGGGTTGCTTCTTGATGTCTGGACTGATTGCTAGGGAGTTGAAGAGCTATATGGAGCGGCTCAATTCGGGAGAAATGCTACCCCAGACTCCAATTGCTCAGGAAACAGTCTTTAAATAAATGGAGGTAACTGAGATGAGTTGGCTTAAGCGAAAATCTGTTCTGATTCCCATAGACTTTTCTGACCTTTCTTATCAGGCACTAGGGCCTGCCAAAGAACTTGTGGACGATGGGTCATCTTTGAAACTGATTCATGTGCTTGCACCGTTGCACCCTGCCGATCCAGCGGCCATGTGGGACACAGTCAGTGATGAAGACCGCAAGCAAAAAGTCCAGGCCTTTGCCCATGAAAAGCTTAACGAAATGGGCTACGACAAGCTTCACATTGAGGTGGTCATTGGGGACACTACGTCAAAAATTGTGGACTATGCCCAAGAGATAGATGCGGACTTAATTGTCATGCCGTCCCATGGACGCAAAGGTGTCAGTCGTTTTTTGATTGGGTCGGTGGCTGAACAAGTGGTGCGATTATCTCATTGTCCAGTGTTGATTCTGAAGTAAACTTTTTGGCAACGTTAATTCAGCATGTGGGGTGAATCTCGTATGACTGGATGTTCGTAACAGAACATTTCGTAAGACGGTTAGCCCACTCAGCCGCCACAGTCGTAGCCCAGCGCGCGCGCGTACCCTTGCCAATGAGCATCGTAATAACGCTTCGCTTTGGGCCCCAACGCATGATAAGGTCTCTCGATAGCGAAGGCACCTGTCGAATGCTTCGGAAGTTTTTGCTTAAAGGCGGGTGACGCGGCTTTGAGGGCGCTCAGAAAACGTGGCTCGTTGCTGGCTTGACGGAGCAACCTGTCCAGAATCGACGGTCGTGCCGAACAGCGCAGGAAGCTAACAATTCTGGCGAAGTAAGCGTCCTCAGTCGAAGTGAAGATGTCCTCACAGCGAACTCGCATGAACCTCGAATCGGTCAGGTGTTCGAGAAGCGACACCTGGCGCTCATATAGCCAATCAAATTGCCTCATGATGGCGATATGCTGTTCGTCAAGAGATTCTGCGTCCCGGAGAACTTGCGTCAGAGTCTGTCCGCCGAGAGCTGCATGAGCTTTCTCTACCGCCCATGCTTCACCACCTCGCAAATGGTACTTCGCTGCGCTGAAGATAAAACTCGCCGGATCCCGCGTAAAAATTAAGAACCTCGCTGACTCGACACCCAGGAGGCCCGTTGCTTCGAGTGCCTCGGAACCGAAGTTGCGACAACGGATGTTCACCACGCTCCCAGGCCTGTCGTAGCCGCCTACACTGTCAGCCTTATCAGGCTGCACGCTCTTGACAAACCCAGTCTTTTTATCGATGCGATGGACATTTTGGATGTAGTTATTCCCACATTTATGAAACAGCAAGTAGCAATTGATCATCTTGTCCTCCTAAATGCGAACTAGGGTAGTGGTGGAGCGATGTAATTATCGCTTCCAGAAAGAAAGTGTAAGTTTGATTGTTCTGGTAGCGGACTTTCAATTGCCGTCCAACGATTGAGCTAAGCCGCTAACACTGCCGAGTACGCTGCCGTCGGCTAGCGGGGGTCGTCGGCTCCAGTGATTTACTATGTTGCACGCTTCAAGCAGGTTTCCCAAGCCCTAACAGGCATACCTTGCGTGCCGAAATAGCTATATATTCAGCATTAGATTTGGTAGATCAGGCCCATAATTCTGGATCTTATCCGCCACTTTCGTGGTGATAACACCTTGATTTACACAGCTTATATACAATGGCTCAATAGCTGCTTCAGGAAGGGTGCTAAATTCAAGTTGAGCAGGGTATGTCAGGGCATGCCGCCTCCCGTCAGCCCAGCAATGCTAATGCTTTCCAAGTGAATCGATGAGGATAAATGCTACAAGACTGTTCGCACGATGTGTTGGGCCGAGGGCATTTGCTGCACTTGAGTGTGGAGCAAAAAACATTACCAAGCGAGGGAGGCGTGTCACCTATAGGGTGACCTGGTATATCGGGTGCTTAAATTTCTCAGTCCCACTTCGGCGTCTTCCAAATTTGCAATGGGGCATCAAACCCTTCACCAATCACAAGATAACGACCATCAGGGGTAAATTGAACAATGCTGTAATCATAAGAACCAATATCAACTGATTGAGGCTTGCCTAAAACCTCTCCTGTTTTAGCATCCCACCATATCAGGTGCTTTTTCCGAGTGTGTAGAGCATCAACACGATCTTCGGACACAATAGTGGCGAGTAAATCACCATCATCACTGAGTGCAATATGAGAGATATGCTTATTTGCAGATAGGTCATATTGGGAAAATTCACGAATTTCTTTTCCTGACTGGGTATCAAATAAGCTGAGCTGATTTGTTTGGTTATCATAAAACACAAATCGTTCTCCAGTCCCAGTAAAGCTAATGCGACCTTCGCCTAACTCTAAAATAGGACGTTGCTGGCTGGTATCCCAAACAGTAATGTCATAGGGAACTAGCCTAGAAAATGAAGTAGTATCATTTCCTACCACAACTTCTCTATGTTTTTCACTAATGAGAATATTCTCTTTTGTGGTAAAGCTAGCAGCATCTGCCTCTAATGAAAAGAATCGGGTACCAGAATCCACATTCCAAATTTCAACCCTATTTTGCCTGTCAACAACAACATGTTGACTATCAGCACTAAATAGGTGGCTACTATGATGAACGTTACTAGATAACAAAGACCAGGAAACCCCTACCCAGAGATTATCGGATGAATCAATTGTTTCTTCATGGATCAATCGTTTATGTGACCTTAAATCCCAAACACTAGTGCTATGTAAGGGGTCCCCTTGATCCGTCTGAGTTACTGCATCTTCTACTAAGAAGGATTGATTTTCACTTAGTCCAAGACGCGAGTCACCAAAAGATGGGCTATGAGAAAATCCTCCTGCAGGTATAAAATCATCAACCGATGTAAATATCTGCCCATTAGTCGTATCAAAGATTGTTAGCCCCTGATAATTATGACCTGCTAATAGGTATTGATGTCGATCATAACTCATTGCAATATGGGATTCTTCTATAGGAATATCATCTACCAGATTGCCAGATTCAAGTTCCCAGACTTTGACATATAAACCTTCGATAGTTCCCGAAATAGCATACAACAATTTTCCATCTCTACTGATGATTGGTTGCCCTAGCTCTAAACCCTCGCTGTTAATAACAATATCTGCATCAGTCGACATCGACTTCCTCTCTTCCGAATTAAGCCAGCCTGTGATTTCATGTCGCTGAAAAGTACTTTCGAGTAGAGAAGGATAGTATATTACCACCGCCACCGCCCCAAAAAACGCTACTAGTAAGCCAAGTGAAATTGTTGTTATAAAGCTAAATGGATTAGCACTATTTCGAGTAACTTGCCTGTCGGTATTATTAGACTTAGGTAGTGTGTATTGATCGCTGGCATCTAATGAGAGTGTGTACTGATCGGCATCTAATAATTCAGACGATTGTGAGGGGACAGCGAGGGGACCTTCTTCCGGAGTTTTAGCAATCAATGGCTGAGGTGGTGGGGAAGCTTCTTTGTTCTTGAAACGATTAGAAGATCTTTTTTTCCTGCCATAGGGTGCTTTGGATTCGGGAGTCTTGAGGGTAGAATTAGGCAGTGTGTATTGATCGCTGGCATCTAATGAGAGTGTGTACTGATCGGTATCTAATAATTCAGACGATGGTGAGGGGACAGCGAGGGGACTTTCTTCCGGAGTTTTAGCAATAAACGGCTGAGGTGATGGGGAAGCTTCTTTGTTCTTGAAGCGATTAGAAGATCTTTTTCCCCTGCCATAGGGTGCTTTGGATTCGGGAGTCTTGAGGAATGATGCGGGACCTGATTGAGCATTCTCCCCATCGATAGATGTCTGAATTTCCTCAATGGTTTGATAACGATGATTTGTTGGCATGAGGATCATCTTATTTAGCAATTGAGCGAGTCTCGGGCTGACGGGCTGCTGTAAATAGTCTTGCCAAACCCATCTTCCCTCTCCAGTCTCATAGAGACTAAAAGGAGAAACAGCTGTCAGTAGGTGAATACAGGTAATCCCCAGACTATAAATATCACTGGCAAAAACAGCTTTTCCCCGCGCCTGCTCAGGGGCTGTATACTCAGCACTGCCAATGACTGTACCCGTTTGGGCCAGGGCTAAACCCGTGACATGTTTTGCTGCCCCCAGATCTACCAATACCAGGCTCTGGTCAGTGGCGCGACGAATGATATTGGCAGGCTTAATATCACGATGAATAATATTGTGATTGTGAATAAATTTTAACGTGGGCAATACCTGATTTAGGACATGCCAGATTTGCGCTTCAGAAAAGGTGCCTGTCTTTTGTAGCTCATGGGCTAAGTCTTGCCCCTCTATATAGTCCTGAATAAGATAAAGATGATTATCTTGCTCAAAGTAGTCTATGAGTCTGGGTATGTTCCCATGATGGCCTAGCTTCTTAAGTTGATTGGCTTCTTGATAAAAAAGCTTAGTAACTGTATCTGGATGCTTGCTTGACCTGAGCGCTGGGAAAAACTGTTTAATGACACATCGAGGTTTAGTGGGAAAGCCTTGGTCAATTGCTAAAAACGTTCTACCGAAACCACCCTGACCAATGGGTTTGATGGCAACATAACGAGCTCGAAGACCAATCACGAAACCACAGCTAGGACAGACTTTTATGTTAGGGTGATGCGTTTGTGGTGCAGAACACTGAGGATTCAAGCAATAAGCCATAGGAGTTCAGTCTTATAAAGCTTGGTCACAACTAGCTACAACAATAGCTGCAAATATTACGAACTGCAGGCTAGTGAATTGCCCAACAGTCCTTATGGTGCCCACCAATTTCCTATTCTCCAAACCAAACTATTACACTACCTTGGTTATAGCAAACGTCCTGATGCATATCGAGTGGGACAGTTGTATCTGATTCAATCTGTATTATACCCAAGTAACTAGTTTGATTGTCTTAGGATGCTATTCTCGATTGATTTTCAATCTAAATTCAAATCTTTACAATGCCGAGTTGGAGACATCGGTAGCGTGAACAAGGCTATTCAACAAACTTACCTGAATGCCACTCTTTTTTGTTAGGAATGTGAGTATGCTTGCAAAGGAGAGAGGATAAGGAAGAAAAAGGAAGAAAACAGAGCTCCATTAACCATGGTAAAGCGGTGCTCCTTATATTCTTAAGCTCGGGCATGAACAAAGGAATACCCTTTAAAGAATGGGCCATACCACTTAAAAAATCGTTAGGGTGATTGCTAGACTAGAATGTAGATTCAGTCTATGGTTCAGTGGTTTACTAAGGGGGAGAGACGGTATGGCAATACCCCATGGCAACTGGCGAGTGTTTATCTACCGACGTGTCACACTACCGGTACCTAGCCCTATCGAAAGGTCTGGACTGAGGGACTAGAGGCGCTATGACGATCAAGGGATCTCAAGGCAAGCCCGAGTCATGTGGCTTAAGCGGGAATATCCCTTTATAGCCACCAGCCCAGTGAGTTCGGAGACGTCAAAACCACTATATCCAAAAAGGAATAGGTTGACTTATTATGTCACTACTTCATTCGGTTTTCGAGCTGTTACAAAAAACATTGTGACATCATTCCAATACCCTTTTTTATCTGAAACTTTCTCTATTTCTGCGAAATACTCTTGCCTGCACTGTTCCAACTTTTTGTTAGACCATTCCACATCCTGAAGCCCAAATGCACTTCTGGCATTACCAGTCCAAACAGATTCTATATCTTGAAGGTAACGGCCAAACTGCTCAGTTATGAGCGAAATATCCCTAAAGCCGACCATTTCAAGCAGGTCACGACATCGTTCATGGGACCCAAGCAATTCATTCGGATTGGGAATATTGATGCCATATGAGCGAACTACCTGTCTGAATAAGACAGATGCACTAGGAGAAGATTCTGCCAGGCAAGAAAAAGCGACTATTCCTTGTGGTTGCAGCGCTCGATACCATCGATGAAGTACAGTTGGAATATCCGTCAAGTAAACAATTGCAGATGAGCACAAGATAGCGTCGTACCGCTTCTCTGGCAATGTTTGTTCATCCGCATCTACTTGTGCAAACTCAATATTTTTCAGTCCTAAAGTCTCAAGCTTTTGTTTCGCTTGGCGTAACATGCCAATAGAAAAGTCAGTTCCCAGAACATATCCTGTGGAGCCAACTATCTGAGCTGCGGCAATTGCCGCCAAGCCAGTTCCAGTGGCAACATCTAAAACATACTGACCTGGCCGTAATGTTGAAAGCTCTACCAATCGTGCAGCAGCCTGCCTATGAAATTCGTTCTCATAGTTTATGCGATTATTAAAGTCATTCAGGACTTGTTGCTTGTATGTATTGCTCGACGAGTCGGCCATATAATCCACTAATTAGGTCTGTTGATACCAAGTACAGGCAATACCACATGCCTTACATAGAAAAGCGTAAAACATGCCATCTCCATATTCTTCAACATCTTCTCGATCCATCTGCCCAATAAACATCATCAACGTATTACACTCTGGGTAACTTCGCTTCGGATAAGCCGGTAGCGGATGAAGCGCTGGTCTTGGATCACAATCTCGCCATCTTTGTGGAAACCAAGCCGCCGCAGCGCTGCGACCCGTTTCCTACTGGGGGGCAGCAAAGCAGTAACAGAGTCAACACAGAGCTCTTCGAATGCATGTTTCAGAATCCTCCGGTAGAGAGCAGGTCCTGCTCCCCAGTACTTTTGATTGAGGACCAGACCCAAGTCTACATCATCACCCTCCGGCTGCAGGCCACCCCAGCCGATGAACTCGTCATCCAGCACAAAGGCCCAAGGTCCCAAGCCTCTCTCCTCCCACATTCGTTCTTTGATGGCGACAAAGCGATCGCACTCAACATATCCAAACTCATCCTGGGCCAGTGGCAGGTGCCGCCGGACTGCGGGATCGTTCATCAAGTCAATGATTGCGTTCGGAGGAATCTTACTCAGCCGCGTGAACGTGATTCTATGGTAATTATTGGCTGACATAGCTAAGGAGTTTGAACAAGAGACTGCAGCAGAATTGCTGCCTAACGGATTGAAATCAGGGATGTGAATATATTTTAAAAGCTCTACTCGCTAACTAAATTTGGCAGGCTAGGGGCTAGGGCATGTAGTCGATGGTTGTAGGTCAAATTTTTAACAAATTAAGCTGATTCTTCTAAAGTCAGTGGGGAAATTTAAACTAGCAACCTCTATTTTATTGTCCCATGACCGCCCTTGAGCCCATCAGCCCATCTACGCATCGGCGGGGCCTCCCCATCGGTCTTAAAATATTTGGCCTGACTGCCAGCTTACTTGGACTGATGGTAATAGTGGTGGCGGTCTCCACTCGACGCCTGAGACAGGTAAACGAAGAGATTATTAATCTGGCGGATTATGCCCTTCCCATTACTGATCGGGTGGCACAAATTGATGTGCATGTGCTGGAACAGGAGCTGCACTTTGAGCGGGTGCAAACGCTGTATGAAATTGAGCCCCTACATGAGGAGCGCTTGCAGTCAGAGCTAATGGGATTTGCAGAGCGAGGACAGCAGGTCGATGGGGAAATTGAAGCTGCGATCGCACTGGTGCAAACCGCCATTGATGAGACGACTCTTCCCCAAGCCAAGGCCGAATGGCAGCATATTGCCCCCAGGTTAAGGGCCATTGAAACCGAGCATCAAGCGTTTCAAACCCATGCTAGTGAGCTTTTGGAGCTGTTAGCCGCCGGAGATCTAGAGTCTGCCCATCAGCTGGAAGAAAAGCTGATTGCCCAAGAGACCAACTTTAACCAGGCAATTAACGATATTTTTTTGGAGCTAGAAGCCTTTACTGTCGAAGCGGCCCAAGCGGGACAACATCACCAGCAGGTAGTGCAAACCCTCAGTGCATCAGTGGCAAGTTTGGCCACCTTGGTGGGTTTGGTCTATGCCACCCTGGTCACCCTAGGGTTAGTGCGGCCTGTGCGTTCCCTTAAAGTGGGTACTACCGCTGTGCAAGCCGGTGACCTGGACATTCACTTAGACACCTCCAGCCGCGATGAGGTGGGCACCCTGGCCCGTACCTTTAATACTATGGTGGATGAGCTAAGACTCAAGGCGCGTCTAGAAGAGACCTTTGGCAAGTATGTCGATCCGCGCATTGTAAAATCCCTTATTCAGAGCAGTGACACCGCTGCCACCGATGGTGAACGCCAGGTAATGACCGTCTTTTTTGCCCAGGTGCAAGGTATAGAAACCTGTTTGGCCCCGCTAACACCGACAAACCAAGAGCGGATCATAAACGACTACCTGAGCCTGATGTCGGCCCCCATCAGTAACCATGATGGGGTAATCGACAAATTTATTGGCACCCTGATTATGGGATTTTGGGGACCTCCCTTCACCGATGGGGCCAGTCACGCTCGCCTGGCCTGTGAGGCGGCCCTAGCCAGCATTGACCAGCTTACCCAGCTATATCCCAAACTGTCCCAGCTAGACATTACGCACACCGGAAATCTCCACATTGGTCTCTCCACCGGTCCCTTAGTCGTGGGCAATATGGGCTCAGAGGCGGCTAAGGCGTACACCGTTATGGGAGATACCGTAAATACCGCATCCCGTCTCAAGGGTGTGAGCCAACAGTACGGAGTGACCATTGTGATCAATGAGGCCACCCAGCAACAGGTGTCAGATGTCATGGCCACCCGAGAGCTAGACCTGATTCGAGTGGTGGGCAAAGAAGATCCTATCCACATTTATGAATTACTGGGTCATAGAGATACTCTAACAACTACAGATGGGGCTGCGATCGCAGCTTTTGCCCAGGGTCTTGCAGCCTATCGACAACAGGCATGGAACCAGGCCCGCCAGCACTTTAATCAATGTTTGGCCCAAAAACCTGGCGACCGTCCCGCCCTACTCTATCTAGATCGGGTTGACCAACTAGAGGCGAATCCACCTGACACCAGCTGGGACGGAGTATGGCAGCTAACCCAGAAATAAATAATCTGCCATTGCTGATCCTTCCATAAATCAGCAACAGCAATAATCTCCTTAAAAACTCCGTTCTTCCTCAACCCCAGAGTCCCTCTCCATCACACTTACCATGCAGTCCCGTTTTTCTCTCTCCATTGGCACTAAGATTTTTGGTATTGCCAGCAGCATGCTAGGTCTACTGTTAGGGGTGGCCTATCTCAACCATGTCCGCATTCGCCAGGTTAACTATGAACTGATTGACATTGCCTACTACCTAGCTCCCCTGACAGAAGATATCGCCAATATTAACGTCCATGTGCTTGAAGAGGAGATTCACTTTGAACGCATGGTTCGGTATTACACCATTAGCAACAACAAAATCGACGGTATCGGCAGCGCTAAAGTCAACGCCGAAGAAGAGGCCTTTAAGGAACGGGGGGAACGGGTTAAACAAGATATTGCTATCGCCATCGCCCTTGCTGACAAGGCCGCTCAAGCGGCCCACACTCCTGAGGATATCCTTGAAATTGCTCGCATTCGCCCACTGTTAGAAGTGCTTGCATCCGAGCACCAAAACCTCCACCATTATAGCTTGGACATTATTGACCGCCTAAAAGCGAGTGATCAAGAGGCCGCCACCCTACTAATTGATCAAATTACCGATTTTAAAGACGATTTTGATCGTCGAATTCAGGATACTTTATTTGAGCTCACTGCTTTTATTGAACAATCTGCAAAACACGCCCAGGCTACCGAACAACGCACACTAAACCTGAGCTTTTGGTTAACCGGTCTTGCCAGCGGTATTGGCCTCCTATTTTCTGCTTGGGTTACCGCTGGACTAGTACGCCCCGTGCGACGTTTAGTGAACAATACCGAGAAAATTGAACAGGGTAACCTGAATGTGGAAGTCCCTGTCTACTCTAGTGATGAGATTGGTCAGCTGACAGAATCTTTTAACCACATGGTCAGCAAGATTCGTGAAAAAGAACAGCTCAAAGCCACCTTTGGTCAATATGTGGACCCACGCATTGTAGAAACGCTGCTGGGACAACCCAACCCAACTGAAGGGAGTCAACGGCAGATGATGACGCTGTTCTTTTCGGACATGGCTAACTTTAGCCGCATTAGCGAACTGCTCACACCAACAGGGTTAGTCACCCTGATCAATCGATATTTCACCCTGGCTTCTGCTCCCATTAAGGAGCACCATGGAGTGATTAATCAGTTTGTTGGTGATGCGGTCAGTGCGTTTTGGGCTCCCCCCTTTGTAGATCCAGCAGATCATGCCAAGCTGGCTTGTTACGCGGCCCTAGAGCAGTTTGACCAGCTTACTAAGCTACGGCGTAGTTTGCCAGACTTACTGGGTATTCGAAAAGGTCTGCCAGAGATTAATATTCGCATTGGTTTGGCATCGGGGGAGGCCCTAGCTGGGAATATTGGCTCTGAACAATCTAAGTCTTACACGGTTATTGGGCCAGTGACCCAACTGGCGGAGAAACTAGAAACCTTAAATAAGGTATACGGGACTCGCATTTTGATGACGGCTAAAACCAGAGAACTAGCGGGTAATACCATCGAGGTTAGGGAAATTGATCGGATTGCCTTCGCTGGAGAACCTGAGCCTATTTATGAACTGCTAGGTATTGCCGGTAGCACAGATCATAAGTTAATTCTGTTGCGAGATTGTTTTCAGACGGCATTAGAAGTCTATCGAAATATGTCTGGTGAAGAGGCGATATCAAGGTTTCAGGCATGTTTAGACATAGTCCCAGACGACGGACCTTCAACGTATTATCTCAATTTAATAACGTCAAGCAGTTCTTCAAAGCATGTCCATATAAGATAAATTTTCTAACAACGTTTAGGATCACCGGACAGGGGCTTGGGGTTGCCGAGTGCAATGAACACAATCGCGTTTTATCCGTTGATTACCTAACCTCCTCAGATGCTGCGCCCTGATCGTATTGACGGGCACTGTCAATAATGACCGGGAATGTTTTTAACGATGCCTAATGCTTTAAACCTTGGATCAGGGTTCGATAGGTTAACTTAGCGGCATCATTGCGGGCAATATCACCACTTTGTATGGCTGACCATGCTGCCCAGATCAGGGCATCAATGGTGGTGGCAACCCATGCATTGGGGACATCTAGGGCAATCACCCCATCTTGTTTGAGGACATTTACAAAGTCATTTAGTTCTTGCATTTGTCGGGCGTAGGCCGCATTAATATCTGGGTCGGTATAGGTTGATGATTCTGCTACCAAAAAGTGAAACCGATCACCTAGAGGCACCACTGCCTCTAGAAACGCCAGTAGGGCATCGGCAGCCGATAGGTTTTGATTCCTAATGTGAGCTGTGATTTGATCAATGGCCTCAATCGCTTCGAAGGTGATCTCACGGATCAGGGCCTCACGGGACGAAAAGTGGCGGTATAACGTCGCTCGCCCAACACCGCACTTGCCTGCAACATCACTGAGAGAAACCCCTGGATTTTTCGCTAATACAGCAACAGCTGCGTGCAAAATAGCCTGCTTGTTAGATGCGTTTCGAGACGATTGACCACTCATTAGACTAGTACTTTATGGCGTAAGTTTGCCCACCATCACATGGGAATGAGTCGATGGATGGATGGGTGGATGGGTGGATGCAATAGCGCCAAATTTTTACCATCGGCTACTAGTATAGCCTAATGAGACAAAGATGTCTTATCTTAGACAAGTGTGTATATTTATTGCTGGTTTACCCTAATAATTGGAGCTGGTATCTACGCTAGGGACGTGTATGTCTGGCAATTCTTTGCCCAGGCTAAGGGTTCCGACAAAACTCATACAATACTATTATCTCAACCTTGATTTTGGTGCCGAACTCAGGTCCATTCTATCCGTCTATTATCCTGACGGTTCTCTGATTTAATTGCTTATTTTTTAAAGGCTCTATTAGCAACTATGAAAGCCCTTCACTGGTTTCGGAACTTAGCCCTGTTTCTAGGCGGTGCTGCACCGCTGGTGTTCAGTGCTCCTACCCTGGCTGCGGAAGATGTCACCCTATCCTATGGATTGTTAGAGCTATCAGTATCAGTGGCCTCATTGGAAGGCTATGCCACTGACAACCAAGTTAGCGAGGAGTTAGAGTTTTATCTTAAGTTTCTCAATGAAGAAGAACGTCGCGATCTGCGAGAGATTTTGACGACACCACTGGATGTGAGTGCGGTCACCCTATCCCAGGTACTTTACGATCCCTTAGGAGAACTCTGGTTAGATCGATTGGGGAACGTCATTCAAACAGCGTCGCGACAAAATGGGGCGCGGGGACTGCGGGGTGCCCTGATTTTGGCCGCTGATGATGAGGAAGGGCTGACTCTGCTCAATCTGATACGCCGGTTTCCTACACCCACGCTGCGGATTAACTCGGTTGAGATTTTGGATGTGGTTAACACAGTGGTAGATCTGCTGGACCAAACTGAGACTGCGATCGCAATGCTCCACACCCAAACAAATACCGAAATAGCCGCTACAGAGCCCATCGACTATGCCCAACGCCCTGATCTAACCCAGGCGGGGCCAGTCTCCTGGCGAACCCAGACGTTAGAATTGCGAGACTTACAACGCGATCGCCAATTGCCTGTGGATCTGTATATCCCCCAGAGCAATGCACCCGTTCCTCTGGTGGTTATTTCCCATGGGTTTGCCGCCAGCCGCACTAACTTTGTCGATGTGGCCCAGCATCTGGCGAGCTATGGCATTGCTGTGGCAGCCATTGAGCATCCTGGTAGCAACTTTCAGCAGGTGGAAAATTTACTGGCGGGCAATGCCTCAGCTGCAATGGCCCCCAACGAATTTGTAGATCGCCCCCAGGATATTTCCTATTTGTTAGACTACCTGGAAACCCAAACGAGAGGAGCGCTGACCCATCAGTTTGACCTCAATAGCGTGGGTGTTATAGGACATTCTTTTGGGGGGTATACAGCCCTGGCCCTGGCTGGTGCTCAGCTTAATGTTGAACAGTTAGAAACCCGTTGCACCAGCGACTTAATTGAAGCAGACTCGGTTAATATTTCCATACCTTTACAGTGTCTAGCCCTACAAAGTCAGTTTGAACACCCCCTTCAAGACGAGCGAGTCAAAGCAGCGTTTGTTTTTAACCCCATTACCAGCTTAGTGTTTGGAGAAGCCGGGCTGGGGCAGCTCAGTACGCCGATATTGATGGTGGGAGGCAGTGCCGATCCGGTGGCTCCGGCCTTAACGGAACAAATTCAACCGTTTACCTGGTTAACGCCGTCGGATAAATACCTGGCGCTCATGCAGGGAGGTCACCATAACTATGCCCAGTCTGAGACGTTGCCTGATGAGCTATCGGGTCCCGACCCGACCCTTGCCCGCGAATATCTTAAAGCCCTGGGTCTGGCATTTATGCAAACCCATGTGGCTGGGCAGTCAAACTATCGCCAATTTTTGCAAGCAGGCTATGCCCAATATTTAAGCCGAGAGTCTTTACCCTTGACGCTGGTGCAGGATGTCTCCTTAGAAACGTTAGAAGCCAGTCGATAAGCGACCATGATTTTTTCCAATGAAGAACAGATTCTCCACTCATGGCAACAGAATGCTGCCCCGTGGACGGTGGCTGTCCGTGAACAACAGATTGAGAGTCGTCAGCTAGTTACCAACCAGGCAATTGTAGAGACCGTAGTGTCCTATTCACCAAAGACGGTGTTGGATATTGGCTGTGGTGAAGGCTGGTTAGCCAGGGCGTTACATGCCCATAACGTTATGGTTCACGGTGTGGATGGGATTCCAGCCCTGGTGAAACAAGCCAGGGCCAAGGGAGATGGCAGGTTCGATGTGATGTCCTATGAAGAGATTAGTGCGGGCAAATGGCGAGACATCTTCTTGCGAGACACCTGCTTGCAAGACACCTGCTTGCAAGACACCTGCTTGCAAGACACCTTCGATGTTGTTGTCTGTAACTTTTCCCTATTTGGCAATGAATCTGTAGCCGCGCTCTTAAAACAGGTGTCGACATTACTCAGTCCTGGTGGTCATTTTATAATCCAAACACTACATCCGCTCATGGCGTGTGGTGACCAACCCTATAAAGATGGCTGGCGTGCAGGCTCCTGGGCTAGCTTTAGTCAAGACTTTGTAGACCCAGCTCCTTGGTACTTTCGAACAATGGCAAGCTGGATCGGTCTTCTCTCTAAAAGTGGCCTGGTATTGCAGGACTTAATTGAACCGATACATCCCAAAACGGGTAAGCCGGCTTCTGTTATCTTTGCCTGTCAGAGCAACAGGATATGTCATCAGTAACGCATCGCGTTTCTCATTGGCGTTGATACACCCTGCCCATAGTCACTACTCACTACTTACCACCAGGTTTTATTGATCCCAACCGAGAACTGCCACATTTTCGCAGTGAGGCTTCCGTGCATATGCTGAGGAGACTGTAAATCGTTGGGTGATATGCCCCCTATTTACGCATTTATTCTGATGGTAGGTTTGACTAGCCGACTTAGAGTTAGAAACTATCAGTTCTAAACTCTCACTTGTTTTTATGAATAGGTGCCTTCAATCTATTCCTTTAGGAATAGTTAGCCTTTTGGGCTACTTAGCTGTACCCGCCCATGGCGATGACTTCAACTGTTTACAGCTGAATATCTGTTTTTCGTCAGCATATCTTTTTGCCGAGCCCTGTCATGACGAACCAGCCATTAAGATGACGATCGATGATTGCACCGATGATGCAGTTTTGCCATTCGACAGCCTCACCCATAGAAACTAAAATGCGGCTTACCTGTCAGAGCAAGGATGGTTGATAATAGAAAGCGTTGTCAAAAACGTTAATCCATTATGCCTGTACCCACTAATCTGACGACTCTGGATGGTACCCCCCTGTCCCCAGATGCGATCGCAAATAAAGTTGTACTATTCGTTAACGTTGCCAGCGCTTGCGGTTTAACCCCCCAATACAGCGGCTTGGTAGAGCTGGACACGGCATATGGCTCCAAAGGACTCGTCGTTGTCGGTGTACCCTGCAACCAGTTTGGCGCTCAAGAGCCTGGCACTCCTGATGAAATCAAGGACTTTACCAAGACTAAATACGATGTAGAGTTTACGCTGCTCGAAAAGCAGGACGTTAATGGTGCTAATCGTAGTCCTCTATACCAGTTTCTAGTGGGCGACGGCGACGATATCACCTGGAACTTTGGCAAATTTGTAGTAGGGCGCGACGGTAATGTCGTTGCTCGCTTCGATCCTAAGACAGCTCCTGATGCACCTGAACTCAAGGCTGCTATTGAGGAAGCTCTAGGTTAAACCTAAGGTTTAAATTGCTTTCCCCCTTTATCCTTAACTGGATAGAGGGGGTTTACATTTTTATTTAATCGGATAATCCGTAGGGGCGTATTGATATGTGCCCAATGCAGAAGATAAACCATTTGCCTATACACCGCAGGGTGCCCTGCGGTGCGCCCCTACAAAATAACCGGATATCTTAAAAATCTCTTTCCTGAGAATATAAATTCAGCCGCATTCTCCAAAATAAAAACATAATTAGGCGAGGCAGATAGAAAACGGCCTATAGAATTTAAGAACAAGGCTGACGAAGTTTCAGGCTCTATTCTTATCCCCTCTTTTCCCAATGCAAATAAAGTACACTGCGCTCAATTTTCAAGAAAAGCTAGCTAAATTCAGCGATCGCTGGTCTCCTAAAGTCATTGCTGAGATGAATGATTACCAGTTTAAGCTAGTTAAAGTAAAGGGTGACTTTGTTTGGCATGCTCATAAAGATACTGATGAGGTATTTACTGTTGTCGATGGTCAAATGACCATTGAATTTCGAGATGGTGCCGTAGAGTTATCTACAGGAGAAATGTTTGTTGTCCCCAAAGGGATAGAACATAAACCCCATGCCGAGAAAGAGTGTCATATGTTACTCATTGAACCTCGTGGTGTCGTGAACACAGGAGACACTGTTGGAGAGAAAACGGCCCAAAATGATGTTTGGATCTAAGGATATCCAGGTGGCAATTTAGGTATAATATGTGTTCTCCATCAGTAGGGACATCGATTTTATGACTAACAGTTTTCACTATGCATTCAAGGTAAAAGATCTTGACAGCACAAGGAGATTTTATGGAGAGATTTTAGGTTGCCGAGAAGGTCGTTCAACCGATAGCTGGGTCGACTTTGAGTTTTTTGGGCATCAGCTTTCTGCCCACGTAGGTGACGTCAGTACAAACGTTGATTACTGCGGCAATGTCGACGGCATATCAGTGCCTATTCCTCACTTTGGATGTCTGTTGAGTAAAGCTCAGTTCAAATATGTACAACAGAAGCTAGAGGCTGCTGACATTGATTTTATAGTTAAACCTCAAACGCGTTATCCAGGGGAAGCTGCACAGCAGTCCACCATGTTTGTGCTGGACTATAGTGGCAACCCACTAGAATTTAAATCGTTTGAAGATAGCTCTAAAGTGTATGACTCATCGGCAAAAGTCGCTCTGAGTTATTAGCCACATAACTGAACAATGAGTTGTTATGCAGTAGCGTAAGTCCAATATTCAATGGCGGGGCTATCCCTCGCGCGCTTATGTCCCCCTCAAAGTTCGAGCTTTTATGGATTTTCTCAAACAATCTATGGCCTAAAACTCAGAATGATGCACCTCATAATGCAGCGTTAGAGACATCAACCCCGCAATCATGGCAGCCGTTAATTCGTGATAGCCAGTCATAAGACAGATCTGATAGCTTACTAAGCACACCCAGATTGTCTTTCCTGCTGGTGTAGTCAAGCAGTCAACATGCTCAGCGATATACTCCAATATTTCTAGGAACTTGAGAAACCCATAGAGAATTGCCATAGATAATTAAATGTTTTGGGCCATAGCTAACCCAGAATTATTCTGAGTTAGCTATATTTTAATCAGAATAATTCTGATTTGACAATGATTCCTCTCTGTTTGCCTTGAAAAATTGAAAATGTGCCCTTGGGATGGTTTAGGTATACGTTGATAAGCACCTGGTGCCGAAGCATTTTCAGGAGTCTTGGGCAGCAGGCAAGATATGTATGATGCGATCGCTGATTGAGGGAATGCACCGGTCTAGAGTTATGGCTATTTAACGATGCTTCACCACTAAAGGCATCCCAAGGATGAGCAATGTCGATATTATTTAGACACAAATTTTAATTATTTATGCCAGCGGCATGGGCACCGATGAATACAGATAGCTCGATACAAACAGCTAGAACCGTCCGTATTGGGGTTGATATTGGCATTGTTGTTGCTAAATTAGAGCGCTCCCTCAGCTTTTATCGAGACTTATTAGGGTTGTCAGTTGTTGCAGAGGTAACAACCTCACTCATTGGTAAAGGGCGTATGGTGCAACTCCAGCATGGCGAGTCCCTAATTAAGCTAGTGGAGTTACACACACCCCCTTCTAAGCCCGGCCCAACAGATATCTCAGAATTTCTAGGCTACCGATATATTACCCTGCTCGTTGCTGAGCTAGATGTCATTATGGCCAAGATTAAAGCTCGAAACATCTCTATTGCGCTACCCGTTACACAGCTGAACAACGGGACCAGAATTGCTATGGTAAAGGATCCTGACGGTAACATTGTTGAGTTCGCCCAAGAAGTGAATTAAATCACATCTGACAAATTTTGATAGATGTTCTATAGTTTGTATTAGTTTATCCAAATTAAAGTCCTGTGACTTTTAGGTAGCATAAAGTATCAAAGCCGACAGGCATGAGACACTGAGCACAGTATAAGAAAAGCTATGTGTTCTTAAGAACACATAGCTACGTTTATCTCACTGACCCATCTAATCATTATGGCGAACCTTATCAATCAGGTGTTTGACCTGCTTAACAAGTCTTGGTGGCTGGAAATAATGGCTGCATCTCCAAGTTGTGGATATTTTTTCGGTCCCTTTAATTCAGAAAGCGAAGCGCTACAGGAACAATTGCGCTACGTAAAAGCTCTAGAACACCAGGGACGTGAAGTTTTACTAGTATCGGTTGTCCGCCGTCAGGCCCCCAAAAGGCGTATGGTGAATTACTCTGAGGCGGCTTAATTGACGCAATATTCTTTTCTTACAGTATTTTTTGTATCTCCAGGCTACTACAGAAGAACAGGCTCTAGATAGCCGTTCCGGTTTACCAAAACATCAACTACTTATTCCTAAACCTTGTAGTACAAAGACTTTAGGAATAAGTAGGTTTGTTAAGTGTTAAGCATAAATACTCATTTACTTGTTACGTGTATAGTACTCATCAAAGCAGATGAGTATTTATGCTTATGAGAACTATTGGCTCTTGCTTAAATAAATGTGGACAATCCTGTCGGGACACCCCCTTGTGGATGTCCTGAGAATGATCCTAACGAGGGAGATGTAGTATCACCGTAAAATGTGGTAAAAATGCGAAGGCTCACCCCATGACTCAACTCAATTTTGCTGTCTGGGACAGTCTGCTACAGAAATATGTGGATGGTCAAGGCCGAGTAGCCTATAGCCGCTGGCGGCAAACATCACTGCCAGTGCTAGAGCAGTGGCTAGCAGAGATGAGCAGTGTGGACCTGCGAGGATTGGAAAGGGCGCAGGTGATCGCAACTTTCCTAAACCTGTACAATGCCCTGACGATCCAACAGGTGCTTTATGAGTACCCCATCGATTCCATTCGACCTAAGTTTCTAGGCATCCCTAACTGGCTAGCTTTTTTACGGTTTTTCACCAAAAGAGTCTATACCTTAAACGGTCAATCTCTGAGCTTGAATACTATTGAGCACGACATTTTGCGCCAGCAGTTTCTCGATCCGCGTATCCACTTTTCCCTAGTGTGTGCGTCCATTGGCTGCCCATTGCTAAGAGCGGAGGCTTACACGCCAGATATGCTGATGGATCAACTGGGGGACGATTGCGATCGCTTTATCAACAACCCAGACAAAGTTCGCTACGATGCTGCTAACAGAACATTGTACTGTAGCAAGATTTTCAAGTGGTACAAGGCAGATTTTTTGACGACAGCGAATTCGATTGTAGAGTATTGCGATCGCTACTACACTGCCGCCCAGCTGCCGACTACGCTCAAAGTGGTTTACCTATCCTATAGTTGGGAATTAAATGGGAATTAAATCCATGGACCCAAAAGCTCATGTACTGACGGAAGTCCAGTCGCCACCGCCGCCGCCACCCACCAGACCCACAGCGGTGGGCTATAAAGATGACTCTTTCCCCCCTGGTCTTACCCTAAGAGAAACCGATATCCTTCGGTTGACCATAGCAGGGCGAGATAATCTGCAAATCGCACAGCAATTAGGCACAACCCGTCACAATATTGAGAAATATATTCTCCGTCTCCAACAGAAAGTTACTAGATACAGTAAAGAATCTCCCCTAATCCAGATCCTTAAAAACAAGGAGTAAGCAGTTGGCAAGGGACGTTAGTGCACATCTTCGCAAAATTGCCTCAGCCATCACTCAAAAACACCCATACCCCATAGAAAGCCAATGACCAGGTGGATAAAAGGCGATTTGGAACTGTGGAAATTTGACGGCAATTTCACTTCCTATGGTATCTCAGCCAAAATCTTCTCAATAACACTTACAATCTCTTCAGATTTTTGTGGGTCAAGTGCATCCGGGTGGGGCGCAGCAAATTGACCTGAATCATTGTCAAAATACTGGCCAGAAGCAGTGCCAAATTCTTCTGAGAATGCTGCACGAGTGAGTATTTCAGCTCCGATGCGAATATCACCACCCGCTACACCAAAGGCCTGTTTCACCATCTTGCTACCGAGCATTGATCCAGGATTGACTGCGATAATGATCGGACTATTTTCTTTGCGGGAAAGCGCACGCGACCACATCGTCAGTGCCAATTTGCTTTGGGCATAGGCTGAAAAGTCTTCGTTGAGCCTAATCTGGCCCGTTAATGCCTCTAGCTCAACGGGTTCTTGAGCAGCAGAGGATACATTAACAACTCTTCCGGATGCTCCCATCAGTGGCATCAGTTTTTGCGTTAACAGATAGGGTGCGATCGCATTAACAACAAACCGTACATCCAGACCATCCTGCGTCACCGGATTGGATGTGCTATAGACACCTGCATTATTGATCAATACGTCAAGTCTTGTGTGTCGTTCAGTAACAGCCTCCGCGAGAGCCTCCACATCGGCCATGCGAGAGAAGTCAGCCACATAGCTTTCAACCTGTCCTTTGTCTGTAGCTAGGATTTTTGCTAATTCTTCCAGTTTTGCTCGGTTACGCCCATGTAACAAGACATTGTGACCCAATGAGACTAACATCCTGGCCGTTTCCAGGCCAATGCCGTCGGTTGCCCCCGTCACCAGAAGAGTCTTTGTCATAATTTTGTTTCCTTGTCTTTTTTTCTAATCAGCGAAGTCTGGCAGTATGTCATCGGCGAGACGTTTGAGCGTTGTCTCCGTAGCTACTTGATTAAACCGTAGGTTCAACGCCACATGATTTACACCAATCTCTTCCAGTAATTTTAGATGAGCACGCAGGTGGCGCGTGCCCAGCCGAAAACCTAAATGGATCGGCTGGGGGGGGTCTCAGGATTGTCAGTCAGATCAAGGTAGAGCGGTTGCATCACCGGCTTTGTAGATCGTCCCGCTGCCTTAACCCGCGCCTGCCAATCGCAAATTATTTTTGCCTGCAAGTCAGTATGGCGCGGATACATCATCCAGCCGTCTCCGTTCTGTGCAATCCATTCGGGAGTTTGCTGACTGCCTCCCGTAATCAGCAGCGGCAGTTTTCCAGACACTGGTTTAGGCAGCATATCCATGCCACCATTAGGGCTACCATAGCGGTTTTCAAAAGATGGGGTATCTTCGCCTATGCGTCTAAGGTAGTCAAAGCTTTCGCGAAATCGTGTACCACGGTCAGCAAAGGGCAAATTGAGTGCCGGATACTCCTCGGGTCGATCTCCGGAAGCCACCCCCAGAATAAGCCGCCCCCCAGAAAGTACATCAGCGGTGGCCGCAGCCTTGGCAACATGGGCCGGATGTCGCAGCGGCAGAATAATACTGGCCACACCCAGGGCAATCCGCTCGGTCTGGCCCGCCAAGAGACCGAGATAAACAAAGGGATCATAAATCTGACCAGCATCTCCAAATGAGGGCACGTTGAATGGAACATCACGCAACCAGACGGCGGAAAATCCTAATTCTTCTGCAAGTTGGATACGTTCCAGGTGACGGGCCATGGTCGGTACCGGACTCTTTGCATAGGTCTCAATTGGCACCACCAATCCAAGGCTCAACCGATTTGGCCGAAACACGGAATTATATCCTCTATTGATGGGTTGAAACCTTATCTCTTCAATATGTTTGAGCATTTTTGAGTTCTGTTCAAAAAGAACGTGATCCTAGGCGTCAATAAAAAGCCGTTTGACTTGGTGCGTATCCATATATTCCCGAAGCGAGGTGATTTTACCGTCCAAGACCGTGACCAAGAAATGGTAATGGTTGTTGTAAATATTGCCATTAGCCATTTTGCCGTAGGATTCCATTTCCAGGGCCACCCGATCGCCTTCAGCTGTCCATCCAGTAGATGTTAGCGTCATACCATCTGGGATAGCAGCCTTGACATTACCCATCAGCGTGCCAATGGCTTCCTTATTCATCTCACCGGACATGGGCAGCCCACCTTCACGACCCATCACACGCCAAATGGCATCATCATCGAGCAATTCAAGAGCGCCTGGTACGTCTGCTGCCGAAAAGTATTTGAAGAAATCAGCGACGATTCTCTTATTATCTTCGATACTCATTATTTAATCTCCTGAATACTAATGAGAGCCTCTTCCCAGCCGCGCTGATTGTCCATATCGAATTGTGCACCGTTGTCGTCAGCCCACTTAAAGCGCTTCAGCGCTGGGGTTTGACTTGTTGCCTGATAGAGCCAATAGGCCTCTTCCTTTAGCGCTGCCTCAATGGGCTTGTCAATGGAGGCATACACAGCCTGTTTGCAAGCATTGATCGACTCGGCGGGCCAAAGGGCAATGCGGTTAGCCAACGCTTCAACAAACGAGCCGATTTCTTCGGGGTCGAGCGCCTTATTGATGGTGCCATAGGCCTCGGCCTGGTTGGCATCATAGTCTCTGGCGCTCAGGATAATCTCCAATGCACGCCCTAGACCAATCTGACGGGCCATGCGTGACGCGCCACCACCACAGGGCAGAATACCCATGGCGACTTCCATCTGCATGAACGTTGCCTTGCCGCGGGCGGCAAAGCGCATATCGCAGGCAAGGGCAAATTCGTGACCACCACCGCGGGCGAAGCCCTCAATCTTCGCAATGGTTGCCTGGGGCAGCTTACTGATCCGTTCTAGCGTGGTTTGCAGATCGAGCAGTTTAACGTCGTCACGGGAGACTACAGTCGCGGACATTTCCTTAAGGAAGTCCGTATCAGCATGGGCTACAAAAATCTCTGGGTGGGCGGATTGGAATACAACAACCTTGATGTCGCGATTTGTTTCCAATCTTTGGGCCAACGTATTCAGGTCGGCAAGCATGGGCAAGCCTTGAATATTCACGGGTGGATAATCAAAGGTGACCCATGCGATCGCATTTTCAACCTTAACGTTGAAAGTAGTGAAATTATCTTTCATTGGGTGTCTCCTAGAGGCTACAGGGTTCGCTTTTGTCAAAGAGTTGGCTTTGCTAGTTACCTGGTCTTGAAGGGGGAGTAAGCTAGGACACAATGTTCTCCATTGGATGCATCCTTGTTCCAGCATCAGCCTATGTCACTTAAAACGATATTGACAAGTACCCACATTTTTGTAAGTAATGGAGATCTTTGAACGTATTGGCACCCAACAATGACGCGGAAATATAACTGGAAGACGGGTTGCGATGTGGAAGCAACAATGAGTGTGATTGGCGGTCGATGGAAGCCAATACTCATTTGCCATCTGCTAGATGGGCGCAAGCGTTTTGGTGAACTGCGACGTCTTACTCCTAACGCAACAGAGCGCATGATCACATTACAACTGCGCGAGTTAGAAGCAGATGGCGTGGTGGCGCGGCATGTCTATGCCGAAGTTCCGCCCCGCGTCGAATACGAGCTAACAGAGTTTGGGCAATCCCTGAAGCCCATCCTCGTTGTCATGCAGGAGTGGGGCCATGCATTTAAAGCCCGTCGGCTTGCCGAAGAAGCAGAACACAATTAATCTGGCATTGCGGCTCCTTAGAATGACTTTAGTGGTGAAACACCATAAATAGTCATAGCTCTAGACCGGTACATCCCTTAAATCTACAATCGCATCCATCTACGCATCAATGAATTCCCTTGTTTCATATTTTGAGATACCTGTTACCGATATGGATCGAGCAGTCACTTTCTATGGGACTGTTTTCTCCAATACATTGGAACGCACGACGATCGACGGTGTAAACATGGCACTGTTTCCAGTCACGGAAGAGGGTCAAGGTATATCGGGTGCATTGGCTCAGGGAGAAAGCTATATTCCTTCAAAAGAAGGGCCACGGCTCTACTTTTCAGTGACTAATATTGACCTTACCCTGAGTCGGGTAGTCGCTGTAGGCGGAAAAGTGGCGTATCCCAAAACATCGATTGGGGAGTTGGGGTGGGTGGCTGAATTCGAAGATACCGAGGGAAATTTGATTGCTTTACACTCAAACAATGGGTGATCACGTGGGTGATTAAGAAATACTATCTATCGCGAGAATTCATACCTTATGGCTCGGTGGCAAGATAGCAAGATTTGGATTGTCGATGACTATCTGACGCTTGAAAATGATGTCTGTATCGTTTAATCAATACGGACGACATCATGAATGTGCTTTCTAACAAAGTTGCTATTGTAACAGGTGCTAGTGCTGGTATTGGCTACGCAACTGCCAAACTTTTTGCGAAAGCAGGAGCTGCAGTTGTTGTTGCAGCAAGACGGCAGGATAAGCTCGATGAGTTGGTTGATTTTATTGGTCACTCGGGTGGACAGGCAGTTGCTTTGGCAGGAGATGTGAAAGATGAGGAATTTGCTAAAGCTCTAGTGACGCTAGCACTAAAAGAATTCGGAGGGCTAGACATCGCGTTTAATAATGCAGGGATTACCGGCATACCTGGCGCTGTAACTGATCTATCCCTTGATGATTGGAACAATGTCCTTGCCACTAACCTGACCAGTTCATACCTGGGGGCAAAATACCAGTTACCGGCCATGGTCAATCGCGGTGGCGGTTCTTTGATCTTTACCTCAACCTTTGTTGGCTACACTGTAGGCATGCCGGGAATGGCAGCCTACGCAGCAAGTAAGGCAGGTTTGATTGGTCTTACGAAGGTGCTCGCTGTTGAATACGGCAAGCAACAAATTCGGGTCAATGCTTTACTGCCAGGGGGCACCGATACACCCATGGGACGTGATTTTGCCAATACGCCAGAGGCCTTAGCCTTTGTACAAAATCTCCATGCACTGAAGCGCATAGCAACACCCCATGAAATTGCAGCATCAGCTCTCTATCTGGCGTCAGATGCTGCTAGTTTCACCACGGGGTCAGCCATGCTGGTAGATGGTGGTGTATCCATTAACCGCGTGTGATCAAGCTTATTTACGCAATGACTAAGACTAAGTGCGCTTTAGTGTAGGAAATCTTGCATCGATCAGATCAGAACAGAGTTTTTCTAGCTGCTGGTATAGATAGGTTGGATCCACCAGCTCAATTAACTTTAATTTTTTCTTTCGTTTATCGGCATGGGCTTTCTGAATATTAATAGTATCAGGATCTATACCAAGGAAACTGGAAATCTCTTCAATTTTTGAACGAATTTCTTTTGTTTTCAACGTTAAAAGCTGCTGTTTAGGCACTGAGTTGATGACAAATTGATTGTGGTCTCTCCAATAGGACAAATAGCTAGCAACAGGATAAAGTCCTGCTTGCCCTAGAGCAGCGTCATATTTTGTAAATGGACGCCTGTAGCGACCATAGCGATAATCTTCTAATTCTCTCCAAAACGGTTTATGACGACTACCATAATTACGATTAATTTCTGACTCTAGCCAGCTGAGGGGATCCCTAACGGTAAAAATAAACTTGGCCTGTGGAAAGCTTTTGGCCAACACATCAGCTACATGATGTAGATAATGGGCAGATTCCAGCTCCAAAGACATTTTTTTGTCACGCCACTTGAGCACACTTTGAATGTCCGCATAGGAATACTGGCCCGTTTCCCATTTGAGTAAATGGTAGATGGCATAATACGCATGGGGCTCATGTAACGCACCATAGTGGTGCTGAAACATGTGGGCTATGGAATGGGTACCGCTCCTTGGTGTACCAATACAGTAAGCATGAAAACAACGTTTTCTACTGGCTGGTAAAACAGCATTGGCCTTAGAGACCCAAAACTCTCTTTTAAGACTAAGGCTAAGGCGGATATCTATTTCTCTATCGGCAACATTAGCCCTGAACGTATTGGCTAAAATTTGACTGCTAGCAAGATTCATTAGGGTATTCGTATCAGCCCATAGGCATTTATGGGAAAAGGTGGCCAATGCCTATCTAAATCTAGTAAGCCCATTTCCCCTCAGATTTGGCACAATAGCGAAGAGCGCCGAAAGAGACCAGGAATCATGGATTCAGAATCGCTATCGTTCAGTATTGTGATTACGACCTATAACCGGGTGGAGCTGTTGAAACGTGCGATCGCAACCGCACTTGACCAAACCGTGCCATGTCAGGTGATCGTGATCGATAACGCCTCCACTGACGGTACCCAGGCGTATGTCGAAAGCCTGGGCGATCAGGTACTTTACCATCGCAATCCTACCAATGCCAACCACTCCGGGGCTGTCAATGCAGGGGTGGCACGAGCCATGGGCACCTGGATTAAGCTGGTGGATGACGATGACTATTTGGCCCCCAACTGTATTGAAGAACTGATCAGGGCGATTCAGCAACGTCCTGAAGCAGTGATTTGTTCCTGTCAGGCGGCCCAGGTGAATGGCGAGGGGCAAGAACTGAGTCGCACCCCTGTGACCGGTCCAGGTCAGGCATTTTATATTCCCCAGGTAGACATCCACTACGGCATGTTTTTAGAGGTAGTCCCCTTCGGCACCCCCATTCAGGTGGCCGTGCGCCGCGATGCCTTTATGAAATCGGGTGGCTGGGACCTGGGCATGACCGGCTTTGATGATATTGACTCCTGGATTCGTGTTGCCGACTACGGCGATGCCCTATTTATCAATAAATGCCTGACTTACCGTACTGTGTGGCCAGGGGGCTACGACCAAAAAATCACGCTTCAGCGTCGTCTCGACACTAATGTCCTGATTAAAGAACGCATCTACCAGCACGTTAGCCCCAAACATCAAGACAAGCTGCCGACATTGAAGACGATTCGGCAATACCTCAGCCTGCACTGGATGATCGTCGCCCTCAAACAAAAACAAATCCCTAGCGCCCTAAGTTTTGGCATTCCTGCCATTTTTTCCCCTAAAGCCTGGCAACTACTCCAACAGGCTGTTAACTTTCGCAAGCAAAAGTCCACCCCCCCCATTGCTAAGCTAGTGCTTGAATAAATTACGCAACTCCTATGGCCACCACCACATCCTTATCTTTTTACCAAGTTGGCGGTAGTCTTCATCCCCAGGCACCTACGTATATTAAACGACAGGCGGATGATCACCTATACGCAAGTCTAGGACAAGGTGAGTTTTGCTATGTATTTAATACGCGACAAATTGGTAAATCGAGCCTGCGGGTGAGAACAAAATATCGCCTGGAGCAAGACGGTGTTTGTTGTGCATCTATTGACCTGACCAACCTGGGTAGTGACAATGTTACTGCTGAAAAGTGGTACATGGGAATTGCGGCAGAGCTATGGCGCAGCTTGCAATTAAACGGTGATTTCCAAGAGTGGTGGCAGCAGGGGGATGGTCTTTCTGCCGTGCAGCGATTGGATCACTTTTTAAAGGATGTGATTTTGCGGCAGCTTACGGCGAAACGGATTGTTATTTTTATCGATGAAATTGATAGCGTATTGGGACTGCCGTTTGCGGCTGACGATCTGTTTGCCCTGATTCGCTATTGCTATAACCAGCGAGTCGATAGCCCAGAGTACCGTCGCCTCACGTTTGCCCTATTTGGTGTGGCAACGCCCACCGACCTTTGCCAAAATCCTAACCGCACCCCATTTAACATTGGTACAGCCATTGAGCTGAGTGGGTTTACCGCTGCAGAGGCCATATCCCTTAGTTACTGGTTAAAACCAACGGTGGAGAATGCCACTGAGACCCTGGAACACATTTTAGCTTGGACCAATGGTCAGCCTTTCCTGACGCAGAAGCTGTGCCAGTTGGTAGTTGCTAAACTGGCCCCCCGCACAGAGATATATGTTGAACAGGCTTGGGTGGATGGTTTAGTGCGATCGCAGCTGATCAAAAACTGGGAATCCCAAGATGAACCCCCCCATTTGCGCATTATCCAGGATCGGTTACTGGCTCACCCGCAGCTGATTAGTCGACTACTGGGGCGTTACAAAAAACTGTTATCCGGTCAAACCCTATCTTTAGAAGACAATCACCTCCAAGAAGAACTGTTACTCTCAGGCCTGGTGGTCAAACAATCAGGTCACCTCAGTATTCGTAATCGAATTTATTCAGAGGTGTTTAACACCCAATGGGTAGACTACCATTTGGTACGTTTACGTCCCTATTCCCAAGCATTCGAAGCCTGGGTTAACTCGGGTCAACAAGATCGTTCCCGATTGTTGCGCGGGCAGTCTCTCACTGAAGCCCAGGTCTGGGCCAAGGAACAACAGCTCAGCGACCTGGACTATAAATTTTTAGCAGACAGTGTTGCCGTTGATCGGCAAGAGGTACAACAGGCATTAGAATCCGAGAGACTAAAGGAGTTGGAAGCTCGCCTGGAGGCGCAGCAGCGCAATGTCACCCTACAGCGGTTTCTACTGGTGGGTATGGGAGTGGCGTTTCTCAGCATTACGAGTATTGCCATGTTGGCCTATCGCCAGTCTCGCCAAACCATGCTAACTCGGCAAGATAACGAAAACAATCAGGCCTTGTCCATTAGCTATTACTCTGACGCCCTGTTTAACCAGAATAATCGTCTGAAATCTTTGCTAGAAGCGGTGCGAGCTGCTCAACAGCTACAACGCTTACCGGTGCCTGCACCCGATGTGAAACAACAGGTAGAACAAACTCTCCGCCGCACTCTTCAAAGTATTACCGAAGCTAACCAGCTGCGGGGCCATGGTGCACCTGTGTATGGGGTAACCTTTAGCCCAGATGGTAACTATTTAGCCTCAGCTAGCTGGGATAATACCCTCAAGCTATGGCGTGCCAATGGTCAGCTGATTACCACCCTGAGCGGACATACCAATGCTGTGTGGGATGTGGCCTTTAGTCCTGACAATGAATATTTGGTGTCAGCCAGTGCCGATAACACCGCAAAAATTTGGCCCATCAGCGATGATAGTGACATTCTCTCTGTGGTTGCGCCCCCTGTGACGTTAACGGGGCACGAGGGACGAGTCAATGATGTTGATATATCCTTGGATAGCCAAACGTTGGTGACCGGTAGTGACGATGGCCACCTAAGATTTTGGGATCGGACGGGCAAGTTGTTGCTAGATATTCCCGCCCATAACGCTAGGGTCACGCAGGCTGCCATTAGCCCGGACGGTCTCATTTTGGCCACCGCCAGTGAAGACAACACCATTAAATTGTGGGATGCCACCAGCGGACAGTTA
Source organism: Leptothoe sp. EHU-05/26/07-4 (assembly GCF_043421015.1). Lineage (NCBI taxonomy): Bacteria > Bacillati > Cyanobacteriota > Cyanophyceae > Nodosilineales > Cymatolegaceae > Leptothoe > Leptothoe sp. EHU-05/26/07-4. Next base: position 505,649 of record NZ_JAXSQV010000003.1, read on the forward strand.
TTAAACGAATTCAAAGAACATCAAGCCCCGGTATATGGCCTGGCCTTTAACCCCAGCGGTCGTGTCTTAGCCTCTGCCAGTGATGATCGGACCATTAAACTGTGGCACGTTAACCCCGATGGCAGTCTTAAAAAGGGAGAGTCTGGCAAGAGCTCAACCATTACCCTGGACGGGCATCAGGACCGTGTCTGGCATGTGAAATTTAGCCCTGACGGTCGTCAACTTGCTTCGACTAGCCTCGACAACACCGTTAAATTATGGACCAGTAGTGGCACTCTGGTAACTACTCTAAATGGCCATGACTCTGGCACGTGGGGCATAGATTTTAGCCCCACTGGAGACGTCTTAGCCTCCAGCAGCGATGATGCAACCGTCAGGCTATGGCGCTTAGATAAAATTCCGCAAACCCTGCATGGGTACCAGGGACCGGCTACCAATCTAGCCATCAGTCAACAGACGATTGCTGCCGGTAGCTGGGATAAGACTATTCGGCTTTGGAGCTGGCAAGGTAACTTTAAATCTACACTAGAGGGCCATACTGACCGGATCTGGCAAGTGGCCTTTAGCCCCGATGGTCAAACGCTTGCTTCTGCTAGCTGGGACCAAACTGTCAAGCTGTGGACTGCTAAAGGAGACCCATTACAAACGTTGCGAGGTCACCAAGATCGGGTTTGGGGAGTCGCGTTTAGCCCCGAGGGCGATGAAGTGGCATCGGCCAGTTGGGACCAAACCATTAAGCTATGGACGCTGGATGGAGAACTTTTGCGCACGTTACGGGGTCATCAAGATCGGGTCTATGGCGTTGCTTATAGTCCTGACGGCAGTTATCTAGTGTCAGCAGGGTGGGATCACACCATCAAAATTTGGAGTCGGCAAGGGCAACTGCTGAGAAGTATCCATGGCCATCGAGCCCCCATTTGGGGAGTGGCCGTCAGCCCTGATAGCCAGCTGATTGCGACTGCTAGCGCTGACCATACGATCAAAATTTGGTCGACTTCAGGGCGTCTGATCACCACCCTAGACGGTCATCGGGCCAGGGTTCACAGTGTAGCTTTTAGCCCGGATGGCAAGCTGCTGGCATCCAGCAGCTACGATCGGACTGTACGTATCTGGCGACAGGACGGTACCCTTGTAACAACCCTGTATGGCCACAACGGTTCTACTTGGGGGGTCGCTTTCAGTGCTGACGGTCAAACGCTGCTGTCTAGCGGTCATGATCGGAGAATCATCCTGTGGGATTGGCAGGATAGCCGTAGCTTTGAACAATTGCTAGAGGATGGCTGTCGTTGGCTCGACAATTACCTTGCCCATGGAGATAACCTGTCTGATGCGGATCGTCAGCTATGTAGCGGGGGGATTTAGGAGGGTATCTAGGAAGACTAAGAGAAAGTTCTTTTAAATTACTTTTTTCACCTTACACATCTTCCGTGTTTTCCCTTAAATTGCTTTCATAGCAATCTAGTCTATTCAATTTCGACTGACCGAAGGCTAGTTGCGTCCACGTCTGTAGTCAGTTAGAGCAATAATAATATTTACATCAATGCTGGGCAAAGGTCTCTAAAGGGGGCCTGTGCTCAACAGTTTTTGTTTTTTGTGCTTGTTCAATTTCGGTTTATTTCGTAAGACTTTCTGGCCACGTTCCCAGAGCCGTCCAGATATCGCCATCCGTATTACTACGCGATTTGCAGGATCACAGGAGATAAGGTTATGAAGGCTATTGCAATTGTTGGAAGTACTGCTCAGTCTCAAACACTGCTAGCCGATTTGTTGCATTGGCATGGACTATCCGTTTTTCAGGTCGATGAAAATGAGGCTTTGCTATCTCTGCTGAGCTTTATTTCACCTGAGTTAATTATTATTGAGCCCTCAGTGGCCACGGCTGAACTGGTTTGCGATCGCATCAAGCATAGTTCATTGTTAGACAACGTACCCGTTATTGTGTGTGCCGACCGTATGCTCGGCCAAGGGAGCGCTGATGCCTACCTATATTCTCCCTACACCGCTGAGGACGTGTTTGCGAATATTCAGGTCCTACGTCCTCTATCTGCCCTCTTGTCAGACAGCGTCGTCGGCTCAGCCTGGGGTGATGTTTAAGCATCGACGCTTAAGCGTCCGCCAAAGTATTGTCTGTAGAGGCTACAGCTAGCGGTTGCCCTATTGCCTGCTAAGGTAACCAGCCCCATACTTTCCAGGCGATAGGCGGTCATTGGTTCAAGTTCTGTGGCCGTATCTTGTTCAATTACCTTGTAAAAGGTACGGGCCAGGTTAGGTTCCGCTTCAAAGATTGCCAGATAGCTACGCAGGTGATCGCTATAAATGCCACTTTGCTGAGGGGCTTCATCAATCAGCTGCTTTAGTTCCATCTTGTGTACGCTCAGGTTATACAGCGCCAAATGAATTAGATAGGGATGTCCTTCAACCAACGTATGAAGTGAGATCAAACTATCGTCCCATTCAATACGATAACGCAGAGACAGCTGTTGGGTTTGCTCCAGAGTAAAGGCAGGTAGCCGCAGGGGCAACCCCACATTAAACGGAGATTGGTGAATTTGTAACGGAATGTATGCTTCTGTGGCATAGGCCACCAGGAGGCGTAAGTACCCCCATTCGGTGAGATTTTTGGCTTCTTCGTGCCACACCCGCAACATGGGCAAAAATTCTTGGGCCATGGCCGGGTGCTCAAAGACTGCCTGGAGATCATCAATCACCAGTAACAGTGGCTGCTGCAGCGGATTTAAAATGCTGCTCTGCATATAGTTAGTACAACTGACCTTACTGCCTAAGTCGACATTCCATACATCATCCAGCTGGGCTGTGAACTTCAGCTGCTGGGTAATATTGGCGCAAAACCAGCGTAGAAATTTATCAAAATTGGCCAAGACACAGCTATCGGCCTGGCGGAAGTTAAGCCGTACAACTCTGAAGTTTAAGGTTTGAGCTTGGGCGACCAGGCGATTCACCAGGGATGTTTTACCCCAACGTTCCGGCGCACGAATTCTTAGCAGCGCACCTGGCTTGATCAACTCCCCCATGGCCTGCTGCTCTACTGGAGGCCGTTCGATGTAGAGCGGAGACCCGAGGGGAAGTGGGCTGCCGGGGAAGGTGGTGTCTGATTGATCGGCACCAGGCCACCATGGCCCTGGTGTATTGGGCTGATGCAGCTGATAGGCTTGCTGACGCAGCACTGCATGAATATTCTTTTTTGTTACTCGCTCTCCCAGTACTTGGGAGATCTTTTGCCACAGCCGTGAGCCTGTAACGCGAACATAGTCAGCATCGTAGCCCTCACTAGCTGCAATTTGCGCATAGGTTGAACCTTGCCAGCATCGCCGAAAAACGACTTCTTGAATAGCCGTCAGCCGATACGGTGAAAGGAGTTTATCAACTAGCGTGATGGCATCTTCAGGGGACATAGGGCCACCACCATTAATCAAAAGTATAGAAAATCACTATCAGTGGATGTCTCTCCTATTAACAATGGTTGGACATTAGGAAGCCACTAATATATCAGGCCATTTGCGTTCTATTTTGTGATTCAATGTGTATTTTTGATACAGAAAACCGTTGAAACCTATGCCAATCAATAATTGTAGCCTTATTCACTATCCATAGGTCTAGCTGATCTGTACAGCCCATATAGCATCATGCTTTAGGGCACTTTGCCCCCTCTATGACAAATTTTAAGCTAGTGTTTCCAACGATCGTATCCTATGGATGCGATCGCACCGAAATTAAACCAGCACTGAATGATAATTTAATTTTTCAAAAAGAACTAGTTATTAAGTATAGATCTCTAGTATGAGGGGTTAAGCCTCACAGGGGTAAGGGACTTTATGCATAATCTGTGAACAATGCAGCGACTGGATTGTGATCGCTGGGGTGATCCCAATCGTTACCAGAGAGGACCTCCGCTTTTCTAAATAGGGATACCCTTGTGATGGGACAAAGCGGCCATCACAGCGATAATGCGTTGTTTTATCATGACTCTACAAACCTCACTCTCCACAAACCCGCTTCATCAGTTTGGGATGATTTTGTTGTAACGCCTCTTTAGGATGCCTGAAACCAATGCTGTTGCGATTTTCATGGCTTAGGTATGAATGGCAGTAACGCATTGGGCTTTAGGCTGCGATTTTCATGGCTTAGGTATGAATAACAGTAACGCATTGGGCAACAGAAACTATAAATGCCTGCATGATGGATAGTTGCATAGTTAAGTCGATTTCTCGAAATGGATACTGTGCAAGACCAGTTTGTTGGAACTCACGATTGTATTGTTCAATGGCTAAGAGAGAGCCATTTTTTAATGCAGGACATACGGCTAAAGGCAGCTCTGTTGCCCCCATAAACTGGGGCTGAAAGTGTTGAGCAACAAAAGCCAGTGAACTGCCGGGAGATTTTCGGTTTCCCACATTACCATTGGCAATGGATAGCTCGAAAAAACCGGGAGATAAAGCTACTTGAGAGAGTCCTGTGGGGTCATGGGATAATAGTGGTAGATCCTTGGGCAACACCGTGGCAATGGAGTTTGCCACAGGCTCTATGTAGCTCGGATTGACACCCTGACCGATGTAAAAAAAGAGGCCTGGTGAGATCACCCCGGCTGAGTGCAGAGAAAAGTAAGCATCTATGCGGGCAAACCGCTGTAGCCATTGACGGATGGCAATGCACTCAGGATAGGTATCTGTTATGAAATATCCTTCTAAATCGCGACAGTGGTTTAATCGGAGGAGATCGCATAATGTGGGTTTTGACGGTAGCTCACTGGCATTGCGACTTAGAGAATCTGGATCTGCAACCGGCACAATGCCAAATTTCACCGTTGGAAATAACTGCTGAGTGAGACGGTGCAGCAGTGATACAGCCGCCAATGGGCCAATAATTTCATTGGCATGGCAGCCAGCTATGATCACAACAGTGTAGGGGGCAGAACTATCGCCGATGGTAATGCCATACAGCGGTCGACCTTCACCAGAAACCCCGATCTCTTCAAGCTTGGTGCCATCAGCTTCTGTCGCTTTAATGAGACTGTTAAGTCGCGTTATGTCAGTCCATTCCATTGTGTGCAGGGCTTGAACAGGGTTCATGGTTACGGTGAGCTTGCTAAAATTGTGCGGGCCAGCTGTTTCTTGGCCAAATCTCCTAACGTTTTCATCGCCTGGTCAATGGCATCCGACCAGGGTAACCCCGTATTCAAACGAAAACAGTTGCGATAGCCGTTGGAGGCCGAAAACATGGGGCCAGGGGCAATACTAATGTGATATTGAATGGCGTCTTCAAACAGCTCTAGCGCGTCAAAACCACCGGGAATTTCGACCCAAAGAACATGGCCTCCCGAGGGACGAGTAACCCGGGTCTCAGCCGGGAAATAATCTAGAATGGCCTGGAGCATGCGGTTCATTTGTTGTTGATAGGCACGGCGTAAATTGCGCAGGTGGCGATCGTAGCCGCCATTGGCAAAGAAGGCTGCCACGGCCAGCTGTGGGGCTGTGGCCGTCATGTGGCTAACGACAACTTTCATATGCTCTACCTGTTGTTGATAGCGACCTGGAATACACCAGCCTACCCGTAACCCTGGAGATAGGGTTTTACTGACCGATGAGCAGTAAATCACCCGGCCTTCGGTGTCAAATGCTTTGATGGCCTTGGGACGACTGCCCTCAAAATTGAGATCGCCATAGACATCGTCGTCGATCAGGGGCACGTCATGCTGGTTAAGCAGATCCACCAGGGCTTTCTTGTTGCGATCGCCCATACAGCTACCAATGGGATTACTAAAATTCGATACCAACATGCAGGCCGCCACCGGTTGATGTTCCAATGCAGACTGTAGGGCACTTAGGGAAATCCCGTCCCGTGGGTGGGTGGGCAGCTCCAGGACATTTAAACCCAGGGAGTTCATGGCTTCGAGGACCGCGTAGTATGCCGGAGACTCAATCACCACCGTATCTCCGGGCTGGGTCACGGTACGCAGGGCGATATAACAGGCTTCTGTGGCTCCTGCCGTTACCACAATCTGATCCGGCGTAATGGAACAGCCCGCATTCAGCATGCGTTTGGCCACTTCTCGCCGCAAAGGTTCGCACCCTGGCACCGTTTTATAGGTATGCACCGCCATCGGATTGTTTCGCATCACCTGCCCCATTAATCGGTTGAGCGTATTAATGGGAAAGTGCTCCAACCCAGGAACGGCTGCCCCCAGGTGGATGGTCTCGGGGGAAAGGTCCATCCTTAGCAGCCGCAGCATGAGGGAAATATCAACGGGGCGCACCTGGGGGGTGGGCATAGATTGGGAGGGTTCGTTAGGAAGCGCCAGTGCCGTGGTCTTGACGTAATACCCTGACTGGGGGCGAGCCATAATAAAGCCCCGATCTTCCAGTAAGCGATAGGCTTCCAGCACCGTAGACATGCTGACCGATAGCTGCTGCTTGAGTTGGCGTACCGATGGCAGTCGATCCCCTGGTTCCAGGGTACCCTCACGGATCAGGGCCTGAATACGCTCAGCCACCTGTTCATAGAGGGTTTGGTCATTAGAGGTTTGTAGCGGAGACAGTTGGGGAATAGGGCTGGTGGACATGGCTATGGCTCTGTCTTTGTGGGCACCGGTACAGTTAAGCGTCAAAAAACCAGAACAGTTTACCTTATTGAAACTGTACCCATAACAATTTAGCTCAACTGAGTCTGTTCTGGTCAGATGTTTTTCGCAAAAATATAGCCATGCCCTATTTAAGGGGGTGTTCACCGGGAATGGAGGTCTGTCCCATGAAGTTTCAGCGTCGTTTATCTGAGCCCCATTTTGTTTTTCTACAAAAACAGCCACCCCGATGGTCCTTCACCGGAGAATTAGGGCGTTGTCTCACGTCAATGCCAAAAGAGGTCTGGACATCTGTTTTGAAGTTAATGACAGGATCGTCTGAACCCATGATTCACAAACAATGCGATCGCAGGGGCCAAATCTCTTACAGCATCTATGACCCGAGCACTCAACACAAAATAGCCGGGTTATCAGAAACAGAGGTCCGGGTCTGGCTGGAAGAGAGATATTATCAATAGTCACGGATAGTCCCTACAGGTGGCTCTACAGGGTCCCTACAAGGGGGAGCTACAAGGGGGGGCTTACAAGGGGGGTCCCTAAAGGGGGATACAGGAGACTTACAGAGGGGCATCAGCCTCAACACAGGTGCCTCCCAGGGCATTGACCACCGTGCAGGTGTTGGAGACTAACATCGCTTGCATGGTCTCTGCACGGGTACCTGGTCCGCCAGGTCCTTCCACAAAGAGCGGATTAGGGGCCACCTTAACATTTGCATTTTTTGCCAGGGTCTCAATCAGCTGGGTATTAGAGGTGGTTTCCGCAAAAATGGCAGGGACACCTAAGGTTTTTACGTCATCTACCAGGTCGGCCACCCGTGAAGCCGAGGGAGATGTTTCGGTATTGATGCCACTCAGGGCCGCTTCAAGCTCTAAACCGTAGGCATCGGCAAAATAGTTAAAGGCTTCATGGGTGGTCACCAGCTTACGATTGCTGGCGGGAATGGTGGTGACTTGGGCTTCTATCCAGGTATGTAGCTCCGCAAACTGAGTCGTGAGCAGTGCTGCGTTTTGGCCGTAGAGATCCGCCTGGTCAGGATTAATCTGTTGCAGCTGATCTGCAATGACTTCGGTGACATTGCTGGTGTTGAGCGCATTATGCCAAATGTGAGGATCCGCAACGAGTTCTTCTTTGTCTGTTCCCTCTGCATGGGTCTCATGGCCATGGTTTTCTTCGCCATGGTCTGCATGGGCCTCATGGTCATGGTTTTCTTCGCCATGGTCTGCATGGGCCTCATGGTCATGGTCTTCTTTGCCATGGCCATGGCCATGGTCATGGTCATGGGGATCAGCCAGGAGGGGATTGGGGACTGCCTGTTCATAAACCGCTACCTTGGGGGCCGTATTCGTGCTGGCTTCGACCATGGCAATGAGTTGAGGGGCAAACCCATAACCGTCGTAAAGTACCAGGTCAGCTTCATCAATGGCTTTGCGATCGGAAGGGGCAGCGGCGTAGGTATGGGGGTCCTGCCCGGGCTCCATTAAGCAGGTGAGGGCGACGGTGTCTTGAGCAATCTGTTGAGTTAGGTCACACAGCACACTGGTGGTGGCGACCACCTGAGGCAAATTAACTGCTGTGGTTGTGTTATCGCCTGAAGCAGCCGTGTCATTCTGTGTAGCCGGTGGGGCACAGCCCACTAGCCCCACCAGCATAGATACGGAGGCTATCCAACCCAGTTTGCTGATACGTAGCAGGCCAGAACCTCGCTTGTTAGAACTCAAAACCTGATGATTGCTCAACATTTTTAGGATTCCTGAAACCTGATACTGGTAATTTTGCGATGCGTCTTTCAAAGAAATGATAATCATTTTCATATCAAAAGAATGCTAAAGCGTCTCCATCTATCTGTCAATCCAAGAGAGGAGAGTGCCCCTGGTGCAAGGCATACTGCCAAAACTCTTTGTGAGGGTTAAAAAAGATTATTTTTCTTTGACTATAAACAAAAATAATTTGAAAGAATGATAATCATTCTCATAGTATTTAAAATATTGAGCCGGAGGACCGTTGAGGAGTCATTTGAATCCATCGAATCCATTATCTATTCATAAGCCTTTGGACATTGCCATCATTGGAGCTGGACCTCAGGCGTTAACCCTGGTAACCCACTTGTTGCAAAAGAAAAAAACGATGCGATCGCGGTTTCAGGTTTTTGACCCCAGCGGTCAGTGGTTGACCCAGTGGCATCGACAATTTGCGGCTCAAGAAATTCCCCATTTGCGCTCTCCTGCCGTTCACCATCCAGACCCTAAACCCCAAGCATTGTTGAATTTTGCAGACCGGCGTTATCTGGAACTGCACAACCCCTACAATCGTCCAGGGACATCTCTGTTTCGAGACTTTTGTGAAAGGGTGATTGAAGGCTGGCAATTACGAGATCGGGTTTTACCAGCACAGGTGACGGAGCTTATCTACCAGAGAAGACGGTTTGCACTAACGTTAGACAATGGGCAAAAGGTGATCGCTCGACGGGTGGTGCTAGCGGTGGGTAATGCCATACCCAAGTTACCCGACTGGGCAGTTTCAGTGGATGCCCCACCGGGTCGTCTATGCCATAGTACAGCGGTGGATCTTCGTAATTTACCGTCACTACAAGGAGAAACTGTTTTGATTGTGGGCAGCGGGCTCACTAGTGGCCACCTGGCCATAGGGGCAGTGAAGCGAGGGGCCAGGGTGTTGTTAATGGCTCGCCGCAGATTTCAAGAAAAGATTTTTGATGCTGCTCCTGGCTGGCTCGGACCAAAATATCTCAAGGGATTTCATGCGGAAACTGACTGGCACCAGCGCAGTCAGATGATTCAACAAGCGCGAGACGGTGGTTCCTTAACGCCCGATATGTTGACCAAGCTCAGGCGTTTGTCCCGTGAGGATAAGGTGACATTGTACGAACATTGTCAGGTGAAAGAGTTGGCTTGGACGGGGAATGCCTGGCAAGTGCACTGTCAGAATTACGCGGTGCATGATTGTTTAAATCATCAGTCGATTGATCGCATTTGGCTGGCAACTGGCAACCAGCTTGATGTTGCAAATCAGCCGTTACTCAAAGATGTGATGGCTCGCTATCCGGTAGAGATAGTCAATGGGGTACCTGTTTTGGATAAACATCTGCGATGGCCGGGATGCGAGTTGTTTCTAATGGGACCATGGGCGGCATTACAGGTGGGGCCAGTGGCCCGAAATTTGTTTGGTGGCAAATTGTGTTGCGATCGCATTGTGCCTGCACTCATTAAACAAGTGGGTCTGCATCGTTGCTCATGAGACATTCACCACTTGCAACACCTCATGACAGGTTTCTGCTGGTGTTTTAGCCTTTGTATACACCGTGAATTTAGCCAGAGTGCAATTTGAAGGATGTTTAACAAAATGTTCATTAGTCCTGCGAATATCCTCTGGCAGTTTGTGGTTACGCGTATTCAAAATATCGAGCGATTCTTCTAAATCCGGTGATGGCATTAAAAGAACAACATTAGGATAGGGGGCTAACGCTCGTTTTACCCGTTGAAACAGCAGCGGATCATCATAGACGGAATGACCTGCACCAAAATCAATCACACAGTTTGTATGCTCTGACAGTAACCTCTCTACCGCATAGGCCTCAAATGGCTTCCAATAGCGAATAATACCCCAAGCTCCTTCCGTTTCCCGCTTTTGTTTGGCGATGGCGTCATCATAGCCAATTTCGTTGTAATAGTTCCATCGATGTTCATCCATGGAACATTGTGGCAGATCTAATTGTTGTGCTAATAATTCTCCAACAGTCGATTTGCCAACCCCTTGGGGGCCAATAAGAATAGGCTCAATAGCTGTTTCAGGGAGGTTGCTAACTTCAAGATGAGCAGGGTAGTGTCAGGGAATAAAGCCCCCGGTCAGACTACCTATGCTAACGCTTTCTAAGTTAATCGATGAGAACAAATGCTACGAGACTATTCGCACGATGCGTTGGCCTGAGGGCGTTTGCTGCATTGATTGTGGCGCGAAAAGCATTACCAAACGAGGGAAGCATGATACCTATTCGGCACGGCAACGCTATATCTGTGGTGAGTGTGGTCGTCACTTTGATGACTTAACCGGCACCCTCTTTGCCGGTCGTCATCAACCGTTACATATCTGGATAGCGTGCCTATATTTGATGGGTCTCAATGTGTCTAATCAACAAATTGCCGAAGAGTTGAGTCTGCATAAAGATGATGTCCATCAGATGACGAGTGAATTACGTCAAGCGGTGGCCGATAAGCGTCCAGAAGTCCAGTTATCAGGAACGGTGGAGTTTGATGAAGTCTATGTGACAGCAGGCCATAAGGGGCAGCCAGAAAAGGTCAAAAAAAAGGGCGTAAGGGACGCAGACGGAAACTCAAAGGGCTTCGGGGGCGCGGTACGCTCGAAACGGAAAAACCGCCGATCTTCGGGATGATTCAGCGAGGCGGAGAGGTGGTGATTAAAATGCTGTCGAATGTTCAACAACAAACCATCAAACCGATTATTCAGTCAATAGTAGAACCTGGCACCCTTATCTATACTGATGAGTATGACATCTACGCTCGCTTAGAGAGTTGGGGCTATACTCACAAAAGTGTTTGCCACAGTGCCGGAGAATATGCCCGAGATGACGATGGCGATGGATTCTGTGAAGTCCATGTCAATACGATGGAAGGCTTCTGGTCATTGCTGCGGTCATGGTTGAGACCCCATCGAGGCATCTCACAAGAAAAATTACCGATTTATTTGGGGTTCTTCGAATTTGTACACAATGCCAGAAAACGGGGTAAAGCCTTGCTAGGCAGTCTATTGACTACATTGCTTGTCTAGCTCCCTGAAACGTCGATTGAGCCTAAGAATAATGTCTGAGGGCATCGGTGGTTTTGTAAGGTCCTAAAAGTTTACCTTCTTATGTTTCGCTGAAATAGCTTATAAGAATAAAGAAAATGATAATCACTACTTGTGTCCGTTACCTGCTATGCAGGTATCGCAGCGGATTTAGGTGGATTGCTGGCTCCTGTGGGGCGTGGGGAGGAATCCCTGCACTAGATAGAATCTCCCAAGATTAAAAGAAAACTGGTGGGTGGTGCATTCCTTAACCCTCTAGTTTGAGTGAACCATGGGTCAACAGATATCAATTTTGTGCATAAATGCAAAAAGTCATTGTTGGTGCATGAAAATCTTCCTAGCCCTGTATTACATCTGATACTTCGCAGAAATGGGCAATTTTCATACATTGAATATGAATCATAGACTTACTGGTTGCAACTCAGCTTCACCATCAGTTTTCTATGTTCATTGAATACCACATAAAGGAAAATTGAGAATGATTGGTTCGTCTACACTGACTCCACAAGAAGCCTGATTGATCGCAAAAGATGCGTTTATTTACGCGTATCCAATGGTGGACAGCTATCGGATTCTTTTTGCCTACTTTCTTTGGCCCAATAATGCCGAATACAAGGGACCCTTGAATCAATTGCTTGGCGAAGCACGACTGTTCACACCATCGGATACAACAGTCCAGACACCGAACGCGGATACACCTTACTGTGTGGTTGGCGCAGATCTTCGGGCGGAACCTTTAGTTTTGACGGTCCCAACTATAGACCCTAAACGATACTACTCTATCCAACTCATTGATGCTTACACTCACAATTTCGAATACGTTGGTACTCGAACGACGGGCAATGGCGGAGGCAAGTACTTGCTGGTAGGGCCTGACTGGACGGGGCAGACACCGGCTGGAATCACCGCCGTTATCCGTAGCGAAACCAGTCTTGCCCTAGCCTTGTACCGCACCCAGCTTTTCGACTCAGATGACTTAGAGAATGTCAAAAACATCATTGAGAACGGGTATAAGGTTCAGCCGCTGAGCCAGTTTACAAATACGGAACCACCAGCAAAAATACCAGCGGTGAAATACCCGAGACCTGTAAGGCTTGACGAGGGCGAAACGTCACCCAGAATATTTCGCCTGTTGAACTTCCTGCTCACGACATTTTGTTCAACACACGAATCGGAAACAGAATTGATGACACGCTTCGCTAAGCTCAACATCGGACCTGGTCTAACCTTTAACCCGACAAAACTCTCTGAGAAATTGAAACAGGCCATCGAGCAAGGCATAAAAGACGGTTGGGAGACTTATCTGGAGCTGAAGAAGACTAAACTTGCCACTCAAGACGTCACCGCCGCCGACCTATTTGGCACCCGTGAACACTTGACGGCAACCGGTAACATTTATCTATACCGCCTGGCTGGCGCGATTCTTGGCATCTGGGGCAATTCTATTGAAGAGGCCATGTATCCCTCCTACTATAACGATTCAGACGGCAACGAATTAAATGCATCAGGCGACGTCTGTTATACGCTACGCTTTGAGCCAGGTGGATTGCCACCAGCTGACGCTTTCTGGTCGGCAACCATGTATAACCTCCCCGAGCAACTCCTTGTCGAGAACAAACTCGAGCGCTACCTGATTAATTCAACGATGTTAGACAACAACGAACTTGTTCTCGACGAAGACGGGGGACTGACGCTTTATATCCAATACGCTCAACCCACTGAAGAAAAAAAGAGGAAGAACTGGCTACCTGCACCGGATCAGGGCTTCTTCATATCCTTACGGCTTTACTTACCGCAACAAGAGGCGATTAATGGCACCTGGCAAACGCCACCACTAAAGCGAGTAAAGCCTGCACTGCACTGGACAATCAGGCTTAAGCGTATCTTTCTAGCTCTCTTTCGCGCCGGTGACTACCCCCATTAAGCGTATCTTCGATGCTAATTAAGTCATCAACCAATATAGGGATAACTAGTCTCTTTTGACTGTAGAAGTAGGTTCCAATAATGGCTTGCGTATTTCTTAAACTTAGCTAAATCTCTCTAATTATGACCTAAGCCAATTTGCAATGAGCAATAAGAAATTTTAGCCTTACCCAAAACTGACAACTTATTATGTTGTTTAAGGATATAGCTCATAGAAAGCTAGCATCAATAAAGCTCGATAACATGACCCAGCCAATATACGACCCATAGGCTAGTATTGCACTGGAGCGGACAGGTAGGAGAGTCTAGTACCCAGCTCAGAACTATTTCTATGGATTAGCATAGCTGCTAGGGATTACTCAAATCAGTTAGGAGGACAACATGAGCAAAAAACTAATCAATCCAGAGGAACTGTATGATGGTGCTGCATTTGGTATGTCTCAGGCTACTGTTGAGACAGACTTGGGACTAGTCTTTGTATCTGGTCAGGTTGATTGGAATCATCAATTTGAGACCACAGAGACCTCGATCGAAGGCCAAATGAAAAAGGCGCTTGGAAATCTTAAAATTGCTCTAACAGCAGCTGGTTCATCGATTGAACAACTATTACAAGTTCGCGTATATATCCGAGGTGAACTTGGAGAACATATGGAAACTGTTGCCCCTATTCTTTCTGACTTCTTAGGTGAGTCTCGTCCATCGGTGACCGGTATCGGTGTAGCTTCCCTCGCATCACCATCAACACTGGTTGAGGTTGAGGCAATAGCCAGCGTCAGATAGGTAAGTGGAGAATCGGTCTGTAATGCTATCTGATACTATTCTGGAAAATTGGATCTGATCTGTCAGATATGACGTTGAATACATATATTGAATAACTATATAGTTAGGTGGTGCTCGTAGGCTCAGGAGAAAACGATAAGACGATGAACAACAATGAAACAACCGATGGTGCTGCGGTGCTGGTGCCGCCACCAATTTTGCATCTGGTGGTGGCGGCTGTAGGCATCGCGCTGAATGCATTCATCTGGCCGTTGCCCTTCGCATTCAGTGGTAGTATTCGACTTGCGATCGCCTTGGCGATTGCCGTGCCGAGCATTGTACTAGTGGCCGGGGCATTGAGGCTCTTTTGGGCCACAGGGCAGGACCCCGAACCGTGGGCTACCACACCGGAGATCGTTCAGACGGGCGTCTACCGGTTTACGCGTAATCCGATGTACCTGAGCTTAGCACTACTCCAGGTTGCCATCGGTATCGGCCTGGGCAACCTCTGGGTTGTGCTGCTGGTAGCGTTTTCTTGTCTAATCGTCCAGATCACGGCCATTCGTCCTGAGGAGGCTTACCTTGAGGGCAAGTTCGGTAGCGAATATCTCGACTACAAGGAATCTGTACGTCGCTGGCTCTAGGCAGCCCCGAATTCATCGACGCTGAAGCCGCGAACATGTCAAGTGGGTGTCGGCATATTTTTTCAGGGAGTCTCTCATTGTTTGTCACCACAAATCTCTCATCTTGTGGTTGACCGTCCCGAAAAATTCGTGCCCACTGCTGACATCTGAACCAAGCTTTGACTGAAACGAGATAGCCGTGAATCAGTTGTTCTGATGGAGATAGGGTGATGAAAGAAACAGTTGGTTCATTAAAAGCGTATATTATTATCTCTGTTCTAGTTATATTGGGAAGTGTAGCGGCTTTTGGATCATTGCAAGCGAATCCACTTTGAACGAGGTCAGTCCTCCTAGTAAGAACAGGTAATTTGTAACAGGATTTATTACGATCGCAAAAACGACTTGACTTAGAGCGTGCTCTAACTTCTAGGGTATAGCTATGGAATAGGAACAGGCTATCCAACCAGTAGCCCAAACTACAGGTTCAATATCTCCGTCTTTCAATCTTAAATCACTGGTGACTCAGCACCAGTGATTATTCTCATCAAATCGAACAATCACTGATCATGATATAGGGGCCTTAACTAGGGGCTCCTTCAAATGCCTTCTGGCCAATTCAACCAAATCAAAGCTGGTATCGGGCGCATGGCATCGTGATGCATCTCCAGTCGCTAGAACCTCATACATCAGTCTAGTTCCATGAGTAAAACCAAAGGAGGCCGTATGCTCACAGGTCGTTATCTCAAAGTTAGTTTGATCGTTTTGATGGTACTTCTTGTCACACTTACAGAATATGGAACAGCGAATTCCACATTGAATACAACGGGTCAGATAAACGAATGGTCAGATCGATACAATGTTGGCATTGAAGTCCTGAGACAAGTCGGGGGCGAAAACTATGATGGACCAATCAATCGCCTTAGCGATATAGCCCCTGACCTTGCGCGATTCACTGTAGAGTTTGCATACGGAGATGTCATGTCACGAGATGAGCTCGACCTACAGACTCGCCAGCTCTCAACCGTCGCGGCGCTTACTGCTCTAGGAAATGCACAGCCGCAACTTAAGTATCATATCAACGGATGCCTTAATGTCGGCTGTTCACCCCCCCAAGTGATTGAATCAATTTTGCTGAGCACTGTCTATGCTGGATTTCCAGCAGCACTCAATGGTGTCTTTTCTGCCCGAGAGGTCTTTCAAGAACGCGGAGTTGCCTTCACGCCCAGTTCTAGCCCTACAGGGAATGATCGGTATGAACGAGGACTACAAACGCTTGAGCAAGTGAGTGCCGGTTCGGGAGCTGACGTTGTGCAAAGCTTACAGGATATCGCTCCAGATCTTGCTCGGTTCATCATCGAATTTTCATATGGCGATATTATTGCCCGTCCAGATCTGGATCTTCGCTCAAAAGAACTGGCCACTGTTGCCCTCTTGACCGCCTTAGGTACAGCACAACCTCAGCTAAACGTGCATATCAATGCGTCCCTTAATGTCGGGGCATCACGAGAGGAGATCGTTGAGGTGATCCAACAAATGGCTGTGTATGCAGGCTTTCCTGCGGCTCTCAACGGTATCACAACTGCACGAGAGGTATTTGCCAACGTAGGGTAGAGCTACTTTGCTATGCTCGTCCCCCATAACGCCTATGAACACTGACCACCGACAGTGGATTAATATGATGCAGAAGTTTCTGCAGCGGGTGCTGAGAAAATCTCATCACCATCAGAATCATTCCTTCATATTCACCAGTTCAGCCCTGATCCTAACCACCCTTTTCGGTTGCGGTCCGTCGTCCAAGGATCTCGCCGCTCTGAACTACATTCCCTTAGCTGGCGATGACTGGGAAGTCTCCTCACCGGAAGCAGAAGGACTCGATGCCGATACGGTGGCAGAGCTGTATTATGATTCTGCCAAACTGAATTCCATCTATAGCCTACTGATCGTCAAGAACAGCTACCTGGTTGCCGAGAAATATTTCAATGATGGCTCCATTTACCTAAAGTCAAATCTACAGTCGGTGGGTAAGAGCTTTACCTCTGCCCTTGTGGGTATTGCCTTCGAGCAGGGTTGCCTACCCAGTCTAGATCAACCGTTTTTAGCCTACTTTCCGGAATACGTTAACCTGATCAAAGATCCAAGAAAGCAGGAGATCACTATTCGTCATCTCCTACAGATGCGCTCCGGTTATCCCTGGGAGGAATCCGATAGGGATCTCTGGGAGGTTTTCGTCGCGGGAGACTTTCTTGGCTTGATGGTTCACGTCCCTCTCATTAACGATCCAGGCACAGAATTCCATTACAGTAATCTCTCCTCGCACTATCTTGGTGTTATCGTTGACCGAGCTTGCGGCACAGATCTCAGAACCTTTGCAGAGGAACAACTATTTACTCCTCTAGGAGCTGAGTTGGGTGAATGGTATACAACAGCCTCCGATGATAGATACCCAATGGGTACCGGCACGATGCATATGACTGCGCGTGATGCGGCTAAGTTTGGGTTGCTCTACCTAAATGATGGCATTTTTGATGGAAAGCAGGTTATTTCTTCTGAATGGGTGCACGATTCCCTACAGAACTATACCCAAAATCCATCTGTTGGATGGCCCAAGGAAGGCCGCAACGTCAATAGGACAGGATACGGATACCAGTGGTGGGCTATACAATCAGGTGAACATCACTATCATGCGGCTTTGGGCCATGGCGGACAGGTCATCGCGGTTTTGGATAAGTTTAATATGGTGATTGTTGTGACCGGTGATCCCTTCTTCTTGGAACATAATGCCAAGGCTTGGAAATCTGAAAAACAGCTCATAAACTTGGTTGCTGACTTCATTGCCTCCTTACCGAGTGAGTAATGGGCAAGCGGGTTCGGCTGGCTCACAACTCGCTGAGACGAACTGGCTAAGCGGGCAAAAGCGATGTATGGGGTTATGTAACTCGTAAACTTTGCTACGGTTTAATTATGCGGAGATAGTGACCTAAAGGTTGTTTGTGAGCAATTGGAGCCAATTCAGTTGAAGTTCATTTGAGAAGTAAACTTAGGGCACGACGGATATAGACTTTCCAAGATTCTGTCGGCGGGAAGATCAATGTATAGAGCATGATGCCGCTCATTGTGTCGAAAACCAAACCTGAATCTAAGTCTGTTGAAATTTCGTTTTTTGCTTTTGCCCGTTCGATGACAATGTCGAAGGCTTGTCTACGGGGTTGTAGATACTTCTCCCAATAAACTTGAGCAAACCCAGGATTGCTTGATGCACTACTGATAATCATGGCAACAGCCCGCCGCCCAATTGGAGTAAGGGTTATTTGTGCTGCATTTTCAATAAGTGCATCTATATCACTCCAAAGGTTTCCTGTATCAGGAATTAACACCTCTTCCCTAATGCTTTCAATTGCATCAGCAACTAGTTCATCTTTACTGCTATAACGCCGGTAGATGGTGGTCTTGCCAACTCCAGCACGAGAGGCGATCGCCTCAATACTCATCGCTTCAAAGCCGACTTCTGACAACAAACCTAGCGCGGCTTTCAGCATTGCCTGGTGAGAGGCTGCGCTACGAGGTCTTCCGGGAGATTTTTTTTTGGTATCGTTCATAGATGCTATTATAATTTACGATACCGTACCGTATCGTAAATGCTATGCCCCAAAAACCTCTTTACATGGACAAGCACAGTACTCAAACCTTACGAGCAGGTCTAGCGGAGTACTATGCTCTCAATCCACACGTTACTGATCCAGCGACACAACCTTCAGACTTCGGCAAAATTTTGCGATCGCACGATGTAGGGCATGTGATTTACGGTTGTGATACAGGAATGTACGATGAGCTAAAAATTCTGCCGCTATTTTGGTGGACGAGTGAATGTACGTTTCAGGTGTACTTAAAGATGAAAAACTCCCCTGCCGTTGATGTGATGTATGAAGATATGATCAGAGGCAAGGGCTCGCTGTGGCTGTACGGAGCAATTTTGAGGGTGCTTCCTGGGGTACTTTTAGAATTAATTCCAATTTGGTTTAAAACTCGCAACCGCCCAAAACTGCTGCCATTTCTTGAGTTTGAGCCGTTGCTTGATCGTTCTCTTTTGGATATCCGCCAAGAGTTTGATCTGTTGCTTTTTATAAGATAAGTTCTAATTGCGCATCAGCCACCCAATACTTCATGGCAGTTGTAACAACCAACGAGGTGCATTCAGCTCAATTAAGAGAAACTATGATAGATATCCTAAATTGGTCTGCAAATCTTGAATATATAAAAGGAGATCGAAGTCGTCAGAGATTAATGGTTGAGATTGCATCAATCCTCAAAACAAATTTATAAAAGTGATGGATAGACGCTATAACAATTTGCTTGGATCGGCTCACGAAAGCCACTGTCATCCAAATTGCTAAAGCTTTCAAAGCTGACATGACAGGTATCTGTAGTCTTTTGCGTAGATTAGGGCTGCAACGCGTACACATAGCTCTGCAAACTAGCAAGCAAGAAAGCCAGCATCGTAACCAAGAGCTCTAGACCAGCCAAAGCCGCGGATCGCGGTTGCCATTAACTCCATTGCGTAATGAGGGCTATGCCATTTGAAACATCTATCTAAGCATCCAGTGTGTGTTAGGGTAATAAACTGCAACTTAGTTCCGGTCTATTGTTGCAGCCTTGGTACTTGTTGACCCAAGTCATCCAACGCAACCATACGTTTATTGCTCTTAAGACTGGTCCCAGCATTGCATTTGGGTTAGGGGCGCATTTAGGAGCTACTAAAAACCCATGACATTTGAGACGCTAGGTCTTACGGCCCAACTCCTACGTGCTGTGGCTGAGGAAGGCTACACAGCAGCAACTCCGATTCAGGAGCAGGCGATTCCTCCCATTTTGCAAGGAAATGATATTTTCGCCAGTGCTCAGACGGGTACGGGGAAAACAGCAGGGTTTACCTTACCCTTGCTGCAACGCCTCAGCAGCCATCCCCCTACCAAAACGCAACGAGCCCCACGGGCTCTAATCTTGACTCCCACCCGTGAATTGGCTGCTCAAGTTAACAATAGTGTCAATACTTACGGCAAATACCTGCCCATTAAATCAGTGGTGGTGTTTGGTGGCGTCGGCATTGTGCGCCAAATTAAAGCGTTGAAGCAGGGGAGTGACATTGTGGTCGCAACTCCAGGTCGCTTGCTGGACCATGTTAGTCAACATACAATTGATCTATCTCAGATCGAGATGCTGGTGCTGGATGAGTGCGATCGCATGTTGGACATGGGGTTCATCCATGACATTCGCAAGGTTTTGGCACAACTGCCTGCATCGCGGCAGACCCTGATGTTTTCCGCCACATTCTCAAAGGCTATCCGGAAACTAGCAAGCACGCTGTTACACAATCCAGTGCAGATTGAAGTTGCCCCCCGTAACACGGCGGCTGAACAAGTTGAACAACTCGTATATCCCGTTGATCGCACGCGTAAGCGAGAACTCCTGTCATATTTAATTGGCTTTAACAATTGGCAACAGGTGCTTGTCTTCACCCGTACCAAACATGGTGCCAATCGTCTGGCCGAACAATTGGCTAAAGATGGCTTGAAAACAGCTGCCATTCACGGCAACAAAAGTCAGGCCGCTCGTACCCGTGCCTTGCGAGACTTTAAGCAAAGTAAGGTGCGAGTGCTGGTTGCAACCGATGTTGCCTCACGGGGGTTAGACATTGACCAGCTTCCCCACGTCGTCAATTTTGAATTACCCAATGTGCCGGAAGACTATGTACACCGGATTGGTCGGACTGGACGGGCTGGTAATGAAGGCCAAGCCATTTCGCTAGTTTCCAGTGATGAACAATCTCTGTTAAAGAGAATTGAAAAGTTACTCAAGCGCAAACTCACTCAGTCTGTCCTTCCCGGTTATGAACCAACGGCTGCCCCTAATCATCAGGGAGAGCAACCAAAGCGTCAACGCTCTAAGTCACGTCGGAGAAATTACAATTCATCCAACACTCAAGCACGTCCTGCCCAGGGTAAAAAGTCTCCCACCGGGAACCACCGTAAACGGCTCCGTAAGGCTTAATTGAAAAACCGTTTATAAAAACAGGCAGGTTTCAAGAAGAATGCTGCTGGTTAGGAATCAGAGGCGGTTTGAGGCGACTCATCAATGCAACCGCTGCCCTATCACCTGGCATTTGATCGAGGCCAGTGATCGCACTTTGTGCCAGTGGACAGGCTACTGGCACAAAGTGCTGAGTGCGAAGGCAGGACGTGAGCGAGTGGCCCATTGAGTGAGTACAGGTTAGGCTGCTGAGGTTAGAAGCCAATTTTTATCAACGATGACGACATGCTTAGACACAGTACGGTATCCACAAGACATATCTATTGCTCGTGCAACAGGTGGTGATGCCAGTGCTCAGGAGGCCAGTAAATTCCATTTAGGAGCAAGCCATCCATAACGTCCAAAATTTGGACGTTAATTTATTTTATTTCCTTAGAATTATTAAGGGATAGCGCCGTCAGAGATCTTCTTCCTCTGGAAAGTGAGCATCCCCCTATAACCTGCAAACTCAATCTCGAGCCCTATTAAGTCCTAAGACAACTATGAAATTCAGCAAAATCAGTATAATTATTGGTACTCAAAAAGGCGGCACAAGCAGTTTATTTAATTATCTATCTCAGCATCCACAGGTATCAAAGTCGAAGATGAAAGAAACTGACTTCTTCTTAAAAGACGGTAAGTGGGGCAAAGGTATCGACTATTACGAGAACCTATATGCGTGGGATTTAAACAAACATTTAACGGCATTAGAAGCCTCACCAAATTACACTCGTTCTCTGAATAATGTCAGAAAAGTTATTCAGCGCATGAAAACAGTGGACATCAGGTATAAGTTTATTTATATCTTGAGAGACCCTGTACAAAAAATTGAATCTATGAGGAAGCAGGGTATTTATCAAGGCTGGTATGCTAAATATTTGGCAAAAGAAACACCAAACAGTTTGCCGTTAAATGTAATTGAATCTGTTAGCTATGCAGCAATAGTTGATGCTTTTACACGCAACTTTTCAAGGGAGCAAATACTTTTACTAAAAACAGATGAACTCAAGAAAGACGTTATTTCTATGACTTTGAAATGTAAAATCTGTCCCTTTTTGGAGATAGAACCATCATTCGAATTTTCCCTTGGAAAAATACATAATTCCAAAAACTCCTACAGGACTGACACAATTTGGCATTACTTAAGGGAGGCCAGATATTTAAATCCGATTAAAAATATATTCCCTGACTCAATCAAGAACAATGCCCGTAATGTGCTAGCGAGGCCACTGATGAATCAGGATCAGGGTAAAGTCCCCCCTTTAACAGATGCGCAAAAAGATTTCATTCGGGCGATGCTAAAGGACGATAGTCATCGCTTAGAAACTGAATACAGTTTGGATATATCAAATTGGGATTTGAATTAACGGAATGTACTCATATTATTTTTGGTGTGCCTTGACTCTAATCTTTCTTTTTCTATAGTCCTTTTTTAAATCAATCATGAAGTAGCTTTTAAGGCTGTATAGGTTTAGCGCATACTCTGGGGCCAAAATTGACTGGCGTACAAAGCTGCTTGTGTGCGATCGCGCAGTTGGAGTTGGCTCAAAATGCTGGTGACATGGTTCCGAACGGTGCGCTCAGAGATAAAAAGGTTTTCTCCAATTTCGCGGTTATTGAGTCCTGTAACAATCAATTGGAGCACCTCTTGTTCGCGGGGGGATAGCGATCTCAATTTTTCAGGAAGTGCAGTTTCAGCATGAACAAGAGGTGCTCCTGGTGCTTGAGAAGCGCCTAACGTCTTTTCAAAAAGACCAGGTCCCATGTGGGTATAACCTTGATAGACAGCTCGAATAGCCATCACCAAGTCCTGAATAGGGGTTTGCTTAAGCAAATAGCCTTTAGCCCCCCAACCCATAGCTTGCTGGACATAGTCACTATCGTCAAATGTGGTGAGCACTAAAATGTTTACCGCTGGAAAGTCGGCACAGATCTGTTTTGTTGCCGCAACACCATCCACCACCGGCATCCGCACATCCATCAAAATTACATCAGGTTGATTGGGGGTGCCATAGAGTGTTGAGACGTGATCAATCGCCTGTTGACCATTGGCTGCGTCGCCAACTACCTGTAAATCAGGTTGATTTTCCAACAGATTGGCCAAACCTTGTCGAATAATGGGTTGGTCATCCACCAGTAAGACACGAATCATCCTCTTGACCTCCTTAGATCTCCCCATTCATCAATCTCTCATATAAAGTTCTGGTCACCTGTCACCGATACTGAATTCAAATTTGGTAGAGGTAGAGGAGACTCTAGAGTCTGAGGAAGAGGCAAAACTACGCTGATGCGACAGCCAGTCCCTGATGCACTCCAGATTTGGCAGGTTCCACTAAGTGCGATCGCACGTTCTTTCATGCCCCGTAAGCCAAATCCGGTCGTATTTTTGCTAGGATCAAACCCTTTGCCATTATCCAACACTTCTACATAGAGACTCTGTGGTTTAGTCGATAGCTGCACAGATAGCTGTGTGGCTTGGGCGTGTTTCACCACATTGGTGAGGGCTTCCTGCACAATCCGGTAGGCGGTCAGACTCAGCTCATCGGACAGCGGTGCCGTAATATTAATCTCACACGCTGGCGTTATCGGTGTGGATTGACAGACCTTATTAACCAATTCGGTAATCGCCACCTGCAAAGATTTATCCGTTTGAGGAGAGTCGCGCAGAGCCGCAACAGCCCGTGAAACCTCTTTGAGCGCCTGATAAGATGAATCTTTAGCTTCAAGCAGATAGGATTTTGCCCGTCCATTATCTTGTCCCCAAAAGAGGAGGACATTTTCTAGCAAAATAGTTTGAGCGGTCAGGGAATGTCCGAGGGAGTCATGAATTTCGCGGGCGATGCGATTACGTTCTTGTAATGCGGCCTGGCCTTCCACCTGTAGCGCATATTGTTGTAATTGACCATGGGCGCTCTCCAGTTTCTGTTGATTCCTATGAAGACTGAGCAAAGCATCCACCAGTAAAAAAACAAACAGTAGCGCCAGGGTAAAGAGAATAATGGCATTGGTCTGAAACACACTCACCTGCCATGCCTCAGGGGTTGACATCAGTCGGGATAGATTTCGGCTCATGGCCGTCTGACCCAAAGTTAATGATAAAAATAAATGTGAGCTAAACGTAATGCCGGCCACTACGAGTCGCCCTCGTGTGTGAAAGATTTGACAACTACGGATGATAATGACCAATCCCAGCAGTGGGATAATCCTGACCATCAAAGGATTATCAAAACAACGCAGAACCAAAATACCGAAGAGGCTAAGCTCGATTGCGGTATAAAGAATCTTGGCCCGGCACTGAGTCAGCGGTAAATAAAGCCCCATGACGCCAATCAAACCAAACAAGAGCAGTTCTAGCCAGGTAACCTGAAATGTCCGATGGAAAACCATGGCCGTAATGCTAACCAGCACACCCATACTGAGCAAAATCCACTCAATATGCAGCAGTATGCGTAAGGGTCTGGTGACTGTGAGATCTGGGAACAGTCGGGAGGGTGGATTTAGGACCATTAGGCTTCAACTCTTAACACAAAGGGGTTCTCTCTAGGGTTCAGGCTAGCCTGTATACAGCTCTATGCGACGTTGCCTGATGACGACAGTTGCGGTTCCCCTTAGTCAAGGCTACGGTGTACACACAAGTACTGGAAACTAGCGTTTTTTGTTGCACTACCCCCTCTAACTCCCCCTTAGTAAGGGGGAGAACTGGAGTTTCCCCCCTTACTAAGGGGGGATTAAGGGGGGTAATGCAGGATTTTGAGCTCACTTCCGAGATGTATATACACGGTAGCCTTAGTCAAGGGAAACCTTGGGTTAGAGCATCTTGAACCTAGGGCATTGCTTGAAATAATCCCTAATTTACCATTGCGAAATTGAGCCGCCCAGTCACTTAAGTCCTAATTCTATGGGACTTTCGGTAGGACAATAGTCCTGGTAAGACATGCACTCAGTTGCGCATGACGAAGAATGCATAGCTGAAGTAGTCAGAGTACTTGCGGAAGGTTGCGATCTCGTTTCTCGCCTCTTTCAGGACAGCCTCTGCCTCCGGTATGCCACTCCACTCTGCTGTTTTCTCAGCGATGCGCTCCTCCATTGGGTTGTAGTAATGCTCAGTCCATGCGGTAGCTGGCAATACAAAATGTCCGACGGACTCGTAGCCAATGCGCTTAATAACGTCAAGTTTCGCAGCTACAGTATCAATCTCGGGATACTCTTTCCAGAATTCAACTGCCTCAGCCGGGGGGTTAGGTTTTAACCACACCACCTCGCTGACCGCTACGTAGCCACCTGGTTTAAGGAATTTTTTAACTTTCTTGAGGCCCGTTTCGAAACCTAAGAAATAGATCGAGCCCTCAAACCAAACAACATCAAAGCTCGACTCTGGGAAAGCCATCTCCGTCATACTCTGCTCTAATGTTTCGAGGCGATCAGAGACCCCAGCATTTTCAGCTCTAGCTCTTACTTGGGCAATCATTTCTGGGAGGAGGTCAAGGGCGACAACTGTACCCGATGTGATACGCAAAAGCTCGACTGTCTGCATACCAGGGCCACAACCAACGTCCAGGATTTTAGCTGACTCAGGGAGATTCGACATCATTTCGAAGGCTCTCCGAGTCAGCTCGTTGGAGCCAGGGCCAGCTCGCGGCAAGGTTCCATAGATCTGGAGAAAGTAATCCATCAGATTCCTCCTTTAACTTTTCAGATCATAGTCTCATCAAATGATGGGTTTAGCACCTACCAAAGAGGGTAAGCGGTGCATGACTCACACTACGACCATAGTTACTAAGCTTCTTGAATGTAATCAACCTAAAGGGTATAAGTGCCAATCTCATCAAGTATTCAACGTTTTGTTCTTGAAGGGCAGCAACAGATTTATGTTCTTTCTCACCCTCAAAAGTATACACGCCAAAGGCATTGAATCTTCTCCACAAACGAATAAGACGAATAAAATCCTTTTGTGAATTTATTTTAATTCCTTGCAAGGGTAGGCAATGCTTTCTTGGAAGGCTGAAAAGGTGGCTAATTCTGGCTTTTTAGCGGAAAAGTTGACGTGTTATGAGATTGGTATAGACAAGTTTAGGCTGTCTGAGGATGGGAATATTAATCAAAATAAATTAATAATTAGGAGCGTATTGAGTTCAATTTGAGAAAGTCAAGGGTTGTTCTCCAAAATGTTGAGTATTTCATGGCTTAGCCAATATATGCCCCATGGCTACTGCTATGGGTGGAGGCCCAGTCTGGTTGGCTTACATTTAGTATCAGACACTTTCATTGGGCTGGCTTACTATTCTATTGCCATCACCTTAGTCTGTTTCCTGAAAAAGCGTGAGAGTATCCCCTTTTATAAAATATTTCTGCTTTTTGCAGCATGTATTTTTTTATGTGGTACTACACATTTAGTTGAGGTCTGGACCCTATGGCATTCAGACTATTGGGTTTCTGGTGTTCTTAAGGCGATGACAGCCGGTATTTCTACGTATACTGCGATTGCCCTCATCCCCATGCTACCTGAAGCTCTAGACTTACGTACCCCAGCTAAGCTAGAAGCCTTAAATCAACAATTGGAACAGGAAATCGCTGAGCGTAGACAAGCTGAAGTAGAGCTACGAGAATTATCGACCCGGCTAGACTTAGCTCTGGAGGCAGTGGGCATTGGTATTTGGGATTGGAACATCACTCACAATAAATTGATCTGGGATAGTCGGTTCTATGAACTCTATGGCACTACACCGGAAGCGTTTGAGCGAGATTACTCAGCCTGGGCAAAGCGTGTTCATCCAGAGGATCGACCGCATGCAGAAGCTGCTATACAGCGTGCTTTACGCAATGAAGCCGTCTATGACATTGAATTTCGGGTAGTTCATGCCGATGGCGTAATTCGCTATATGAAAGCGGATGGCCTAGTGCAACGGGATGACGAGGGAACCCCTATTCGTATGATTGGGACAAACTACGACATCACCGATCGTAAACAGGCCGAACACCAGTTGATGGCGAGTGAAGAACGCTTTGCTAGCCTTGCGGCTACGGCTCCCGTAGGCATTTTTCGGGCAAATACTGAGGGAAGTTGTATTTATGTCAACAAACATTTATGCGAGATTGCCCGGTTGCCCTCGGAGAAAATGTTAGGAGCAGGATGGATTCAGGCTATCTATCCAGAGGATCGAGACGTTATTTTGGCAGAATGGCATAACGCTACTAGCCAGAATCTTCCCTTTCAAGTGGAATATCGATTTGGAAATCCATCAGGCCCAGTGACTTGGGTATATGAGAAAGCGGTCCCAGAATTCAATCACGCCCATGAAGTGATCGGCTATATAGGGTGTCTGACTAATATTACCGAGCGTAAACAAACAGAACTTCGACTGAAAGCTGCTACAGATGAAGTTGCGCAAAAAGAGGCCCTGTTTCGAAACACGTTTGAGCAAGCGGCGGTAGGCATTGCACATCTTGCTATCACCAGGCAATTTATTCGTCTTAATCAGCGCTACTGTGAAATTCTTGGCTATTCACAACAAGAACTTTTAAACCTTACGTTTCAAGACATTACCTACCTAGAGGATGTGGAGCATGACCTGCACTATACACAGCAGGTTCTTACAAATCAGATTCAGACCTTCTCCATGGAAAAACGCTATATCCGAAAGAATGGAACTCTTATGTGGGCCCATGTGACGGTTTCCTTGGTAAGGCTTCAGAATGGTGAGCCGGATTATTTTATTGAGGTGATAGAAGATATCACTGCTCGCAAACAAACGGAAGAAATGCTGCGTCTCTATGAGCGTGCGGTGTGTACTACACCCGACCATATGTCATTTGTGGATTGCCATTACATCTATTCCATGGTCAATGATGCCTATGCTCAAAAATTTGGTAAATCCAAAGCCGAGATTATTGGTCATTCCGTAGCAGAGCTTCTGGGCGAGGGCGTATTTTTGCAAACTATTAAACCTAATCTTGATCGCACCTTTGCAGGGGAAACAGTTCACTACCAAAGTCTATTTTCCCTGCCTGATGAGCGACAGCAACAGCAGTATCTGGATGTTACCTATGCCCCTTATCACGAAGTAGATGGAACGATTACCGGGGCTGTCGTCAGCGTGCGAGATATCTCAGAAATCCATGCGGCTGAGTTAGCCCTGACCCACCAGACATGTCGGGCAGAGGCTTTGCTAGAGCTATCTCAGCTAGCTGAGCAATTGAATGAACATGAATTTATACAACAGGCCCAGGACATTGCCAAAAACCTGACGGGTAGTCAGGTCGCATTCCTTTATCTTGTCTATGAGGATCAAGCAACCTTTGAATTGATGGGTGGGGGGCAGCAAACCTTAACTGACTTTGGTAATACCGTCGCTAAGGCTGGTCTGCCAATTAATCAGGCGGGGATTTTGGCTGATGTTCTACATCAGCGCAAGTCTATAATTTGCAATTATGCCTGTGGTCCCGCTCGACAAGAACAAGACTTTCTTCAAACACAAGGATTATTGCAAAATCATGAGCACCTTAGTTGCCTCCTGAGTATTCCTGTCATTGAAAATGGCAAAGTCGTGATGCTCACAGGAGTTGGCAACAAGGACAGCAGCTACACCGATATGGATGTTGAGACGGTGCAGTTGATTTCCAATCTGGTCTGGCACACAATGCAGCATTATCGATCGCTACAAACGGCTCGGTTGCTGGCTGCGGTGGTGGAGTCTACCGAAGACGCCATCATTACCAAGGATCTCAATTGTTCCATTACCAGTTGGAATGTAGGAGCAGAAAAACTTCTGGGGTATTCAGCATCAGAAGCAATCGGACAACCGATCACCATGCTTTTCCCAAATGATCGGATTTCTGAAGAAGTTTATATTCTTGCACAGATCACTCAGGGCAAGAGCATTGACCATTTTGAAACGGTTCGTCGTCATAAAAACGGTACGCTTTTAGACGTGTCGCTGACCATTTCCCCCCTAAGGGATCGAACTGGCCAGGTGATTGGGGGCTCAAAAATTATGCGAGATATTTCGGCCCGTAAGGCGGCAGAGGATCAACTTAAGGCCGAAGTGAAAAGGCGTCAGCAAGTGATTCAGGCGTTGCAACTTACTACCCAACGCCTAGGGGAAAGTAACCAAGAACTCCAGGATTTTGCCTATGTGGCTTCCCATGATCTCCAGGAACCTCTGCGGAAAGTACAAGTCTTTGGCGATCGCTTAAGCCATACCTGTCAAGATCGGCTTTCTGAGAAAGGGCAAGACTATTTGGCACGAATGCTAAATGCGGCAGTGCGTGCCCAGGCGCTGATTAATGATTTGCTTAGCTTTTCGAGGGTGACAACGCAGGCTAAACCCTTTACCCCCACAGACTTATCACAAGTTATGGCAGGGGTTTTATCGGATTTAGAGGTTCGCATTGAGCAAACTGGGGCTACCGTAGATGTGGACCCGTTACCGATCATTGATGCTGACCGCATGCAAATGCAACAGGTCTTTCAAAATCTTGTCGGGAATGCCCTCAAGTTTCATAAACCAGATGTAGTACCCCAGGTTCAGGTGAGGATGCGGAGTTATTTTACGGGAGGAAAAGAATTTTGTGAATTACGAGTGATCGACAATGGAATAGGTTTTGATGTTAAGTATTGCGATCGCATTTTTCAGCCATTTCAGCGCCTTCACGGACGCAAAGCCTATGAGGGCAGTGGTATTGGTTTAGCAATTTGTCGTAAGGTGATTCACCGTCACGGGGGAATACTCCGGGCAGAAAGTCAGCCTGGAGAAGGAGCCACATTTATCGCCACCTTACCAGTTCATCATTCCCAAGGAGAGGAGAATGTCTCAACAACGGAGTAAACCTGCGATTATTCTAATGGCCGACGACGATGAGGACGATCGCCTTTTTACCCAGGAAGCCTTAGCCGAAAATCGAGTTGCTAACGAGCTGTATTTCGTTGAAGATGGGGAAGACCTGATGGATTATCTATATCAACGAGGAAACTACAGTGACCCTGATGTTGCACCCCGTCCCACGTTAATTTTATTGGACCTGAATATGCCTCGCAAAGATGGTCGTGAAGCCCTGGAAGAGATTAAGAAGGATCCTGTACTACGCAGTATTCCAGTCGTAGTATTAACCACATCTAAAGCCGAAGAAGATATTTTAAAAACCTATGATTTGGGTGCTAACTCATTTATTACTAAACCTGTGGGCTTTCAATCCATGGTTGATATTATGAAAACCCTTGGTACATACTGGTTTCAAATTGTACATTTGCCAGATGAGGTCAGCTCAGCATCAAGGCCTTAAGACACTCTTTGAAGTACATGTCAACGTTTTTATACCTTATGCATTCAGCTTTGCAACCTCTTAAGAGCGCTAGAAATCTAAAGCACTGAAAGGTTTCCTATCAGAGGTTATCCATCTTAAAGACTCAACTCTTATCGTCACGGATCTTAGGAAAATGATAACAATGAGTGATTTGTCATACCAAGTCTTACTAATCGACGACGATGAAGATGATTATATTGTTACCCGAGACTTATTACAAGACTCAGAACAAGCATCCTTTGAGTTGAACTGGGTAAATACTTTTCAAGCTGGCCTTGAGGCCCTACATGCTGATTTTTATGATGTTTATTTATTGGACTATCGTTTAGGGGCAAAAACTGGCTTAGAGCTATTGCAAGCCGCTGTAGAATCTGGTCTACGTAAGCCAGTGATCCTTTTGACAGGGTTAAGCAACTACGATATCGATCGTCAATGTATGGCGATGGGAGCCTCAGACTATTTAGTTAAAGGTAACCTGTTGACCGGCCCACTCCTGGAACGTTCAATCTTGCATGCGATAGAACGCACTCAAGCGGCAGCGGAAATATGCTTATTAACCCATGTGCTTCAGAGTATTCATGATGGTGTATATATGGCGACTGAAGAGGGAGCGTTACTGTTTTTAAATCAATCCCTTAGACAACTTTGCACCCACCCAGCTAAACCAACATTGGGACAACCACTAGACCCACTGCAATCTCCAATATTGCAACAATTGTTATCCCAGGGAAACCAAAACCGTCAAACACAAAAAAACTCTACATTCAAAACTGAGCTGTCCCTGGAATCTTCCATAGGGCTAGATCGAACAGTGTTATTGTCTGAGTCATGGGTCAAAGCGCAACAACAAACCCTACGATTTGGCATGATTCATGATATTACCGAACGTAAGCAAGCTGAGCTAGAACGCGATCGTTTTTTCAACCTTGCGATTGATTTATTATTTATTGCAGACGCAGACGGTGTATTTAAGCGCATCAATCCTTCCTGGTTGGCTACATTGGGTTATGCCGCTGATGATTTGTTAGGCCAGTCTTTCTGGCAATTCATGCTTCCCGAAGATCAGCATAGTAAACAGGATTTACAGGATACCCTAGCCCAGGGACAAGACATCAATGGGCTGGAATTTCAAGTGCGATCAAAAGATGGAACTTATCATTGGATAGCCTGGAATCTAGTGCCATTCCCCCAAGAGAATTTATTGTACGGTAGTGGGCGCGATATTACTCAACGCAAGGCGTCTGCAGCCCGTTTAACTTACGAAACATTACACGACAGTTTAACTGGCTTGGATAACCGAGTCTGTTGTTTAAACCGCCTGGAACTTGCCATCGAGCACCAGAAACGGCAGCCCCATGAACATTTTGCGGTTCTGTTTGTGGATCTCGATAACTTTAAGTATATCAATGATAGCCTTGGGCATCTAGTGGGTGACCAGCTACTGATTCAGGTCTCCCAAAGGCTGAAGGCGGTAGTCAGAGGGATAGATGGCGTGGCGCGCTTGGGGGGTGATGAGTTTCTGATTCTGCTAGAAAAACTAGATCATCTGAATGATGCTTTAAAGACGGTATATCGCCTACAAAAGGAGTTACAAAAATCTTTTCAATTGGGGGCTCGGGAAATCTTTACCAGTGCTAGTATTGGTGTTGTTTTTTCCAATTTATCGTATCAATCAGTTGATGACATTATCCGCGATGCCGACATTGCTATGTATCGGGCTAAAAGCCAGGGAAAATCAAGCTACGCCATCTTTGATCAAACGATGTATCTTCAAACCCTGCGTTTAGTAGAAATCGAAACAGCGTTGCGAAAAGCCATAAAAACACAAGAGTTTTGCTTGTATTATCAACCCCTGGTCAATCTTAATCCTCCCCATCAACTGAAAGGATTTGAGGTTCTATTGCGCTGGCATCACCCAGACCAAGGTCTTATCCCAGCCTCTGAATTCATCCCCATTGCTGAAGAAACAGGACAAATTAATGTCATAGACGAATGGGTTTTACGAAATGCTTGTAAGCAGTTAAAAACCTGGCAAGCTAAGGGAAAGGTGACGATGGATGTATACTTAAGTGTTAATCTGTCTGGTCAACAGTTTCGGAATCCGTCTCTAATTTACACCCTTGATACTATCCTGACAGAGACTCAATTGGATCCACAATGTCTCAAATTAGAAATCACTGAAAGTAGTCTCATTCAAAATACCCAAGCGGCCACTGAAATTATGAAGTTGATTTGTAATCGAGGTATTGAACTGAGTCTTGATGACTTCGGCACTGGGTTTTCCTCTCTGCGATATTTGCAACAATTTCCGATCTCAACAATTAAGATCGATCGTTCTTTTGTCGATGGGTTAAATAATAGCGATCGCAATTTTAGAATTACGAGTGCGATTGTAAACCTGGCTAAAGCATTAGGGTTTAACACCATTGCCGAAGGGGTTGAAGCCCATGAGCAGCTGACTGAATTACATGAACTGGGATGTGATGCAGGCCAGGGATATCTATTTTCTAAACCCTTGCCAGCGACAAAGGTAGAAAGTTATCTAGCACAAATTATTGCTTGTACATAAACTCTCTCATCCCATGGGCACTAGTGACAATCCACCGAGCAGAGCGCACCAATGATTATGGGTGAAACGGTGTTCGTATAAGGTATACATCTACCTTTTCATGTAATTTCTTTAAAGACTTAAAAGCTAGCAAACGTCTAAGAGAACCTTGTAATAAGCCATCGCTGTGCTAACGCAGTAACGTTAGCAAGGTAGGAACCTGGATGCTGAAATAGCTCTGAGATAAACTGCCAGTGTAAGGATAAAAGATTTCCATGGGCTATTTGATGCTCATGAATAGCTTCTTTGATCGCAACCCAAGCTTCACTGCAGACATCTTGGCCCAACTGCTCTTGAGCTTCAATCAGTCCGGTTGGCGAACCTGGGTTAAGCTCAGTAATATAGGGTCTGTCCTGCCCAATTACATCAATGCCAACAATAACAATCCCTTGTCTTTTACCCCAGTCAACAACCTGATGCACGGCTGCCATAGTAGTTGGTGAGATATTTCTCAGCGGAACAGCAATGCCAATGCCGCCTTGAGCCATATTTGCTAGGGTTTCTTCATGGGAGGGGACACGATTTACAGCGGCAATGGGTTTACCATTGATATAGAAAATACGCATATCGCCATTCTTAACATCGGACAGAAATTTTTGGGCAACAATCATAGGACGTTTAGTTGCGTTTTTTTCCTGCGTATAGTCTCGTATTTGCTGCTGCCAATTTACATCTGTTAATTGAATGATTTTAACATCGTTGCCACCATAACTCTGGGTCGCCTTAAGCACCAGTTTTTGATCACCTTCATACTTCATGTGCTCTGCAAACCCAATCAGTTTATCTGCGTTGGCAGTGATCATACTGGGTGGGCAAAGATCTGGAAAATCTGTGACGATTGCAATTTTGTCTTCTGTGCTTAAAGTGGCTTCACCACCATTGAGGACACAAATCTTGGGATGTAGCCTGGTGGCAATTTGCTGGGTTGACCAGTCACTACGGTCATCCTGCCGCTGCAAAACCGCAACTGGTGCCGCAATAGAGTTTTTACCTGCGCTGCTTCCAGGTGGGTAATTAAGTGTCATATTGACAACAGTGCCATTAGTAATAGGTGCTGAGACCCTTTTATTTTTGGTTGGATGTTGCTGTTTCACAAAGCTAGTGACTTCTCGAACAGCGGCATATATATTACCAACATGGCTGTCGGAGTTAATCACGAAGTCTTTAGGGGTGGTGACAAACACTCGATCGCCATGTTTAATGGCAGCTTCCATCAAACCCAATGAGGTATCGTGCCCTGGCTCTAAGGAATCAATAGGGTCAGTGATGAATAACACATTTTTCTGCATCATGGAATTAAAGATAAAGACTTTGTGGGTCATAGAAAACCATTACCGCCCGTCCCCGGCCCGATGATAGAGTACACGAGCAGGCGGTAGTTCGTAGTATTCCCCAAACTGGGCATAGCCCGTTAACAGATCTAACTTGTCGGCATAGTGCGGTTTACTAAGCTGTTGCGGATCGATATCGAGTCGTTGTAAGGACTTACGATGCTGTTCTGCTTCACTCACATAGGTTGTTGCCTGTAGTTTGTTCAAAACTTGTTGAATTTCTGGTGTATCTTCTTTAGCAGATAATTCATGACAGGCCAAATCAATAATTTCTTGCCAAACTGTGATGGCAGTTTCTCCTCTGTAGGGTAAAGTTGTTCCGTAGAGACTATTTTTTAATAAGTTCTGCTGCAAAATCTTATTGCGTTCATACGCATCTTGTTTACTATCTGTAACATCAAGCAAACCATAACGCTCTAAAATCTGACGGAATTGGCCACGGGCTTCGGCACTATGGGTCAAGCCATGAATAAGCGCCACATTCATGACAGCTTTGCCCATGCCACCACCGTCGGGAATTCGGAACTCCGTGAGACACATCATGCCATCAGCAGCAAAGGTTGGTTTCACACGGTAACTGTTATAACAGGTGCGGGAATGATTGATATATTGCTCTAATGTTGGTGCAATAAACGTATCGTCAAGATGTATACCGCCAGTTCGTATGAGATCGGCAAATGTAACTGGTTTAGCAATCTCATGAAGATTATTGTATTGGTCAATGCCATACCACATCGGTTGATTGATGATATGTGTGATGACATCATCGAGGGTCACTGCACCAGAAAGCTGCGGTGGCAAACCAAAACGGTTATCACTGCGAGTGAGGCTTGCATCCCATAAGAGTTCACGGACAGAATTTTGTGCATTCTCAAAATAGGAAAACGGACTAGCATGATTGACCGCAGCAATGAGTGAGGTTACTGCACCAACAAGGGTTAGTGTTTCTTCGAGTACTATTTTGTTGTGAATCGCAAATGTGGTATGGATACCGCAGGTTGCCAAAAGATCATGGGCAGAGTACGGTTGTTTTGCACTGTCGATGCTACGCTGAAAGCATGGAATGACTAGTTGGGTGCGTTCATCAGAAATTAGCTCTTGATCAATATGGTTAATGTAGTCTGGATCGGACCAATTGGCGCTAGGGTGAACAGATAATGCTGATGGTCTAAGGCCATGACGCTCAGTTGTTTTTTGCAGTAATTGCTCGGCTTCTTGACCATGCTGATAGAGCGCAGTGATAGAATCGCGGGGGGCAGAGGCAAATTCTAATTGTTGAGCCAGGTCTAGTGTATAAACAGCATCGCTGGAATCCGTATTCGAAACCTTTAAATCATCTAATACACGCTGAACTTGAGCGACATTAGCCAGATGTCCTGCATAATCGCTTTGCTGTTGTAAAGCGTAGAACTCTACCTCAAAACCATAGGTTTGTGGACTAACCGTATTGCTAGATAAAGATTGTTCATAAAACTCATAAACATCGCCCAAACTAGATAACCATGGGCCGTTTTCTTCGAGATAAATTACACTTGTCATTTTTACACGTCTTCTGTATAGCCTCTACCTAGTTGGTTGGTGATAATATCTCGTATATTTACATGTTCGGGAAATCAAAGATTTCGGGTGCACAAAAATATCCAGAAAGGGCATAAAGCACTGTAAATGGAGGTTTCAATTCAGCTATATGTCTGACCCAAGTCTTTGCCTACAACCACATGTGTTGACTCGGATTTTGATTTGGACCATTGGGGGCAAAGCGAATGAAATGAATCCGCTATTGGGGGCTGGCAGACTTGAATTGAGCTCGTTGCCCATACCCCCCAATAGTAACTGGCACCATGCCACAACACAATCAAGCATTGGTCTGGAAACTGAGATTGCAAAAATTCGAGGTAGGCCAGCGTACAGGTCATATTCCCCGCCACTTGAGCCTCAATGAAGATGCGTTTGCCCAGAGACTGTCTTTAAAAGTTCGACTTAGGTATTAGATGGCCCTGGGGCTAAATCACTGGGAATAGAGCGAGATGGTTGGTGGTGCGAGTCCTGTAAAACACTCCCATCCCGAAAGGTAATGGTACGTCGACAGCGCTGGGCGACTTCCGGATCATGGGTGACCATCACCAGGGTCATGCCCTGCTGGTTCAGCTCGGCAAAGATATCCATGATTTCCTGGCTCATCTGAGAGTCCAGAGCCCCCGTCGGTTCATCGGCCAGGAGCAATTTGGGTTGATTGACGATGGCCCGTGCGATCGCTACTCGTTG
Source organism: Leptothoe sp. EHU-05/26/07-4 (assembly GCF_043421015.1). Lineage (NCBI taxonomy): Bacteria > Bacillati > Cyanobacteriota > Cyanophyceae > Nodosilineales > Cymatolegaceae > Leptothoe > Leptothoe sp. EHU-05/26/07-4. The sequence continues at coordinate 541,934 of NZ_JAXSQV010000003.1, forward strand.
CTGTTGTCCGCCAGAGAGTTGATTAGGCCGATTGCCTAGCCTGTCCCCTAGACCCACCCGCTGCAATGCCGCCATGGCCCGTGACTCCCGTTCGCCAGCAGGCACCCCCGCATAGACCATGGGCAGAACAACATTTTCTACGGCTGTCAGCTGATGGAGCAAATGAAACTGTTGAAAAATAAAACCAATTTTACGATTCCGAATGCCAGCCAATTGCTTAGCAGTTAGTTGTGAGATCTTCACACCATCCAGCCAATAGTCCCCCTGGGTAGGACGATCAAGACAACCAATCATATTCATCATCGTTGACTTTCCTGAGCCAGATGGCCCCATAATGGTGCAATAGTCTCCTGAATTTATGGTCAGATCAACAGCCTTCAAGGCATACACCTGGAGATCGCCTATGCCGTAGGTTTTAGATAGGTTTTGCAGTTGAATAAGATGGCTCATAGCATGTGTTGTTCTAACTCCGCAGGGCCACAATCGGATCAAGATTTGCCGCTCTCTGGGCAGGCGCAATGCCAAAAATCAAACCAATACTGCCCGACACGGTAAACGAAACTATCACAGCGTTCAGGCTGACCCCAGCCTCCAAGGGGCTAAACAATGTCAGACCCACCACTCCAAGAAGCCCCACACCAATACCAATCATGCCGCCCGTTGCCGCCAGGATAACAGCCTCAATGGTGAACTGGGCCAGAATATCTGTCCCAGTGGCCCCGATTGCCTTACGGAGACCAATTTCCCCCGTGCGTTCTGTCACCGAAACCAACATGATATTCATGATGCCAATGCCCCCGACTAACAAGGAGATACCGGCAGTAAACCCCAGCACTAGCACCAGAATATCTGTGATGCTGCTAGACCTCTCCAACAATTCCTGCTGGCTTTGTACTGCAAAGTCATCGTCCCCTTGCAAAATGTTGTGGCGCAGACGCAACAAATTTCTAATTTGATAAACGGCTGCATTAGTTGTGTCTGGGCTTTCCAGAGAAATTGAAATCACCTGCACCGTTGGGCTAATCTTGCCGGTCTCTTGCCCTGTTAACTGGCTCACCATCACATTGATTGGGATGTAGACTAGCTCATCCTGGTTTTGGCCAAATGAAGAACCGCGCTCTTCCACAACGCCGCTAACCGTAAAGCTCAGGTTACTAATGCGAATTTTGCGACCGACCGGATCTTGATTTCCAAATAATGTGCGAGCGGTTTCACTACCGAGAACAGCGACCCGTAAATTAGTTTGGACATCAATCGGATTCAAGAACTGTCCTTGGGCGATCTGGATATCTCGCACAACCTGGTAGTCTGGTGTAGTTCCTGTCACATTGGCCTGGGTCTCGGCGGCCCCCTGGGTAATGCGTAACCGCGTATTTTTTTGAGGTGCGATCGCACTAACAGCCAATACTTCTTGAGTAATCGCCTCAGCATCCGCCAGCGTCAGGGTATCTGCCTGAGTTGTACCGGCAAGCGGCCCCCGCTGGGCATCACCAGGGGTAATAAACAACAGATTGGTGCCTAAGGATTCAAACTGTGCCGTGACAAACCCTTGGGCCGCTTCTCCGGCTGCCACCATGGCAATAACAGAGGCGTTGCCGATGATAATACCTAGCATGGTAAGACCACTTTGCAGTTTGTTGGCCGCCAGGGTCTTAAAGGCCATCTTGGCATTTTCAAGAACATTAAGTCCCATTGGTTTCAAAGGTGTGAGAGTGAATTGAATTTGTCACCAGCTAAGGTAAAGGAAAACCAGATTGACCAGGGCGTTGTTCCTCCGGTGGCAGTTCCAGAAAAATTCGCTCCCCTGCTTCTAGGCCTTCAACAATTTGAGTACTCCCTGCCTGGGTGATACCGACAGTAACCGGTTGAAACTCAGCATTGCCCTCACTATCTGGCATTTGCACGCCCAGCTGTCCGTCTTGGGTGGCGATCGCAACAGTTGGCACCATTAAAGCATCTGTTAAGGTCTCACCCATAAAAGTGGCATCCACCGTCATACCCGATCGCAGTTGATCAGTGCCCGTCAATAGCTCAACAACCACCTGAAATGTGGTGATATTGTTTTCAATAATCGCCTCTGGAGCAATCCGTTGCACCCGACCTGTATAGACCTGGTTGGGAAATGCCTCTGCGACAATCTCCACTGATTGGCCCACCTGAATTTGGCCAATGTTGGCTTCTAAGATATCCACCTCAACTTCGAGACCTGAGGATAAGGCCAAAATGGAACTGGAGGTGGCGGATGCGGTGGCGGATGCGGTGGTGGTAGGTGTGACAATTGCGCCAATGGTGGCATAGGTTTGGGTTACATACCCAGCAAAGGGGGCCAGGATATTCGCGTCTGCCAATTCCGTTTCAATCACCTCAATTTGCGCTTGAGCCGCTGCTACATTGGCTGCTGCCGCTGCAATGTCTTCGGGACGCGAGCCGTTGGTGGTTTCCTTAAGCTGTTGTTGTACTTCATTAAAATTTGCCACAGCACTTTGGGCTTCATTCACATACTGATCTAAATCATTTTGGGAAATCGCCCCCTGACGGGCTAGATCCTCAAACCGCTCCAGACGAGTTGTCGTCAGATCAACCTGGGATTGGGCTGCCACCAAACGAGCTTCAGCCTGAAGGATATCTTCCTCTCGATTACCGGCTACAATTCTGGCATAATCAGCTTGAGCCTGATCAAGCTGTGCTTTTCGTTGCTGTAGCTCAGCGGCTAAACTCCCGATTTCCATGCGGGCAACCACCTGACCTGCCTCCACGCGATCACCCTGCTGGACATCGAGATTGGCCAGACGACCCGTTGTTTTTGGGCTGAGGTTCACGGTGTCCTTTGAAATGACCGTGCCATTACCCTCAATCCTCACTGCTAGAGGCCCATGGGTTACCGGTACCGTCAACGATTCCAGTGACCCTGCCTGATTATGGCCGCGAGGCATAGATGGCAAGCGTAATACTATGCCCACCCCCAGACGTAACAGTAAGCTGAGGAACAGTGCTCTCCTCAGCCAAAGAAACCAACGGCGAGGCCTTTTTTTCTCAGATGATATGGGGGATGTGGCATGGAGTGCTTCGGTTGCGATCGCTAGTGTACTAGTCGCGTCAGTGTGATCATCCATAGCAAGACTGAATATTTGATTCAGGTCGAACGCATAATTAGCAATGAGAAAAAGCCCCCCTTAGTCTCTTAAATCAGCTTAAGAGGAGCCCTGTGGTGAAGTGTGAGTTTAGTGATGTAGTATAAGCTAGGATGGTCTTTTAGAGCCGATTGAAGGCAGTTACTTCCATAATTCCTTCAAGCTGTTCAGGTGTCAGAACCTCTTGCAGTTCAGCAACCGTCTCTGCATGGGCCACAGCAAGCTGTTCCGACTGAGTATCTGTTAAATTTAAGGCTTCCTGTAGGTCCTGAGGGTCCTGAGACTCCTGCTGTTCCCGTGCAGATTGTAGTGTCTCAAGTTGCCCAGGGGTGAGGATTTCTTCGAGTTCAGAGTTTAAGTCTCGCATAATACCGCCCACTTGTCTCATCTGAGAGCGGCTTAAGTCAAGCTCTTGCGCTACTTCCCGAAAGGTACTGCGGTCAAGTTGGGCTGTAGCAGGCTGACCATTAAAATTCCCCAGACCCAGGGCTAGAGTGCCGATCAACACAGTGTTGACAATTCGTTTTCGAGTAATTTGAAATTGCATGGGGATGCTCCAATGAGTCACTAATTTGTTTCTTTGGCTGGAACATGCCCATCCTATGCAATTTGGCTTGCTGAACGCTTGTAGCAAACTTCATAAATCGCATAGGACATATATCACGTTTTCTTGTAGGAGGATTGACTTAACGCCAATAGCAGTTCTTAGTCCCTCATTTTAGATTTTATGGGTCTGTCGTGATCTTCTGAGCCTCGCGTAGTTGTAAGAGATCCCAGAAATCACTTTCACTGTGCTCTTTACCATTCTCCTTAGGAAGATAGTAAAACATCGCCCGGCGGATCACCACAATAGCAATCACAAATCCGATAAACTCGGGTATCGCCAGCGCGATGCGGGTCATAGCATTCACCTGTGCCACTTGTTGATTAAACATAGCTGTGCCAAAATCGGCTACCACAATCCGGAGATTGAGAGAGAAATTGGCAATACCTGTCCATAGATTAACCATCAAGATAATTATTGTGCCATTGACAAGTGACCGATAGACCCTTGACTCTGTAAGCAATGCTTTTAATGATTTTTCTTGCTCCGGCGACTCCGGACTAAAGCCTTGCATCAGAAAATAGTAGATGATCGGCTTGCGAATGATGATTGAAGCACCAAATACCACGGTCAGAAAGATAGACCCAACACTATCTTTAAAGGCAAACTGAATACCATCGACAAACCAAAATGCTAGCAGACCACGAATAATCGCAAACGTGCCAATATAGCTGGTAATAAAGTTAAATCGTTTAGTGATAAAAAATAAATCAATAAACACCCAGCCTACTGGAACAAGGGCAGCAACAACATAGGTCATTTCTGCTCCGAGTTGTTCATTCAGACTGCTTAGGACCAGGATAGGGATGACAGATCCCATAAAGATATCGAGTATTAGTTTTCGGTTCATGGTTTAGTTGTCCTCCTATTTCTTTTTTTTATTTTCGTTGGTATTCAAAGATAGAATCTCATTAGCTGCCCGGATACCACTTTCTAACGCGCCGTGGACGGTGGCTGCACGGGTTGTATGGGTTGCTTCGCCAGCAAAGAAAAGGACCTGATTGACTGGCTGGGCAAGTTGCGATCGCAACCCCACCCCATTTACAGGAACATAGGAATAGGCCATCCGGGCATAGGGATCTGCTTGCCAATCAACAAAAAGCGCATCCACTAATCGATCTGCCAACGGCATCTCAAACATCTGTTCTAAATTTTGTAAGCCTGCTTGAACCGCGCCTGCTTGTCCAAGCTGCCCCAGATTATTGGCTCCGGTTGCGCCTGTAAAGGCTGTTAAAACAGGTGCCTCATGGTGGCGTTTCCAGCCCGGTCTCCACCAAAGTTGAGTATCCAGTGTGGTCAGGCAAGACTCTAATTCCCTAGACCAGAAGGGCTGATCAAATTTCAGAATGAGTTTGGTAATCTGTCCGGCAGCGAGACCGTGAATGGCATTGAGTTTGGCATCGGGCAACTCAGGTTCAAACTCCACTGCATTCGCTTGCAATAGAGCCAGGGGCAGTGTGATCACAATCTGTTGTGCGGTGTAAGTTTTGCCGGTTTCTGTGTGAATCTCTATCCCCGATGAACGCCAGTGAATGCGTGTGACTGGTGTTTTATAGCGAATCTTGAGTCCGGCTGCAAATTGCTCAAATAAATGAGAGTATCCCTCGATTAGCCGAGAATAGCGATCGCCGTCGCCGGCATAGGTCAACTCCGCGAACCCATATATCCCCAGCTGATCGAGATTAGCTGCATAGCTACCGCTGAGAAAATGGTCTACAATGCGACGCACATCGGTTGACAGCTCGATTTGAGCATCTAAGAGAAACTGCGCCAGACTGACATCGGGTTTGCCAGCATCAATCCATGAGGTGATCAATGTATCAATGGGCGAGTCATCCATCCAATCAAGCACTTCCATGCCAGGAATGACTGACCAACGTCTAAACGGGAGCAGCTTTTGGTTGACGTACATGAACTGGTGTCGATATTCATCAAATACGGGCAGTGTCCCTAGCCGGTAGCGACGCACCCAGTCCCAGGTCACAATGTTGTCACCATGGAGGTATTCCGCACCGCACTCAATGGGGTGCGAGGCAAAATCGTAATTTGTATGGACTCTGCCACCGATGCGATCGCGAGCCTCAAGCAGGAGTACAGACTGGTTAGCCTCCTGCAATGTCCGGGCGGCGGCTAACCCTGCCGCCCCTGCACCAATCACGATGGTGTCATAGTGGGTTTGATCTGGCAACGCTGGCGCAGCCATGGGTTTACGAGCTTTTTTCAGGAAGGGAATAGCCGCTAGCAGGGACACCAGAATGCGCTGAGTAATAGTTCGCATGGCAACGCTCCTTCAAAGAAGCAATAAAAACTGAACGATGTTCATGTTTTAAAATACGAACGATGTTCACATTTTGTCAACCTAGCAAAAAAAACAGGTGCCGTCGATCCTCGGTATGATTTCATCTTGAATAGATAGATGCCTGCTACCCAGTCGATCCGTCTTCGCAATCAGCAACAGCCAAAATCAATGTCCCTACCGGATTCCTCTAGTTCACCCAAACTTAATAAGATGCGGCGACAGCCTAAACAGGCTCGTAGTCAGGAGCGAGTCCAGCACATTCTGGATGCTGCCGAGCAGCTATTTTTGGAAGTTGGGTATGAATCAACGACAACACGTGCGATCGCAGCCCGTGCCAAGGTGTCAGTTGGCTCACTTTACCAATTCTTTCCCGACAAAAAAGCAATTCTTAAGGCCCTGGCCATTCGCTATATGCAGACGCAATATCAGCGATTTCTCGATCTGCATACCCCCGACACAGTCACCCTAACGTTACGCAGCTATGTTGATCGGATGATTGATGTGTTTGACCAATTCTACACAGACTATCCGGGGTCACGCGCTATTTTTGAACAGCTTTTAGACACCATCACCTGGTCTGCCATTGAAAAAATCGATGACTTTGAATATCAGGTAATCAATGAACTCGCTCGCTTCTTCCATGCGCGTAAGCCAAGTTTATCAATAACAAAATGTGAGCGCATCGCTATGGTTATTACTAAAACAATTACTGAACTTTTATGGATTTCCCTCAGTGGAGATCAGGAATTTCGTCAAGAACTGGTGGCAGAAACTAAGCTGCTTACCCTCAGCTATCTTCAACAATACTTGGATTAGAAACACCCTGTTTAACAAATCGTGGCTGGGTTCCAGCAGATGAGCGGCATAAACAAGGAAGAGCTTGATAGTGATGATGGGTACGGTAGACTCACTATTCCCCTCACTTTGAAGCAGGATCAAATTCGCGGGATCAATTTTTTGAGTAATGTACATAATTTAATAATGTACAGGCCGATTTTAACCACCAAACTATATATCCCACCCCCACGACGCAATGCTGTGCGGCGTCCACGGCTACTTGAACAGTTAAATAGGGGGTTACACAGAAAACTCACTCTCATCTCCGCCCCTGCTGGCTTTGGCAAAACAACGTTACTCAGCGAATGGGTTGCAGTCTGTGAACATCCAGTGGCATGGTTATCACTGGATGAGGAGCATAATGATCCAACTCGCTTTCTGGTTTATCTTGTGTCTGCCTTGCAAAGGCTCACCTTAAGCAAGGTTGAGGGGGAGGCTCCACTGGGTGAGAGGATTTTAAGTTCACTAAACTCCCCCCAACTGCCTCCAATCAATGCAATTCTAACGACATTGATCAATGAAATTACAGCGGTTTCTGAGAATTTTATCCTCGTCCTGGATGACTACCACCTGATTAAGTCTGCACCGGTGGATCAGGCGCTAGAATTTTTGGTCAATCACCTGCCGCCATCCTCCATACACCTTGTCATTGCCACCCGCAAAGACCCACCACTGCCCCTGGCACGACTGCGTGCCCGTGATCAACTGACTGAGTTGCGTGCATCTGATGTGCGCTTCACCCCAATCGAAACGGCGGAATTTCTTAACCGGGTAATGGCGCTCAACTTGTCGGCAGACGATATGACCGCACTTGAAACCCGCACTGAAGGATGGATTGCCGCACTACACCTGGCAGCCATATCTTTACAAGGCCATCAGGACACAAGCAACTTTATCCAATCGTTCTCCGGTAGCCATTACTTTATACTAGATTATCTGGTGGAAGAGATTCTGGAAAAACAACCTGAACGCATCCAGAATTTTCTATTGTTCACATCCATTCTTGACCAACTGTGTGGGTCTCTTTGTGATGCTGTTGTGCCACAATCTTCCATATCAGGCCAAGCAATCTTAGACTCTTTAGAACGTACAAATCTGTTGTTGATTCCGCTCGATGATAAACGCCAGTGGTATCGCTACCATCATCTTTTCAAGGATGTTCTACAGGCGCGCTTAGCTAAGCTTCAGCCGGGCAATGTAGCCGAGCTACATCTAAGGGCCTGTGCCTGGTACGAGCAAAATAATTTGCGACTCAATGCGATCCACCATGCCCTTGCTGCGCGACAGTTTGAGCGGGCGGCGGATCTGATCGAATGGGAATGGTCAGCGAATATTGGCTCCTACTATCAGAATGCAACCTGGACAAAATGGGTGCAGACCTTGCCGGATAAGTTAGTCCGAACGCGGCCAACGCTCAGCATTGGCCTGGCATGGGAGTTGCTTTTTTCAGGTCAGTTGCAGGCTGCAGAGAGCCGACTAAAGGATGCAAGTCGCTTATTGGCAGTCAACAACAGAGATTCTTTGGAGGTCTCGTTAAGCAGTCAAGATGAGAGCATAGTCCAGTCACCACAAGAGTTATTGGACCTGGCCTGGGCATTTTATTCCCAAGCCCTTGGTGATCATGCTGGCACGATCAAATATGCCCGGAAAACCCTCAGCCTGCTGACTGAGACAAATCACTATATAGCTGGCCTGGCAAGCTCTCTGCTAGGTCTGGCCTATTGGAGAAATGGAGATTTGGAGACAGCGGCTCAGTATATGACTGATGCGATCTCACGCTTACGGACCACAGGACATATACTGTTTGCCATCAGTGGCTCCTATACATTGGCCAGCATTAAGATCGCCCAGGGCCGTCTCTTTGATGCAGCCAATATCTACACAGAGGCCTTACGGTTTGCGACAGCGCAGGGCGAGCCAGTGGGCACAACTGACTTACATCTGGGGTTGAGCAAGCTTTACCATGAACAGGGCAATGAAGAAGCTGCTGTTGAGCAGCTTCAAAAATGTCTGGCACTTGGGAAGCAAGCGGCATTACCAGAATGGCCCTATGGATTGTATCTCGTTCAGGCTCAATTAAAAGCTGAACAGGGAGAACTCGATGATGCCCTCACATTACTCGACCAAGCGGAACAGATATACCAAAAAAGTCCTGTTCCTAATGTTTGTTCTGTAGCCGCATTAAAGACACGGATATGGCTCCGTCAAGATAGACTGGCCGAAGCTCTCAGTTGGCTGCGTGGACAAGGCTTATCTGTTGAAGATGAGCTCAGTTATTTGCAAGAATTTGAGTACATTACATTCGCCAGAGTGCTCATTGCTCAGTACAGACATGACCAAACAGATGAAACGTTGCAAACAGCAATATCACTGCTGAAACAACTATACTCGATGGCAGAAACAGGCGGCAGATTAGGCAGCATGATTGAGATTGTTGTCTTACAAGCACTCATCAATGAAGCCCAAGGAAACATCCCGTGTGCGCTCCAATTTTTAGAACGCGCGCTCACACTAGCAGAAACTGAAGGTTACCTGCGTATCTTTGTCAATGAAGGTCAGCCCATGGCCCGTTTGCTCTATGGGGCTCTTTCTCACAAAATAAACCCTAATTATGTGCAGCGCGTGTTAGCGACATTTCCTCCGAACGCATTAGGGCCTAAAAAATCATTCACAACACAGTCTCAAGCAACCACCTTGCTCGAACCCTTGAGCAAGCGAGAAATCGAAGTGCTCCACCTGATAGCCGAGGGTCAGACCAATCAGGAAATTGCAGCCAATCTCTGCCTTTCAGTGAATACAGTGAAAGTTCATACGCGAAATATTTATGGCAAACTCGATGCCCATCACCGAGCCGATGCCGTTGCAAAAGCCCGTGTTTTCGGCATTTTGTCCTCAACATAGATAGTCATCAGATTTCCCCTGGTAATTACTCCTCAATTAATACCTGGGTGGTATGACGCTTGTCCTGTCTTGCCCATAAGCTACTTATGTGGGTGATAAGGACATTTTTAGAAAAGACGTTCAATTATTCAGCCCCCCGCATTCTGGGATCTTTGAGTCTTGCCCTCCAGAATGCGTGAAACAATGCTCTGGTTTTCATTGTTGGTTAAAGGGGTAAATGTTGAACAGAAGGAGATCTGAATGAAAAAGATTGTGTACACAAAATATGGCTCCCCGGATGTCATTGAACTGATCGAGACCGAGCAACCGGTACCCAGTGATCATCAGGTTTTGGTCAAGGTTTATGCGGCATCTGTCAATGCTTTAGACTGGCATCGTTTAAGAGGGGCCATGGGGATCCGTTTACTTAACGGTGAACTGTTTAAGCCCAAAGAGATATCACTGGGCCTGGATGTAGCAGGTCGGGTTGAGGCTGTGGGCAATCGCGTAACAACGTTTCAGCCAGGGGATGAGGTTTTTGGAGTCGCCAAAGGTTCATTCGCAGACTATGCCTGTGCTGACGAACATGAGTTGGTCCTGAAACCAACCAAAGTATCATTTGAGGCCGCAGCCGCTACGCCTGTTGCAGCTCTGACAGCGCTGCAAGCGCTGCAAGGTCGAATTCACCCAGGTCAAAAAGTTCTCATCAATGGAGCCTCTGGGGGCGTGGGGTCATTTGCCGTGCAGCTAGCTAAATCTTTTGGGACAATGGTAACGGCTGTATGTAGCACCCGAAATCTTGATATTGCCCGTTCAATTGGCGCAGATCACGTTATCGATTACACACAAGACGATCTCACCACCCGTGGGCAGCAGTATGACCTGATTTTTGCGGTCAATGGCTATAACTCGATTTTTAATTACCGTCGGGCATTATGCCCTAAAGGCATCTATGTTGCGGCTGGGGGAGCACTGGCTCAAATTATGCAGGCATTGCTTGTGGGACCCATATTATCCAACGTTGACAGTAGAAAACTCTCATTTATGGGGGTAGCGCAAGTAGAGGAAAAGGACCTGTCCGCTATTGGGGCACTGCTTGAATCTGGCAAAGTCGTCCCTGTGATAGATCGATGTTATCCATTGAAGGCAACAGCAGCAGCCCTTTGCTATCTTGGGGAGGGGCACGCTAAAGGGAAAGTGGTGATTACTTGGGATACCCATAGCAACGCCTAACTCCTGAGGCGCATTCAACATTTGTTAGACCCGACTTAACCCAGTTCAGGCTGTTATCTGTAAACCATGGATGTGCTGCTGAATGAGATATTTTTGCTGCTCTATAGAGACCTGATCAGGGTTGATGACGACTCCGATGCCAATGCCATCGACTAGGGCAATCAGCGCATTAGCTTCAAGTGCTAAATCAAGATCGGCTCGAATTAATTTGGCGGTTTGCAAATCAGATAGCTCTTTTCTGAGCACCTGTTGTATCTGGCTATAGCGTTTTTGATGCGCCTGAACCAGGTGTTCACGACCAATGGAATAGCCTAAAAATGCTATCCATACTGTCCAGTCGTCTCTATCACTAACCTCCAAAGGTAGAGCCGAGAAAAGCATTGCTTCTAATCTGCTGATGCCGTCTAACCCTTGAGCACGGGTTTCCATATACTCAAGGGTGCCTTTCACCACTTGCTCTAGGGCAAATAGGGTGAGCTCTTCCTTATTGCGAAAGTAGTGGGTGACCACACCGGTTGAGGAGCCGAGTTCCTGCGCGATCGCACGCATACTCGTCCGGTCTAACCCTTCCCGCACAATCACTTGCCATGCAGCTTTGGCAATCTCAATCCGGCGATCTTCATGACCCATAGCGTTTAGCAACTCTACCTTGACAGGTTATCACAACAGTTGTTATGTTTTGAGCGACATAACAACTGTTGTGATGTAATGATTCGATCGACTACGCTCGATGACACGGCTGCGCTACTTGCCTTAGCTAGTGAGGCAATTGGCTTCTCACCAGAGGAGTTGAAGGAGCTGAAATCAAGCCTAAATGATTACTTTAGCGGTGAAAATGGCGATCATTTTTGGCTGACGGACGATGATGACGGGCTAGTGGCGGCGGCCTACTGTGCGCCTGAGCGGATGACCAATGGGACCTGGAATCTACTCTTTCTCGCTGTCCATCCCGAGCAACAGGGGCAAGGGCGGGGCACAGCAATGGTGCGCCATGTTGAAGAAACGTTGGCGGCACGGGGGGCGCACTTATTATTGGTGGAGACATTAGCAAGCTTCGAACGGACACGAGCGTTTTATCTTAAGTGTGGTTATGGGCAAGAAGCGTGCATTCGTGACTTTTATGAAGCAGGCGCTGACAAGATTGTTTATCGTAAATTATTAAATTTTTGAGGTTAGATGTTTGAAGACACTGAGTCTGATGATTAGCTTGCCCTAAACGCCTTGGGGCTCATGCCGGTCACTTGACGAAACTGCTTGCTTAAATGACTGTGGCTGTTAAATCCACACTCTAAGGCAATATCAACAATGAGACGGTCTGTTTGTTTCAACAACTGTTTAGCTCGTTCTACCCGTTGTTGTACCAGATATTGGTGAGGAGAAATGCCGATGGACTGTTTAAATAAGCGGCTGAAGTGAAATTGGCTCATGTCTAATAGCTGGGCCAGGTCCGCCAGTTTGATCTCGCGATCCAAATAGGCATCGATATAGTCTAAAACTCGCTGCAGTTGGTACTGGGGTAAGCCACCTCCATAGGTGGGAACTGATGTTTTGGTGGTGGTGTGCTGTCTGAGTAAATTGACCGCCAGAACATTAGCTAGGGAATCCAGGTATAGCCTGTTGCCTGTTGCGTTTTGCTTGAACTCGGTGAGGAGCATGGTGGCAATGGATTCAAGCTGGGGATTATTGGTTTGAAATTGGGGAAGAAGGAGAATGCGATCGCAATCCTGCTGAATCGTCTCTTGAGCGATACGTTTCACAAAGGCATCGCTCAGCTGAATCTGTAAACAATTTTCATCTCCTTCCCACCGAGCAAAAAATGGGGTACTTGCTGGAGTAATAGAGATATCCCCTTTTTTGTACAATCCCGTATGGGTTTTGCCATCTTGTGCTTGCAAATAGTAAATAGGCCGAGGCACAAGGGACATAAACAGCGTGTGTTTAGTCCCACAGTGATAATGCCCTTCGCCAGGGGGATTTAGGAGTTGTGTGATACGAATAGGCTCCACGTCCTGTGTCTGGTCGAACGAAGAACTTGTTTGAACCGATGGTATAGCAGGTTCTTGCACGGAGTCAGCCCATGACGTCAGCACCTAATTATATCGGTTATCTAACTGTAATCAGGTAACTTCGCTTACATACTTTAGATTTCAGCCTTTCTCTGCCTCTTCTGCGTTTCATGTCCACATTTGACAACTCCCCGCAAGATTGTGACAGGGCCGCAAGAAATAAAAAGCCCAGAAATAATCGCCTGCCTAAGCTAAGGGTGTCATTGCTTAGGAGCAAACACCATGAAACTAGTTATTTTCGGAGCTACAGGCAGTACCGGGCGTCAGGTTGTCGAACAGGCACTGGACCAGGGGCATAGGGTCACAGCCTTTGTCCGGACCCCTGCTAAGTTGAATATTCAGCATCCCAACCTTAACGTGGCTCAGGGAGATGTGATGGATCTATCATCCGTAAAGCAGGCCGTCCAAGGTCAAGAGGCGGTTGTATGTATCCTCGGGTCTGGTCAGCAGCTAAAAAGTAATATTCGCTCAGAAGGAACACAGCAGATCATCCGTGCCATGGAACACGCGGGTGTACGACGATTTATCTGTCAAAGCACTCTTGGTGCCGGAGATAGCTGGGGTAGCCTGAACGTCTTCTGGAAGTACATTATGTTTGGCTTTATTCTGCGCCATGTGTTTGCAGATCATGAGCTACAGGAGAGTTATGTGCAACAAAGCAACCTGGATTGGACCATTGTTCGACCTGGGGCATTGATTGAGGGTGGTCGAACAGGACAATACCGCCATGGGTTTCCAGGCACCGATAAAACTTCGAAATTGAAAATTACTCGCGCGGATGTGGCGGATTTTATTTTGAAGCAGTTGTCCAATGATACCTATCTTCGTCAAGCACCAAGTTTGTCTTACTGAAGAACGCATTCGCTATCTTAGGGCAGGCACAAGGCTTGCCCCTACAGAATTCTACATTGGACCATGTGCGGACAGAAGCATCCTTTTTGGCAGCAGCTGTATTCACCCTTTCCCTATGTCTTTAGCTAAACCTTATCCACGTTCGCAGCTAAAGGGTCCGAGTAAATAGGCTGACAGCTTCAACATTGGCACCTAATCGAGGAGAACTTTATGTCTGATACTCACCAAGCAATCATCCGTCGTTACATTGAAGAGGTGATCAATAAAGGCAATTTTTCAGCTATAGAGGAGTTTGTTCATCCAGACTATATCTTTGGTAGTCCCAGTGAAGAAGTCCAGGGAGCCGATGGGTTAAAGGGCTTTATTGAAGCATTTCGCACAGCCTTTCCTGACCTGAAGATACAGGTTGATGACTTGGCCACTGAAAAGAACAAGGTTGTGACCTGCTTTACGTTAACCGGAACCCATAATGGCGACCTGATGGGAATCCCTGCAACTGGCAAACCAGTGAACGTCCACGGCATGATTCTCAGCCGTTTTAAGGCAGATAAAATTATCGAGGAATGGGAAATTTTAGACCAGTTGGCAATGTTTCAACAGCTTGGCTTTTTCTCTCTACCCACATAAAGCAGAATAGTTTTAGCTCGCAAACGTATATCAAGCTGTAACTATAAACAGGAGGCAACCATGCTCCCAGATCTGATCCTAGAACAACAATATGATGCTGTAATTGACTTGCTCAAGCAGTATTATGACGGTCTATATCGATGTGATGTATCGCTCTTAAAAAAGGTGTTTCATCCCAAGGCACAATATTTCACAGCATCCGATGGAGAACTGTTACATCTTGATATGGATACCTATTTACCAATGGTTGAAACCCGTGTTTCACCAGAACATAATGGTGAGCCCTATGGGTTTTCCATTGATTCGATTGAGTTTGCAGGTGCAGTAACTGCGATCGCGAAAGTTCGCAGCTCTATGTTCTCCAAAAACTATATCGATCTGCTATCTCTCATTTACTTAGACGGTCAGTGGACAATCATCTCAAAAGTTTTTCACTACACGCTTTCAGATAAGGACCAAGATAAACAGAGCTCATCCAGTGAAAAAAGTTGATCTAATGTATCTATAGTTTTTTCATGGTTCAGTGCTTTATCACAACAGCCATTAGCGTAGCAGCCTGGCAATTGCCGTTGGCATAATGGATTGATGGTGATCTGAAAAGGGAGAAATATTGGTAAAAAAGGTGGTTGTATTCGGTAATGCTGACGGCGTAAAATCTACCCTCAACAGACCCATCGCCGCCCTAGAGAGAGGGTTGATTACTCAACGTATACTTCTTCTTCAAGTATCAGCTCTTCTTCCAGGATTACTGCTTCTTCAATGATTTCCTCTTCTTCGACATATTCTTCCAGGATTACTGCTTCTTCAATGATTTCCTCTTCTTCGACATATTCTTCCAGGATTACCTCTTCTTCAATGATTTCTACCTGAGCAGTGGCAGGTGAAACTGCCAATCCCAATGTCAAAAATAATGTACACAATATGTACTTCATAGACCTTCTTTTAGATGTTGTGTTGCACAAAACTCAATGCCTTGTTGACAAAGTCATTTATAAGATTGCCCCAACCTTTCTACAGGCTAACGGTACAGTTGAGCTATAAATAATACTTCTGGAGAATAAAATCGCTTCACCCCACCCTAATTCTTTGGGTATATGCGGGTTACCCTGATGCTCTTAAATAAATAGTTGATACATATCTTGGCCAGAGCATGCACCAACTATGGCTTAGTCGCAAATGCGATTCCCTGATTATTCATTAATGCATCAGGGCTTAGTGGATTAAGGCTAACTCTAACTTAGTGAAAAAACTTGGTGTTTCATATGGATCTTCCTTTGGAATGTGAGCACATCAATGTTTGTTGAAAACACGGTCACATCAATATCACAGCATATTGAATATTAGCTCACTCAACCCTATCAGATCTGAACAAACCTGAACTTTTACCTGCATGAGCCTGAACTTTTCGTTAGCACAGAGAGTCACATAAAGTTATCACCCGCTAATGTGTGCCATTGAACTATTAGCGGGTTTCCTGTTTGGGCTACTACCAGCGGTACGGGGCTAAACCTGTTATTAAAGCCGTTACAGAGAAGGTAACGGTCACCAGCACGGTTACGAGCACTAGCTCGGCTAACCTCCCTCAATACCATCCATTGAGAATTCTTTTGCAACTTTTAAAAACATTCGGTAGTCAATTTCATGTATTACACAAGATAAAAGGGGGACTACCGGACTCTATCTAAATGCACTTTTTCATGTCCCTTGGCTGGTAATGGCTGAGGGATTTTTTTCAAAAAAGAACACCCTAACGGATAAGGGCGTTGTGTGCTAGCGCATACTTCATACTTCATTAGCATTCCCAGGCTGATGGAAGGCTATCGGGGTAGGGGTAGGGGGTGAATGCTTATAGGCTTGGGTTGAAGGACTTATTCCACCCTTCCCTTTAGTTCCGAGAGGTAAAACATGAAAAAGCCGATTATTCCAAAAGAGTTCTCTCATTATTACAACGACTGGCACTTCGCTCCCGCTGTCGAAATTGACAAGTTCGTATTCTTTTCAGGTGCTACAGGAACACGTCCCGATCGTAGTATCTCAAGCGACCCAGAGGCGCAGTTCCGAGAGGCTTTTGAAACGGTTCTACTATACTTGACAGAAGCCACGCTTTCTTTCGATGATGTTGTAGAAATGACAACCTACCATGTTTCTCTACGTAAATATTTTGACACCTTTACGAAGGTCAAGGATGAGTATGTGAAAGATCCTTATCCTGCTTGGTCAGCTATTGGTGTTTCCGAACTCATCACTGAAGGTGCATTAGTGGAGATTCGTGTCATCGCTTACCGCTCATAGTCCCCTGGTTAGCGAACTATGATAAACGCTGCCCTCCAATAGGGTAGCGTGTTGAAAACCTGGTTGAAAAGGATGTAGCAGCTAAAAATGATTCCAAGTAAATATGCAGGCAGCAGCAAAACGCCAACAGTAAGTAGCCACCACAGACGTCTTTCAAATCCCGAACCAACCGCTGCCGCTCTCCCCTGCCATCATGAAAGTTCGCTAGAAAGGGGTTTTACGGCGTAATCTTCAAAACTCAAATCGCATTACTAACGTCAGTAACGTGTTCAAACGGCTTACTATATTGGCTGTTGATCGTGCTGCTGGCGTTACTCAAATTATCTCGAAGCCGGTTCTTGAGAGGGCGATTTCACATCACTTGTGCGGTGCTCCTAAGATAACTTAGCTGGCCAATAAAGCCTCAAGAAGAGGAGTGAAATCAACACTAAAATAGCTGACTTAACCGATGGTGGAGTGGATTCCTCTGTCAATACAATAATCCCGAATCCAAGACTACCCGCTGCACATATCAACTTTAAAAAAGTCATTCTCGACCTCATTAACTAGCCCTTGCAGTCTACCTCCTCGCAAATTCCAAGATCGAGCAATGATCTGAATGAATTCTGTATGGATAGTATTGAATTACTGGCATGGGGTTTGGCTAGGTCACTATGGTAGGTTGGCCGATGGCTGCCTAATTTAGTAAATCAGGGGATTGGGCAAAACACTTCTAGATAATATCCTTGTAGGTGTGTTATCCAGAAGCTTTCCGCATGCTAATAGTTAGCTAGCACATCTTTGATAGTGAACTTTTGAATCCTAAGCAATGAGCACAACTATCACCTTGATTAGGCATGGGAAACCAGCAATTACACCACAAGGATGGATCAATAGCTCCGATTTATCACAGGTCATTGGTCATTATCAATCAGCCAGAATTGCAAGTGATTCTTTCCCTCCAGAAGCTATTCAAGCGCTAGTTCAATCAGCAAAGCTAGTGTTCACGAGCGATCTTCCTCGTTCTATACACTCTGCTCAAATCCTTGAACCTACCATTCTCCCTATTAGGAATCCTATCTTTCGTGAAGTAGACTTTTGGCTTGAGTGTCCGCTCAATATTCGGTTACCATTTCATATGTGGCTTTTTCTTGATAGGTTGCTATTGAGTTTAGGTTATTCTCCTCAATCTCAATCTCAGACCTATAACAAAGAACGAGTTAGAAAAGCCACTGAATTATTAGAACAAAACTCTTATGAGACTGGGTCTGTAGTCCTGGTGGGTCATGGCATCACAAACTTATTTATTGCTAGAGAGTTAAAAAAGCGAGGATGGCATGGTCCCCAAACGCCAAAACTTGAACACTGGGGATGTACAACTTATAGCCGTTGAGTTATCTGCTGAATGTTTTAGGCTAGTGGCATGTACGTGATATTACCTAGAACGCAACTATGCACCATCATGTCATCTAATCAGAATAGAGAGACTCATCACAAATGAGAGTCTCCAAATAACTCTAGGCCTGCTCCGACCACTTGAAGTGTTGTTGGGCTGCGCATTTCACAATCTAAGCAACGTGAGTTCAGAGGACTTTATCCAGAAGGGACATTAAGCGATGGGTCATGTTTTTCCGTCGTATGGCAATCAAGGTAAACCCTTGCTGATAGAGGGTTTCAAATAATGCCTGAGACACATAGCCTTTATCACCAAAAAGTTTCCCCATGAGCTGTTTGGCCATCTCCGGGACGGGTGGTTTTCGGCTAAGCTACTCATTTCACTCTGATAGACGTTGCTTTGACAAACGTCTATAGAGTACATAGGCCACTATAATTAAGCTAAACGAAAACAGAGTGGTCAACGTGCCCAATGCATAGAGTGCCGGGGACGTAACATTAGTCGTCATACCAAAGATTTCCAAGGGCAATGTATTGTACTGTCCAGACACCAACGATGTACGCGTAAATTCATCGTATGAAAGGGTGAAGGTTAATAAACTCACCCCGATGAGGCTAGGGGCAATCAGCGGTAAGACAATTTCCAAAAATGTTTTGGCATCGCTGGCCCCTAGATCTCGGGCCGCTTCTTCATAGGACGGATTAAACCGATTAAAGATACCCAACATAATCAAAAATGCAATGGGCAAGGTCCAGGTCAGGTGAGCTCCCAAACCTGAGCTATACCATCTGGTGGGCCACTCCATGACTTGGAACATGACGCCCAGCCCCAGGGAAACCAAAATGCTGGGTACAATTAGGCTGGCAATACTCAAGTAAAACAGTATAGTTGCACCCCGAAACCGTTGTCGGAAGGCCATAGCTGCGGAAATGGCCATACTAGCCACTAAGGCGGTTACCAAACCGCCCAGCACTAGCGATCGCTTAAATGGCTCCACAAAGTTACCCACTCGCTGCTCTTGGAAAACCTGCCCAAGCCAGTGGAAGCCAAAGCTGCGGACAGGAAATGTGAGCGTCCCATCTGGCCCTTGGAGAGACAAGATAAAGATGGTAATCATCGGGCCATAAAGAAAGAGAACAAACAGCCCAAAAAATGCAGCTAGCAGATAAAAAGAGAGAGAGCGTTTTTTCATAATTCCTTTCTAATATCCACAAGGCGCAAAATCGAAATGACCACTAGTAACGTCACGGCCAATAGCACAATGGCATTGGCGGCTGCTAGGGGATATTGCAAACTGCCAATCTGAGTTTGAATCAGCTTGCCAATGGAAGCTGCCTGCCCCCCACCCATCAGCCGCACCGTGACAAACTCCCCCATCACCAGCGTGACGATAAAAATCGAACCAATGGCAATGCCCGGTGCTGATAGGGGAAAAATCACTTCCCTAAAAACCTCAAACCCCGATGCACCCATGTCTTCTGCAGCGGTGATTAGGGTGCGGTCGATGCGCATCAGGCTATTGAAAATAGGGGCAATCATAAAAATCACATAGAGGTGCACCATGCCCAGCACCACCGCAAAGTCTGAGTATAGTAAAAACTCCAGCGGCTCCTGGGTGATGCCTGCCCCTAGAAGTAATTGGTTAACCAGCCCCTCTCTTCCTAGCAGCGGTAACCAGGAAATCATACGAATGATATTCGAGGTCCAAAACGGGATGGTACAGACCAAAAACAACAATACCTGCCATCGCAGTTTAGGAATGTGAAATGAAAGAAAATAGGCCACTGGGTAGCCAATTAGCAAGGTAAATAGCCACGTTAACCCAACAAATTTAAAGGTGTTGAAATAGGTTTTAAGGGTGACATCGGAGGTAAAAATGCCGATGTAATTATCCAGGGTAAAGGCGGGGGTCATGGAGTAGCCATTAAACTCCCAGAAACTGACCACCGCAATGAGTAGTATGGGGAAAATTAAGAATAGCCCCAGCGCTAGCGCCTGGGGCGTTGCGAGGAAATAGGGTTTTAGGTTAGTCCAGGCTTTAGCCATGGGTCTATAGGGCCTTGAATAAAAGGTTGGCTGGCAGACGTTGGCCCTCATCCCCTACCCCCTTCTCCCTGGGGAGAAGGGGAACTAAAAGTCCCTCTCCCTGGGGAGAGGGATTTAGGGTGAGGGCGACTACGACGCAATAAACTCGTTCCACTTCTGAACGAGATAGGTGTTCTCTTCCATGGTGGAGTTCCAGCAGACGATGTTGCCAAAGCGATCCTTGAAGGCACCACCGTCACGAACAGCCCCAGCCTTGGCTAGGGTTTTCTCAAAGGGGTCTACCATATCCACAGCGGCGGGCTTACCCTCGTACCAGAAGTCCCACTCCTCGGCGGACATATACTTCTTAGCGTTTTCTGGTGCAGCGCTATAGTAACCCTGACGACCTAAGAAGGCACCAACCCAGCCCTCTAGCATCCAATTCATATACTCGTAGGCCGCATCTAGCTGGATGCCACTGAGGTTCTTGGAAAGGCCAACGCCACCACCCCAGCCGCGATAGCCTTCTTTAAGGGGGGCGTAGATGCACTCAATACCTTTCGCCTGCACCGCAGTCACCGCAGGAGACCACATGGATTGTAGTACAACTTCACCCGAGGACATCAGGTTTACTGACTCATCAAAGGTCTTCCAGAAGGCACGGAACTGCCCCTTGGCCTTTTGTTCTTTGAGGATATCGGTAATCTGATCAATTTCTGCTTTGGTCATGTTGCCCTTGTCACCAAAGGTCATCAGACCCAGGGCTTCAGCCACCATGGCCGCATCCATGATGCCGATCTGAGGAATATCCAGAATGGAGGTCTTGCCCTTGAATTCCTCGTTAAAGAGTTCTCCCCAGCTTTCAATGTTACGACCCACAAGATCAGGACGATAGCCCAGGGTGTCAGCATTGTACTGGAAGGGAATCAGGGTGGCAAAATCTGTGGGCGTGGCTGAGAATTCTTTGGAATCTGCCCCAGTCAGATACATCACTCTGTAAGGAGCCGTACCCTGGGACGTTTCCACCGGCATGCCTTCAAACTTGCCACTGGTGAAGAAGGGAACGATCTTATCCCAATCTTTGATTTTAGAGACGGCAATGGGTTGCAGGTTGCCGGAGGGAACCACTAGGGGCAAACTAAAGTATTCGCCGTCAAAGATGTCATACTGGTCGGGCTGGGTGATGGCAATTTGGTTGTTTTCTTCAGTACTCAAAGCCCGCATTTCTAGCTTAAAGCCCAGGTCCTCTTGGGCCTTATCGCGGATTTCGTTGATCTGGGAAACGCCAGTACCGATGAGGCGCAGGGTGACGTCTTTAGTTTGATTTGTGTTGACTTCAGGGCCGGGAGCCGGATTGTTAGGGGTGCCTTCTGGTGCAGAGGACGCGCATCGTGTGGTCGCAACGGCAGCCCCAGCGGCCAAACCAGTGTAAAGTAGCTTACGACGAGTGATTTTAGTCATAGATTAGTCCTAGAAACAAATTCATGTGAGTTCTGTGACTTCGATTAGATCAGCGATGAATGCCCATCTAATTAGCTAGGAAAACACAGTCGTTGGCCGACCATTTGAGTGAAACAGTCTGGCCTTCTTGCAGGGCAAGGTTTTGAAAGTCTACTGTCCGTAGCGTATGCAGTAGAGTTTGGCCCGTGGCGGTTGCCATGAGGGTGACACGGGTGACGAAACCAGTCATTTCCACCTGGATGATGCGGGCGGTCAGCGTATTAGTAGGAAGAGTTTTAGAATCAGTAGGAGAATCTGGCTTCCCTAGGGTGAGAAGATCAGGGCGCACAGAACATGCGGCGTTGGTGCCAGGCTGACTACTGTGACCAATGGCGTGCAGTAAGCCTATGCCCTCAACATCAAGGCGAATGAGATCCTTACCATTGGCCTGGGCAGTGGAGGTTAATACCTTACCGGAGAAAATATTGTTGTCGCCGATAAATCGAGCAACAAACCGAGACGCGGGCTGATTGAACAGCTCAGTCGGTGTGGCCACCTGATCAATATGACCATGGTTCATCACCACAATTTGATCCGATAGGGAAAAGGCTTCTTCAACATGGTGAGTTACCTGAATAAATGTGAGACCGAACTGTTTTTGAATATTACGGAGCTCTCCTCGCATCCGGACTCGGAGGTTTTCATCCAAGGCACTGAGGGGCTCATCTAGCATCAATACCTGGGGCCGGGTGACCAAGGCCCGTGCCAGGGCAATGCGTTGCTGCTGCCCACCACTTAGCTGATGAGGCTTGCGTTTAGCGGTATTACTGAGACCAACCAACTCTAAAATTTCTGCCACACGTTCCCGTCGCTCTGTCAGAGGAACACGCTGCATTTTGAGGCCAAACTCAACGTTTTGCCAGACAGTCTTATGGGGAAATAAGGCATAGTTTTGGAACATCATGGCGGTGTTCCGTTTTGCGGCTGGCAAATCATTGACACAGCGATCTCCAATCAAGACCTGGCCACTGGTGACTGACTCATGGCCTGAAATCATCCTCAGGGCAGTGGTTTTACCGCATCCGCTGGGTCCTAGCAAACAGCAATAAATGCCTGCTGGGATATCCAGGGTCATGTTTTCAATGGCGATGACATTGCCATATTTTTTGGTGACGGAGCGCAGTGAAACACCTGCTGCAGCTTCAGTCGATACTATGGTGGGTTTGGGAGGCTGCTCTTGAGGGGCTATCGGGGAGGGCCGATCAGCGCTAACCGCCATGGGGGATGTCTCCTATAGGGATGAGAAGGGTGCGAAATTGAAGCTAAATGTTTAATCTGAATACAACTATGGGCCGTGAAGGTTAGTAATAACTGTTACCAGTGAACATGGGACAACAGTGAATGTAACTTAGGAGACAGCTGGGTAAAAACGTACCAATAGCTGCCTTCAGAAGGTGGAAAGTTCCATTAAACTTTAGATTCTGTTCTAATGGCTGGAGGATATTCTGGGCAACGATAATGTTGATCTAACTTCAACAAAGTATGTAATAAAATATTTGCGCCTTGAATGCAATGTTCAGGCGTTGTGTACTCGGTTTCAGAATGGCTGATGCCGTTCTGGCTGGGGACAAAAATCATACCCATATCGGTAATGCTAGCGATAATTTGGGCATCGTGGCTGGCGCGGCTGGGCAATGATTGAGCCGGTAGCCGTAGTTCATCGCACACCTGGGCAATGGCATTGTAAATGTGGGAATTAACGGGAACGGGTTCGTTGCGGAGTTGTGGCTTGATGTGAATTTGGGTTTGGGTTTGGGTGGCGATCGCATCCATTGCTTCCTCCAACTCTGCCACCATGGCATCCAACCGTTGATTCGACAGATCCCGAATATCCAGGGTCATTTCCACCCGACCCGGTATAGTATTCGCCACATTGGGTGATAGCTGCATGGCACCGACCGTAGCTACCTGTTCACCGTAGCCATCACCGGTTTTATTACCGAGGCGATTCACCGCCAAAATAATTTGGGAGGCGGCCACCAACGCATCTTGGCGCATGGGCATGGGCGTTGTCCCCGCATGGCTAGCGGTGCCATCAATCGTAATCAAATAACGACGCTGACCCACAATGCCAGTGACTAAACCCATGGAATTGCCAGCAGCCTCCAGCACGGGTCCCTGTTCAACATGAAGCTCTACAAATGCAGCCAGACCATCCGTATCGCGTTTGGCTGAGGGCAGTTGTGCCCAGTCTCCACCAATAAAATTCACCCCCATATCAATGGGTTCATAGTGGGGATGCTCATAAAAGCTCGGCTCCAGATTGGCTTTACCCGCCATGGCCTTACTCCCAATCATGGTGCGTTCTTCATCGGCAAAGACGATCACTTCGATGGGATGATCGGGACGAATGCCCTGGTCATACAGAGTGCGAGCAACTTCTACACCCGCCAGTACGCCGTAGGTGCCATCGTAAATACCGGCATTGGGCACCGTATCCAGATGGGAGCCCGTTGCCAGAGCCGGGGCTTGAGGAAAACGGCCTGCGTAGCGACCAATCATATTGCCCGCAGCATCAATGGTGACGGTCATGCCTGCCGCTTCCATCCAGCTGCGGACTAGTTGTCGGCATTCACGGTCCTCTGGGCTAAAGGCAAGTCGCCGTACCCCACCATTGGGTAAGGCTCCAATGGCTCCTACATCGGTCATCATTTGCATGAGGCGCTCCCCATTGACCGTCAGTGTATCGGCAGGTGCGATGTGAGTAGATGCAATGATGTTCAACATAAGTGGTGTGTCCAGCCAAATAAACTCGACAAGCTAGTAGCAGTGAGTGATCACTCCAACCTTAACTTGTTTAAATTATTTTTATTTTATAAATGCTTATGTCAGGTATCTGTAACGCCAGTTACCCCGAGATGATGGTGGCCCACCCAGTACAGGTTGAGAAATTGATTAGAGCACTTCACCCACCATGGGGTTTTCCTTGAAATGAAACCCTATGGGGTTTAATAAAACAGCTAACACTGTGGTCACAATTTAAGGAGAGAGCATCTATGGCTGATAGCGGAACTAAAGTCGTATTTATTTGTGGTTCAGCCCTACGGGGACAACCGGATCATGGCAATCTTCAAGCTGCCACCTTTGTAGGAGAGGCGAAAACGACAGCCAGCTATCGACTGCATTCTATCAAAGATGGATGGCATCCAGGCATCTATGCCGTGGACTCGGGAGGCATTTCGATTCCCGGTGAACTGTACGAATTAACGGCGGAGCAATATGACTATCTGGTGTCTACGGAGCCGCCGAACATGTATCCGGCAGAGGTGAGTTTGGAGGGTGGAGGACGTGCGATCGCAATGCTATACCCCCAAGCTCTTATCGAAGAAAACAACTGGCCCGACATCTCTCACCACGGCAGCTGGACTGCATACAAAGCCTCTCAATCGTAATCGGAAGGTGGGGGGTGCCCACGCCATTCAAAGCCATCTAAAAACAGATCTCTCGTAGAAGAAACATGAGCAAAGTACTCATCAAAGGTGGCCGTATCGTCACCGCCGTTGACGACTACTCCTGGTAGACTACTCTCTCTTTGAGGGCCGTGAAGTGCAGGGCAAAGTGAAAAAAGTCTTTTTAAGAGGAGAGATGATCGTTGATGGAGATGATTGGCTGGGGAAAGCTGGTATGGGACAGTATCTTAGCCGTGCCGCCTCAGGTCGATTTTTATAAAACCTGCCAGGCAGGTTTTATAAAAATAAAGGCGGATAAGTACACGGTGTAATTTCTACAATCGTTCTGGTCACAAGGGCTTATGGAGACTCCTAAGGAAATCGCATTGCATGTCATGGAAAAGGATGACAACCATAGTGACGGGAAACTTCAATCCATTAGACATCTGATGATGTGTGCGCGCATGACCCAGGAAGGGGTCTTCCAACGTGAGCGTGAAATTAGCTTTTACGAACACAGAAAGCTGTTAAATCAACAATTAATTGAGTCTGACAACGAAGCGCTGATCCTCTTAAACGCAAAAACTATTGTTTCTCAGGTCCTATATGAGACTGATATTCCATCGAAAAATGATGTACAAGCTGTGGAAACCTACAAAAAGGTAGTGGATGAATATTCCCACTATCTAAAGGTGTTATCTCTAAGTGACCCGCTAACTCCTGAGACCCCAGTAGATAGGGGCAGACGTTCTTCAGGCGGCTTCTAGCTAACAAATATAAGAAAATATAAGAAAAGGGCGCACAGACTGTGCGCCCCCAAAGAAGTTTTTGTAATTGGTATATCCGCCCTGATTGTAAAACTTGATTAAGCAATCGTTTTCCTACGGTTCCGCTTAGCCATCCAGGCAGCAGTCCCTAAGAAACCTAGAACAATTGACGGCTCTGGCACATCCTGCACATCGCTATCATCAACTGTGGCCAATAGCTGTGGAGTACTTGATGATACAGAGGTCGTGGGTGAAGACGTTACACCAGTTAGTGTGGCCGTTGAAGTTGACTTTGTGGCAGTCCAGTTTTCGGTCGCGGTGACCTCTTCCTTAGTGGCCTCTTCCTCGGTGGCATAAGCTCTAGTAAAAAGCTGCTCTTCCTGACCATCCGTTGTTGCCCTGGCACTCAGTGTGCCCCCAGTGACATCAAACGATATGTCATCCGCTGAACCATTGGGATTGAAGCTTAGAAACTCAGTGTTGGCGGCAAAAGTAGTGTTGACCGTTGCCAGACTCAAGGTTTCTAAGGATGGATTGATCTGCTGCACAAGTAATGCAGCCTGGCGGAGACCACGGATAGCATTGCTGGTGTCTTCACTAAATTCAATTGCAGAATTAGCGAGCAAATCACCCGTAACGGTAACCAATTCGCTGAGCACAACACCGATGCCATAGCTAACATTCCCCGTTAGGCTACAGTCAGCTAACAAACAGCTACTGGCTACCTTCTCTGAATAACCATTAATGAGCACAGAATTGGCCTGATTGTCGTAGGTGATATTAAACGGGCTAGGATTCTTGGGGTTACCCGCTACGTCAAAAGATTCAGACTTGAGGATGCCTTTGCCAGTAAATTGAGTGATGGTAAAGAGATCATCAATGGACTGTAGAGCTTGCTCAGATGTCAGTTCAAAGTCACCCAGCAAAGAGTCCAGTGTGGCTTCGTAGGAATTACCTAGTGCCGCACCGATAAAGTCATAGCCAAGCTCGATCTCACCATCGGTAAATTGATCGGGGTCATCTAAAACGATGAAACTGCCTGTAACATCATCTGCATCAATATTAAAACTGTCTGGTAAGGTAACGCCCGCCCATGTGAGCCCTGCTAAAAATGGGCTAACTCCTACGTCGGCAGATGTATCTAGCTGAAAATTAAAAGATAGGGTGCTTGCATGGGCAGGTGCACCAGCTATTAGGCCTATGGCTGAAAGGGTGGCTCCAGCAGTAATGATTATCTTATTCAAAGTGCTCACGTCTCCACGTAAAAGCAGATTACGGTTTCCAGGTGTCCCCATATTCGCCTTTAGCGTAACTAAATTACTTTGAAGTTATTTAGAAGTTATTCCTGGTTTTTCCTGAAGCTTTAGTTAAACGACGACTGTTACTGTTCGTTACAGTTGCAGTTCATTACATATTTTTCGCTTTGACACAGCACTCGCTGTTCGTAACCTCCCGCCATTCCTAAAGGATTGCGATAGGCTTGGAGCATGTTCATATGTGGGAGGTCAGTTTGATGGCTCGATTTGCAATGGCAGCCCTATTGACGGCTGTATCTGTAACTGGTTTGACCGGGTTAGCGTTAGCAGAAGATGTGACACGTCAGCCTGAGACGATGCCGGTGGTGGCTCAACTTCAACTTCGCGATCGCACCGTAACGATCACCTCCCACCCCGAGGGATACCTTTACTCAGTCGCTGACGAGTCAGGTGCCGTTCTAAACGCTGCATTAACCGAACAAGAAATTGCCGAGCAATATCCTGATCTCTTCGATCTGTTGCAGCCTGCCGTAGCCGATGATGGCAATGCTGAACTGATGATGCTCGCGCCCATCGTCCAATAACCTTCTAAGCAAGCGTAAGCTTTGTAACAAGATGCCGTGGGGGATAAAAACACTGCATAAGATCGAGGCATGATGGCTAAGCCCAGCTGTTTCTGTATCCGGTGAACGGCCATGGTGAAAAAACTCGTTCTTCTCTGTTTAATCGGAATTATGGGAGTAGCTGTGTTTTTGGGT
This sequence comes from Leptothoe sp. EHU-05/26/07-4, assembly GCF_043421015.1. Taxonomy (NCBI): domain Bacteria; kingdom Bacillati; phylum Cyanobacteriota; class Cyanophyceae; order Nodosilineales; family Cymatolegaceae; genus Leptothoe; species Leptothoe sp. EHU-05/26/07-4. The sequence goes on from NZ_JAXSQV010000003.1 coordinate 569,825, forward strand.
CCCCAGTGGGCCTTCGCTTCGCCTGACGCCACACTGACAACACACTGGATCGCTCAAATGGAAACATCTTCTGCCAACGTTCCCCAAGAACAACCCAGTCAAAAGAATACTAATCAACAAGACACGCAGCCTGCTGCTGAGAAAACACCCCCTAAACAGACAACAACTGAGCAGCAATCGTCTGAGCGCTCTCAGTCTAAACCGTTTAACCCCTACGATATGAAGGCACTTAAACGATTTGATGCCGGTGACCATCGAGCTAAATAGATAGATCGAATATTGCAAGATAGTCACAAGTTGTTTGGGGTAGGCACGAGGCACTACCCCTACAAGTATTTATCAATTATCCCTTATCCACAGGTGGCTGCGCCGCCATTGTCCATCTCGACGACACATTCAGGGGGAGGCACACATTGTGGAGCATCAAAGTTAGCTGGCGCTGGTAATGGCTTGGCGGGCTCGGCACAGGGTTCACAGCCGTTGCTTCCCACCTGGAACTGAGTCATCATGTCATGATCTTCATGCACCAGATTGTGGCAATGGATCATGTATTTGCCTTCGTGGGGGCCAAAGCGACCAATCATTTCCACCGTTTCAAAGTCATTGACAAAGAATGTGTCTTTTTGCCCCTGCTCATAGGGGGCAACCGGAGTACGGCTGCGGCTCAGTAAACGGAAGTGACCCAAATGAATATGGATGGGATGGACCCAACCCCCGGTTGCGGTGAATCGCCAAATTTCCGTGGCACAGGGGTCAACAAAGGCATCGACTCGATGGGGGTCCCAGGCTTTACCGTTAATCAACCAGCGACCAGCTCGATCAAATCGGAAGTTCCGTTCCGCTTTCACTTCGGATAATAGGGTTGCCATGGGGGTCAATGTTGTCAGCCGCTCTGGTAATGGAGGATTGTCTTGGGCTCCTCCACTCACCTGGAAGCACATGATCTGAGTGCTGCGCAGGTTACCGTCTATGTTGCCAAAGAAAATTGGGTTGACTAGCAGTACCTCTTTACCTGCATAGTCGGCAAAATCAATCACAAACTCATACCGTTCAGCCACCCCTACCCGCAGGTTATCCGTGGTAACGGGGGCACTCAATAAGCCGGAGTCACTGGCAATCACCTGTAACATCACGGGCTCCAGGGAACCATCGCTATGTTTGACCCGAGCCTCTAAACTTAAGGTGCGTGATGGGCCGCCATTTAAGACTCGAAACCGGTATTTACGATTTTTCACCGCTAGCCTGGGCCAGGGTACACCGTTAACCAGAACAACATCGTCATAAATGCCTCGATGGGCTCTGTCGTTGAATACAAGCTCACCCTCGGGGGTCAGACGCTTATCTTGAATAATTAGGGGAATGTCATAGTCTCCTTGGGGGAGCAGTTGTTGGTCATCCGGATTACAGAAGTCTTGGGCGTCGTATTCAACAATGTACATGCCGGCTAAACCCATGTAGACATTGCGGGCCGTGTGCTCAATAACGTGATCGTGATACCAGAATGTAGCGGCTCTATCGTTAGGGTAATAATAGTCTTTATAGTGCTGGGTTGGAATAATATCTTCGGCATACCCATCGTATTGAGGTAACGATGCTACACCGTGTAGATGAATGACGGTGCTGATGCCCCTGCCCTGATCATCATTGCCCAGCTGATTAACAAAACGTACTACAGACCCCGTATCTTGGCGTTGTCGAATCAGTGGCCCTGGCACTTGCCCGTTATAGGTCCACATGGTGGTTGGTTTACCGGGTAAAATCTCCACCTGGGATTTTTGCATGGTGATGGTATAGCCATCTAAGCCAGATGTGACTGACTTAGACGGCAGCACCTGCATAGGTTCAAAAGGACGATCAAAAAGAGGAAGATCAGGACTAAAACGAGGAGTGATGAAAGGTCCTGGCGGTTCTCCCATGCCATGGGGGACACAGTCTCCAGCAGCGGCCAGGGCATAGCCGCCTCGACCCCAAGCAAATAAGCTGCCAGCACCCAGTAGTCCTAGTCGCAACGCATCCCGTCGTGTGAAGTCCATCTGACCCTCCACTGTATTTTTAGATTTGTTTCTATAGGGGATAAAAATTAACCCTGAGCCAAAACCAAACCACATCTAGACTTGTAGTTTTCATTTACAAAAAACTACAGGTCTAGAGATGGTTTGCTGTCTTATATGCCTGTTTTAACCGCTTATGGGCACAATGGCGTAGAAAAATTGAGAAAACTCAATCTTTAGCGGTATCACTCCGTTACAGAGGTCGGTAGAGTCAGCGTAAATTCTGTACCTTGATTAGGGGCAGAGTTAACCGTAATTTGCCCGCCGTGGGTTTCGACAACAATTTGTTGCACAATGGCTAGCCCCAGGCCGGTTCCTTTGCCAATCTCTTTTGTAGTATAGAGGTGATCAAAAATCTGCGACTTAATGTCCTCAGGCATGCCTGCGCCATTATCAATAAAATGGATGATGATTTTCCCCTGGTTGAATTCGGTCTTAATGGTGATCTGGTTAGGGGTGGTTTCCAGGGCTGCGTAATCTTGGTATTGGCTTTTTTCGTCTAGTGCGTCAATGGCATTGGCCAAAAGGTTCATAAAGACCTGGTTTAACTGCCCTGGAAAGCAAGTGATTTCAGGACAGGTACCGTAATGCTTATGCACCTGAATGGCTGGCCGTTGTTTATTAGCCTTCAGGCGGTGTTTGAGAATTAGTAGGGTACTATCCAGGCCCTCGTGTAAATTAAAGGCGACCTTGGTTTCTTTATCGGCACGGGCAAATGAGCGCAGACTAACACTAATGTTACGAATGCGATCGCATCCCGTTTCCATCGATGTCAGCATTTTAGGAACATCCTCTAATAGGTAATCCAGTTCAACGGCGGCAGCATGGGCAACTATTTTCTCCGTAGGGGCCTGTTGACGATAGAGGGTTAGATGTTCTATCAGATCCGATAGCGCGCGTTTGAGCTCAGTAACATTGCCACCGACAAAACCAACTGGATTATTGATTTCATGGGCAACACCTGCCACTAAATTGCCGAGGGCGGACATTTTTTCCTGTTGAATCAGCCGTAGCTGAGTGTTTTGCAGCTGTCTGAGCGCCTGTTCCAATTCTTGATTCTGTTGATTTATTTTGACTTCAGCCGCTTTGCGCTCGGTAATATCGATTGCCCGTGCAAAATTGTACTGTTCGCCTTCAAACTCTAAAAAGTTAGCAACAACTTCCACTGGAAATATATGCCCATCCTTCGTTTGGTGAAACGTTTCCAACCGTTGGTAATGACGCTCTTTGAGGGCTTGCCAATGGGCAGGCCATTCACGTTGAGAAAATGTGGGGGTAATATCCCACACCGACATGGTGGTTAATTCTGCTTGAGAGTAGCCCAATTTTTGACAGGCCGCTTTGTTGACCGAGAGAAAATGTCCATCCTTATTCACCCAAAAGCAGCTGGTAGCAGTATGATCAATGGCAAACTTGGCCAGGCTCAGTGCTTTTTCAGTGGCTTTACGCTCACTGATATCCTGAATTAGACCTAAGGTATAGATCGCATGCTCCCCCTGCAGTTTGACCAAATAGACGGTTGTCTCTGCCCAAAAATAGGTACGATCTTTACGTAGATATCGCTTTTCCAGGGTGAAACTATCTACCTCCCCGCTATACAGACGTTCCATCGCTTGACGAGACGCTTGGATATCCTCTGGATAGGTGAGATCACCAAATGTCATCTGCAATAACTCTTCTCGGCTATAGCCGATCATTTGGCAAAAGAGTGTATTGACATTCGTAAATTTTTGAGTGGTCATGTTGGCTTCAGCAAAGCCCACAGCCGCTTGCTCAAATGCTGCCTGGGTACGGGCCTGACTTAACTGAAGTTCAGCTTCAACCCGTTTGCGATCGCTAATGTCACGAAACACAACAACACTGCATTCTCGTTCTGCAAAAGAAAGATAGTTAACCGTGATTTCAGCTGAATAAACCCGCCCACTCTTGGTGAGGTGTTGAGATTCAAGAGAAACGCTTTGTTTCTGTTTAATGGTATTCCAAAGCTTTTTCCAATGCTTCAGCGAGAAATTAATGTCAATATCGGGTACTGATAAGGTTGTGAGTTCTTCAGATGAGTACTCCAGGATGTTGCAAGCCGCTGTGTTAGCGTAGAAACATTTAGCATCTTCATCCAGCCAAACGATGCCGTTGGCTGCATTATCAACTGAAAACTGAGTCAGCAGAAGTTTGTTATTGAGTTTAGTCAGTTCTTCTGTTTTTTTCTGTTCTAATTCATAGAGCTGATTAACATGCCTTAGTTGTAAATGAGTGGCAACCCTGGCTAATAATTCCGGTTCTTGAAATGGTTTACTAATAAAGTCAACTGCTCCCACTGAAAAGCCTTTGACAATACTTTCAGTATCTGATAGGGCCGTAATAAAAATAACGGGAATGTGGGATGTACTGGGATTGGCTTTAATTTGTTGACAAGTCTCGAAGCCGTCAAGTCCTGGCATTTCAATATCCAGCAGGATCAGGTCTGGCACAAAAGACCGTAAACGGTGGATAGCCCGCTCGCCACTAATGGATGCTGCTACCGTATACCCAGCTGAAGCTAAGACCTCTGTGAGTACCTCTAAGTTCTCAGGTCTATCGTCAACAGTTAGGATTTTACCACTATCCAACATGGGTGATTTCGATAGCTCTGTGGGCCTGTCATACGGTTTTATTACACATTGGGTACTAGCAGTTTTACTGCAAAGCACTCATTTTTCAATAGTTCCCTATCGCAAATATAATCATCACCTCAATGTGGTTTGACAGCCAAGAGGTTCTTAAGGAGGGATTGCCTATTTGCAATAGGCAGCAGATTTAAAGCCCAATCACTTAGAAAACATAGATGTTTAATGGGCTTTAGCAGAGGGGGCAATGCCGACATGTTTCTATTAAGACGATGATCTGAGGTAGTTAGGTTCCATCGCTCTATATTTTTCAGGTAATTAGCGAACAAATCTGATAATTCTTTGATAAAAGTATTTTTGTAAGGACATCTAAGCAAACCCTAAAAAAACTGGTGGTAAGTTCTCAACACTCCGGCAGACTAGGTATGTTGGAAAATAGTTATACAGAGCATTGACACTATGGTTTGGCAGCGTCCTGATGGTCGGCAACCGAATGAACTGCGTCCAGTTAAGTTCGAGCGACGTTTTACCCGTTATGCGGCTGGGTCAGTCTTAGCCCACTGCGGCAATACTCAAGTGCTATGTACGGTGTCAGCGTCTGAAGACGTGCCTCGCTGGCTGAAGGACTCAGGACAAGGTTGGCTCACGGCAGAATATCGGATGTTGCCCAGTGCCACCCACACCCGGACAAGGCGTGAGCTGATGAAACTATCGGGTCGTACCCAAGAGATTCAGCGGCTGATCGGTCGCAGTTTGCGGGCTGCCCTAGACTTAGAGGCGTTAGGGGAAATAACGCTGACGGTAGATGCGGATGTGATCCAAGCTGATGGCGGTACTCGCACGACGGCGATCACGGGGGCTTATGTGGCCTTAGAAGATGCGATCGCCACACTCATGGCCAAAAACACCCTGCAAAGCTCACCTTTAAAGCATCAGATTGCTGCTGTTTCTGTCGGTCTGTTAGAAGGCGATGCGTTTCTCGACCTCAATTATCCAGAAGATGTTGCAGCCGACATTGATTTTAATGTGGTGCTCAATGGGGAATTGGGGTACATCGAAGTGCAGGGAACTGCTGAGGCTGAAAGCTTTAATCGTCAACAGCTAAATCAGATGCTGGATTATGCAGAAGTGGGCATTAAGCAGCTGATGGTGCTGCAAAAAGAAGCGCTATTGCAAGATTAATTTAATCGGCGGATGGGCAATGCCCATCCGCTGGTTCTATTCATTGATCACACTGCCGGGGCTTTGTTGTCTGGCAAATTTAGGGAAAACGCAAAGATTGCGATCGCTATAGTTAACCCACCTGCCACCAAAAAAGGCATGCCATACCCAAAGGTGACCAGTACGCCGGAAACAGCAGGGCCGATGGCATTGGCCATACTCAGGTAAGAAGAATTGGTACCGAGGGCTTCACCCTGTTCATCTTTAGACGTGCGTAGCGACAGGAGTGAATCGATCAGCGGCATCGGAAATGCATTGACAATACCAAAGAAGAATAGCAATACCCAGAACGCTTCAATGGTAGGGAACGACGGATAAAGAATCAGCAAAATTCCCCGCATAATCAGGGCAGTCACCAGCAGTGTGACAAGATTCATCCGTTTCCGCAGAGGCCCTAATAAGAACACCTGGGATAAAAACGCTAGAACGCCAAAGAATACAAACGCAAATGCCAGATTCTTGGTATCTTGCCCCAGCACCGTTAAGAAGAAGGGCTGAAACGCAAAGGTAAATACGGTGAATGTGGCCCCATTGAGAAAGGTCATCAGGAAAATGCGACCGACCAACGGTTTGCGGAAGGAGGTGGCCAGGCGGCCAAAACCAAAGTCATTTAGGGACAGGTTGAGTTTGCGATCGCACTCTGACGATGGCCGTGTTTCCGGCAATACCGCAAAACAGAGAATCGCTGCCACCAGGGCCATCAGGGCTGACACCATAAAACTCATACCCAAAGGCGTGATACCCGGTATCGGGGGTAACGTCTGGGCAAAATAGGCCAGTGGCGGCCCCACGACAAACCCCAGTCGAAATATGCCGCCAAAAATTCCAAAAGCTTGGGTCCGCTGCTCCGGGGTTGTAATATCGCTGACCACCGCCTGGGCTACAGAATTATTACCCCCTGTTAGACCATCCAGCATCCTGGCCAGATACAGCCACCAGGCAAAGGGACTGACCGCCGCCAGCAGGTTAGCCACCACCGTGCCCAATAAGCTAATTACCAACAACGGCTTACGCCCAATGCGATCCGATAGCCGCCCCAGAATCGGGGTACCCAAAAACTGAGACAAGGAAAACGCCGTGGTCAGCAGACTCGCCGCCAGATCACTGAGACCAAACTCTTTAGCATAGGGGTACAGCGTTGGAATAATGATGGTAAAACTGACGGAGTTAATGAACGCCACCAACGTGACAATCCAAAACTGCAGCGGCAGGCGCGACTTGGCAGCCATAAAAGCAAAGACGTAAAGTTTTGTAACCTTGTTAGAATATCAGGATGCCTGGTTAAGCGCTAATCAGGAATTGTTTTGAGTTACTAGTTTTTAGTTCTTAGTTAGTTAAGTTAGACACGTTAAGTCATTAACAAACTATGGGAGACAATGCCTCAAAACAAAGAATGAGCAGCCAAGAACTAAGAACCAGGAACCAATAACCATCCAATAATTTAGTTGACGGTCTAAAAAAGAGTAAGCTAGAATCTCGTCATTGAGTTTTTCACAAACTTTTCTTGTCATGAACGCAGTCAAGCAGCTATCACTACACAGTCTAACTAGCCTCGGTGGGCTAGGACTGCTGCTGCGCCTGGCGCATACTAACTAGATTTCACCCCAATCCATACGATAGGCAGGCTTTTTCTAACCCATCCATTACCCAACGTTTCTGATATACGAGAATCTTTGAGTTTTGGATGTCATACCTGAAATCATAGGACGACCATTTCACCCAGGTTCTTCCACTTTTGGAAGAGCCCCATTGCTGAAATGAAAGCGTTCTCTTAGGTTGTCTCCCTAGCCTGCCTATCTCCAAAATCTCCCACGTCTATCGATACCCTATCCCCTCATGGGAGGGGCTCCGGGGTGGGTTGTCCCTTGCGCAATTTTTCGAGCTCTCAACATCAATCCTTCTGCTCTTTAAAGGAATTGTTGTGGCTTGAGAGGTTTAAGTCTTTTTGCCTGTAAACATTGTTGCTCGCAGACTTTACCCACACCGCCCGTTGGGCACCCCTCCCAAGAGGGAAACGCAACAGCATCCTTTGCATGCTCTTCCCGAGAAAAGGAATTAAACAACCAACCATTAAGCACTCACAAAAACCATTATGTTGAAGCATCCTGCCCACAAATACCGTCCGTTTCAACCGATTCAGATTGACCGCACCTGGCCCAGTTGCACCATTACCAAAGCCCCCACATGGCTCAGCACCGATTTACGTGACGGCAACCAGGCCCTGGCCCAACCCATGTCGATTGAGCAAAAGCTGCACTTCTTTGAACTGTTGGTGCGCATTGGCTTTAAAGAAATTGAAGTAGGGTTTCCATCAGCCTCGGCAACAGAATTTGAGTTTGTCCGACGACTGATTGAAGAAGATCGGATCCCCGCAGATGTCACCATACAAGTCCTCACCCAGGCAAGGGAATCGCTTATCCGTCGAACATTTGAAGCATTGCGAGGAGCTAAACAGGCAATTGTCCATGTGTATAATGCGACAGCTCCCGTATTTCGCCGCGTTGTCTTTGGCAACAATAAGACAGAAACCATTGAACTAGCTGTGTCGGCTGCCACCCTGATTCGGCAGCTGGCCCAACAACAACCAGAAACGGTCTGGCGATTTCAATACTCTCCTGAAGTTTTTACATCCACTGAACTACCCTTTGCCCGAGATATTTGCAATGCAGTCTTGGCCGTGTGGCAACCCACACCCGACGCCAAAGCGATTATTAACTTACCAGCCAGCGTTGAAGTCGCTACACCCAATATATTTGCCGATCAGGTGGAATGGATGCATCGCCAGTTAGACTACCGTGATGCAGTGGCCCTGAGTGTCCATCCCCACAATGATCGAGGCTGTAGTGTGGCAGCGGCAGAGCTGGCCCAAATGGCAGGGGCGGATCGAGTGGAAGGCTGTCTGTTTGGCAATGGCGAACGTACCGGCAATGTGGACTTGGTGACGTTAGCGATGAATCTCTATACCCAGGGCATTCATCCGGGCCTAGATTTTTCGCAAATAGATCAGGTGGCCGAGGTGGTTAAGCGATGCACCCAGCTACCCATTCATCCACGGCATCCCTATGTGGGTGACTTGGTCTTTACAGCCTTTTCTGGGTCTCACCAAGATGCCATCAAAAAAGGATTTGCTCAACGACAGCCGGGGGACTACTGGGAGATTCCCTATTTTCACATGGACCCGGCAGATGTGGGTCGCTCCTATGAGGCCATTGTGCGGGTTAACAGCCAGTCAGGAAAGGGGGGCATTGCCTTCTTGCTAGAGCGAGACTATGGCGTTGTTCTACCCAAGGCTTTACAGGTGGAATTTAGCCAGATAGTACAGCAGGTTATGGATAGTACTGGCGACGAAATGTCATCGTCTGCGATTTGGCAGTTGTTTTGTAACACCTATGGAGCAGCACCGGGGCCATTGGGGCCATTGGGGCCATTGGGGCCATTTGTCTATCAATCCCATCACCTGGAAACGTCAGGTGATAATGACCAGGTGCAACAGCTAGTGATGCAGGTGAGTTACGACAACCAACCGCTATGTTTGCAAGGGGCTGGCAATGGTCCCATCGATGCCCTAGTGGCAGCTCTGCGGCTTAGGGGCTTTGACATCGAGATTGCTGATTATGAGGAACGGGCGCTGCATGCAGGGAGTGGTGCCGAGGCCATTGCCTTGGTTGCCATCACTGGCCCAGAGCCGTCACAGACATGCTATGGCATGGGCACCCATCGCAACATCACCACAGCCTCAATCTTGGCTGTGCTTAATGGTCTTAACCGTTTACTGAATGCACAGGATCAAGCTGGGCAAGATCAGCAATCGCTTAGCCTCTGCGTTTAATCACCATCAGCCATCGTTCCCTGAGTAAAGCTTAGGGAACGATGGCTAATATCAATCCCTAGAAAATTAACTGCAACCATCAACCTCAAATACGTGACTGTGAAAGACTTTTATCATTCAAACCTAATGACTAAAAACTGGTATGAGTGACTGTGTTCACGAAGAGATTACTGCTCGTCATTTAAAAAGGGTAGATCTGGCAGACCATCATGGCTTAATGCACTACGCTTAGGGGTTGGCGTTTGCTCATGGGGAATAGGAATTAACGAGGTTTGAATCGGAAACGGCATGGGAATATTTTCGTTGCGAAAACGCTTATGCAGCCGTTTGATAAACTCGTGGCGCACCACCAGATGGTCAAAATATTCGCGAATGCGCAGGTAAACCGTCATGGTGATCGCGAAGTAACCGAATTCTTTAAAGCGAATCCAGGGGTCAGAATTGGGCACGCCTCCAACAACGTCATTCATCACCTCATTGGCGATCTCAAGGGCGACTTGTTCTACTTTCTCTAAATCCGTATCGTAGCTAATACCCACTTCAAGGATAATCAGAGCTTCTTTATCTGGTAGACCATAGTTCTTGAAGACATTATTGAGGATTCGGGTATTGGGTACCACTACCATGTTGTCGCGAATGTCTTGCAGGATAGTGTGCCGCCAGGCAATATCCACCACGTATCCCTCTTCACCAGAATCTAACTGGATAAAGTCCCCAACCCTTAATTTATTAGATGTGGCTAGGTTTAAGCCTGACAGAAAATTAGTTAGGGTACTCTGAAAAGCTAGACCAAGGGAAACACCACCAATACCCAAAGCTGTGAGTAAAGGTGTAATGGCAATGCCAAGGGACTGCAGTGTGATCAGTACACCAAAGGTGAAAATCACAATTTGGGTCAGCATCTCAAATAGAGATGTCAGATTACCTGCCCCTTTTGTCTCAGAAAAGTAGCGGACAAAGCCTACAGATAAACGGGCAACGATTAAGGTACCAGAGGCAATAGCGGCTACTAAGAGACACCTTTGAATTGTGAGAAATAAATTATTGTCAATGGGCAGCGTCAGAATCGCTGCAAAAATACCGCCAATAATAAACCAAAACAGGATTAATCCTTTGAGGGAGCTGATAATCACATCAGCACCACCCCAACCTATCCTGGAAGAGAGCGCCTGCAGGCGATTTAACCCTTGACGTTCAACAATTATTCCTAGAAAAAACGCACCCAAGATAATGACAATGGGTACGACAACACTAATGATATTGGTAATAGTAATGACGTTTAAGGCTGCACTCACAACAGTTAGCGATTGATTTAATAGAGTTATCTAAACATAGATATTTCATAGATACCGTGATCAATCGCCTTTGGCAAGTTGCACCTACCAGGCATCAACTTACGCCAGAAAAGCTTGGCTGGCTGGGGAGTCAGACGTTAGACGTTAGTGAAGTCCTGACGTCTGACGATTGAATTCTATCCTTGGGAAAACTTCCCGCTCTGCCTTGATACCACCCCGCAGTCGAATCTAAGCTAAAAATTCAGGATTGCGCTTTCTAATGATGCCAACCATCATCGGACTCATAACTGTGAAGATGGTGATCACTAGGACGATCAGATGCTGATCCCATGTTATGCGAGCCATGTAATCCCAGGTAGCCGCTCGGCCTAACTCAAATCGTCCTAAGGCAACGTAGGTGACGTTACAGATAAATGATGTCCAAAAGTCAAAAAGAATAGCGAGTATCCAAGCAAGTCTTAGCAGGTAAATTTCACGCTGTTTGCCTTGATTATGTCCCCATATAGGACGAGTCGAGAAATTAAAGGCCCCTGCAATTAAAGTACCGACTAGACTTAAGCCAATGGCAATGAAATGAATACCATTTAGAATGAGCAGGCTCCCTAAAAATGTAGTGAGCAAATCCCAGACCATACTGACGCGAAAGGCGCTAATCAGGACAATCCGAGGTAAACCTACATGGACATTGAGTCTGGGTTTTACATCAGGTCTCATAAGCGTGCTTGATGGATGCCACCTGTGTCTGAGCAATAATTTCACGCTAGTGGAGAAAGTTGAGGAAATTATGAAGAACCTTACTCCCAAACTCGGTTTAAGCCTGGTTCGGGAGTAATTTCACCATTTACCCTCTAGTTTGGGCGACCTGGCGTGTTTCTTGTTCTTGATGCGCCTTTGTTGACGTAGATGACTTAGGTCGATTGACGAAAACAGCACAGGGAGCTCGATGGCTGACGTAGTAGCTGACACTACCCACTAGTAACTCTTTAAGCCCTGACAATCCGCGACAGCCCATGACAATCAGATCGGCAGGCCAATCATTAGCGACTTCACAGATCTGCTGCCCCGTGCGTCCCTGCATGACATCACAAATGGCTTCAATACCTTCAGTTTCCAGTTCTTCAACATAGAGTTGTAAGGTTTGCCACCAGCCACTGACAAATTTGTTCCATTCCTGCTGGTACTCTGCAAATAGGAGCTCACTATGTTGGGATATGTATTGACTATCGCTAAAAATCAGCTTTTGAGGCAAACCTGGTTCATCTTCGTCAATGACGTGAAGTAGCCTGAGTTCAGCCTGATGTAGCTTTGCCAGTTCGATGGCAGTTTTCATTGCCTTTTGAGCCATTTCTGACTTGTCCAGCGCCACCAAAATCTGCTTGGGCCCCTCGCTGGATGCTGTGTCAGTCTGCTCATTTTTGCGAGCAATCGGAATATCCTCAACGGGTTGTTGCTTAGCATGTACGACCAAAACGGAGCAGGGAGCATGGTGCAACACATAGTTGCTAACGCTGCCAATTAGAAATTCACTCATTCCCGATAGGCCACGACTGCCCACAATAATTAAGTCGGCCTCCCAGGTTTGTGCGACTTCACACAATCGTGCGCCTGGATTGCCATACAGTAGGGTGCCCGATGCTTCTATGCCATAATTTTGGGCATCGGCAATCTGCTGATTCAGTAAAGCTTGCGAATGATCTACAAACTGATTCCAGGCAACTTGGTAGGATTCCACTACGGTGGCGCTAACGCTGGGGTATAGAGGTCCGCCAAAATAACCACTAAATTTTGGCGCGCCTGGTTCGCTATCTACTAAAACATGAACGAGTTTTAGCTCTGCATTGTAGCTAAGTGCAGATGCGATCGCCTTTTGTAAGGCCCTCAACCCTAAATCAGAACTATCCAAGCCAACCACAATTTTGCGAATCATTCGCTTTCTCCTGATATATTGTTGGATCAACAAATGTGGAAGATTTTTATCTCTTCCTTCTTGATCGTAACAAAACAAGTTGAGGAACTTATGAGGAGTAGCAAAGACTGGTTGGGCCATTGGGCAACGTTACTCTTCCCCATATTTTCTTTAGATTGTCGGTCTATATTAGGAGACTTTATATCTAGTATTATCCATGCCTCTCTATCATTGGGCTATCTATGATTGAGAAGTTCCTGGCTCAATACTGATTGACCCACCCTTGCGATTATGTGGCAGTGCAAAGAGCTTGAGGACCCACCGCACCCTAGGTGCTAATGCGACGCCAAGGTTTAAATGCATTGTCAATATCGTACAACGCTGGAGCTAGCGTGGGAAAATGGCGCTGTAGAACAGTTACCATTGTGTTGTTGGCAATCCAGTCTAAGCCCAGCTGGGTATAAACTTCAGCCCTATAATCCTTGGTAAAGAACCGATCGCTTTTTAGGCGGCGAGAGGCCATGAGGATAAACACGCGGAAGGCGGTATCGCTAAAGCCAAAGCCTTCAGGTTTATCTTCAGCAAACAGACCGACCATCAGGTCTACGCTGTTGATGTCGTTGTAGTAGACTCGACGCATTTCTTCGACCCATTGTTTGTTGCTGCTAATTTCCTCAAAGGATTTCACACGAGTTCTACCGATCAGCTCTCGGAAACGATTGTAGCGGGGCACTCCCCGTTCACGATCGCGTAAAATATCCACTGCTGCCAGATCAAAGACCTCACCATTGTCTCGCACCAATTGCTGCAAGGAACGCGGATAGTTATGAAGACTAATTTCACCAGGATGGGCGATACCAAACGAATAGTATAGGTCCGGCATAGGGATTGATTCTAACAATGTCCGACTGCGTTTGCCTGAGATTTGGAAAAAGTCGGCGGCTTGTAATGGCCGATTATTATCTAGAGAATAAAACTGGAGTTCATCAGGAATCAGCGGGTGCATGCGATACACAGACGCAAATTCCTCAGTTAAATAGTAGGGTGCGGTGTGGTGGTCCGTCTCAGACCCCACAATCCCCGACAACAAATCAGTGAGTTCTCCTTCACCGACGCTGCCTAAAACTTGCTTCAGGTCTTCTCCTAGGAAACCAGACCAGTTCACATTCAGCGCAATATCCGTTGCCGGCAGAGGTAAAATCGCAGGTGTCCACTCAACGGTGTGGATTTTTGCCATTAGTGCTGCATTGATCAACCGGGCATGGTTGAAGAGAACATCGTCGGACCAATGGGAATATTCTTGTTTTAGGTGATCGCAAATAGCGTTGTGTTCTTTGGTGAACACAGTGTGCAACATGGATAATCCAATCCACCAGTTATCGTTAAAACCGGTGACATCTAGGCCAGTCTCGGGATCCACAGGTAACAGACCGTCATCCTGAATAGTGAGTTTGCCATGGACGTGCGATCTCAATTTATCCACCGTTTCCGGGTCGCTGCCATAGATCTGAGAGCCATCCCACCAGTGGGTGACCGTATTGATAAACGTTTTGGGTCTGGCACCGTCCGGTCGAGACTTGTCTGCCAGCGTCTTGCCAACGGCCATGGGGCGATGCTCCTCTGGCCACGGATCATTGGGCTCCAAAGGAATTTCTAGCTTATCGTCAGGCTCATTATCACCATGGGAAAACCAATCATGGTTTTCAAACTGAATCCAGGCCGCAGCCAACAGATTAAGAATGGTGGCAGGCTGAAAGCGATCGCGCGTCATCAATATGCGACTGACCTCACGCGGATTTGGCGTCATCAGCTTAGGGGCTGCTTCAGCTTCAACGGCACCCAGTGCAACATTACGGCCAAAGCGGGTACCCGCCATACCCATTTGGGGCTGTTGCAAATCATTAAAGCTGCCGTCTGCTGTACGAGCAGTTAGGTGACTCCCATCAGAGCTGGGGTGAGGTTTGGGCAATTCACCACTATCAGGCAGCTGAGATGTATCGTGGAGATTTTTCTCCCTAAGATCATTGCGAAGCTTTAATAACTGCAACAACGCCAGCGGAGTCGGCAGTTTGTGCCAAAAATTATCAAACATAACAATAGTCTCCAGTCGTCGAGGGGGCTAACAGTAATTGCGCTCGGATTGTTATTGAATTAACCTTAAGGATGCTGATGGTGAATCAAGCTGAATATTCTCGTATTTCCTCAAGGTGATTATTTAAATGCATCACATGGGCACGGATATAGTCTTGTTTTGATAGGTCTCCATAGATAAAATGAGGAGCCAGGGAATCTGTGTAGTTGTCAAAATCAATGTAAGCTTTTTTTAAGCGAGCCAAAGCTTTTTTGAGATTGCCATGTGCTTCCAATTCTGGGGCACCAGGAATGTGTTCATCTAAGGGATGCTGCATGGCACCGAGGGCAGAAAAAAGGGTGAAAGCTAGCTTACCAACCGTGGCTTTGTAGATTTCAGGTTGTTGTATGGGATATCCCACCATGGAACATTCAACACTCTGGGCACAGTGGGTCAAAATTGCATAGGGTTGCCATGCTCCTGTACTGTGTAGAGGTCGATTGCTAAGGCTTGCTATAGTTTCTAATGCTGAAGAAATTGTTAACATAGTAGGCCTATTACCAAATTTCATTCATGCGTCTCAGTTTTGGGAGGATTCTAAACATCAACCCAGGTTGAGTTGTGAGAATCTCCCATGACGTTAACATCACTCCAATAGCAACGTGCCGTTAGCTTTACAACTTGATGCTTCAGCGTTGGGTAAAAGTAAAATATGTTAGTGATTATCGCCTGCCAACGCCGTCTTGAAATCAGGCAGGTTAAGGCCCCTAATCACAGGATTAAATGCTGAGTTTGACGCAAATTTAATTTTCCCTGCTACTTTGATGAAAAGACAGGATGGAAAATGTTCATCGCTCGGAGCAGATAAATGGTAACTACATTTAAATTTAAAAATGGCGACCAGATGCCGATTTTAGGATTAGGCACATGGAAGTCTGCACCTGGCGACGTCTATAAGGCTGTTAAGGAAGCCATTGCAGCGGGGTATCGCCACATTGACTGTGCCCACATCTATGGCAACGAAGCCGAAGTTGGTCGTGCTCTATCAGAATCATTTAGTGAAGGCGTGGTCACCCGTGAGCAAATGTGGATTACCTCAAAGCTATGGAATGATTCCCATGCACCGGAGGATGTGCGGCCTGCCCTGAAAGAAACCCTCTCAAATTTGCAATTAGATTATCTAGATCTGTATCTTATCCACTGGCCTGTTGCCCTGAAAAAGGGGGCAACGTTTCCCCTGACGCCCGAAAAATTAGTTTCGCTGGAAGTATTGCCCATTTTAATTACCTGGAGTGAAATGGAGGTCTTGGCAGATGAGGGGCTATGCCGTCACATCGGGGTGTCTAACTTCAGTATGGCCAAACTACAGGATTTACTGGAAAACGCCCGCTTAAAGCCGGAAATGAACCAGATTGAGCTGCATCCTTACCTACAGCAAACCTCAATGCTGGATTTCTGCAAAGAAAACAATATTTATCTGACGGCCTATTCACCGTTGGGGTCAGCGGATCGGCCTGATAGCTTGAAGGCCGATGACGAACCTGTTCTGTTGGAAAATCCAACCATTGCAACCATTGCTAAACACCATGGAGCCACACCCGCTCAAGTACTGCTGAGCTGGGCCATGCAGCGAGGCACCGCAGTGATTCCTAAGTCAGTTAATCCTGACCGTATTAAGCAAAATTTGGCCGCTGCTGACTTGTCGCTAACTGCCGCCGACATGCAGACAATAGCCGAGCTAGATTTAAACCGTCGCTATGTGGACGGCACTTTCTGGCAGGTGGACGGTGGACCGTATACCCTAGCGGCGCTATGGGATTTATGATTCAACGCTGTAAACGTCCATTTTCATGCATTAACAATTGGTACTACCCTTGCTCAAAAGGTAATCTAAATAGGGTTTGCTGTTGAAGTCCAGCTTTCATAGTTTGCAAGGGTTTCATTGTATTGAGATGTGCTTAAGTGCACGAAAAAGTGGCTAAAATGCTTAAAACCCTTGCACCTACTCAGGGAAATGTACCGACAATCATCACCTGGCCAGTTATCTTTCGAAGATTTTTATCTACCGTTTGGGGGCAAATTATCGTCGGAGAATCGCTGGGTGAAACTGGCCGAGATGATCCCATGGGATGAGTTCGAATCAACCTATGCTAGCCAGTTTAGCGAGGATATGGGAGCGCCAGCGAAGGGCTTTCGGATGGCTCTGGGCGCATTGATTATCAAAGAGAAATTGGGTACCAGCGACCGAGAGACGATAGACCAAATACGAGAGAACCCGTATCTGCAATATTTTCTTGGACTGCATGAGTACAGCGACACGCCCCCGTTTGATGCGTCGATGCTGGTTCATTTTCGCAAACGAATCCGTGTCGACCTGGTGTCAGCGGTCAATGAGTCGGTGGTTGAAGCAGGCATGGCCCCCGCCTCCGCCTCATCTGAGGACAGTGCATCCGAGAGCGATGATGACTCAGATCCACCAGCCCCGCCATCGAGTGGCAATCAAGGTCAATTGATTGTGGATGCGAGTTGTGCGCCTGCCGATATTCACTATCCGACTGACCTCGATTTACTCAACCAAGCGAGAGAGCACAGTGAACGGCTCATTGATGAGTTGTATCAACAGGTAGCAGGCTGTCTTCCAAAGAAGCCTCGAACGTATCGACAAACCGCCCGCAGAGACTACCTCAGGATTGTGAAACGGCGCAAGAAGTCACGCAAGTTGATTCGTAAAGGCCTCCGACAACAACTCAACTATGTGCGACGAAACCTAGGGTACATTGACCGGTTAATCAAAGCAGGCGCAACGCTTGCAGCGCTGAATCCACGAGAGTACAAGACCCTGTTGGTGATTTATGAGGTCTATCGCCAACAACAGCACATGTATCAACACAAGCAGCGACGGATTAATGACCGCATTGTGAGTATTTCACAGCCCCATGTACGACCCATTGTGCGCGGTAAAGCCGGAACCCCCGTTGAATTTGGAGCCAAATTCGCCATGAGTTGTGTGGCGGGCTATGTGTTTCTCGACCGTCTCAGTTGGGATAACTTTAATGAATCCGAAGACTTGATACCCCAGATAGAACGCTTTCGCGCCCGCACCGGACACTATCCCGCCTCAGTGCATGCCGACCAGATTTATCGGACACGCGATAACTTGAGGTGGTGTAAACAGCATGGCATCCGTCTAAGTGGTCCGCCCTTGGGTCGACCGTCACTCGATGAAGCTCAACACGCCTTCCTCCGACAACAAGCCCGAGACGATGAGAGTATTCGAGTCACTGTCGAAGGTAAGTTTGGTCAGGCCAAACGACGATTTGGACTCGGACACGTCATGGCCAAACTCGCCCAAACTGCTGAAACCATGATTGCCATCACTTGTTTGGTGATGAACTTGGAGAAACGGCTACGCCGTTTTATTGGCTTGTTTTTGATGGGGGTGATCCGCTTACTCCGCCGCTCTCAGGCAGATGTGAGACCCTTTACAGACACCTTAAGCAAGGACTGGCTGAAAAGGCTCGACCCTGGGAAAGGGGCTACTGACCCTGGCTGGGCTGCTGGATAATCCCTGAGATTTCTATTGAGTTTTTCAGCAAACCCTAAATATCTGAGTACTGGTCTCATTGCTACCATATTTTATGAAACCACCGGACACATAAATGTAACCATTATGGACAAAGGCAGCATGGGCATAGCGGGATTCGGGTAAAGGCGGTAGCTCTGTCCAGGATCCGAGATTACCTTGGTCATCAACCGTGGCGGCTTCGACGGTGGAGAGAACTTTGTTGGTTGCACCACCTGCGATCGCAACCACTGTTCTATCCACCAAAACAGTTGCATGTCGCTGTCGTGCTGTAATTGTCCCCACCGGTTCAAACGGTGACAGGGTTTTATCCACTTGAACATCAGCCACCCAAACCTGATCAAGTAATTCACTAGGTCTAAACTGGGCAGTGCCAGACACTGCAAAAATGCGATTATCCACAGTTGTTGCCGTTACCCAGCCGATGGGTGTGGGAAAGGGGGCCAGCTCTTGAAAATCTCCCACCGTTCCATCAGCGGCAATGGTCGCTGTAAACACTTTATCAATTACCGTCGTGTTGTTGGGGCGAAACGTATTGCTGCCACCCAGAATATAAAGCTGATTATTCAGGCTAGTGACGGCATGAATTGTTAGTGGTTCTGGTAACTCTCCTACATCTACCCATTCTGTAATATCACCTTGCTGATTGGGCACCGCCCGCAGAATTCGGCTAGAAACCTCACTGCCATCCCAGAAGCCATTATCTCCTCCAAACACATAAAAAGCACCCTTATGGATAGCTACCATATGGTGTTGTAGCTTTAGAGGCAACGGAGCCGTTGTGTCTTGCCAGTCACCAAATGTGCCCTCTGACGTTAGGGGCGCAAAAAAGACATCCTCATGAATGCCTTTGGTCTCATTCCAGCCACCAATCACATAGATATAGTCACCCAATACCATCATTTGGTGGGATTCTAAAGGCGTTGGTAACTGACCAATTTCTTGCCAGGGAGAGTCTTTTGGGGTTTGGCTAATTCTTTGCGCGGTCTGCTGCTGCGGGGTACAAGCTATTACAGGAAAAATAGAAATTGTCAAAGTCAGCCCAACAGAAATAAATCTTCGAGTAAGCCTTACCATAAGCAAGTTTCAGTTATTGATTTTCTATGAGTTCCAACACCCATTGCTGATGTTCGGGAGCGAATTTAGGACTAGGAGGTTGACTGTAGTCAATAGCCAAATGATATCGGCCCTTTTTATACACCTGATCGAGTAATGGCTGGAGCTCTAGTAAAACATCTGATTCACCGGGCAACAGCGGAATTGGAATAGGGGGAACAGTCTGTTGTAAGCTGAAGGCAAATAGATTCCCAACTGGAAACGGTGATGCCATGGTCAAGTGATTTGGCAATTTCCTTAATTATGGCCATTATAGCCCTACACCTTCCAGGGTCTCATCAGCGACATCATAAAGCTCCTGTAGTTTTTCCAGGGTTTCTTCTTCAGCTTGCCATAGCCCACGTCCATTAGCCTCAATCATCCGTCCGATGATATTACGGAATGCTTCTGGGTTGGCTTCCCTCAACCGATTCGCCATGATTTCATCCAGGGCATAGGTCTGGGCGGCCTGGTCATAGACCCAATTATCTTGGAAGCCAGTGGTCCCTCCCCAGCCAATCAGGGCCGTCATCCGTTGAGAAATTTCATAGGCTCCACCAGAACCTTGGTCTGCCATGGCTTCAGCCCACTTAGGGTTAAGCAACTTGGTGCGATACTCCATGCGCAATACCTCTTCCAGCTTGCGGGGGGTGGTGTCCTGGGAAAAACTCTCCACAAAGCTAGCAGTCACTCGTTTACCTTGACGTTTTTCGGCAGCCTTTTTGAGGGCTCCGGTGTTGGCGTAATACTCCTGAATGTCGGTGAGGCCATATTCCACAGAGTCAATTTGCTGCACAATGCGGCCTGTGCTTTGTAGAAGAGTATTGAGCACGTCTGGGCGAGCCTGTCCTTTATCGCTACGACCGTAGCTAAAGGCATTGCGATCGCGCCACGTATCCGCCAGCTCTTCCCCCGACTCCCAGTTAGAATCCGTCACCCGGTCATTCACCAGCGACCCATAGTCCCCAGCCGGATTGGAAAATAATCGAGCCGACACATTCTCCACCCCTTGGGCTTTCAGCTCTAAGGCATGCTTACGAATAAAATTCTGTTCTGGGGGTTCATCAGCCTCGGCAGCGCGGAGAAACAGATCGTCCAACAACTCAATGATATTCACAAAGCTATCGCGAAAGATGCCGGAGAGATTGCCCAAAATATCGATGCGGGGATGATCCATCTGCTCTAGAGGGATTAGCCCATAGCGCACAATCCGCCCCGTACCTTCTTTAATCGGTTCCGCCCCCACCAGCTCTAGCAAAATCCCTAAAGATTCTCCCTTAGTCTTGATGGCATCCAGTCCCCATAACATCACAGCAACAGTTTCAGGATACTCACCAGAGTCCTCCACATTCTGAGCGATCAGCTTCCGTCCAATGGCACGTCCCCGCTCATAGGCAGCTGGAGAAGGCATACGATAGGGATCTAGCGCATGGATATTTCGGCCTGTGGGGAGAGCACCGGGACCATCCCGTAACAGATCGCCACCGGGGGCTGGAGGAATGTACTCGCCGTTAAGGCCTCGCAACAGATTGGTGAGTTCATCCGTGGTTTGCATCAGGCCCTGACGAATAATTCTGGCTTCGTCCAATAGCGCTGCGGTGATGGGCGCGCTGGCTGGATAACGCTTGTTCAGGACGTCGATCTGAGGTTTCTCCGGTAGGGTATCCGTTGCGATGTGTTCTATTAGCTCAGGGTGCAGGCGTTCTCCAAAGTAGGCAGCAAGATAGCTGGTAATAGCTTCTGTCGTAGGCGATTGACCCAGCCCATGGAGGCCACTGGAAAATAGACGATTTTCTAAGACTTGCAGATACTCATATACCGTGACAAAGTAGGCATCTAAGACGGCATTACTAAATAGTTTGGCATGCTCTGGGGTGAACTCTAATCCTTGCTGCTTTAACTCCGGCAGCGGACAATCTGTGGCCAGACCTGTATCGGTAATCTTGGTGAGAATGGCATCTTGCAAAACTCGGTTTGCCTGGGGCTCTTCTCGAAATTCAGCAATCAGCTCTCGTAGCGTAATCAGTTCTTTGTATAACCCCGCTCGTCCATAGGGGGGCACATTGTGGGAAACCAGCACTCCGTAACCTCGCCGCTTGGCTAAAATGGACTCTGATGGGTTGTTGGCTGCATACACATATAGGTGTGGAAGATTGCCCAACAGAATGTCAGACCAGGAATAGCCCGTATTTCCCAATGGGGAACCCGGTAGCCATTCCACGGTGCCATGCATGCCAAAATGCACCACCGCATCCGCCTGAAACTCTTCTTGCAGCCAGGTATAAAACGCTGCGTACTGGGGGTGGGGGGTTAAATCTCGTTCAAACATCAGCCGCATGGGATCCCCCGCTAGGCCTAAGGGGGGCTGCACCCCAATCCACACATTGCCCAGCTGAATGCCACCCACATGGAAATTTTCACCGATGGTCTTAATGCCGCTTTTGGTAAGGGACTGCCATTGTTTTTCAATTTTGGAGGTTTTCAAATAGCCCAACCATTTTTCTAAGGTTCTGACATTGACAGTGGCTGGGACAGAGAGTGGGGGAAGTTCTTTGTTATTGGTTATTTGTTCTGCCTGCCTGGGAGTCATCCATTGATTTTCATCGTCGGCTGCTTTCACCCAGTTAATGATTTTCTCGCCATCTTCGGGGAGTTCTCCCACCTGGTATCCCTGGGCTTTTAGGGCTTGTAAGAGGGTTAGGAGAGATTTTGGTACATTCAAAAGCGCGGCTGTACCGGTGGCTCCATAGCCTGGGGGGAATCCGTAGAGAATGATGGCGACTTTGAGATCGCACCGCTCTTTCCGCCTCAGTGCAATCCACTGTTTCACCCGTCCAGTCAGACGACGCACCCGTTCCGGTACCAGATAAATTTGGTCTCCCACCAGGCCCCCCAGCGGAATCGGATCAATGGCTCCATCCAGTTCCGGTAGAGCGTACAGCACCACACTTTGCAGTCCCCCCACCCCCTGACGAGTCCAGGAGTGAATATCCTGAATCAACAGCGGTGCTGCCACAAAATAGGGCACATTTTTTGCCCCTAAAATCTTCTTGGCCACGGCCACTTGACGCCCAGCTTCCATAGACCCTGCTGGACCACCTACCAGGGGAAAGCCAATGGTAGACACAATGGCATCCACCTGTGCCGCTTCGTTGGAAAGAGAGGCACATTCCACATTGCCCAAGGCTCGCTGGGCCTGTTCATATCCGGTGGTCATCAGGTCCCGCACGGCTACGTGGCCTTCCACACCGTTGATAAATATGGGCACCGGCATCAGGTCTGCTTCCTCAAAGTAGCGAATCAGCTGCGGGATATAGGCCTGCTTGGTAATGACATGCTTGCGATACAGGAGAATGCCAACACGGGGTTGACTATTTCCGTTGGAAACGCTCTGCGAACGACTCCGCTCAGTCAACGGGGGGCTGAGCGAAGTCGTTCGCATAGCGTCTCCTATGGAGTTAGCCCGATACCAATCTACATACGCCCTCGGCGTCTCAAAATACCCCTCATAGTCTGGATGTAACAATCCAATATTCGGCGTCTCAATCACCGCTGGGATCTCTCCGACGGTCAGGCCTAAATATTTCTCTGTCAGCACCCACAGCATGGAGGCCACATTCTCAGTACCGCCTGCATTCCAATAGCCGTAGATAATCAGCCAGTTGCGCAGGTCCTGTACTTTTTTGGCGGGAATATATTTCAGTAGCTTGGGGCCAACTTTGAGAAAGCTAATATACCCAGCCAGTTTGTCTTCTTCTTTGCCGCTGCCAAACTTACTGAGGATAAACTTGACCGGCTTAGGCATACCTTTTGGCTTCGCGCCAATGACAAACTTACCCAGATGGGTGAGGGCCATAAGCTCCAGGGCGGATTCAAAGACCAGGCGAATGGGAATATCCTGCACGCGCTCCCGCAACCAGAGGACCTGGTCATAGTCAAAAATTAGGCTGGCGAAGAATACGTCGGCTCCATCTAAGGCCGTTGCAATGGTGTCAGGTTGGGTGGTGAGGTCGCGATCGCAAAATACCCGAATGTCTAATTCAGGACAGCGCTTCTGAGCCATATCCGCCGCCTGCTGATATAGCTGTGTATTAAAGGCTTCAAACCCAGCAATTAGGACAATCCGTGGCATTCATTAGGACCCATGGCAGCCCCTTAATTTTAACGAGTTTTAATGGTTTGGTCTGAGCCGCCCATATCTCTCCATCAAAATTGGCTAAATACTCTTTGGCGGCTAAGCCATTGCATAGTCAGTATACTGCCGCATCTCAGGAGCTTGGAACCCAAGGACAATATCCGTTCTCGGCACTCCTCGATCAACCAGTTCTTGAGCTACTCTAATCTCAGTCATGTTCTGCTGAATCCAAATTTTTCCTGCTTTAATATCCAGGTGCAGCACACAACCATACACTCGTCGGTGACCGTCCCAACCCACATTCATCACCTGGTAATGGTCTTGTTGTGTGTCAAAAACAGTATGGCATTCAATCTCGCCATTGGAGATTGGAATTGCTGCATACTCAGTCAATAATGTTTGAATTATATTTCGATAAGACGTTATGTTATCCATTGAACAATTACCTCTTGAATAGGGTCATAAATGATTTGCTTAATCTGATATCGTTCCACTGAAAGTTGTGCAAATTCCCGTTTAAAGAAGGCTTCATAGGCTATAACAGGTACTGCCAAATAGAGAATACGTTGCGGCTCACTGATCTCCAAAGCAAGTCTATAGTTCAAAAATTGCCCTAACGCAGCATGATAGTCCGTTAGTGGTGAGTCACTTAAAAAGGTTTTAATTTCAACCGCAATTTTCTCTGCTCCTCGTTCTGCTGCTAAAAGTTGTTCCGCACCTAAATCAATTTCAAACTTTGTTCCACCAACGTCAAGTCGCAATGGATCATCAGTAATTGTCCATTGTTCTTTCTCCAGAGCAATTTTAACGACTTCATGAAATCGATCTTTGGCTGCCATTATCCTCTTATTCAGCTATCTCTGTGATATTAGTTCAATTAATACATGCGATCTTATAAGGTTCATTAGGCAAATCGCAAAATACCCGAATGTCCAACTCAGGACAGCGCTTCTGAGCCATATCCGCCACCTGCTGATATAGCTGTGTATTAAAGGCTTCAAACCCAGCAATTAGGACAATCCGTGGCATTCATTAAGACCCATGGCAGCCCCTTAATTTTAGCGAATTTTAATATTGTGGCTCCTTAGTCTGCGAGCATACCTGCTGCTATAGATATGGGAGTAGTACATTACTATTAATAACGTTACTATTAGCTTAGAATGTTTTGAGCAAGGGAAGTCAGCAATATGCCTTACAGCAAATTCACAACCCTCAGCCAGGTAGAAGCAGCCTTTGACTTAACCCTTGACGAACACCATAGACTTTTCAACGATGTAAAACCTCTGCAGCCAGATCTTCGTTTAAAGGAGACTTTGCAAGACTATTTACCGCTTGCCAATGCAGTTAATACCGAAAAAGCCCGCTCTGAGCTAATCATTGCCCCTATTTTGCTAGAACTCAGGCGACAATATAAGGGTAAAGTAGGTTTTTTCTCAGGGACTGAGTTTACGGTTGATCCCGATGCGGGTCTATCTGGTTACTGCGACTATATCTTGACAGCATCAGCAGACTTATATGAGGTTCGCTCTCCAGTGGTTACCTTAGTAGAAGCCAAAAATGAAGATATTAAAGGTGGTTTGGGGCAGTGTATTGCTGAAATGGTGGCAGCCTATAGGTTTAATCAAAAGCAAGAAGAGGAGATATCAACTATCTATGGGGTGGTGACCACTGGCGTTATCTGGAAATTCTTGCGTTTGACCTATCCAATTGTGGCCATTGATTTAGAAGAATACTACGTTAAAGAGATTGACAAGATTTTGGGTATTTTGTCATTACCATTTTTAACTGAAGAAGAGTCTATACATACAGCCTAAGCATAGAAATATAGGCACTGCTATAAGTTTTCCCAACAGTTTTGACAACCTGATTTCGTTGATAGTCTAGCCACAGTTGATTTGTAAATTGGATAACTACTGATGACAACTGCCAGCCCTAAAACTCTTAACGTTGCCGAAGCCGCCTTCCAAGACTTTTCCCAGGGGCTATCAACGGGAGATTGGTCTCGTTTTTTAGCCTGGCTGAGTGATGATTTTACCTTCTGGTTCCCAGCAGGTCCCTTCAAAGGTCTAAATTCTGGCAAAGAAAAGGCTACAGACTTTTTTGCCATGGTTTCAAAAGTCTTTCCAGAGGGGCTGACCCTAACCCTAGAGCGCACGTTTAGCAGTGGCAATACGGTTCTATTTGAAGTGCGTTCTCAGGGACTGATGTTGGGTCATCCCTATGAAAACCAGGCGGCTATTTCCTTTGATATAGCCGGTAACAAGGTTTGTGGATACCGGGAATACCTGGGTGTAATCTTTCAAATTGGGGGATAACCCATGGCCAAACAGTATCGCAAACTAGTGGCTCGACAGCTTAGCCATGATTTTCAATCTGCCATTGACATTGTGGAAGAGGACATACCACAACCCATGGCTAACCAGGTGCTCATTCGGAATCGGTTTGCTGGTGTGAATGCCGGGTTTGATACGTTGCTTTGCCGGGGAGAGGTGCCCTATGTGAATTTTCGGCCCCCTTTTAACCTGGGGGTGGAAGCGGTGGGTGAGGTGGTCGCCATGGGGGCTGGGGTGAACCGGTTTACCGTCGGCGATGCTGTGGCAACAACTGTCAGAGGAGGGGGGTACCGGGAATATCAGGTAATTGATGCCGAACTGGCGATTAAAATATCTGAGGCTATTCCCGAGATTCTGACACTGATGCCCACAGGTATCTCGGCCCTGGTGGGTTTAGAACGGGTGGGAGAAATGGGGAGTGGAGAGATCATTTTGATTACGGCGGCGGCGGGGGGGATTGGGCACATTGCGGTACAGCTGGCTAAATTGGCAGGTAACCATGTGATTGGGACTTGCGGGTCAGCGGCTAAAGGGCAATTGTTGAGGGACTTGGGGTGCGATCGCATCATCAACTACCACCAAGAATCTGTCAGTGATGTCCTGGCCAGAGAATACCCCAATGGCATCGACCTGGTGTTTGACTGCGTTGGTAAACACATGTTTGACGCTGGCGTAGACCATTTAGCTGTGCGGGGACGGTTTGTAATTGTGGGATTTATCTCCGAATATGGCAAATCGTTAGAGATAGTTTCCCAACCCCGCATTTATGAAAAACTCTTTTGGAAAGCAGCTTCCGTGCGAGGATTCTTGTTGCCCCAGTATCGTGAGGCCGTACCGGAGGCTTGCGATCGACTTCTGGCTCTATTTGAACAAGGCAAACTCAAAGTAGCCATTGATCCTACTGATTTCCATGGAATTGAAGCCATTCCCAAGGCTGTCAATTATCTCCTCAGCGGTCAAAACTGCGGTAAAGTTGTTGTCAGGCTTTAGGAATGTGTGGAAAAATGTACCCTTTTAGAGGCCTAGTGACATCTGGTTCCCCTTCGTGAGGGGAACCGTCAGGGAGGGGTTTTCGACACTGGCGCTATCAGTCGAAACCCCTCCACCTACGGCACCTCCCCTTCTAAAGGGGAGGACATCCTAAAACATAATGTCAAACGAATATGTCAAACGAATATTCTCTTTATTTGCCTGACCCTTAAACAATGTCCCAAACCCCATCCCACTCCATTCAAGGTATCTATGAAGTCTGTATCGGCGTCAGAGATGCCCAACCATTAATTCAGTATTGGCAACAGTTTGGCTATACCGTTGGAGAAACCGGTAAACTATCCGCCGCTGATGCTGAGCGACTTTATGGAGTAGCATCATCCGTGCAGTCCATACGGTTACATCACCAGACGGCAGACCATGGATTGATTCGGTTAATGGTGTGGGACAGTCCCATCAATGAAGGATTAAGCATGGCCCCTATGAAGGCACAGGGCAATCGCTGGGCCACCAGTTTAACCTTGGATGTGACTAATCTGTGGAACCATGCGGCAGAAGCAGAAGCCAATGGTTTACCTATTCGCTATGGGCCACCCCAGTGGACGGTGATTTACCCGACGGCCCAGGGACGACCGTTTTTAGATCCGTTGGTGGGTGTGAGGGAAATGCTGTTATTGCAACCCCTGACACGACAGGTGATGTTTGAGCGGTTTAACTATACGGTGCCGGACTATGGTCGGCCCCAATTAGGGTCTGCATTTCAGGCGAGTCAGGTGACCCACATGGGGCTGGTGGTACAGGACGACAGCCAGAAAACTCTGCAATTTTATGATCAGGTATTGGGCTTACTGCGGGTGCAGGATGCCCTGGAGAGCACCTATGAAACAGCGCGGGGTGGGCGACAGATTTTTGATCTGCAACCAGGGGAACGATTTTGGGTAACCGCCTTTGATGATCCACGTTCATCAAAGACCGATTGGCAAACAGCGAGATCGGGCCGGTTATATATTGTGCGATTTCCTGAAGATTTGGAGTTGCCAGATTTTTCAGAACAGTCCCGACCAGGGGTATTGGGAGTGTCGTTGTATACCTATCGGGTAAAGGGTCTGGAGGAGTACCGAGTTCGGATTCACTCTAGTTCAGCTACACACGTTACTGATATTGTCACCAATGAGTTTGGGAAACAAAGCTTTTCATTTATAGCTCCAGACGGTTATTTCTGGACTTTAATCGAACAGTGAAACTGTACTTAGGGGGTAGGTCGAAGGAGAAAGTGCAGTCCCCCTTAAGTACCCTCCACATCCGTCAACGGAAACTCCTTCCCCGCCAAATACTCTTCAAAATGCCGCTTAAAATATCGCCACGAAGTAACATTATCACCCTCTATCCGTGCCTCAGGCGCATGTCGATAGGTCGGAATTCGCGTCTTAATCTGCTCCTGCAAAAGTTCCGGCAACTCCTCAAACCCCGTTAACTTACGTCCACTAGCGCTATAAATCAGCTGCCCCGCCCGATCCCCCATCTTCATCCACGGCACCCATGGTCCCAACCGATCCCACCCCAAAATTACGTTGGCAATAGACGTCGACTCAGGATTTCTCAATTCCCGTGTGGGCACCGTTAACTTAAACAACTCCACCGCCTGATAAAGCGACTGAGGGCTATACTCCACAAAACGCTCATCATCCCCTAATGGATTTGGATAAGACGTAAACAAATCAAATGCAAATGTCGTAAAATCTCCATCCACTTTCGCCCCATACTGCCCTTCAAATGGCTGCCGACCCTGCACCGGACTATTAGCCACATGCATCACCGGCACAGTCTCCCCTGTCCAAGGATTTTTCCAGCTATGCAAAATCTCATCGGTTTCTGGATCTAGATAATAGGTCAACTCCCGTGAAACAAAACTCCAGCTTTCCTCCTTATCCGGGTTGTCTAGACAACGACTCACGTTCATACCAACAATGTTGAACAGATGGATCTTCGGTTCACCCGGCGAGAAGGCATAGACTTTTCCGCTCCAGGTGAGAAACGCTTGCTCCCCTGTTGTTGTGTTGCGGACTTTAACCCAGTCGCGGGCTTCGAACATTTCTTTAGTAGTCATAAATTTAGGGTTACGGCAAGGACGATTATAGGTATTTTGGATCGATTTTCGCAAAAATCTCGCTCCTTTACCTTCTAACTCCCCAATGCTTTATCCCACTCCAGCTGATGGGCCAACCCATACTTAACAAAGTCAGCCTCGCTCGCTTTATCACTTTGACCAAATACTCCCAAACTATAAAGATTAGCCTGCATCCGCTGGGCCACCTGGATTTGTTCAAACTCAATCACCTCTTCCCTGGGTTTATCAGGCTTAAAAAAGTCCACCACCAGCACCGTTCTGTCATAATCCGTATGATTGTGGGGGCAGTGGGGATAGCTATGGTCTAACACCATAAACTCTCCTTCGTGCCAGTGGAGTTTGTCATGACAGATTTTCATTGCCACATCGCCCTTGGGTACAATCAATCCCAGATATCCCCGATACATGTGGGGATTATCGTTGGTGTGGAGCCGAATATCTAAACCAGGATGAAACGTGCCGAAGTAAACGTTTCTAAGAATATTGGCGTTTGTCTGATTAACTTGGGTGACAACTTGAGTCAATTTTGGAAAATAGGTTTCTCTTAACGCCTGGACTTTGCTTGCAGCATTGGTGGTAGTACAATCCGGGTAACCAATCTGATACGTGCGAATATAGTCGTCAATCAGCTGTCCCTGAAATAGAATACCGAAGGCACTATACTTTTTTGCCCCCTTCGTTCGAATGGTTTTGCTTTGGGGTCCCATCATCTGGGCCGCAATGGATTGCTCAGCAGCCGAGCTTTGGGCCATAAAGTTAGAAAACTCCTCTCTAATAGCTTGCCAGTCTGCTTGCAAACCATGCAGAAATGGAAACTGTTGGGGGTCTTGATGATAGTCGTTAAAATCTTTTTTAAGTGCTTGCATATCCCTCTTACATATCCTTGTATGTTGTTACTTGTTAAGAAAATAGAAGATTAATATCTTGGTGGTCTTGCTGTCATTAAAAATTAGTTCACCTATCTAAGATTAATCATGGGTACTAACTTAAGCTGAAACTCCTGTTCTGGTCAGGAGTCAGAAGTCAGGAATCAGACGTCAGAAGCCAGAAATCAGTGAGGAGCTATTCTGACTCCCTGCATTTTTAATTCTATCCTGAGAAAAACATTTCGCTTTGAGTTGATACCCTTAATCATAACGAATTGATGGATTCAGATTTTGATTCAGATCGAGGGGCGCTGTGACTGAGATATCAGGGCTAGATACATTAATCAAGCATGTGAGAGTGGTGCGTCCAAATCAGTCATCAGTAGAACTACTGGATTTGGGCATCAAAGATGGGAAATTCACCCAAATTTCTCCAGAGATTAGTCCTGAACAGGCAAAGGAAGTCATTGATGGCCAACACTGGCTAGGATTTCCTGGCTGTGTGGATGCCCATATGCATATCGGCATTTATCAACCCCTGGAACAGGATGCTGTCGAGGAAAGTAAGGCAGCGGCCATGGGAGGTGTGACCACCAGTCTCAACTATATGCGCACAGGGCAGTATTATCTGAACAAGGGGGGTCCCTACCGGTCATTTTTTCCAGAGGTCCTGGCACGGTCAGAGGGTAACTTTTTTGTGGATTATGGTTATCATCTGGCCCCCATTAGTCCCCATCACATTGATGAAATGTCGTGGCTGTTGGACCAGGGGGTGACATCATTTAAGATTTTTATGTTTTATGGTGGCTATGGTCTCCATGGGCTTTCCGATCAGCAAAGTCTGTTTTTGATGATCAATAAGGAAGATCGCTACGACTTTGCCCATTTTGAATTTATTATGCGGGGGTTGACCCGTTTGCGGCAAGCGCATCCTGAAGTACAGGATAGCCTGAGTTTAAGTCTTCATTGCGAAGTAGCCGAGATTTTAAATGCTTACACTAAACTGGTACAACAAGATACTAGTCTCTCTGGCTTGAAGGCCTACAGTGCTGCCCGTCCACCCCACTCTGAGGGACTGGCCATTTGTATCGCGTCCTATCTGGCCCATGAGACAGACTGTGTCAACATTAATTTGCTACATCTGAGTTCCCAGAAAGCCTTGGCAGCCGCGTTAATGATGCAGAGCACTTTTCCCCACATTAATTTTCGACGGGAGGTGACCGTGGGCCATCTGTTGTTGGATGTGGATGCACCAGCAGGTAAATGGGCCAAGGTAAATCCCCCGATCCGGTCTCGACAGGATGTGGAATTTCTCTGGAACGCGGTATTAGCGGGTCAGGTGGACTGGGTTGTCAGCGACCATGCCTGCTGTTCTGCGGAGAAAAAAGCCAGTCTTAAGGACCCGGAGAATATTTGGCTGGCTAAATCAGGCTTTGGTGGCACTGAATATTTACTCTCAGGGGTGTTTAGCGAAGGTAGTAAGCGGGGGCTGCCTTATCATCGGATGGCGGAGCTGCTGAGTTGGAATCCAGCACAGCGATATGGACTGTTTTGTAAGGGAGATATTGCGGTTGGTTATGATGCGGATCTGGTGTTGTTAAACCCAGATGAGACATTTGTTGTCCAGGCGGATGAATCCCCATCGCAACAGGGATATACCCCCTTCGAAGGGGTGGAGTTAACCGGACGGATAAAACAAACGTTTTTACGGGGGCAGTTAATTTATGATCGCGGTCAGGTGATGGGAACACCCCAGGGTAAGTATTTGAAACGTCCCCTGGCACTCTCGTAAATTAGTCTCTTTTAGAATTCGGAGGTTTACTGATGCAGGCTGTAATAACGAAGTTCGATACTTCATCCCCTCCTGGAAAGGGCAACGGGATGGGTTTCGATCAGTAGCGCTAACGATTAACTCACCCCGGCTGATCAGCATCCCTACCGAGAGGGGATGTAATTGGAAATCTTTTAGGATTAAGAATTCATTCTTTATGGCATCCCCATCTACTTCAAATGCATTTACAGCCTTAGCTATGCAGCTAAAGTCTGAAGCCGTTAACCGGGCAAGGACCTCGTCCGAGGCACGGGCAATTATGGAAGGCGCGATCGCAAAACTGGGTCCTCAAATCGCTGCTGCCCGTGCCTTTATCGGTGCTGACTGTCGTCTGGTAGTACTGCCAGAATACTGGCTCACCGGCTTCCCCATGGGAGAATCGATTATCGAATGGGGCACCAAGGCCTGTCTCACCATGGATGATCCCATGTATGGAACATTGGGAGCGATTGCCCAAAAACAGGGGATTTTTCTGGCAGGCAATGCCTACGAATTAGATCCTAATTTCCCCGATCTCTACTTTCAGAATTGTTTTGTGCTAGATCCCTCAGGGGACATGGTATTGCGATATCGCCGCATTAATTCTATGTATGCCCCCACACCCCATGATGTGTGGGACAAATACCTCGATATCTACGGCATTGAAGGGATTTTTCCGGTGGCCAAAACCGCCATTGGTAATCTGGCTGCCGTTGCCTCCGATGAGATTCTTTTTCCTGAGGTGGCCCGTTGTTTAATGCTGCGGGGGGCTGAAATTCTGCTGCATCCCACCTCTGAAGTGTACGGCAATGCGCGGGCTCCCAAGGAAGCGGCCAAAGTCTCTCGAGCGGTGGAAAATATGATGTATGTGGTCTCGGCCAATACCGCTGGCATTGCCAATACGCCCATTTTAGAAGCCTCGGTGGATGGGGGATCGAAGATTATCGACTACCGGGGATTAGTGTTAGCGGAAACTGGATCCGGAGAAAGTATGGCCGCCTATGGCGACATTGATCTAGAGGCCCTGCGTCGGTACCGGCAACGCCCCAGCATCAAGAACCTGCTGTCCCGGCAGCGCCTGGATGCCTATACTACACTCTATAGTCAGTCTTCCATTTACCCGGCCAATTCCATGGCAGCCGGTGGGGTGGAGCGCAGTCACTTTATCGCCACCCAAAAAACAGCCCTTGAACGATTAACGCAGTTGGGGGTTATTTGACATGGTCACCTTTGACACAGTCACCATCGCCGTACGCAATCCCCGCACGGGCCAACTAGATTATGAGATGACTCCCCCCACGTCTGAACAGTTGACCACCACCTGTGGACATCTACGCCAGGGCCAGCAAGATTGGCACACCAAAGGATTGAACCATCGGATTGAGGCTTTGCAGGCATGGAAACAAGCATTGCTGGACCGCAAAGACGCCTTAATTCAGGCAATTGTGGCAGATACGGGCCGACTCTCGGAGTCTATATTGGAAGTGGACTCATTTCTCTCAGGGCTGGATCGCTGGTGTGAGCTGGCCCCGAACTTGATCGCACCCACTCCAACTAAAACAGCGGCGATTCCCTTTATCCAACTGCGTCCCCAGGTAGTGCCCTACAGCCTGGTGGGGGTGATCAGCCCCTGGAATTTTCCCCTGTTACTAGCCACCATTGATACGGTGCCGGCACTGTTGGCGGGCTGTGCTGTAGTTGTTAAACCCAGTGAGATTGCCCCCCGCTTTATTCGGGTGATGATGGCTGCGATCGCAGCCGTTCCCGCCCTCCAATCTGTCCTCACCTTGATCGAAGGCGCAGGGGAAACCGGCGCAGCCTTGATCGAGCAGGTGGATTTAGTGTGCTTTACCGGCAGTGTCGCCACTGGCAAAATCGTGGCCATGGCCGCTGCCAAACGCATGATCCCCGCCTTTTTAGAACTGGGTGGCAAAGACCCCGCCATTGTTTTAGCCTCCGCCGATGTGGACCAGGCCGCCACCGCATTACTGTGGGGATCGGTGGTGAATGCCGGACAGTCCTGTTTGTCCATTGAGCGAATTTATGTGGATAGAGGGATTTGCGATCGCTTCGTTGAAACCCTGGTCCAAAAAGCGAAACAGCTTAACCTGGCCTATCCCAAACCCAACAGCGGTCAAATCGGCCCCATCATTGCCGCCAGACAGGCCGATCTGATCGCAGATCATTTACAAGATGCCCGCCACAAAGGAGCCATTGTCCACTGTGGCGGTACCGTTGAAAACCTGGAGGGTGGTCTATGGTGTCGCCCCACCGTGCTCACCCAGGTCAATCACACCATGAAAATTATGACAGAAGAAACCTTTGGCCCAATTATGCCCATCATGCCGTTTGACACCGTAGATGAAGCCATCCAGCTGGCTAATGATACCGTTTACGGCCTCAGCGCTGCCGTATTTGCCGGTTCAGCAGATGAGGCCCAGGTCGTTGGCCAACAGATCCAGGCCGGGGCCATCAGCATCAACGACGCCGGATTAACCGCCCTGATCCACGAAGGCGAGAAAAATGCCTTCAAGTTATCGGGACTGGGGGGATCTCGCATGGGACCCGCCTCGATTCAGCGATTTATGCGCAAACAGGTCTTTTTAGTTAAAACCAGCTCGATTCACGATCCCTGGTGGTTTTAAAGAAAATTATGAAAGCATGTCGTATTCATCATTATCAGGGTCCCACATCTGTTCAAGTTGATCAGATAGATGTGCCAGAGCCTGGTCCTGATCAAGTTAGAATCCGAGTGCGGGCAGCAGGATTGAACAACTCTGACCTGCAAACCACCCATGGCACCTATCGGGGGTATGGGCATCAAGGATTACCTCACATTTTGGGACAGGAGGCTGCCGGAGAAATTGAGGCTATCGGGTCTGGTGTCACTGAATTTACCCCTGGAATGCGGGTCTTCGGCCATGTCAGTGGAGCCTTTGCCGAGACTGCCCTGGGACCCGCTGCCGAATTCCTCCCCCTGCCGCAGACTATCCCGTTTGAGGTGGCTGCCAGTCTCCCCATCGCCTATCTCACAGCCATAATGGCCCTGGTTTGCAAAGCAAATCTGCAGGCAGGTGAGTGGGTCTTAATCCATCCCGGCAGCGGTGGTGTGGGCACCGCCGCCATCCAACTTGCCCAATTGCTAGGAGCCCACGTTATTGCCACTGCCAGCTCTGAATCAAAAATCACCCATTTACAGGATTTAGGCGTTGACCATGCCCTCAACCACCGCACGCAAAATGTCGTTACAGAGGTACAACGTATTACAGAAAATAAAGGTATACAGGTAGCTCTAGACGGCGGCGGACAGGTCACCTTGCCCCAATGCTTAACAGCTGTTGCCAATGAAGGTCGCATTATCTCCTATGGATATACAACAGGTGTGGAAGCAACGCTGCCGCTGGTCAAACTCATCGGTCGTAATGTACAGCTATTTGGCATTGCCCTCTGGTATAACCAGCATTATCGAACCACCTTAACCACCCTGCGTGATTTGGTGGTTCCCGCTATTGTTAACGGTCAAGTACAGCCTGCCATCACTGTAGTTCAGGGCCTGGAGTGTGTGCCACAAATATTATTACAAATGGAACAGAATCATCTTAAGGGAAAAGTTGTTATCGTTCCATAATTTTAGGTCGTTTCGCTAAATTAGGAGCTAGTCAAATGTCTGCAATCAAAGAAGGAATGCCCGTTCTCACTCGCCATGAAGGCCAATGGACCGGAACTTACACAGTGGTTGATAATGATGGCAAAATTCTCGATCAACACCAATGTCTGATTACCTGCGAGTTTCCAGACGACCAGCCCCATCCTTATTTTCAAACCAATCGCTACACCTGGGCCGACGGCAAAGTAGAAGAATATCAGTTCCCTGGTATGTATCGAGATAACAAGCTCTGGTTTGACACCGAACGCATCGAAGGCAAAGCCTGGGACGCAGACGATTCCATTGTAATCCTTTGGTTTGCCTACAAAGGAATCCCAGATGCCTTTGTCTACGAAATGATCCACCTGAGTAAGTGCAACAACCATCGCGCCCGCACCTGGCACTGGTTTAAAAATGGAGAAATCTATCAACGAACACTAATCAAAGAAGCACGAATTCAGTAAGAAAAGAAGATTTACACGTGTTTGATTCCTGGAGACACCCCATGCAACCCATCAAACGAGCCTTTCTAGATACCGCCGATGGCCAAATTCACTATCGCATCGGCGGCGAAGGCGAACCACTCCTACTACTCCACATGAACCCCCGCAGCAGCGACGAATACCGAGAACTGATGCCAATTTTGGGGCAACACTATCAGGTAATTGCCATGGACGCCATGGGCTTTGGCGATTCCGATAAACCCCCCAGAATGTACACGATTTACGACTATGCCAAAACCGTAATGGCATTACTGGACGAATTAGACATTCAAGAAACCAACATTCTCGGCAACCATACCGGTGCCTTTATCGCCGGAGAAGTCACCGCCGCCCACCCTGAGCGGGTCAACAAACTGATCTTAGGTAATGTCCCTGGCTTTGGAGAACAGGGCAAAGCCAGACTCATGGAACTATTTGAACAGGGCTTTAAGATCCAAGACGATGGCTCCCATCTCATGCAACGATGGCAGGCCCGTTCCCGTTATATCGGCACGTCTGAGCTCAACCATCGCTGGGTATTGGACGACCTCAAATGTTTTGGTCACCCCCTGTACGCTGTTTGGGCAGTTGCACAATATTGTCTAGAAGCTGAGGAAAGATTAAAACAGGTCAAATGCCCCACCCTGATCTTCTGGGGCTTAGACGATGTCAAAGAATTCGAAAGACTGGGTCTCTCCAAACCAGAAGACAGATTTTTTGTTAGCCAGGTAATCCCCCATGGTAAGGTGATCGACATTCCCGAGGGAACTATCTGCATGATGAGTCAGATGGCCGAAGAGATTGCGAATATGGTACTTGATTTTTTGAAAGGTGCAGTCTAATGAGGGGTGATAGAGTGATAGGGTGATGGAACACTCCCCTACTCCATCACCAATCTTCCCTCACCGCCAACAACTAACTCCCCAACACCGCCGTACACTTAATCTCAACAATCAGCCCTGGTGTAGATAGGGCCACAATCCCCATGCCAGTCCATGTAGGGAAGTTCTTTGTGAAATAACGATCTTTTACCTGAATAAACAACAACAAGTGAGGAATTTTTAAATCCTGTGGATTCTCTATCGGAGTATCAACAACATGATACGTAATCATCTCCACCACATCATCAAACGTGGCTCCTGCTGATGATAGAACCTTTTCCACATTCTTAAATGCCTGGTCAAATTGAGCTTCTGTGCCCTCCACCACCTGCATATTTTCATCTCTTCCCACTTGCCCTGAAATATATAAGGTATCTCCCACTTTTATCCCAGGACAATAGCGATATTTTTCATACAAAATTTCCATTCCTTCAGGAATTATAATCTCGCGCTTAGTACCCATAGCAAAATCCTCACAGCGGTCTCTAGTGGCTGAATTGTAATGATTGAATTGATTATAAACGGTGCCCTGGGAAACAATTTAATCCGAGTATCATCCTATGCCTGAAGAAGAATTTGTTCTCCAAGGAAGCCTGACTACCCAGGTTAGACAGATGACCCCAGGCTGTGTTTTTGGCAGCCAGCCTTTATACCCCATGCTCCCGCTTATACAGAAACAAGATACTTTGCCCTAGTACATGGCGGTAATCCCCACATTTCCTATCGTCCGTGGATACCGCCCTTTCATAGCCACTATCCTTGGGAATGGAATCAGAAAGAAAAGACTGCCTACCCAACCAATTGACTGGCATCTTAGTACATTAAAAATCATGAAAATTAATGTGTAAGATGAGTTATGGGAGGTCATAGCCAATGAATCAAAGCTAGTATCTGAACAATTTTGTTGCCCAGTTGGGCGTCAAGGTATGGGGAGCTAGGATTGCTATGGATGACCGTAAACGCGAGCGACTGGTTTTAGTAATTGACGATCAGCCAGAGCATTTACAAATTATTGAACAGGTCCTCACCAATGGCACTGTTCCTTGTCACATCGTTTCTATCGCTGACAGCCATCGGGCCATCGATTTTCTGCGGCATAAAGGAAATTATCTTCAGGTGCCGCGCCCTGATTTAATTTTACTGGACCCACAATTAGCAGATGGCAAAGGCCAGGCTGTTCTTTCAGAGGTGAAAACAGACGTGTCTCTCCGTCGTATTCCTACGATTGTTCTCAGCCCTGTAGCTGATCAGACTAACGTCATCAGTAACTATCAACTGCAGTGTAATAGCTATGTGATTAAACCTCAGGATTTAACAAGTTTGACCGATGTCATACAGGTGATTGAATCATTCTGGCTTAACATTGTAACGCTGCCACTGGAGTAAACACTTCAGCCAAAATGAACTAAGCCAATTAAGCATCTATTTATGTGTAAAAAGTCATGATAATTGTTGCGATTGAGAGAGTAGTTTAGTCGCCTCAACACATGACTACGACAGCATTTCAAGAACTCCCTATTTATTTAACAATTCAAACAAGGCACAGAGAGAGACCTGGGATATTCTGCAAGGTAGCTGTCAATAATTGATGGCGTTGCGCCTAGCGAACAGTGCCGTGCTGATCGTTCGTTTGGTGTTCACTTCACTGATCATCTACGGAGGACAGTATGATACATACAAATCTAACTCAATCAAGTCCCAACCTGGCAGCCTTAAAACAGCCATCAATCACCAGTCTGACAAAGATTCAGCCCCATGGGGTTGTGTTGGTGCTAGACCCCAATGACCTGACCGTATTGCAGGCGAGTACCAACACAATTGATGAATTTGCCTTGGACGTCAGGGACGTCATCGGCAGGCCTTTAGATGAAATTCTCGATCCTTTCCAAGTTGATCAATTTAAGGTAGGACTGACAGAAGAGAAGTTAGATTTTATTAATCCGGTCAAGATATGGGTACGCAGAGAAGGGGATGATTATCAGGTATTTGATGCTGTCTTTCATCGCAGCAACGATGGCTTTTTAGTGCTTGAACTTGAGCCTGCCCTTACCCAAGAAAATATTCCTTTTTTAAGCTTTTATCACCTGGCTAGGGCCTCAATTAATCAGCTGGAATCTACAGCGGAGCTATATGCGTTTTGCCAGGTCATTGTCCGAGAAGTGCGCAAGGTGACCGGGTTTGATCGGGTTATGCTCTACCAGTTTGATGATGATGGTCACGGTGAGGTGGTAGCAGAAGAAAAATGTGAGGACATGGAGCCGTATTTGGGGCTGCATTATCCCGAATCGGACATCCCCAAAACAGCTCGCCAGATGTTTCTCTCCAACTGGATTCGGGTAATTCCCGACGCAGCGGCTACTGCGGTGGATCTCTATCCTGCTAAAAATCCGGTGACGCAACAGCCTACGGATTTAACGCACTCGATCCTGCGTAGCGCCTATTCTTGTCACTTGGAATATCTCCACAATATGGGTGTGGGGGCTTCATTAACAATTTCGTTGATGAAGGATAACAAGCTATGGGGATTGATTGCCTGCCATCATCGAACCGCTAAATATGTTCCCTACGAACTCCGTAAAGCTTGTGAGTTTTTAGGACGGGTGATCTTTTCCGAGATTGCCACCCGAGAGGAAGTTGCCGATCATGCCCACCGTATTCGGATCGCCAATGTCCAGTCCAGCCTGATTGAGGCTATGTCCCAGGCGGATTATTTTGTTGAGGGTTTAACAGGCGATCAAGCCAGCCTGCTGGAGCTGGTTGGCGCTAGTGGGGCAGCCGTTTACTTTGGTAATCGGTGGACTTTAGTGGGAGCCACCCCGTCAGAAAATGAGCTGAACTATTTAACCCAATGGTTAGGGAAACAGCTAGATGATGATATTTTCTACACCGATGCTTTACCCCTAATCTATTCAGATGCCCAGCGTTTTAAGCATTTAGCCAGTGGGTTATTGGCTATTCCCATTTCTAAGCGCAGCTATGTGCTCTGGTTCCGTCCAGAGGTGATTCAAACGGTCAATTGGGGCGGTGACCCTAACAATGCCTATGCTGTAGAAGAATCTGAACAGGGTCTAAAGCTCTCGCCACGGCAGTCGTTTGCCCTGTGGAAAGAGACTGTGCGATGCAAGTCACTCCATTGGAAACCAATCGAAATTAAAGCAGCGTTAGAACTGCGCAAGGCTGTTGTCAATGTAGTTCTACGCCAGGCCGAAGAACTTGCCCTATTGGCTCAAGATCTAGAGCGATCTAATGCGGAATTAAAAAAGTTTGCCTACATCGCCTCCCATGATCTACAGGAGCCTTTGAACCAGGTAGCCAATTTTGTGCAGCTATTGGAAATGCGCTATAGCGAAGAACTGGACCAGGACGCCAAGGAATTTATCAACTATGCGGTGGGGGGTGTGCACCAAATGCAAACCCTGATCGATGACGTATTGCTATACTCCAAGGTGGATATCCAAGGGATAGACTGTGCCCTAACAGAAGTTGATGTAGCTTTAGAGAAAGCTTTAAAGAATCTACAGGGACGAATTCATGAAACGGGGGCAGTTGTCACCTACGACACAATGCCGACGTTAGTGGCTGACGGCACCCAACTGATGCAGCTATTCCAGAATTTGATTGGTAACGCCATTAAGTTTCGACGTTCTGAAGTGTCTCCCACCATTCATGTGGGTGTAGACCGTGAGGAAGATAGCTGGCTGTTCTCAGTACGGGATAATGGCATTGGTATCGATCCTGAATTTTTTGAACGTATTTTTGTCATTTTCCAACGGTTACATACCCGTGATGAGTATCCTGGCTCAGGTATGGGCTTAGCCATTTGCAAGAAGATTGCTGACTGTCACCGAGGTCGTATCTGGGTGGACTCTGCAGTAGGTCAAGGCGCGACATTCTATTTCACATTGCCAGTCGGAGGTCGAGATCGTACCAGTGGACGCAGGACGCAAAGTTATTTTCTTGATCGAGGATAATCGGGGCGATATTCGCCTGATTCAAGAAGCCCTCAAACACGCGGGTACCGCCTGTGATATTGCTGTCGCTAGAGACGGTGTAGAAGCTATGGCCTACCTGCGTCGCGAGGGCGACTTTCAGCAAGTCAAGATGCCTGATTTAATCCTTCTTGATCTCAATTTACCTAAAAAAGATGGTCGAGAGGTCTTAGCCGAAATCAAAGCTGATCCCAAGCTTAAACATATTCCAGTGGTCGTATTAACGACATCGCGCAATGAAGATGACATTCTTAATAGCTATGACTTACATGTCAACTGCTACATTTCCAAATCTCGTAATTTAGCTCAGCTATTTACCATCATCCAAGGAATTGAAGAGTTTTGGCTGAAAACCGCTACGCTACCCAAACTTTGACCGATCCTAGACTAGGGACTAGCACCCGAGTGTTATTGATTGAAGATAGCGCTGCCGATGCTCGACTTCTACAAGAGTTTCTCAGGGAAACCTTATATGATGAGTTTCTCTTGACCCATGTGGAACGTCTTGGTAAGGCGCTACAGCAGCTACAGGACAACACCTATGATGTTGTTTTGTTGGATTTGACGTTGCCCGATAGCGATGGCCTGAGTTCACTGAATGCCCTCCTCCTCCAGGCACCCAGCGTTCCGATTGTGGTTTTAACCAATACCAACAATCCTGAGCTTGCGGTTGAAGCTGTGCGCCAAGGGGCGCAAGACTATTTGATTAAACGACAAATGCACCATGAGGTGTTGGTGCGATCGCTCCGCTATGCCATTGAGCGCAAGCAGCAGGCCGAGGCACTACGGGCAGCCAATGAAGCCTTAGAACATCGGG
Source organism: Leptothoe sp. EHU-05/26/07-4 (assembly GCF_043421015.1). Taxonomy (NCBI): domain Bacteria; kingdom Bacillati; phylum Cyanobacteriota; class Cyanophyceae; order Nodosilineales; family Cymatolegaceae; genus Leptothoe; species Leptothoe sp. EHU-05/26/07-4. Next base: position 611,556 of record NZ_JAXSQV010000003.1, read on the forward strand.
TGCAGGCACGGACGCGGGAGTTAGAGCTGGCCAATCAGCGACTACGCCAGGAGGTCAACTATCGTCAAACGGTGCAGGAGCGGCTAGCCCTGGCCCAAAAGGCGGGTAAAACCGGCATTTTTGAATGGAATATTCGCTCCAACGAGGTTACCTGGAGTGCAGAATTAGAGGCACTTTATGGGGTATCTCGGGGTGACTTTGATGGGTCCTATGATAATTGGATCAAGGCAATTCACAGTGAAGACCGGTCTCGGGTCGAGCAAGATTTATGGCGCTCTGTCACCGTGGGCAAGGGTCTCAACAGTGAGTTTAGAATCTCCCACCCCAGCGGTATTCGATGGATTAGTGTCAGCAGTCGCATTTTCAACGGGGAGGATGGCAAACCCCTGAGAATGTTAGGCATCCATTTGGATATTACTGAAAAGAAACAGCTGGAATCCCAATTTTTGCAGGCCCAGCGACTGGAAAGTCTAGGGGCGTTAGCCAGTGGCATTGCCCATGATCTTAACAATATTTTGACTCCTATTTTGGCCGCTGGGCAATTATTACCGATTACCCTGGAGACCATCGACGAACGGTCGCAGCAGCTGATTGAAACCTTAAACTGTAGTGCTCAGCGGGGGATCAAACTCGTCCAGCAAATTCTCTCATTTGCCCAAGATGGCAAGAGTGTTAGCAGTGTCCTATCCATCGGCGATTTGTTAGCAGAGACAAATCAGATTGTAAAACAAACTTTGCCTCAGTCTATAAATGTTCATGTTGAGGTGCCTGCCGATCTATGGTTGGTCAAAGGTAATGAGACACAGCTGCACCAGGTATTCATGAATCTCTGTGTCAATGCCCGAGATGCCATGTCCGAGGGGGGCATCTTGCGGGTCTCTGCAAAAAACTTGGTGATTGATGAGCCCTATTTACAAATGCATGGTGATGCTACGCCGGGTCCCCATGTGATGGTGACCGTGACAGATACGGGCATAGGGATTGCACCAGAAATTCAAGAACATATTTTTGATCCGTTTTTTACGACCAAATCCACTGGTCAGGGTACGGGGCTGGGGTTAGCCGCTGTGCTCAATATTGTGAAAAGCCACAATGGTTTTATCACGATGCAAACAGCGGTGGGTGAGGGCAGTCAGTTTCATGTTTATCTGCCCGCTGATCCCAATTCTGTTTCGGTACCAACACCACCGTTAGAATTGTTGTGCGGTCACCAAGAGGTGATTCTGGTGGTGGATGATGATCCGGCAATTTGTAAGGTGATGCGGCTGTCGTTGGAGACCTATGGGTATCAGGTGCTGATTGCTAATGATGGATTGGGTGCGATCGCAATGCTAGCCGAACACCGCGCTTTAGTACGCTGCATTTTGATCGACCTGATGATGCCAGATATGGATGGTCAAACTGCTATTCCGCTGTTGCAACGGCTTCAGCCTGAGGTGAAGGTGGTGGCCATGACTGGAGCGATTATCCCAACGCAGGCAGATTCGGTGGCGAACGAATTAAGGTTAGATGGCACCCTAAATAAACCGTTTACTACTCGAGATCTACTCATGCTGCTGCAAAAAGTCCTCGTCTCCCAGGGATGAGTTCATCCCAAGAACAGCCACTAGTGGCTGCAAAATATGCAGGTAACATAGGGCCTCAAGGCATACATTCAAAACGTCGAATGCAGCGTCAAAGCCGCCATCGACTGTAAACTCACCCCACCAAAAACTAAAGAGCAGCATGCTCCTTTGACTGCCAATCATAGCTAGCAGCAAAATGGCAAAACTGTTGCACCAGCTCAGACTGCTGATGTTGCCGCCATTTTAGTCCAATGGTGCGCTCAAAGTCCAAATCTGAAATCGGTAGATACACCATACCCGGTATCCCCTGCCAGTAAGGCATAATACACAGCCCCAATCCTGCCTGAATCAACGAAAACACCCATTCCTCATGGCTCGCCCGATAAACAACCTTAGGACGAATATGAGCAGCATCCAACATCTGACATTCCTGGGGAAAAAACTCACAATTAATCCGGTCAATAAACGGTTGCCCCTCCAGCTCCGCCAGACGCACTGAAGTCCGCTGAGAAAACGGATGGCTGAGCGGCACCGCTAACCGCAACGGCTGCCGAAAGAGCACAGTAGACGTCTGAGAATCAGCATGAACCACCGGTTGAGATACCCCACGCAAACTCAACACCGTTAAAACAACATCCACATCCCCTCGCTCTAACCCATCCTGCAACGTCTCCAGCGTGCCATCGTGTAACTCAACCGTGATATGGGGGTAATGCTGCTGAAAGGAACTGACTAAATTAGCCAAAACCGCAACGCGCATCGTACTCAAAACACCCAGACGCAGCGTAGTCTCATCATTAAATCCCTTCAGCTCATGCAAAGCCGCCTGGTACTGCTCCATAATCACCTGGGCTTTCTCCATAAAAGATCGCCCTGCCGCCGTCAGCACCGTGCGCCTCCCCCCGCGCTCAAACAAAGATACCCCCAACTCCTGCTCCAATTTCTTAATCCCGGTGGAGAGAGAGGGTTGGGACAGATAAAGCCGCTCAGCCGCCCGTGAAAATGTACCTGTTTCAGCAATTGCTAGGAAATAACGCACTTGATATAAATCCATCTATAGGTACCTTCTATAGGTTTTATACTCAGAATAGCCTTGTTGAATAGTTTAACCTGGGACACCATTGAGGAGACAAGGGCAAACGATAACTTCTCAAAGCCCTTATCCCTTAACAACGCGAACATTAAACTCAAACAACAATTATGACAGCCACTGTAAATGGAACCTCTGCCAAACTGGTCATGGGGCATACAGCTCCCGCTTTGGAAGTGAACACATTGAACCATGGCCTTTGGAATCTGACTGACCAGACGCCTGAAAACTACACGATGATAGTTTTCTACCGAGGTCTGCATTGTCCTGTTTGCGTCCAATACATCAGCGAACTAGAACAAAAACTCAATGCCTTTAGTCAGCTCGGTGTAACCGTTATTGCCATTAGTGGCGATGATCAGGAGAAGGCGGCTCAATTGCAAGCAAAAACTAACTCACAACAGCTAACACTGGGATATGGCCTAACCTATGACGCTATGCGCCGTTGGGGGCTATACCTAAGTAAGGGACATTTTGATAATGAGCCCACTCTGTTTAGTGAACCCGCCCTTTTTCTGATCAAACCCAACGGTCATATCTACCTAGCTAACTTGGGCACCCATCCCTTTTCCCGCATCAGCTTTGACTTCCTAATTCAGGGATTGGAATACGTCATTCCCAACAACTATCCCTTCCGTGGCACTGAATAGCCATAGAAATCTTATTGATCGATGATCAGCTGATCGGACAATCCCCTTCTCTGAATTAATTCAACAGAAGACTGTGATCCTCTGTATGTGAGAGGATCACAGTCTGATAACTCATCAGGAGAAAATCATGAACTCATCCTTGTTTTATCTCGCTGCCAGCGGCATGCTGTGCGTCCTCCTTTGGACCCCCTATATTCTCAATCGAGTCTTTGTATGGGGCATTCCAGCATTTGCCAGCAACTATCCCAGCAAAAAGTTCCCAGCCGAAGCCCCGGCAATTCCAGTATGGGCAGAACGGGCCCAACGCACCCACCTCAACATGGTTGAGACCTTACCTGCCTTTGCCGCTGTCGTGCTTGCAGCTTATCTAACCGATGCTAACAACGACATTGTTAACAGTTGGGCCGCTGTCTTTTTCTGGGCCAGAATATTCCACGCTAGTGTTTACATTCTGGGTGTCCCTTACCTGAGAACCCCCACCTACCTAGTCTCTTGGGCTGCAGTACTGATTATTGGCGCTCAAGTTGTCTTCTAAATATCAATGGGCAAGTGGTTTATCTATTATACATGCCACACTCAAACCCCTTGCCTCGTCTTCTTTATGCCCCCTACAAGGAGATGAATACCCAGTTGCCACCCACAAAGTTCCTGACAACCATGAGTCAGTCACTTGACTTTTAAGACGACCGGTCATATAATAAGCCCATGGCTAGACCAAAACGCAACGACAATACTCGAGAAAAGTTACTGGACCAAGGCATTAAGCTGTTTATGGATCAGGGCTATCATGGCACTGGCATCAAGGAAGTTGTGGATTTAGTCAAGGTTCCCAAGGGGTCTTTCTACAACTACTTTGACAGCAAAGAACAGTTTGGGGCTGATGTCATTCGGCACTATGCCAGGTGGGTTGTGACAAACATGGCCGCTTGGCTCAATGGTTCAGAGGACAACGCACTGATTGCCCTTGAACAGTTTTTTGAGCAAGAAATGCAGCGACATCAGGAGGTGAAAGCAGGCTGCATTATCGGTAATTTAGGAGCAGAGTTGGGGGCAAGCAGTGAGCGATGCCAACAGGCCATGATTGAGGGATTTGCCGCCATGAAAAACCAGTTTCTCCAAACCCTGAAGCGGGGCCAGACCCAAGGTTCAATTCGGCATGATATTTCTGCCGAAGACCTTGCAGATTTTTTGATCAATGCCTATGAAGGCGCTTTACTGCGCATGCAGGTCGAACAATCGGTAGAACCCATCCGGAAATTATGGCAGTTGCTCAACAGTTATTTGGTGGCTCCCTAAACCTCTCCACAATCCATGCAAGAACGCACCTGCGTGTGTCCAAATTTAGATAAATAGCGAATATCCTGCATTGGCCGCCCAGCTGTGCGACCCTACATTGAGAAATTGTCGTTATTTTAAGACGACTGGTCGTATTTTAATCACACAACAATCATGAAAAACACACTGCAATGGAAAATTCCAGGTCAAGAATTTGAAGACGGCAGTCTGGTTACTGACTGGAAAAAGATCGAGGGGAACCCCTGGCACCTTCAAATAGAGAGTCAGTATGAGATGACATTTGATATTTACGAACATGACGGTCAGTTCTGGAAGCTGTATCAGGCTCGTTGGGTGATAGAAGGGACCACTGGATATCTCTATCGCTATGGTGGCCAAGCCTGCCGCATGACTCAGGTGCAGTACAAGCAAACGGTGCGATCGCCCCATTCTGGGTTGTTAAAACAGGCTGGAGATCTAGAGTGGGTTCGAGTCTACGAAGTGGATAAGCGGATTCATCAGGTGATGCGGATTGGGAGGATAAATCCGAAATATGACAACAGCGTTGTTGTTGAAAAATTGGCGTAATGAGGGGAGCAATTTAAGGTGCTAGCGGTTAACCCACCTCGTTTCCCGTCCCAGGAAAGGATGAGGGTTTGGCTTCATATTTAGATCCAAGATTTAGTTCAGTTTACATGAGCAAATTTATTAACCCAAAGGAGTTACATCATGAGTTCTACAGTACCAAATTTTGATGCTTACATCTTCTCAAAACAACCTAACTACCATGAACCAACGGTACGTCAGGAACTTGCCAAGGCCGTACCGAATCTGAGAACAATTGTGGTCTATTGTTATGATCCCAGGGTGATTGAAATTCCCATCGCTGTGGCAGAAGAATTTGACGAGGTGTATCCGGGCACTATTGTCACCGATGTCCAGGGAAATAAAGTTGCTTCGTCGGCCACTCTCTTTGAAGTTGTTGTGGCCGGGGGGCGAGCCGTGGATGCACTGCGCTCAATTACGGTGGCACAACATTTATTTGGCATTGAGAATATTGTCATCGTCCATCATACCTATTGCGGGGCTACCTCATTTACGCCAGATGGGTTGATCGAGGTCTATAAACGTGAACATCATCAGGACATTGCGGCTCTTTATGAGCGGGCCAGCATCTCCATTGGTGACTTTGCCACATCCCTGAAGTATGACACTCGCTTAGTCAGGGAATCGAAAGGTACACCCAAACATGTCAACATCTACGGCTATGTCTACAACACTGATACCCATGGGCTGACAAAGCTTGTAGAAGACAAAGGATTGGTTACAGCTAATCCTTAAAGCTATGAAACAGACAGATCGAGAAGTTGTTGTTATTACTGCGATCGCACTCACCCTCGCTGTCATCATTCAACTCTTTTCCATAGTCTAAATTTCACCCCACTATACCAATTAGTCATCCTGATTAAGGAGACAGTCATGAAGTCCTCCTCATTTTCAAATCGGTTGGCGGATACTGCTAAAAGTAGATCTTATCAGCAGACTCCGGCAACCTTCACCAAAAACAGAATTCAAGCAGCCTTTATGGCAATGGCTCAGACCGTGGCGCAGTTTTTGCACGATCAAGTGAGCACTGAACCCTTGGTTTCAGAACACCAGGATAGAAACGGTGAGCGCTACTACCGAATCTACGATCCGCTGGATGAGAAAATGCATTACTTCAGCTCAAAAAACGAGGTTCGCATCTGGTTAGATCAACGACACTACCGATAAAATCGTCCAGGAATCTCGCTTTCTCTGTTACCCGGCCCAACGAACAATCCTTACCTACCGGAGTGCTCTATGCGTTACCGTTTTTACACCGTTGATGTTTTTACCAAACATATTTTTGGCGGTAATCCCCTGGCTGTTTTTCCAGAAGCAGACGGGTTAAAACCAGAGCAAATGCAGCGGATTGCCAATGAGTTTAATTTATCTGAGACTGCATTTGTTCTGCCGCCAGAGACCACAGAGGGAACCTATCGCCTGAGGATTTTCACCCCAGGCACTGAGTTACCCTTTGCCGGACATCCCACCATTGGTACGGCTTATGTGCTGGCAGCCATCGGCAAGGTGCCTTTAAGTGAAGATAGGACAACGATTATTTTCGAAGAAGGCGTTGGCGATATTCCAGTTGTTATTCATAGCACCAATGATCAACCCACCTTTGCACAGTTTTCAGCGGCTCAACTGCCAGAGTTTGGCCCAGAGCCTCCCCCTCTGGCTAAGCTAGCTTCTATGCTGTCTCTCCAACCGTCAGATTTACACGCAGATAACTGGACACCTCAGGCGTTATCCTGCGGGGTACCATTTTTGTTTATTCCGATTTGCGATCGCACCACCCTAGCCAAAGCGCAACTCAATCTCACCACATGGGAAGCAACATTAGCCTCCTATTGGGCTCCCCACATTTATCTGTTCACCCCTGATCCAGAATTAGAAGGCTCCGATTTTCGAGCCAGGATGTTTGCACCCGCCATGGGTATCCAAGAAGATCCGGCCACTGGAGCCGCTGCCACAGCTTTTGCAGGCTACCTCAGCCAAACTGCAAAAGCTGGAAAATTACGCTGGGTGATTGAACAGGGATTTGACATGGGACGGCCCAGCTTTCTAGACATTGAGGCAGATAAAGACGGTAACAAAATATCTGCCATTCGCGTTGGTGGAAATTCAGTTCAAGTCAGCCAGGGAGAGATAACCATTCCATCAGGAGATAACCCATGACTCAGCCAATTTGTTTAATCACAGGGGTGGGAGAGGGGACAGGAGCCGCAATTGCCCGCCGATTTGCTAAAAGTGGCTATCGGTTGGCCATGCTTGCCCGCAACCGCGAGCGACTCCGGAAACTTGAGCAGGAAATCCCTCAGGCTCACGCCTATGGTTGTGATGTGAGTAATTTAGAGGAATTACTCACCACCGTAAAACATATCCAAGCAGAGATGGGACACCCTTCTGTGCTAATTCACAATGCCGTTAGCGCTACGTTTGGAACGTTTCTAAACGCTGATCCGGAGACATTAGAACATAATTTTCGAGTCAATACGACCTCTCTGCTTTACCTGGTGCGTCAGCTGGCACCGCCGATGGTGCAAACAGGTAGTGGCACCATTATTGTGACTGGCAACACAGCCGCCCATAGAGGAATTCCCACCTATGCTCTCTTTGCCCCCACGAAAGCGGCACAGCGGATTTTAGCGCAGTCCCTGGCCCGCGAGTTGGGACCCAAAGGCATTCATGTAGCCTATCTGACCATTGATGCTGCGATCGCAACCCCCTGGTCAAAAGATCTACCTGTTCAAGGCCTCAACACTCACCCTTTGAACCAACAAATAACAATTTCTAAAGAGTTCTTCTGCCAACCAGTTGATATTGCCGAAGAAACATTTCACATCGCCCATCAACCCCGATCAGCCTGGTCCTTTGATGTAGAAATTCGTCCTTCCACTGAAAAGTGGTGAGTAGAATTAAGTAGTGTATGCAGGAAACTACAGGCCATGAAAATTTCTGTCATTGGCATCGGTAAAGTCGGTTCAACCATTAGCTTTGTTTTAGCAAAAGGCGGTTTAGCATCCGAATTAGTACTATATAACCGCACCAGAGAAATTGCCCATGCTGAAGCCATCGATATTCAGCAAGCTGTAGCTCTCACCCCCTATCGACTTGTGGTCCGAGATGGTGAATTAGAAGACACTGCTAATTCAGACATCATTGTCATTGCAGTCAGTGCCCCGATGCCTAAAAACATGATAAACCGCAATGAGCTGTACTTGCAAAACACTCAAATCATGCAAACGTTGATCCCGCCTCTGGCGCGCTATAGCCCGAACGCTATTTTTGTGAATGTCAGCAATCCCGTTGACGCATTAACTTACCAAATCTTACAGATTGCTCGACAACAGTCTGAGGAAATCAACTGGCAACGGGTAATTGGCACTGGCACACTTATTGATTCAGCCCGATTTCGTGATCTGTTATCCACTCAACTAGGTATCCACCCTGCCGATATCAACGCCTATATTTTAGGAGAACACGGAGACAGTCAATTTGCCGCTCTTAGTTCGGCTACAAGCGGTGGTGCATTAATTGATGCCAATCCTTTACGCCAACAGATGGTGGAAAAGGCGAAACAATCAGCATGGACTATTTTCAAAGCTAAAGGGTATACCAATTACACGGTATCTTTAGCCATGGAGATGATTGTACGCAGTATCGTAGAGGATTCGCGATATACCCTACCAGTGACGGTATTAATCGATGGGTACTGTGATGTATTTAACTGTTGCCTCAGTGTGCCTTGTGTTGTTGGCCGCCAGGGTGTTCATTATCGTTTGGAAACTCGACTGAATGAGGCGGAGGTATCGGCTTTCCAGAATTGTGCGCGAGTGGTTCAACAACAAATCCAGTGTGTGCACTTATAAACTGGTAAAGATATCTCTTAAAGATTTCACGTTCAGGTTAGTTAATGGAAACCACGATATTCTGGAGAGGATATAGAGCCAGAGATTCAATCCAATATCAAATTCGCTTTGATCAAATTCGCTTTGATCAAAGGTGACCATCTTAGACAACCTGCAAAGAGTTTTATCTATTCTTACTATCTATATATGGGCGCAATCAGCTAGCTCCAACTTTAGAACGTGGCCTATATAATGGCTTCAATGCCCCCATATCGATCTGGTCAGCCATGCATAATCACTACAGCAAGATGTTCTTGTATGACAGAGCTGATTATTCAACCAGCAGCCCTGTTGTGGATAATGTGCTGCTCAACCAGTCGATTAAGACTCTGGTGGCGATGATTGAACAAGAACTGCGTCCTCAGGTTAGCCTTAAAAGTATTAGGCCCCATGACCCCATTGAGGTCAAGCATATTCCGGCTCCGTGGCAGTTGTTAGGTACGGGCAACTATGCGGCGGTATTTACCCATCCCGACTATGCCGATTTAGCCGTCAAGATCTATGCCCCAGATCGCCCTGGTTTTGAAGATGAAGCCGAAGTTTATCGCAGAATAGGCATTCATCCCGCTTTCTCTCAATGTTTCTACGCCCGAGATAATTTTTTAGTCCTTAAGTGCCTAGAGGGCGTCACCTTATATAACTGTCTACACCAGGGTCGACGCATTCCTAAACAGGTGATTTTAGATATTGATCAAGCTTTAGACTATGCTCGCAGTCGAGGACTACGCCCCCACGATGTCCATGGTAAAAATGTCATGATACAACAAGGCCGGGGCCTTGTTGTTGATATTTCAGACTTTCTGCGAGCAGGTTCTGGTTTAGCCTGGGACGATCTAAAGACATTTTACTATTGGGTTTATAGACCTTTTCTCTCGCCTCTAAGGGTTCGTATTCCTCTCGCCTTACTGGACATCAGTCGGGGGGTTTATCGATTTCTACGCGTTTTGCTAAAGCGCAAAGCTTAGGGGCCGTTTATTAATCGGCCTACACCACAGCTATGAATTTATACACCTTTTGTCTTGGTCTTAGTTAACTTAAAGGCGTTGAGATGCATGGCCAATCATCCAAGGACGCCCCCCTTTGGAGCTTTGATTAGTGGGCGTCGGTGGTACATCTTGGCGCTTAACAAACCGAGGTTCAGCGGAGTGACTCACTCGACTTAAACTGCCTGTATTGAGACTGATGTTAGGTGCTGTAAAAACTCGGGTGGCAATCACACCACAGCCAGGGCAGGGCAGGGGTATTTTCACCTCAGCCATCTTTCGCCACACATCAAAGGGGCCACAGTCGGCACACTTATAATCGTAAAGTGGCATATATTTTTCTCCTTGCTAAACTGGCAAAATAGGTTGGTCAAAGATTTCCGTCGGAATCGCTAACGTACAACAGGCATTAGGAATATCAACAATGCCACTGACTCGACCTTCGACAGGGGCGCAACTTAACAATAAATAGGCCTGCTCACCTGTAAAACCAAACTTTTTCAGATATTCAATCGCATTCAAACAAGCACGGCGATAGGCAATATGCACATCCATGTAATATTGTTTACCTGAATACTCATCGACAGAAATACCTTCAAACACCAGGTATTCTGAATAGTGAGGTTCGACTGGACCTGGCTTAAAAATGGGGTTAACCATGCCATACTTGTCCATGCCACCCTTGATAATATCCACATGTAGGTCGATAAACCCAGACATCTCAATGGCTCCACAGAAAGAAATCTCTCCATCCCCTTGGGAAAAGTGAATATCTCCCATGGAGAGTTTGGCACCCTCCACATATACCGGGAAGTATATGCGGGTGCCTCTAGAGAGATTCTTAATATCGCAGTTTCCCCCATGTTCTCGGGGTGGAACCGTACGAGCTGCTTCTGCAGCAATTCGATCAAACTCTGCGGCTGATACAGTGCCTAAAATGGCATTGTTTGGATTCGGCAAGGCTGCCAACACTGGCTGATCGCCCGATAGCCCAGTACCGTAGGTACGTAAATCGGGGGCAGTATTAACCAATTCTGCCTCTCGCTTATTCCATGTAGCCAACAACTCATGGGATGGCGCACAACCAATCAAACCTGGGTGGGTAATCCCGGCAAATTTTACCCCTGGAATATGGCGAGATGTGGTGTAAATCCCCTGGAAGTCCCAAATCGCTTTAGCAGCTTCAGGATAATGGTCCGTTAGAAAACCACCGCCATTGTTCTTGGCAAAAATGCCCGTAAATCCCCACTCATCTCCTTGCAGTGCCCCAATGTCAACCAAATCTACCACCAGGATATCCCCTGGCTCTGCGCCATTGACCCAAATAGGACCACTGAGCACATGTACGACTGTTAAATCAACATCTCGAATATCGTCAGGGCTATCATTATCTTTGATTTGCCCATCTGTCCAGTCTTTACACTCAATCCGAAACACATCCCCAGGATTGACAGAAACAACGGCTGGAATGTCTGGATGCCAGCGATTATGACCCGGCAATTCTTGTTCTGACATGGATTTTGTCAGATCCACCTTAAACAATGTTTGAGGCATATTGTTGACTTCCCTGATAAACGAGGTAGACGTAAATTTTGGATCAGTTAGTTAGCGGACTCATGGATCCACTCAACATTTAGTATTGGGTATTCGATATTTCGTTCTGGCGTAATTACGTACTCTGACACTAGCTTTTATCACTTTACTCAGTATGTAACAATCGCTACTCTAGACAAGATTTTTCTGTTACGTTTCTGATGTAAAAATTGAGCTGCTTTAAGAAGCATATGGCAACTACCAACGGATCTGTAGCGGTTGATCTGTTGTTAAAATTGAGCCGGCCATCGCTCAACGTTAGAAATTATAAAGGCTTTAGATTACTGAGCCCATTGTTTATTGAAGACCGTGATGTTTTATACGGCTAGTTGTTCAAGCCTTGATGAGCCTCACTATCCGGAGTTCTATGCTGTGATCTGAGACACAATCCAAGAAAAATTGATGGTTATATTAAAACAGAGTTGGGACTGCTCCTCACATGTGTCTGTATTAACCATGCTGGCATAGAGTGGCTCCAAACGGCTAACATGCTTTATTGCAAACTCTCTATGTCTAACCCAATATCTGGTCGATAGAACACTCTATCAACTACCCCCCTATCTCTAAACCGAAGTCCTCCATAAGTCTTATTGATTATGGGGGACTTCTTATTTGTAATGACGCAGGTACAAGTGATTATCCTCAGACTCTTTTAGTGCTGTTACCTGGGAATAAATTTGGCAGATTGTCATCAATCAAGGTGAATAAAACCTTCATCGTCTATATCTCCAAATTCAGTAGAATTACTCTCGATATCTTCTTATTTCATAGTCTGGGCAACTTTTTTTTCAGCCAGTCAGCTATCTCTCCTTAACCTGACGTCCAGCTTCAAGTTCCTCACTGGGATGTAGCACCACCTGTTCTCCATCCCTTAATCCCTCCGTCACCTCAGCCGCCATAGTGCTGCGGTGGTCAATGTTAATCTCACGGGGCTGGGCCTGATTATCTTCCACAACAAACACACACCAGCTCTCACCGCAGCGATAAAGTGCGCTAACTGGCACTTGTAAGATATTTTTGTCTGCCCATGTGACAATCTGGGCTTCAATGCGATACCGATCCCCCAAAGGATTGGCTGTAGGTTCAGTCAACGTGCCAATAACATTGACCCGTTGTTCTTCTACGCCCAGGGCAGACACTTCGGTAAAGGCCGCAGGTTCAATATAGCTGACGGTAGCTGCCAGTGGCTTGGGGCCACCCCATTGATCAACAATAATCTGATCGCCAGGTTCAATCTGCACTGCGTCTGTAGACAGCACATCAATCTCCAACTCCAAATCACCTGGGTTTCCTAATTCTAGTAAGGGGTCTCCGGCTTGAACAAAACGAGCACTCTCATCGGGTACCCGTAGCACCGAGCCACTAATGGGGGCCGAGATTGTTGTGCGTTGTGCCTCATCCACCAGGTTGGCTAGCTCTGCCTCCACCCCGGCTATTTGGGCGCGGTAGGCATCTTCTAAATAATCAGGGTCGCGTTGTTCTTCTCGCAGCAACGCTAGGGCTTCCTGGGCAGCTGTCACATTTGCGATCGCACTGCCCAATCGTTTCTCGTCCGCTGCCAGTTCCTGCGTCAAACGATTTTCCTCAAGTTCAGCCGCCTCTCTGGCCTGACGAGAAATGGCACCCCGTGTTTCTAAATCTTGGGCCCGGTTGCGATCTCGACGTGCCTGCTCCAGCGCCACCCGAGTCTCTTCCACCTCTGCGGCGGTGGCCTGTTGTGTTGCCTGGGCCGCCTGTAGTCGAGCAGACGCCTGGGCCAAAGCTTCTGCCTTAGGTCGCTGGGTATCCACCCCCACCAGCTCAGCCTGCAACTCCTGCAATCGTGCTTGGGCCGTCTGTACTTTGCTATCTAGGGGGAGTGGATCAAGCTGTGCAACAACAGCATTGGCCTCCACCAGATCCCCTGCTTCTAGATCGATCCGCTGTAAGCGCCCATCCACGGGTGCTGAGACCACATATCGATCTTTGACCCGCGTTTCTCCCTCAGCATCAATAGTCACCCGTAACGGACCAGTTGTCACGGTTCCTATGTCCACGGGAATGGGGGTAGGTCGAAAGGCGAGACCCACCAGAACAGTAATACCTACACCAGCTAGACCATAGGGCAACCAGCGAGGCAAACGAAGTTGCCGTCGGGTCGCAGGAGTCGACGGATCCTTGGGCTTCCGTCGAAACAAGTTTTTGACCGTTTGTTTCTGGGCCTGAGTCATAGTGAGATCTCCTTAGGCAGAGGAACTTGATGAGTGGTTTTGAGGAGTGTTAGCGGACAACCGACCCCGTTGCCATCCCAGGAGGGAAGCAAGTTTTAGCTTTTATATAAGAGTACTGCATTGATTTTTGCTCCAAGAATTAGTGGTTAATAATAAACCTTTCCCCCCAGTATCCTCTGCTGCCCCTATCTCCTGTGCGCTCTTTTCATAACTTCTATTACTCTCTTGTTTTTAAAACAGCAATCAAATCCAGTCGATTCAGCTGCCGTCGAATTAGTAAGCCAGAAGCCAACGCTGCCGCCATAATCACGACAAAAGCAAAGGCATAGGTGGCTGGAGTGATGACCAAAGGAAAGCGAAACAGCTCCCAGTCATAAATCTCAGTCATCAGTGCCGCCATACCAAAGCCCAGAGCAAACCCGATGGGAATTGATAGCGTTAATAGCACCGCCTGTTCTCCTAATAAGATGAACGCAATTTCACCTTTGGTAAATCCAATGATCCGCAGGGTGGCCAGTTCCCGCTCCCGTTCTGATAAAGCAATGCGGGCGGCATTGTACACCACCCCAAAGGCAATGACCGACGCGAACCCTACCAATACCATGGTAAATCCTGCCATGCTCCTGGTGAGAATGTCGTTGAACTGATCAATGGTGGTTTGACGCATGGCGACGCTGGCCACGGCAGGAGTTTGTTTAAGCTCGGCATAAAGCTGCTGTTGTTCGTGTTCATCCACCTGTAAATAGGCACCGGAAAGGGTAAATCCTTCTCGCATTAAGCGATTGAGGGCATGGATATCCATGTAGGCGGAAATGCCCACCAGCTCGTCAAAGATGCCGGTGACTGGCACGGTGCGCGTGGGACGCTCTCCTTCTAACACCTCCACTGTGATTTGGTCTCCCAGGTGGGCCTGTAAAATGTCCGCCAGCTTTGTGGATAAAACAACTCCCTCAGGCGGTAATGTTACTGGCCGCTGCTCGCGGTCCAGCAGGCGACGGAGTTCGCTACCGGGCTCCACACCATTGATGCCGCTGAGTTTTTGATAGTGACCAAAGCGCAGCCGAGCGGGCACCGTGCGAAAGGGTTCGGCCCGTAATACCCCTGGCAAGCTGTAAAGGTCAAACTGGGCGCGGCTCGATAGGGGATTGTTAAAGACCAGGGTAATGTCTTCTCGCTGAATGGTGCGAAACTGGATATCCACAAGGGCATCCATGGCGTCGGTGAAAAAACGGCCCAGTACCAGGATTGCGATCGCAACCGCAATGCCCACCACCGACAACAATCCCTGCACCGGACGTCGTTCCAAATTCCGGAGAATAATGCGGCTGGGCGCAGAAAACCACCGCTGTAGGCCCAGTTTCTCCACTAATGTAGGCCTATACGTGGCCGGAGGTTCAGGCCGCATGGCTTCAGCTGGTGGAAGCGACACCGCGCGCTGTACCGCCAGAAACGCCCCTAATATTGCGGCACCACCACTGACCAATAGCGCCGTCACCAGTACCGATGGTCGCACCTCATATTGCAGCACCGGAAAGTGATAAAAATCCGCATACAAGCGGGTCATACCTTGCCCCATCCACCAACCCAGACCGCTGCCTAGAACGACACCTAGCAACACCACAATCAGTACGAGTTTTAGATAGTGAAGCCCCACCATAAAGTTGTCATAGCCAAACGCTTTCATCACTGCAATTTGGTCCCGCTGGGTGCTCACTAACCGACTGAGCAACAGATTTAACAAAAAAGCAGCAATTCCTAGAAAAATGCTGGGTACAAAGACAGCATGGGCCGACAGCTGACGAATCTCATCGGAAATAAAGGTATGGGAAATTTGATCTTCTCGACCAAAGGCCCCTAATCCACCATAGGTTTCCAACTGCTGGTCTAGCTGAAAGATCACCTCGGCTTCACTGGCACCTGGCATCAGCCTTAAGCTGACATCGTTAAAGGCCCCATCCATGTCAAACGCTGTTGCCAGGGCCTCCTGCTGCATCCAGAGAATGCCAAAGCGTTGGTTATCGGGAACAATTTCCGTGCCCCGAATCTCATAGATATACTCTGGTGATAGGGCAACACCAACGATCCGTAGGGTTTGCCAGCGCCCATTGAGAATTGCCCCAACCGTGTCGTTGAGTTCCAGGTGATTGGCCTCAGCAAAGACTTCACTGGCCAGCACCTCATCCCCTCGTTCTGGATAGCGCCCTTTGCGAATAAACAGATCGTTGAGCATTGGGGTGGGGTGCTCAGGAATCGAGATTAATCGTCCGGTAGCCGGTTCCGCCAGGCCCTCTACGGACAGGGTGACATCCTGGACCACGCGCGTTTGCACAACCCCCACCCCCGGAATTTGCTCAAACCGGGCGGTCAGGCTTTTGGGGGCGCGCTTTAGCTGGACAAATACATCGGCAAACCGGTACTGGTCGTAGTAGGTGTCCTGGGTGAGCTGTAGTGACCCGTGGGTGCTCATCATGGTGATCAGATTGGCCATGCCACAGGTGACAATCAGGACAATTGCCAGCACCTGCCCTTGCATACGCAGGAGATCTCGAAATAGTTTACGGTCTAAGGCTTTCAGTGCCATATCCCCTCACCACTCCAACTCCGCCGGAGACGCTTTCTGTTCATTTCGTTTAATATCGGCAATGTTGCCACTGCGCATGTGGACGATGCGATCTGCCATGGCGGCAATGCCCGCATTGTGGGTGATTACAGCCGTTGTGGTGCCAAATTCTTGGTTGACTCGTTCCAGGGTCTCTAATACTCGCTTGCCAGTCTTGAAATCTAAGGCTCCGGTGGGTTCATCGCAGAGGAGAACTTCGGGACGTTTGGCAATGGCACGGGCGATCGCAACCCGCTGTTGTTCTCCCCCCGACAGCTGCGCCGGAAAGTGATCCAACCGATCGGCTAAACCGACTAGCTCTAGGGCATCTTCCGGTTTCATGGGATGGCGAGCAATATCTGTCACCAGGGCCACATTCTCCCTGGCTGTCAGGCTGGGAATCAGGTTATAAAACTGAAATACAAACCCCACCGACTGGCGGCGAAATCGAGTCAGAGAGTGTTCATTAGCTTTGTTCATGGCCTGGTTGCGAAAATAAACCTGGCCACCGGACGGGACATCTAAACCGCCCAAAATATTTAACAGTGTCGACTTGCCGCTACCTGATGGTCCCAGCAGTACGACAAACTCTCCCTCGTAAAGGTCTAAATCCACTGACTCCAGTGCATGCACCTTGACCTCGCCCATTACATAGACCTTACTGACCTGCTCCATATGAAAGACGGCAGGAGGCATCATGGATGCTGGATTTGACGTTGAATTTGCCACCATACTGGCTATTAGTAAACAAGGAATTATTTCTATCGGCAGTTACTCAAATTAAATAAACGTAAAAATGCGTCACTGTTACTCTTGTGGTGATCTTAGACAAAAAACTTGAGGAATTTGTGAGGGGTGTAACAACACGTTAATGAGATCGCACCGGACATGATTGCCGTCAGCTCGATGCTCAGTTGCGATCGCACACCCTAGGGCAGCCTCAATCCTCACAATATCCTCAGAATGCTTGATTACCCTATCCATGGCTTAATTACAGTTAAAAACCACCATGAATATTGAACAGGAAACTAGAGCCGCTAACACTCAAAAGCGTCAGCATGCAGAGCAGTTAGACGAAAAGATGTTAAATCGAGCAGTAGAAAGTTTGGATACTGAGGATTCAGTGGCTGCTGAAGAACGTGAACATGTTACACAACAACGCCAGACAACCGAGCATTTAAAGGAAACAATGCTGAGTCGTGCAGAAGAGACCCTAGAAAAGTCAGATAGTGATGCAGGGAGATTTGAGTTAGGTGGGTAATTAGGGCTCAGGAGATAATAATTCAGTAATGGGCGATAACTGCACGAGGAGACAGGCCTATCTCGCCACGGGGATCATACTCATAAGTTCCTCAAATCAGCTGTTTACACTCAAAGTATGTGGCATTAGGCCCTGAACGATATGGCTGCAAATGCTTCGGGATCAAGCCTGTAAACATCATCACTTATCCGTGCAATGCTATGCAAAACCGTACCCCTCCTCGTTCATCTCCACCCAAAGACAATCCAACCGGTTGGAGGCCTGCGCTAATTAATCTCAGCTGGCTTATGGTCTGGCTGCTAATTATGGTATTTACGATGACTCGTATGCCAGAACGCCCTGAGGCAGTTCCCTACAGTGAATTCCTCACCCAGGTTGAAAGCGGTCAGGTCGCCACCGTAAAAATCAGCGAACATGAAATTGAATATACGCTCATACCCGTTGATACATCTCTCAACGATGAAGCGGCTACTCAACCAGAGGTGGCAACGACAACGCCCTTACCCGCCGACCCAGATTTATCTCGCATCCTACGACAACATGACGTTGAGATTACGGCCTTACCAACCAATGGTCGTTGGGTAGGGGGTCTCTGGAGCCTATTATTTCCACTATTGATAGTGTGGATACTATGGGGAAGCTTTGCCAATAGGATGCAAGCAGGCCCCGCAGCCCTCAGTGTTGGTAAAAGCAAAGCACGCATATATTCCCAAAGTGGGAATAGCGTTACCTTTGACGATGTGGCTGGCGTAGACGAGGCTAAGGCCGAACTCCAAGAAATTGTTGATTTTCTAAAGGATTCAAAAAAATATACTCGCCTGGGGGCCAAAATTCCCAAGGGAGTTTTATTAGTAGGCCCGCCAGGAACCGGTAAAACGTTGCTGGCACGAGCCATTGCTGGAGAAGCCGGAGTGCCCTTTTTCAGTATTTCAGCATCAGAATTTATTGAAATGTTCGTGGGTGTCGGGGCCTCACGGGTAAGAGATTTGTTTGAGCAGGCTAAACAACAAGCCCCTTGTATTGTATTTATCGACGAACTAGATGCTTTAGGTAAATCGCGGACTGCCAATGGCCCTTTCGCTAGCAATGATGAACGGGAACAAACATTAAATCAGCTTTTGGCGGAGATGGATGGCTTTGAACCCAATGCGGGTGTGATTCTGCTGGCAGCCACCAACCGCCCTGAGGTGTTAGATCCAGCGCTGTTAAGGGCAGGTCGATTTGATCGTCGTATTGTCGTGGATCGCCCTGATCGCCTGGGACGAAAAGCCATTCTAGATGTTCATGCTAAGACGGTGCAGCTGTCAGATGATGTTGTGTTATCTAAGCTAGCGGCCCGTACCCCCGGTTTTGCTGGGGCGGATTTAGCCAACTTAATCAATGAAGCAGCCTTATTAGCTGCTCGCAAAAACCGTGAAGCTGTAACAATGGCTGATTTTAATGAAGCCATTGAGCGAATGTTAACCGGGCTTGAGAAAAAGTCACGGATCCTTAGCGAGCTAGAGAAGCAAACAGTGGCCTACCATGAAGCTGGACACGCGATCATCGGTGCCCTAATGCCCGGCACTGGGAGCATTGAGAAGATTTCAATTGTACCTAGAGGTGTGGCTGCTCTGGGGTATACACTCCAGCTACCAGAGGACGATCGGTTCTTAATGATGGAAGATGAGATTCGAGGCCAATTGATGATGCTATTGGGGGGACGTGCCGCCGAAGAATTGATTTTCAACAAGGTTTCCACTGGGGCCAGTGATGATATCCAAAAGGCAACAGACTTAGCCGAACGCTGTATCACGCTTTATGGCATGAGCAAAACCCTAGGTCCCATGGCTGTAGAACGTAACCAAGCACAATTTTTAGACGGATTTGGACAGCCTCGTCGCCCCATTAGTCCTCATCTGGCGGAGACTATTGATGGTGAAATCAAAGAGCTAATTGATCATGCTTATCAAATGGCCACTGCGCTCTTAGCGAGGAACCAAGCAGTCTTAGAACGAATTGCCCAAAAACTGCTGACGGCGGAGAGCCTTGAAGGTGACACTCTGAAAACATTGTTGGCTGATATTCAACCATTGACCGATGTGCACGCTTGGCTAAACCCAGGCCATCAGGGGTTGCAGCCATATCTACCAAAAGAACGACACTATGAAACGACCTATTAGCTCGGAGTCACACCCTAGTTTTTCTCAACGCAGTTATTCATATGAATAGCCTTGATACCCCGTAACCAGGCGACTGCCATCCTTGAAAACATGGACTTCTATTTGATCACTGGCCCATGTAATGCGATTGGCTAGGTCCGGATTAAAGATCCGTACTTGTTGATTGCGAGATGAGACCGGTGAAGTGGGTTCATTGATGGCTAGGGACTCAACATATGGACCATCAATGAGAATATCCAACTGTTTTAACAGTGCCTGGGAACCTTCAGGGGCATCAGTTTTCTGTAATTCGTCTAATGTAAACCCGCTAAACGACATGACGTTTAACCCATGTTTTTTAACCTGTCGGGCTACTTCTGCCAGGGCGGTTGCTTGCCAAAAGGGTTCACCCCCTGAGAACGTCACCCCTTCGTTTTCAGGATCATTCAGGATACGGCTGACCAGTTCATCAATGGATACTATCTGGTTAGGTTCAAAAGACCAGGAGGCCGGATTAAAACATCCTGGACATTCTCGTAAGCAGCCCTGGACCCATACCACGGCCCGACGACCTGGACCGTTGACTTCAGAGCGATTTACATACCCCATAATATTGAGGTGATTGGGCGGTATAGTTGTATCTTTCTCGGCTAGTGGCATCGTATTTCTCCTAGTTACTGGATATGGTCAATCGAGCAGTTATGAAAAAATCCCCCTTGCGGGGGATATGGAGGTTCATAGAAGAGGAGGTAGCCGATGAACAAGTCAATGATTAGACAGTTACTGAAGACACGAGTTCAGTAGATACTGTCGGTGACCGATGATGGTATTCTGTACGGCCAAGTGTATCCTGGCGAGTAATCAAGTCAAAGACATGTTCGCCAATGGCTGCTTTCACCAGAGGCTCTAGCTCATTAACAATATTACAATCCAGTCGAAATGCTACATTTGCTTCGTCAACAATTTTTCGTACTAGACTCATCTCAATGGGCAATGAGTTTAAAGCATCTCTGTATTGCCCCTTAAAAACCCGTCGAGCTTCCACAGTAGAGATATCGTCAAAGATATCGTCAAATTCATAAAAGGCTGTTCCATAGCCTTCCGGTAGTTGTAAAGCAGAACGGATAATGGCCTTTAGAGCTTGCCCGCCGGAGAGATCACCCATATAGCGCACATAGGCATGGGCAACCAATAAGGATGGATTCTGGTTAGCCACCTGATGAATGCGTTCTATGTAGTGGAGACCGGCTGAGGACGCCATAATCCCACCACGCCAATTTTTGCCATAGTAAAAAGCAAGGTCTTTTTCTAATTGTGGCACTCGCTCTAAGGAAGGGAAATACAGGGTACCCACGACAGAATGATGGGCATGCCGTCGCATTTCCTCTTCTAGAGCACTGTAAATAAAGTATAGGTTAGCGATTAGATGACGGAAGGGGTCCCTTTCAACAACACCTTTGAGAAAGCATTTCATAAATGCTGTGTTTTCTGCCAGTGCATGAGACTTCTGTGTCCCTTCCCGCAACTGCATAGCTAAGTTGTGGTTCATGGTATACCCTCAATGATTGCTGCATCGAGCTGGCTGTGGAGCCTAAAAGAAGAAAAAAGGCAAGAAATAATGCTGATTGGAGCATAGGCACGAATTAGGAGCCCTCCTTGTGACGTGCATACCTCTAAGTAGTTGGAGATACTCATTGATATTTCTTGCCAGAAAACTTGTCAGATAACTTAGAAAATATCAAGATGTTGAGGCCCAGCCCACCCAGTCTTGGGATTTGAGAAGGAGGCTCGATAGCTCTGCTTCTGGCGTCTCAGGTGTGGGCCCATAACCATATTGCCAATGTGTGAAGGGGAGAAGCGACATCTGCATTTGCCTGCGGTAGATTGGCTTGAAGACTCATGGCTAAAAACGTTAGGCTTAGCTTTAATTACTATATAGCGATTAAACGATTACTGGATCCCTATTTTCAAAACTTTACGCTTTATGGTAAGTCTTAAATTCTAGAAAAACGGCATGGAATCTTTAGTATTGCTTCGTTTTGCTGAGTTGCAGCTCTAACCTATGGATGAGTCTGCCGTATATCCCTTTGGTCTGACCGGCTGATGGCTTACAAAATATGATGCCTGTGGCGGCATGGATGCACTATATTATGGTATTTATACCTAGAAAGTTATCAATAGATGTTTGCGGGAGAGCGGCGGCGGCTGTCCTTGCTCTCTCCCATAGCCTCAGTGTCTATGGGAGAGAGCGTACGTTAAAAAGTCCTTGGTTAGCCATGGGGCTGACCATCGGGCATGATGGCATGGTAGAGATTTGCCTGATGCAATACTGCACCCGTTAGGTCAGCCCCTTTTAGATTGGCCTCTTTCAAGTTCACGCCTGTCAAATCAGCATAGCTAAGATCAGCCCCTTGCAGGTTGGCCTCACTGAGATCGGAGGGAAATCCTCCAGGGCGATAGTCTTTGCCTAATTTAGCGCGACACAGCTTCGCTTGGGCTAAATTGGCCCCCCGTAAAATGGCACCGCTTAAAAATGCATAGCTTAAATCAGCCCCACTCAAATTAGACTGTCCTAGATCCGTTCTCTGGTCAGAATTAGAGCGCAAATCGGCATCCAACAGACAAGCATTAGCAAGATTTGCATCGCTGAGATTAGCTCCACAAAGGCTGGCTTTGATAAGATTTGCCTTTTCTAAGTTGGCCTGCGTTAATAGGGCACTGCTTAAGTCACTTTCTCGTAGCTGTGCCTGCTTTAAATTAGCACTGCGAAGATCGCTACCCCAAAGAATCGATTCGCTTAAGTTACAATTTTCAAAATTTACACGACAGAAGTGCGTTCGACCTAAGCGAGACTGCCGTAAATCAGATTGACTAAAGTTTGCATCACTTAAATCAAGCTGAAGTAGCTCTAACTCTAAGAGTGTTAACCCAGAAAAATCACGCTCGCCAGCCTCATAGGCCTTTAGCAGTTCTTTATTATTCATTAAACCTGTAAGGGGACTCTGATAGATTTATATCTATTCTATGCCTTTAAATGAAGATTAGATTGTTTTTGGTGTATCAATTCAGATTTATCGATATTTTCGATGGATGGGGCCAAGAATTTGATTAAGTCGCCGCAGTTCATCGGATGAGCCCATGACAATTACCAAATCTCCAGAACAAAGTAAAGTATCACCATTGGGGCCAACAATGAGTGAGCTATCCGCGCGACGAATTGCCAGGATCAAAGCTCCAGATTTTACTCTTAACTGGGCCTCTTCTAAGGTTCTGCCAATTTGAGGACAGTGTTTTGGAGAAATCAGAAACTCTTCTATATAAACAGTGCGATCTGCTCCGGTGAGAATACCATCTAAAAAGTCAACCACCTGGGGACGAATAGCCGCAGCCGCCATTCGTTTGCCTCCTGTAATATAAGGAGAAACCACCACATCTGCGCCACCGCGCTGGAGTTTTTGGACAGCTTCTTCAGTACTGGCCCTAGCAATGGTGCGAATGCCGGGGGCCAGAGTTTTGGCTGAGAGGACGGCATATAGATTCTCGGCATCGGATGGGAGCGCGGCCACCAAACCATGGGCTCGGTCGATACCCACATGAAAGAGAACCTGGTCTAGGGTAGCATCCCCTTGAAAGGTGATGAATCCCATCTGCTGAGCGGCTTGTACAGATGCTTCATGGGAATCAACCACAATGAAGGGGATAGCCTCGAACGCAAATTCTGTTGCGACTTGCCGACCTGTGCGGCCAAACCCACAGATAATATAATGACCTGCCAAAGATTTCATAAGTTTACGCCGTTGTCTCAAACGAATACCGGCTTGTAGGTGACCTTGAATTAGAGCCTCTGTAAAACAATTTAAGATATAGGCGATGACAACAACGCCCATTAAAATTAAGATAATAGTAAATAGTCTACCTCTGGCCCCTAACGGTTGAATTTCTGCAAACCCTACCGTTGCCAGGGTAATGACAGACATATAGGTCGCATCTAGCCAGGTCCAGCCCTCAATCACCCGGTACCAAAGCACACCTGATAAGACAACACAGCCTAGTGCGATCGCACCTCCCAATAAATGTCGCCGTGTCCGTTGATAGGTTTCTTCAATAAATGCATCCGACAGGGATGAGCGGGGTAAACGCGCTGGCATAAAGCTTTTTTTACTTAATTTAACCAGCCTAAACTAAGAGCTGCAACCCATAAGGTCCTAACAAGCCACGCACATTTCTATCATCACGATGCATTTTTTCTATCAAATTTGGGACGGCCTTAGCTTGATGAAGATTCTCTCATAAATCAAGAGAGAATCTAGTCTATTAACTTGTTGTCTTGAAAAGATGCTCGACAATCAAAAAAAGTTGTTTCACCCCACTATCCCGAACTAAACAATTTTCAGATCTTTGACAATTTAGGCCCCCAGATTTTGCGAGAGTACCAGGCCAATTCTGTTGAAACATTCAAACTCATTGGCAGTTTGACCATCGTACTGCTGCTCAAGAGTAAAGAACACTTCGGGAGCAACTGAATACAGTCTGGTTGTGTAAGTGAGTGGTGAGTAGGAATAATCTAGTACGTTGGGTCATACATGGGGCGGCGGAACGATCCTACCCATAGGCGTCATTAGTTACACGCTGCGCTTAACTAATCAACCGATTCCCCCATCACCCAATTTCCCCATCACTCATCCACAACCCAAAGCTGGGGCTCTATTTTTGTGCAATCCCCATTACGGCAACTCCTTAACCCATTGCCCTGTTGATGGTTTTGAACTAAACCACTGATGTTCACGCTCAACATATAAAATATGCTAGCGAGATACACAAATATCACTTTTCCAGGAGAATAAATGAAATACCACTCCACCCGTGGTCAAGCCCCCGTTCTTGATTTCGCCGATGTAGTCCTCACCGGTCTAGCCAGAGACGGTGGTCTATATGTGCCAGAGAGCTATCCACAGTTCTCCGTAGAGCAATGGCGACAACTACGCGGCAAGCCCTACCAAGTGGTGGCGTACGAAGTAATGAAGCCCTTTGTCGGCGATGCCATCCAGCCAGATGCACTCAAAACGCTGATTGATGAAGCCTATGCAGGCTTCCACCACAAAGCAATTGCCCCCATCAAGCAACTAGACACCAACCATTTTCTACTGGAACTATTCCACGGCCCAACGCTAGCATTCAAAGACTACGCACTACAGTTTCTCGGTAAGCTATTCGACCACCTGTTACAAGAACGAGGCGAACGCGTTACCATCCTTGGTGCAACCTCTGGAGACACTGGCTCCGCTGCCATTGAAGCCTGCCGCGACAAAGATACCATTGACATCTTTATTCTCCATCCCCACAATCGCACCTCCGAGATTCAGCGTAAGCAAATGACGACGGTGCTCTCGACAAACGTCCATAACATTGCACTAAACGCACCATTTGATGATTGCCAGACAATTGTCAAGGAGCTATTTAACGATTTAGACTTTCGCGACAAATATAAACTGTCAGCAGTAAACTCCATCAATTGGGCGCGCATCATGGCGCAGGTCGTCTACTACGTGTATGCCGCACTGAATCTAGGTGCCCCTGAGCGCACCCTATCCTTTGCCGTACCCACCGGTAACTTTGGCAATGTATTCGCTGCCTATGTCGCAAAGCGTATGGGATTGCCCATTAGTAAGCTAGCCATAGGGACCAACAAAAACGATATTCTGGCCCGCTTCTTCGATTCTGGCAAAATGAGCACCGATGCCGTTTCCCCATCCATCGCAC
This sequence comes from Leptothoe sp. EHU-05/26/07-4, assembly GCF_043421015.1. Classification (NCBI taxonomy): domain Bacteria; kingdom Bacillati; phylum Cyanobacteriota; class Cyanophyceae; order Nodosilineales; family Cymatolegaceae; genus Leptothoe; species Leptothoe sp. EHU-05/26/07-4. The sequence goes on from NZ_JAXSQV010000003.1 coordinate 637,179, forward strand.
CCAGTATGGATATCCAAATATCCAGCAATTTTGAGCGGCTACTGTTTCATACCTATGGAAATGACGCAGACCATGTCATGAAAACCATGGCTGAGTTTAAGAAAACCGGCATTTTTAGCGTATCGCCCGATGTGCTGACAGAATTGCGCAAAACCTTTGCCGGTAGACGATTTGATGATGACAGTATCGCTCAAATCATTCAGAAAATCTACCACGCCACGGGTGAGCTGATTGATCCCCACACGGCCATTGCCTGCGCCCCCGACTTATTGCAGGAGTTACCCGATGATGCCGTCCATGTTTCCCTCGCCTGCGCCCACCCAGCTAAATTCCCCGATGCCATTAAGGGGGCCGTAGATGTTTTCCCCCATCTGCCCGACTTCCTCAGTGATTTGTTTGAGCGAGAAGAGCAATTTACGGTGCTAGACAATGACCGGGCAACCGTCAAAGCGTTTGTAGAAGAAACGTTGGGAGCAAGATAAGGGGTAACAGTTTAAATCGGGACGTTTTCCAAAAAGAGGAATCAGGGGTTAGAATCTAGCCCCTTACTGACTTCTGATACGCAATCAGGATTGATAGCCTTCGGTATCGAAGGGCATCCACAAGGGAATGCCCCTACAGGATTGTCCATTTTTAATCGGATTTTGGGTGCGACCTGACAGGTCAGCGTTGGCGCGATCGCACCCAAAATCCCAGCAGGCAAAGTCCGCTGTATAGGCCTACTCAAAGCCGGGCTCGCCCCCCCGACCTCGAGCCGCTAGGATCATCCCATTGCCATGCGGCAAACCAAATACAACCTCTAGAGCCGAGACCCCGAAACCCGATGGCGGCCCGTCGCTGTAAGCTAGGCACCAACTTGCTCACCTATCCCCCCCTGGAGCATGGCTTTAATCGATAGTTACGCTATCGTTGAGCCTTAGCCAAGCTTACTTAATAAGCTCTATGGAATACAACGAACAAGAGCACCTTTTAGGATATGTCTCACAGCATTGTACATCCGTAATGACAACAACTGAATTGGCGACACTGTCACACTTTCGCCTTAGGAAAAAAGCCCAACTCTATGGTGGAAAAATAGCCACTATTCTAGAACAAAAAAGTCAAGTAACTGCACCCAACGCTTTAGCATTGATTGAGCTGGGCGAGCAAGCTTTTTCAGAATTATTGCGAGATCGCATTGTCAGAGAATATCCTACCTTGCTAAATCGATGCCCCAATTGCGCAAAAGTACCCCGTACCCCCACAGCCAAGCAATGCCCATGGTGTTTTCATAGTTGGCGTCACCTAGAGCCCTACGGAGGTTAAGTTGATGCAGATTCCGTCCAATAGCGTCCTCATTATTATTGATGTGCAAAAGGCTATTGATCATTCCAGTTGGGGACGACGCAATAATCAACAAGCTGAGGCAAATATTGCAAAACTGCTAAGTGCCTGGCGGGCTACTCAGCGTCCAATTGTTCATGTTCGTCATCTTTCAACTGATCCTAACTCCACCTACCGTCCAGGACAGCAAGGGTGCGATTTTAAGGATATTGTGATTCCTAACCGTGGTGAGAAGATTGTTAGCAAACACGTAAATTGTGCCTTTATTGGTACCGATTTAGAACAGTGGCTAAGACAAAATAACTATCAGACCCTAATAGTCACAGGAGTCATCACAAACAATTCCGTTGAGGCAACTGTTAGAGTTGCAGGTAACCTTAATTTTGATACCTATGTTGTTTCAGATGCCACAGCGACGTTTGACAAACTCGATTTAGAGCAAAATCTGCACCCAGCTGAGCGAGTACACGCCCTTGCCTTAGCCAATATGCATCAAGAGTACGCAACAGTAGTCGACACCCTCACCATACTAGATAGCGTATAGTGCTTGTTGTTTGAAATCTTCCATACAATCAATCGCCAAAAGTTTCGTTATAATCAAATAGATGTTATTAGCAATAGCTAGTGAGTATTATCGAAAATTAAAATCGATAATATCAGGAGGATGTCATGGCGGGAGCAGCTATCAACGAATCTCAGAAGGGCTTTTTAGAGCAGATAATGCAAAAGGCTAATTTCCCCGACATCTATGATGCTCGTGACACCACTGTTGTTGTGTTTCGAACCATGCGTGACATGATGACGACTGAAGCATCTGATCGTATTGAGGCGGCCTTTAGCAATCAAGAGATTGCTAAGCTCTGGCGAGACGACAATCCGATTGTGAGATTAATTAGTCGATTGCGCCCCCCACTTAAAATTGATTCCGAAATCTTTATGCGTCGCATTACCCAAGAAGGCAGTGTTCCCAAAGATGTCACTCCACAGGGGGTGACTATCGCTGTTTTTTCAACCGTAAGAAATGAACTGCCCACAGAAATTGTGCAAGAAATTTCTGGTTACCTCCCAGACGGAGTTAAGGTTTTGTGGGAACAGCTATAGGCTACTAAAATCGGGCCTCGCCGCCTGCCCTTTGTCTTGCGCTAGTTCTCTCCTTTTACAAAAGAACAAAACCATGGTTTAACATCTCTGTAGATTTTATCAGAGCAACCCTTTAGCCAGATATTTTTGATGTAGAAACACCTTCTGAATCTGTATGGGAACTGATAATTTGATTGCATATATCAATACACTCGTTGCAAATATAAGCAGGTATTGCATCTAATGCTGATCCTGCAATCAGTAAATTAACTTCAGTCTGATTCTTGCCACAAAATGAGCAGCAAAATTTTGTGGGTATCTGAGCAGCATGATTAGTGGACATTGTTTTATTCTCCATATTGAAAACAGATTGGGGCTGTAGCAACGATAATTTTTCTTTGAGTTGATGACGTGATTTATGCAACCGTCCTTTGACAGCACCCACTGAAATATTTAAGTGAGCCGCCACTTCTTTTAAGCTGAGTTGCTCTTCATAGAACAGCAACGTGGCTAATCGATTTTTTTCAGATAGTTGCTCAACTGCATTCAGAACAGTAATGCGCAGTTCCTCTTGTTCAACAATTTTCTGAGGAGAGGCTGAACTACCAATCAATGGCTCATCCATTAGCTTTTGAACCATGGTTTCAAGGGAAAAACAGATAACTTTATGGCGTTTGAGGTGATTGCGGCAGATGTTTAACACAATGCCGTAAAGCCAGCTCTTAAAACGGGTTGGCTCCCGCAGCTTCTCTAGAGACAGATAGGCCTGTAACATGGCCTCTTGCACTAACTCTTGAGCTAAATCATCATTGCCCACTAAACGTTTTGCCAGACGTTGGGCCATCGGTTGGTAACGCAATACCAACTGACCGAATGCGGCCTTATTTCCCTGCCGTACTAGAAAAATTAATTCCTGATCGTTTTGCTCAGGCATGTCTGTTCTATAACACTAACTGGCTAATAAATAGTGGCAGGGTAGTCCAAAAAGGTTACTTCGCCATGGCCAGTGAGTTGCCAAATCGAATGAAATATTTTAGTTAGGAGGATAAGGCAGTTAGTGGTAAGTTTTTATGGATTTTGATGTGTTTGAATCAAAGCTCTAGTCAGCACGTCGAGAGTAGCAGCCCATTTGTTGATAGCCCAATGACTGTTCTGAATCAGCCTAATCCCAAAAGTCATGGACTAAAGCTAGGATGCTTGGGGTGTGCTGGCATGCTTGCAATTATCATCGGCCTCGGCAGTCTATGGCTCTTGGCTCCTAACTGGGTCGAAAACCATAACCCGTTCATGCAGCAACATATGATCGATGTGGCCTGGGAATGGGGAAATTTTGCGCCTATCCCACCCGAGGCGACGGATTTGCAGATTATGACGTCGGGTAGCTCATTTTCTAGAACCTTTAAGGGCTCATTTTCCGCTGAGCGTTCGATTCTAGAAAAGTGGATTCAAGACTCGCCAGGATTGAATTTAGACGAAGGGACCCGATTGGAGTCGGGCAAATTTCGCTATACCATTAGCCCCAACGGTGGAGCTGGCTTTGGCTCAGTCGATCTTGATCCCCAAGGCAATATGATTTATTTCACGGTCTCATGGAGTTAATCGAGGGCTCTAGCATCCAGTGATGGAGATGGTGCGCTTTTGTAACAGTCGTCAACTCAGTCTGGGCGATAGGCGATGGCCTGCCCCCGCCAAGTACCCAGGAGCTGATCCACTTTGCCAAGGTTATCCCAATGATTACTCTACGTCCTGCCACATCTGACGATTTAGCTGTACTGCGTCACTGGGACGAACAGCCCCATGTAATCGCCTCCGATCCTGATGATGACTGGCAGTGGGAGATAGAACTCAGCCGCTCACCGACCTGGCGTGAGCAGTTGATTGCTGAACTAGATGGGCGACCCATTGGCTGTATTCAGATTATTGATCCAGCCCTGGAAGAGAGTCACTATTGGGGCGATGTGCCTGCCAATTTGAGGGCTATCGACCTTTGGATTGGTGCGGCTTCTGACCTGGGCAAAGGCTATGGAACACAGATGATGCGTCTGGCACTGACCCGCTGTTTTACCGACTCAGCTGTGGTGGCTGTGCTGATTGATCCATTGGTTAGCAATACCCGAGCCCATCGTTTTTATGAACGGCTAGGCTTTCAGCAAATCGAGCGTCGTCAGTTTGGAGGCAGTGACTGTTTTGTTTATCGCCTCAATCGAGAGGGTTGGGACAGTTTGAATCGGGAGTAGTGTTCGAGTTATGTTAGCCTCACTAACGCTGCCATCAGAAAGGATAGATAAGCAAGAATTATGCAATTGGTAATAGCTATCGTATCGGGGCTAATTACATTGTTGGCATCGTCCTTAATCGCGGTTTATCAATCCCGTACTGAATTCCGCAAGCTGACGAAACAATTAGAACAGACCTACACAACGTCACTCTTTGACAAACGCTTAGAGGTCTATCCTGTTCTGTTTAAGGCCCTGAATCAGCTCAACCATAAAATTGAATATAGTTCGCCCGACAAACAACAGCTCATCGAATTTCAACGCCAATATGATGAGTGGATTTCTGCCCATGCCATTTTGCTAACACCCACGACAGCCAAGGTGATTTGGGGATATCACAACTATCTTATTGAGCTGCTAGAAGAAAATTACGAAGGTTCCATCCCTCTGGAACAATGGATCGAAATACGAAATATTCAGATTGTTATTGGTAAATTTTTACGGGCAGAAATTGGCGTGTTTGATACCACAGCAGCCGGCATTCCTGAACTGGAGAGACCCCATGTTAAAGCCATTATCGATCAGCTACAGCGGAGTTCTCAAAAGATTCGTAATCGCTTTGGCTATTGAGCCATTGGTGAGCACAGTGTACCTGGGGGATATATCAGAATTCAAACTGATTTGAATCAGATCTAAGATGCTTGTATCACAGTTCTGTTTTACTCGAACCCACCATGATGAAATCCTGGCTCCGCCCCCCTCGCCTCTGGGTAGGTGAGACCGCAGACGAACAGCCCCGCGACGAACAGCCCCGCCATGCTACTTGGCTAGAGCTATTTTACGATCTGGTGTTTGTGGTAGCCATTTCTCAGCTGGCACACAAACTCAGTGTAGATGTTTCAGTCTATGGATTTCTAAGTTTTGCAGCCCTGTTTGTGCCCCTATGGTGGGTCTGGATTGGCACAACTTTCTATGCCAACCGGTTTGATAATGACGATGTGGTCCGGCGTATTTTAATGGGGCTGCAAATGCTGGCGGTGGCGGCCCTGGCCGTCAATGTGCACCATGGCCTGGATGACAGTTCCAGTAGCTTTGCCCTGGCCTATGTTGCGTCTAGACTGATGTTGGTGCTGGAATACCTCTGGGCTGGCTGGCATATTCCGCAAGCGCGAGGTTTAACGAATCGCTACGCTGTGGGGTTTAGTGTAGGCGCACTGCTATGGCTAATTTCGGCCTTTGTACCGCTGTCGCTTCGCTTCGTGCTCTGGACGGTTGGCCTGGCGGTGGATTTTATCACACCCATGTTAGCGAGGACCATGGTGCAACAGCTGCCGCCACATCCGGAGCACCTGCCTGAGCGTTTTGGTTTGTTTACCATCATTGTGTTGGGCGAGGCTATTATTGCGGTGGTCAACGGCGTGTCTGAGATGCATTGGGAGTTTGCCAGTACGCTATGTGCGATCGCAGGTTTCATCATCGCCTTTTCTCTCTGGTGGCTATACTTTGAAAATGTGTCCGGCTCTGCCCTAGAAACTGCCCGCACCTCTGGCCGCGTCCAAATTTTACAGCTGTGGCTTTATATCCATTTACCCCTGGTGATTGGATTAGCAGCAACCGGTATCGGTGTGGAAAAAGGTATTTTATCGGCTGGCCATGCTGGAGTTTTACCCACTCCAGAACGATGGCTGTTGTGTGGTTCAGTAGCACTTTGTTATGGCTCATTAGCCGTACTACATCGCATGGGGGTGATTTTCATGTGTAAGGCCCGAACCCGCCATCGATTAGTGGGTATGGCCGCTATGCTAGGGGTAGGACTCGTGGGGACTGAGCTCTCCGCCATGGGGGTAATGAGTTTTGTTGCCCTGATGGGAATTGTGCAAGTGGGTCTTGATCTCTATCAGGGTAAACCTGGGTCCTTAAAGGCAGCGTAGGATGTTGGGGCACACAGAATGCAGGGATGCCTCGCCGTGCATCCCGACGGGGTATTTGTTATTAGGGCGTACATGTCGTGAACACAGACAAGGTTATGGTCATTACTGGAGGCAGCCGTGGCATTGGGGCGGCAACGGCGTCTTTAGCCGCAGAACGTGGCTATGCGGTGTGTGTAAACTATCGTCGGAACCATCAGGCGGCAAATGCGGTTGTTGAGAAGATTCAACAACAAGGGGGTAAGGGAGTTGCGATCGCAGCTGACATCGCAATAGAAGCCGAGGTGATCGCCCTCTTCAATGCAGTAGATCATCAGCTAGGTACAATCACAGCCCTGGTCAACAATGCAGGAATTTTAGAACAACAAACCCGCGTAGAGAATCTAGATGCCGCTCGCCTCAATCGAGTTTTGGCAACCAATGTCACCGGGGCATTTCTATGTGCCAGAGAAGCCATCAAACGCATGTCTACCAAGCGCGGCGGCCCAGGAGGGGCCATTGTCAATATCTCTTCAGTCGCCGCCCGTCTAGGGGCGGCAGGTGAATATGTAGATTACGCTGCATCTAAAGGGGCGATAGATGCTATGACCCTAGGGTTGGCTAAAGAAGTAGCCGAAGAAGGGATTCGAGTCAATGCCGTGCGTCCAGGATTTATTTATACGGACATTCATGGCGATGGTGGCGAGCCAGGACGTGTGGATCGAGTGAAAGAATTTTTACCCATGAAACGGGGTGGGAAAGCGGTGGAAGTGGCCCAGGCTATTCTGTGGCTGTTATCAAACGAAGCGTCCTATACAACCGGTACGTTTATTGAAGTAGCCGGGGGAAGATAGCTCTGCCCCCTTGTAAACCTAATTTTGCTTGCTAGCAGCGGCTAAAAAGTAGCGCTTGCCATTCTGTTCCAGCACAATACCATTGTTGTCAGAATCAAGAACGTTGTGGTCAGTTAGTGCTGAAAAAGGGATGAAATCGCCTTGCTCTGTCAAAATGCCCATGATTTTGCCGGAGGACGTTTTCTCTTTCTTTGGAGTTTCTGAATTAGCACCGGCTCCCTTGGCCATCAGAAGCAGTAATGCAAACGGTAGAAAAACAAGAACTGCAGGTGACATTGGCTTTTCCTCGTAAGGGTGGCAGAAAAATAACCGACGTTTATTGAAGTCTCTGTATGCTTCAATGTCCTCACTTTAAATTCCTACAAATATTTTTGAAATGATCAAATGCACCAACTTTCTGACTAAAAAGCGCGATGTAGCTTTGTAGTTTTCTGCAAAGCAGCAAAAGCCTCGAAACACCAAAGACTAAATCAAGACACCAACTGTGCCACCATCTCAGCTCGAGATGAAACCTTTAACTTTCGAAACATCCGCTTTAATGCCTGTTTCACTGAGTTCTCCGTAATCCACAGTTCAGTACCAATTTCTTTATTAGTCATCCCTCGGGCAACCAGCTCTGCGATTTGAGCTTCCCGTGGGGTGAGGCAGTTGTTGTGAAACACAATAGGCGCGGGCTTAGCCTGTAAAACAGCCAATCGTGTAGACACATGTAAACAGAGAGCACTTAAATCCGCTAGATTTTCAGTCGTAAACTTGGGGTCCTGGCGATGGCGAGTCACAGCGATGCCGCCCACCAGATGCCCCTGGCTGACAATGGGGCCAACCATAACATGACCATGATCGGCGCGAGGGCAAATCGTTTGCCATACACCAGGGGGCAAGATCACTTCATCATGAACCGCTGCATGATTTTGCATCAAGTAGCGCAGCACAGGATTATGATCCAAGGATAAAGCCTTTTTTAGCAATGGTGGCGTACGGTCATCAAGGGTTGGCAATTGGTCTAGAAAATACAGGTTCCATCGCTTAGCTGCAAAATACTGCCCAACCTCTGCCATAAATACCTGGCTCAGCTCAGCTTCCGTCTGTGCCTGGGCAATTGTCTGAAACAAGCTTTGTAGAGGAGCTTTGATGAGGGGTTCCATGGCACTCACTTTTTGCCGCTAGCCAAAAGTGTACCCGATCGAGGTCTAGGCGTCAGAAAATAGCCGCCTTAGGGTAGGAGGGTAGCAAGCAAAATAATTATGCCTTCATCCTCTTTATCTAAGACGATAGATGCGCTGCCAATGGCTGTTGACACAACTCCGAATCCAAGATTTAGTGTTGTTGGGTTTTATGTCGTAACTGTTGTGTTTAACCTCCTTTTGGGGGTGCAACTGTTGACAGCGGGTGTAGCCTATTTTGAGAATCCTAGCTGGTGGCAAGCCCATGTATGGCTGGTGAGGGGATACAGTGGTTTATCCCTGGTGCTAGTCATGTGGGCCTATGGGGCCGCTTTTTCAAGGCGTATTCGTATCCTGACAGTGAGTATGCCTATTTTGTTAGGAGTTCAGTTTTTGACAATTCATTGGCATCCACCATTTTTGCCAGTTTCATTAGCCATTGTACATCCCTTAGTGGGGTTCTTTTTAGTTTCTGTTTCCTCTACGCTGGTGCATCGGGCATGGCGAATTGTCTCACCGAGAAAAATAGCTGAAATTTAGGCTAGGTAGAAGATTGTCAGATAGTTTCTAGGAGAAAACCATGACTGATTACGCCTGTCCTGATACTCTTGTCGATACCCAATGGCTAGCCGATCACCTGGATGATCCCAACGTGCGCATTGTTGAACTTGCCATGGGCCCAGATCTGCTGGAAAACGCCCATATTCCAGGAGCTGTATTTTGGAGTATTTTTCCTGATTTAAGCCAGCCAGACATGAGTATCCAGCTGGATCAAGAAACCATTGAAAACGTACTCTCACGCTCTGGCATTAGCCCTGAGACAACAGTTGTTGCCTATGGCAGTGACATCGCCATAGGTGGCGTTGTTTTCTGGTTACTGACCCTATTCGGCCATGAAAATGTCAAGGTTTTAAACGGTGGTCATCAGAAATGGATAGCAGAATCTCGCCCAGTTACGACTGAGTTCTCTACGTTTGCACCTACTCGGTATCAGGCTAAACCCCTGAATTCTAAATTGCGTGTTTTACAAGCCGAAGTAGAAACCTCTTTAAAGAAGTCTGATCAAGTCTTGTTGGATGTGCGCACACCTGAAGAGTATCGTGGTGAGATCTTTATAATGAAGCCTCCGGAGGGACAGGAACGGGCAGGGCATATTCCTGGGGCTGTGCATGTGGAACATACCGATACGGTTAATGATGACGGCACATTTAAATCATTTAATGATCTCAAGCATCTCTATAGCCAACGGGGCATTACACCGGATAAAGAGGTGTTTCCCTACTGTGCCATTGGTGGGCGTTCGGCGTTTATCTGGTTTGTGTTGAAATACTTGTTGGGGTATCCAAATGTACGTAATTACGATGGCTCATGGAATGAGTGGAGCCGCTTGCCGGGTATGCCAACAGAGCCGACCCTGATGTAGACCTCTATATATCTATACTTGAGGTTGGAGATCCGATCAACGATGATCTTGCTGCCCACCGATTCGGCTGGATTCGGTGGGCAAGAGGGATGGTTCTGCACAATGGCCATGGGCTACGGTAAGGTGGCAGTATTCAGCTACCAGGCAGTTAGCCTCTAACCATGGAAGCTGGAGCTGGAGCTGAGCTGTTGCTGGTTGACTGAGCTTGATAATCGGCAATTTAGCCCAAATCCCAGAGATTGATGGAGATTTTTAAGCGATGGCCAACTACGTCTATATTGCAACCAGCCTCGACGGATTTATCGCTACACCCGACGGTGGTGTTGATTGGCTTGACGACATCCCCAATCCTGATCAGAGTGACTTTGGCTACGGTGAGTTTATCAAGCGTGTCGATGCCATTTTAATGGGACGAAACAGTTTTGAGAAGGTTCTCTCATTTGGTACTTGGCCCTATGAAAAGCTGGTTTTTGTTTTGAGTAATCGCTTAAAGCATGTTCCTGATAACTTAGTAGACAGTGTGGAAATTGTCAGTGGCAACGATCTCAAAACACTGGTTGGACAGTTGGATAAACGTGGGTACCACAATTTGTATATTGATGGCGGTCGCACCATCCAAAGTTTCCTGGCGGAGGACATGATTGATGAAATGATTATCACCAGAGTCCCTGTCTTACTAGGCGATGGCATTCCACTATTTGACAAACTTATAAATAAACTGCAATTTAGGCATAACAAGACTGAGCTATTTAACAATATGCTGGTGAAGAGTGCTTACAGTCGCATTAGAGCATGATTTTTGTAGTAAGGAGCAAACCATAAATAACATCCAAACGTAACTGTTGAAGAGACGTTCCCTGGAACGTCTGTACATTCAAAATTTGGAAGTTAATTGATTTTGCTTTCCAAGCATATATTCGTTTTGTAAACTTGCCATCTTTTCGGGTTGAGACGAGTATTTAGGAGCGTTTCCACAAATATCTCTATTTCTGTCGAGATCGATATTTTACAACCTTTAAATTTAGAAAAAGATCCGTATAACAAACACATACACAAATTAGGTGTTGTTAGCTTGAGTGCAAATCAACAGTTTATAGCTATGGTTTTCAACCATAAAACCCTTGTCAATAGATAACTCCTTTATTTGTCAATAGATCATTCCCTTACTAAATACCTTATTATGTCAACTCTTTTTTTGAAATCGCTCTTGAGTAGTGGCATTGCTTCCATTGCTTTGCTTTCGTCTGGCCACTCTGCCCTGGCACAATCGACCGATTTTAGCCAGGCTAAACAGCTGGCAGATATTGCATTTGGCTATGCGATCGCAAACCAGCCCAACAAAGCTATTCCCCTGCTGGAGCAAGCTGCTACATACGCAGGAGGAGACTGCTTTGAAAGCAACGCATGGTTAAAAATCGGGGTGGGTTATCGAGCCGTAAACCAGTCCAGTAAAGCCGAAACATTTCTAACTCGGGCAGTGGAGACTGCTATCGATCACACCGAAGGAAAATGCGCCTCTAGTGGTACATCGCCCAGTGAATCAATGCTTAACCGGACGGTTGAATATGCTGAAGCGGGCCATTTAGAGTTAGCTGTGCACCTGGTTCAACAGGTGCAGGCTTGGTCACACCCCCTGGCAATGGCAGAGATTGCGGCAGAGTATGAGCGAGCCGGTCAACCACGGCAAGCACAACAAATGATTGCCCAGGCTGTTGCTGAGATGAAGAAGTATGAAAATGAAGACTTGGTGGATGTCGTCACTGCTAACCAACTATTTTTGGCAGCAACAGGTCTGTTGATCCTTGAAGAGCAGAAAGATCTGGCAAAATTGGTCATAGAAAAGAGTGAAATACTCTCTTTCCTCGAAGATAAGGGTACCGATGTTCTTGAAGATGACTTTGAAACCTACCAGGTGCTAGGTTTAGCAAGACTGTTAATCGAAATTGACAAGACGCAACAAGCACTCGCTGTTTTAGACGCAACGAGACCGACTATTCAGCCTTCGCCAAGGTTTCCTTTAGATGAGGCCCATAGCTGGATCGATTTAGCACAGTTATATAGCAGGCTGGGCAGTGATCAGGCCGAGAGTACCTGGGAAAAAGCCAGAGCAATTGTAGAGCAAATGCCTAATGCCTCTACTAAGTCATCGGCGCAGCGTGCGCTGGTACAAGCATACTCAGAGTCAGAAGACTTTGAGCGAGCCCTGGCTTTGGCAGAGACCATAGAGAATGTTAGTGCACGACAACGGGCCTATGGGGCCATTGCGGTGGCCTATGCTAAAGCTGGATTGGTGGAGGATGCCAATAGCCTTGTGGAGTCCATAGGGACGCCTGACTTTGCTATACAAGATGTGATCCGTACCTATTTAGAAACTGAACAGTATGCTGAGGCTGAACGGCTGGCCAAGCAATCTGACATATTAGATTTCCTGCCCCAGGTTGGCAGCGCCTATTGTAGGATGGAACTACCGGAGCGTGTGGTGCCTTTGTTTGAGTACTTGAGCGAAACAAACTCTCACCCTGTAACTTGGCTCCGTCAGTGTACGGCCACTGCATTTGCTAAACAAGGACAGTTTGATCAGGCCATGGAAGTGGCGCAGACCGTGACCGGACCGGAGACTAAGGCTGCTGTGCTGGTTGCGATCGCAGCCCAACATACCAACCCATCCAACCATTCAGCCTGGGGTCGGTTTGTACAACGGTTGCCCTATCCCCTGCGCGCCTGGTTAAGCCCTGCTGAAACCCAGGAAGCCGTTGACATACTTGACCAGGCCCTGGCTCTAATTCAAACAGATTCCTAGTTCTTAACCAGTATGCCGACGATGACAGGTCTTTGACCGTGACAACCTTTGTCGCGTCGCTGTTCTAGCTGTACCGTAACAGTTCTTGCCCAGGTCCCCTCTAATATTATTGTCAGTCTGAAATGTTTTGAGATGTTTTGTGATTAACTGCAGTCAGGTCGTAAAGAATCCACCGACGACTTTCATGGGATTATCTTGCCTGAGCTAGAATTTCATGACGATTTATCACTGTAAAGAGGGTTTTTCATGAGTGCAGAACACGGATTGGGGACAAAGTGTCTACATGCAGGTCAAGAGCCTGATCCCACCACCATGGCTCGCGCTGTGCCCGTCTATCGCACTACCGCCTATGCCTTTCGGGATACTGAACACGCAGCTAACTTGTTTGCCCTGAAAGAACTGGGCAATATCTACACGCGGTTGATGAATCCTACCCAGGATGTTTTAGAAAAGCGGGTTGCTGCCATTGAAGGTGGAGCTGCAGCCCTGGCCGTGGCTTCTGGAACCAGCGCTATTTTTTATAGCATTATTAACATTTGCCAGGCTGGGGATGAAATTGTTTCCGCTAATACGCTGTATGGCGGGACCTACACCATGTTCAAGGATATCCTGCCCCAGTTTGGCATCAAGGTGAACTTTGTCGATCCCCGCAATCCAGAGAATTTCCGGTCCGCGATTACGGAGAAGACCCAGCTGGTGTTCTGTGAAACGGTCAGTAACCCAGGGTTAGAAGTATCGGATTTAGATGCGATCGCTGCGATCGCCCATGAAAATGGCCTGCCCCTTGTTGTTGACAGTACCTTTACAACACCCTATTTAATTCGCCCCATAGAACATGGTGCCGATATTGTGATCCATTCCCTAACCAAGTGGTTAGGAGGCCACGGCACAGGCATCGGCGGCATCATGGTAGACTCCGGCAAATTTGACTGGACCTCCGGCAAGTTTCCCCTCATGAGTGAGCCAGACCCCAGCTACCATGGTTTGCGATATGCCCATGACCTGGGCCCCTTGACCCCGATCGCCTATACCCTGCGTATGCGGCTTGTGCCCCTACGTAACCTAGGAGCCTGCATTTCCCCAGATAATTCCTGGATATTCCTCCAAGGTATAGAAACCCTGCATTTACGCATGCAGCGCCATTGTGAAAATGCCATGGCCGTGGCCGAGTTTCTGCAACAGCATCCCTCTGTAGAGTGGGTGCGTTACCCTGGCCTAGAAACCGATAAAGCCCACTCCACTGCCAAACGGTATCTGAAAAATGGATTTGGAGCCATGGTTGTCTTTGGCATAAAAGGGGGAGCTGACGCAGGCAAGAAGTTCATTGAGCAGCTGACGTTATTCTCTCACCTGGCAAATGTAGGGGATGCGAAAAGTCTGGCCATTCACCCATCCACAACAACCCACTCTCAGCTGTCAGAGTCTGACCTGCAAAGTGCCGGCATCGCTCCCGAGCTAATCCGTCTAGCCATTGGCATTGAAGACATCGATGACATTATTGATGACCTCAAACAAGCCCTAGCCGCATAGAGTACATGCGCCTTGATTACGAAGGTGCCATCGGACTATCCTCTCCTTCATAAGGGGAGGTGTACACACAAGTGCTCGTCAATAGCCTTTAGATTGCCTCACCCCCTCTAACTCCCCCTAAAGCCCTCCAGGCATGGGCTAAAGCCTAAGGTAAGGGGGAGGACTGGAGCTTCCCCCCTTGGTAAGGGGGGATTGAGGGGGGTAGTGCAGGAGATTGAGGTTCAACATGAGATGTGTATACACCGTAGCCCCTTACCAAGGGGGAATTAAGGGGGGTAATGCAGGAGTCTGAACTCTCTGCCGAGATATGTGTACACCGTGGCTCTTGAAGGGGGGATTAAAGGGATTAAAGGTAGGGCTGATTCATTTTTCCGTTTGCAGGAAAGCATGTAAATAAAGTAGTTTTATAAGAATGTCTTGTTTCTTCTGCGCAATCTAAACATTAGTCCCATGGCTTAACACATCAACTCTTCAAGCCTCCACCATCCCCTTTCAACTCTTCTCTCCCATCGCTTACCTAATGAGTATTGGCTCAGTCCAGACCAAGTTTTTCCACCTAGACGAACCTTTTCCTTTAGATTCAGGAGAATCTTTTGACGCCATCACCCTGGCCTATGAAACCTATGGCACCCTCAACAGCGATGCCAGTAATGCCATCCTGGTTCTACATGCCCTAACGGGTAGTCAGCATGCAGCTGGTATCAACAAAACATTACCAGGGGCGGAGTCCCTGTGGACAGATGACTGTGTTGTTGGCTGGTGGGACACCTTTATTGGCCCAGGTAAGGCCCTGGATACAAATCGTTATTTTGTTATCTGTGCTAACTATTTGGGGGGGTGCTATGGGTCAACAGGGCCACGCTCTCTTAATCCACGCACGGGTAAGCCCTACGGCAGCCAGTTTCCCCAGGTGAGTGCCTGGGATGTGATCCGCAGTCAGCTACAGTTGCTGGATTTTCTGGGTATTGACTGTTTGCATGCTGTGATTGGTGGGTCAATGGGCGGTATGCTTTCGATTTTGTTAGCCACCCGCTGCCCCCACCGGGTCAAGAATGTTTTGCCCATCGCAACCGGGTTAGAAACCACTGTGCTCCATCGGGTCCATAATTTTGAGCAGATTCTATCAATTCGTAATGATCCCAAATTTCAAGGCGGCGACTACTACGATACAGAGCCACCCAAAGAAGGGTTGTTATTAGCTCGGATTATTTCCCATAAAACCTTTGTGTCACTGGCCATAATGGAAAAACGGGCACGGCAAGAAATTACCATAGACCAGCCCATCGGGCAGTTTTACGAACTATCTAACCCGATTGAGTCCTATATGTTCCATCAGGGCAAAAAATTTGCAGAGCGATTTGATGCCAATAGCTATCTGCGCATTATGGATATGTGGCAGCGGTTTAGCCTCAATGCACAACAGCCAGCCTTATTTGAAAAATGTGCCCACCAGCAGTATCTGATTTTTAGCGTCGATTCTGATGTGTGTTTTTACCCAGAAGAACAAAAGGTCATTGTCAGGGCATTGAAAGCAGCTCAGATGAATGTAAAACACATTACAGTGCATTCTGATAAAGGCCATGATTCCTTTTTGCTAGAGCCAGATCTCTATGCACCGTATATCCAGTTTGTTTTGGATTGAGACCATGCCACATTTTTAGGGCAATAGGCTGCGAGAACCTGATCAGCTCCGTGGTCTGTACTTATAAAAATGCGTTTTCTCTAATTTGCCATAGTTGGGATCAGATGGATTATTAAAGTAATCCCAAACCCATCGTTGCACTTCAAATGCAGTAATCCTATTTTCTCCCTGGGCTTTCTGATTATGAACATCGCCAAATGCCTGGAGTAGGCTGTCGCACTTTTTAACCTTGGCAGTAACCTCCTGATGACAGTCTCTAAAGGTTAAACGATAGCGAGTATTCATGGGTGCATAGATAAATTTATGAGTCGGCTCATGCACCTTTTCCCCAGAATCATAATGGGCAATCAGCTTATTGTAGCCAACCATACCTGAGTCGTCATAGCCAGAGAACATTTGGAGAGATGTTAGTGGGTAATACTCCCGATGCTTCACCCAGATAAATGACATGGTAACAATCAGCACCGAAACTAAAATCGGATAGAAAAATATCCGCTTGGGACGTAAGGTCTCTCCTTTAGGGGAGTTACTCTGGGCAAACTTAAACCAGCCACGCCTATTCAACCAACGACGGATCGCCGTGTAATCATAAAAGATTAGCTGCACCAGAATTAAATCAAAGAAGACAATATTTTGCAGAAAGATAATGCCCACATGCATGGCAGCCATGGCAGCTGGCATGATCCAGCGGGCCCAGCGGGAGAAGAGAACTAAACCATAGGCCAGCTCACCATATATCCCCACAAAGCCCAAAAAGCCAAACACAATGTCAGGGGCATGAACCAAATGTAGGGAAATAGTCCAGTCAGTTTGCAGTGGCTCTAACGTGGTAGAGAGTAGTTTGGCCTTGAGATTCTGGGGGGCCCACCAGTAGAATCCAGAGAAGTAAATCTTACTCAGCCCAGCCTGAATATACGAAACCCCCAAAATTAGCCAACAAGCATAGCGTGCCCAAGCATAAATGGGCGCGGGTTCATCGGCGACGGGCACGGGCTCACCGCGCCGCTGTTTTAACCAGCGATCAACCGATAGCGCATCATTACACGGTGCAAAGGAGAGGACGGCCAGCAGGTAAACGGGGAGCAGCCCAGTGTGGTAAAACCAGGTGTACTGTCGTAAAATACCGCCCAAAACCAGATAGAAAAGGGCTCCCAATGGCAGTACCCAGCGAGTCTTCAAGCCAATGGTACCTAAGATCAGTACCAGGGCCGTTATCCACTCAAAAAGCTGGAGGCTGGGCTGATGGCGAGAGAACGCCTCAAATCCAGGAATATTGTAGAAATAATCCATCACCCCCATGGAATGACGAATCTCAATTGGCAGGAGGGCGCTGCTAGGCAGATCCTCCATCCACAGGGTCATGAGTACTAGCGTGCCGCAGCTAACAATGCGAATTGCGGCCAAGGATTCGGCAGTGGTTTCGGGAACAAAACGTCGGACAAACCAGGGACTGGTGACCAGCCAGGAAACGGCGGCAAATCCCAGGCAGATAAAGAAGCCATTTTCTGCCGACTGTTGCGGTGCAAACAGCCGTTCAAAGGCAACCCAGCCAACTGCACCCACCACACCTGCTAGACAAATGATTAAGCGAATGTTGCGGGTGGAGATGCGCTCAAACGAAATCCGCTTGAACAGGGCAATGCCGCTGGCTGCCAAGATTGCCAGTACCCCAAAACCGGTTAGCTTACGTTTGTTCAGACGCAGATACATGCCCACGGTTTCCGGCGTACTGGGGGCCGCAATTTGAGCGATCTTGAGCCGAGGCACAGACAATACATCCCAGTTCTCACCGCCGTCAGTGGATCGATAGATGGCGGTGTCAACGGCCCCAAAACCAAAGATGGTGTTATCTTCTGCATAGTTTGGAGAAAACTGAAGCGCCCGACCCGCACAGGGAACATGGGTATATCGTGAGAACGCCAGATTGGGATCGCCGATGGCCTTAAATGAATTGCCGCCATCTTCACTTTTGAAGAGACCCCGTCCGCGAACGCTAGCGATCACAGTTTTATCGTTGACGTAATTGGGGGAGATATCCACCGCTTCGATAAAGGGATTGGCTCCATAGCCTTTACCGTCTAGATGTTCCCAAGTTTTGCCTCCGTCTTCAGTGCGATATAGGCCCTTGCCTGAGGCCACAAATAGGGTCTGATCGCTAGCAACGTTAGGAGAAACAGCTATCTGTGCAAACGGTAGCTCTTCTAAATCAGTATTCTCTGTTAACAGCGACCACTTCTGACCGGCATTCTCACTTTTATAAACACCGCGAATTCCCGTGTTAAAAAGGGTCTGATCATTGGCAAAGTCAGGTGAGATCACCAGGGATGGGGAATCATTGCCCAGTTGCTTGTCTAGCTGGCCGACACGTTCATAGGTTTTACCGGCATCTTGAGACCGAAAAACAAGTCCCTTCTGGTTGGTACTAAAGACCGTTTGATCCGCCTTAAAGTTGGGGGAAACGCCCAAACTGACACCTCGGACTTCCTGACTTAATGGATGCACAGACCAGTTCTGACCACCGTTGGCTGACCGTAGAATTTTAGTGTAGAGAATCGATGAAAAGAGGGTTTGATCGTCGGCGTAGTTACTAGAAAGGGCAATGTCAAAAAAGCGGCGGGGATCTTGCTCACTAGTGGCTGCATCCAAGGGCTTAAAGCTATTGGTAAATAGAGGCAGGTGTAGTCCCTCGTTAATGCTTTGCCAGGTGTTACCGGCATCATTACTGATGTAAAGTTCACCCACGTAGGTTGCGATCGCAACCGTCTGATCCTCAGCAAATGTGGGTGATACCGCCATACTGACTACAGTGCCCAAGGACAGCACCTCTAGCTGCTCCCACTGTTGGCCATTATCTTGACTGCGAAATAGTCCATCAAACCCACCCAAAAACAACGTGCTGTCTTTGGCATAGCCAGGGGAAACAGCCAACTCCTCAAAATGAGGCACCTCCATGTCGTCGGCTTGCTGATCCCGAGTCAATCCCTGGGCCAGGGTAATCCACACCTTCTCTGTAGGATCCCACTGCCACGTACCCGCTTCCCATGTGGATAGCCATAGGTTGCCGTCAGGAGTAAACGCCAGATCCTGAGTGCGCAGATCCAAGAGGCCATCACTTACAGGAGAAAAAGACTTGGCATTATCAGTGGATTGATAAACACCGTCTGACTCAGTACCAACGTAAATGACTGATGGGCTAGCGGCAATTGCTTCAACAATACCGGTGTCTGGTATTTGAGTGAGCGTTGTCCAGGTAACGCCATTGTCTTCCGAGCGCCAAATCTGCCCCTGATCATCCCCAAGCAGCAGGAATTGATTCTCTGGATCAAACGCCAATTCAGTGGCTGCAACATTGGCCAATACCATCGACCACTGCTCTCCACCATTGTCTGTGCGGTAGAGACGACCATCATGACTTTGAGTAAAAGCTAGCTGGGCATTCACAGGAGACGCCTCAACCCACTGTAAATCCAGATCATCTAGACCTGCATTAAAGGGTTTCCACGTATTACCACCATCCTTGGAACCATAGATGCCATCTCCAGCTGTTGTCAGGTAGAGAGTTGACTGGTCGCCAGGGGCAATGGCCAGGGCCACTAAAGCCTCATGATTATCCAGACCATTATTCAAACGAAACCAGGTCTCACCCTGATCTTTGGACCGCAGTAGATTTTTACGAACCAGCGCATAGACCGTACTGTCTTGCTCATAGTTGGGCGAAACAACGACCTGTGGAACAACATCATGGGGCCGATGGGCATACGCTGGTGGCACCCCCATGTTCCACGCCACCAGAATTATCAGGAGGCAGAATATCCAAGAAAACAGAGCTTTTGAAAGCGTAGAGGACCAGCGAGTAATCATCTCTTTCATTACAAACCTCGTTATCGAGAACCCCATCACATTCAAGTCAGAATCTATATCAAGCAACTACGAGAAACCTCAAACGGTTAAATAACTGTCAAGACCCAAAAGTATGACCTTCTAACCAGGAGGTCGATACTAGCTATAAAACTTTATCTAACAGCTTTACTCAACTCTGTAGAGGCTCAGCACCATAGATTCACCGCTAAACGACCAGTCAGGACTTCTACGTCAGATATCTGTGGACTATCTGCGAGTAATATCCAGAACAGAGTAAACTTTATAAAGATGTAAAAGTACTCATAAAGTACTTACGATGAAGGATACTGCCTACTGAGATGATGGAAACTAATGAGTGGGTGTATTCACGTAAAATTCATATTACACACAAGATCTACGTAAATTCTCTACCCCCACCTCACAAGTTGAATAAGATTTAAACATTTGTAACGATGTAGTACAACAGGAATATCAGTAAACAGGGTGAAGCAGGAAGGGGTCATCATGATGGAACATGTCACAATCTAGTCAAAGTGACTAACAATCTGACATAACCTTGTTCTCGGTATATTTCAACTCCAGTGTTAATTGCAGCAAGATAATGGTGAGGTATTGCCACGCAGATTGATAGTGGGAGACTTCATTGAGACAAGATTAATCGAATGCATTTTCCAGTTTGTTGATCCTCCGAGCGCACTTGACATGCTAAAAATTGATCGGTTGTGAGGCAAAGGCTACCCGCGCTGCGGATGATGGGCAACGTTAGCTACGAAGGGACTTGTGGTGCACATGCATAGTGCAGGAAATCACACCTAGGGTTTCAGTATTTTTGCTTGGTTGTAGAGATGGTTTATCAGGAACTCACAATTGCTGATGGTTGTTATTCAGTCAAAGTACGAATTCCGATTATGATTCTAACCTATATTGTAGGTATAACCCAGAAAATATCTAAATATTAGGCATATAACAACCTGTCATGAGATGTAAGATTCAATCGTTTCTAGCCCTTGGCTTTGAGGAAGTTTCTGTTTCAGAAAAAAAAACACGAGAACTCCGAGAAGACATTGGATTTTACAGCACCATTATCCACACTCTACCTGATCTCATATGGTTGAAAGATTCTGATGGCAGGTATCTAGCCTGCAATCATCGTTTCGAAGATTTTTTCGGAGCCTCTGAACAAGAGATACTTGATAAAACCGATTACGATTTTGTGAATACTAAGTTGGCAGACTTATTGCGAGAGTACGACAAAGAAGTATTGCTGACAGGCTCCTCATCCATAAACGAAGAATGGATGACCTTTGCCAATGATGGACACCGCGAGCTTCTGGAAATAAGAAGGCTTCCCATGTATGACAACAATGGGGACCTGATCGGCGTACTAGGTATTGGACGCAATATTACTGCCCGTAGAGAATCAGAGGAAAAACTTCAGAAAAGTGAGGAGCGGTTTGCCCTGGCTATGCGCGGAGCCAACGATGGGCTTTGGGATTGGAACTTAGAAACAAATGAAGTCTATTATTCACCACGCTGGAAAAGCATGCTGGGTTATCAAAATGATGAACTGACCAATGATTTAAATGCTTGGCAAAACCTGGTTCATCCAGATGATAAAGACAGGGTTTTGACAATGGTTCAAGATTACTTAGTCGGTAAAGTTGATTCATTTGATGTTGAAATGCGTATGCAGCATAAAGCAGGGCATGAAATTTTTGTGCTATCCCGTGCATTTCTGGTACATCGTAGTTCTGATGGAAAAGCAGTTCGCCTGGTGGGCACCCACGTTGATATAACAACCCGAAAGAAAACAGAAGTATTTGATGACAAAAATGCCGAAATTCTGGAGATGATCGCCACCGGAAAACCCGCATCAGAGATCTATCCAGAAATCGCATTAATGTATGAAGCACGTCATCCTGGATTACGCTGCTCAATGCTTGAATTACAAGATGGTCGACTCATGCATGGAGGAGCCCCAAGTCTGCCAAAGGAATACTGCGACGCAGTTCACGGTCTAAAAAACGGTCCTAATGTAGGCTCGTGTGGCACATCGACCTATACCGGCAAGCGTGTTCTTGTTGAGAATATTGAAACAGATCCAAAATGGGCTGAAATCAAACATGTGGCTCTTCCCCATGGCATGCGTTGCTGTTGGTCTGAACCGATTAAAAATTCCTCAGGCATGGTATTAGGAGCATTTGGCATGTATTATGACTATCCCGCGCTGCCCAATGAAGAGGAGTCAAACGATCTTAAGTCTGCAGCAAGGCTAGCTGGGATTGTTATGGAGCGAGACCAAGCTCAGAAGCGTATACGAGAATTAGCGTATACTGATGAACTCACAGGGCTTGCCAGTCGTGCTAGCTTCTATCAAAATCTTGAAGCATCGATCCAACGTTCTGATAGAAATATCTCTCGTCTGGGTCTTCTATATATCGACTTAGATAATTTTAAGAGTGTGAATGACAGTTTAGGGCATGATGCTGGCGACTTACTGCTGCAGGAAATTGCCAAACGACTGCAAGCGGTCACCCGTGAAATTGATTTTGTTGCACGCCTTGGTGGTGATGAATTCTGTATTCTTGTGCATGATGTAGATGATGATTATGCTGCTGCCCATATGGCTCAACGTTGCCTTGACGTGATCTCAAAGCCAGTCGAGCTATCGGCTAGGAAATTCACTCCGGCTTGCAGTATTGGAATTGCTCACTACCCTAATGATGGAAAAGACCTCTCAACCTTAATAAAAGCAGCTGATACTTCACTTTATGCTGCAAAGGAACGTGGAAAAAATCAGTATGCGTTCTATAAGTCTAAGCTGACTCAAAAAGCAGAGTATCAGTTTCGCGTGGAACAAAATTTAAGGGAGGCAGTCGAAAAACAGCAGTTGTCACTGGTTTATCAACCTCAGATTCAGATACTCACTGGCAACATTATTGGTGTTGAAGCATTATCACGCTGGAATCATCCACAATTAGGTCAGATTTCGCCCATCGAATTTATTGCCACAGCCGAAAGAATAGGCATGATTAAGCCCCTGACCGAATGGGTTTTGACAACAGCTTGCAATCAAGCAGTTGCCTGGAAGAAGGCAGGTTTGCCAGCCATTCGCATGGCAGTTAATATTTCTCCCATCCATTTTCTTGATAAGGATTTTGTGTCATTAATTAAGCGTGTTATTGATGAGACAGGAATGGTACCATCGGAACTAGAACTGGAGGTTACTGAGAGTGTTGTGCAGACGGATCAGCAGAATCTCTCAATTTTTCGAGAGTTGAAAGATCTAGGTGTACTACTGGCAATCGATGATTTTGGGACGGGGTATTCATCCTTTGCCTCTCTCAAACACCTGACGGTTGATTGTCTGAAAATTGATAAATATTTCATTAATGATATGCTGATCAATAATAAATCAAGGGTCTTGATTGGCTCCATGATAGAAATGTGCCGCAACCTAGAACATAAGATTATTGTCGAAGGTGTGGAGACTGCGGAGCAATATTATACACTTCAAAAATTTGGTTGTGAGACTGCACAAGGTTATCTGTTTAGCAAACCCGTCAGTTCCGCTGAAATATCAAAACTTCTGAATCGTAATATTCTTAATGGAAGTAGTATGTGGCCTGATGCCATCACCCCTTGACGACTTAGCAATGACTGCAAAGAAATAATTGGCAATGCTCCCGGCTGTGATGGTCTAACTCCTTTTCCAGAGTTCTATAGAAAATATAGTGTTGCTGATCTCCGGAAGAATTTAATTTGGAAAATACCAGTGTAGGACAATCTTGTTAGATCGATCTTGTTAGATCGATTCATCCCCTAAATCAACAACGGCAACAATACAAAGACACCTTGATAGTCCATGGCAAGACGTTCTAAGCAGGTCATGGGTAATAACTCAATGCCATAAACTTTTTGTATCATGCATACTACACAATGTATCTGAAATGGATTTGTGTATTTTTGTAGTTGCCCTTTTTTTCTAATACTCCAATGCTATGGGTCGACGACAAGGGCTTCCCTGAATTTGAAAGGTATGAATCATGACTGAATAAAGCATTGCACTTTGCGGCGATTGCTTACCTGAAGCATCTACCTCTCAATGACATGCTAAGTTTCAAAGTAGCACGGTTGTGAGTACGGTCTTGTATGGTTATTCGGCTTTCTTTAAAAGAAGGCCGAACAATTTCAACGTGTACTATATATAGTACATTTACGTACACAGGCCCCATGAGACTCATCCTTTCCGCATTAATCGCCTCGCAGTTGCTTTCGGGGATTGCGATCGCGCAGAACCAGCCCCAACTCCAGCCGGATCAACAGCAACCAGAATGCGATCCGCACTACTCCGGTGCCTGCATCCCGGTTTACAAGACGAGGGCGGATGACGTTGATTGTGGGGAGATCGAAGACAGAAACTTTACCGTGGTGACCATCGGCGAGGACCCACATCGGTTGGACGGCGATAAGGATGGGGTGGCGTGTGAGGGGTAGAAGGTTAGATGCGAAAACGAGGATGAAGGGCCGCATTAGCCATGCAATGTAGGCGCAAATCCTGAGCAATAGTACCCTCTTGGGTACTACACAACCCAATCAGGTCTGGGAAAATGGTTCCACTGCAGGGTAATGAATCATGGGGCCTCTATCAAAATACTGGGTAATTTTGAGAATCGATCCTGGTGGTGAAGGACGTGGATATAAGGAACAGGTGCTGCCTCTAGCGTCTGAGTTCTTCCAAGCGGAGCTTGCTGACCTGTTCGAATCGGCGGTGCCAGCTGACCGATCCGTGCGAACGAGTGCGTCAGTTCAGGTGCTGGCTGATACGCCAGTGCAGGTGCGATCGCAACCCCTGGTTCAAAAACATCGCACTATTCAGACGTTACTCCATCGCCAATTTACAACCCAGTCCTCTGCCGTATCCCTACAGAATCAGGCCAAAGCTGGCCTGTGCCTGCGGGGATATGTCTCCTATGCCATTGTGGCGGAGTGCAAAGTTCTAGCAAGCAAGTTTGCTGCCACAGGACAACTCTCCCATAAGGATCTGCTGCCCTACGTTCTCGATGATGATGGGGAGATTCAAATTGTGCTAGACCAAGACCCGAAACATCAACTGGTGCTCAACGGTAGCGGTAAGCCCCAGCCCTCTGCTTATCAGCGATTTTCAGTCGAAGCCCTGCGCAAGTTTAATCCCAATGGTCAACGGGTCGCTAGCTTAGACAACTGGATTCACCTGCAAGTTCGTCAAAATCAAGACCTGAAGACTGTGTTGTCAGAGCGAGGATTTTACAAATTAACTGACTGGGCATTACTCAATCGAGCCCGCCAACCCCAGTTAGAGAGTTTTTCCCCACACCAACGCCACATTATCAATGCTTTTCATGCTGTCTACCGTCGCGATCGACGCCAGCAACGACACAATCATAAATCTTGCCCAGCCCCAACCCCGACCCAACTCAACGAAATGCAACAACAGTTGCAAGCCCAGGGAATCACCATTAACCTATCAAAGCTGATTACAGAACTTAGGCAGATTGCCCAGACCCTGCGTCAGTATGCCATCTGGAGTAAAAACGGTGCACCTCAATCAGAATCGTTAGAGGCCGCCGATCCGTATTCTGGTCTGCAAAGAGAGTTTTGTGATCCTCATTCAACAAACGATCTTGACCATATCGCTCAGCAAGAACTGAGGGAATTCTGTGCTCAGCAACTGATCGAATGTTTGGACTGGGCCATCAATCAAGGCATTCGTGAGCATATTCAAAGTTTGCATCAGCGGCCAAGGTACACCATATTTGCATCCAAGGTGACTGCCATCTTAAAGCTGGTTTACTGTCAGGGACAATCTCAAAGTAAAGTTGCGGATCTATTAGGCATGAAAAATCAATCACAAGTAAGCCGGGTTCTCAATCCCACCACACTGCTCAATCGCGTGCGTTATTGGACTGTGGATCATTTCTTTAAAGTACTTTCGACAAAGGTCAGTAGTCTAAATCTGGCAGCCCTATCGACAGATCCAGACTACTTGCAGAATTTAATGCAGCACATCGAAGCCTTTGTCGATGCAGAAGCGTTCCAAGTAGCGATTGCAGAAATCAAAACGGCCAAAAACCGTTCAATGAATAGTCTGTACGCTCAACGGTTGCGTCACTACCTAGAAAACTAGCAAGGAGTTCAGAAGATGCCGTGTTCTTCGATTGATTTTAATGACTTGAGGCTGGTAGCACCGGAAGTCATTGACCTGGAGCCAGATTATTTTAATCGGGCCGTTCATGTGAGCGACCAGGTCCTTGGAGAAAGCTGTCAGTGGCAAACCTATTTGAATGCTCTAGGACTCCAAGGATTTATCCAATGGATTGCTGAGCAAGAGTCAAGTATTGTTGTCAATCAGGAAAACTGTTCTCTTTTACAACCCGAGTATGCTGGTGCGATCGCAGCTGTTTGTAATCTGAGGATCGGTGGCTTCAAACTGTGCTTACTTGCCGCTGAGAATTTATTGAACGAGACGATCTCAATACCTGCAGCAGCGATCGATTTGCCTGAATTCTCAGCCCATTTCTATGTCCTCACTGAGGTTCAAGAAGAGCAAAAACAAGTTGTTGTGCGAGGCTATGGTCGTTATGATCAACTTGTGAGTTACCGACACCTTATTAATTTATCGGCTGACAAGCGCTGGAATTATGCCTTTCCCTTATTTCTGTTTGATACAGAACCCAATCACCTGTTGTTTAATGTGCGCCTTCTAGATCCTACGGCGATGGCATTGTCAGGTGTGCTCCCCAAGCCCCCCTTACCCACCATCACCCAGATCGATCTCAACACTATTCTGTCCCAACCCCATTCATCTCAACAATGCCTCTGGCAACTCCTCCCCTGGGCAAAAGGCGCTTCACTTCTACAAAGACCTGAGTTGCTAAGAATGCTCCACCAATGGCAACAATCTCCAGAACAACCAACATCCCAACGTATCCACATCACCGAAATCTTTACCCTTTTGACCCAGCAGACGATTAACACGGCCCAATGGCTGAGTGCAGAGTTTGACGAATTATCCCAGAGCCTGGGTTGGTTCTCTAACCAAGTGTTAGCAGCAGCACCTGAGTTTCGCTCAGCCGATAGATTTAAGGTGGCCATAGACGAACTCAGATATCAAGGTATGGAGATGCCGTCTGAGTTGCGGCCTATGTTCCAAACGGTTGAATGTGACGGTGATCTCTTGCAGCTGTGTGCAGCGACTTGGGCATCAGTCACCCCCGATCCAAGTCCACACTGGACCTTATTATTAATTTTGCGAAACCAAATGGGGGATTTTTTGCCCGATGGCCTCAAGCTCCGCGTTGCCGATCTGACAGGGACCCTGGGTGAAGAAGAAGATGCCCTAGATACTGAGTTTGTCTACGTTCGGGTGAATGCTACCCAAAACACAAAACTTGTGGCAACGATTGTTTCACCGACCGGGCAAATATTGCCAGCAGAGTCCTATAGCTTTGATACCACTGCCATTGCCATAGAATAATAAGTAAAAACGATAAGTGACTTATTTTAAGAAGCTTACTGTTTTGCGACTCTTTCCTGGATTGACCCTTGATAGAGCATGCTGGCAGATTGATAACGTCTATGTTTATTCCTGGTTTATTCCTGAATTTCTCATCTAAAGTGAAATGCGTACAGCGTTTGAATTAAAGATCTGGCATCGGCAAGATAAACAATCTTGTACTTTTTTATTGCTGTGGGATAATCGCAAAAAACACCTCAACGCTAGTCTGCCATCCTCTAAAGATATCGAAAAATGTTATCAGCGATGGCGACGCTGGTACTACAGATTTTATCAGTTAACGTCCCCACCCCACCCCAGCAATAGTGGTCGCATTAATCCAGGTTCAGGTGATCTAGCCCATGACCTGATGGCAGCAGAAAAAGAATTAGTTCAAGCGCTTCAACGCTGGTTAGGCGCGGTGGAATTACGCGCTATTCAGCAGCAGATTCGAGATGAGGTAATACGACTGACGCCCGCCCATCCAAAATCCGAAAAAGCAGTCTTGGAACAGTCGGGCGTGGATATTTTCCTGGCCTGTGAATCTGATGAGATGGCTAGGCTGCCTTGGGAGGCATGGGCATGGGCATTGGGTTCTGAGATTATTCGCCCTGGCTCACTGCGCATCATCCGTACAGTCATGGATGAGCCTGGCGGCAGTTGGGTGAAACCATCACGATTGGGTAAGCCTCGTATCCTCACTGTTTTAGGCGATGATCCTGGGTTGCCATTGCAGGAGGACTGGAAGGCAGTGAGATCGCTTGCACCCATTGCCACTATCGAACGATTTCTCTGGCAACCCAAGGATAGTGCTACCAAGATTAAAGAAAACTTTGCCGCTAAAATCTGTGAGAACCGCGGCTGGGATATCTTATTCTTTGCTGGTCACAGTCATGAAACCACTGTGACTGGGGGACGTATAGCCATTGCTCCCAATATTTCTTTATCCATTAGTGAAATTGAAGAATACTTGACTCAAGCAAGGGAAAATGGGCTACAGCTAGCGATTTTTAACTCTTGTAGCGGTCTGAGCATTGCTGATTCCTTGGTTACATTGGGACTGCAAGTCGTCGTGATGCGCGAACCCATCCGTAACGATGTAGCCCAAAGTTTCCTCAAACCTCTCTGTCAAGAGTTAGCAGCCCACAGTGATATTCATAGGGCGCTGCTAACCGCTAGTCATCATCTTCAATCAGCTGAAAAATTTGCCTATCCTTCTACTTATCTGATTCCATCATTATTTGGTGTTTCTGGAGTAGAGGCCTATCGCATTGAGCCGTTTGGTTGGAAACGTCAACTTCAGCAATGGTTACCCACAAAGCGAGAAGCTCTCCTAATTGCAACCGCCATATTTCTGAGTTCCGTATCTTCTATTCAGTCAGACCTTCTGGATAGACGGCTGTGGATGCAGTCGATGTACCGAGAGCGCACCGGTCAAACTGAAAAGAATGACGCTCCGCCTATACTTCTGATTGCCATTGATCAAGAATCTATTAATAGGGCTGATAAAGAAATAGACGGTTTTCAACTTCATCCAATGGATCGTGAATACCTTGCTCAATTAATTCAGCAGTTATCAGGCTCATCTATCCAAGTAATTGGTATCGATTATCTTCTAGATACACAGGAACCCAGAGAAGACAAATTGGTGGATAGTATCCATCAAGCAATAGTGGACCATAATACTTGGTTTGTATTTGCAACTAGAGAACGAGATTCCCTGCGGCCACGTGACAGTATCGCAGACCCTCGGTGGAGCTTACATGGTGATGCCTATGCTCGATACTGGCAAGTTAAGCTGCCTGATGATGAAACCTGCGCTCAAACATGCCCTTTTGCCTATACGTTGGCACTCGTCGATACGTTAAGTGAAAACTCTCAACTTAATCCTCCCCAACCTAATTTAGAGAATAAAGCTGATTTACAGCAACAAATACATGATTTTCTTGATACAGCCAAGAACGATGAACCTAGTGACATCAGTGCTTTTTTAAAAATAGTTCGTTCACCCTTCAATTTACCGCTTATTATTGACTACTCCATTTCACCAGATCAGATTTACCAGTTGATTCCGGCTTGGAAGTTTTTGACCTATTCAGAAAACCCAAAAATGTTCAACCCAAAAATTGCAATTATCGCGTCTGGTGGATATGTGGATGCTAGCGATAACCATCCTCCATTACCGGCTCTGACCTACTGGTGTAACTCAAAATATCGAGAAGCAGATATCCAGAGTGATTGCCCTAAATCATTTACTGGTGGCGAACTTCATGCCTACACAACTCACCATTTATTGTCATCCTATCAAGTAGCTCGTATCCCAGACTTATGGATGATTCTTATGGCATCACTACTAGGAAAATGGGCAACCCTAACGTTAACTCAACAGCAAGCCCATCAACGTCAAAAATGGCTATTTGCATTATCAATCACGACAGGGCTTTATGGATTTTGGGGATTACAGGCTTATATCTGGGCTAATGTTTTGATTCCTCTATTATTTCCATCAAGTGTATTTTGGATTTATGTCGTTGGGATTACTCAGAAAAAGTAACCTAAGTCCCCTTAACAATATGCTACTTTTTACTACTTTCTAGGGGGCAAACTGCATAAGCATTATCTGCCCACACTTATATGATTGTAGTAGTATTCCGGCTATTCCTTATTCTCAATCATCAATCTATTCTGTGAGTTCCTTGGGAGGGAATTAGAAAATGTCTCAGTCCTTAATGAATCAAAGATCTCAAGATGATGATCATGATGGTGAAAAGCCATGGGTCACTCGAAACACAAAACCCAATGACTCTGTTGATGGCTCAGAGGGGAAGCGAAGATCCCATGACAATGATCGTGATGGGGAGAAGCCATGGGTCCCTCGAAACAGAAAGTCCAATGACCCTGTTGATGGATCAAAGGATAAGCAAAGGATGTTTAAACTACCAATCTTTAAAGACGACGAAGATGTATGGGTTACTCGATTAGTTGCTGAACAGTTTGTGGATGACTTAGGCAAAGGTAATTACACGAGAGCCTGGAAAAACTTAGTGTCCTCTAAAGAAAGTGAGTTCTCTTCAGACATACTTAAGGAACAATGGGAAGAGCACACTAAAAACAAAGGTCGGTTCAAACAGAGAATTGGGTCAAAACTCGTGGGTCAAACTGTTAACGGAAAAATTGTGCATGTTACCATTAAGTTTGAAAATCCTGATAATGAGATGGATTTCATCGTAACGATTAGCAAGAACATGGATGAAGGATACAATAGAGTCTTCGAATGGGATTTCAAAATGTAGTCTTCTTAGAATGTTCTGCTGGAGAAATGTAGCCTTAAACTCTGTAGCTGGAATCTTGCCAACCATTACTCTTTAAGGCTTATTTACTTTAAAAAAGTATACACAAGACTTCTCTTAAGTTAGTTGGGGGATAAACGGTTGTGTATGCTTTTTTGATCGTTTATTCAATCCCTCCTTATGGGAGGGACTATACCTATGGGAGGGAGCTTGAAACCGAAGAAATATAGCTTGACGCACATAGTTCAGGCCTGGCTAACTGCATAACCTCAAAATCCGTACATCTACTGATATATGGAGCTGTGATGTAGCAGCTGTGCGGATATAAACAGAGGGTCTGCTAGATGGATACTTTCATAGAAGCACTTAAAAATCTGAAAGCTCACGGTGGCCATTTCAATAGTATTTTGGTGAAGGGAGTGCTTGAAGGGCTTATGGATGGCGTTTTGATTTTGACTCAGCAGAGCAAATTTCTCCATGTCAACAGCAATGCTCAAAAAATTATCGAGAGGTTGACTCAGACTCAAAATCAATTTCAAATCCTGGGGCAAGAACTGCGACGGATCTATCAGGCTATCGTTGATGGTTATGAGTTATATCCTGACAACCCTGTGGTAATTGAATCTGAAATTAGGGATGGGGATGACAATATTCTACGGATTCGAGCGCGACTCTTGCAGTTAGATGCCTATGAACAACCTCTGGTTTTAATTGTCTTAGAAGACCAAAATCATTCTATCCATAGTCTGGCAACTACTGAGTCAAAAAAGTATGGTTTAACACCTCGCGAAACTGAGATTTGGTTGCTTAGGCGCGCCAACCGTAGCTATAAAGAGATTGCAGCTGAGCTATACATTAGTCTCAACACGGTTAAAAAGCATGTGAAAAGCATCCGCAGCAAACTCAAGTTTTATCAATTTCAACAAGATTCAATAGCGAGCTAGTAGTACGATGTTGACACCAGTCAGTTGTTGAGGAGATTTATCAGTAATTGGTTAGCATTTAGATGTCTAGCATTTAGATAATAGTTTTGCCTCCGTCTGCCACAATGGCAGCACCATGAACAAAGTCGGCATCGCTGGTGGCTAAAAATAAGGCGACACGGGCAATATCGCTGGGTTTACCCAAACGTCCGGCAGGAATTGTAGCGATGGTGGCTTTCTCTTCGGCAGCAGGATCATGACCCAAATTAAACTCCGTATGGATCATGGGTGTGTCAATGGGACCCGGACAAATAGCATTAACGCGAATATTCTGAGCTGCCCACTCGGTGGATAGTGCTCGGGTTAAGGCGAGCACACCACCTTTGGTGGCACAGTAGCCGCTATAGAGAGGTTGACCCACTAAACTTAGCTCTGATGCTATGTTAATGATGATTCCTCCATCTTGAGTCAACATTTGAGTGATGGCATGTTTGCAGCCAAAGAAGACACCTTTGAGGTTGACCCCCAAGAGTTTGTCTAGGTCGTCTTCGGTGGTTTCTGTAATGGGTTTTAGCATAGAGATGCCTGCATTATTGAAGAGAATGTCGAGACGACCAAAATTCTGAACTGTTGCTGCGATCGCACCCATCACCTGCTCTTCGTCACTGACGTCTACCCCCAGCCCCAGGCATTTACCCCCAGCTGTTTCAATCACTTCCTGCGTTGTCTGGGCTGCATCTGCATTCACATCAACCGCCACAACAGTGGCACCTTCACGAGCAAAACATTCAGCGGTGGCACGACCAATCCCAGACCCAGCACCGGTAATCAAACTTACCTTTTTATACAGTCGCATGTACTCACCCCTTCTTATGCTCTGTCCAGGTAAATTTTAAGACAGATGCGGTACGTAGGCTGGCAAGCTTAAACATCAGTGATTACTCACTGATGTTTTGACGATGATCTAACGTTAGGGCGTTGCTGAGTCTCAGTCGGGTGTGGTCTTGAAGAGGGGCGGATTAAATCTCATGCTTCGATTGAGTCATGGGGTAAATCAGCAATGGCAACAATGGAAAACTTAACATTTGGGATATGAAATGTCCTACGGCGAGGCATGGCGGACGCCGTGTGGTGAGTCGCCACCCACCCCATCAAGGCTCAAATGTCTGTTGTTCAGGAGACAAGCAAATACCTAAGCTTGTTTGTCGGATTCCACCAGTGCATCTGGACAATAGTCGGCTAAGAAGGGAGTGCGATAGCCATCCTGAGACCACAATATGGGGTAATGGCTTTCGTCAAGGTCTAAACTTCCTTGCTGACGGTAGCGTTCAAAAATATAGCCATCTCCCATGCCAGGTAGTTGAAACCGGGCATGACCGGCTAGAGAACTGATGGCCAGACTGCGGCGTGTTTTGCTGCCGCTACGGTTTTGACCCGATCCACGCCACAGATTGCCGTGGAGAAAGAGGGCACTGCCAGGGGGTAAAACAATGGGAACAATCTGGGGGGATTCTACACCTGCTTGTTTTGCAGCTTGCCAAAGGGGCTCGCGATAATCCTCACGGGGAGCGTGGAGAACGCGGATCTTATCGGTGCAGTTCCAAAAATGGGAACCAGGCACAATTTCTAACGAGCCGGTTTCCATGGCAACATCGCTTAAGGCGATCCAGCAGGTAACGGTAGCTGGTGGAGCAATGGCTGTGGTGTAGGTATTATTGCGATGGAAATAAACTTCGGGAGCATTGGGAGGCTTGATCCAGCAGGTATCAAGGCCATAGCGGGCCGAGGTCCAACCCATGAGGGAGGCGTTGAGTTGGGCAATTTTGGCAGATAGGGTAAAGCTGGCAAGGGTGCGATCGCAACGCCATAAGCCAGTCATCTGCTGGGTCGCATTGGGCTGGCTTACTCCCGGACGACCATACCATTCGTCAGGAGAAGCTCCGGTCTCAAACTGAGTGTTAAAAAGAGAATCGAACCGTTCAACAATTGTTGCAATTTGTTTAGCAGTCAATAGATTATCTAAGATAAAATATCCCTGCTGATGAAATTGTTTGATCTGAGTAGGCGTAATTTCTAATGGAGAGAGTAATTGCCCTAGGGCATCTGGATTTAGGGTTGCAGACTGCATAGCTAATAATTCTCTAAAAACGGAGTGTGATAACCATCCTCATACCAATTAATTGAGAGAACTGAAAAGACGTTGCATGCAACGTCTGTGCATCCAATAGTGGAGCCTAACTAATTTTGGTTCCTTAGTAGTTCAGGGATCTTTGGTCAGTGAGGTTTTTCCCTAAAAGTAGGGATTACCTATGCTATCGACGTATGATGTCCAGAGTATGCAACGCAAGGTCTGGGGAAGCTGTATTCATTATTACTGAAATAATACTGAAATGCTCAAAGATGAATAACGTTCAAAGATTCAATGGTAACAACAGATACAGATCTCTCTGGTACGACCAAACTCCCCTACAGGTAAATGCTGAGTGTATGGATACCTGTAGGAGGTGCATTATTGTTTAGGATGGTGCAGCAAACGGCTGTTGGTGCAGTCTCTCCTTTGGAGATAGACATTAGTGGCTTGCTATATATCGCTTATGATGGCTGACGGTAGTCTGCTCAGAGGTTTGATGGGGTTGGATCAAGCCATAGCCACCATGATTGCGTTCATAGAGCACGTTAATCTCTCCAGTGCTTAAATTGTGGAACATATAAAAGTCATGATCAATGAGTTCTAGCTGTTCCAAAGCCGCCTGAATTGACATGGGGGGCATGGCAAAGAATTTATTTCGCACAACCATGGGAGGCAGCGTGGGGCTTTGTTCGTTGATAATGGTTGTAGGGTTGATAGATGGCTCAAGACCATCATCTTGAACAGTGGAAACGGGAATTCGCTGCTGTTGCTTCTCCTTATATTTTTTCAATTGTCGAGTGATTTTATCGGTTACTAAATCAATAGCGGTGTAAAGATCGCTATGTTTTTTAACGGCCCGTATAACTGTCCCCTTTGCAAAAAGGGTGACCTCGGCTGTCTGTTGATCTTGCTTTCGGGCACTATTGTGAACAGATAAAGTGATATCAATCTTGGTCAACAACCCCTCAAAATGATGCACAGCCTTGTTGATTTTTTGATGGGCATAGTCATGGATGGCATTAGTAATATCAACGTTTTTACCTTGGATAACTGTTTGCATTTGACAAGTCTCCTTTGCAGTGATTGTTGGAGATGGAGATGTTATACCAGTTCTCGGTTTTGAGCTTTAAATTCTGAGGTATAGAAACCGCCTGTGCAAAGGCGGTTTGGCTTGAGATTTGTAGCTACAGTTTCAGGAATTGGTATTAGTTACTCATTGTACTATTAGGATGACTGAAGAATATTGTTCTAGTTGATAAAAAGATTGTTTCACTTTTGGAGCCATGTCTGGCTCACAAAAGTCCTCTGGCGCTGCTAAAGCAGTATCGACAATGCGATGCCAGTATTGTCCCTCAAGCAGAGGGGGTAGTTCAAAAATCAGTGGTTGATGAAAGGCGTTTAACATCACGTGTAGCGATTCACCATATTCTTGATGAGATAGGGTAAACGCCAGACTGTGGGAAGTATAGCTCCAGTCTGGTGCCCCCAACTTCACTCCATGCCAAATGATAGCTGGCTCTGAGATTGACTGGGGTGTGACAATGAGCGGATGGTCGTGCTTGAAGACCTGTAGGGATTGAATAAAGCCAATTAACCCTTTTACAAAGCGTAGAAAATCCCCTTGGGTGATGACGGCATTCCAATCAAACCAGCTGAGTTCATTGTTTTGACAGTAGGCATTGTTATTTCCCTGTTGCGATCGCAACACTTCATCCCCCATCAGCATCATGGGTGTCCCCTGGGACATGGTCCACAGCGTAAAGAAGTTCTTTGCCTGTTTTAATCGCAGTGATTGAATGGTTGGATCTTGGGTTGGGCCTTCCACGCCACAGTTCCAGCTCCAGTTAGCATCGGTCCCATCCCGATTATTTTCCCCATTAGCCCAGTTATGTTTGCTGTCGTAGCTGAGCAAATCGTAGAGTGTAAACCCATCGTGGCAGGTGACAAAGTGAACGCTGTAGTTGGGATCTCGCTGTGACTGCACATAGAGATCGGGGCTACCAACAATGCGATCTGCCAGGGCACGAACAACCCCATTATCCCCCCGTACAAAACGACGGACATCATCACGGTAAGGGCCATTCCATTCAGCAAAGCGCTCCCCGGCAAAATGTCCTACCTGGTATAGTCCGGCTGCATCCCAGGCCTCCGCAATAATTTTGGTCCCTGCTAAGGCTGGATCGGTGTTGATCATCCATAAAATCGGTGGATTATGTAAGGGCTCTCCCGTGGTATCACGGGAGAGGACTGAGGCCAGATCAAAGCGAAAGCCGTCCACGTGCATCTCGGAGACCCAGTATCGCAGACAGTCTAGGATAAGATATCCGCTGATGGCGCTGGTCTTCAGGGTATTGCCACAGCCGCTGTAGTTTTTATAGTAGGCCTTGTCGTTTTCAAGAATGTAGTATGACTCATTGCTTAACCCCCGCAGCGATAGGGTAGGTCCCTCGTGATTGCCTTCGGTGGTGTGGTTAAATACCACATCTAATATCACCTCAATGCCAGCCCGATGGAGAGCTTTAACCAAATCTCTAAATTCATCCACTGGCCCTAAGTTATCTTGGCGATAACTGTACTGCCGGTGTGGGGCAAAAAAGGCTACCGGGCTATACCCCCAATAGTTTACTTTTCCAGATGGTGCATCGCTGGGGTCAAATTGTTGCACGGGCATCAACTCTACAGCCGTAATCCCCAGGGACTGTAAATATGGAATTTTTTCCATCAGACCGGCATAGGTCCCCCGTTTCTCTGGCACAAGACCAGAGCTGGCATGCTGGGTAAACCCGTCTACATGTAGTTCATAAATGATTGTCTCAGCGTAGGGAGTTTTAGGATGGCGATCGCCCTCCCAGTCATAGGGGAGTGGGTCTACCACAACCCCCCTAAGGGCCTGGGCACAGTTATCAGAGCCATCAATGGCAGCTTGGCGAGAATAGTTTTGCCACCCGACAACCGAACGTGCATAGGGGTCGAGTAGCACCTTGTTGCGGTTAAAACGAAGACCGGTTTCTGGATAGTAGGGGCCGTCAACTCGATAGGCGTATACTTGCCCCGCTTTTAGCCCTACGACAAAGACATGCCAAAAGTGGAAGGTGTGATGGATTTTTGGATCTAGGTGAATTGTCGTCTGGGGCTGAGGATCTTCGGGTGTGGCAAATAACAACAGCTCCACCGTTCTTGCTTCGCGGGCATAGAGGCAAAAGTTAATCCCCCCATCACGTACCCTGGCACCCAGTGGATAACTATTTCCTGGCTGAACAGTTAGGCCAAATTGAGGGTGCTCATTTAACAATATTTTGAAGGTCATGTCATTGTGCTCGGTCCTAACACCACTCGCAACTAACTAATGATGGCTGGTGGCACCGTTACGTGCCACCAGCCAAGGATCTAATGGGCTACCTCCTGCATGGGGGGTGTTGATAGGGAGCTGTCTTCTGATAGCGACAGTGGGAGATCGTCCCGATAAGCGGCTATGTACAACGCTTTGAGGTCTTGAATGAGGGGATATCGAGGATTGGCTCCCGTACACTGGTCATCAAACGCTTGTTCTGCCATCAGATCAAGATGCTCGAAGAACGTATGTTCATCATCGCTCAGCACTGCTCGCAGACTCCCAGGTATATCTACTTGTTGTTTGAGCGATTCGATCGCTGCGATGAGCCGATTAACTTTGTCGTCATCACTGTCACCACCCAGCTTCAGTACATCTGCGATCGCAGCATATCTCGCCTTTGCCTGGGGATACTCATACTGTGGAAAAATCGCCTGTTTAAATGGAGCATCCGTAGCGTTGTAGCGGATCACATGGGAAATCATTAACGCATTGGCGAGACCGTGGGGAACGTGGAAGGTGGACCCTAGCTTATGGGCCAAAGAATGACAAATGCCCAGAAATGCATTGGCAAAAGCCATACCAGCAATGGTGGCCGCATAGTGAACTTTTTCGCGGGCTTCTGGATCGTTGGGGCCATTGTGATAGGCACGGGGGAGATACTTGATCAACAAGCTGATCGCTTCTAGAGCTAAACCGTCGGTAAACTCAGTGGCCAACACAGAAACATAGGCTTCTAAGGCATGGGTGAGGGCATCAATGCCACCGTAGGCGGTGAGTTTTTTGGGCATATGGCGCACCAGTTCCGGGTCAATGATGGCCATGGTGGGCGTCAAGGCATAGTCTGCCAAGGGATATTTAATCCCAACGCGATCGTCGGTGACCACGGCAAAGGGGGTGACTTCAGAACCGGTGCCCGATGTGGTGGGAATGGCCACAAGAACAGCTTTTTCACCTAGGGGCGGCAGCTCATAGACCCGTTTGCGAATGTCCATAAACCGCATCGCCAAACCTTCAAACTTCACTTCGGGATGCTCATACATCAGCCACATCACCTTGGCGGCATCCATGGGTGAACCACCGCCCAGGGCAATAATCACATCGGGTTGGAAGTTGTTAATGATCGCCAAACCCCGCTGCACTGTGGAGAGGGAGGGATCGGGTTCAACATCAAAGAAGGTGTGATGCTCAATTTTGAGACTGTCGAGGGTGTCCGTAATCTCTTTGGTGAACCCCATGTCAAATAAGGGCTTGTCGGTGATGATAAAGGCTCGTTTCTTATGGGCGAGATCCCCAAGGGCTACGGGAATGCAGCCCGCCTTAAAGTAAACCTTGGGAGGAACCCGAAACCATAGCATATTTTCTCGCCGTTCGGTCACCGTTTTGATGTTGAGGAGATGCTGTACCCCAACATTCTCGGAAACAGAGTTGCCACCCCAGGTGCCGCAGCCTAAAGTCAGTGAGGGATCAAGTTTGAAGTTGTACAAATCACCAATGGCCCCCTGGGAGGATGGGGTGTTGATCAACACACGAGCTGTGGCAAGTTCGTCTTCAAACTGGGTGATGCGATCTCGATTATCTGGGTGGGTATACAGCACTGAGGTATGGCCCCGTCCCGCAAAATTCACCAACCGTTTTGCCTGGTCTAAACCGTCGGCAAAATCTGAGGCCCGATAGAGCGCCAAAATCAGTGAGAGTTTTTCATAGGAGAAGGGTTCCTCAGTGCCAATGGTGCTAACTTCACCAATCAGCAGCTTAGTGCCTTCGGGGACGGTCAGGTTTGCCAGCTGAGCGAGTTGAGTAATGGACTGACCCACAATCTCAGCATTGAGTCGTCCATTTTTCAGTAACAGCTGACCCACCCTTGCCTGTTCTTCAGGGTTGAGGAAATAGGCCCCCCGTTTGATAAATTCCTGTTTAACATCTTCATAGAGGTCGTCGACCACCACGGCGGATTGTTCCGACGCACAGATCATGCCGTTGTCAAACGTCTTACTCAATAAAATAGAGCTGACCGCCATCTGAATATCGGCGGTCTCGTCAATTAAAGCGGGGGTATTACCAGCCCCCACCCCCAGTGAAGGATGACCGGAGGAATAGGCGGCTTTGACCATGCCGGGTCCGCCCGTGGCTAAAATTAGCTTAATGTCAGGGTGCTGCATCAATGCCTGGGAGAGTTCCAGGGTGGGTTCATCAATCCAGCTAATTAAGTCTGCGGGTGCCCCAGCCTGCACCGCAGCATTGCGAATAATTTTAGCCGCAGCAATTGTGCAGGCTTTAGCGCGGGGGTGGGGAGAGAAAATAATAGCGTTGCGAGTTTTGAGACTGAGCAACGCTTTAAAGATAGCTGTGGATGTGGGGTTCGTGGTGGGCACAATGCCAGCAATCACCCCGATGGGCTCAGCCACTTTTTGAATGCCGTAGTGAACATCGGAGTAAATGACGCCACAGGTTTTGGCATGCTTATATTTGTTGAAGATATATTCCGAAGCAAAGTGATTTTTGATCACCTTGTCTTCAATCACACCCATGCTTGTTTCTGCCACCGCTTGTTTAGCTAAGGGGAGACGGGCATTGTTGGCTGCGATCGCAGCTTGCTTGAAAATAAAATCAACCTGAGCCTGATTAAAATTGGCATAAATCTCTTGAGCGTTTTTCACCCGCAGTGCCAATTCTTCGAGACTCTGTAGCGTATCTACCCGAACATTAGCAGGAGAAGATGGTGAAGTCATAATAGAGCAGTCCTCTAGCGAATGTTTAAACCGTGGCGTTGAAACTGTGCTTTAACGCGTTCAATGTTTTCCTGACTGGGGGGCAGAGTGTCTTTTAATTGATAGTCATAACCCAGGGCTTCCCACTTGTAGGCCCCCATTTGATGAAATGGTAAAACCTCTACCCACTCAACATTTGTAAGGGTTGCAACAAATATAGCAAGTCCCTCAACATTTTCAGGTGGATCGGTCAATCCTGGCACTAAAACAAACCGCACCCAGGTGAGTTTATGAATATCATTGAGATAGCGAGCCAGACGCAGGGTCGGTTCTTGGGAAACGTGGGTGACGCGACGATATAGATCGGGATCAAAGGATTTAATGTCAAGCAGTACGAGATTGGTATGGGGTAAAACCTGTTGAGCCGCTGTTAAGTCAGAAAAGCCTGACGTATCCAAAGCTGTATGTAATCCTTCAGCCTGACAGCGACGTAACAGTTCAGCCACAAATTCAGGCTGTAGCAATGGTTCTCCACCCGTGACCGTAACCCCTCCTCCGGATAGTTCCAGGTAGGTGCGGTAGCGCAGAATTTCTGTCACCAGCTCATCGACAGTCACTTCACGGCCCCCTTCTACCGTTCGACAGTCGGGGTTATGGCAATACAGACACCGTAGCGGGCACCCTTGGGTAAAGACAACAAACCGGATCCCCGGCCCGTCGACGGTACCACAGGTTTCAACAGAGTGAATCCGACCTGTGGATGTGGATGTAACTGTAGCTGGTTGAGGAATTAACATAGCAGGCAATATCGGCTTTAAAGAGTTGTCAGCCCTCCTCTCCGAGCGAA
Source organism: Leptothoe sp. EHU-05/26/07-4 (assembly GCF_043421015.1). Lineage (NCBI taxonomy): Bacteria > Bacillati > Cyanobacteriota > Cyanophyceae > Nodosilineales > Cymatolegaceae > Leptothoe > Leptothoe sp. EHU-05/26/07-4. The sequence continues at coordinate 677,745 of NZ_JAXSQV010000003.1, forward strand.
GGCTACCGTGTATCCAGCAAGTCGGAGAGTAGTCCCAGGTTTCGAGCCCTTAATCCCCCCTTCTCCTTAATGGGAGAAGGGGGGATTAAAATCCTTCTCCATTAGAGAGAAGGAGAGACATCCGACTCATTAGAACCGACTATGGAATGTCCGATTAACAACATCCATCTGTTGATCACGGGTGAGTTTGATAAAGTTCACCGCATAGCCAGAGACCCGAATGGTTAGCTGAGGATATTTTTCAGGATGATCCATGGCATCCAACAACGTTTCACGGTTGAGCACATTGACATTAATATGCTGTCCTGTGTTGTGGAAATAACCATCCAGTAAACCGACTAGATTGTTAATCTGATCAGTCTCGGTTTTACCCAGGGCAGCAGGCACAATGGAGAAGGTGTAGGAAATACCGTCCTGAGCATGCTGGTAAGGTAGCTGAGCCACTGATTCGCAAGCTGCGATCGCACCTTTGGTGTCGCGACCATGCATGGGGTTAGCACCGGGAGCAAAGGGTTCACCAGCTTTACGACCGTCGGGGGTACTGCCAGTCTTTTTCCCGTAGACCACGTTGGACGTAATGGTCAAAATAGACTGGGTGGGAACAGCGTTGCGATACGTCTTGTGCTGACGAATGTGATCCATAAAGCGCTGCACCAGCTCGGAGGCAATATCGTCTGCCCGATTATCATTGTTGCCAAAGGCAGGATAATTAGCCTGGACATCATAGTCAACGGCTAAGCCAGCCTCATTACGAATCACTTTCACCTGACCATATTTGATGGCGGAGAGCGAATCTGCTACGACGGATAGGCCAGCAATGCCACAAGCCATGGTGCGATAGACATTTCTGTCGTGCAGGGCCATCTCCAGCCTTTCATAGCAGTACTTGTCGTGCATATAGTGAATCACATTGAGGGTGTTCACATAGAGTTTTGCCAGCCAGGCCATCAGCACATCAAACTTGGCGTTGACCTCGTCATAGTCCAGAATATCGCCGGTCACAGGGGCATAGGCAGGCGTAATCTGTTCTCCAGACTTCTCGTCTTTACCGCCGTTGATGGCATATAGGAGGGCTTTGGCTAAATTCACCCGGGCACCAAAGAATTGCATCTGTTTGCCAATGGGCATGGCTGATACACAGCAGGCGATGCCGTAGTCATCTCCATAGTCGGCCCGCATCAGGTCGTCGTTTTCATACTGGATGGAGCTGGTATCTTTCGAGACTTTGGCACAGAACTGCTTAAATTCCAGAGGCAGCCGTTCTGACCACAGCACGGTCAGGTTTGGCTCTGGAGCGGGTCCCAGGTTATACAGGGTTTGCAGACACCGGAAACTGGTCTTTGTTACCAAAGGACGACCGTCTAACCCAATGCCACCAATGGATTCAGTTACCCACACCGGATCTCCGGAGAACAGCTGGTTATACTCCGGCGTGCGCAAGAATCGCACCATTCGCAGTTTCATTACAAACTGATCGATCAGTTCCTGGGCCTCGGGCTCTGTTAACTCGCCATTGGCCAGATCCCGTTGAATATAAATGTCTAAGAACGTTGAGATCCGCCCCAGGGACATGGCCGCACCGTTTTGTTCTTTAATCGCCCCCAGATAGCCAAAGTAAGTCCACTGTACGGCTTCTTTGGCATTGACAGCTGGCTGGCTAATGTCAAAGCCATAGGCTGCCGCCATTCGGCGCAATTCTTGTAGGGCACGAATCTGCTCAGAGATCTCTTCCCGTTGCGTAATAATCGATTCATCCAGGGTATCTACCTCTAAGGATTGAAGCTGCTGGTGCTTATCGAGAATAATGCGATCGCAACCATACAAGGCAACCCGCCGATAGTCTCCAATGATTCTCCCCCGTCCATAGGCATCGGGCAATCCCGTGATGATGCCTGAATGCCGGGCCCGTTTCATCTCTGTGGTGTAGGCATCAAACACACCGTCATTATGGGTCTTGCGATACTTGGTAAAGATCTCGTGGGTTTGGGGATCAAGCTGATATCCATAGGCTTCTAAAGACTTTTTCACCACCCGAATGCCACCCAGGGGCATAATGGCCCGCTTCAGGGGTTTATCGGTTTGTAGCCCAACAATCTGTTCCAGGGATTGATCAATATATCCCGGTGCATGGGCCGTAATTCCGGTGGGTAATTGGTTATCGGCCTCTAAAATACCGCGCTCACGCTCCAGCTGCATTAGCACGGTAACTTTCTCCCACAGCTGCCGGGTGCGATCGCTAATTCCAGCTAGAAACTCTCCACCCCCACCATAGGGAGAATAGTTCTTCTGGATAAAATCTCGAACATTAATCTCATCGCCCCATGGCCCCATGGAAAACTGACGCCATGGCTGTTTAGGCTCAGTCGAAGAAGGAATAGCTTCAACACCCGATGTCGCCTGTTTTTTAGGGTTGACTGTGCTTGCTACACTCATGATTTACGATCTCCTCGCAACAGTACTGTTTTGAACCATAACTGATGTTAGTTATGGAATGATGAAATGCTTGATTTTGTGAACAATAGTCAGAAATGACAACCCTGGCCATATCATGGCCTTATTCCTCCATAACGCTTTGTTATCCTTACGCTAAGGAAAAAACTAAATTCACAAAGTTAAAAAATCAGAATTTCAGTAATTTACGTACGATAGACAATCTCCACCTTTGACCACGCAAGAATTCCCAATGGTTGATTGATTGATGCTGATAGCTAGATTCTAATGATTAGTTATAAATCCTCAATGCTACTTACGTACTACGTATGCCTACATACCTAAGACTGTCTAAAACAACTGAAAAGAAATTAGCTATCTACAACCTGTAAAATCTGAAAAGGCCCCCAGACGACACTTAATGAGTAATCTTGCTTACTCGTTCATCATAGCAAAAAAAATAGAGGCTAAAGGTATTTCTGATACGGTTATGTTACGTTTCTAAAAAACATCATGATGTATTGAAACATTCTTAATAAACAACCTGCCTGTTTCCAAACTTCTTGCCGGAGAATAATGTTGTCGGGGTTACCAATTTCGAAAGAATTTTGTGTTGAGAAACACCTTTAACAAGAACAAGAATATTTATATATCTGCTTAATATAATCCATAGAAAAAAAAGATACACTTTATAAGTTCAAATGTCACGGGACATTATCTTCATAAAGTTTTCAGAGTTGAGAACTTTGAAAACTTTGAGCTATTGATAGTCCAAGAAGACCATTCGGGATTACTACTAGAAATAGGCTACTAGCATGCCTCGCTCGTGAAATCAGCTAAACCTTTAGATGTATTTGGGGCATTATCGATTTATGACTAGCTTCAATGTCAGTGGTTATATGGGTGAAACAGAAACGATACCCCATAAAACAGATCAAAATTCTCTTCAGTTAGATCAGCTTCTTTGTCCAGATCCTGCCCACGATATTCTCCGCTACGATTATCAGCCACTCTCACCTTTTTTTGCGCCGCAAACTGTCGCCGTTATCGGTGCTACTGAACGTCCCGGTAGTGTAGGGCGCACCGTGCTCTGGAACCTCATTAGTAGTTCTTTTGGAGGCACTGTTTTTCCCGTTCACCCAACCCGGACCAATGTCCTTGGCATTAAGGCCTATCCCACCATTGGTCATGTACCTGAGCAAGTCGATCTAGCCATTATAGCCATCCCTGCTCAAGGTGTACCTGCGGTTATTGAACAATGTGGGATCGCAGGTGTTGCAGGCGTAATTATTCTTTCTGCAGGTTTTAGAGAAGTGGGTGAAGCAGGTGCTGCTTTAGAAGCGGCTGTTTTAGCTACAGCTCGACGTCACCAACTCAGAGTGCTAGGACCTAATTGTTTAGGTCTAATGTGTCCCATCAGCGGTCTCAATGCCACGTTTGCGGGCACCATGGCCAATCCAGGCAGCGTTGGTTTTATTAGTCAAAGTGGCGCTCTGTGCACCTCAATCTTGGATTGGAGTCTCCGGGAAAATGTTGGCTTTAGTGCCTTTGTTTCCATCGGATCAATGTTGGATATCGACTGGGGAGATTTAATCTACTATCTGGGTGACGATCCGGCTACCCACAGCATTGTTATCTATATGGAAACCATAGGCAATGCCCGATCGTTTCTCTCGGCAGCTCGAGAAGTGGCCCTGAGTAAACCGATTATTGTGATCAAGTCAGGGCGTACCCAGTTGGCAGCCCAGGCCGCTGCTTCCCATACAGGTGCTATGGCCGGTAGCGATGAGGTGTTGGACGCGGCATTTCGGCGCTGTGGTGTGTTGCGGGTTAACACCATTGACGAGCTGTTTAACTTAGCAGAAGTCTTAGGCAAACAACCCCGTCCTCGGGGTAAACGGCTAACAATTCTCACCAATGCTGGAGGACCGGGGGTGTTGGCTACAGATGCCCTGATTCGCAGTGGAGGAGAACTAGCTTCCCTGAGTGCTGAAACCGTAGAGACCCTCGATACATTGTTGCCCGACCATTGGAGCCGTCAGAATCCCATCGATATTTTAGGGGATGCTACCCCAGAAAGGTATGGTGCGGCCCTCGATGTGTTGGCACAAGACCGCAACAGTGATGGTCTTTTGGTTATTCTAACGCCCCAGGCCATGACCCAGCCCGCTGAAACAGCGGCCCAGCTACAGTCAAGGGTAGGTCATTGGAAAGATAGACCCTTGTTGGCTAGCTGGATGGGCACAGATGTGGTGGCTACAGGTGAAGCTCAACTCAATCAGAGTAGTATCTTTACCTTGCCGTATCCTGATGCTGCGGCCCAGGTCTTTACGTTAATGGCCCGCTACAGTGATAATCTCCATGCTCTCTATGAAACGCCTAGCCTCACAACAACGCCAACGTTTGATACCACCCCCATCAGTGAGTTATTGACCCGTGCGAGGGCAGAGCACCGTTTGCTGTTAAGTGAGTGGGAGTCTAAAGCGTTACTGAACGCCTACGGAATTCCCACTGTTACCACTAAACTGGCTACCTCAGTAGATGAGGCGGTAACCCTGGCTGAACAAATTGGCTATCCAGTGGTGCTGAAGCTGCACTCCCATACCATCACTCACAAAACCGATGTGGGCGGTGTACAGCTCAATTTGCCAGACGAAATGGCAGTACGGGCAGCCTATCGGTTGATTATGGCCATTGGCCAACCGGGAGATTGTTTGGGTGTGACGGTACAGCCCATGGTGCTGCGCAATGGCTATGAACTGATTTTGGGCAGTAGCGTTGATGAACAGCTAGGCCCCGTTTTGCTATTTGGCAGTGGTGGACAGCTGGTGGAAGTCTATTGCGATCGCGCCCTCGGTTTGCCACCGCTCAATACCACCCTGGCTCGGCGTCTAATGGAAAAAACTCAGATCTATAAAGCGCTTAAGGGGGTACGTGGTCAGCCGAGTATTGATCTTGCTGCCCTTGAACAGCTGCTGGTGAGATTTAGCCAGCTGGTGGTGGCCTATCCTGAAATTAAAGAGATTGAGATCAATCCACTGTTGGCATCTGCAGAGCAGCTACTGGCTTTGGATGCACGCGTGGTGCTCCATGAGTCCGATATACCAGAAGATCAGTTGCCCAAGCCTGCAATTCGCCCATATCCCAAACAATACATTAAGCCTTGGGCACTACCTGATGGCATGGGAGTGACAATTCGACCCATTTCGCCTGAAGATGAGCCATTAATTGTCGATTTCCATAAAACCCTGTCAGAAGAGAGTATTTACTTTCGATATTTTCATTTGATCAACCTAAAGGCCCGGGTTGCCCATGAACGTCTGACCCGCATCTGTTTTATTGACTATGACCGGGAAATGGCGCTAGTGGCTGAATATCACGCTCCAGCTACGCAGCAAAGAACCATCTTGGGAGTAGCTCGCCTCAGCCGACTTCATGGTCTCAATGAAGCAGAATTTGGCATGTTGATCAATGACCAATATCAAGGACGAGGATTGGGGACAGAGCTCTTGCGATCGCTAATCAATATCGGTCAAGCTGAAGAACTCACTCGTATTTCAGCCGATATCTTGCCAGAGAACCAGGCAATGCAGCATCTTTGTAAAAAGCTGGGATTTACCCTTCAGCGAGATCAAGGTGAATTGCGAGCCTATCTAGATCTTTAGATGTGCAGGAGTCAGGAGTTAAGCGTCAGAGAGGGCCTGATCCCCTCCTGACTTTTGATTCTTGACTTCTCATAACTCTCGTTAGAACAACGTCCCGCCTGGAATTGACACCCGATCCAGGTGAATTTATTTAGACTTTTTTAAGGATCAACCAGGCCCGTATCCTTCCAGAAGAACTGTTGTTTATGAGAGAAATCTCATATTTGTTGTTCCGTGCCTAAGCCGTTTTTCATAAAACCATGGGTCTTTTGGTAGCAATTGACCAAGATATAAAAATGAGTTGAAAGTTCAGCCTCAATTGACGAATTGTGCGCCCTAATGGATAAGAGGATATTCCTCAATAGACAATTCTAATTTGAAGTAGAGAGTATTCTCTATACAGAAAGAGCTGACTTCGTTTCTTCGCATAGAGGCAACCAGTGTTCCAAAATCTATTACCCCCTCTCAATAATCACAATCTGCCCTATCCCGATACTATTCACCCCATCGTGGTGCATTTTGTTATCGCCATGGTGTTATTCGCTGTTCTTTGTGATGTGATTGGGTATTTCACCAAAAATACTCGCCTGTATGAGGTCAGCTGGTGGAATATGATGTTTGCGACGATTTCTATTTTTATTGCCGTTATTTTTGGCCAAATTGAAGCTGGTTTGGCTACGCCCTACACAGTGGCTACTGGAGATCTAAATCTGCACACCCTGCTGGGTTGGTCCCTTTCTGGTATTTTGGCAGCCATTACGGGTTGGCGCTATATCATTCGACTACGTACCCCAGATACATTACCGATGGCCTACATGGGGATGAATGTTGTCCTGACAGGAATTGTCTTATTTCAAACCTATCTGGGGGACAAATTGGTGTGGATCTATGGGCTCCATACTGAAGCTGTGGTTGAGGCGGCACGGGGAGGTCTGTTGCAATGACCCTTGAACTGTTCAACGGTGAGCTTGTAACGCCAGTGTTCGCTATGGGAGTCAATGGTTTACCCTATGGTTTGCCAATCCATCCTAATCTGGTACATCTGACGTTGGGGTTGTTTATTGCTGCGATCGCATTTGATATTGTGGCTGCCCTATTTCCCCTTGAAAAGGCAATCTTTAAATTTCTCGCCATTCCAGCCACCAGCTCAAACCTTTACGACGTTGGCTGGTACAACATGCTGGCAGCGGCGATCATTACCTTTTTTACGGTAGCGGCTGGGTTTTACGAAATTCTGTTAGCTGATCCCCCCCAGGACATGGTCAGTCCTTGGGGATTGGGCGCAATGGATACCATGGTGTGGCACGGTGTTGGCGGCGTACTTTTGTTAGGTCTGATTGTTGCCATGACCGTCTGGCGTGGATTTCAGCGGTATGTGTGGCGACAGGATCGAGCACGTCAGGTGCAGTGGAGCTATTTAATTGCTGGTCTTGGCATCTTTGTACTGATGTTTGTTCATGGCACCTTAGGAGCACATCTTGGAGCCGATTTTGGTCTTCACATCAGTGCAGATCGGGTGATTCGAGCCGGACTTGATCCCAATACCCAACTGAATCTCTCCATCAAATAGTAGGAACCCTGACACCGATGAATCGACGCACGATTTTAATTTTAATGGGATTAGCCATTGCCGATCTCTTTATTAGCCTTTGGGTGGGTCAACAAGCCTATCACTGGATGCCGCCCCAAGCCTCGGCGGAGTCCGTACTAGTGGACAATCTGTTTAGCTTTATGACCACCATTGGTAGCTTCATCTTTTTAGGTGTAGTGGGGGCACTGCTATACGCAATTTTGTTTCAGCGAGCGGCTAAATATGATGCCAGTGACGGCCCCCCCATTGAAGGCAACATTCCCCTAGAGGTGGTTTGGACGGCGATTCCGATCCTGTTGGTGATCTGGATTGGTACATTTAGCTATCAAACCTATGACCGTATGAGTATTCTTGGCCCCATGGAGCATAAGGCCATGGGGATGTCGATGGCAGAGGCTGCACCTGTTGCATCCCCCGAGGCTGAACAGTCTCCCATTAATGTCTATGCGCGGCAATGGGCCTGGGAATTTCACTATCCAGCCCAAAATATTCGCAGTACCGAGCTGCATTTACCTGTGAATCAGCGGGCTAAGCTACTGCTGTCCTCAGAGGATGTTCTCCATGGCTTTTTTGTCCCCGCTTTTCGAGTCAAACAGGATGTGGTCCCAGGCCAGGAGATCGGATTTGAATTTACCCCCATTCGAGAAGGGCGCTATCGGTTGCGAGATTCAGAATATAGTGGCACTTATTTTGCAGCCAATCAAACCAACGTCGTTGTGGAGTCTGCCGAAGACTACGAACAATGGCTGACAGCAGTGGCCTCTCTGCCCCCCACGCCAGCCCAGAATGTGGCCTATGAAGAGTTCAACCGCACCACCACCCAAAACCCCATTGGTTTAGGGTGGAAGACGGTTAAGCCAGCTCCTGCTCCGATTGTAAATTACGCCAGTTCAGAGGACGATTTCCATGAGTAATGCATCTTTGGAGGTGACGCCCCCCAATCTCCAACCCCAACCGGGAGCCCCGGATAACTGGCGCAGATTTTTTAGTTTTAGTACCGATCACAAAGTCATCGGGATTCAATATATTGTCACTGCGTTTGTCTTCTTTTTATTTGGTGGCTTGTTGGCCATGATCATGCGGGGAGAGCTGATTACTCCCGAAGCGGATCTGGTGGATCGCACCGTATATAACGGACTGTTCACCATGCACGGCACCATTATGCTGTTCATGTGGACGTTTCCCATGCTCAACGGCCTGGCCAATTATCTAGTGCCGTTAATGATTGGGGCACGGGATATGGCGTTTCCCCGGCTAAACGCTGCTGCGTTTTGGTTGGTGCCGATATTCGGGGTCATTCTCACCCTCAGCTTCTTTGTGCCGGGTGGACCGTCCCAATCGGGTTGGTGGGCCTATCCGCCGGTCAGTTTGCAGAATCCTACCGGCAACTTGATCAATGGTCAGTCCCTATGGCTATTGGCCGTAGCCTTGTCGGGAGTATCGTCGATTATGGGTGCGGTCAACATTGTTACCACCATTTTTAGAATGCGCGCTCCGGGGATGGGGTGGTTCAAAATGCCGGCCTTTTGCTGGACAGTATTTTCGGCTCAGATCATTCAGTTGTTTGGATTGCCAGCACTAACGGCAGGTGCCGTCATGTTACTGCTGGATCTGACGGTGGGCACCAGCTTTTTTGAGCCCTCTCGCGGGGGTGACCCAATTCTCTATCAGCATTTCTTCTGGTTCTATTCCCATCCGGCGGTATACGTCATTATTCTGCCAATTTTTGGTATATTCTCAGAGGTCTTCCCAGTTTATTCCCGTAAACCCCTCTTTGGCTATAAGATTGTTGTCCTATCGTCCCTCATCATCACTGGGCTGAGTGGTATTGTTTGGGTCCACCACATGTTTGCCAGTGGCACTCCGGGCTGGATGCGCATGTTGTTTATGTTTACCACCATGATGATTTCCGTACCCACGGGGATCAAGGTATTTGCCTGGGTGGCGACGATTTGGGGCGGTAAGCTCCGGCTAAAAACACCCATGTTGTTTGCCCTAGGCGGCCTATTTATGTTTCTCTTTGCCGGAATTACCGGCATTATGCTCTCGTCGGCCCCCTTTGATATCCACGTTAATAACACCTACTTTGTGGTCGGCCACTTCCACTACGTTATCTATGGAGCCGTTGTGATGGGCTTCTATGCTGCCATTTACCACTGGTTTCCCAAGATGACTGGGCGCATGTACTACGAGGGTTTGGGTCAATTGCACTTTGTGCTCACCTTTATTGGCACCAATCTCAACTTTTTACCCATGCATCCCCTGGGTTTGCAGGGCATGCCCCGGCGGGTGGCTTCCTATGATCCAGAGTTTGCCTTCTGGAATGTTCTAGCGAGCCTCGGTGGCTTTTTATTAGGGGTATCAACACTGCCCTTTATCTTGAATATTTTGAGTGCTTGGGTGAAGGGTGAGGAAGCTGGAGATAATCCCTGGCGGGCCATTGGTTTGGAATGGTTGGTATCCTCTCCACCTCCCCACGAGAACTTTGATGAGATTCCGGTTGTTGTGTCGGCTCCCTATGGTTACGGCAGCAATGAACCTTTAGTTGAAAATAATCCAACAAAGGAGTTGGCCAGTGAGCACAGCTAAGCTTGATCAGACTGTTAATACCCAGGTTGTCCAAGGTGTAGGACATGAAGAAGAAGACCATCGTATGTTTGGCTTCATTGTCTTCCTACTGTCTGAAAGCGTCATCTTTCTAAGCTTTTTTGCGGGCTACATTGTCTACAAGACCAATGTCACCGACTGGTTGCCAGCGGGGGTAGAGGGCTTAGAGGTACGAGAGCCATTTATTAATACGATTGTCCTGGTATCCAGTAGTTTTGTGATCTACTTGGCAGAGCGCTACTTACACCGAGATAACCTGTGGGGGTTCCGGGCATTTTGGCTGTTGACCATGGCCATGGGGAGTTTCTTTCTCTATGGTCAAGCTGTGGAGTGGATGAGTCTGCCCTTTGGTTTTAAGTCAGGGGTGTTTGGCGGCACCTTTTATCTGTTGACTGGCTTCCACGGACTGCATGTTTTAACTGGGGTACTGCTGCAGAGTATTATGCTGGCCCGTTCGTTTATTCCCAATAACTATGCTGGCGGTGAGTATGGTGTTGCTGCCACATCACTATTTTGGCACTTTGTCGATGTCATTTGGATTGTGCTGTTTATCTTGATTTATGTCTGGCAATAGCTCTAATCGTGACAATACAAGACCTTAATTATTTAAAAACCCTCATTGGTAACCGGCAGAGGAGAAATCCATGATTATTGATGACCAGCACTACGACATCATCATTGTGGGCACTGGAGCTGGCGGGGGAACGCTGGCACAAAAACTTGCACCTACGGGGAAACGGATTTTGATTTTGGAGCGGGGAACCGGTATGGCCCTCGAAGAGCAAAATCCCGCAGGGGTCGATGTGCTGAAAAAGACAAAATACCATGCTTCGGAGCAATGGTATGACCAGTCCGGTGAGCCGTTTTCTCCTCAAACCAACTATGCCATTGGCGGTAATACTAAAATCTATGGCGCTTCTCTGATGCGAATGCGCGATCGCGACTTTGGAGCAGTCAAATACCAGGATGGTGTGGCCCCCGCATGGCCCATCCAGTATGCAGATTTAGAACCTTATTACACGGCGGCTGAACAGCTTTACCAGGTACATGGTGATCCTGGTAAAGACCCAACAGAGCCTACCCACAGTAGTGCATATCCCCATGGGGCTGTGGATCATGAGCCGCTGATGCAGCCAATTGTCGAGGCGATCGCACAGCAGGGACTGCACCCGGCTCCCCTACCCGTCAGTCTGACCCGCCAGGATGATGATCCCACGGGAGATGCTGAAGTCTTTGGTATCAATCCAGCTTTAAAGTATGACAATGTGACGCTACAAACGTCGGCAAAAGTTGTTAGCCTGCACACCAACCCAACGGGTACTGAAATCAAAGGAGTGCAGGCAGAAATTGGCGATCAGGCCATGTTATTTGCTGGCGATATCGTCGTCTTGGCCTGCGGTGCAGTCAATTCAGCGGCGTTGATGCTGAGTTCTGCCAATGCCAAACACACCGAGGGATTGGCCAACAGCTCAGGCCAGGTGGGGCGCAACTTGATGAAGCACCAGATGACCATGATTGTTGAGCGCAGTGCCGCCAACAATTCAGGGACATTCCCCCAAAGTGTTAGCATCAATGATTTTTATTGGGGTGACGGTGACTATGAGTACCCCATGGGACACATTGAGAATACGGGCGGACTGTTGCAAGACATCATTTTTGCCGAATCTCCGCCATTGCTGTCAGTGGCTGCCAAGATTATGCCGGGGGCTGGCTTAAAACAGTTAGCAATGCGGTCCATTGGCTGGCGAGCCCAAACGGGAGTATTGCCAAACCCCAACAATCGAATATATTTTCAAAATGGGAAACTACGCTACGAGTTTACGCCCAACAATATAGAAGCCCATGATCGTCTGGTGTACCGATGGATTGAGGTGTTAAAAGCCCTGGAGAAAACGTCTAAAGGTCTGCAGCGCAGTGGTGTATATCCACGGGGAGAAGTGCCAATTCAGGTGGTGGGTTACCAGAGTGGAACCTGTCGCATGGGCACTGACTCAGCCACCTCAGTGTTAGACACCCACTGCCGCACCCATGAGATTGACAATCTCTATGTGGTAGACAGCAGCTTTTTCCCCTCTTGCGCCAGTGTTAGCCCAGCGCTAACGGTAATGGCCAATGCGTTGCGAGTGGGAGAACATTTGATACAGCGGTTGCAGTAAGGGGTAAGAGGTGATCAGACTAGCGATCGCAATTGGCCAGGTGCTTTAAGTTTTCTAAATCTAACAATGTAATCTCAATGCCATCCATCGAAATTAAACCAGCGCGATTTAGCTTGGAAAAAGCCCGTGATAGAGTTTCAGGAATAGTCCCTAATCGGGCCGCCAGCTGATTTTTGGGCAGATCAAGCTTGATAATATCTACGTTGTTCAATTCCCCACTCAAATTTAGCAAGTAGGTAGCTAGGCGAGCTGGAACATCCTGTAGAGCAAGGCTATCCACCAGGTTCGAAAACCGTCGAAGATGTCGAGCAAAGCTTTTGAGCAGATTAATGGCAAGGGATGGACGCTGTTCTAAAAGGCTTAAAAAAGGCTGACGTGGAAAGAATAAAAGCTCCGATGACTCAAGGGCCGCTGCGGAGGCGGGAAAGCACTTGCCATCCAGAGCGGGCACTTCAGCAAAATGATCTCCCTGACCAAAGATATGCAAAATCTGCTCCTTACCCTGGGGCGATAGTTTAAATACCTTTACACGCCCCGATTGGATCACAAAAAATCCAATTCCAGCATCTCCCTGATGGAAGAGGACCTCGCCTTTGCCATAGGATTTGGTAACTGCTAAACCTTCAAGATCTTCCAACTGATCCAATGGTAAATCCTGGAATATCATCGTCTGACTCAAAAAATTTGAGAGTGGAGACAACACCATTGGATAGTCACAGTTTGTAGTGAGAGATAGAGATATATTGTAACTTCAGACTAATGGGCCGTTTCCAAGAAATACAGAAGAAAATCTAAAGTTTATTACCCTTAGTCCTTTCCCTTGACTTAAGTCAAAGCATTGAACGTTCTCCTCTCCTACAGTAAACCCAGCTGCTTCCCAAGAGGATCTGACAATGTTTTGTGAACAATGCGAACAAACTGCGAGTGGACAAGGCTGCCATCAATGGGGAGCCTGTGGCAAAAGTCCAGAGGTCAATGCTGTGCAAGATCTGCTGATCTATATTCTGCGTGGCCTTGCCCCAGTTGCTCTCCGTGCCCGTGATCTGATGATCTCCACCGATGAGGTCGATAGATTCACCTGTGAAGCCATCTTTGCCACCATGACCAATGTCAACTTTGATCAAAAACGATTTACCAGCTACATTCGTCGAGCGCTGGCCTATCGAGAACACCTCAAAACTCAAGTGCAACAGGTTACAAAATCTGACCAAAGTTGGCCAGATATCACGTGCTATGAACCCAACTTTGAGGATAGTTTAGCGTCTCAGGGAGAGGATATCGCCCTGCAATTTATTGGTCAATCGAAAAACAATGTTGATATTTTCTCCCTTAAACTCACTGTTCTTTACAGTCTTAAGGGGATGGCCTCCTATGCATTCCATGCCCAGGAGTTGGGTCAAACCGATGAACGGGTTGATCAATTCTGCTATGAGGCCCTAGCTGCATTGGAGCGTCAAGATCTGAGTCTGGAAGACTGGGTCACTCTGGCCTTGAAGGTTGGGGAAATCAATTTGCTGGCGATGCAGTTGCTAGATGCCGGGCATACGGGTAATTATGGCCATCCGGTGCCCACATCGGTGCCCCTCAACACCAGAGTGGGTAAAGCTATTCTCGTGTCTGGCCATGATATTCCCCAATTGGAAGCGGTGCTAAAACAGACCATGGGAACCGCTATCACAGTGTACACCCATGGAGAATTGTTACCCGCCCATGGCTATCCGCGTCTAAAACAAACCTACCCCCATCTCTATGGTCATTATGGTACGGCCTGGCAAAACCAAACTCGGGAGTTTGCCAAATTTCCAGGGGCCATTGTGATCACAACAAATTGTCTGATGCCACCCCATGAAAACTATGAGGACAAGCTGTTTAGTATTGGTCCTGTGGGATATCCAGGATTGAATTATCTTCCCGCTCAGCCCAATGGGCTGCCTGATTTTACCCCCGTGATTACGAAAGCATTGGAGTTACCTGGATTCACTGAAATAGGGACTCCCCGGCAGGTAACCACTGGTTTTGCCCGCAATGCGCTACTGGGGGTCGCTGACCAGGTGATTGCAGCGGTTAAAGCTGGCAAAATTCGTCATTTCTTCTTAATTGGGGGCTGTGACGGGGCTAAACCTGATCGTAACTATTACACTGAACTGGTAGAGAAAGTGCCTGAGGACTGTGTGATTCTCACGCTTGCCTGTGGCAAGTTCCGTTTCTTTGATCAAGAGTTAGGGGCTATTGAAGGTATTCCTCGGTTATTGGATGTGGGCCAGTGTAATGATGCCTATTCTGCAATTCAGATTGCGATCGCACTAGCCAATGCATTTGAGGTCGATGTTAATCAAATCCCCTTGTCAATGATTTTGTCCTGGTATGAACAAAAAGCGGTGGCTATTTTGCTGACCCTGCTGCACCTGGGGATCAAAGATATTCGCTTGGGACCCACGCTGCCTGCATTTATCTCACCTAATGTGTTGAAGTTATTGTCGGACACCTATAATCTCCAACCCATCACCATACCCGAGGCAGATTTAGCCGCTTGTCTAGCCTAGATTTGAGCAAGCACGTATCCGTAAGGCATCTGGGTTAGGATCGTGTCTGCTCACGTTTGAGCAGACAACTAGCAACCACAATGCCGATGATGGCAAATAGGGCCATGGGATAAAACGCGTAGGTATAGGTGCCAAACCAATCTCGAATTTGTCCGATGGCCAGGGTGCCCGTTAGGGCACCTACCCCGTAGGCGGTAAACACAATGCCATAATTTTGAGCATATTGATCGGGGTTAAAAAATCGGAGGGTGATGGTAGGAGCCATGGCTAACCATCCTCCTAAACAAAACCAAAGCAGGCAAAAGGCAATTAAATAAGTAGCTAACTGACCCTCTTGTGCGTTCATCATTAGCACACAGGCAATCAGTACCAGCGTATACGATGAGATTGCCACATATTGAGGCTTAAAACGGTCGCTTAACCACCCAAATAAAGGACGACTGAAGCCATTGAAGAGGGCAAATAGAGAAACGCTAATGGCTGCCGTCTCTGGATTAACCTTAATAATCTCTTCCCCCACCGGACCTGAGATACCAATGGCACTTAAGCCGATCAGGGTGCCAATGGCATAACAACCCCACAGTCCATAAAATGACTGGCTTTTGAGCAGCTTTTTGGGATAACTGTGGAACCCTGTGACTGTTGGCTTAGCAGAATTCTGTTGGGGATGCCAGCCCTTGGGCGGTAATTTTAGGATGGTGGCAATGCCTAGAACAATCATCATAAAGATGCTGCCTAAGATCCACAGCGTTGGCCTTACGGTGTAACTATCAATTAATCGATTGGCTAACGGAGCAGTAATGAGCGGCGATAGCCCAAACCCGACAATTGTTGCTCCCATCGCTAGGCCTTTTTTCTCAGGAAACCATCGGGCAACGACAAACATGGGCACACCGTAGGTAACGCCTACGCCTGTCCCTGCCATAACTCCATAGGTGAGGACGAGCATGCCAATGTTTGTCGCAAAGCTGGAGAGAATATAGCCCGCCCCCAGGAAAATCCCGCCGATTACCGCCACCATGCGAGCGCCTATGCGAGGAATGAAAAAACCTGCGACTGGCATGAGAGCCGCATAGAAAACCAGCGCAACCGTATAGGGTAGAAGACTCTCAGTCGCACTTAAATTTAGCTCACCTTCCAAGGGGGTTCTAAAAATACTCCAGGAATAAACGGTGCCCAGACACATTAAAACGACTGTGCCCAAGGGAATTAACAACCACCTACCCCGTTCTGCGGGTAATCCAAGCACGGTTAACTCTGAGCGATGGTTAATTCCCATAGGTTTCAGCAATACTATCCAGGCCGGAAACGCCTAATGAACGAATACAAATACTTGTGGCTGCGATCGCAATTTTTCTATTAATTGTTTGTTTAAATAACAAGAATAGACCGGTGTCTTTGCGAGAACATTATTATAGGTTAGTTCCTCGATGTCTATAATCGATGCTACAAGTATTCACAATCAATCAGATATATCACTGGTTGAGCAACTTGAAATTCCACCACTGGGATCATAAACAAGTTGTGCCACTCGGATTAGATCGGCAAAATGGGTAGGCCAAAGACCCGTGATTGTTTGAATTGTCTGAATGCATTATTTATGTCGTTGGATATTCATCGTTGACCTAACCAACCGCCTGATAATTCTTTACCCGCTGGTCTGCTCCAATGCCTAAGATTTTTGCCAGCCAGGGAGGGGGTGATGTTGCGATCGCCCGTTGTAAATCGGCAAGAATCTCCCGGATAGCTCCTCCAGCTTCCACTTTCATGGGGTAAATATTCGCTTGAATCACTTGGGCGGCGGCAGGCCCTCCAATGGACACAACATAGAGCACAGGACAGTCTCTGATCAAATTCACTCGGAACTGATTTTTGTTATCGCTCAGGTCTGCCTCCAGAGCAGAGCGCACATCGATCAGCTTAATAGCATCCGCCGATAGCTGATAAATCAAATATCGATGGCAGGAGCCAAAATGGCCGTCTAATTGCTCATCTGTATTGGATGCAACCGCTATGCGAATTGAGTTAGGCATATCGCCTTGATCAGGCTCGATGGGTAAGGGATGATCGTACTCTGTCTGTTCTCCCCAGAGAATCCGCACCGCTTCTTTAACGGCAGCAATCTCCTGATTATTGGCATCTTCGCCTTCCCATTCGCCCTCATCCACATCGTAAATATTGCCAAAGGCACGTTTGAGCTGGGTGACGGTTAGGGTACTTAGCGATTCCTCCGTAATGTTATCGTCGAGACTGGTTTGTAATGCATCGATTAACTCTCTTATAGAGACATTGGGTAAAGCCTTAGCTGCCAAGGCAATTCTCAAAGCAACTTCATTGGAAATGGGTTGTTGTTCTGTCATGGGTATTCTCCTAAAGGTATCTGATGGAAATCTTTTTTGGGGGACAACTTAATGCGGAATGTTTGTTTGGGGATAATAGACAAAATCTTGCATATATTATCTATTTAAGCCCCAGTGTTTGTTGTAAACGGGGGTAGTCTTCGGTACTGATGCGAAATCGACCTTTTTCCACATCTCGCACCCAACTCTGGCTTTTCCCTAAATGTTTGGCTAAGGCGCGTTGAGTCAAGTTTTGACGTTGGCGTGCTGCCTTGATAACATCACCAGAGAGTGAGCCTAATTGAGTTGTTTGAGATTGTTTACGCCGCCGCTTAGGGGCTCGACGACGCACTGTTTGTTGCCATTCTTCCGATAGTTCAAAGCCGGCCAATCGAGCATTGATCAGTCGCTGCCATTTGTCTCGGGGGGCCGTGTCCGTTAAGCTCCGGCTCTGATTGGCATCATTTACCCAAAATTCAAGAGCATCGTCAACATCGTTGGGGATATCAATGACTTTAGCCCATAGTGGCTGTATATCGGCGGGATAGGTCTCTGGATCAAACAACGGTTTGAGGCCATAGTAATAAATTGTTTCCAGATCGCTCTCAAACGTTTTCAGCAGACGTTTGTGTGCCCCCCGGACAGTGGTAGCCTCTATTAATCGATCTTCTCCATAGGCAATACGTAGTAGGGTGCGCACAGTCAGCCGATGGTCACCCCCCAACCTCAGCTTGAATAATAGCCACAACAGTAGACGAACAGCACCCTCATGCTGTTGCCAGTTGCTCATCACTTCAGTTAATAATGACTTAGGTAGGGTACCGTATTGATAAAAAGCCGTTTGATTACGATAGTCTTGTTTGTTAAGAAAGTGTTTGGCCCAAATCCCAGGGCGGATAGTAAAGCTTAACCCAATTAAGTGACGACCTCCCTGGTGATCTTTTTCAAAATAATACTCAGTGTTGACTAGATGCCAAATCGGCTGCTCATCAAAGGAAAAGGCTTTAACCTTTCCCTGACGTGGCCAGTCCAAAGCAACCAGTAACTGACAGACTTGGTATACTAAATGCTTGATCAACGTGAGTTTGTCTAGCTTGCTCAGATCTTTTCGCTTATTGAGATCTAAATATTGTTCAATGTGCTGGTCATTGATTACAAATGCTTCTTCCCACGGAGAATTGAGGGTGATGGCATAGGCCGCAAAAATCAGATGAAGACAGGTGGCACGAATATCAAATTGAGCCATGACCTCCATTGCTTCATCTGCAGGCATTGCTATGGGGATATCCCTTTCGGGACTTGTGGCTAATCGAAGGCGAACTTCTCCTCGACCACGATGGACCGGTCGATGGTAACAAAATTTTCCGTCAGCATCGATTTGCCAAGGCAGATGCTGACGCTGAGCTAAAACGTTACAGGCTTCCCAAATCACCATGGAAGATGCAAAAGGAGTCGTCTTACCACTGAGAAAAATGTCAGCAATTGCTGCTGGCAGGAGGGTGCTTTTACGGCGTCCTTTTTTGGGAACTAGAGGGGATAGGGAGCCAATATTGCAAGCATTTAAGCAGAGAGGTGTCTCTAAATCTTGACAGTCATCGCACAGGGTAGGGTCAATCCAATAGCCTTCCCATTTTGCTTGAGGTTTAATGGCTCCCGTTGGACACTGGGGCCGACAGCTATCGCAAGAGATACAACCGTCTTTGATAGTGTAAGCCATAGACAATGCAGGCCTATCAATAGAGCGATAGGTGAGGAAAAATTGGCGACTGAAAAAAACGAACCTGATTTTCTCAAACCTTCTATAAAAGTCATAAATGAGTAGATTTCCGAATAAACAGAAGATTTAGACAGAGAAAGAGGAATGACGAATCCATCAGGACTAGATTACAGAGATGGAGAGTGGACAATTTATTGGAAAGTCATGCCCTTAGACATAACAATCCAAAATTTTGTATTCTATGTCACCTGATACGGTTTAATGTTTTCTTCCTAATTGACGAGACATTATGTTCAGAATGAACTATTGAGGCCGTTTTTTTGTTTCTACAATAACGGTTTACTCAGAAAAATATGGTCAATCTCTTAAAATGTTAAAGACTGTTGCTAATGGAGGTTTGGTGTTGAGCGATACAGAATATTTTGTGTTGATCTTTGGTAATAGGGTATAGAGAGTGTGCGACTCCAGCTTTTTTGATTAGCCCTACAGCTTTAGTTCTATGCTGTTGTTGATTTAGGGAATGAATTGATCGGGCTGAATTGTCCCGGATCGTTATTTTTTAGATTAAATCCTCCCGAGACTCTGCAACGCCAGTTCTATCTTGATGGACTGAAGCATAGTTGGTTTTGAATGATATGGATTGGTTCACAGGAACAGTCCCCTTGTAACTATTGGCACACTGAGTAATGACTCCAAAAATAGGGCCGCCGTGTTCTCTGTAGATGCTGCTGCTAGTGGCGGCGGTCCAGACTTGGAAAGATATTGCAGTCTCTGAGCAATATCTTCAACTGGTAGATATAAAGGAGACCTTTGACAATGCTAAGTTTATCGATGACTGATGCTAGTATGGTCGCGAGGAATTTTTTGATGCAAGATTTGGAAATTCCAGATATTGATCAAGATTTCTTCTCCATTCTGGCTACCCGTGAGACGGGTAGTGAATGGTATGTCGTAGAAATAGGAGTAGAAGGACTTCCCGACAAGTGGGTGTTACAAGTATTTGATACGGGGCAGTGTGATCCCTGCTATACCTTTCTGTCCCCAATGCCTAAGGAAGAAGATGCTGATTTAGAAGAGTTTCCTGAGCGTATTGCTCAAGTCATTACGATGGAGCGAGCTGGGCATAGCGTATGATTGAGTCCAGTCCTTAGTGGCTAGCTTTGAGGATTGATAATGGTTCATTCACTCTCGCCGGAAGATCTCCCACCAGAGTTAATAACAGACTTGGACGCAGCATTGAAAAGGCAATTAGAAGTAGCTATCTGTCGGCACTTTTTCGAAGCCTGTGATGGATCTACTCAATCCCTGTTGATGCTCTGTAGATGGACCATCAATATTACTGAGGTCGTAATCTTACATATTTACTGCTCTGATCAGGAAAAAAACTGGCGAGTGTTGGACCGTATGACCAGGCTAGCTGAATATATGTCTCAATTGAGTCCCCGTGCCAAAATCAGAGTCCATCCCCCATCACAAATGGAAGCACCGTTTGACATGCGAGTTGATGAACGTTCTGTTTAGCCAAATCGTTCTAACACTTTAGTACCCTTAACTCTGGGAATAGGCCATAGCTATCGAGATAGTGCTTTGTTCCTTCAGGTATTCGCTGTAATCGGCCAGATTATCTAGACCGACATAGGTGAGTGTAATTTCAGCGATGAACCAAGCAAATAGCTTAAGCACCAGTTGGCGATATTTTATTTTCATGATTAGCTTTCAAGTGAACATGGTTTAGAGGGGAAAAAGTGTTTCTCTACAACGTTAGATAAACTTTGAAGGCTGAGCCGATCGTACCGATGTTTGCCCGGCATAATCGTCAGAGTTGGTGCCTTTGAACAGCGTTTTTGACAGCCTATATATTGAATTTCTACCTGGTCATGGAGCTGATATTCTTGCAAGATACTCTCTAATTTTGAGATCAGTTGGTGGCCACCTCGCTTCTGGCAGCCTGACTTGCGACAAATCAAGATCTTAGGTGGTTTTTGTGCAACAGCAACCGTGGGATACGTTGGCACCTGAGAAGCCTCAGCCGTTGTTGACATTGGAGCCTGGGGTGACGTTGTGAAAGGCACCTCTTCGTTAGGGGGAAGTAGTGGCAAAACCTGATAGGCTCTGAGCTTAATGGTACCTGTGGTAAAATCAACCTGACTGCGACCAATGCAGCGAATTTGGTCTCCGGGCTGGAATTGATAATCTTGTATAGAATCTCGCACCTCTTTAGGCAGCTTAATTACCACTTGCTCCTGCTCGACTTCAAGGGCAAGAGCTTTGATCTTTCTCTTTTTCTTGCTGAGATACCCTAAAAAGATTCCCTCTAGGATAAACATATATGGAGGTAGTTGTTTAAGCGGTGACATGGAAAAATCTCCTTTGAAGTGAGGCAACAGTATTTAGGGATATGCCAGCAAATAATTTACCGTTTTATGGAGTATGAATTCAGAGCGAAACGTTTTCCCAAGGATATAATTCAGGAGGCAGAAATCAGCATACAGGATCTCACTGACTTCTGCCTCCTACCGCCTAATTTTCCATCTACTCAAGCTTTCTCGGCTTAAATAGAATTTAATTCAAGCGTTTAGCTTTAACGGTTTGAGGCGTTTTGATGGGATTATCCAATCCGGTCACTGATAGCTCCCAGCCATTGGCTAGGGTCAGAACTTGGGCATCATCGACTGTGGTTTGTTTAACAACAACTTCTTCTAGATCCTTTTTGGCAACATAGACCATTAGCTTTCCAGCACGATCCGTATGCAGCATGACTTTCATAGTGTTTCCTTAAGATAAAGAGCATTGTAGGGGCTGGCCTTGTACCTGTTCCATGGGAAAAGTCTATTGGGGCGAACCTTGTGCCTGCCCCCTGTGCGAATTATATAATCGCCACACCTAACCCCTCCTGCGAGGCTAAGGTGAGCAATTCATCAACGGTAAGGCTACGTTTCAGCTGAGTAGACAGATCGCGGACGGCATTGAGCAGTAACTGACTGTTGCTGGCATCCAGATGTATGTCATAGTTCTGTAGAACTTGACTCAACAGGTGACGACCAGAGTGTTTGCCGACAACAAAACGCCGTTGCCAACCCACATCTTTGGGATCAAACGGTTCGTAAGTGCTGGGATTATGCAGCACTCCATGGGCATGGATACCGGACTCATGGGCAAAGGTATTGGCTCCAACAATAGCCTTCCAGGGAGGGACTGGGCAATTGACGGTTTTAGCAACAAAGCGAGACAATTCTAACAGACGCTCGGTTTGAATATTGGTTTTGAGACCATAGATTTGCCGTAGGGCCATGACAACTTCTTCAAGAGCCGCATTGCCAGCCCTTTCTCCTAGCCCATTAACAGTAGTATTAATAGAGACAGCACCAGCTCGGATACCGGCCAGGGCATTGGCTGTTGCTAACCCCAGGTCGTTATGGGTGTGCATTTCCACTGGAATGGCTAAGACGGCAACCAGTTTTCGAACTTTTTCAAAGGTGGTAAACGGGTCCAGAATGCCCACAGTGTCACAAAAACGAAAACGAAATGCGCCGTTTTCTTGGGCAAACTGTGCAGCTTCGAGTAAAAATGTTTCATCAGCCCGAGAACTATCTTCACCGCCAACACTTACGTCTAGACCGTGATCGCGGGCAAAGGTAATAGTCTCTTGTAGCTGCTTAAACATTTTGGCCCACTGGCCTTGAAACTTTACTTGAATCTGTATATCTGAAACTGGCACCGAAATGTGAATGCGCTTTAGGCCACAATTAATCGACGCCTGAATATCAGACAACACAGCGCGATTCCACCCTAGGAGTTGAGCATTTAGGCCCAGATTGGCAATTGTGTGGATGGCCTGAGCTTCATCTCTCCCCATGGCGGGAATGCCAACTTCCATTTCCTGAATGCCAATGGTGTCGAGAAACGTTGCGATCGCAACCTTCTCGTCCAAACTGAAGGCAATACCTGCAGCTTGTTCACCGTCTCTGAGGGTCGTATCGTTAATATATATTTGGGGGGGTGGTGTCATCGTAGCGGCCTCCGTAAACGTGGAAGAGGGAAGAGGGAAGAGAGAAGAGAGAAGAGAGAAGAGAGAAAAGGGAAGAGAGAAGAGGGAAGAGGGTGAGCTGAGGGCCGTGTATAGTCTCACCCTCAAAATTTGCCTACTGGATTAGACTTGACGAACAGCTGTCTTAAGTCAACGAAGCATCGTCCATTGACTGAGACTGGTCTCCGTTGAAGGATTCAATATCTTCTGCAATGATTTGATTGAGAAAATACTGTAGAACCCAAGCAAAGACAATAAAAGGACCAATCATCATAAGGGTGGTCAACATAGTAAGCGCCTCCTGACTATTTGAGCAATAGACGAAATTTTGAACTGCATAGCCCTACTTCAAAAAGGTAAAAGTAAGACTATCTTCAGACAAAAAGTGTTCAAGATGAAAAGCCCGCTCTTCTGTCTTTAAGAGAATTTGCTCATAGAGATATCGAGTGGCTCGATCTCCCACACTTTCGGCTTGAGTGGCTAGTCGGCGAAGTAGAGTGATCATCGACTGCTCAGCAGTAAGATCATTGGCAATCATCTGTTGACAATTATAGGCACCCTCTGATTCTGGAGTGAAACAGCATTGTTCGGCCAGGGTGGCAAAGGTGCCTGCGGGAATGCCGCCTAGACCATTTAAACGCTCAGCAACATCATGGGCATCTCCCTGAACAGCCCCATAGCTTTCTTGGAAGAATTCATGAATAGCGTAAAATTCTGCACCTTCAATTACAAAATGATGCTTTTGATATTGCATATAAAGGGCTTGAAAACTGGCGTAAACCAAATTCAGCCCTTCGCATACGGTGATAGTAATCTCCTTCTCAAGACCGACAGGATTATCACCTACTTCACCAAAAGCACGGACAAGGGTTTGAGTAGTCATATAATTTCTCCAATCAATAGGTAGGATGAACAGAAAGTAAGCGGCTAATGATTTGTAGTACAGCTCACCTGAGTTTGCCAACACCGTTCTAGCCAGCCAATACTAGACTGGCGAGGTGATGTGAATTGTCTGATGACGCTGCAAACTAACATCAGCTCTAATGCATCGTTGACATCAACTCGTAGTGTGCCATCGGTGGGACAGCTACACGAGATATGAAGTTCTTGCAAGCGACGATTAATCGACCAACGTTCGCCGCGAGGCACTGCGACAACTTGCCCCCAACCGGGAACAGTGGGTGTGGGGTTATCCATAGGATTGATACTCCAACGTTGAAAGGGATGAACAAGTGAGACTTTGTACTTGGGTTTCTAGCGCGTCAATGCGAGCCAAAAGATGACGTAGGGTAGTGGCTTCAACATCGGGAAGCTGACCATGTTCCAAAGGAGTTGTTAGGGTGTTGCATTCGCAAACATTACGGCTGGGAATCCCAACAGCCGTGCAGTTGGTCGGTACACTGTTCAATACAACAGCACCCGCTCCAATGCGGGCATGGTCCCCAATAGTAATACTGCCAAGCACCTTGGCACCACTGCCAATCACCACTTGGCTGCCAACCGTAGGATGGCGCTTACCCGTTTCTTTACCTGTCCCCCCTAGAGTCACCCCCTGATAGATCAGGGTGTAGTCTCCGACCACAGCAGTTTCCCCAATCACAACACCCATACCGTGATCGATAAAAACCCCTTTACCGAGGGTGGCCCCGGGATGAATTTCAATTCCCGTAAAGAGGCGAGCCAGGTGAGAAATAAAGCGAGGGAGAAAGGAAATCTTGTGATTTTGTAGCCAGTGAGCGAGGCGATGGGCTGCGATCGCATGTAAACCAGGGTAACAGCACAACACCTCTAACCAACTGCGAGCCGCCGGGTCCCGTTCAAAAATGATTGTGAAATCGGCCACACAGGGAAAAAGCCGGTGCAGTTCAGCAGACGAAAACAAATGCCGAACAGAAAAGTGTTGCAGAGATAGGGACATGGGTCTGGTGGGGCGTTGTTTTCCTGCTTATAGCAGTTACAACTGAGGGGGGGTGATCGCAACGGCCCAATCCAGATTTACTATAACTATTACCTTTACACTCAAATGCTAAAACCTTTATTGGTAAAGCATTTAGAATTTTTCTAGGGACAGGGTACAAGTATTTTGATACCCAGGGTTAGGTATTTCTAAGGGTGGGTGCAGGTATTCTGTACTCACGTCAAAGCCTTTATATATAGTGTTTAGACCTGGATTTTAGACAGTCTTATAAAAACTTGTTTGATGTACTCAAAACTTGGTTTTTGATCGGCGAACCCACAGCTTAGCAACAGAAACTGTAACAACTGATGCAGAACTGCCTCGACTAATTTCAGCAATCCTTAACAACTCGCCAATAGGTCGATCCTAGCGGTGAACTGTTACGGAACATCCAGTTTAATGAGCCCACCTCAAAGTGAGCATCAGCGTCATCTGGATCATCAAAAGCAAGATAGTGTTCCAGCTTAAAACTCTCCTATTGTTTAACATTATTTAATGTGAAATAGTAAAATCCGTTACCGAAATTGGGTTTAAACTGAAAACAATGATACAGACACCTTTTTGGCCTATGTAGCACAGCGGTAAATTGTGTATCTAATTTAGCAAAATATCTGTTATTGAGTACTCAAAAACTTGTCATCTAGAACCCATCAAAGTCGAGTCCATCCCTTTTATGATAATGGATGCGACTGAGTACAGTAATCATCGAGCGGGGGTGACAAAATACTAGTCCGTACCCTGGGGAATGCCCGTACCCTAACCTAGAAAAAATATTTTTTCTTGAATTATCAAGGGCTGTAGTCGATGAGTACAGCGTTAATTATCTAATAAATCCTATGGGGGCGTTGTTCTAGTGAACTTCTAGAGCCGTTGATATAACTCTTGCATCGCCAAACACTCAGTTAACACACGTTGGTGAACTCAAGCAACAAGGTCCAGCTAGATCTCACGTATCTTGCTAAGCCTTTGTTGGTTAGAGGTTCACCATTGGGCGGTAGGTGACAGACCAATTTCAGGCGTATTCACCCTATTGAGATGTCCTCGTTATCTTACCCAGACAAACAAGCACATCTCCATCCACACACCCTGGAAGTTGCTGATCACCTGACTGAGTTCTAAGGCTCGCACGCTCTCTGGCACTGCATTGTCTACCCTCCAGTCCGATTCTCCGATTTTATCGTGCAGAACAACCAACTGTGTTTACAGGCTCAGCCAATGCAGTGCCGCTATTTCATATCGATACCTTATTCCCTAACTCCTTAAACCAATGACGCCTCCGCCTCCTACTGCCCTTGTCTCCGCGCCCACGACGACGCCTGAGCTGGACATAACGTTGACTAAAACAAAAACTACAGTCAAGAAGTCTGGCGGCGGCTGTGGCTGTAGCACTAAAAATGATGCTCCTAGTGGTATGAGTGAGTCTTTAAAGGCTCGCATTGAAAAACATCCTTGCTACAGCGAAGAAGCTCACCACCATTATGCCCGTATGCACGTTGCGGTGGCTCCAGCCTGCAACATTCAGTGCAACTATTGCAACCGTAAATATGACTGTGCCAATGAAAGCCGTCCTGGTGTTGTTAGCGAACTGCTCACACCTGAAGAAGCTGCCCACAAAGTTTTGGTGGTGGCCGGTAAAATTCCACAAATGACAGTTTTGGGGATTGCGGGTCCCGGCGACCCCCTGGCTAACCCAGAGAAAACCTTCCGCACCTTTGAGCTAATTGCCGACAAAGCTCCTGACATCAAACTCTGTCTCTCAACTAATGGTCTGATGTTGCCTGAGCATGTTGATCGGATTAAGCAGCTGAATGTGGATCATGTCACGATCACTATTAATATGGTGGACCCAAAAATAGGGGAGAAAATTTATCCCTGGGTTCACTACCGTCGTCGTCGCTACCGTGGCATTGAGGGGGTGAAGATCCTGCACGAGCGGCAGATGGAAGGTCTACAGGCGCTTCAGGAAGCTGATATCCTCTGCAAGGTAAACTCGGTGCTGATTCCTGGCATCAACGATGAGCACCTGCCAGAGGTGAATAAGGCGATTCGAGATCGCGGTGCATTTCTCCATAATATTATGCCCCTGATCTCGGCCCCAGAGCATGGCACGTACTTTGGTCTCAATGGTCAGCGGGGTCCAAATCCCAAAGAACTTAAGCGCGTTCAAGATAATTGCTCTGGCAACATGAAAATGATGCGCCACTGTCGTCAGTGTCGAGCCGATGCTGTCGGTCTGCTGGGTGAAGACCGTAGTCAGGAATTCACCAAGGAGAAGTTGATGGATATGTCGGCGGACTACAGTTTGGAAAAACGTCAGGCAGTTCATCTGGGCATTGAGCAAACCAAAGCCGCTGTAGCGGAGAAAAAACAAGCATCTGTCAATAAGCGTCGAACGGAGTCGACTAAAGTCCTGGTTGCGGTTGCAACTAAGGGGGGAGGACTCGTCAATCAACACTTTGGCCATGCCAAAGAATTCATGATTTATGAAGTAGATGCAACGGAAGCCAAGTTTGTTGGTCATCGTAAAGTTGCCGATTACTGCCAGGGCGGTTACGGCGAAGAGGCAGCCCTGAAAGGCATCATCAATACAATTATTGACTGTCAGGCTCTACTGACGGCCAAAGTAGGCCCCTGCCCCCAAAAGGCCTTACAAAAAGCCGGGCTGACCGTCATTGAAGCCTATGACGTGATTGAAACTGTTGCACGGCGGTTTTATGACGAACACGTTTTAGAGAGATAAAAGAAGAAAGGATACAGGAAAAAGGGAGATTTATCAGAATTTCTGCCCCTAACTCTCCCCTCTCTTTTGCTCTCTCTGTCCTAACCCTAACAGCGAGGCCCATACCATGACTTACACCATCACTAATGACTGTATCTCCTGTCAACGCTGTCTCTCTAGCTGCCCAACCAAGGCCATTGAGACCGATGGGTCCACATTCTGGATAGATGTGAATCGCTGTAACCAGTGTCAAGGCTCCCATGGCGTCGCTCAATGCTGGTCTGTGTGCCCAACGAATGAAGGCTGTGTGCCGTTATCCACCGCAACCACAGCTGTCGCTCTAAAGGCTGAGACAACAACAGATTACTGGCATGTTTGGTTTACCAACTATAGCCACATGATCGCGCGGCTTAAATCCTCACAGCAGCCTGGATACTGGCGACAGTGGTTTGACCGGTATTCCCAATCCCTACAAACCTTGAGAGCCCAGGCTGACACAAATGTCCCGTTAATGCCGTAGTGCCTGCTCTGATTCTTTCTACTGTCCTTTATTGTTTATTGATCGCGGAGATGAGGTAATGGTCATTTATTTAGATAACAATGCGACCACGCGGGTTGACCCCGATGTTTTGGATGCAATGCTGCCCTATTTGAGCGACCTCTACGGTAATCCATCGTCGATGCATAGCTTTGGAGGACAGGTCGGTACTGCCATTCAGGATGCCAGAGTCCAGGTGGCTGAACTCCTAGGGGCAGAAGATACTGAGATTATCTTTACTAGCTGCGGCAGTGAGGGCAACAATACGGCCATCCATGCGGCCCTGGCGGCCCAACCCGAGAAACGTCATATTGTCACCACTGCTGTTGAACATCCGGCCATTCTCAATGTGTGCAAGCATCTGGAGAAAAAAGGCTATACCGTTACCTATTTATCCGTGGACCGACGCGGTCAGCTTGATCTGATGGAAGTGGAAGCCGCCATGACTGGCGGCACGGCACTGGTCACCACCATGTATGCCAACAATGAGACCGGTGTGATTTTCCCGATAGAACAGGTTGGCGCGATCGCAAAAGAATGCGGTGCCACTTTCCATGTGGATGCCGTCCAGGCCGTTGGTAAATTACCCATTGATCTAAAAAACAGCACCATTGACCTGCTCACCCTCTCTGGACACAAGCTCCATGCCCCTAAAGGGGTGGGTGCTCTATATGTTCGACGCGGTTTCCGCTTCCGTCCCTTTCTTCTGGGCGGACACCAGGAGCGCGGACGGCGGGCGGGCACCCACAATGTGCCTGGTATTATTGCCCTGGGTAAAGCCGCCGCAGTGGCCCGTGAGCATCTCGCTGCTGTTGATCGGGAGTGTCAGCTACGGGACCAGCTAGAGCGCCAACTGCTGGAGTTAATCCCCGATTGTGACGTGAATGGCGGCGGCACCCCACGTCTGCCTAACACCACCAACATTGGTTTCAAATATATTGAAGGCGAAGCCATTCTGTTTATGCTGAATCAGCATGGTATCTGCGCTTCCTCGGGGTCTGCCTGCACCTCCGGTTCTCTAGACCCCTCCCATGTTCTCACCGCCATGGGACTTCCCTACACCATTCTCCACGGCTCAATTCGCTTTAGCTTATCGCGATTCACCACTGCAGAAGATATCCAACAGGTTGTCAATGTCATGCCTGGCATTGTGGAAAAATTGCGGGCGATTTCACCCTTTAACAATGACGAAGCGGATTGGTTACAGGGCCGCGATTTGGTCCATAGCGCATAGGGCCGGTACAGGACCAGCCCCTACCTCTCTCTCTTCTTGCTCCTTTACCTCCAGAAACTACCATGTGGGACTATTCCGAAAAGGTACTTGAACTGTTTTATAACCCGATCAATCAGGGTGCGATCGCAGATGCCAACGAACCCGATATGGCCGTTGTCTATGGTGAAGTGGGTAGCATTGCCTGCGGTGACGCTCTGAGACTTCACCTGAAGATTCAGGAATCGACCGAGACCATTCTGGATTCACAGTTTCAGACATTTGGCTGTACCAGTGCGATCGCATCCTCCTCTGCTCTCACTGAAATTATCAAAGGCAAAACCCTTGATCAGGCCCTGAAGATTACCAATAAAGACATTGCTGACTTTCTGGGTGGTTTACCCGAAGCCAAAATGCACTGCTCTGTGATGGGGCAAGAAGCCCTGGAAGCCGCCATCTACAAATACCGTGGTATTGAAGTGGAGCACCACGACGATGACGAAGGCACATTAATCTGTTCCTGCTTTGGTATCACCGAGCCTCGCGTCCGACGTGTGATTATCGAAAACGATCTGACTACCGTTGAACAAGTCACCAACTATGTCAAAGCGGGTGGCGGCTGTGGCTCTTGTCTGGCCGGCATTGAAGATATTTTAATCGAAGTGCAGCGAGACAGAGCAACAACAGCCGCCAGGGTAGAAGCAGAAGTGACTGCAGCCCCCCTCTCCCCCATCCAAAAAATTAATCTGATTCAACAAGTCCTGACCGAAGACGTGCGCCCCATGCTGATAGCTGATGGCGGTGATGTTGAACTCTACGATGTCAGCGGCGATGTGGTGCAAGTGCAGCTCAAGGGTGCCTGTGGCTCTTGTGATAGCAGCACGGCCACCCTCAAAGGTGCAATTGAAACTCGGCTACAGTCCCAGGTTTCACCTGAATTAACCGTTATCGCTGTATAAAACTCACCTCCATTCTCTCACCTTATCTCTTACGTGTCTTATGAAACCCCTCCATCAGACCCTTATGGTCGAGCGTTCACCTCCCCCCGTCAATTACCAGAGAGCAGAGCCTCTGACGGACCCTCGACAAACCGCACCGCTCTGTATCGCTACATCTAGACCTAGCGTTTACTAACATCCTAAGGAGAATCCAATTCATGAGACAAATTGCATTTTACGGAAAAGGCGGTATCGGTAAATCCACCACCTCCCAGAACACCCTAGCCGCCATGGCTGAGCAAGGCCAACGCATCATGATTGTGGGCTGTGACCCGAAGGCTGATTCCACTCGCCTGATGCTCCACAGCAAAGCCCAAACCTCCGTGCTACAACTGGCTGCCGAACTCGGTGCCGTTGAAGATGTCGAACTTGACCAGGTGCTGCAAGAAGGCTATCGCGGCGTTAAATGCGTCGAGTCCGGTGGTCCTGAACCCGGCGTCGGCTGTGCCGGTCGTGGCATCATCACCGCCATCAACTTCCTGGAAGAAGAAGGGGCTTACGAAGATCTTGATTTCGTCTCCTACGACGTACTCGGTGACGTAGTTTGCGGCGGTTTTGCCATGCCCATTCGGGAAGGCAAAGCCCAAGAAATCTACATTGTTGTCTCCGGTGAAATGATGGCCATGTATGCGGCCAATAACATCGCCCGAGGCGTTCTGAAGTATGCCCAATCTGGCGGTGTGCGGCTGGGCGGCTTGATTTGCAACAGCCGGAATACAGACCGGGAAATTGAGCTCATTGAAGCCCTAGCCGACAAGCTCAATACTCAAATGATTCACTTTGTTCCCCGTGACAACGTGGTACAGCATGCTGAACTCCGCCGGATGACTGTAAATGAGTATGCCCCAGAGTGCAACCAAGCCAATGAGTATGCTCAACTCGCCGATAAGATCATCAACAACACCAAACTGACGATTCCGACGCCCATTAGCATGGACGAACTGGAAGAACTCCTGATTGAATTCGGCATCCTAGAT
Source organism: Leptothoe sp. EHU-05/26/07-4 (assembly GCF_043421015.1). Lineage (NCBI taxonomy): Bacteria > Bacillati > Cyanobacteriota > Cyanophyceae > Nodosilineales > Cymatolegaceae > Leptothoe > Leptothoe sp. EHU-05/26/07-4. Next base: position 709,198 of record NZ_JAXSQV010000003.1, read on the forward strand.
AGTGATGAAAAGTATCAAGAAGCGCTAGCCTCTGATACTGCTGCTGTCGCTGCTGTCTAAAGGCTAGCCGCTGGTGGGTGAGTCTCCAACCCGTGAGATTTACCCCTAGCGTGCTGCCCATCCGCTTCATCCTATTCTCTAGCCTAAATGAGAGGACACCATGGCCACCGTAGAAGATCGAAAAGAGCTGATCCAGGAGGTGCTGAAAGCCTACCCTGAGAAGGCCCAAAAGAGACGCTCCAAGCACCTGAATGTCAAAGAAGAAGGCGCTTCTGACTGCGGCGTTAAATCTAACAAGAAATCTGTTCCCGGCGTCATGACAACTCGTGGCTGCGCTTACGCAGGAGCCAAAGGGGTGGTCTGGGGACCTGTCAAAGATATGATTCACCTGAGTCATGGGCCAGTGGGCTGTGGCTACTACTCCTGGTCTGGTCGCCGTAACTACTATGTGGGCACCACCGGGGTGGACACCTTTGGTACCATGCAGTTCACCTCCGATTTCCAAGAACGGGATATTGTCTTTGGCGGTGATAAGAAACTGGCCAAAATCATTGATGAACTAGAAGAACTGTTTCCCCTAAGTCAGGGCACCACCATTGAATCGGAATGTCCCGTAGGGTTGATTGGAGACGATATTGAAGCCGTTGCCAGACAGAAAGCTAAAGAGACCGGCAAACCAGTTGTTCCTGTCCGCTGTGAAGGATTCCGAGGGGTTTCTCAATCCTTAGGTCACCACATTGCTAACGACACCGTGCGCGACTGGGTACTGCCCAAGGCCGACGAGTATCGCAAACTGCCCGAAGGGTATGAAGTGGGTGACTATGATGTCAACATCATTGGCGACTATAACATCGGTGGAGACGCCTGGCCCAGCCGCCGACTGCTAGAAGCCATTGGTCTCCGTGTTATTTGCCAATTCTCAGGGGATGGCACCTTTAACGAAGTGGTGATGACGCCCCTGGCCAAGATGAATCTGATCCACTGCTATCGGTCGATGAACTACATCTGCCGGTTTATGGAAGAGAAGTATGGTATTGGCTGGATGGAATACAATTTCTTTGGTCCCACCCAGATTGCCAAGTCTCTGCGTAAGATTGCCGAACAGTTTGATGAGACCATTCAGACCAAAGCTGAAGCGGTGATTGCCGAGCATCAGGAACGCATGGATGCCATTGTTGCCAAGTATCGCCCCCGGTTAGAAGGCAAGACAGTGATGATGATGGTGGGTGGTTTACGGCCTCGTCACGTGATCCCTGCTTTTGAAGACCTGGGTATGAACGTGATCGGTACTGGCTATGAGTTTGGCCATGGTGATGACTACAAGCGCACCGCCGACTATGTGAAAGAAGGCACGGTCATCTACGACGACGTCAGCGGCTACGAGTTTGAAGAACTTGCCAAAGAGCTACAGCCAGACTTAATTGCGGCTGGCATTAAAGAGAAGTATGTCTTCCAGAAGATGGCCCTTCCCTTCCGGCAGATGCACTCCTGGGATTATTCCGGTCCTTACCACGGCTATGAAGGCTTTGAAGTCTTTGCCCGCGACATGGATTTGGCCATTAACAATCCTACCTGGGGTTTAATCAAAGCTCCCTGGGCTGAGTAGATAAGTAGATGGGGGGATGGGTATGCGTGCCATTTCCGATCACGCCTAATATTCACCGATTTTACCTCTCACCCATCTACCCTGTTTTTCATCTACTACCCCTCCTACTCTCATCCACCCATCCACTCTCCAAGAAGGAGACCACCATGACTGAGAACAATACGCCCCAAGTGCCGGAAACCGCTCCAGACCCCGGCAAAATTAAAGACCATTTTGATCTATTTCAAGAAGATACCTACCAGGACATTTTTGAATATAAGCGCCAATTTGAAGGTGCCCACAGCCGTGAAAAAGTGGCTGAGGTAGCTGAATGGACCAAGACCTGGGACTATCGTGAAAAGAACTTTGAGCGCGAAGCTCTCACCATTAACCCGGCTAAAGCGTGTCAGCCCTTGGGTGCACTCTTTGTAGCATCTGGTTTTGAAGGGACATTACCCTATAGCCATGGGTCCCAAGGCTGTGTGGCTTACTTCCGCACCCACCTCACCCGTAACTATAAGGAACCCTTCCAGGCCGTGTCGTCTTCTATGACAGAAGATGCAGCAGTATTTGGAGGGCTGAACAACCTGAAGCAGGGTTTACAGAATTCTTTCGAACTCTATAAGCCCAAAATGATTGCCCTCTGTACCACCTGTATGGCAGAGGTAATCGGCGATGACTTGGGGGCGTTTATCACCACCGCTAAGCAAGAGGGCTATATTCCAGAGGAATTGCCGGTACCCTATGCCCATACTCCTAGCTTCGTGGGCTCTCATATTACTGGCTATGACAATATGCTTAAGAGCATATTGGCCAACTTAACCGCCGGTAAAGAGAAGACCGAGACCAGTAACGGTAAATTTAACTTTAACCTGGGCTTTGATCCCTATATTGGCAACATCCGTGAACTGAAGCGGATTTTGGGCCTGTTTGGCATCGACTACACCATTCTCTCGGATAATTCGGACACCTTTGATTCCCCGAATACGGGTGAGTTTAAGATGTATAACGGGTTAACTACGTTAGAAGAGACAGCAGACTCTCTCAATGCTGAGGGTACGTTCTTCTTCCAGAAATACACCACCCCCAAGACTCAGGAATACCTTGCCGAAGCATGGGGTCAAAAAACCTATAACTTCCGTCCTTTTGGTATCAAGGGCACTGATGAATTCCTGATGGCCCTTTCTGCGATTACGGGCAAAGCCATTCCCCTGGAACTGCAGCAGGAGCGGGGTCGCGCTGTGGATGCCCTCACCGACTCTCAAGCCTGGATTCACGGTAAGAGCATTGCTCTCTACGGCGATCCGGACCATGTATTTGGCATTACCCAGTTTCTGTTGGAAATGGGAGCTGAGCCTAAGCATATCGTGGTTACCAACTCCAACAATGATTTTGAGGCGGAACTGCGTGAGGTGCTGACCAACAGTCCCTACGGCCAGGAGGCAACTATCTGGGGTAAGAAGGACCTGTGGCACTTGCGATCGCTAATGTTCACCGAGCCCGTTGACCTGCTGATCGGCAACTCCTACGGCAAGTACCTGTGGCGCGACACCGGCACTCCCCTAGTGCGCATCGGCTATCCCATCTTTGATCGTCACCACATGCACCGCTATGCCACCCTTGGCTACCAGGGTGCCATCAACCAGTTCAACTGGATCATCAACACGGTTCTAGATGACCTGGACCACAAGACCAATGTGCCCGCCAAGACGGATATCTCCTTTGATCTGATTCGTTAAAGGCGAATGGGTGGATGGGAAGACAGAAGGAGTGGATGAGTCGATGGGTGAGCCCACAACCCCTCACCCGCTACCCCCTCTTCCCTCCTCCCTCTTCCCTCCTCCCTCTTCCCTCTGACCAAGGGCAGGCACAAGACCAGCCCCTACTCCCCCCCTCCCCTCCCCATGAAACTCAGCGAAGAAATCGAAATCGACTCCCCCCCCTACTTCGACATGGGCGATCGCGTCCGTGTTCGCAAGCTTATCCGCAACGACGGCACCTTTCCTGGCAAAGATATCGGTTTTCATCTCGCTAAAAAAGGCGATATCGGCTATATCGTTGGCATCGGCACCTATTTACAACGGGCTTATATTTATTCTGTGCATTTTCTAGAAACCAACTATGTCGTCGGCTGTCTTAAAAAAGAACTCGATCTAGCAGAAGAGCGCCCGCCCCTGATTGAACAACCAGATTGGTAAGAACCAATGGCTATCCTCACCTCTCACCCCCAAAAACCCACCCCCGTCCTGGAGCAAACGCCTCAACGCACCAGTCTCCTTGGCCCACTACGTCGCTGGATTAATCAGATTCAGGTCACCAATTCCCGGACTGCCCATTTAATTTGTCGAGTCATTCCCAGTCATTGTCCGTTTGAACGAGATATTTCTCTTTTTGGGTACACCATTCATATCCCGGCCCTCTGTAGACTTAACCCAGTTTACGAGGAAATTGTCGATCTGCGGCTACGAGCATTGACCTACCTGATGGATACCTGTGGCGAAAATATCTCCACCTATATTCGCTAAGGGATACCAAAACACTGTAACCTCCTCCTTCTTTATCGCCATGAAAATGACCTCTGGCAAAATCAATGAACTCCTGACCCAGCCTGGCTGTGAGCACAACCATAAGAAAGATGGTAAGGGCCAGAAAAAAGCCTGTCAACAGCAGGCACAGCCTGGTGCTGCCCAAGGAGGATGTGCCTTTGACGGGGCCAGTATTGCCCTGGTGCCGATCACCGATGTGGCCCATTTGGTCCATGGACCCATTGCTTGTTCAGGTAATTCCTGGGGTAGTCGTGGCAGTCTTTCCTCTGGTCCCAGGATCTACCAAATGGGATTCACCACTGATCTGAGTGAAAACGACATTATCTTTGGTGGTGAAAATAAGCTCTACAAGGCAATTCATGACGTTAAAGAACGCTACAGCCCCGCCGCAATCTTTGTTTATCTCACCTGTGTGACAGCGCTGATTGGCGATGACCTGGATGCTGTCTGTCAGGCGGCTAGCAAAAATTTTGACATTCCTGTCGTGCCGGTCAGTTCTCCTGGCTTTGTGGGTAGTAAGAATCTTGGTAACCGGATTGGGGGTGAAGCACTGCTAGAGCATGTTGTCGGTACTCGGGAACCTGAATATACCACACCCTATGACATAAATTTAATCGGCGAGTATAACATTGCCGGAGAAATGTGGGGCCTGTTACCGCTGTTGGAAAAGCTAGGAATTCGAGTGCTGGCTAAGATTACCGGTGATGCCCGATATAACGAAGTGGCCTGTGCCCACCGGGCCAAACTCAACGTGATGATTTGTTCTAAAGCCTTGATCAATATGGCCCATACGATGGAGGAACGCTATGGGATTCCTTACATCGAAGAGTCAATTTATGGCATTGAAGATATGAATCGTTTGCTGCGAGAGATCGCGGCTAAACTAGGCGACTCTGACCTGCAGGCCCGTGTTGAGACTTTAATAAAAGAAGAGACCAGTAAACTGGACATTGCTCTGGCTCCCTATCGTCAACGCCTCAAAGGTAAGCGAGTTGTTCTCTATACAGGGGGTGTTAAAAGCTGGTCGATTATCTCGGCTGCTAAGGATCTAGGCATTGATGTCGTGGCCACGAGTACTAAAAAGAGCACCGAAGAAGATAAGGCCCGGATCAAAAATCTCCTGGGTAAAGACGGCATCATGATGAAAAAAGGCAATGCTCAGGAACTCCTGAGGGTGGTTGCCAAAACTAAAGCTGACATGTTGATTGCCGGTGGTCGTAATCAGTACACGGCCCTAAAAGCGAGAATTCCCTTCCTTGATATTAACCAGGAACGCCACCATCCCTATGCGGGCTATCTGGGGATGATTGAGATGGCAAAAGAGCTGGATGAAGCTCTGCATAGCCCCATTTGGGAACAGGTGCGACGTGAAGCCCCATGGGATAGCGTCGGCGGAGCCTGGGATCGGGCTGGAGCCTCTCTGGCTCATCCTGCCCAGGCTTCCACAAAAGTTCTCTCCCGTAGAAAATCCGTCACTGTTAATCCCCTCAAGCAAAGCCAGCCTCTAGGTGCAGCTCTGGCCTACTTAGGTATCAAAGGCATGATGCCGCTCTTCCATGGCTCTCAGGGATGTACCGCATTTGCCAAGGTCATGTTAGTACGCCATTTCCGAGAAGCGGTCCCTATGTCTACGACTGCTATGACAGAGGTCACCACAATTCTAGGCGGCGAAGGCAATGTGGAGACAGCAATCTTAACGCTGTTGGAGAAAACCAAGCCAGCCATTATCGGCTTATGTACAACCGGACTGACGGAAACCCGAGGCGATGATATGCAGGGAATCTTAAAGGAATTCCGGCAGCGTAACCCCGAGCTGTCCTCACTGCCCATTGCATTTGCATCTACGCCAGACTTTAAAGGAGCGTTACAGGATGGCTATGCCGCCGCTGTAGAGGCACTGGTACGGGATATTCCGGATAGTGGGCAAGACGAACTGCGACAACAGGGTAGCGATTCATTCTATACCTACGCTGTACCTGGTATGCCTTCCCAGGTAACGGTCCTGGCCGGTTCGTCCCTAGCTCCTGGCGATGTACAGGCAGTTAAAGACATGGTGACGGCCTTTGGGCTCAATCCAGTGTTTGTTCCTGACCTGTCTAAGTCTCTTGACGGCCATTTAGCCGATAGTTACTCCGGTCTCACCAATGGAGGTACCACGCTTAATCAGCTGAAGTCGTTGGCCTATTCTTCATTCACCCTGGCGATTGGCAACAGTATGAAGCTGGCTGCTGAAATTTTGCAACAGCGTTTTGGTACTGAGTTCAGACTCTTTAATAGTCTCACCGGTCTGGGGGCTGTGGATAGCTTTTTACAAGAGCTTTCAGAGCTAAGTGGTCGCCCTGTGCCTGAAAAATTCCGTCACCAGCGTCGGCAGTTACAGGATGCTATCCTCGATACCCACTTTTTCTTTGGTCGTAAGCGAGTGGCCCTGGCGCTGGAGCCTGACCTGCTCCATAGGATTGCCTGGTGGCTGACAACCACGGGGGCTGAAATTCATGCGGCTGTGACGACAACTACATCCAAACTACTCAAAAACTTGCCAGCTGATACGGTTACGATTGGCGATTTGGAAGACTTTGAAGATCTCGCCCAGGGGGCAGACCTGTTAATTGCCAACTCCAATGCCAAAGCGATGTCAAAGCGCCTGGGTATTCCCCTCTATCGCCTTGGCTTCCCAGTATTTGACCGGCTTGGTAACGGTCAACGCTACACCGTCGGTTATGACGGCACTACTCAGCTTTTGTTTGATATCGGCAACATTTTTATGGAGGTCGATGAAACTGATGCCCATGCCCAGGTTCATGCCTGGCGAGAAGGTCACGTGTAAGTATGCACAAGGAGATTTAACGATGAGAATTGCCTTTGCTACCCAAGATTCGTTACACATCAATGCCCACTTTGGTTGGGCCCGACAGATCGATGTTTATGAGGTGGATACCACTGGCTACACCTTTCTAGAAGCGCTGAAATTTGAGGGTGATCTCAAGGAAGACGGTAACGAAGATAAGCTAGAGCCCAAGGTTAAAGCTTTGCAAAACTGCACCATTGTCTATGTTTCTGCGATTGGGGGTAGTGCTGCGGCCCGGCTGATTTGCAAAAATATTACTCCGATCAAGACCGGCTCTGGCAACGATGAAATTGGGGATGTACTGGCCCGTCTGGTGCAATCTCTCAAGCATAGCCCGCCACCATGGCTACGTAAGGCTTTGAGTAAAAACAAACCTGCTTTAACGTTTGATGATGACTTTGAAACCATTGAAGAGGAAGTAATTGTATGAGTCCTGTTGCTGCCACTGACCCAAAAACGACTGAATTAGATGCCGCATTAGTGATTGATAGTTCCCTATTCCTCAAGGCAATTGTTCAGCAGATTCGTGCTAACGATGCCTATGGCACCTATCGGAACTGGGCCGATGAGATTTTACTGAAGCCCTATATCATTCCTAAGAAAAAGCGTCGGAAAATTCCGGTGGAAGGGGACGTTGATCCGATTACCATGGCGCGGATTATGGCATTCTATCGTGCGATCGCAGCCTGCATTGAGCAAGAAACCGGTCAGCTCTCTCAAGTCGTAGTCGACCTCAGCCACGAAGGCTTCGGCTGGGCACTGATCTTTTCTGGCCGCCTAATTCTAGTGTCCAAAACCCTACGAGATGCCCAACGCTTCGGCTTTGACACCCTAGAAAAGATGAACGCCGAAGGAGAAAAATTAGTCCAAAAAGGTATTGATCTAGCCCAGCGGTTTCCCGCCGTTTGTAACCTTTAGTCAAGCCTGCAGCCGGGTAGGGGCCGCTCTCCCCTACCTTTCCTTTATCATTCGTTTGTCCCATGCCCGAAACTACGACACCGACCACCCTTGACGATCTGAAAAAACAAATCAGAAGGCTAAATAGCAAAGCGGGCCAGATGAAAATGGACCTGCATGACATTGCCGAAGGCTTACCTACTGATTTAGAAGAATTGCCCACCGCTGCTGCTCGCACCTATGACATCTATTGTCAATTGCGTGAACTCAAAGAGCAACTCAAAACCTTGGAGGCCGATCAATGACAACGTTAACTCGTACCTTAGCCCAGTTTAACCAGCTCAAAGACGCTGAAGACTATTTTCAGTTTTTTGGCTTGGCCTATGACCCGCAGGTGGTCAATGTCAATCGTTTGCATATCTTGCGGAAATTTGCCCAGCTTGTCAAAGACGAAGATAAAGCCCAACCCGAAGAACAAAAGCTGAAAGCCTATCGCCAGGCCCTGCAAACCGCCTACGATTTGTTTTTAACCTCCTCTTCCGTGGAACAAAAACTCTTCAAAGTCTTCCAAGACAGACCGAAGAACGTAGTCATGCTCTCCGATATTACTGTGGAGTAATCCACTGCCCACTGCCCATTCCCCCATTCCCCCATTCCCCCATTCCCCCACTGCCCACTGTCCACTGCCCACCGCCCACTGCCACCATGCTCCTCTCCCTCTCCCCTACCGAACTCGAACGCTACCGCCGCCAAATGATGTTGCCTGGGCTGGGTGAAGCTGGACAACGCCAGCTAAAAAACACTACGGCCCTGGTTACGGGGGTGGGTGGCTTGGGGGGAACAGCCGCTCTCTATCTGGCCGTAGCCGGAGTTGGTAAGCTGATCTTGGTACGCGGTGGCAACCTGCAACGGGACGATCTCAATCGACAAATTCTCATGACCGATGATTGGGTAGGTAAGCCTCGTGTCTTTAAAGCCCAGGAAACATTGCACAATCTCAACCCTGACATCGAGATTGAGGCTGTGTGCGAATACGTTAGTGACAACAACATTGGCGTACTCGTCCAGCAAGCCGATATCGCCCTAGACTGCGCTTTTGATTTTAAAGAACGAGACTTGCTCAATAGTGCCTGTGTGCGATGGCAAAAGCCCATGGTGGAAGCTGCCATGAACAGCATGGAAGCCTATCTCACCACCATCGTGCCGGGACACACACCCTGTCTTACCTGTCTCTTCCCTGAAAAGCCAGACTGGGATCGCTGGGGGTTTGGAGTATTGGGCGCGGTGTCAGGGACCCTTGCTTGTCTGGCCGCACTGGAGGCAATTAAACTGATCACTGGCTTGGGCGAACCTTTGCTAGGGCAATTGCTAACTATGGATTTGGCCCGTGCCGAATTTGCTAAACGTCGCTCTTATCACGATCCCAACTGCCCTACCTGTGGCCAGATGACGCAGGTAGCTGATTCACTTACGGCTACTCCCATTTCATCCTGTTGAACTTGTTATCTTGAACCATGCCCTGGACTGCTCTCATCTTTTTGGGCCTTACTTTCATCTTCTGGCAGCTCCTAAAGTTTGTCTCTGACGAAGCTATTCGGTTTATCGCTAGTCTTGTTGCTGTAGCTTGTCTCGTAGTCGGTTTAGCCATTGCCCCGATTCTCTTAAAAAGTTTAATTCTTCTAGTTTTGCTGCTGACGCCCCCCATGGGTGCTCAAAATCGTAATTTCAGCTAGACCTGTCCACTCACTTTTACTCACCACCATGACTGTTACCCTTACCGAACTCGCCGAACTTCGTCTTCGTACGTTTGTTCGTGGCACTCCTGACTATACCCCCACGCGAGGTGTTCGTCTGGCGGTGAAAGACGGCGGCTGTAATGGCTACGAATACGCTATTAAAATAGCTGATGCTCCAAATCCTGATGATGAGATTACAGAATCAGGCAGCCTCAAAGTTTTTGTTGATCCGAAAAGTGCTCCCCTATTAGATGGGGTGGTGGTGGACTACATTGACAGTTTATTGGAAAGCGGCTTTAAGTTCACCAACCCCAATGCTACTGATACCTGTGGCTGCGGTAAGTCCTTCCAAGCGGCAGACTGTGGCCCCGCTGGGACTCCCTGTTCCTAGAAAAGCAGAGAAGGACAATTGATTTTTCTCGCATCTACCTCTCATCTTATCCAATTCTCACCCTCACTTATTAAGGAGACTTGTTATGACAACGTATCAGGTTCACCTCATCAACAAAAAGCGCAAAATTGATATTACAATTCCTGTCGATGACGATACATATATTCTAGATGCAGCAGAGGAGAACGATATTGAGCTACCGTTTTCCTGCAAGTCCGGAGCCTGTTCTAGCTGTGTCGGGAAAATTGTCGAAGGCGAAATTGATCAAGAAGACCAGTCGTTTTTAGAGGATGAACAAATCGATAAAGGCTTTGTTTTACTTTGTGTTGCTTATCCCCGTTCGGACTGCACGATTAAAACCCACATGGAGGCGTATTTAGTTTAGTAACGGTTAGCTGACGATTAACTTATTTAGGAGACTAGAGATTGGCCATGTTTACTAGGTTTACTGTATCTGGGGCTTCTCTTAAGGCATTAAAAGTTGGTGAACGTGGCGTTATTTCCCGGATTAGGGGCATTAACCCAGCCGTTGCCGACCAGCTCAGAAAATCAGGATTGTCTCCGGGCACCTCCTTAAGTTTAGAGCAGCGCTCTCCCCGATTTGTGGTTCGCACTCGCCAGGGTACAGTACCGCTGACCCAGGCTATGATTCAGTCGGTTTACGTACGGACAAAAGTCTCCTAAGAGGTCTGATACCTGACTTTGGTCTAGTTTATTTTAAATACTTTGCAAATTTTAGGAGTTGAAACCATGACAAAGATTGGCATCTTTTATGGTAGTACCTCGGGTACCACCGAAGAAATTGCAGAAAAACTTCAGGAAGAAATTGGCGAAGATATCTGCGATTTGTACAATATGGAAGAAGACTTTGATGATGTGGATGACCTGCTGAAATATGATTACCTGCTGCTCGGCTGCTCTACATGGGGGGCTGGAGAAGTGCAAAACGATTGGCGTGAACCCCTGTTTGATATGGAAGTCGACAAGCCCAACTTCTCTGGAAAAACTATTGCGCTCTTTGGCCCAGGTGATTGTGAAGGCCACAGTAAGCACTTTGTAGGTGCCCTAGGAATTCTCTATGATCAGTTTAAGGCCTTGGGAGCAAAGCTGGTGGGGGCTGTTTCTACTGAAGGCTACTCATTTGAGAAGTCCACTGCCATTCGAGACGGTCAGTTTGTTGGCTTGCCCCTCGATGAAATCAATGAGAGCGATAAAACAGAACAACGAATTGCCGATTGGCTAGAATTATTAAAAGCTGACTTTCCAGTCTTGGCTGCTTAACTGATGCTCCCGTGGGCACACCTATGATCATGTCTGACTTTTTGAATCGATGGCCCATAAACCCTGGGCCATCAGCCACCACTAATTCAACCCAGTTTCACCGTAGATGGGCCGATTATTATCAGGCCGTTGCCGGTCGCCCTCCCCGTGAAACATTGTTAACGGCCCTTGAACGTTTCTCGGCTGAGCCGTTGGCTAATGCGCGTAGGACTGCGGTGGATTTAGGCTGTGGTGACGGGCGTGACACGGTGGAACTGCTGCGACAGAATTGGCGAGTGATTGCCATTGACGGAGAATCTGAAGCGATTATTCGACTACGGCGGCGTTCGGATATTAATCGAACGTATTTAGAAACTCGCGTACAGCAATTTGAAGAGCTAACGCTACCACCGGACGTGGATTTGATCAACGCTAGCTTTTGTTTACCCATGTGTAAACCAGACTGTTTCCCAACGCTTTGGGAAGAAATTGTCATGGCATTAAGACCAGGCGGTCGATTTTGCGGACATTTGTTTGGCGATCGCGACTCTTGGACCATCTATGGCGATATAAATTTTCACACGCGCCCCCAGATTGAAGAATTGCTAAGTTATTTCAATGTGGAGCTTTTAGATGAAGAGGAACATCCTGGCAAAACCGCACTGGGTGAGGAAAAGCACTGGCATTTGTACAATATTGTTGCCCGCAAACGATAGGGTTTTCTGAAAAAAGTTAGAGGTGTACAGTTGTTTCACCAACACTGATGTAGCCTATAAGAGACTATTATCAAGGGATTGTCCCAACGAATAGGAGACCCCCCTTATGAAGGTTGCTAAAGATGTAACCCAGCTGATTGGCCAAACCCCCCTGGTACAGCTGAATCGAATTCCTCAAGCCGAGGGCTGTGTTGCCAAGATTTTACTGAAGCTAGAGGGCATGAATCCGGCAGCATCGGTTAAAGACCGCATTGGTGCCAATATGATCCATGCGGCTGAGGTATCAGGTGCGATCGCACCTGATCGGACTGTTCTAGTAGAGCCCACCTCCGGCAACACTGGCATTGCCCTGGCCATGGTGGCTGCGGCCAAGGGCTATCGCCTCATCCTAACAATGCCAGATACCATGAGCCTGGAGCGTCGGGCCATGCTCAACGCCTATGGGGCAGAGCTGGTGTTAACGCCGGGTAGTCAGGGCATGAACGGTGCGATCGCAAAGGCCCAGGAGATTACGGCTCAGCTGCCCAATGCCTTTATGCCCCAACAGTTTGAAAATCCAGCCAACCCACAAATCCATCGCGAAACCACAGCGGAAGAAATCTGGAATGATACCGATGGCCAGGTGGATATGGTAGTGGCCGGTGTTGGTACCGGCGGCACAATTACCGGTGTTGCCCAGGCACTAAAACTTAAAAAAGAGAGTTTTCGAGCCATTGCCGTAGAACCGACTAACAGTCCTGTACTATCGGGTGGCAGTGCCGGTCCCCACAAAATTCAAGGCATTGGCGCTGGGTTTATCCCCCCGGTGCTGCGGGTTGATTTAATCGACGAGACTGTCACCGTCACCGATGCAGCCGCTATTGACTTTAGCCGCCGTCTTGCTCGAGAAGAAGGGCTACTGTCTGGAATTTCTGCCGGTGCTGCCCTGGCTGCAGCTGTTCAAGTCGGACAGCGTCCTGAAAATAAAGACAAGCTCATTGTCATCATTCAACCCAGCTTTGGCGAACGGTATCTAAGTACTGTTTTATTTAAAGAGCTCGCTCCGGCCTACCCGGCCCTGATACCTGACAGTCTGTCAGCCGCGTACCAAGCCCCTACTCCTGTTGCCTAAACCAGAGAACCTATGAACACTCCACCCAATCCACCCGAGCCGCGTCAGGCAATGTACTTGGGATTAATTGACCGACTGCTCACCTGCCCTAACGGAGAAGAACCCGAGATTCTTAATGCTGACCCTGACCTGTTAGATGCCGGATTTGTACAGGCTCTAATGCAGACTGCCAGCTATTTTGCCCACCAAGACAATCCTGATGCCGCTAAGTTTCTCGTTTTTATTGCCCGTGAGTTGGCTCACCAGCTAGGTCTCTATCCACAGACCCAACCCCAGGCATAAGAGACTTTGAGCCTGAGCTAAGCCTGAACCTGAGCTGAGTCTTAGGCTTAGCTCAGGGCGTTGAGTTTTGATAAACATTGGACACAACAACATTTACCCTGACCTTGCCGTAACTCCTGCCAAACCTGAATCTTGGTAATGAGCGACATCCCCCTTTCGGGGGGGGTGGGGGAGTTGAGGCCCCCACGAACAGGAGGGTTTCAGGGAGGAAAGCCCTGAGCAACCCCTATCGCGGTTGACCCATGCTTAATCGATGTATTGTGGGAGGGTCGGCACTTAGCAAAACCGGCTGCGTGGGGTCCCGCCGAGTTCCCCACACCCCCATGGCTAGGGCGTTCCGCCGCCCTAGAACCCAACGGAAAAACATCAGCGATATCCCTAATCGCATAGTTGAGTATCCGGCGAGGTGATTTAGAATTTTGCGCGCTGCGACAAAATTCTAAAAGGAGACATCATTCCATTCTTTGTTAGACAAAACGATCATAATTAAACTATGAGCTTAATTTTTAACAAGCCCTTAATAATGACCGTAGTCCACGTTCTTATTCCCATAACCCAGCGCCCTCCCCATGCAACGCCGTAAATGTCTCACCCTCTTTCTCACGGGTCTAGTCTCTGGGTCAGTTGCCGTGGGCTGTAGTCGTGAAGATCAAACCGTCGGCTCTGGTAGCACCATAACCCTTACGGTCTCTGCTGCGGCCAGTTTACAAGATGCCCTAGAAAAGATTATAGCCCCATTTACTGAAGCCCATCCCGATATCGCCATAGACTACAATTTTGCCTCCTCAGGAGCACTTCAGCGCCAAATAGAACAGGGGGCTCCGGCTGATATCTTTTTTGCCGCCGCCTCTCAACAAATGGATGCGCTTTCAGATAAAGGGCTAATTTTGCCTGATTCTCGTCAAGAATTGGTAGCCAATCGTTTAGCCTTAGTGACTGCCATTGACTCAGCCCTAGACATTACCGATATCGCTGAGCTTAAGACCACGGATATAAACAGCATTGCCGTCGGAGAATTTCGCAGTGTGCCAGCGGGTCAATATGCGCAGCAGGCATTTCAACAGCTAGAGCTGTTAGACACATTGCAATCTAAGTTTGTCTTTAGCAACAGTGTCCGCAATGTTTTAGCAGCTGTGGAAAGCGGCAATGTTGAACTCGGCATTGTGTACGCCACCGATGCTGCGCTATCCCGTCAGGTTCAAGTATTAGCCACGGTACCCGAAGAATTTCATCTGCCGATTGTGTATCCAATTGCCATTGTCAGCAATAGCACTCAGCCTGCCGCCGCCCAACGGTTTATTGACTTTTTAACAACCGAGACCGCTCAGACAATGTTTACAGAGTTTGGCTTTAACGCAATTCGTTTATAACAATCCCATGCTGGATCTCTCTCCCCTTTGGATATCGTTGCGCATTGCGACGATTGCCACTGCTGTCACATTTTTTGTGGGCATTGCTGCGGCCAACTTTATGCACCACTATCGCGGTCGCGGTCGCGCCTTGCTAGACAGCATTTTACTAGCGCCCATGGTGCTACCGCCCACTGTGCTCGGGTTTTTACTACTCATATTGCTGGGCAAAAGGGGTCCACTGGGGATGCTGTTGACCAATGCTGGCATTAGCGTTGTTTTTACCTGGTATGCGGCGATTATAACCGCAACGGTGGTGGCGCTACCCCTGATGTATAAAACAACGTTGGGGGCGTTTGAGCAAATTGATAGTAATCTACAACAGGCGGCTCGCACCCTGGGTGCTTCGGAGCTAACTGTGTTTTGGCGCATCACTCTACCCCTGGCACTGCCGGGGCTGATTGCCGGGGCCACCCTCGCCTTTGCCCGCGCGCTCGGAGAATTTGGGGCCACACTGATGCTGGCGGGCAACATTCCAGGGCGAACCCAAACCCTACCCATGGCCATCTATTTTGCGGTTGAGGGGGGAGACTTTTATGAAGCGGCGATTTGGACCGGAGTGATCTTGATTGTGGCATTAGGGGCGTTGGTGTTAGTCAATCAATGGCAGCCAGGGCTAAGTAAAAAAGGAAAAAAGAGAGAAGAGAGTGTAAAGCTCAAAAGTAACGAAGTAGACGATACAGGGAAGACAACAGATCGGACATCTCCCAGTCCGCTGATGTATCCATCTACCTATTCATCTGCCGATGCACCAACGCTTTCTGTCAACCTCACAAAACACTTGCCAAACTTTACCCTCAATGTTTCGTTCACAACGGACGATCAGCCGTTAGGGCTATTGGGACCATCGGGGGCGGGCAAAAGTTTGATTTTGCGCTGTCTTGCAGGTATTGAGACCCCTGATGCCGGTCGAATTGTGTTAAACGGTCGGGTATTGTTTGATTCAGAAAACGGCATTAATGTACCTATTTGCGATCGCAAAATCGGTATTCTATTCCAAAACTATGCCCTGTTTCCCCACCTGACCATTGGGCAAAATGTGGCCTTTGGTCTACATCGCAAGCTGCCACCGGATCAAATTCAAACAGTTGTTGCCCAGCAGCTAGCAGCCGTTCATCTAGGGACATTGGCAAACCGCTATCCCCATGAACTATCAGGTGGACAACAGCAGCGAGTGGCCCTAGCCCGTGCCCTGGCCAGTCAACCTGAAGTCCTCCTGCTGGATGAACCCTTTTCTGCCCTCGACACCCATCTACGTGACCAGATTGAACATCAGCTCATCGACCGACTACAGAGCTATCGCGGCATTACCCTACTGGTGACCCATAATTTAGAAGAAGCCTATCGCATGTGTCATCGGCTGCTGGTATTAAATGGAGGAAATGCCATTGCCCATGGCCCCAAACATCTCATTTTTGAGCAGCCGCGCACCGTTGGTGTCGCTCAGCTCACAGGCTGCAAAAACTTCTCACCCGCCATTGCCCACGGCACACATCATGTTGAAGCCCGTCACTGGCAGTGTATTCTCGAAACCGTTGAACCGCTGTCTGCAAATCTCACCCAAATTGGTATCCGCGCTCACCAAATCGATTTTCTTGCCCAGGGATTTGGCAGAGAACCTGTAGACAGCCCCACACCCCATGCCAACACGTTCCCCTGCTGGCTGGCTGCCACCAGTGAAACTCCCCATCGGATGACCCTATACTTAAAACTCCATCATCCTTCAACAGGGAAGCAAGATTATCATTTACAGGCTGAAGTATTTAAAGAAAAATGGGCGGTGCTTAAAGATCAGCCCATGCCCTGGACAGTTCATTTAGACCCTCTGCGGTTGATTCTCTTGGAAGGGGAAAATTGAGATTAGCAAAGCGGGTTATTGTAAGCTCAAGCGTACTATATGGATAATAGGTAAGGACTTGTTGAAAATTAAGCTCATCGTTTGATTATGGCTAGTTTTCCTAAGATGTCGATTACCTTAGAGATATTGGCGTGGTATGGGTTACGGCAAAGTTAGGGGAAAGGTTAAACTCTTCAAACCATAAAATTGTTTCTTAACAACTCCTAACCTGAAGACCTGTTAACGTGAGACTACCTCTTTAAGTCTAGGTATTAGACGCTAAATCGCTGTATCCTGTAGGGCATCATGAATCTTGTAACCCGCTAGATCCTGTGACTGACCGCCGAACGCTAGCCATTGACTTTACTCAAGAGACATCTGTACTTGATGTCTATCCTGATAAACCCCTGCTTTCTAGCAAAGACTTATCTTGGCAAGGAATTCATCTTGGCTACTATTGTCAACCACCTCACGAGACGCCAGAGTATCGGCCAAAGCAGTGTTTGATCAGCATCCATCTCGGTCAGCCACTGACCCTACAGCAGACCTGGAAAAACGGACTCGCTACTAACGAATTTCAAACCTATGGTAGCGTTAGCATCTATCCAACAACTCACTCACTCAAAGAGACTTGGAACGCAGATGCAGAATATGTTGAGATTTACCTCACCCCTACACTATTTTCGCAAATTGCCCATGAATCGCTTGATGCAGATCGTTTAGAAATTCTGCCTCAACCTAATATCCGAGATCCGCTAATTCAACAGCTTGGTCTCTCGCTCAAGACGGAACTAGAAAGTAGGCACGTTGATACATCAGCAATAGAAGCTAACAAGACTCGCCTGTTAGCTGAGTCCATATCCTCAGTACTGGCCATTCACTTGATCAAGACATACTCATCACAACTGCCAGTGATCCAAGACTATTCAGATGGGTTGCCCAAACACAAGCTGCAGCTCGCGGTCGACTATATTTATACAAACCTAGCGACAGATCTCTCTCTCGGCGAGCTGTCTCAAATGGTCGGTATGAGCATGCACCATTTCTCTAGACTGTTTAAGCAGTCCTTGGGGTGCTCCCCTTATCAGTACGTTTTAAGGTGTCGCGTTGAGCGAGCCAAGCGGCTGTTACTCCAAAGGAAGCTAAGCATCGCAGACGTTGCACTGACAGTTGGGTTCTCCAGCCAGAGTCACTTGACACAGCACTTTAGACGTCACGTTGGCACTACACCGAAGCGGTTTCTCAAGCAATAGCAAGAACCTGATAAAAAGCGCGAAGAGCTGATATACCCGTCTTTTTAAGGTTCGTATCTTAAAGACACACCATACTTAGATACAAACTTTAGAGACATCGTGGCTATTATTTTATCTTCTTCGGTTCGAACTGAAGTGCGATCGCTATTCAAGCTGGCCATTCCCCTCGTGAGTGCCCAAATGGCCCAGGCTGCGACTGGCTTCGTCGATACTGTTATGATGGGCCATTTGGGATGGAAAGTTTTAGCAGCGGGCGGCCTTGCCTCTTTCACCTTCCAAGTGGTTCTCAACACACTCAGCGGCGTGGTCATGGGGGTAAGCCCGCTAGTGGCTGAAGCCTATGGTGCAGGTTGCAAAGCTCGCATAGAGCAGGTAACGAGACAGGGGCTTTGGTTGACAGTAGGCGTATCGGTTTTAGCGATGTGGGCACTCTCCCAGGCCAACACCCTTATGCTATGGCTAAGGCAAACACCAGAGACAGTCACCTTAGCGAGTAGCTACCTCGACTTTATTTTGTGGGGTCTGTTTCCTGCCGTTGGTTTTGCGATGCTCAGAGGCGTAGTATCCGGACTGTCCCAAGCTCGCATGATTATGGTGATCGTGATCGGCGGGACACTCTTCAACATTATGGCCAACTATGTTCTAGGCTTTGGTAAGTTCGGCTTTCCACGGATGGAGCTAGCAGGATTAGCCCTAGCGAGTGCGCTCTCCTGGTGGGGCATGTTCGCTGCGCTGATCATCTATTTACTCAAGCATCCAGAACTAAAAGCCTACCGTTTATTTCAAAAATGGTATCGCCTGAGAATAGATCTGTTGAAAGTGCTGCTCGTGGTTGGGGCACCCATTGGTGTCTCTATTTTCTTTGAGTATGGTCTAGTTCTAGCAATAACTTACCTGATGGGAATTCTAGGTACGGATGTTTTAGCCGCCCATCAGATTGCGCTGCAGACGGGGCTGATGGTTTTCATGATTCCGCTGGGTATGTCATTTGCAACAACTGCCCGGGTCGGTCAGTGGTTTGGTCGCCGCGATCTAAAGGGAACTGAGCGAGCAGAGCGCACTAGCATTGGCATTATCTTTGTGACAGCAGTCTTAGTGGCCAGTGCCTTAATAATCTTTCGCGAACCGATCATCGGACTCTACATAGACGTTAGCGAGCCTGAGAACAGAGAAGTTCTACAACTAGCGGTGCCGATGCTCATCGTAGTGGCCATTGGTCATATCTTTGACGCCGTGCAAAAGACCACATTAGGTGCGCTCTATGGTCTTCAAGATACTCATATTCCAGCAATAGTCGGTATCGCTGCGTTTTTAGGCGTCGGCTTACTGAGCGGCTATATGTTGGGCTTTATTGTCGGCTTTGGTGGTGTGGGTCTATGGAGCGGCTATTACTTGGGTAGTATCACGGCTGCTGCGATCTATATCTGGCGCTTTAAGCGATTAGTTACTAAAAAAGCTAGTAAGACGACTGTTGCTTAAGAAAACAACATTAAAGAGCCAAGCACCCAATGGCAAAAATTTAGCAGCGATTGCATCCACCCATCGACTCATCCACAAGTGTACGTCGACTAGCCACCAGCCATCTGCATTAGATGCATGAGTACACCTAATGCAGGACGACCCGCAATATCACCCAGAAAACGTTCCTAAAACTGGGCCCTATTACCAGCGCCATAGGTAGAGGCCAGCAGATCAAAGGTTTGATCAAGCTGCTCCAGGCTAATCAACCCATACTGCCATAGGACTATGGGAAAGAGACTGGTATCTTGATCGCTTTGTTGTAACGCTGATGCGATAGATTTCTCTGGAACAGCAAGCTCTTCCCGTAAAAATTTGAGCAACCGGGTATTCGGAAATATCTTCATCGGTTGTGGTCCCCTTGATATGCTAGACGGTGACAAGGAATCTTGTCAGACAAAATTGAGCTAATCGGAGAGCCCGTATGAATTTCTAAGTGATCATTTCGATCGGCTTCAAAGATAAGCCTGGTCTGAGGCATGACCATTCGTTCGAGAAAATTACTAGAGACATTTGCCACCCGAACAATCTGAAATTGTGTGGTGCTGTTGATGTAACAACATTGAATCTGTTCGCTTGCCTGAGAGTAGTTTAATGGTGGTTTTCCTTGGCAGGACGATTGGGCAATGGTTGGATTAAATCGCTTTTTTTGAATTACTTTCATAATGTTCTCTCAGTTGCTGGTCCAGTCTTGCGAGCAAGAAAACATAGGTCAGCGGTTTTCTGCGTTAAGAAGACATGGAACAAGCAATTTCAGTGAGGTGGTTTTTGCACGCTGACTAGGGGAAGGATATGGTAGAACCGTTGACTACCAATGGGTTAACCCTAAGTCAAAATGTATGGATTGGGTATTGATGGATTTTGACAACTAACTTTGCAATAACTGAAAAACAATAATCTGATCGATTGATCGAACAAAATGTTTCTACCTTTGCTGCGATCACAAAACGTCTCACACCATTTGGGGATAGTACTCTAACAATCCACACCTGTCGAGTGACAGGTGTAACTATTGAGCCTGGTACCTCACTTTAAACAACATGACCTTTGTTTAAAGTAATAGTCACTACTTTAACAACAAAAATATTGCTTAACATGAGCAATATTTGTAAACTTTTGTAAAGATATTGTTTGTATAGTCCGACGGTAATCCCCCGTATCCCAGATCCAAAAATAAAATGCGACAGTATGACCTTTACCACAGAAATTTTAGTAGGGCTGAGGTGAATTCTTCGGGAGCATCCTGCTGTATCCAATGGGATGCATTTTCGATCGGTTTAAAGACGGCACCTGGAATCTCTGTTGCTAACTGCTGACCATCCTCTGCTTTTTGCCAGGGGTCATCCATTCCCCAAAGAAGCATGGTCGGTGCGGCAATGTTTTCGTGACGATCAACAAGGGCCATCGTCTGATTAGCATTCAAGGCTGAGGCATTGCGCAGCAGACTAAGTTTTCCCTCTGGGCTAGCCCAAGGGGCAATGATGCCTTCTCTAAAGTCAGCGGTTAATCGGTCAGGGTGAGAAAGGCCCATGGCCAGACTTTCTTCTAGCGCAGCGATTAAGTCGTCAATGGGGCGTGGTTTCCATCGCAGCGGATGACCAAAATCGAGCATGTCGTCATCAAAACGGTCATAGCAGACGGAGTTGCTAATCACCAGTTGGTTGACTACCTGGGGATGTTCGATCGCCAGAATTAGCGCAACGGCTCCCCCCGTATCGTGACCAACGACATGGACTTGAGACAGTGCCAGTATTTTTAATAATTCAAGGATCATTCTGGCCTGATCTTGAAATGAGCGGTCAAAGCGATCGCGTCTATCTGACCACCCATGGCCTAAAAAATCGGGAGCGATCACTCGATAGCCAGCCTCGACCAAAGGTGGAATCACCTCATGGTAAAGATAGCCCCACGTGGGAATCCCATGCATCAACAGAATGGTGCCGGTTTGATCGGTGCCCACATCCACATAGCGAATCTTTACTGGAATGTGAGCTGCGGTGTTGGTAGGCAATTCGACTTCTTTCTGAGTATTCTTGTAGTCTTGCCAGGTAGTCCAAAATGTCATGGGAATAACCGTCAACCTCCTCCATTATATTGGGGCGACCGTATGTTAAAGGGCATCGAAGGTCAGTAGTCAGTAGGTCAGTGTACTCTTTTGTCAAATGCAAATAAGCTGTTTAACGTCTTAGAATTGTCCCCAACCCCATGCTTGACCTATGCCTATGGAACCGTGGAGAAACTACGGCCTTCTGCTGAGGGTAAACTGTGATGTGCCGAGGCCCACTACTTTGTGGATATTTTTAGTTTGACAACATCTCTAGGGAATTGGAATTGATGAAAGGGTATTTGTACGTAGCAGCGGGTGAGCGATTTGTTCGCGAAGCCATAGGTTCCGCCCGAAGTTTAAGGCATGTCGATGAAAATGCTCAGATTGCCTTGGTGACAGACCAGCCGATTGAGAGTGATGCCTTTGATCAGGTGATTGTACGGCCCACCACCACTGAAACCTACAATCATGGATTGTTGTACAAAGTTCAGCATCTCTACCATTCGTCTCCCTACACTGAAACTCTGTTTATCGATAGTGATACCTATATTTGTGAAAATATTAGCCATATATTTGATCTGTTAGATTTTTTTGATGTTGCGATCGCACAAGATCCAACAGATGTAAATCGAGCCAAATCTCCCCAATCCCTACAGCGCTTAAAAGCTTCGGATCTGTACAATACCGGAGTGATTCTTTATACAAAGAATGAGCGTAATGACGATTTATTTAGCCATTGGCTGAAGACTTACCAGACAAAGTTAGAGCAATCAACCCTGGGCAAAGAAAACGACCAAACATCCTTCATGGAGGCCTGGTTAAAATCAACCTCTAAAATCTATGTTCTTTCCCATGCCTGGAATGCGAGAACACCGTTCTTCTTCACCCTAAATCAGTCGGTCAAAATTATTCATGGCAGACATCCAAACTACGAAGCCATCAAGGTAAAGCTAAACAAACCCCACCCTTCAAGACATCGATGCTGGCTCCCTGTGCATCAAAAATGTGTGATGAAAAAATCAGGCTGGCTCTATCACGCTAAAAACTTTGGCAGTCAATGGAAACATCGAATTTTAAGGGCAATGGAGCAAGCTAACAGCTGGCGGCGTTCCCAACCCGATACATTCATAAATTTTGTATTTCATGAGCTTTGCAAATAACGAAAATCCTTAATATTTTGGCTCATAAAGGACACTATGCATCTAGGTCATCTAGGAATTCTGATGTTGGATCAACACCTGTAATGAGTAACTGATCGCGAGGCGGACGTCATCTAGCCAGTCGGTGGGGACGCCATAGGCGAGTAAGTCATCATCGGGAACTTCGCCATAAAGGAGAGGTTTTTGTTGTGGAGGTTTGTTTTCGCCTTGTTTTTCTCCTAGTTGAGAGTGTTTGCTAACTCAAAGTCCCCCTTAAAAAGGGAGGGATTAGAGACTGTCGGTGGCGGACTGCATTATTGTTCATCAAATTCCACCGCCTCATAAAGTTCCGCCAGGGCTATCTCCACGCCAACAGATTCCAACCGAAAGCTAGCCTCTAACCCTCGATACTTAGTCAATAACCATTGGTTTGCCGACTGCTTGACATAGTGATCCACCTGGGGCCGATACTGATCGATCAGCACATATTCCTCAAAACTTTCGATAGTGCGATAGGCTTCAAACTTGTCACCCCGATCATAATTTTGAGTAGATTTTGAGAGCGTCTCCGCAATCAAAATAGGGTTCATCACCGTATCCTTGCGACCAGGATGTAGTTCTAGTGGCTTGGGGACAACCATCACATCCGGATAGGTGTAGAGTTTCAGCGCCGGTATCCACAGTCGCTGATCGGTCACAAAGATACTGTAGGGCTGTTTACGCAAACTAGCCTTGAGCAAAAAAATGAACATGCCAGTAATTTCGTTATGCTCCGGTGTGCCCCCTGTCATTTCAACAATTTCCCCATCACGAAATTCACTGCGCGTATCCGCGTCGACTTCTAGGGCCAGATATTCTTCAGCCGTATAGGTTTTAGCCACAGTTGCAACGGTCATAGCTTAATTCCTCCTACATCGGTCACCTGCTTTAGCGTCGTCTTAATCAAACGCCCAAACTTAGTCTCGATCAAACGACTAAAATCCGCCTCAATTTCAAAAACTTCTGTAAACTCCGCAAATGCCCATCTTAATGGCTCGTTTAATTAACTCACAAACCTTATTCGCAATATCTTGATACATCAGCTGGGCTGTTCGGGTGTTGCCTGTCAGCTTTAAGTAACCTTTCATCCACTGGCGAGTAATTCGCTTAAGCTGACCCAACAAATGTAATTTGGGCTCCTCACCAGGGTCACGGTACTGGTGGTAAATCAGATGCTTTGTCAGATGGAATAAAACCGTAGACTCTCTGATATCGTCCAGGTGCTTTACAGTCAAGTCCGCTCCTTCACCGAATGCCTTCATTACGAGTGACTGAAGGGCCTACCATGTCAGGGATTAGCTCCAGCACTGAGTTCGGACTGAACGTAGCGGTTAGTCGAGTATCTGGCAGCTCTACCCGGTAGCCTTCCACTCGGGGAAATTGATTTTCTAGATGATCGCGATCTGGTCGGACCGCTTTCACATGCACCGTTTGGTACAGCGTCTTTTAATACATTTCGTATTTCAAAAACTGACAGGGAATAGAACCGTTATAGATGGGGATTTTTCGGGCTGTTCTGAGACCAATACACTTGGTTAGTGCTTTATTGCCACTGAGAATATAAGCGGTCCAACCCTTAAAACGCTGTTTGAGAATATCCCCCATGAGTTTATAAAATGGGGCCAGATTTTCAGCTTGGCCCAGACGTTCTCCATAGGGGGGATTGCAGATCAGGATACCGCTGTCGGCAGGCGCTTCAATATCGGCAAAGTCAGTGTAGTTAAATTCAATATGGTCAGCCACACCGCTATAGTCAGCATTGGTGCGAGCATCGGTGAGAATATCCAGGTCGCGATCGCATCCCACTACGGGTACCCCCAGTTCTGTCTTCCGCCGTTTCTTTGCATCCACCACCACCCTCTGCCAGAGCGGCTGATCATAATCAGGCCAGGTTTGAAACCCAAACCCCTGGCTTGTCTGATCACGAAACAACCCCGGCGCAATCCCCATGGCCTGTAACGTCGCCTCAATGGGCAATGTCCCCGAACCACACATGGGGTCAAGAAATGCTACATTACCAGACCATTCTGTTAACTGCACGAGAGCAGCTGCAAGAGACTCTTTTAGAGGTGCTGTACCCATGGCAGGTCGGTAGCCACGGCGATGGAGACTACTGCCAGAACTATCTAAACTAACAGTTGCTTTATTATCTTTGATGTGAACATTGATCTGCACGTCAGGAATTTCAGTATCCACATCGGAACGCTCTCCATGGCGGTCCTGCTGCTGATCGACGATGGCGTTTTTTACCTGTAGTGCCGTGAAGTGGCTATGGTTCAGACGATCGTTTTTACCGGTGGCTTTTACGGCCAAGGTTTGGGCAGGTGATAGGTACTGCTCCCAATCGATACGTTGGATGCCGCGATAAAGGGCATCACTGTCGCGGCAGGGCACATGGGCAACGGTGACCAAAATCCGAAAGGATAATCGGGTCCATAGATTAATGCTGTAGAGACGTTTGCGATCGCACCGAAAAGCTACCCCACAAAATCCAGGCTCTACCCCTTCAGCGCCCAGTAGCTCAAGTTCTTGGGCAGCCAGCTCTTCTAGACCACGGGCTACGGTAGCAAAACAGTTGAACAACATAGCGGCACAGGCGTCTTAACGCGCCAAATAATAGGTGAAGCCTATCAATCATGCCTTAGGATCGTGGAGATTTTATATGAATTTTGCCCTTTGCTTACAATCAGGGACCTTCGTCATAGCCAATATCTCAACAGGTTCTAATTTAAGTCCCATGCTGGCTTTCCCATGCAGCCCTAACTAGACGAATTTCATTATAGTCAAAGGTTTCGCCAAGTTCATCACGGATAGTTCTTAAGGAATGGGAGCCTACTTTTTCAATGGCTTCAAAGATTGGCACCTGGCGTTCTGGTGATACTAGGGCGTTGAGATCGACATCTTGCCCCATTTCAATTAGCTGATTTAGATGTTCGATAATTGTGCCCAAGCGTAACCCTCGATCCAGGGCAATTTCGGATGGAGATAGCCCCTGCTGGTGGAGCTGATGGGTGATGATATAGGTGGATGTTAATTCGCTAGACGATCGGCGTGTCTCTGGTGTGGCAGGGGAACCAGTAATGTTGTTATTGGGTGTCAGATTATGGGACTGGCAAAAGTGCTGGATCTCCTGGGTAAACACCTGACCATATTGCTCAAGCTTACGTCTGCCCACACCGGAGATGGTGGCGAATGCATCGGTTGTAACGGGTCGCTGCTGGGCCATTTGTCTGAGGCTGGCATCGGCAAAGACAATGTAGGGGGGCACCGATTGTTCATCAGCTAGTCGTTTACGTAGACCGCGTAGTTGCTCCAACAACAGAGTTTCGTCAGCGTTAAGCTGGACTTCGTCGGTGGCCTTAGTGGCCTTGGTAGATTCAGCTCGTTTAAAGACGTGAATATTGACCGGGATCTCTTTTTTTAATACCTGCCAGCTACCTGAGTTCAGCTTAAGAACAGAATAGCCATCGGTTGTTTCTGATACTAGTTCCTGGTGTAAAAGAGACCGACATAGCTGTCGCCAGTCATCCACACTATGGTCTTGACCAATGCCATAGGTAGAAAGCCGATCGTGCCCTAGTTCCATCAATCTCTTTTTGCGAGAACCGCGCAGCACATCGATAATGTGATTCATGCCAAATCTCTCTTGGCAGCGAGCGACACAGGAGAGAAACTTCTGGGCTTCAATGGTCCAATCTTCTAGCGGTACAGGATTCAGGCAGTTGTCACAGTTCTGGCAGTCTCCAGGAAAACTCTCACCAAAGTAGCTGAGCTGAATTTTACGGCGGCAGACCGCACTCTCAGCATAGTTAATCACATGGCGCAACTGCTGACGAGCAATCCGCTGTTCTTGCTCATCAGGCTTTTGACTAATTAGATACTCAACGGTAGCCACATCAGCGTAGCTAAAGAAAACGGTACAGTTAGCGGGATCGCCATCACGCCCGGCTCGCCCCGATTCTTGGTAGTAGCTTTCAATGGTACGTGGCAGGTCGTAGTGAATGACAAATCGCACATCGGGTTTGTTAATGCCCATGCCAAAGGCAATGGTGGCCACAATAATGCGCACATCATCTCGAATAAACTGCTCTTGATTTCCCTGGCGTTCCTTCGCACTCAGACCAGCGTGATATGGCAGGGCAGAGATCCCATCTTGCTTCAGACGAAACGCAATTTCATTAACCCGTTTGCGGCTCAGGCAATAGATGATACCGGCCCCCGACTGCTGTTTGGCCAGCTTCAATAAATGGTCATAACTCTGTTTTGTCTTTGGCGTTACCTCGTAATACAGATTTTGTCGGTTAAACCCTGAGACAAATACCTGAGGGTCGTTGAGGCGTAGCTGTTGAATAATGTCTTGCCGAACGCGCTCAGTGGCGGTGGCTGTTAATGCCATGACAGGCACTTGGGGGAACTGCTGCTTCAGTTGAAAAAGCTGGCGATACTCCGGTCGAAAATCGTGCCCCCATTCCGAAACACAGTGGGCTTCATCAATGGCAAAAGCACTGAGGCCAACGGTTTGCTGTATTTGTTCCAACAATGGCCAAAAACTGGGATTCATCAGGCGCTCAGGGGCAAGGTAAAGCAGCTTGATGTCGCCCCTGAGTAGCGCCTGCTCGCGATCGCGCACCTCGTTGAAGGTCAAACTACTGTTGAGAAACGTAGCGGCAATGCCATTGTCCGCCAGGCTACGCACCTGATCCTGCATCAAGGCAATCAGGGGAGAGACCACAATCGTTACCCCTAAACGCAGTAGGGCCGGTAGCTGATAACACAGAGACTTACCTCCACCTGTGGGCATAATTACCAACACATCCTGATTTTTTAGGACTTGCTCAATGATGACGCGTTGGTAATGGCGAAAGTCGTCATAGCCAAAGAAGTGTTTAAGAGCAGCCTCTAAAGACGGAAACGATGCGATGGTCGGTGCGCTAGCCATAGATGCATAGAATTCATCGGCTATTTATTTTAGTCGCCGTGGGGTAAATGCCAACGGGGGATGTTGACTAAAATTAGAATTTGATACTGGTTCACGTCTGAATTCTAAAAGTCAGTGCTTTTGCCGAAGTGAGTCGATATCTAAGGGATTTCTCCCACTCCCCATTCCTCATTCCCTACCCCCTGCTCCCTACATTTCCAGCAAAATACCTTGATATCTAAGGGATTTCCCTATATTTACCCTTCATTTTTGCCATTGCTTTGTAAAGCAATGTGAACGTTTTGACGTCAAAACGGCTTGACGGCTTGACGGCATCAAATAAGGTCGGTATGTTTACTCCATGGGTAAGATGCCCCACGAATTAACTTCTATTTATTAAGGTTGATATGCAAGGTAAGCAGAAGGTCACTCTTTATATGCACGATGACCTGCACCGTCAGCTCAAGATTCGCGCTGCGGTAGATGGAGAACCCATGTCTACCTTGGCTGAGCGGGCAATTGGGTTTTATCTGAATCACTCCGATGTTGTCGAAGGGGTTCAGGGTTCTGCCCACTTGGTGTACGAATGCCCCGCTTGTACGACTTCTGTGGTGCTGAGAGATGGTGACCTGATGGCGGTTGATGCTCACGCCGACTTGCATGCAGAATCTTTGACTGAGGTGCCTGACGTTGTGCCTAGCTCGGTGCGTTCTGACGAAGGGGAGTTGGTGCCCTGTTAAGTGAAATCTGTAGCCCTTGAGTTGCGGTTTTAAGTTGTAACCGTATTTCTATTGGGTTTAGTTAGTCTGTTGGTATCGGTCGGCGTTGAGAGGATAAAAATTATGAAAGAAGAGCTCCAGGTCCTAATTAAGGCTCAGTATCCTCTGATTTACTTGCTCACGTTCGAGGAAGAAAGAGCGGAGCGGACAATTGCGGCGATTACTAAGCAGCAGCCCCAGAGGCGTATGTATACGTGGACAGTGACCCACGGTATTGTTGAATACGGTCAAACTCGGGGGTCTCAAAATGGCAACACCGTTTCTCCTGAGGCTGCCATTGATTGGGTGATCCGTCAGAAAGATCCGGGTATTTATATATTTAAGGATCTGCACCCATTTATGGACTCGCCAGCGGTGACGCGATGTTTGAGGGATGCGATCGCAAGTTTCAAAGGCACCAATAAGACAATTATGCTGATGTCTCCAGTGCAGGAGATTCCGGTAGAGCTAGAAAAAGAAGTGGTAGTCCTGGACTTTTCTATGCCCACCATGGGCGAATTGAATCAGGTACTGACTGCGGAATTGACTAAGGCCCACAGTGCCAACATTACAACTGACGTACGGGAAAAGCTGTTGAAAGCAGCCCTAGGCCTGACGGAAGATGAAGCGGAGAAAGTATTTCGTAAATCCCGAGTCGTTTCAGGAAAGCTGACTGAATCAGAGGTAGACATTGTTCTGTCTGAGAAAAAGCAGCTGATTCGTCGCAACGGTATCCTGGAATATATAGAAGAGGATGAGACCCTTGATTCGGTCGGTGGTTTAGAAGAGCTGAAGCGCTGGTTGAGGCAACGTTCCAATGCATTTACTGAGCGGGCGCGTGAGTATGGTTTGCCCCAGCCAAAAGGAATGTTGATTCTGGGTGTTCCCGGCTGTGGTAAGTCTCTAATTGCCAAGACAACGGCTCGCCTGTGGGGCCTGCCCCTGTTGCGGTTAGATATTGGCCGAGTGTATGACGGTTCCATGGTGGGTCGTTCTGAAGCCAACTTGCGCAGTGCGTTACGTACAGCTGAATCAATTTCGCCAGCAATTCTCTTTATTGATGAGATCGATAAAGCCTTTGCCGGTGGTGCCGGTTCTGCTGATTCTGACGGTGGTACCTCTAGCCGTATTTTTGGTAGCTTTCTGACCTGGATGCAAGAAAAGAATTCGCCAGTGTTTGTCATGGCAACGGCTAACCGGGTAGAACGGTTA
The DNA here is from genome assembly GCF_043421015.1 of Leptothoe sp. EHU-05/26/07-4. Taxonomy (NCBI): domain Bacteria; kingdom Bacillati; phylum Cyanobacteriota; class Cyanophyceae; order Nodosilineales; family Cymatolegaceae; genus Leptothoe; species Leptothoe sp. EHU-05/26/07-4. Next base: position 738,700 of record NZ_JAXSQV010000003.1, read on the forward strand.
CCCAGTGAGTTCTTGCGTAAAGGTCGTTTTGACGAAATCTTCTTTGTAGATCTACCCAATGAAGAAGAACGTAAGGAAATATTTAGAATTCACCTCAGTAAGCGCCGCCGCGATATCGAACGATTTGATTTCGATCAGCTTACTAAGGTATGTGAAGGTTTTTCGGGGGCGGAGATTGAACAGGGTTTAATCTCTGCAATGTATGAAGCGTTTGCCCAAGGTCGTGAGTTTAATCAACTCGATATTATTGCCGCTATTCGGGCGACCTTACCGTTATCTAAGACCATGAATGAACAGGTAACGGCGCTTCGCGATTGGGCACGACAACGTGCTCGCCCCGCAGCTTCATCCGTCGCTGAATATCAGCGGATGGAGTTTTAACAGGCTTTTGTTAGGGGTTCCCCCTGGCAAAGGGCTAACCTTAAGGGTTAGCAGTTTTTGAAGCAATGGCTTAGCAAATAATCATCTTTAATTTGTTAATCTATTGGCTTTGCGTTTTTAGTTCTGTATCTCTCATTTTCCTACTGGAGGAAACACCAATGTCTCATTTTAGTACTCTACGCACTAAGATCACTGAAGCTGAAATTCTCACGTCTTCTCTGAAGGACCTCGGCATCTCTGTTAAGACTGATGCGGATGTTCGTGGCTACAACGGTCAGCGCGTACGTGCTGACATCGTAGCTGTTCTAGAAGGTGAGTATGATCTAGGCTGGTCCCGCAATACTGACGGCTCCTTTGATCTAATTGCTGACCTTTGGGGTGTTGCTAAGAAGCATAATCAAACTGAGCTAATCAACTCCATTAACCAGAAGTATGCCGTTAACCGCACTTTAGCTGAGGTTAAGCGCCCTGGGTTGCAGAATGCGAACGTGAAGCTAGTACTTCAGTAGCAAGACTACTACTACTGCTGCTTCCTATACGCGTTCCCGCGCAGTGTTAAGCTGGCTCATTGAGAGCCAGCTTTTTTGTTGGTGTGGTGATGAGTGAAAAAATAATGAGAATTATTAGAGAATAAAATACTGTGAGATATCAGCTAATGAGAAGTCTCTCATGCTTATCAATTTGATGGCAAAATTCAATAGTTTTAAGTTCTTGCTTTCTCTCTTAAGCGCTATGATTTCAAATAGATATACAAAGGATCATGAAGACGACTGCCGCGACTATTTCTAATGACGTTCTGCCACTTTTTCAAGCATTTTCAGAACCCTACCGTTTACAAGTAATTGAGTTATTGCGCGAACGCGAACTATGTGCCTGCGATATCGCGAATCATTTAGGTATTAGCGCCTCTAAGCTCTCGTTTCACCTCAAAACGCTGCGCGAAGCCGGACTAATCCAGGGTCGGCAGGAAGGACGTTGGATTTACTATCGATTAAACTTACCCCAGTTTGTGGTACTGGAGCAGTATGTATCAGAGTTTCGACGCTTAAGTCCAATTCTTCCTGCACGCAATTGTCCAAGTTAAACCATGGTTGAATAAATCATTATTGAAACTTGAGAACGGTGACTTTACTGTCAGGCTGTTCTAAGTACCGCTGAGCAGTGTCTTCAATTTTTTGTAACTGTCCCATGGCTAGGCCACAGGGGAAACCATATTTAGCCTTAACTCGATCGCTAGCAGTCTGAAGAGAGTCTCGAGAGCGTTGTAGAAATTCAGTGATGGTATAAGATTCACCTACTTGAAAGTATTCTTGTACTACCAGTGAAGGAGAATAACAGCTTTCCTGCTGACCGTCTGGCCACTGGATATGAAATCGGATCTCAGGCATGATGCTTATAACAGATGGGGGAGTAGAGTATAGAACTGCCTAAATTGGCATATATATTCATATAACCACGATAACGGAAACTGTTTTCTATCATCTGTAACAGACATTTGAGTTGTGCTCAGGCAGGGGATAGCAGATGGTCATAACGCTAAAAATCGTCGATGCCACATTGCCGGGACGAGAGGGGCGCTGGTCAATCGCCATGCAAGGGTGTGTCATAACTGAGGTTGCACCTCAGATCGAGGCCTCTGCCCAGCTCACCTTAAAGGCTAAGGGTAGGTTAGTAATCCCAGGTTTGGTGGATGGCCATTTACATTTGGATAAGGCTCTGTTGCTGACTCAACGCCCTGCCCAAACTGGCACATTTCAAGAAGCGTTGGCAGAAACGGGGAATCTTAAACAGCGTTTCACCATTGAGGATATCCAATCGCGGGCTCGCGATGTGATCAAACGCGAGATTAACTTTGGCACAACCCTCATGCGCAGTCATGTAGAGGTTGATCCAATACTACAGCTAACGGCGATGGAAGCATTACTCCCGTTGAAGCATGAGTATGCCTGGGGATTGACGCTGCAGCTGGCTGTATTTGCCCAGGAGGGCATTACCCATCAGCCGGGCACGGTGGATTTATTGCGACAGGCCATGACCATGGGGGGGGACGTGATTGGTTCGGCCCCTTATGTTGATCCAGATCCAGAGCAAAATATTCGCATCATTTTTGATCTGGCCCAGGAGTTTGACTGTGATGTTGATTTTCACCTGGACTTTTTGGATGATGACTCGCCGTTGTTGTTGCCTACAGTTGTTGAAGAAACCCTAAGGCGTGGTTGGCAAGGTCGGGTGTGTTTAGGGCATATGACAAAGCTAGCCGGACTCACACCCGAGATTTTGCGAGAAATGGCTGCGATGTTACGAGATGCGGGTATCTCGGTTTTGGCCCTGCCTGCCACTGATCTTTATATGATGGGGCGAAAAGATAGTCATAATGTGCGGCGTGGCGTGGCCCCTATTGATCAGCTGATGAATGATGGGGTGACCGTCGGGATCGCCACTAACAATATCCAAAATCTGTTTACTCCCTTTGGGGATGGGGATGTGTTAAAGATTTGCACCCTGCTGGCCCAAACGTTGCAACTGGGCACGGCTGAGAGTCATATCCAATGTTTAGAGATGGCGACGACCTCTGCGGCTAAGGCCATTGGTGTTAGCAACCACGGTATTGCTCCTGGGAATATGGCAGACCTGGTATTAATCGGTGCAAATTCCGCTTCTGAGGTCATTGGCACTGCCCCCATAGAACGTCGTGTGATTAAACGCGGGAAGATTGTTGCTGAGACCCATACTCAGCGCATATTGTTAAGCCCTGAAGTCAGCTGATAATAAAGCTCCAGGTGCATTTTGGCGGATTGTTGCCAGCTGTAGTGGCTGATAATAGGCTGGCTGTGGTGGATGAGTGGTTGGGCAATAGTAGGGTTAAGAAGATTAAGCATGGCCGTTGCGATCGCACCCACATCTTCGGGCGCTACTAGCCTGGCCTCCTGGGGTGACAAAAACTCAGTAAACGGCGCTTGATTAGAGGTGAGTACCGGCAGACCAGAGGCGATCGCCTCTAGCACCACCAGGCCCCAGCCTTCCTGCACAGAGGGAAATACAAAAACATTGGCTAAACGATAGAGCGTTGGTAGGTCCTTGTCAGGCACTACTCCGGGCAGCACCAGACCATCGGCCAGGTCATAGGCCTCCACCAGAGCCATAAACGCTTGTCGGTAGGCCTGATAGTCAAACAGCGTTGCCCCCCCAGCAATAACCAGCTGTGCCTGGGGTTGCACCTGCCTCACCTGATGAAATGCTTTAAGTAAATTGATTGAGTTTTTGCGAGGTTCAATGCCCCCCACCGTCAGGTATACGGGGCCACTGCGGATGCCATAGCTATTAGCTAAGGCCGTTTCAGACCCATCAGGATTCGCCGAGAACCGCCTACTCACACCGTTAATCACTCGATGGGCCTGGATATTGTAGTCTTCTGCAAGCACCTGCTGCCACACATCGCTGACGCACAGACAGCGGGCGGGCTGATGGATGGATTTCTCCTGACAATTTTGTAAGTAGGGACTTTGGAAGTCTTCGATGTGGTGAACGGTGCGTACAAAATGGGGAATACGAGCCTGTTGTTGAAGGATGGCTAGGGCATTGGCGCTGAGACAGTCTTGGGCATGGTAGATGTCATATTGCTGGGGATGGCTTTGGAAAAACGTTACGAACTCACCAATGCGTTGTTGGATCAGCTGATCGATACCAGCATCACAGGGGGCAGCCGGTACAGAGCAGGTTGGGAATGCGGTTGGCCGATGAAACCCTTGTCCATCTTTGTCCAGGGCAAAAACGCAGGGATGGTGACCGAGTTCAGCCAATGCCTGAGCCAGCTCTAAGGTGTGAATGACGCTGCCACGGGGCTTGGTGGAGTAGGTGAGGAGTGCAATGCGGAGAGCCATAGTTTTTGTTCACCCGATGATGTTAGGACCGGCCATTAGACACGGTTAGGTATCTTTAGATATTTCTTTACATTTTTTACCATGTTATTTGAACTCAGCGTTGCAAGAGACTGTTGGACGTTATTCGTTTGCGCTTAAAACTTTTACTAGGGCAGGGTTTTAGAAAACTCTCATTCTCTTCTCAGGATTTTCTTAGCTAAGGCCCAAAGCTTGTTTTAGGGAATCTTCACCTAGCGCTCTGTAGCCTGCATAGACTCCCATAACCAACGCTCCAATGCTGCTAAAGAATCACGTTCGGGTCGGTTACTGCTGATGGCTCGACTGAGCTGGCTCAATGTCTAAGCTTATTCCGAATTCATAAATTCTATTCTCTCTTTTCTCACTATGTTAGATACCTTTATCAGAACCTATAACGCCAACCGCACCTACCTTCACACCACGATGTTGCGGCACGAGGGTACCGTGATTGCTTTTGCAATGGATGCGGAGCGTCGTATCTATTACTCAGTCCTAGATTTAGAGAATTCCGAGATTGATAGCACCTTAGATGTGGAGTTCTGGTCAGAAAACCCAGTGGAGCTGAGATTCCCCACTGAAATTTCTAAAGTTGGGTTTGGGATCACGGATCAGTATGCGCTACCCACGGTTCAACAGGGAAATCGGACGCCAGTGCCCCCTGAGGTGCGAGTGCCCCCTGAGGAAGTCGATACATTTTTATCATCAACGGCTCGTTTAACGGCAGAGGCTCCATTTCAGGTACTTTCAGATGGGCGTCATGTTTACGTATTTAGACAGGCCGTGGCCGCCAAGCATCCTGATAGTGTTAATCGTCTGGATCAAGAGGGGAATCTGGTCACGGATTTAGAGGGCGAACCAGTTCCCATTGTTGATAACACTCTGTTGTTAGATCGATTTGTGCTAGCTGGCAATCAACTCCAGCCCCGGAGAGAGGTACGGTTTCGCCGCAGCCGCAGCCGCACCCGACCCCAGAGTAATAAAGACACTCTAGGGGCAGTGGATATGGAAGAACGGCCCTTTATAGAACCCACCCAGGAACTGACCTTTGTTCGGCATCTGCAGGCAGGGCGCTTCTCGGTATTGTTGTTGCCGACCCAGGTGGTGCGTGTGGAGCGGTGGCAGATTTTTGCCTATAACGGTCGCACTGGGCAAATCGATGCTTATAATGTGGAGCGCTCCGCAGAAGGGTTGTTTAACACCCGTGGTACCCAGGCAGGCACCGATTCAGGCTTTGCGGAGTCGGCGCTGCGGTTTGACCAAAATAGCGATCGCATCTCCCTGCCCGCCAGCATTATCCAAACCCCCACCTTCACCCAAGAAGCCTGGATCTTTCCCCAGGAAACGGTTTCGGCCCCTGATAATCAGCTGGGTCAGGCTCTACTCAGCGGCAGTGAGCCCGATGCTGTCAACGCGCCGCCCTCCGTATGGATTCAGGGCAATACCCGCGTCCGTGCGGGCTTTGGTGACGGGCAAGCATTTCACACCGTGGTTACCGGCGGTATTTTGATTCCCCAACGCTGGAATCATCTAGCCGTCTCCTTTGATGGTGTGGTCTATCGGGTGTATGTCAACGGGCAGCTGCGGTTCCGCACCACTGCCGATACCTTTAGCGGCGCTAATCCAAGTGCTACACCCCTCAGCTTTATTGGGTCTCCCACGGCTGCCTTCCACGGTCTCATTGACGAGGTGCGTCTGTGGAATCGAGCTCGCGCCATCATTGAAATTGAGCGAGACATGCACCAGCGACTCACAGGCCAAGAGTCTGATTTGCTGCACTATTGGCGCTTGGATGAGGGCTCAGGCGATCGGGTCTATGACCAAACCGGCAATGCCCAGCCCGGCACCATCAGCGGTCCTGACTGGGTGATTTCCACGGCCCCCATCGGCAACAACTCCAGCATCAACCGCAGCAGCTTTCAGCTAGAGGAACGGCGGGTTGTTACGACCGATAATGGCCCAGAAGAACACTTTATTCAGCGTACGGTTCAGTCGGGTCTATCAGCCCTGCTCTACTACTATCAGGAGAATGCGGCCACTGGCTATGACCAGGAAGAGAAACCTCTCCAGCAGAGTGCCCGAGTAATGCTGGCTGTGGCCACCCAGGGAGATGACCCAACTCGTAATGAGATTGCCACCCTGGACTTTGGTGTGTCGGCTACCGGTATGCTTAGCCAGATACCCGACAATCTGCGCTTGCCCGTCATCAATGCCACCGAGGAAGGCGAGCTATCTGTTAATGAACAGCTGGATCTGATTAGCGATCGCGAACAGCGAATCATTGGTCTGCAGGAGGAGATTACCAATCTGGGAGACTCCATTGATGAACTCAATCAAGCGGCTAATAGCATTCAGCGCGTAGTTAGCCCCCAGAATCGAAGTACTTTCCCGATTCCAGCAGGGAATGAGAACCTGGACCAGGCGCGCCTGCAGGATCTAAGTGGCAATTTGCGCAGCCCCCACAGCAACCTGACACTGCTAGAGGCGTTTGATCAGCTGATTAGCGATCGCAACACCCTCAGCGACTTACAGCAAACCCAATCAGTTCTGATCAACAATCGCAACTCCGCCCGCATCACCGTATATCAACACAGCGGGTTTCGGGGCAGACGGGCCAGCTTTGGCCTGGGTGACGTTGGCTACAATGACCTAAATTCCAAGGGGTTGCATGACGAAATTACCGCCATTAGCCTACCGTCTGCCCTACCGGGAGAACCATCACCGCTTCAGGTAATTGTTTATGAGCATGTTAATCGGGGTGGCCGCTCTCGATTGATTGCCAGCAGTGTCTCCAATGTTGGTAGAGATTGGAACGACCGGATTTCTAACATACTGGTGCAGACCAGCTCTGCTTTTACAATTCGACTCCAGGAAATTGAGCAGCAGATTAGTGAATTGCAGGATGCGATCGCAAATCTTGAATTTGATCTCAACAACATCCGTCAGGCTTTACTGGGCACCCGCAACCAGCGCCAGCAGCGTCGTAACGAGGCACAGCAGGCGCTGGCCAGTCTCCAACAAGAACAAAACAGCATTCGCGATCTGCTAGATAACGGTGTTTCTGTACCAATGCCGTTGCTCCACACAGACCGCACCGGGCTGTCGGTGTCTGGCGGCATTCTCGGCTTTGCCTGGACTGTCGATACACCGCTACTGTACGACAGTGCCGTAGGTCGGTTGGCCCTCTATTTTCGCGGTGCAGATGATCAGTTTTTTGTTACCTACTACGACACCCTGACCCAGCGCCCCCGGTTTGAGCTCAGCGACGATCAAGCCATCACTACGGTTATCTGTGCCAGTCGGTCGGTAGAAGCAGAATTTGACCGCCTCGCTATTCATCTCAGCGAAGAATCTACCCCTGACACCTGCACCGTTGAAATTGGCTTTATGGTGCTTAACGAGAGTACAGGTGTGGAAGAACTACAGCCGGTGGAAACCTGGCGATCCGTCCCCCGTCAGCCACAACAGTTTGCCGATGTGCTGAATGGGTTTGCCGGTGACAGAATCTTCGTGGGTTCAGGTTCGCTTCAGGTAACAGCCGGACGTGCCGACAGTTTGATTGTGGAGGGCGGTATTCAACAGTCTTTGCCGGAGGGTGCCACCCTGATTGTGGGGGACATTCGAGTCACCCTGAGGACAGCCGCCCCTTCCGAAACAATTGAGCTGCTGATCGACAGCAATGTAATCAATCCCCCCCAGGAGAATCGTCCTGTTTTCTATCTGCCCTACGATTACGAAGTTAACGCCAGCACCACCCAGGAAAGTGCCAGTTTGCTAGACGGATCGTTACTATTGGCCGCTGTCAATACCGACGATGGAGATAGGCTGCGGGTTAGTCAGTCAGTGCAACCCGCTCCCACCCTCTCGTCTCGCTGGGTTGCCGCAGCACCGGGACGTACCCTGGCCTTTAACGGCAGCACCAGCGTGGCTACTTCGGCCCAACCCGAACAGTTTGCAGTAGAAGGAGATTTAACCCTGGAAGCCTGGATTCAGCCCAATCAGGTGGATGAGCGGGCCCACGTGATCCATCACCGGTCGACCAACAGCCGCTATCTGATGGGCTTAGAATCGGCTGAATTGCAATCTGCGTTAAATCTTGATGGCACCAACGACAAAGTTAGAATTCCCAACCAAGATCATCTAAATTTTGTTGGAGAGATTACGTTGGAAGCCTGGGTAAGGACCAGTGCCAACGCCACCAACGGCATTCGTAATCTAGTGGTCCATGGCTTTAGTGCCAATGCTGAGGTCTATCTACGGATTAACCAGGGCCAATATCAGGTGGGTTCATTTGATGGTACTGATCACTTTACGGCGGCTGATATTCCTGAGGGAGATGCCAATGGCCTCACCTGGGTGCATTTAGCGGGAGTGTATGATGGCACCACCTGGCGTCTCTATCGTAATGGGGAAGAAATCGCCAATACAGACGATGAGGTCGGTGCGCTTCAAGTCAATACCGACTGGGCCATTGGTGGGCATCCCACTAACAATCAACGACAGTTTGACGGCGATATTGATGAAGTGCGCATCTGGCAGCGAGTGAGAACCGCAGCCGATATTCGGCAGGATATGAACCGTCGCCTTGGGGGCCAAGAGCGCGGGTTAGCTGGCTACTGGCACTTTGATGGCGCTGCTGCCACCGACTTCTCTCGCCATGAAAATCACGGCACTATTCTAGGTGACCCTATCCAAACATCGTCACCAATTCCAGGCTATCGCCTAGTTACCGGCACTGGGAACCAGGTGGTACAGGTTAATCAGGTCGTCCCTGGCGGTAACTGGACCCATTGGGCAACCGTTTACAATCAGTCCTACGGTTTAGAATTTAGCGGTAATTCTGACTCTTTCCTAGACTGTGGCAACAATTCCACGTTAGACCTGACCCAAGATCTAACCTTAGAGACATTTGTTCAGCTAGATAACCTGAACCAGCCCTACAGCCTGATCACTAAGGGCAGGCTCGATGGCGTAATCGAGGATGAGGCGGTTCCCTATACGTTTTATGTCAATACTCAGGGCCGACTGATCTTTGTATTTGAGGATTCCGGCCACATCAAACATGCCTTCTTCTCAAACGAAACGGTCAGGGCAAACCAGTTTTATCGGTTAGCAGTCACTCGCCAACGACAGACGACAACAGAGGAAGGAGAAGATGACGCTGGCTTGCCGACTGTGGATGTTAATACTCAATACGATGTCACCTTTTACATTGATGGGCGAGTTGTGGGCAGTCATAGCTATCGCAGTGGCAGCGGTCAGCCCCGTGACATTGGTTCCAACAGCCAGTCAACAGAAATTGGCTCCGGATATTTCTTTGATACCAATCGATTTCGCCAGCTGACCGTCAACTCCGACAATGAGCCAGGGCTGCCGGACGATGATAACGATACCTTGCTGTTGGAAGAGCGTGATAAATTAAGGCGTGCAGCACGGTTGCTCGGTCTTCCTGATAACATTCCTACTAACCCCAATGCTGGTAGTATTCAGCGGATACGACAGCTAGCTGCGACCGGGTTTTCTGTATTCCCCATGGCCGGTCGCATCAGTGAGATACGAATTTGGAATGTCGCCCGCGCTGGAGACAACTTGGGTGTTACTATTCAGGGTAATGAATCCGGTTTGGTTTCCTGGTGGCGTTTAGAAGAAAACGATGGCAACGTAGCGTTTGACGCTAGAAGCAACAACCATGCCCAACTGCGGGGACAGCTTGACTGGGTGGCTAACCCAGACCCCTTGGGCTCCACCCTAATTGTCTACCGTGATGGTGTGAGTGTAGAGACAACCCCTGTTGACCAATCTAACTGGGTGAGCTTAGAAACTCAATTTACCCTGGGGGCAAGTCGTCGCAGTGGCCTAAGGGACTTCTTCCAAGGAGAGATGGAAGAGGTGCGAATCTGGCGACAGGTGAGAATGGTTGAACAGATTCAGGATAATCTGTTCCGTCGGCTACAGGGCGATCGCGAACGGTTGGTGGCCTACTACACATTTGACCCTGAGCGGGGTGAAACGGCCCAATCGCTACAGCTGTCGGATCGCTCACTACAGGCTAATACCTTAGCGGTTAGCAACAGCACCTATGTGCTGTCAACCGCCCCCATCAGTGATGAGACACCCCAGGTACGTAGCGCCTTAGCGGGTATTCGCACCATCTTCCATGGCACCATTCAAAGTCAGCCGGGCATTGCTGAATATGGCGATCTACAGTTCGACGCCGACAACAATCAAATTGGTGTCTTTAAGCGGACTTACACCACCATTCGCAATCATGAATGGCAGCTGATTACTGGCTTTGCGGTGGGCGATCTGATTACGGAATGGATTGGCCAGGTGCAGTTTGATCCCCAGCTGATTGGCTACATTGAGGGAGCGCCCCCTGTCCCCAGTGAAAACCTGACCAGCACTGGCACCGTTTTAGGAGAGTTTGCTGACTATAACAGCGCCACCGCCGTTGAGATTACGGATGTGGATAGCACAATCTTCACCTATGCAGCCTCTAAGGATCGGGGCTTTGATACAGAAATTGAAACCTCCGCATCCTTTGGTTCTATCTCCCAGTCGCAGGCGGGTACACCCTTTTTCCTCTCTAGTGTTGAGAATACACGGGTTTTAGTGGGGGTGCGGGCCAAGTTTGAAAACTCCCTCAGCTGGCTAGAAAGTGCAACCACGGGCAGTGGTCGTACCACCGGTCGCATCAGCCGTTTAGAGCTACGGGGTCGGGTGGAAAATGTGGATGAGGTGGCCCACAGTATCGGTCGTCGGTTTGTGCCAGAGAATGTAGGGTTTGCCCTGGTTCAGTCAGAAACTGCGGATGTGTTTGCCCTGCGGCTGCAGCATAACAACGCCCTGGTCTCTCTCCAGATGCGTCCCAATCCCGATATTCCACCGGATCGCAACATTATCACCTTCCCGATTAACCCTACTTACACTAAGCAGGGAACCTTGGATGGAAAAGTCGGGTTAGAGGCCGACACCCACTATCCTAATGCCCTCACCTATAGCTCAGACAGCAGCTATTTCAAACCAATTGAGGCCTATAATCTGCGCGATCGCATCCAGCGAGAAGAAGAACAAATCGCGGCATTTTATCAACAGTATGATGCCGGAGCTATTGGTCGTCGTCAAAATGCCCTCAACTTTACCAGTGGTGACCTGGCCACCGGACGCACAGTAGAACAACTGCCGCGCGTGCAAAAACGTAATATCGTCAATAACTATGTCTGGACCGCTGATGGTGGCACCTTTGTTGAATCCCAGGAGACTTTAGACATTGTTCAAGAAACCACAGGAGGAGACTATTCTTTCCGGGGGCTGGCCGGTGTCGATGTTTCAGCAGCGTTTGCCATCAGTAAAGTAGCCACTCGATTTACCCTCCAGGCTCTATTTGGTGGACATCTAAATCTCACGGTTACCAAATCCCAAGAAACGGAATCCACCTTTGCCCTGGATGTTAATCTGGACGGTGTGGAGGGCGATCTGTTCTTGCGGGATGAAACGGGCCGAATTATTACCGAAAATAATGACCCCTTTAATCCCAATCGCCCGGTGCGGCAGGCTGGTAAAGTGGATGCCTATCGCTTCTTGTCGTTTTACCTGGAACCCAGCAGCAACAACTTTGACACCTTCTTTAACCAGGTGGTAGACCCCATCTGGCTAGAGCAAAGCAACGATGCCAATGCGGCAGCCCTGCGACAGGCCAGCCAACAGACCGAACAGCCCCCCTGCTGGCGAATGATGCACCGCATTACCTATATCAGTCGCATTTTGCCCCGCTTTAGCGACCCCAATATGCCACCCCTAGAGCAGGCGCTGCCCACCCTCAACATTGACAGTAACTATGAGCTAATTCGCCGGTTAGAGCCCTATGTGATTGACCAGATTAATAACTTCCCGGCCTTTGTGCGGGCGGTGCGCACGGCGGTGGCCACCTACTTCCCAGACCTGCAGCCCCATACCGATGCCATTGTGCAGTTTATGCAGCTTTACTATGGCATTACTGAAGAAGACAGCATTATCCCCAGCGGTGAGCTGCCGGAACTGCCGGATGGGCGGGCTCCAAACCGGGCTCCGGTGGTGGATGCCGGGGTAAATCAGGTGATTGCCCTAAGTGAGACGGTGGAACTGCAGGGTGCGATCGCAGATGATCGTTTAGACAACAGTGCCCTTTTTGTCACCTGGACCCAGATTGATGGCCCTGGCAACGTTCAATTTGACGATATCCACGCCATTAATACCACTGCCCAATTTAGCCAGCGTGGTTTCTATCGACTGCGCTTAACCGCCAGCGACGGTCTACTGACCTCCAGTGACGATCTCACCGTTTTGGTAAATGAAGCGCCCGTGCTAAACGTCGGCGATGATCTGGAGGTTGGCCCCGGCGGTTCCGTGGAGCTGCTGGGCGAACTCCTTAGCGATGGTCTGGGCGATCCAGCACAAAGGGAAGTACGCGTCCAGTGGACCCTGGAAAACGGACCGGGGCCAGTCACCTTTAGCAACCCCCAAGCACTACGCACCACCGCCAGCTTTGAGCGCAGCGGCAGCTACATGCTCCGGCTCACTGCCGATAACAGTTCCCTTTTCTCCAGTGCTGACATTACAGTCTCGGTGGCGGAGAGAGTGTCGCAACAGCTGCAGGTGCTTTACACCTTTGATGAAGGTGTAGGTACCCAGGTAAAAGATGTTCAAATCGAGGCTGACCCCCTCAATCTCACCATTGCCACCCCCACCGCGGTCACTTGGGGTACCGGTTCACTGCAGCTACAGGCCCCCAGCCAGCTTCAGGCAACTGATACCCGTCGTTTAGTAGCCGCTATGCAAGCCAGTCAGGCCCTCACCCTAGAAGCCTGGATTACCCCTGCTGTGGAAAACCATACCGGTCTCGCTCGCATATTCACCCTGTCCAACGGAGCCACTGAACGCAACGTTATCCTGGGACAAACCGGCAATCGCATCCATGTTGGCATACGCACCAGCACCACCAATGCCAACGCTAGCGATAAGGCCCTGGCAGGCGGTGTGGTCACTACGGATGCCCCCATGCATGTGGTCTGCACCCGTGAGCTATCGGGTCTCACCCAGCTGTATATCAATGGTGAACAAGTTGCTAGCCGACAAATTGATGGAGACTTTTCCACCTGGGCCTCCGACTTTGCCCTGAGCTTGGGAAGTGAACAGGGAGAACTGCAGGATAATCGCAGCTGGCTGGGTCGCTTCCACTTAGTAGCACTCTACAGCCGTGCCCTCAGTGCGATAGACGTACAACAAAACTACCAATTTGGTGCAGATACCAATCTCACACCGATTGTGTTTGCAGGGCAAGACCAGGTGATCAATATCCCAGAGGATGCGCAGCTTCAGGGGGCCGTGTTTGATGAGCGATTGCTACCGGAAGAACTGACGGTGCAATGGTCGCAGCTATCAGGGCCAACGGGGGTGATTTTTGCCAACCCCAACGTCCTCAACACTGCGGTTACCTTTGAACGCAATGGCCGCTATGAGTTGCAAATAACAGCAACAGAACCGGTCACCGATGGAGACACTATCTCCGATGAATTTGTTCTGGCCGCCAGTGATGAAATTACCGTTATTGTGAACCAGGCCCCCGAGATTAATGCCGGCAGTCTGCCACCGGTTAATCTCTCTGATCAGGGTTCTGCCACCGTTGAATTGACTGGACAAATCCTCAATGACGGTCTCGGTGCGCCCCAACAAGGGCAAGTCTCCATTGATTGGGAGCAGGTGAGTGGGCCAGCCCCCGTGAGCTTTAGCAGTCCTACGAGCCTGACACCCACAATTACCGTGACTCAGCTGGGAGAGTATGTGCTGCGGCTATCGGTTAATAACGGTCATTTCACCACCCAGGCAGAGACCACGTTTTATGCAAACCAAGCGCCTAACATGACGGCCACCACGGAGCCGCTGGTGACTCTGCCAGCAGCAGCTATCCTGACGGGCACAGTTCTCTCCACCGGGCTGGGTAACCCCGAAGAAACTGTTATCGCGACCTGGAGTCAGCTGAGTGGCCCTGGCACCATGACCTTTGCCAATGTCAATGCCCTGGAAACCACTGCCACATTCTCCGTTGGCGGCAACTATGGGGCACGGCTCACGGTGGATAACGGCCATTTCTCTCGTAATGTTGATGTCATAATTGTGGCCAACGAAGCACCTTTAGTGGATGCAGGCCCCGATCAAACAGTTACGGGGTCAGCCACTGTGGAATTAGATGGCACCATTAGCGACGATGGTCTTCCTGTTATTCCTGGCCGTGTTGCTCTTCAATGGACCACAGTGAGCGGTCCAGGAGAGGTCACATTTGCCGATGCTGCGGCTGACTTTACCACGGCCCAATTCTCTAATAATGGCATCTATGTGCTCCGGCTCACGGCAGATGACGGCGCTGTTGCGGTGAGTGATGACGTGACCATCATTGTTAACCAGGCACCTTTGGTGGATGCAGGCCCAGACCAGCTGATTACACTGCCCATTACGGTCCAGCCCGATGGCACGGTACAAAATGGTATTCCGGCCACGGTCGAACTGAATGGTGTTGTTGCCGATGATGGTCAGCCGCTATTGACACCAACTACAGTGTGGCGTCAGCTGAGTGGCCCCCAGCCTGTGACATTTGCCGATGAGAATGTTAGCCGCACCACGGCAACCGTAACAGCCTCAGGCCGCTATGTGTTGCAATTAACAGCCAATGACGGTGCTGTTGCTGTTAGCGATGAAATCAATCTTTTGGTGACGCCAAGGGTAACCGCAGGCTTGCAGTCTTTGTATACCTTTGAGGAGGGTACGGGCAATGTTGTTCAGGATATCTCCATGGTGGGAGAGCCGTTGAATCTTGTTGCAGCTGACCAGCCAATTCAGTGGTTGGAGAATGGGCCAGGAATTGAGATCACACAACCCACTCTCCTCACCACAGAAACTCCGGCAACAAAGTTGGTGACCGCCACTAGGTCCACCAACGAACTCACCATTGAAGCCTGGCTCGAACCTACCCAAGTGACGCCTGGTGAGGGAATACCGGCTCGTATTGTCACTGTCTCAGAAGATGCGTCCAACCGTAATTTCACCTTAGGCCAAAATGATAATGGGTATGTAGTCAGGCTGCGGACAAACACCTCTGACGAGAACGGTACAGAGCAACCTCTGGCAGGGGGCACCATCACCCCAGGCCAAACCATCCATGTGGTTTATACCACGAGTACCACAGGGGAGGCCATTCTCTATCTCAATGGCAGTGAAGTCAGTCGCCAACAGATTCCCGAAAACTTTGCTGCCAGCTGGGATAATAGCTTCCGCTTTGCCCTAGGTGATGAACTCTCAGGAGCACGCGCCTGGTTAGGCAAAATTCATCTGGTGGCCATCTATAACCGAGCCCTAAGCCAGACTGAAGTGCGACAAAACTTTGCCATTAGATTCTAGGAAATCTCCGCCTTAGGAGGGCCGTAGCGTACTGCTCTGACATCAGAGCAGTACGCGCTTTATCTTGCAATGTAACTTTTTTCTATGAATTTAGAAAATTCTTCCTGTTAGAATTTGTCCAAGGGGGAAGTGATAAAGAATATTCAGAACCATAGAGTTAACTTGTTAAGTATGCTGCCTGTACGTATAAGATCCTTCTCTTTACTTAGCGTAATGTTAGGACTATTATTGGTGGGCTGTGGTTCGGTCGAATCAACGACTGATTCAACCGAAAGTGCATCAGTAAGTACTTCAAGTGCTTCTGAGTTAACGGCTAATGAAGTCCTTATTCTGGGTGATATCTCTAAAAAACCCACCCAAAAAATAGAACGATACCAGCCCCTGGCTAATTATTTAGCAAATCGTTTAGAAGACGTCGGTATTAAAAAAGCAACTGTCAAAATTGCCCCTGACCTGGAAACGATGGAAACCTGGATAGAATCTGGTGAGGTGGACCTTTACTTCGATAGTCCTTACCCTGTTATAGTCGTTAGCACCAAGACAGGCGCTACTCCCATCCTGCGGCGTTGGAAAAAGGGTGTTGCTGAATATAACAGCATTATTTTCACCCGTAATGACAGCGATATCGACACCATAGCAGATTTGCAAGGGAAGCACATCGCATTAGAAAGCAATATCTCCACATCAGGTTATATGTTGCCGCTGGCATATCTCAAAAAAGCAGGTCTGATCCTAGTTGAGCAGTCGCTAGATATTGAAGAGTCGCTAGACAATAAAAGCCTTCAAGTTAATGAAGTTGGATTCATTTTTAGTGGAGATGAGGACAATACCGTTGAACTGATCCTCACGGATAAAGTCGATGCTGGTGCAGTTGATAGTGGTACGTTTGCTGAACTGCCAGACGATGTCAAGTCCTCTATGAAAGTCATTTTAGAGACTGAGTTTGTTGCTCGACATATTGTACTAGCAAGCCCCAGACTACCAACTGAGCAAATAAATGCCATAGAGGCTCTTTTACTGGATATGGATAAATCGCCAGAAGGTGAAACAACGTTAGAAAGCTTTGAAGATACTGTCAAATTTGATGATTTTCCCGTGGAACAATCCATAGAACGCTTAAAGGAGCTCTATGATCTAACATTCTAACAAAGACTGCTTCAGTACAAGCGTTTCAATACATGTGGAGATTCATCGGGTTGCACAACCAAAATGGTTCGCTTACCAACAAACTTACACTCACTATGAGTTGTTTGGCTGTGGGGGGAGTGCTGACTGTGGGGAGCTCTGCATTGTTACGTGAACGCATCAGCTTTCGCAAAGATCTAGAACAACAGGCTGAACTGCTTCTGGATACATTATCAGCAGCTAACAGTGATGCTCTTTATTTTAATAAATTTGATGAAGCTGGAGAGATCATCAATAACCTTGACAAGAACTCTCAAAGTAAGCGATTAATAATTTCTGCTCGACTCTACCAAAAGGATGGACGTGTCATCTCAGATACCTTTACCGAAGACTATAAAGTCCTGAGTCTCCAGCCAGATCCCTTAGGACAGAAGATTCTTGCTAGTCAACAACTGGTTTTAGATTGGCAGGATGAGAAATTAATTGCTGGTAAACCCATTTTGGTTGGGGAAGACGTTGTTGGTGCAGTCAGCATTGGTTTTTCGACTAAACCACTACAAACAGAACTGCGTCAGACTTTATTAGAAGGACTGATGGCAGCTGTCATCATTGCTATTATCAGCATCCTATTAGCCCGTTTACTGAGTCGTTCGATTACCAAGCCTCTCCAACAGCTGACTACAGCTACGAAACAGATATCTACAGGGGAATGGGGACAAACCATTAACCTCCAAACCAATGATGAGCTAACGACACTGTCGAATGCGTTTAATCACATGAGTGGCCAACTCCATAATGTGGTTGAATCACTGAAATTGCAAACCAATGAATTAGAAAACAGTAGACAGATTGCTCAAACCAGAGCTGATGAATTAGAGCAAACCCTAGGAGAACTTCGTAAGACTCAAGAGAAACTTATTCAACAGGAGAAAATGTCTAGTTTGGGTCAGATGGTGGCGGGTGTGGCTCATGAAATCAATAATCCAGTCACCTTTATTCAGGGTAATGTAGAGCCTGCGCAAGAGTATGTAGCAGATCTGTTAAACTTAATTGAGCTTTATCAGAAACATTATCCCAATCCCCATGAAGAGATCTTAGCTGAAGAAGACGCCATTGATCTACCTTTCCTAAAAGAAGATATCGCAAAATTACTCTTCTCGATGAACATGGGGTCTGAGCGCATTACTGCAATTGTTAATTCTCTCAAAACGTTCTCACGGTTGGATGAAGCTCTTTGTAAAGCGGTTGATTTACATGTGTGCCTTGATAGCACATTAGTTATCTTAGATCATCGCCTTAAGGGTCAAGGTCACCGCCCTACAGTTGAGGTCATAAAGGACTATGGCACGTTGTCTGCAATTGAATGCTTTGCAGGACAGCTCAACCAGGTATTTATGAATCTCATTGCCAATGCCATTGATGCGTTTGAAGAACCTGACCCAGCGTTAGAATTGAACTCTGAGAAAACAAGTCAGCGACAGATTTATATCTGCACTTCGATGACCGATAACGATCATGTTCTAATTCAAATTCGAGATAATGCTGGGGGCATGTCTGTAGAGGTACAGTCACGCATTTTTGATCCGTTTTACACGACTAAACCCGTTGGCAAAGGCACCGGCTTAGGGTTAGCCATTAGCTATCAAATCATCACAGAGTTACATGGAGGGCAGCTCACATGCGAGTCTATCCCTGGGCAGGGCACAGAGTTCTTAATCGAAATTCCCAGTAGTCAACCATTGGCAACCTAAGTGTCATCCTTGTCACACTGAGGTGTCAAAAGGCCATCTTAACGGGGTAGCTTCATTTTGGTTGATTTTTATAGGAGTGTTCAACTCTGCTAATTAATTTTTCAGCCATCATGATGGCATTCGAGAGAAGAATTTGCTCTTGCTGTCCCCTGGCTTCTTCCTCACTAACCATGGTGTAAATGTGAGGATTAGCCAGCATACCTGCCAATAGATGGCTAGCAATGGTTTTGAGCTCTTTTTCCTGGGTCGTCATGGTCACTCCTTCCCTAAACGTGGTCTACTTTAACTGTCGTTTCCTTCTGTGGTTACAACTGATTGTATGTATTACAACCGATTGTATGTAAATGATGTGAAGATTTTATGGGGGAATGCAGCACTAGTACCGATGGCAGAAATTTGGCAGTAATTGCATCCACCCATCCACCCATCCACCCATTCACCCATCCACATTTGATAGTGGCAAACTTACACCACAGAGTACTAGTCTAGCCTCACAGGATCCTCAACTTGTCTGTGTACCTTAAAGATGAGAAGGTCTCAGGGGCTATAGAAGAAGCTGTGGCTATAGAAGAAGCTGTTCAGGTGAAGGTGGATGAACGATGACTGTACAGGCCAACGATAATATTTATCCACTCTACAAGCGTGAAGCGCCTGAAGAATGGCAGGTGACTAACGGCATGACCAAGCGCGAGCATTTCGCCAGTATGATTATGCAGGGATTAGTTGCCCACCATGGCTATGGAGAAAGTCATTTTGCCAGAGGGCAGGAGATTGCTCGATGGTCTGTGCACCTGGCTGATGCCCTGATTGATGAACTCAATCGGCACAATCAGTCTGATGAAAGCAACCTGTCTTCTACCCACCAAAATTAAACTATTGATCTTTTGTAGGGAATGCTGCACCAGGGTTTTATGGGAGGATACGTTTTTTTAGCCTATGCTAAGGGTGGTTAAGAGGTGCTGCTATGGATGATCGGGCTATCAAAATTTTCAGCCTAAATACCAGTCGGGAATTTGGGAAGAGGGTTGCAGCTCATCTGGGCCTTGTCCTGAGTCATCATGAAGAGAGAGACTTTGAAGACGGTGAACATAAGACGCGTTCATTAGTTAATGTGCGAGGTCAGGATGTGTATGTGATCCAGTCTCTCTATGGTGAACCTGGAATCAGCGTCAATGATAAACTCTGTCGACTGCTGTTTTTTATGGGTGCCTTGAGGGATGCCTCAGCTGAACGTGTGACTGCAATTGTTCCTTATCTTTGCTATGCCCGTAAAGACCGCCGGACAAAGTCTCGGGACCCGGTAACGACCCGATATATTGCTCAATTGTTAGAGTCAATTGGTTGCGATCGCATCGTTACCCTTGATGTCCATAACCTGGCAGCCTTTCAAAATGCTTTTCGCTGTCCTGCCGAGCATTTAGAGGCAAAAAACACATTTGTACATCACTTTGCGTCCCTACTTGACGAGCGTGACATAGTGGTTGTGTCTCCAGATTTTGGTGGCGCTAAACGGGCCGAAGCATTTCGTAAACAACTTAGCCAGAAGCTTCAGCGTGATATCTCCATTGCCTTTGCCGAAAAACATCGCAGTTCGGGTGTTGTGTCTGGCAGTATGTTGGTTGGCGAGATTCAAGGCCGTACGGCCATCATCATTGACGACCTCATCAGCAGCGGTACCACCCTGGCTCGCACGGCAAAAGCTTGTCATAGTCAAGGTGCTGTAGCCGTTTATGCCGCTGCTACCCATGGTGTCTTTGCCAAGGAATCCAACCATATTTTGGCGATTCCCGACCTTGAGAACATCATTATCACCGATACTGTTCCATCGTTCCGGTTGACGGCCAGTGAGGTGACGGCCAAGCTTACGGTTTTAGATACAACACCGCTGTTTGCTGAAACCATTCGTCGACTCCATAGCGGTGGCTCATTGGTGGCCCTTTTAGACTCCCCATAAAGGGCTAAATCAATGGGATAACTCAATACTTTAGTATGAAAAATCACCCTAGATGCGTCATTAAACTGAGCCGGATTTTGGGCATAAATGTTTGAATGGCTTACTAGGCGATGATACCTAGGAAAAATGAACCAGATATATATTTCCTATGCGTGGAAAGATAATAAAACCGAGCAGGGACGTCAGCGAGAGGCGTTAGTCGATCGGATTTGCGCCGTACTACTGGCCAGACGGTATAACTTGATTCGAGATCGCAACCACCTCACCCTGGGCCAAAGCATTGAAAAGTTTATGCGGGAAATTGGTCGTGGTAACTATGTGATCCTGGTCATTAGCGATAAATACCTGCGCTCTGAGTATTGTATGTTTGAAGCGCTGGAGATAATGAAACGTAAGAACGACCAGCAGAGGGTTTTCCCCGTTGTTTTATCGGATGCTAATATCTATAGCCGTGAAGGACAGGTGGACTATATTCAACATTGGCAAACGAAAAAAGAGCAGCTATCGGCCCTGATGGGTCCTAATCCGTCCGATGAATATTCTGCCATGGTTGATGTGGCGAATAAAATTGCCGAGATTGCCACTCATGTAGATGACTTTATCCAGTTTGTTAGAGATAAACTGAGCATCGACCCTGCTAAGAACTTTGATCAGTTTATTGATCACCTCATTGGCAATATTAAAGAAGATTCTCAACAGCTGAGAAGCACAAAATCTATCTTGGTGGCAGGCACAGGTAAATTTCATCTTCCTGCTGAGATTAACTGGTGTGCCCAAAAGCTAGGTAAGAAAATCGCAGAACACACCTACCATTTAATTACAGGCGGTTGGGAAGGCGTGGACTATGTTGTTGCCGATGCATTTGCTCAACAGCTATCTCAGGATAATGTACGTTTAACGGGCAAGCTCACACAAATTGTTCCCCGAGGAAAGCAGCCTGTGTTTAAGGGGGGCGCAGTGCAGTATACGGAATCTGGTGTGAATGAATGGCTGGATTGTTTACAACGGTCAGATTTGGTCATTCTGTTAGGGGGTATTGGTGGCACCTATGAGACCTATGAGTATGCCAGACAGGAACGCATTCCGGTACTTCCCATTGTGTGTACCAATGGGGATGCTAAGCGGGTATTTGATGAAATGCTGAGAAATTGGGATCGGGCGCTGATGGGGGGGATAGCGCCTGAAAAGTTTAAGTCGCTGAATCAGTACATTAATGATGCTGAAACCGCAGAAGATGTGATTGAAGATGTAATGGAAATGGTGAATGAGATTATTTTCTCCAAGACGATGTTGAGGTCCTCGTAGGGGTTTATTCTGTTAACTGCTCAGATAATGGTATTTCTAACGGCAAGATCCAATCTGCTGGCATCAACGATTGCCGTTTTTTCGACAAATCTACGGTTGGATCAATCAGTTGTTGTTTTTCTCGTCCATTAAGAGAAGCAAAGGCTTCAGCTCTCACTTCAATTGAGTCTTTATCGTCCCCACCAATATCCTCAGCAATCATATGGCTTAACTGCAAAATCATATCCGGTCGGGCCGCCATCTTACGCACTTGCCAGCGAGGCATAATATCGTATGGGTCTAAGGCGCTCACCGAATTGTCCCGCGTGTTGGTAATAATAAATTTCACATCGGCATCTTTTGAGCGTAGTTTCATATGCCAGGCAAACCGATGACCTTCTTCGGTCCAGTTCGCATCACCTGGATAGAGATAATGGCGAAATGGCAAGAGTAACTGTAGGGCCAGGTAAATGCCCAACAAAGTCAGGATCGCTATGTGCCTGGGTGTCAAGCGGGCTGGAGCAGACTGGTTGCGATCGCTAAATCTTTGTCTTACCAAACGCCGGGGCCAGTCAGGATAGAAAAAGATAGCCGTTGCCGCAATCATGAACCAGGGGAAAATGCCAATGTCAAACAGTTGGACATTCATCAAGTGAAAGGTTAATGCCAGGACAAACGCATAGAGCCGCGTGCGTCGCCATATTAAAAAGGGCACCACCAACAAATCCAACAACAGTCCCCCATAGCTCAGAAAGTAGACCATCCATTCCTGAGTAAAAAAAGAGCCAATGAGCGGAAAATCTGTGCGAGCCGCCATCCACATACGCATCGGCTCCCCTTGCAACCAATCACCGTTAATCTTGGCCAAGCCTCCATAAAAATAAGGAATCCCCACATGGATGCGTAAGAGCCACAGCGTCCAAGCCGGAACCGTTTGAGTACGGATGCCGGGTCGTCGCCAGGCATCAAAGGAAAAGGCGCGGTGGGCGGGGATAAAAATCAGGATGAAGCTGATTAAGCAGATTAAATAAAAATGGTTGAGGTAGCGCGCTTTCTCTAATAAAAAAATATAGGTAAACCCTAGAAAAAATAGCACTGCACTGACGCGATACCAGATGCCCAGGGCAATAAAGGCTGCCAGAATACCGAGACCTACAAAGTGGATATACATGCCCTGACCTGGCCAGGGGTGGAACCACTCAAAGCCAAAGTAAGGAAAATTGAGAATAGGATCGATCCAGTAGCGGGCGATCCAACCCTTGTCAAAATACCGCCACACTTCCCAGAGCATGATGCCGCCAAAGGCCATGCGAAAGTAAACCAGTATGGCAATATCCACTGGGGCAAATAGAGAACGCCAAAGCGGTTTTTGCAGATATCTTAAAAGACGTTGCGATTTAGGATTATCAACAGTGAGGGGGCTTCCCATAACTTACAGGATGTATTGAGCTCGTTACCGTTATAGCCCAATCCACCTTGGCCTAAACCAAGTGGGTTGCCATGCACATTTCATCTTTGATTGATATGAAAATAAGTCAAAGACTACTAAATCTGAGATGAATCATACGAGAAAAATTCGTTGTCAAGGACGACTTTGGGGTGGATTAACAAATCTCTGGATTGGGTCCGGATTATTACATGACTAATACGGAAAGATTTGTGAACCTGGTGCTCAATGTTTGCTGTCTGGCATAAATAAATTGGTATAGAAAATTAAAAATCTCGGCATATGTTTAAGTAATTTGCTATTGATGTCCTGTATAACGGGAATTCTCAGAACGTATGCAGGTTTTATGCTGGTTGGTAGGATATGCTGCTAGACCAGGTTCAAAAAACCGTAGCTAAAGGCTAGAAGCTAATAACTTCAGGGATGTCCCCTTTGATGGTGAGTATTGATTTAAAGAAAATAGTTCTTAAAAAGGAATACTCCCTAATTCAGGATGTGCTACAGGCTACGGCCTCTAGCGTCATTATTGAAACGGCTGATGGACAGCAGCTACTAGGCAATAGTGCCAATGGGCACAAGCGCTATCCCATTGATTTAGATGGATGCACGTTAGGGTGGGTCAAGGGTGATGAAAAGGCCCAGGCCATTGCCCACCTGATCTCTAAATTGGCCTATCGAGAATCAGAAAAACGATCGTTAGCTGACGAGTTGCTGGGGAAGTATAAGGAAATCTCCCTGCTCTTCAATCTGTCAGAAAAAATTATCGATAGTTCAGATATTCAGGAGGTGGCTTCTCTGGCACTAGAGCAGGCATGCCAACTGCTGAAATCGGACCAGGGCACCCTGATGCTAATGCAGGATGCGGAATCGCTGGAGTGCATTGCTCGGTTTGGTAAGGGGAACTTATTTCAAGAAACCATCGCTGTGGGCTGTGGCATTATTGGCACGATTGCCCAGGTTGGGCGCGGTGAGATTGTTAATAATGTGGCGTCAGACGTGCGATGCCCATCGCAGCAAACGATTGCGCTGATGTGTGTGCCGCTAAAAAGTAAGGAGTCTGTAATTGGCGCGATCGCACTTAGCAGATCGGTTACCAATCCTTACAGCGCCGAAGATCTAAAGCTATTGACCACCATGACATTTCAAGTAGCTGGTGTGATCAACGCGCTGTTACATGAGCGTCAGCTCAAAGAAAGCCGTCAGAATGATTTAATCTTTCGCCTCTCCAGTCAGATTCGAGAATCCCTGGAACTCAACATCATTTTGACCACAGCGGTGAGCGAAATTTACCGCACCCTCAATGCAGATCGCTGTTGCTTCCTTTGGGTTCAAACGCCAGCTAAATTGGCAGGCCCGCTCCATGGGTCCTGTCCGGTTTCACCCAGCATTGGTGGCTTAGAAGTGGTCACCGAATCTAGACGCAGCCAAATGCTGCCCTTGGTGGGTGAATATGCCGCTGATGCAGTGGGCAGTCTAGCCCAATGGTTGGGTCAGCAGTCCTTAGTCAAGATCAATAATGTCAGTGCCCTAGAGGATGTCCCCACCCGAACGTTTTTGCAAGCTCACGACTTTGCGTCGTTATTGGCCGTTCCTATCAAGACTCGTTCGGGTGACATTGGGGCAATTTGCTGTGGCACCAGTCAGGAGGCTAGAACCTGGAGCGACAGTGAGGTGGCTCTACTACAGGCGGTGACCAACCAATTGGCCATTGCCCTTGATCAAGCAGAACTCTATGAGCACAGCTGTCGTGCTGCCCAATTGGCCCAGGAAAAGGCTCAACAACTGGCTGCCACACTAAAAACGCTACAACAAACCCAGCTACAGCTGATCCAGAGTGAAAAAATGTCGGGTATTGGTCAAATGATGGCAGGGGTGGCCCACGAAATTAATAATCCGGTCACATTTATCTATGGAAATCTGGAGTTTGTGCAGGAATATACTCGAGACTTGGTGGAATTGGTAAAACTTTACCAGCAAGAGTATCATTCTCCCTCTGAGGGATTACAGCAGGCCATTGAGAATGTAGAGCTGCCCTTTTTGCTAAAGGACCTGCCGGAAACCCTTAATAGCATGGCCGTCGGTACCGAACGCATCCGCGATATTGTACTGTCGCTCAAGAACTTTGCCCGTTCCGATCAATCTGAGTTTAAATCCGTTGATATCCACGAGGGCCTTGACAGTACCTTACTGATTTTGCGTCATCGCCTCAAAGCCCAGGCTGATTTTCCAGGTATCGAAGTAATTAAACACTACAGCGATTTACCCTTGGTTCACTGCTACCCCAGCCAGCTCAATCAGGTTTTCATGAATCTTTTGGCCAATGCCATTGATGTCCTGGAAGTCCCACCGTATTACCACTCACCGAGAATTACGATTACGACGCTGCAACTTCACCCAAACCGGATTCAAGTTCGGATTCATGATAATGGCCCGGGAATTGTTGCCAAAATTCGAAATAAGCTATTCGATCCCTTCTTCACCACCAAGGATGTGGGTAAAGGTACGGGGCTAGGTCTTTCAATTAGCTATCAGATTATTACTGAACGCCACAAAGGTCGCTTAGTTTGTCAGTCTGAGTTAGGTCGGGGGACGACGTTTTTGCTTGAAATTCCAGTTAAACAGGATGATCTTGAAATGAACAATGCTAGAGACAACATAGATAAGCGCCGTCAATCAAGACCTTATTAAACAAGGTTTTTAGTCCTTTTTTGTTTCAGGTTCATCCGGCTGACGCTAACGCAATTTTAGGCATGCTCCATTCCTTGGGTAATAGTCATGGATAATGGCTCACAGTCATCACAGCTCTGGTTGGGACAACCAACGGCAGCATCAGGTAAACGGCATAAATTACAACATAAGGTCACGGTATTTGCCATTGCCCTTAGTACCTTGCCTGTTGTGCTCATCGGTAGTGCCGCTTATCTATTTGCCAGTCGCTCCATAACTCAACAAGTTATTCAAGAAAAGCGCCAGCGTACGGAAGTCATGGGCGATAAATTAGATCAGTTTCTGGTCAGTCGGCTGCGTGAGGTGGAATCCTTAGCCGTTAACCCAGTGTTGACCCAAGCAACGCTGCGCAATGACTCGTCTCCCAATCAGCAACAATTACTACTCACTGAATTTGCCAATAGCCTTGACTATTTTGACAGCATTATTTTGTTTGATCTAGATGGAAATCCAGTAGCACAGGCGACTACGGGCAAACCTTTTGTTGGTAACTATGGGGATCGTGAGTATTTTCAAGCGGCTGTAAAAACTGGACAGTCCACGATGAATGGCCCTGGGTTGTCGTCTAGTTCAGGCCTCCTCCGGGTGGAATACGCTGTTCCAGTCAACGATCTAGAAACCGGTAACTCAATCTATATTATTAGGGCCCGTGTGCCAGGGCACTATATGAGTGAACTCTTCGAGATTTTTGAAGAGCATAAACGAGTATGGCATCTCTTTAATTCCGATGGCATGATTTTTGCCAGTGCTCGACAAAACTACCTGGCCCAGACTGTTGAGAGCTACTATCCAAGTTTAATGGAGATCTTTGAGAGTAGACGGTCTAAGGCTAAAGTCTTTGCCAATAGTCAAGAAGATAACAGAAAACAACTGGTTGCCTATGCTCCCGTGAATCTTAGCAACAGTGTAAACTCTGAGTCTATTGGTGCTCTGATTACTGCTGATACGGCAATTGCGTTTGCCCCCCAATATCAGCTGCTGCGCATTTTTGCCCTAGGGACGGGGCTGACGGCTGTTATTGTTGGGGCAATTACGACCTATGTGGCTAACCGTGTCATTCGTCCAATTCAGCATCTGACCCAGGTGGCTCAGCAGGTCACCCATGGGGGTAACTTTGCACTGAGGGCCAAGGTTAACAATCAAGATGAAATAGGATTGTTAGCCAACTCTCTCAATCAGTTAATCACCTGGATAGGGCAGTATACGGAAGAGTTAGAGCGAAGTCAGGAGGGCCTGGAACAGCGGGTTAAAGAACGTACAGAACAACTTGATGCCATCATCGATAATCTTGGTGATGGGCTGTTGGTGATTGATTCAACTGGCACTATTATTCGCTGCAATCCTGTGCTGGTTCACATGTTCAATCTATATGCCAAAACCGTTACGGGATCGCCCTGTCATGAAGTTTTTCAGACGGATTTGTCTCAACTCATTGCTAAAAACCAGGCTGATCCGACCCAGTTGCTGATTACCGATGTCGAGCTGCCTAATAATGGCATTGGTCAGGCCTTGGTCACTGCTGTTGTGAGCAATAATAGTAACGTCGTTCCGGGGGGAGATTTTGATTCCATTGTTCTCATTCGTGATATTACGGCTGAGAAAGAAGTGGATCAAATGAAAACCGACTTTATTTCGACGGTTTCCCATGAGCTAAGGACACCCCTGACGTCGATTTTAGGGTTTGCCAAACTGATCCAAAAGAAACTGGAAGATACTGTATTGCCCGCTGTAAAGATTGAGACTAAAAAAACGGACCGGGCAGTGCGACAGGTCCGTGACAACCTGGGCATTATTATCTCTGAAGGGGAGCGTCTGACCTCCCTGATCAACGATGTGCTCGATATTTCTAAAATTGAGGCGGGCAAAATTGAGTGGAACATGCAGCCGTCATCTATCTCGGATCTGATTGAGCGAGCCATTTCAGCGACATCGGTGTTGGCCCAAAACAATGGCTTAGAAATTGTTCTTGATGTTGAACCCGAATTGCCAAAGGTGGTGTGCGATCGCAACCGCATCATCCAAGTATTGATCAATCTGATCTCCAATGCCATCAAATTTAGCAATGAGGGAGTTGTCACCTGTTTTGTGCGGCATCAAGATATTGAATTATCGATCAGTATCATTGATACGGGCATTGGCCTGTCCACAGATGACCTAGAGAAAGTATTTGAGAAGTTTACCCAGGTAGGTAAAGTCATGACCGATAAACCTAAGGGAACGGGGTTAGGGCTACCGATCTGTCGACAAATTATTGAATACCATGGCGGTCGCATTTGGGCCGAAAGCGCCCTCGGTCAGGGGAGTACCTTTACCTTTACCCTGCCTTTGACCGCGGATCTAGAAGCCAAGCCAACAAACATGAATCTGGAGACCCTGGTCCAGCAGCTAAAAGAAAATGTACGACAGACCGTGGCCGCCGCACCGGTCACAGACACTCCCCAGAAAACAATTTTGGTGGTTGATGATGAACCCCATATTCGGCAGCTTTTGCGCCAGGAACTAGAAGCTGTGGGCTATAAAGTCCAGATGGCTAAAGATGGCATGGATGCCCTCAATCAGGTTAAGGCATCCCCCCCAGATCTGATGGTGTTGGACATGATGATGCCGAACATTAACGGCTTTGATCTGGTGGCTATCCTCAAGCATAATCCAGCGACCATGGGTATTCCCATCATTGTGGTGTCTATTGTTCAAGATCAAGAACGGGGCTACCGTCTGGGTGTGGATCGCTATCTCAGTAAGCCCATCGACACAGAGGTGCTGCTCAAGGACATTAAAACTTTATTGGACCAGGGCACATCCAATCGTCAGGTACTCGTGGTGGATATAGATACATCGATGGCCAAGACCCTGACGGATGTTTTACTGTCGAAGGGCTATACCGTTACTGAATCGACCACTGGTAAGGACGGTATTGAAAAAGCCCTTTCCCTGAAGCCCGAGATGATCATTGTCGATTCGGCCATTTCCATGGAACATGAGGTGGTCAACACCTTACAATTTGACAATGGCTTAGAGAATATTTTTCTCATTATGGTAGAAAATTCTCAAGTTATATCACCACCGGATTCAGCTAATTCTGCATGATGTCAGCTGTTTGATGGTCGACCTTTTCTCCCACTAATCCATTGGAGTAATTCCATGAATAAAGCTGTTTTAATTGTTGATGACGAAGTGCATATCCGGGTGCTGATGGAACAAACCCTGGAGGATCTTGAAGACGAAGGCGTGGAGCTATTGACGGCAACTAACGGCATGGACGCCTTAACCCTAATTCGTACCAAAAAGCCCAATTTGGTTTTTTTAGATGTGATGATGCCGAAACTGAATGGTTTTGAGGTTTGTCAGGCGGTGAAGGAAGATGCCGCGGTGCGCGATACCTACATCATCATGTTGACGGCTAAAGGGCAGGAATTTGATCAGCAACAGGGGCGTGAAGTGGGGGCTAATTTGTATATGACCAAGCCGTTTGACCCTGACGAAATCCTAGAAAAAGCTGCGGAAGTCTTAGCTATTGCCCTATAGAACGCCCTATAGAACCTTATATGAGTATCCAACCATCGTCATCTGCGAATTCTTCCCATGGCATCTTACCAGCCCAGGTCAGAAGCTGGTTGCGCAACCTGAAGGTAATTCAGAAAATTGGTTTGGGATACGCCTTGGTGGTCGGTATTGTTGTTGCTGGTACAGGCACGGGTATTAGTATTGCTCGGCGCTATGAGTTTAAGGCTTACCAGGGCAATGAAGATGCTATTGAGGAGATTTTAAGTCTACGGAATCTAGAGAAATCCCTGAATCGATTTATTGCCTATGAGCGTCAGCTGATTACCTGGCTTGAAAATCCAGACCAGTTTCTAATCAATTATGATCTTTATCGCTCGAGTGGTAGCGATTTTCAAAAAGATTGGTTGAGTTTACAACAGCAATATGACGATGATATTGAAGGCGGTGTAGAAGAAACCGAAGATGAGCTGGAACTGTTGGATGAATTAGTTGAGAACTACGATGGTGTTGTTGAAACTAATTTAGAAGAGATTGATCAATTTGTAAAAGGGATGGACCTGAGCGATCTACAGGATCGAGAACTCCTGGTAGCTCGTCAGGAATTCGTGGATTTAAATCGTCGTCCTGCTGCACTAGAACTGGAAGAATTTGCACGAAATTTAGCAGCTCTGGCTGACTTCATTGAAGAAGATGAACTGAGGGAATCCAGGGAAATTGTTCAAGAATCTGCGCGGCTGCAAGCCCAGGTGATTACAATCAGTGTTATTTTATCGCTTATATTTGCTAGCCTATTGGCCTATCTCATCAGTCGTACCATCAGTCAACCACTACGAGCGGTTGAAGAAACGGCCTTACAAGTCA
The DNA here is from genome assembly GCF_043421015.1 of Leptothoe sp. EHU-05/26/07-4. Lineage (NCBI taxonomy): Bacteria > Bacillati > Cyanobacteriota > Cyanophyceae > Nodosilineales > Cymatolegaceae > Leptothoe > Leptothoe sp. EHU-05/26/07-4. The sequence goes on from NZ_JAXSQV010000003.1 coordinate 769,060, forward strand.
CACGGGATGAGAATTTTAACCTGCGAGCGGGGGTGGTCAATCAGGATGAAATTGGCAGTTTAGCCCAGTCTCTAAATCAGCTCATTGAGTGGGTAGGTGCCTATACCCATGCCCTAAGAACAACTCAACAGGATTTAGAAACCAGAGCCCAAGAGCTAAATGCCATTATTGATACCCTGGGGGACGGGCTATTGGTTATTGATGCCGCAGGTCAGATTACCCGAGCTAACCCTGCCCTGAGAAAGATGTTTCGGTTAAATGGGACCCCCTTGCGTGGTCGACCGATGCAAGACGTGTTTGATCGGTCGATTACGGAGCTGATTGTTCAGAACCAAGCAGCTCCAGACATAAATCTCAGTGTTGAAGTGAATTTGTTAGAAAAGCGAGTGGGGCAAGCCCTGGTGACAGCGATCACGTCTAATCGAGAGACAACGGCAAGTTCTGAGCCTGGAAAAGCTCATGGTTCTGTTGTTTTAATTCGTGACATTACAACTGAGAAAGAAGTGGATCAAATGAAAACCGACTTTCTTTCGACGGTTTCCCATGAGCTAAGGACACCCCTGACCTCGGTCCTAGGCTTTGCTAAATTGATTCAAAAAAAGCTAGAAGACACCGTATTGCCTGCGGTGAGTGCTGAGACCAAGAAAACGAATCGAGCGGTACGCCAGGTGCGGGAAAACCTCGGCATCATTGTATCTGAGGGTGAGCGCTTAACATCTTTGATTAATGATGTATTGGATATTTCTAAAATTGAAGCAGGCAAAATTGAATGGAATATGCAGCCGACATCTGTGGCTGAGATTCTAGATCAGGCAATTTCGGCCACGTCTGTTCTCTTTCAAGCCAGTGGTTTGGATCTGATTCGCGAGGTTGAACCAGGGTTGCCAGAGGTGATATGCGATCGCAATCGTTTGGTTCAGGTTCTCATTAACCTACTTTCTAACGCTATCAAATTTACGGATAGTGGTTCCGTCACATGTCGTATTTATCAACAAGATGCTGAAATTGTTGTCAGTATTATTGATACAGGTATTGGTCTTTCCGAAGACGATCTCGAAAAAGTGTTTGAAAAGTTCACCCAGGTGGGTGAAATAATGACTGACAAGCCTAAGGGTACCGGTCTAGGGCTACCAATTTGCAAACAAATCGTTGAACATCACGAAGGGCGAATTTGGGTTGAAAGCCAGCAGGGGCAGGGTAGTACTTTCTCCTTTACCTTGCCTGTGAATGCATCGCAGGAGAGTGAAGCAACTAGCGTCAATTTACAGTCCCTGGTACAGCGGCTCAAAGAAAACGTAGATCGAGCCGTTACTCCAACGGAAAAGTCTCAGAAAACAATTCTCGTGGTGGATGATGAACCCCATATTCGTCAACTGTTGCGCCAGGAGTTAGAAGCAGTTGGTTATCGGGTTAAAACGGCTAACGATGGTATGGATGGCCTCAATCAAGTTAAGGCAGAGCCACCGGATTTAATCATCCTTGATGTGATGATGCCCACCATCAACGGCTTTGACTTGGCTGCTGTGCTCAAGAACAACCCAGCTACCATGGGCATTCCCACCATTATTCTTTCTATTATTCAAGATCAACAGCGGGGCTATCGTCTTGGCATCGATCGCTATCTCACGAAGCCAATCGATACAGAGGCGCTGCTTCGCGATATTAAAATTCTGTTAGACCAGGGCACGTCAAACCGTAAGGTGCTGGTGGTTGACATGGATGTTTCCACCACTAAAAATCTGACGGATGTGTTGCTATCTAGGGGGTATACCGTTACCGAAGCGACTACGGGTAAAGAAGGCATTGCAAAGGCTCTGGCACTTCAGCCTGATATGATCATTGTCGATTCAGCGATTTCCATTGAGCATGATCTCGTGAATACGCTGCGCTTTGATAATGGTCTAGAGACTATCTTTATTATCATGGTAGAAATGTCCCAGGTTACAGACACCTCGAATCCCACAGAACCCACGTAATCCCGTAGGGGCGAATAGTAGGGGCGCACTGCTGTGCGCCCCTACAAAGGAAAACAATCTATTTGTCCCTTATTTTTTCTTGCCAAGAAACCACCACAGTTCTAACGCAAGCAATCCTAACCCCGCGACAGTCACCCCAAATTTGACCACCAATGGCTGCTCAATCGCCTGAATACTGCCAACGTTTGCACTGGCCAGGGATGCTGTACTGGCAATCAAACCCAGACAAAATAAACCACTCAGCAAAAAAGATTTGAGTGTCATAGTCGTACCCCTTGCGGTCTAAACTTTCTCAGCCGTAGCGCATTGGTCACCACAGAGACCGAACTAAAGGCCATGGCAGCCCCAGCAATCATGGGGTTCAACAGCCAGCCAAAAATGGGATAAAGAATCCCAGCGGCCACCGGAATGCCTACCACGTTGTAGATAAAGGCAAAGAACAAATTTTGGCGAATATTGGCCATGGTGGCTTTACTGAGACGGATGGCCGTGACAATGCCGCTGAGGTCGCCTGAAATTAGGGTAATATCGCTGGCTGCGATCGCAATATCCGTCCCTGTCCCAATGGAAATTCCCACATCTGCCTGGGCCAGAGCAGGAGCATCATTAATACCATCGCCCACCATGGCGACCCGTTTCCCGGTAGCCTGCAGCTGTTGCACATGGGCAGCTTTTTGGTCGGGCCGCACGCTGGCAATATAGCGGCGAATGCCCACATCCTGGGCAATGGCGGCAGCCGTTGCCGGGTTATCCCCCGTCAGCATCACCACGTCTAAACCCAGGCGCTGTAAACGTCGCACGACGTCTGCAGACGATGGTTTCAAGGCGTCGGCAATGCCCAGTAGCGCTTCTGCTTTACCATCCACTGCAACCCATACGGTGGTTTTAGCAGCTGACTCCCAAGCCTGTCGTCGAGACTGTAGGTGCTCGGTATTAATCCCCAGGCTCTGCATCCAGCGTTCGGTACCAATTTGCACCCGCTGACCATGGACAGTCCCCTGGACACCGCTGCCCACAATGGCCTCAAACTCCTGAACCTCTGGTAGGTTATCCACACCCTGCGCCTGCCCATAGTTAACGATGGCTGCCGCTAAAGGATGCTCCGACTGATGCTCAACGGCGGCAGCTAGCTGGAGTAGCCTAATTTCATTGCGATTGGCCGTTCCCCTGACCGTCAGGTAGTCCGTCACCATGGGTTTGCCCTGGGTGAGGGTGCCGGTTTTATCCATAATAATCGTCTGTAGCCTGTGGGCCTGTTCCAAACTCTCGGCGTCCTTAATCAAAATGCCGTTTTCAGCCCCTTTACCGGTACCTACCATGATCGATGTGGGCGTGGCCAATCCTAAGGCACAGGGGCAGGCGATGATTAAGACGCCGACGGTGGTGAGTAGGGATAGGGTGGTGTTGCCCGTGAGATTGAACCACAGGGTGAAGGTGAGGAGTGCGATCGCAATAACAATCGGTACAAATAATCCAGTCACCTGGTCTGCCAGCTTTTGAATTGGTGCTTTTGACCCCTGGGCTGTCTGCACTAGCTGCACAATCTGGGCGAGGACCGTATCTCTACCGACCCGTGCCGCACGAAAGCGAAAACTGCCCGTTTTATTAATGGTTGCGCCAATGACTTCGTCTCCAACCCGTTTTTGCACAGGCATCGGTTCACCCGTCACCATAGACTCGTCCACGGTGGATAGGCCTGACACCACATCCCCATCCACGGGTATTTTCTCACCGGGGCGCACCGCCACGATATCGCCCACAACAACATCCTCAACGGGGATATCCATTTCTTGGTCCTGACGGACAACCCTAGCTATATTGGGCTGCAGCCCCATCAGCTGACGAATCGCGTCCGACGTTTGTCTCCTGGCCCGATTTTCTAAATATCGCCCCAACAGTAGCAGCGCAATAATCACCACAGCGGCTTCATAATATACCGCAGGCTTTAGCCCTTGAGCAGTGAGCACATTGGGAAACAGGGTGACAAATAGGGAATAAATATAGGCAGTGCCCGTCCCTAGCGCTACCAACGTGTTCATGTTGGCCGCTCGATGGGTCAACGCTTTCCATGCACCCACAAAAAATGGCTGACCGCACCAGAACAAAACCGGTGTTGATAACACCAACTGTAGCCAGGCATTGTGCAAAAACATCGGCCATCCAGGAATGTGAATGCCCAACATGGCAGGCATGGTGCCAAACATCAGCACAATACCAATCATGCCGCTGACCACCACTCGCAACAAACGCGCCCGTTGTTCTGCTTGCTGTTCGATACGATCAGCCTCCAGACTCATCTCCCTAACAGCCGCCGCCCCATAACCTGCATCAGCAACAGCTGCCTGAATAGCATCCAGGCTAGTACTACGCTCGTCATAGTCAACGCTAGCCTGTTGGCTAGCAAAGTTGACCAGGGCCTTTTTCACCCCTGGTACTTGTTGAATAGCCGTTTCGATACTGTTGGCACAGGCCGCACAGCTCATGCCTTTGATTGCTAAAGTTGCGGTAGTCATGATGATCTCCTGGCTCCTCCCATGGAATAGACTTGCAGCGGTTGGGAAAGCAAACACTAAAGATAATGCAGTCAATACTGAGCTGCATAAACCAGCACCTCATCCCCTTCTGGGAGAGGCAACAGGGTAGGTTAACCGTTGAAGCTATTAGTTGAACGTCTGAAAAAGTAATAGAGCGGGTTTCGGTGGATAGCGTAGCGGTTAACCCACCCTGCCTACGGCACCCCTCCTGGGAGGGGAGAAACCCCAACTTAATAGGGCTTGATGAAGGATTTAGCCCTCTGATTTCTAAGCAACTGGGGGATAGCCTGCTTTTTCGAGGGCTTCTCGTACAGAGGTTTCCGCCGCTTCTGTTTCGATATCTACCTGCTTGGTTTTAGGATCGGCAGTGACAGCGGCATTGCTATCTAATGCTTGTACAGCATTTGTGATGTTTTTTGCGCAGACATCACAGGCCATGTTGGGAACCGTTAACTGAAGTGCCATGATCTTGATTCTGATGGATTAGCCTTAGTCTAAACCCTCTAGTTAACTAGAGAGTCTAGGGGGGGCTTTATTTACTTATATAACTTAATGGGCATATCGTGATGGGCGTTTATCTCTGCCTCTGCCAGGATTCGATACAGAATAACCCATTGCCCTCTTGCTATCACACCAAGGGACTTTTAGGCAATAGGGATGTCTTACAAGACAAGGCAGCAGCTGTATGCATCATCCAATTCTATTTGGTTTTTAATGATATTGATTACTATTAACACTCATCAATAATGAAATTATCCTTCATATGGCCTTTGAATGATTTCTTTGTATTTAAGGCCTAAATATTAATGAATATTTTTCCATGATCTACTTTTATTCACACCAGGTTATTGACAAAACCTGGTGCTATTGACATTTTGTTGCATCATAAGTGATCTCTATATTGCCAGTATTGGCAAGAAATCTTTGAACCTTAGGGTGCATTAGCATGAGTCATTCATCTATTAATCAACCGATAAGTCCCTATCAATTTGGTCTAGAGCATGAAGTTGCTTTTTGGGATCAGCAAACAAATCAATTTGCTGATTTTTCCAATACTTCATTTCAGCGATTTGAGCAGTTGGTAGAACAGTTGCCCACCTATGGGTCCGACTATCCTCAACTGCGAATTGGGGATGCAGGAATAAAGCGTAAACGTTGGTACATCGAAGGCTATGAGAGATTTTCTGAAACAGGTGAACTTGTTGATTGTATGCCAAAAGGAATTGAAATTCGTACCACACTTCAGCCAACAATCGCTGGAGCAGTTCAAGAACTACGAGAGAGTTTTATCCAGCTGTGGGACGTAGCTCGTCCCACGGGGTTAATTCCTGTTTTAACCAGCTTTAACCCGGTGCAAACAACATTTACGCCAAAGCCACCCCTTAACAACTATGAGACTAGCCGACGGGAGGCGTCACCAGAAAAACAGACGGCGCATATTCCCATGTTGACCTATGGTCCAGATCTTAATTTTTCGATTCGTGGTCTTTCTACTGCTAGCTTGATCCAAGCCGGTAAAAAACTAACTTACTATAGTCCTGCTATGGTGCCGTTTAGTTTTAGTTCACCATTCTATGGGCAACAACTATGGTCGGGCCTATCGGTGCGGACCCATACACGCACAGGGCTACGACCAGCTGCGATGGTGTTTGTCGAAAAACCTACAGACTTGATCGCCAGTTCACCCTCCCTCACAAAAATTGCCCGTCTGCCAGCAGAAATAGGACGCATTGAGTTTAAAGCCTGCGATAGCTGTGGTGACTTTGAGCTTTATGGTAGTCTCCTGGCTTTAATGAAAGGGATTGTCTTAGATACAACATTATCTGGTTCAGCCTTAGTACCCGATGCAGAGAAGCATCAACGGGCTGCGATCTATGGTTTCCAAGATGTTGAGATCTATGAACATGCGATCGCACTTTTAACAGCTGCTGAACAATCTCTGGGGGAAAGCCATGAGAGAAAATTATTACAGCCTCTATGGAATTTTGTTCATGCAAAGCAAACACCTGCCCAAGCTATGGTGGAGCAATGGCAAGCCAAAGCGAGCTTAGCAGAGGTACTGAGGTCTGGCTACATCAAGGAGTACACGGTCCCAGTAACCCATCAGCTAGCGCCTCAGCTCTAATACAGCCTCTAATACAGCCAGTAGTAAACTGTTCAGATGTTGTCGATATTCCGGAGGATCTAATCTGGAAATATTGATGTAGAGCCATCTGATCTAGATCGATTGATTTCCCTAAATCATAAGTGGCTGGAGCATTGATTTTCTAAAGCGGACAAAGATGTTGATGGATAGTCTGAAACATCTTTGTCTAGCGTATGTTGCAATAACAGCTCATCGTTGAGATGCATACAGTCTGGTGGTGTAAATGAGTGATGATCAAAGGCATTTTCAATGCGTGGGGCAAACACTATATATAGTTTCACTTTATAAACCTCTCTCCCCTTAATAGTTCAAAACATATACCTTGAGCTATTTATTATTTTCAAGAGAAGTGCTTTTAACTCAAGTCCATCCAAGTAATTCAAACATAAACTCTAATATCCGCTAAATTTTACTTTTTTTGATTCCAGAAGCAGTTTTCTGCCCTGTAAACGATCTTCTTCATCAAATACTCACAATCTTTTCATTAGAGGTGGCTGCCATATTGCCCCTATCCGAGATACCTTATGTGAAGTGTGTTCTGATAGTCATACAACAAAGCATTAAAGGTGCTTTGAAAACTTGAATACAAACCTAAATCATTGGCAACATATCGATCTTCATCTTCCAACAACGTGTTACCTCTAACCCGAGGTAAGGGAAGTTTTGCAATGCGCTTCCCTTTAGTTTGAAGTAACTTAGAGCACCTGAACAGGAACTCTCAAAGTTCGTGATTTCACTAAACATACCCCTGTTGTAGGTAACAATTTTAACGATCAAAATCTTGTGATCGTGAGGTTTCTCACGATCGCAGAGATTGGTGATGTCGTAGTAAACGTTTTTGCTGGCTTCAGAAAATCATGAGATCTAATTCACTTCATTATGAACAACAACGATCGTACGTTACGTTCCGCAGCCAAAAAACAAAATATGGTGATCGGAACTGCTGTTCAAGCTCGTCGCCTGAAAAGTGATAGCCGCTACCGAGAAACTATTGCTAAGGAGTTTAACAGCATCACGGCTGAGTATGAAATGAAGTTCAGGTTCCTACAACCTGAGCGAGGTCGCTTTGACTTTAGTCAGTCTGATGCACTAGTGAACTTTGCTAGCAAAAATAATATGGATTTAAGGGGGCATACCCTCGTTTGGCACAAAGAAATTCCAAAATGGATAGAAAATGGGAACTGGAGCCGCCGAGAGCTGCTGGGTATCCTCGAAAACCACATCAAAACAGTTGTGGGACGGTATAAAGGGGAAATACCTGTATGGGATGTTGTTAATGAGGCTGTTAACGAAGACGGAACACTTCGAAATTCATTCTGGCTCAAGGAGATTGGCCCTGAGTACATTGAACTTGCCTTTAAATGGGCCCATGAGGCTGACCCCAATGCCACACTTATCTACAACGATTATAGAAATTCTGAAGTCAACAGAAAATCTAACGGTATTTATCGGTTGGTATCAGACCTGAAGGCAGACGGTGTACCCATTGATGGTGTTGGCTTCCAGATGCATATGCCAGAGGAAGATCCTCGTAATTTTAATAGTGTTGCCGACAACATGCGCCGCCTTGGTGCCCTTGGTCTGGAAGTTCAGGTCACAGAAGCTGACGTGCGCATTAGAAAACCAGCTTCTCAGGCAGAAGTACGCAATCAAGCGGCGATCTATGAACAGATTGTTGAAACTTGTTTAGAAGCAGACAATTGTAGTTCCGTGACTCTCTGGGGATTCACGGATCGCTATTCATGGATACCTGGTTTCTTCAAGGGCTTTGGAGATGCCCATATTTTCGATGAAAATTACAAGCCTAAACTTGCTTATGAGGGTCTTTTAGATGGGTTTCAGAGTGACTCATCCCCCAATCAACCACCGGCTAAAGTGGCTCCAACCATTCAAACTCCTTCGGCAGTGACAATCTCTGAAAATGGGACTGCGGTACTCAATATCAATAGTACTGATGATGTAGACAGTGAGGGAGATGGGCTCACCTACCGTCTGAGCGGTGGAGCAGATGCTGCTTTGTTCTCCATCGATAAGAACGGTGTGTTGAATTTTAAGGCAGCACCTGATTTTGAAAAGCCTGGTGATGCTAACGGTGACAACATCTATAAGGTTAAGGTTGCCGTCACTGACTCTGATTCCTTAACTGCAACTCAAAATCTCAGCGTCACAATTAAAGATGTTAACGAGTCCAGCGAACCCAATGAACCGGACAATCCGAGCGAACCCAGCAAAGTGGCTCCAACCATCAAAACATCTTCTTCAGTAACCATTGCTGAGAATAAAACTGCGGTACTCAATATCAATAGTACTGATGATGTAGACAGTGAGGGGGATGGACTCACCTACCGTCTGAGCGGTGGAGCAGATGCTGCTTTGTTCTCCATCGATAAGAACGGTGTGTTGAATTTTAAGGCAGCACCTGATTTTGAAAAGCCTGGTGATGCTAACGGTGACAACATCTATAAGGTTAAGGTTACCGTCACTGACTCTGATTCCTTAACTGCAACTCAAAATCTCAGCGTGACCGTATCTGATATCGCGGATACACCCTCAAATCCTGATACGCCTGATCCTGGTAACCCCGGTGGTGGTAACAGTACCCTTCTTGATCTGGGTAATGGCAACAACAAAATTAAGCTCAGACGTGGCAACCATACCATTCTCGCTGGGGCAGGCCATGACAAAATTGGTCTAGGAACAGGGATCGATACTGTTGATGCGGGTGATGGCAATAACTTTATTTACATGACCAAGCATAATGGGAGATCCGATGGGTCTAAAGACATTCTCACGGGTTCAGGCGATGACCGGGTGAAAGCAGGGTCCGGTGACGACCGCCTGAACTTGGGTACGGCTAAAAAATACGATATTGCCTTTGGTCGAGGCGGCAGCGACACATTTGTGTTGAACGAAGGTCGCGGTTATTTGATCATCCGAGACTTTGAACAAGGTATCGATAAGATCGAAATCGGTAGCCTGAGCTTTGATGATCTGAACCAGTCGACTAGAAATGGTAAAACCTGGCTGTCGGCAGGTAATGATACCTTGGCTAGCCTAACGTCCTTCACAGGAAGTTTGACAGCTGAAGATTTCACGACCGTAGGCTAGAAATTTAGTCTCTATCAGCTTTTGGAGAATCTTTCTGTTTCAAAGAGAGCTGATTAAAGTTCACACAGTGGCCTGAAGTCTCATAGCTTCAGGCCACTGCACAGTGCACTTATATTTCAAATGCAACGGTATTGTGAATAGATGCTACCATTTGGCTTCGATATCTAAATGGCAATTTGTGTCTATTGGACTGAGTTGTATGTATCGCCGTCAATTTCTTAGCTGTATGGCCATTGCCGCTAGCGCGCCATTGTTTTCGCAATGTGCCCGTGCTCCACGTCGTGTCACGAGTCAGGATGGGGTGTTAGAGCTATCGTTAACAGCCCAAGCTCAAACACAGGTCATCGCAGATGAGCGTACCCATTTATTGGCCTACAATGGTCAACTGCCTGGCCCTATGATTGAAGTACGGGCTGGGGATACGGTGCGTTTGACCCTAGTCAACCAGCTAGATAGACCCACCAATCTCCATTATCACGGCCTACACATCTCACCTGAGATTGATAATGTGTTTCGAGAGGTGGCCCCTGGTGAGCGCTACACCTATGAATTTCAAATCCCATCTAACCATCCGGCTGTTACAGCTTGGTATCATCCTCACTACCATCTGGATGTGGCGCGACAAGTATTTGGCGGCTTAGCAGGTCCGTTGATTGTTCGCGGAGACCTGGATGAGGTTCCTGAGCTACAGCAGGCGGATGAGACTGTGCTGGTACTACAGGATTTTGAGCCTACACTGCAGCCATTGGAACTCCATGCTCTGGGCAAAAAGTGGGGGCGTGAGGGTTCATGGTTGTTAGCCAATGGTCAGCGTAATCCTACGGTGACCATACCTCAAAATGGATTGCTGCGACTACGGTTGATCAATGCGTCAGCCTCTCGGATTTATCAGCTGCAACTGCAAAATCATCCCTGGTTTTTGATCGCGACGGAGTTCGGCGCGATCGCAACTCCCACCGCAATTGAGCTCCTACGACTCTCCCCCGGTGAACGTGCCGAACTCGTAATACCAGGTCAACAAGAACCCGGAGACTATCAGCTAATTAGTCTCCCTGATGATCGCGGTATTGGCACTGTGCTAGAGGCGCTGGGGGGCTCTGTTGAATACATGCCAGGTGTGGTACAGCCTACCCAAACTACTCTTGCCACCCTGCGTTATCAGTCCAGCGACTATGTTGAGCCGCTACCGCTACCCCAGAAATTAATTCCTGTTGAGGCCTTGTCTACACCGGTTACCACACGAGAATTTGTGTTGAACCATGGGATCGGTGATGGCTCCAGTGGTTTTATTATCAATAACAAATCCTTCGATATGAATCGGGTGGATACCCAGGTTCGTCTAAATCAGATAGAAGATTGGAAAATTATTAACCAGGCCAGTATTGATCATCCGTTTCATTTGCACACTAACCGTTTTCAGGTGATTGAACGTAATGGCCAGCCTGAGTCTTTTCGCGCGTGGAAAGATACCGTGAGTCTTCAAGGGTATGAGACAGTTGTTATTCGAGTGCGGTTTGAAGACTTTGTGGGACGCACGGTTTACCACTGTCACATCCTTGACCATGAAGATCAGGGCATGATGGGCATTGTGGAAATCTCCTAAATAGAAAAATCTACCCTACCCTGAAAAAGAGCAATTATTTGCTAAGGATAGTACACCGCAGTTGGGATCGTTGGCCATGGTAAATCACAGACGTTTTGCAGTTATTTTAGGGACAACCTTAGCGGTGACATCGGTCTATCAAGGCCTGGCGATGCAGCCCGCTCACGCAGTGCAGCCTGTTCACGCAGTGCCGCTGCTGGCAACAACTAATGCTGACGAATTGTTGGAACGGGGTCAGCAACAGGCGGAGCAAGGACAGTTAGCGGCTGCGATCGCAACCTATACCCAACTGATTGAAACCGACGCTGATAATGCTGAAGCCTATCTGCAACGGGGCATTGTCTACCATGATGTCGGCGACATTAACCAGGCCATTGATGATTTTTCAGCAGCTCTGCGACTCCGTAGCAATCACCCAGAAACCTTCTACCATCGAGGTGAAGCCTATCTGCATACGTCCAATGTGAATGCAGCCATTGCGGACTTGACCCAGGCCATTGAACTAGATCCAGAGTTTACCCAAGCCTATATGGATCGCGGTACGGTTTTAGCTGAACTTGGACAGTTTTCCCTCGCCCTGACTGATTTCCAGCAAGCGGTTGCCCTGGAGCCGGATAATGCTGATGCCTATTACAATCGCGCCCAGGTTTACATTAGCCTCAGGGATGCACAGACAGCCCTGGCTGATTTTGATACGGCCATCCGTTTAGATCCTGAGCTGGCAGAAGCCTATGGTACCCGTGGTTTGTTAAACCACCACCTTGGTAACTCTCAACAGGCCATGGCCGATCTACAACAGGCGGCGACTCTATTTCAAAATCGGGGAGACCAGGAAAGCTATCAGATGACTCTGGGTTTCATGGATCAGGTGCAGCGGCAGATAGACGCCCAACCTTAGCCAAGTAAACCAAGAATAGTTGAACAGGCTTTCAGGTGGTAATGATTCTCAGTATCATAGCAGTATGATGCTGAGGGTTACCCTTTACATGCCTGCTTCAAGTCGAAAAAATAACGGAACGACAGCTGATGCTCCTGGCTGTGACCAGTCCCTTGTGCATTTAGAGAGTGTGCGTCAGGTGCAGCCGGAGGTGCTGGCGACGGAAAAGGCCCAGCGGATGGCAGAGTTTTTTACTGTGTTGTCCGATCCCCATCGCTTAAAACTGCTGTCGGCTCTGGCTCAGCAGGAGCTATGTGTGTGTGATTTGGCGGCAACGGTGAAAATGGGGGAATCGGCAGTCTCTCATCAGCTGCGGGTGTTGAAGTCTCATCGGTTGGTTAAGTATCGTCGCCAGGGACGTAATGTTTTTTATAGTTTGGCGGATGGACATGTTACCGCGCTTTATCAGGAAGTTGCTGACCATTTAGATGAGTAACGGGGGGAGATAGACGTTAGAGGCCAGAACTCAGGCATGAGATTTGTTTTTATTGTGTAATATATGAATATTCGTTCAGATATTCAGATTTCTTGGTGACTACTATGGCGGGATCTCATTCCCATGGGTGTTGTGGCCATGGCCACGGTCATGATTTAAAGGAGTTCAATGTGCGTCAGGCATTGATGCCTATTGTGGCTGCGGCCATTCTTTTTTTGATTGGTTTTGTTTTTTATCAGCCACTTCACAATACGCCATTTGCGATCGCAGAATATGCGGTGCTGCTGCCAGCTTATTTCATCAGTGGTAAGCAGGTGCTGACTACGGCAGGGCGCAATATTCTCAAAGGGCGGGTTTTTGATGAGAACTTTTTAATGGCGATTGCGACATTGGGTGCGATCGCCATCCATGAGGTGCCAGAAGCGGTGGCGGTGATGCTATTCTTCCAGGTGGGGGAGCTGTTTCAGGATTATTCTGTGGGGCGCTCCCGCCGCTCAATCAAGGCTCTACTAGAAGTGCGGCCAGACATCGCTAATCTCAAGGTTGATGGTGTTATTCGCGCCGTTTCCCCTGAGATTGTTAATGTGGGCGACATCATCGTGGTACGTCCTGGCGAGAAAGTGCCGTTGGATGGAGATGTCTTAGGGGGTACATCTCTAGTGGATACCTCGGCCCTGACTGGAGAGTCCGTGCCCCGAACCATTACGGTTGGTCAACCAGTTTTGGGGGGCATGATGAACCAGTCTGGTGTTTTGACGGTGAAGGTGACAAAACGCTTTGGGGAGTCATCGATCGCTAAAATTTTGGACCTGGTGGAAAATGCCAGTAGTAAAAAGGCGGATACTGAAAAGTTTATTACCCGCTTTGCCCGCTATTACACCCCTGCGGTAGTGTTTCTGTCGTTGGCCGTGGCGATCCTGCCACCTCTGTTTATGGCAGGGGCAACCCAGGCGGTTTGGACCTATCGCGCCCTGGTGTTGCTGGTGATCTCTTGTCCCTGTGGTCTGGTGATCAGTATTCCGTTAGGGTACTTTGGGGGTGTGGGTGGAGCTGCTAAACGCGGCATTTTGGTAAAGGGCTCAAAGTTTCTAGATGCCCTGGCCCAGGTAAAGACAGTTGTTTTTGATAAAACGGGTACCCTGACCCAGGGAAATTTTCGGGTGACTGATGTGGTTACCCATAATGGTTGGAGTAAGCAGCAGTTACTAGAACTGGCTGCCCAGGCGGAAGCTCAATCCAATCATCCGGTGGCACAATCCATTCGACAGGCCTATGGTCAATCGATTGATGTTACCGATATTCAAGACTATGAAGAAATCTCGGGCCATGGTATTCGTGCCAAGGTGAAAGGCAGTACGATATTAGCGGGTAACGATCGCCTGCTGCATCGAGAACAGATTGCCCATGATGTTTGTGTTGTTGATGGGACTGTGGCCCATGTGGCTGTCAATGGTGAGTACAGTGGACGCATCATAATTGCGGATGAGCTGAAGGAGGATGCCGTTGAAGCAATTCGGTTGCTCCATTGCCAAGGGTTAGAAACGGCCATGCTGACAGGGGACAGTCAATCTGTTGCCGATAGCATTGCTAACACGCTAGGTCTGGATCAATATCACGCAAAGCTGTTGCCTGAAGATAAGGTGGATGCCCTAGAAGAGTTTTTACATCGTGCAAATCAGACAAAAGGCAAAGTGGCTTTTGTGGGCGATGGCATTAACGATGCCCCCGTGATTGCTAGAGCTGATGTGGGCATGGCCATGGGCGGTCTAGGTTCCGATGCTGCCATTGAAACCGCCGATGTCGTGATCATGACCGACGCCCCCTCGAAGGTGGCGGAGGCCATTCAAATTGCTCAAAAAACCCTGCGGATTGTTTGGCAAAACATCACGTTAGCAATGGTGATAAAACTTTTCTTTATTGCCCTCGGAGCCATGGGGGTGGCCACCCTGTGGGAAGCGGTATTCGCCGATGTTGGAGTGGCCCTGCTCGCTATCTTAAATGCTGGACGAGTGTTGAAAAGTTAAATTTTTAACCACCAGCAGCCACCATGGCCACCATGATGGAAATTATGGAAATTTCCTAGGATAGAGACATCTACCAGTACACGTGAAATGAACTATGGAGATGCCATTGGGCCTCAAGCAATTGTTGTCTTATCAGTCAGCCTGGTTAAGGGGAGATATATTGGCTGGGCTAACGGTGGCGGCCTATTTAATTCCCCAATGTATGGCCTATGGTGAATTGGCTGGAGTTCAACCTGTGGCTGGGCTATGGGCGATTCTGCCTGCCATGGTGATTTACACCTTGTTGGGGTCATCGCCACAGTTATCGGTCGGCCCAGAATCCACAACCGCTGTGATGACAGCGGTTGCCATTGCTCCTTTGGCAACGCCCGGCGGTAGCGACTATGCCATCCTGGCCGCTTTATTAGCCCTGCTAGTGGGGGGGATATATATTCTGGGCTACCTGACACGACTGGGGTTTCTTGCTGATTTACTGTCTAAACCTATTTTGATTGGCTATATGGCCGGTGTGGCCGTGATTATGATGGCGGGGCAGCTGAGCAAAGTGAGCGGTGTTCCCACTGATGCAGACACTGTTTTGGGAGAGATTCAGGCGTTTGTCACCCATCTCAGTCAGTACCATGGTCCCACATTGATTTTGTCCCTTGCCGTTTTAGTCTTTTTATTTGTTGTGCAGGCGCGATGGCCCAATGCACCAGGGCCCTTATTGGCGGTGTTGCTAGCAACAGTGGCTGTGAATGTATTGCGGCTTGACCAGCTTGGGGTGGCTGTAGTGGGCAATATTCCAGCGGGGTTGCCTCAGCTAAACATTCCCAACCTGTCGATGAATGAGGTGACACCCCTGATGGCGGCAGCTATTGGTATTGCTGTGGTCGGCTATTCCGACAATGTGCTCACGGCCCGGGCCTTTGCCACCCGTAATGGCTACAAAATTAACGCTAACCAAGAACTACTTGCCTTAGGAGCTGTCAATATTGGAGCCGGTCTCATGCAGGGATTTCCCATTAGCAGCAGCGGCAGTCGCACCGTGCTGGGCAATGCTCTTGGTAACAAAACCCAGCTCTTTTCCCTCGTGGCGATGGTGACCGTGGTTGGGGTGTTGTTATTTATGCGACCAGTGTTGTCGCTATTTCCCCAGGCCGCCCTCGGGGCCTTGGTGATTTATGCGGCTACTCGACTCATTGAGATGTCAGAATTTGTTAGACTGCTGCGCTTTAGGAGCACTGAATTTGCCCTGGCTGTAATTACCACCCTGGGGGTGCTGGCAACGGATCTGTTGGTGGGAATTGCGATCGCAATCAGTCTTTCTGTCGTTGATCTTTTTGCCCGTGTCGCCCGACCCCATGATGCTGTTTTGGGTCAAGTGCTGGGCCTAGCAGGCTGGCATGACATTGACGATTGGGACGATGCGACAACGATTCCAGGATTGGTCATCTATCGTTATGATGCCCCCATTTGTTTTGCCAATGTTGAGAATTTTAAACGACGAGCGATGGCGGCGATTGAAGCTGAACAAGAACGGGTGGAGTGGTTTGTGCTGAATACAGAAGCCATTGCCGAAATCGATATCACTGCCGCCGATATGCTGGTAGAGCTTCACCAAGAGTTATGTAACCAGGGGATTGTCTTTGCCCTGGCGCGGGTAAAACAAGATTTGTATAGTCAGCTCAAACGTTCTGGACTGCGAGATCTCATTGGTAATGAACGCATCTACCCGACGCTCAAAACAGCGATTCGTGGGTTTGAAGACCGATATCGATTTAAATAAGAGATTTAAGCATAAACCGAGCCAACTATTTATAAATCTCTATTCTTGAAACCAAACGTTACTCCATTGTTAGACTGATACTTCAATTACAGTCCCATTTACCGAAAAATAGGATAATTTTAGGATTCGTTGACAAACGGGTTCTACCATGGCAACAGTACAGCCTCCTCGGCACAAGCATATTGTTCTAACGTCTCATCCTGGCAATTTTGGCCAAGATTCCATCGAGATTAAATGGGGTGAGGCAGACCCAAATGAGCGCGGTCCCATCATTGCCACCCTGGGCAACCGCGCCCATCGAAATGTGATTGGCACCCATTCCGGTGGCTATGCCGTATATCGAGCATTAGCCGTTGCCAGTGGTAGTTTAGAGCGGGATCACCGTGCTGATTTAACCAATACGGCCCCAACAGTGTCCATTGGTCCCCATGCCAGTTGGACCGTGCCGGACAAAATTATTTCCCTCGATCCGTTTGGTGCATTGGATCAGGAGCTGTTTTCGGACCTCAGAGCAGAAGGCTACGACATTCGCCCATCCATTGCCATTACGAAGGCCCACATCAATATTCCAGAACTGCAAGAGGCCGTTAACCAGGGCCGTATTCACGTTGATGGCAAAATTCTGAAAGACGGTGGTGAGCTACTGGTTACGAAGGCGGCCATCGAACCGGCGTGGCATCTACCAGGCATTGCTAAGCGGTTTAGCGTGAAGGAAAGTGACCTGCGTCGCACCCTATTTGAGCAGACCGGTGGTATGTTTCCAGAGCTGGTGACCCGCCCGGACCTGCAGGTATTCTTACCCCCCATTGGCGGACACACGGTTTACATTCTGGGCGATCTTGAGGCCATTACGGATCCAGACCGTCCCTTAGCTGTGCGCATCCATGACGAGTGCAATGGTTCAGACGTTTTTGGCTCAGATATTTGCACCTGCCGTCCCTACCTGGTGCATGGCATTGAGGTAGCCCTCGAAACAGCCCAAGCTGGGGGAGCTGGTGTGATTATCTATGCCCGTAAAGAAGGTCGGGCCCTGGGTGAAGTGACCAAGTTTCTGGTTTACAACGCCCGCAAGCGTCAGGAAGGCGGCGATCGTGCGGATACGTACTTCACCCGTACCGAATGTGTGGCTGGGGTGCAGGATATGCGCTTTCAAGAACTGATGCCCGATGTGATGCATTGGCTGGGTATTACCCGGATTGATCAGTTTGTCTCCATGAGCAACCTTAAATACGACGCGGTTACCCAATCTGGAATTGAAATTGTCGAACGCATTTCCATTCCGGAAGGCCTGATTCCAGCCGATGCCCAAGTGGAAATGAAAGCGAAAAAAGCAGCTGGATACTACACCGAGGGTGACGTGCCTGATGAGACCGTTCTCACTCAAACCATTGGTCGCCAGTATGAGGATGCCTAATGACCCCTGAAGAACAGGCGGCAATTGCCTATTTGAGAAAGCCCCAGGCAATTCGCGATCGCACCCACCAACTATTTGATCTTTGCCAGGCCGATCAGCTTGACCATTTCGCTTGCGATCTCTCCAAGTTAGGAGTCGTAGCGCAGTATGTTGTCGAGACGACCCAGCAGCTATACCCTGATTTTGACGTACCGTTTCACAGCCGCTGGCGTCACTTTGGTCCACGGCTGAGCCCGTTACTAGTTCCCCGCCCCGCCCCAGGGGAACTGCCGCCTCAAACGGCACCAACAGCCAAGATAGAGGCCGCTAGATCACAGCTAGACCTGGCCATTATTAGCGTGCTTCTAGATGCCGGTGCGGGCAGTCAGTGGCAGTATCAGGATTTTGCGACAAATCAAACCTTAGGACGTTCAGAAGGGTTAGCGGTTGCCAGCCTGCGTGCATTTGAGCAGGGATTTTTCTCCACTGATCCAACGCTGCTAAATCAGGTAGATGCAACAGCGTTGCAGTATCTAACGGAAGCAGATTTAGCCCAGGCTTTTCAGGTGAGCGAAGAGAACCCTTTGGTGGGGCTGCCCGGTCGACTGAGGTTGCTGCAACAATTAGGCGCTGCTTTGGCAACTCAACCGGAGCGGTTTGGGGCCAACCCAGCTAGGCCTGGCAATTTACTAAACTATTTGACTGAGCGCTATGGTCAAACTCTCGACGCGGGTATTTTGCTCACTGAAGTGATCGAAAGCTTTGGCTCAATTTGGCCCGGTCGAGTCGCTTTGGCAGATACCAACTTGGGGGATGTGTGGTCTCACCCCGCATTTACTGACCAAGGTCCTGGAACAACCTTGGTGCCGTTTCATAAGCTCTCCCAGTGGTTGACCTATTCTTTAGTAGAGCCGTTAACCGCAGCAGGGATAACCATCAGCAACTTAGATGCACTGACGGGGTTAGCCGAGTATCGCAATGGTGGTCTGTGTGTAGATTTAGGGCTACTGGTGCCTAAACATTCTGAGGTTATGGGCCAACCCCACCTGCCGGGCTCACCCGTTGTGGTTGAATGGCGAGCTTTAACGGTGGTGATGCTGGACAAGATTGGTGACTGTGTTCGCCAGTTGCTTAACAAATCTTCTGAAGAATTGCCGTTAATCAAAGTGCTAGAGGGTGGCACCTGGGCCGCTGGACGACGTATTGCCAAACAACTACGACCGGCAGGTGTGCCGCCCATTGCAATTCAAAGCGATGGCACTGTCTTTTAGGGGTATTCTTAATTCTTCTCAGGGTGGTCCCTGTCCACCCTCCGTTGTGGCTTCTATGGGATTACCTGATGGAAAAATTGGTAACGCAAATTGAACATCCCCTGATTCAGCATAAACTGACTCTGATGCGTCAGAAAGATACGAGTACGGCTAAGTTTCGACAGTTGTTAGAAGAGATTAGCCTGTTGTTGGCCTACGAAGTGACCCGTGGGCTGCCCCTGGAGCAGGTGCCCATCGAAACACCCTTTGCCACCATGAAAGCCCCCATGTTGACGGGTAAGAAACTGGTGTTAATTTCCATCATGCGGGCTGGCCAGGGAATTTTAGACGGGATGCTCAAGCTTATTCCCTCGGCACGGGTGGGCCACATTGGTCTCTATCGCGACCCTAGAATGCTGATGCCAGTGGAATATTACTTTAAGGTGCCCAGGGATGTCAGTGAGCGGGATATGCTGATTGTTGACCCCATGATTGCGACGGGTAATACTGCGATCGCAGCCGTCCACCGCCTCAAAGAAACCCAACCTCAGTCCATCAAGTTTGTCTGTCTTCTCGCCGCACCAGAGGGCATCAAAAGCTTCCATGAGGAACATCCCGACGTGCCCATTTTCACCGCCGCCATTGACGACAAACTTGATGAGCATGGTTACATCCTGCCAGGCCTAGGAGATGCTGGAGATCGAATGTTTGGGACTCAGTAAACGGTGTCAGAGAACGATGCACATTTAAAGTTCTAGGGTTTAGCTTCCATGAAACAACTGAAAAATTACATTGCCGGTACCTGGCAACAATCTAAAACCACTGACTACCTTGAGGTGATCAACCCTGCCACCAATGTTCTCCTCGCAGAGGTCCCTCTATCCCTGGCTAATGAACTCGACCAGGCTGCAACAGCTGCCAGCGAAGCTTTTTCCTCCTGGCGACGCATTCCGCCCACCTCACGCATTCAGTATCTGTTTAAACTCAAAACTCTTTTAGAAGAACACCGCGACGATCTTGCCAAAACTATCACAGAAGAATGTGGCAAAACCCTCAAAGAATCCCAGGGAGAATTACAGCGAGCCATTGAAAATGTTGAAGTGGCCTGTGGTATCCCCACCCTCATGCAGGGCCATAACTCAGAAGATATTGCCCGTGGCATTGACGAGAGTATGATTCGTCAGCCCCTGGGTGTGGTCGGAATCATCGCCCCGTTTAATTTTCCGGCAATGATTCCATTTTGGTTTTTTCCCTATGCCATTGCCTGCGGTAACACCTGCATCATTAAACCCTCTGAAAAGGTGCCCCAAACCATGGAAAAAATCATGGAACTGATTGACCAGACAGGATTACCGGCAGGGGTGGTGAATGTGGTCAATGGTAGTAAGACGGTGGTGGATGCTCTGTTAGACCACCCCACAGTCAAGGCCATTAGCTTTGTGGGGTCTAGCCCCGTAGCCAAGTATATCTATCGTCGAGCAGCGGAGAACGGCAAGCGAGTACAGTGCCAGGGTGGGGCAAAAAATCCGGTGGTGATTTTGCCCGATGCCGATTTAGAAATGACGACGCGGATTGTGGCAGATAGTGCCTTTGGCTGTGCGGGACAGCGGTGTTTGGCGGCATCCTTGGCGATTACTGTGGGTTCGGTAAAAGCTGATTTTACGGATGCCATTGTTGAGGCAGCCCAGCAGCGTGTAGTAGGCAATGGCCTGGATGATGGCGTGCAGATGGGGGCGGTAATCAATCAGGGCAGTTGCGATCGCATTCAATCCCTAACCCAAACAGGCATTGATGAAGGCGGTAAACTCCTAGTTGATGGTCGTAATCCAAAAATTCCTGGCTACGAGGAGGGCAGCTTTGTTCGCCCCACTCTGCTGCAAGATATTCCCCTGCAAGGTGAAGTTGCTACCACGGAGATTTTTGGTCCAGTGCTAGGCATGCTCCATGCCGATACCCTGGATGATGCCATTGCCTTAGTAAACCAAAGCCGCTGGGGCAACATGGCCTGTCTGTTTACCAACTCCGGGGCAGCGGCTCGTAAGTTTCGCTATGAGGCAGAGGCCGGCAACGTTGGCATCAACATCGGTGTGGCTGCACCCATGGCATTTTTCCCTTTCAGTGGTTGGAAAGAGAGTTTCTACGGAGATCTCCATGGCCAGAGTCAACATGCTGTAGAGTTCTTCACCCAAACAAAAGTTGTTGTTGAACGCTGGCCTAAAGAATGGTCACGTCAGTTTTAATTAACAGCCTATTTTCTGAGGATAGCCATCATAGGAAATCCTGGTTGATAGTGTCCCGAATCGAAGGGCATTCACAAAGGATTCCCCTACAGAATTGCCCATTGAGCTCTTGACTCCTCACTGGGGCAAGATCCCTCGATTTAAGTTAATCTCTGATGGTGTAAACGGAGGGTTTAAATCAGATTTTAAGCTTTGTGTTGTCTAATTTTCGATAGTGTACCTTCGCTAAATATCTAATGGATCCTAATCAAGATACAGGCGCAAATCAGGCAGATATTAACGATACCCTCAATAGCATCTTGAGCCAGGCCATGAGTCTCAAGCAAGATATCGACGAAAATCAGCCAGATGATAATGCGACTACCATCAACAATATCTTGCTACGTACAGCCTATG
Organism: Leptothoe sp. EHU-05/26/07-4; assembly: GCF_043421015.1. Lineage (NCBI taxonomy): Bacteria > Bacillati > Cyanobacteriota > Cyanophyceae > Nodosilineales > Cymatolegaceae > Leptothoe > Leptothoe sp. EHU-05/26/07-4. The sequence goes on from NZ_JAXSQV010000003.1 coordinate 790,871, forward strand.
AACAAATTCCGGCTAAAACGGCTGATGCGATTCCAGGGCTGGAGATATTTGAAGACAACGATAATCCGGGTAGCTGGTTTTGGGAATGGGAGTGGGGTGAATGTCAGGATGGCCCCCATGAAAATGAGCTAGAAGCGTTGATTTCGTTTGCCCGATTTTCTGCTGAGCTGGCAACTGAGTTAGGGGATGATGACGAATAAGGAAGAAACTAAAACCACAGCTAAAGTAGCAAACCTTGGTTGTTTAATTTCTTAACAATACTCCAGTGGAGTGTTAACTAACATTGCGCTGGAGTAGGGATATGTTCGCCGTTTCTGAAGCCCTTAATGAGCACATCAGTGAGTATCACCGTTGGAGGAAGGCGGACATTACTGAAGTGTTCAACCCAGTCAATGAGTAGAGCCATACAGATGTTGTAGTACTGACAAACTTGAAGCATACATAACCCTTGAGCCATCTATGTCAGCAGCTGTTGTTCAAAGTGAATACACAGCTGTAGTAGGTCCGGATATCTAAGGTTAAGAAAAGTTTAAAGCAACTTTATATAAACATTAAATTGAGGTTAAAAGATGAATGCTAACCTCTGTTCAAAAGGGTATATTTTCTGCAAGGTTTAAAGCTTTGCGAGTCAATGGGCAAGAATCAAGAAAAAAGTGCATAGCTGAGAACTAACAGCTTTTCCATAAAAGAACAATTTTTAAAGGGTTAATGGCTCAAGTCTTTTGACGTTAGTGAGCATGTTGAGCCTGCCAGAGTTACTTGCTTTATGTTTTATGAGCCAAGGCTAATTCTCGATAGAAATCACCTCAACATAAATAACTAAGATGACAATATCAGCGATTCAAAAGAAACCAATAAATTGGTGGGTATGGGTATTAGGTGTTGATTTTCTCCTGATCTTAAACACAGGGATATACAAGTATTTGCCTGATTTCTCAGCAAGAGGCTACTTAGGCCATTTCTTGTTGTGGGGAGAAAACAACCTAGCAGTCTGGTGGAGCAGTATTAATTTATTTGTTGTAGGATGCCTGGCCTATGAAGTTTCTTGCCATCTAAGGGCAAAAACCCGTAGTGCCTGGTGGGTTTTGGCAATTTTATTCATTGCTCTATCTGCAGATGAATTAGGCTCTTTTCATGAAAGGGTGGGAGGTTGGTTTAATCTCCTGCCGTATGCCATTGCCGCGGTTGCTTTGTTGACCTATGCCTTAATACTACTTTTTCGAGAGAAGCAATCTCGTTTTTCGGCAACTTGCATTTTGCTGGGCTTTACAATATTCGGGTTAGTTGCTGTTCAGGAATACTTTGAGCATGCCCTTGAATGGCCTTACTGGCTATCAGGTATCAGAGTAGCTATGGAAGAAGGCTCTGAACTTGTCGGTATGTTTTTATGCCTTCTTGCCCTTATTCGTCAACGTCAAAATTATCTTTCGTCCTCATCACTTATGGTCGTTGTCCCTAATCCATGGCGAATGAAATTTTTATCTTTTATTTTGCTGGCTGGAACAGCTTTTCATTTTGTTATCAGTCTATATGTTGTTTCTGCTTTAACGGCTTCAGATTTTATTTTTAGAGGGAATCCAGCGATATACTATCCATCAATGGTTGCATTTCTTTTGTTCTGCGCCTTAATTTGGTGCTATCTAGAGCCAATATCTGACAGGCATTTACCATGGCTTATGCTGCCTATATACTTCCTGATTTGCTCAATGCTGATTGTAGATCCTATTAATTGGTTCGGCATTAGTACTCAGTTTTATTTGCTTTATTTTGTCCAAATTGTTGTCATTGGATTAGGGCTATTTTATGCTGAGCGCAATGTAAAAACAGTAAACTATAATTTTTTACGGCCTTTATCTATTCTTGTAGGCTTAAGTTTAATTGGTGTTATGGTTAGAGGTATCTTTATACAGCATCTATTATCTGGCTTTCTTTATTACGGATTATATGAGTCTCTAGCAGCGAAGAAGTTGGGGGCTCATCAAAGAGCAGATTTTGGCCACTCTTAACCGTCAGAGCTCGTTTAATCTGTATGCGATTAAATTGCATCACATTGGATGTGGTTTCAGACCATAACCAAGATAGCAAACCCTAGTTAGTGTTGACCCCTTTTGAGAGCTGGGCACCTTAGCATGGAGGCCGCTGTACGCAGCAATCCATCCTAGGGTGACATGATACATTTAGGCAGATACACAGCAATAGGACCTACTACGTGCCTGGTCATCCTATTGCTGAGAATAGTGCAGCCTAATGCTGTAAGCGCACAAGGTATTACCCCTGCAACCGATGGCACAGGCACCACTGTCACCCCCAATGGCCAATCTTTTGATATTGAATCAGGTAGTCTATCTGTAGATGGCAGTAATTTGTTCCATAGTTTTCAGACGTTTCAGCTGGCCAGTGAAAATACGGCTAACTTTCTAACCAACCCGTCAGTTCAGAGAATTTTTGCGCGGGTGAGTGGAGGTAACACAGCTTTTATTAACGGCAAATTAAAAATTTCAGGAAGCCAAGCAGATCTCTTTTTGCTCAACCCTGCTGGAATTATCTTTGGCCCTGATGCTACCTTAAATTTACCGGCAAGCCTGACGGCAACAACTGCAAACCATATCGAATTTAATCATGGCCGGTTTAATGCCACAGGCATTCATAGCTACGGTACATTGATCGGTAATCCTACTGCATTTGCCTTTGGTCCATCAGGCACGATTCACAACCAGGGAGATTTAACCCTATTACCTGGACAATCACTTACCCTGTTAGCAGGCACCGTTATTAAAACTGGCACTCTCACCGCCGACAATATTCAAATCCAAGAAATCTCTGAAGGACAGATAATTCAAGTCAGCCAGGCAGGTTCTCTCCTAAGTCTGGAGCTTTCTGGAGAAGCATTTCAGGACAACTCGGTTAACGGTAGCCTGACAATGCTACCAAACCTTTTGACAAGTGGTAGGGCAGAGCATGCGGGTCAAATTATTACCAACACTGATGGCCAGATTCTCTTAACTGATTCATCTCTGCCCACAGCCTTACCAGGGCACGCTTTAAACCCTACTAATTTATTCGCGCATCACCCCTCAGAATCATCGTCCTTATCTGCCAATCTAGGTGACTCTTCTCCCCATGGCGACATTTATAATCGAGAAGCCCCATCCCATCAATCAACTACCACCGGCAAACCTGGTGAGAATCACCGGGCACCCTCTCAATCGAGGATCGCTACACATCATTTTCATCGCACTGTATTAAATACCGCCAACGCCAGCGCAGCACTAGCCGATGTGGAAGACCAGCGTACTCAAGACTTCTCCAACTATTTTGGTCGTGATCTACAAGCTGAACAACTAACACTACCGGAAATTCAACATCTGTTAACCCAGATCCATGGGGAAACGGGGCATCAATCAGTGGTTGTCTATATTAAGACGCCAAAACTCGCGATAGATATTGCCCAGCAAACCTCCACAAAGCTAGAACTCCTGATTTTTAAATCTGTTGGGGAGCCGATTAATTTAGAGATTTCTAATGTCAGTCAAGAAGAACTCTTCACAACAGTTGAACAGTTTCGACGTGCTTTAATTGCTTCAGCAAGAACAGGATCTAAACGGTATTTACCATCGGCGCAAAAGCTTTATCAATGGTTGATTCAACCGATTGAAGATGAGTTGGGTTCCGAGCAAATCGATACTATTCTATTTTCTATGGACTCGGGCCTGCGGAGTTTACCCATTGCGGCTCTGCACAATGGCCAGCAGTTTTTGATTGAAAAATATAGTTTAGGCATGGTGCCATCCCTGGGGCTAATGCGCTCCAATTATCAACCCTTGGGCAAAGCTCAGGTATTAGCCATGGGAGCAAGCTTATTTCAAGAATTACAGCCTCTCCCTGCTGTCCCTGCGGAATTAGAAAATATTGAACAGCTATGGCCAAGTCGAGGCTTTCTCAATGAAACGTTCACCCGTAAAAATCTTATCGATCAGCAGCAGCAAACGCCTGCCCAAATTATTCATTTAGCCACCCATGCTGAGTTCAACGCTGGGAATGCTGACCAATCGTATATTCAGCTTTGGGATGAACAGCTTCATTTAAGCGACATCCACACCCTGGGTTGGGATCAACCAACGGTCGATTTACTTGTTCTCTCCGCCTGTCGTACCGCCCTGGGGGATGTCAATGCTGAGATGGGATTTGCTGGTTTAGCTGTGGCAGCAGGGGTAAATTCAGCCCTGGCCAGCCTTTGGACAGTGAGTGATGTGGGGACCCTCGCATTAATGAATGAGTTTTATTATCAGCTACAGCAAACCTCAATAAAGTCAGAAGCCTTACGCGCAAGTCAGTTAGCCATGCTTAAGGCTGACATTCGGATCGAGTCGGGCCAGTTACTCAGTGAGGCATCTCGCAGTGTCGTGCCTCTCCCGGCCGAACTGAGTCAGTTAGAACATATTGATTTTTCTCACCCCTACTATTGGTCCGGCTTCACGATGATTGGCAGTCCTTGGTAAGCAAAAGCATACACAGAAAGGATTCTGCATCTTTTTAATTATTGTGGCTTAAATATGACCTTCAGCCCCACCCCCAGCGTATTGTCCGGGGCGAGGGTTAGGGGGATGGCTATAGCACTGGCTTAACATCCGTGCTATCAGTCGGGAGGAGCAAGGGCAGGGACACCGCTACACTTTGCTGGGCACTGATGGTAATGCTTTTTGCATACACCGTTCCACCAGTCGGAATGCCCACCATCGCTATCCCTTGATCAGCGTCATAGCCAGTTATTGTGCCTGAGTATTGGCTACGTGATGCCCGTTTGTAGCCCAGGGTCGCCACTCTGGCTGAAATGTTGGTGGGCGATGCCCACCCTACCAGAGTATCCACTATTCAGAGAGATTTAATCATTTTTCTCATACACTTCCTGTAGGCTTAATTTTGCCTGTTTCATGGCTGTGTAAAATTCCTCAAAGTCGAGAGACCAAGGAATTCTTTCAGGGTGTTCATAGATCTCAATTTCTAAAGTTCCTGATCCAATATTGACTTCTGCAATTTGAAGTGAATCATCTAACATTATGTCCGCAACCAAATATTCTCTATCAGGAGGACTTGAAATTGAAACATTAAGCACCACTTTAAATTTCCTTATTTTAATTCAACTACTCTTTGAAGAACAGAAAATCACCTGTCTCATTAAAAACCACATTGTGCCAGGATCCGTCAAAATTTCATTTAGTTGATCTTGTACTGTTGGGTTGATTTTAGATGGATTCCCTTTTGGAGCAGGAAACTTACTATTGCCAGCCCTCTTACCTTGTCCATGTTTATTTAAAGACCCTCCTGCTTTAGTAAAATTGGGACGCCTAGGATCCGTTACTTTTCTTGCATTCGATAAGTCATCTATGGATCTTGCGTTTATTCCTCCCGTGCCTCCTACGGGGAGATTGGGAGTATTGTTTAGCCCTGGATTACCTTGAGATCGTAGCGGAGCCGCAGGATTAAGGTAATCGACTGTCCCAGTTGGAAGTCTGCCTCCACGGGGCAGTGCCGGAAAAGGTTCATCGCACTACCTGGCTGTTGCTTGGAAATAGTGCGTTAGTCACGCTCCCTACCTGGCTGTATTTTCCGGCTTTAGTTTTGTTGCAACGCTGTCTCCAAGCTCACAGGCATTTCGTGAGCGTCTATTGGCAGCAGGCAAGCGCAAAGCAAGTGTTAGGAGCACTGATGCATAAGCCTATCAGAGCCATTTATGGGGTACTCAAATCTGGAAAACCCTTTGCCCCCAATCAACTTTTGCCAGCTACTTGACAACCAGGATTTAGAACAGTGTCTACTACTGTCTGCTAAACGTGCACACCTTATCCAGCTACACTTGCTATCTATGGTTGTTCTATACGTTCTTCTAAAATATTCTTCAAAGCTCTTATGGCTCTCGCGATATCCTCAAAAGTTATTACTATCAAACAACCCATATAGGACTTTCTCGATAGCTTTTTAAGCTTATGCGGGAGAAACATAAAGTTCATTAGGAGTTCACGAGAACCTAACAAATGTGAAAAGAAATCATCTGCAAATTGCACTTTTACAAAATAAAGAGCATTATAACCATATATAGTGTGAATCATTTCTACATTTATATCATGCTCTAAAATAGCACTGAAGAAATCTATCAAGCGTTCTACTTCACGATTAAAGTCTGAACTTTTACCTATAAGAACTCTGTGAGAGTCTACATAATAGAGCCTTTTATCTCCTACAGGCGAGATTCTAAACGAAAAATATAACTCATCTGAGTCTAAAGCTGATGAACTTAAATTCAGGGAGACTATAATTTCCTCCGTAATCATGAATGACCAAGATTTATGTAAGGTTTGCTTAGTCTTCTGATGAGTACTTTTGTAAACTTGCTCAATTTTTTGCATGAGTTTGTCAGCAGAGTACTTTTCTAAATGTTTTCCTTCTCTCTTTGGGAGCCACTCATAGTCACTTAGAAACACATTCAGAAGGGATAGAATAAACTGAATCTCATTTTGAGATTCTAATTGATTTCCAGTTGAAACCTCAATCTTCATTTCGTCGAGCGAAAATCCCGTTCGCCCTAGAAAATCTTCATTTATAGAAGACTCTTTCATTACACTTTGAATGTCTTCTAAAAGCTCAAGTTCTTGCCTTGATAATTTCATTTTCTTGCCTGCCTTAATTATTCTAATTCAAGTTTAAGTGAAATGAATTAATACCCTGGCCCCACATCTTGGAAGCCATCGCGAATAAAATACTTTGGGCCTCAGCTTCAGAAGTCTTAGGAAAAGCGGTTGAAGGACTACTAGAACTATTAGGATGCTCGATCACAATTATACGTTCTACTCCACTCCAATATTCAGTAGCATCATCTCTTACTCGGTCATTAGCTATTAAATCAGGAAAGTTGATGGTGCTATCTACTGACTCTGCTAGCTGACTTTCAGAGTTAATGCCTATATTTCTGAAATCTGCACCATTATGTCTTTCCCATGAATGCTGAGCCACCCCCTCAGCCCATTCACTTGCATTAAACACAAAATCTGTTGGATCAACTGAATCTAATCCACTTCCAAAAGGAGGTAATGAAAATGACCCAAGATCTTGAATCTCTTCACCAAAGCCACCAGGGTACAGATCTTCGAGATTGACGGGTGGCGTCTGTAAGATTTCATCCCAATCGACTTTTGGCAGAGGCAGATTGTCCCAGATGGGTCGGTTGGGGTCGAAGTCGGGATTGTAGCCGCCAGTGGCAGTTTCTAGACACCACTGAGCAAAGTCTTCAAGGGCCTCGCGGGTCTCTTCTGATTGCAGTTGGTTATTGAGAAGGACGCCTTCTGTCACTAGCGCGAGTACAGCGCCTACGACTATGAGAGGAACAAAGGTGGCTTCCCCGCTGGGGTCGGTGTAGTTGGTGGGACTATTGAAGACGTAACGATAGAGGTTGGCATCGCCTGCGTCAAAGCCCAGCGGGTTTTCTGAGATAAAGCGATCTACCGTCGGGTCGTAGTAGCGTGCCCGGTAGTACATCAATCCCGTCGCTTCATCCCGCTCTCTGCCGGTGTAGCTAAAGTGGAGGAATGTTGGTGGGCAATGCCCACCCTACCTGCTTGACAAGTAGGATTTAGAACAGTATCTACCTGCTGGCTGCCGATTTCTGGGTCAAATGGTGAATTTATTCCGAATTAAATCTAATGCAAGCTAAATACTCTTAAGAACAGATAATAAATCACAAACAATTCCCCTCCATAAATATTGATATTGTTCTATGGTTATCTTCTCGGTATGAGTAACTAAATTAATGATATCTAATTTAGGGCAATAGCTATATGTCACCGTTACATTTGAGTTATCTATCTTTGCTTGAATTTCTAAAACTCCATCGTTTAGATAACAAAAATGTTCGAAGCTGTGTGTTCCCTTTATAAGGTTATCTTTCAATGAAAGATAACCTTCAACCAAAAACTCAGCATCACATTCAACAGCAAGTGGAATTATATCTGCAATCTTGGCTATTGGCTTCCCAGATATTTCGATATGTTTGTAGTTTTTCCTTAATAGCTCATTCATTAGCCCATGTGGATTTAGTTCTCCTAATGTTCCAAGAGAATTTATTTCATAACTTACATGAAGATTAATCTTTTTTGTCATAAGATTATTTCATTGGTGCAGGTCTATTATATGCAGGATGTTCTGATCCTATTGGAAATGTATGAATTGATCCATCCCTTCTCAGAATGACTACAGCTTTATGAGCTGAATCAGATATATATTTTTCACTTGTTGGAAGATTACTAGGTGGGTAATCATTATAAGCTCTAATAACCATTCCATCTCCTGGTGCAATCGGCACGGAAAAAGCTTGGCCAACTCTCATTTTAGATGTATCAAGACTACTGACAGCGCGTTCAGCTGCCTCGCTTGATAACCATCTTCCTTGTGGCTTTCTATCTCCTCTTGCTCTTGCTATGACGTCGCTAATTGGTCTATCTGGTCCATGTGGACCCACTGTAATATCTTCAAGAGAGGGTTGTGGCAGAGAAGAACCAAAAATAAAGTCTCTAGGATCTATCTGTGGTATAGGGAATGGATTTGTTGCTTCTCCCAATATGTCTGATAAATCTTCCTGTGGTCCTTCCCCAAAGCCACCAGGGTACAGATCTTCGAGATTGCCGGGTGGCGTCCGTAAGATTTCACCCCAATCGACTTGCGGCAGAGGCAGATTGTCCCAGATGGGTCGGTTGGGGTCGAAGTCGGGGATGATTGGGAGACTTGGCGGGCTGTGCCTACCCTACCCTACGCTTGCTAAGAGTGGAGATAGACATCATTATATGCATTTTTGAAACCTCTGATTTTTTCTAAAGCATGAGTTGATGTCACTTTGATGTAGGCTAGGTCAACACCTAAACTTTTGATTTTTGTTATTTCTTGAGACGAGTTGAATTTCTCTATTGATTCGAAGATTTTCTTGAATATAAGGTAGTATCTATCCTCGATTTTTCCATGACTGATTTGAGTGTGTAGTACGTTATTTGGGGTGGTAGCACTTTCAAGAAATGTAAAAGTTGATGGGACAGTAACGACCCAAGGTGACATACCATCCAGGCGTTGAGTATCTAGAATTTGCGACTCATTCGGCCTCGGACCACCTCCGTATCTTTCATGTGCAGAAATTCCTAACATTAAAACTGCATCCAAAGTCGGGAAGTATTGGCTAAATGTCGAATTTGAATTGACGACAGAAATTTTTGAGAGTCGACTAAAAGCATCTGTCCATATCCTATAAGTTTCTTGATCCTTATTAAGGATTATGATGTGTAAACACACGTTTCTTCTCCTACCTTATGGAATACGTAACTCATCATGAATCATGGATGGATCAAGGCGTGGCAATGAATAGTTAAGAATGCCATAGGTTGGACTGCCTCTATCCACACCATTATCTACAAATATTCCAGGGCCTGCCAGAAATTCTGTTTGAAGTCCAGTTTCAACGATTATAAGGAGTCCTCCATTCCAAAAACTGCTATTCACCTCTTGGTGAGGATAGTCTATTGCACCTTCAGCGCCCTCGCTCACCGCCACCAGCCGCTGGCGATGGTCCTACTCATAGGTGGTTCACCGTGCCATCACTAATGCGAGTATGACAATGCAATCGCCCTCATTGTCATACTTGTAATTGAATACCCCATCAGTGGTGAGCTGATTATTGGCGGTCGTCTGATACCCCGCATTGGTGCGGTTGCCGTTGGCATCGTAGCAGTCGCGGCTTCAGTGCTTTGGGCCGTATAGTCCGTAGCTCAATTCTGGCATGGATGACTCGTTTCAACTCCGCCAACAGTATCTATTACTGTTCGAACTCCGCTACTTTCTCCTGAAAAGAGATAGTAAAATTCTCAGTAGAGAGGGAAAGAACTGGATTACGTCCAAAGCCTTTAGAAACCCACCTACGGCGAATATCGCCGATGACACACGAAGGACATACCACTTTTGCTCAGGGGTTGTATCACCTAAGAGTAAGATAGCTAACACTCCGGCTACTAACCCGCATAGAGCTGCGAACAACACGGACATCACAATTATGTATACGTATGTCATAAGGATGGCTGATTAACTGATTAAGTCGAGCATAGCTGAATATTGTGCGCTCATCAGTCTTCGTTAAAAGGTGGAAGATTCAGAGCTGGACTTCCGTTAGAGACAATACTGTCTGCCACTGGAGCAAGCGGTAACACTACGGGAGAGTATCTTGGAGTGATGTTGGCACTGGTTGGATAGAAAACAGACTTAGAAGAACGAGGAAAGCTTTCAGGTATGTCCAGACCATGATATGGAAGGCGATAATCTGATCTGGGAGTCAGATTTCTGCCTCTAGATTGTATGGCTCGTGCTCTAATGTTAGCACCAACCACAGATATACTGTTTGGGTTGTTGAGTTGAGCACACTCAACCCAACTTACTTGTTGTTGATGGACATGGTGATGGAGTCCCCTTGGAAAGGGTTCGTTAGCCACGCACCCTGCCTGCTTGCTGATGCTTCGCTAACATTGAATTTCATTTATGAAGGTCATTACTCCTCCATGGTGAAATATCCACATACAACTATCTTTGGTACTTGTAATTAACACATCACCATTAAAAAAACACTCACTGTAAGCATTAAGGTGTTCGGTTATAAAACACTCAAGATCAGCTGCATGCACTTTGAATGGTCCAAGTTCTTTCTTGTAAGATACTTCAGTGACAACATATATATCACCACTAATTTTTTCGTGTTCTGGAAGCTCTTTGAATATATCAATATCCTCAAGCTCCTCCCAGTTCTTTAACTGCTTCCAACTAATACTATTCCCCCTGCTTGATAGTTGATTCAGAGTTTCTTCAAGTGTTAAATATTCAAATCCAAAACAGAATTGAAAGCTGGATTTAAAGCTTTTCCACGAAATGACTACCGATTTAAAGTCGATCATTAGAAAGTTTCCTGCCCTTCGATAAATATCTTTTCAGTTACACTGTGTCGTCTTCCATTAAAGTCACGTACGGTTACATGAGGACCTTCATTAGTATTGGCATGCCCATCGGGGTTCCACTCAATTCTCCGTTTACCATCAGGACTCTCCCACCAATTTGGCTTGTAATTAATATAGTTATCTAAGGATCCACCAGCAGCATTTTCGGCGGCTTCTAGTAATTTATCCTGATCTGGAACGAACGTTCTGATAACTGGTTGGCCAGCCGAGTTGGTTCCTGTTTCATTTTCACCATTAGCATCAAAAAACGGTTTTTCAAGCTCTGGATTAGGAGATCTTGGATCAGCATCAAAGTCATCAACCTCCGGCTGCGGTCCTTCACCAAAGCCACCAGGGTACAGATCTTCGAGATTGACGGGTGGCGTCTGTAAGATTTCACCCCAATCGACTTGTGGCAGAGGAAGATTGTCCCAGATGGGGCGGTTGGGGTCGAAGTCGGGGTTGTAGCCGCCGGTGACAGTTTCCAGACACCGCTGAGCAAAGTCTTCAAGGGCCTCGCGGGTCTCTTCTGATTGCAGTTGGTTATTGAGAAGGACACCTCCTGCTCCTAGCGCGAGTACAGCGCCTACGGCTTTAATGGCTTTGACGCCGCCTACGAATATTAGAGGAGCAAAGGCGGCTTCCCCGCTGGGGTCGGTGTAGTTGGTGGGACTATTGAAGACATAACGATAAAGGTTGGCATCGCCTGCGTCAAAGCCCAGCAGGTCTTCTGAGATAAAGCGTCCCACCGCCGGGTCGTAATAGCGCGCCCGGTAGTATATCAACCCCATCGCGTCATCCCGCTCCCTGCCGATGTAGCCAAAGCGGAAGTCGAAGTCGGGATTCGTCTCGCTCGTCACCTGACCAAAGCTGTTATCAACGATGCGGTTGAGAATTTTGCCGCTCGCGGACACTCGCTCAATCTATTATGCTGGGTTTCTTGGCCTTAACCCCCCATACGGCAAGGGGCGATCGCACTGAGAGTCACAATGTTCTTGATCGCTGCCCTCATTTCACTGCCTGCGATCGCTACCCTGATGATCCGTCAGCATACATGTGTAGTGCTGGGTTTCTTGGCATCAACCCATCCTACAGCGAGAAGCGATAGCTCTTTCGGATGCTGGAGATGTTCAGTAACCACCCTCATATATGGCAGCGCATAATCTCCTGTTCGTCTGCGTCAAGGTCTTGATTAAGGTGAACATGAAATCCATTAGAGTATTCACCAAGAGCCATCCTTATAAAGGTCTTTGCTAAAGCTATATAAGCCTGCTTATGGGCGTATAAAACTGGTATACCATTTTCAATCACAACCTTTAACTCTTCATCTATCTCTTCATCATAATCAAATTCAATTGTATTTTTTGATGAAAGATCTTCAAACTCAAACTCAAATTTTTTCATCATCTTCTAGAGCGATACCTTTTTTATTTCGTGTCAAAAGAGTGTTTGGCTTTTCGAGACTTTCTTTGCTACTCCGTAATATGCTTATTGAAAATCCGTCTATTTTTCCTCTTGCATTTCTCCTCAGAGCCTCAACATTAGTATGGCGTATAGGGTCACCTCCCTTAACAAGAGGATGAGTTTCTGTTCTTAGATTTACCGATCTTCCACCTCCAAAATCAATAGTAACGTTCGTTTCCTGTAAAGTATCAGGATTTAGACGGTTTCTTGTGACAGAAAAATCACCACTTTCGATGCCTTCCTGAATACTATCGAATATTTCTTGGGTTTTCTGACTGGGTAAAGAAGGAGGGGTGTTCGCTGCTGGACTTGAGTGATTTGGAATATTGTTTCCAGCGGAACCTACACTAGGAGAGGATGCTCCTTCCAGTAAATCTCCTGCCCTTCCAACTCCTGGATTACCTTGGGATCGTAGCGGAGCCGCAGGATTAAGGTCATCGACTGCCCCAGTTGGAAGTCTGCCTCCACCGGGCAATGCCGGAACAAGGTCATCCCCGGAGCCCGCCAAGGCTGCCGGTGTCATCACCGATAATGAGCCAACCTAAAAGTCCCTCTTCCAAGTTAGGGAGAGGGACTTTGGGAGAGGGCTGGAAGGGGTAGGGGTGGGTAGGCCTACAATGCGTTGGCAAGATCAATGATTTCGCCGTTGCTGGAGAGGATGATGGAGTCCCCCTGGAAATGATGCGTTAGTCACGCACCTTACCTGGCTCTTTTTCTCTATTTACCCATTTTTGCTGGAGTGCAGTATTCAACTGTCAGAAGTAAAATCTTACTTAGGTCACTCGCATACTGAATATGTAGAGATGCATTTGAGAAATAATATTTATCCCAGGGTAGGCTTTGCCCTAGAAATGGAATTTTCTCTCCACCACCACTTTGTTCTGGACTACCCATCAATCCATATATAGTGCTTTGAGACATATGAAAAGATAAATTGGCCGGGAGTTTTGCTTTGTATTCATTATATTCTCCGAAATCTTCAGAATAAAGCTGTATGCTCTTAACTCTTAGAGTGGAGGATAATACAAGAGATATTCCACTATCAGGAGATTCCAGATAGGAAACTCCTTCTATTTCTTCGATAGAATCAGAAGAAAATAGGGATTGGAAAATAGTGGTTAAGACTAACTCACTATGATTCATTCCTAATAGTTGAACTATTTCTCCGTTAAGAATCTTATTCATGGCTTCTAACTAATAAAGACCATCTTGTCTATTAAGATTATCTAAGTCATTAAATGCATTATCAATGTTTTGTTGATCAAAACCTGCATTAATTAATGCTTGGCGAAGTACCTGCTGATCTTTTAAAGCTGCAACAGCTAGATTATTCGCATCACCAGCAATTTGTCCTTTTGTATTTCTTCCACCATATGTTCTTGAGGACTTTCTGTGAATAGCAGTAGGAATCATAATTGTGTTTGTTTTATTTCTAAGAGCTTTTGCTTCTTTTGGTGTCAGAGAACGTCCTAATGTGCGTTCTATATTTTCCCTAATAGCACCAAAAGAAGGGATATGGTCTGGTGTTAAACCATCTTTAGCGCTCCGGACAGATAAATCTCCATATTGGCCAACATCCAATGGATTAACCGGATTATTTGCGCTATTAGAGTCAAAAAACGGTTTTTCAAGCTCTGGATTAGGAGATCTTGGATCAGCATCAAAGTCATCAACCTCCGCCTGTGGTCCTTCACCAAAGCCACCAGGGTACAGATCTTCGAGATTGACGGGTGGTGTCTGTAAGATTTCACCCCAATCGACTTTTGGCAGAGGCAGATTGTCCCAGATGGGGCGGTTGGGGTCGAAGTCGGGATTATAGCCGCCAGTGACAGTTTCTAGACACCACTGAGCAAAGTCTTAGGGGGGTTCACTGTCATAGACGATGCGGTTGAGGATATTGCCGTGATGCTAGCTCAGAGCACGTTATTGTGCTGGCTTTTCTAATCTTAATGAGGAGCGATCGCACTGTATCACACTACCGAAGAAGATCAATTCCAGTCACTGCCTAGTCCATAATTTCAAACGGCCATCCCATCCAGCACTGACAAACCTTTGCTCATCGAGTATCGAAATCGCTTCGACCCTTGACCGCCCATGAGCACTAATCAAAGAAAAGTTTTCATCATTGCTAAGATTAAGGACGCGAATATTTCCATACCTGTTTCCAAGTATTAAAAGATTGCCATTTTCACTTAGTTTGACTGTTTCAATAGCTTCACCTGTTTGAATAGATTCAATTCTCTGATTGGTTGCCATGTCAAAAATAGCTACAGTCCCATTAGGACTACCGATTACAAGTAAATTATGCCTTTCAATAATGGACAAAGACATAACATAATCTAGTGAGTAATCTGATAAATCAATGCGATTTATCTCTTGTCCTGTGGCATAGTCTAATATCTTTATGACATTCCTGAATTCCTGATCTATGAATATTATAACCCTTTGTTCAAGGGAAAGGATAAAGCATCTTTTATGTATTGAGAGAAGCCCTTTAAAAGCATACGCTAATTCATATTCGTCTAGACTCCATACATAGGTTAATCCATCATTGAAACTAGCAAAGAGTCTTGAACCATCATCACTTACAAACGATGAATGGACTACTTTACTTGTCCTGTTAAACTTAGACAACTCATCTTTTGAAGATATATCCCAAACCCTAATCATATTTCCATCATGGGAAATAATAAGATTTGCCTTTGGGGAAAGAGATACAAATGTAGAATCTTCAAATTCTCCTTTAATTGTGATTTTCTGAGGAGCGTTTTCAAGAAAATTGCATTCAGTAATTTTATATTTTTCTGAACTTTCAGAAAAGACTTGCCCTACAGAGAAAAAAGGTTCATGCTCGGACCCGTGCCAAATATTATATATTCTGCCGAGACCAGTCCAGGCGTAAGAACAATTAAACATGCCTTTGTTTCACTCCTCGTTTTTTTTTGAGCGGCTGATATTCGGAATTATGAATAAATTCACTGCAAATCTTTCCTGATGTATTAACTTTCCACCAGCCTATAATCCCAACAAAAGGCACATCACCATTTTTGTCATATTCGGCATCAACTTAAGAATGGGTTCGTAAACTAATACTAAGCAGCCTGAGGAGTCTTTGAGGTCCACCGTCGTCGATTATCGGTTAACCGACGCAGCATTAGGCGAATCATGACCACATAGACCACTCCTTCATGGTTTTCAGGTAAAATCTCATAGTCTCGGCACAGACGTCTGGCCTTATCTAACCACGAGAATGTTCTCTCGGGGAACCCATCGATAAGGTGCCGGGACAAACCCTTCTCCTAGTTTTGCTGTGACCTCTAGAATGCAGTGATGAACGTATTTTATTGTTCTCCTAAGACTCCCTTGTAGGCTTGGTCAGCCAGCACTTTCTCAAGCCTCACATAGGTCTCTAATACAGGCTCTAACACCGCTACAGCGGCTTTAATATCTGCCATGTTGGCGGCACTAACAAAACAGTTTAACACCATGCCTAAGATGTCAACAACGATATGATGCTTACGTCCCTTGACACACTTATGACCATCAATTCCTTGGTCAGGTCCTTTTTTCTCTGAGGTCCTCACAGATTGGCTGTCAATGCTCGTCAAGCTCGGTTGCTCATCTCGTCCCTCTGCGAGTCTTACTAGCTTTACCAAGCGTTCATTTATCTGTTCCTATAACCCCAGCTTCACCCAACGACGATAATAATCATAGACGGTTGACCAGTTAGGCAGGTCATGGGGCATCGCGCGCCATTTGATACCGTTATCGGCCCAATACAATATGGCATTCACGATCTCTCGTAAGTTGACTTCTCGAGGATGACCGACACCTTGATGGACGGGAATTAACGACTGGATCAAATCCCACTCGTCATCGCTTAAATCTGAGGGATACGGAAGATGACTCATAACCTCCTCCAGTGTTAACAACACTGCTGGTTATACAAGGTCGAAAGAAGGTATATTTATCCCTTTACAATAATTTACAAACCCATTCTTAGGAGACTCGATTCTTCAAAAACCAAATAACTAGAGGTGCCCTAATGTGTAATTACAATTAATCATTCCTACCTGACTTGGGTCTAAATACGAGTTCCTTTTTTAGGCAAAGCTTCAAAGAATTCCTTTAAACAAGAAACGAAATCTAGTAGATCACCTTCAAAAACATTTCCATAAATACAAGTCATCCTCCTCATCTGTGTATTTATGGTTATTAAGTATTCTTTTGTGGCATCCTCGCGCTCAACACATTTTATATTGATGTTTAAGATCTCCTGTGATTTAGTGTTAATTATGGGAAGGGAATAACTCTGAGTGTCTGAATATTCTTTTTCCGATTCTATTATTGTAATGATATATGCAGCTATTCTTAGTAAAAAATCTAAACGAACGCTATGTATTTCAGATTTTCCAACTAGTTTTAAGTCAGAGCTGTTGATAACTTTAACCTGAATAATAGATGAGTTTTTATCATGCCAGTTACTTGAGAGTAAGAGAGAGAAAAAATAGTCACTAATCTTGATAGAGCATCTGCGCGTTTGACGGTTTTCTTTGCTTGCTAGGCTAAGATTAGCAGGATCTAAATCAAATTCCTTAAAAAGAGCACGTTGTATTTGAGAGGTAGCATAACTCACTGTTTTTTTCTGTATTGGTTCTAAAACATCTTCATGTAAAAAATCAAGAATTTCTAGGGCTTTGACTTTATCGAGATTTTTCAAGCTTTCAGAGTTAGATACCATGCCATACAGAAGCTCATTCAAAATGCCTCTTAGTATAAAAAGAATAGAAACAGGTGCATCTAAGTGAAATATTTGATCTTTCTTGAATAAAGAAAAGGAGTTTTGTTTGAAATGACTTTCTCTAACTAATAGGGCTTCTTGAAAATTTTCTTCAAGAGATATCAAATCTTTTTTCGAAATCATTATCATTGCTTCTAAGTCAGTGTTCATGGGAAGCTTATTTATCACTGTGAGCGAATTAATGAGGATGAAAAGCTCATCCTCAGGCATTGTTATAAGCGCTGAATTTGGCCTTGACTCTACTAATTTCATGTTAATCACGAATAAAACCACTTCTAGCTAGATACCTAGCATAATCAGATCTGGGAGGAATCAGTGTTGGATTTGCTGGGTTATCTATAAAAATTCCTTGATTAAGTCGGACATAAGCTCTTGTCCTATATCTGTCATCACGAATCCATGTTTCCTGAGGATTGTAGTAAACATTATTAATCACCTCTTTTAGCTCGACCGCATCATTTAAGCCAAGCTTTTGTATCCTATCAGGGTTATCAGCAAGAATATGCTGAACAGCCCTTGCTACAGGGTTTTCCCAGTTATTTTCGAAACTTTCAAGATCATCCCAATGAGAATCATCTATATTCGAGGAATCAAAAATAAAGTCTCTAGGATCTATCTGTGGTATAGGAAATGGATTCGTTGTTTCTCCCAATATGTCTGATAAATCTTCACAGAAACCACCATCAAATGGACCAGCATCATTAACACCCTCTACATCAGGTTGAGGATAAGCCGTGTTGTTGGGTAAATCGATAGGTGCACTCGGTGTAAGCACGCCTCGATTAGGATCAAATTCTCGTGGGTCAGTTGCTGTGATCGAAGGAAACGCATTGGATGCTGCTGCATTAGAAAAATCCCAATCAGTTGATCTAGCTGATGAAGCAGTATTTTGAGACCTATTTAGTAGATAGGCAGCACCTACACCTACAACGACGATTCCAGCTCCAATTGCCCATCCAGGAGGCCCCCCTAGAGTGAATGCTGGAGCCAGTGTTGCAATAAACTTTCCAGATGGATCAGTAAAGTTTGTCGGACTATTGAAGACATAACGATAAAGGTTGGCATCCCCGGCATCAAATCCCAGCGGGTCTTTACTAACAAACGTCCCAACAGCTGAGTCGTAGTACCGTGCTCGGTAGTACATCAACCCCGCCGCTTCATCTAGCTCTCGGACACGCTGAGTCACCGTGGCACCATCGCCCTCGCATCCCACTCATAGGTGGTTACCGTGCCATCGCTAATGCGAGTATGACAATGCGATCGCCCTCATTGTCATACTCGTAATTAAACACCCCATCAGTGGTGAGCTGATTATTGGTCCCCGTCTGATAGCCCGCATTGGTGCGGTTGCCGTTGGCATCATAGGTATAAGCTTCATTGTCCTGGGCCGTATAGTCCGCCCCGGTTAACTGGTCGCGGTCATCATAGGTGTAGGTGGCCGTCCCGTCTGGCGAGATGAAGGTGGTAAGGCGATTGGCGGCGTCATAGCTGAGCAAGTAGGGGTAGGAACATTGATGCAAAAGTTTATCAGAGTCATTTATGGGGTCCTCAAATCTGGAAAACCCTTTGACCCTGATCAACTTTTGCCAACTACTTGACAATTAGGGGACAGAACAGTAGCTACCTGGCTAACTTACTAGATGGCAGCGCATAGCCTCTTGCTTATCTCCATCAAAGTCTTGCCGGAGGTGAATATGAAATCCATCCGAGTACTCACCAAGAGCCATCTTTACAAAGATCTTTGCTAGAGCCATGTAAGCCTGTTTATTAGCATATAAAACTGGCATGCCATTTTCAATTACGACCTTTAACTCTTCATCTACCTCTTCGTCATAATCAAATTGGATTCTGTTCTGCAAAGACAGATCTTCAAATTCAAACTCGATTTTTTTCATTAAACTTCTCTAAATCATGTCTACTTTCACAAAAAGGGGACGGCCCTCCTATTTTCAAGATTTTTCACTTCTCACCGAATAGCTCTATCAAGGCTTCTTGATAGTTTTACAGAATAGTCGCCCACCATATATCGCTAGCTGACAACTCATCAGAATTTAGCCCTCCTGTATCAGATCTTCCCTGAGACCACTGATTAAAAATAGCAGTCTCAAGAGCAAACTCCGAAGTATCATGATCTGAGAATAGAATAACAACTAAACCATCAAGAGAGTCCTGAATACTTTGATATTCATATTGAATAAAGAGCAAAGGGAAATCTCTATTGACATAAGCCAAAACGTTTCCTTCTATGAGGATAATTCCCCATTTCTCTCCCGCATATTCATCCCAATTTTTTCGTGATCCTGGAATCAGAGTTTCAAGAGTAGTCAGACACTTCATGAACTCCTTTCTATCCCAATAACTAGCTTTTGAGAATGCCCATTGAATTTGGCTCGTAATATCTCGAATCATTGTGGACTACCTGGCGAACCATGAACAAATCCATTTCTATTTCTGTATACATTTATTGTATCGGTAAGCTCTCCTGTTCTTCCATGTACACCTACAGGCCCATTGCTAACTGGTACAGTTGCTTTAGGACCATTCCACAGCCCATGCTGATCCGCATAAGCAGCAGCATCTAAAACTGCCCTATCTGCATCAACGCCTGATAGAAACTGGCTCTTCCCATCAGCAAAAGAACCAGTTGTGTGTGGCGTCATTCCAGATTGATCAAGTGTATAAGTACCATTAGTGAGTTGGCCATGCCTATTCCTTGTAATTTGTGGGGGTACAAAATTATCGCCAGTATTGCCAATATCAAAGAAAGGTACTCCGAGGTCGTCGTTCGTGTTAGGGAAGGGTGGAACAAAGTCATCAATCTCTGGCTGTGGCCCTTCCCCAAAGCCACCAGGGTACAGATCTTCCGGATTGACGGGTGGCGTCTGTAAGATTTCACCCCAATCGACTTGTGGCAGAGGCAGATTGTCCCAGATGGGGCGGTTGGGGTCGAAGTCGGGGTTGTAGCCGCCGGTGACAGTTTCCAGACACCGCTGAGCAAAGTCTTCAAGGGCCTCGCGGGTCTCTTCTGATTGCAGTTGGTTATTGAGAAAGACACCTCCTGCCCCTACCGCGAGTACAGCGCCTACGGCTTTAATAGCTTTGACGCCGCCTACGGCTGCTAGAGTAACAAGGGCGGCTTCCCCGCTGGGGTCGGTGTAGTTGGTGGGACTATTGAAGACATAACGATAAAAATTCGCATCACCCGCATCAAAGCCCAGCGGGTCTTCTGAGATAAAGCGTCCCACCGTCGGGTCGTAGTAGCGCGCCCGGTAGTACATCAATCCCGTCGCGTCATCACGCTCTCTGCCGCTTGGGCTACACTGTACCGGCTCTTATGGCTTTGCAGATACCTTATTCACGCACCAAAGCCATTTTGAACTCAAAGTCATAACCGACCTCATCCAAAAAAATCTTTAATTTTTCCATAAACTCTCGACCCTCTTTAGGCAGGCTGTATTGTGCAAGTACTTGTATTACAGGGCGAAAGCTACTTGCCTCAGGATAGGACTCATATATCTGGCCACTTTCAATAAATCCCAAATATGCATTAACTTTATCTTGCAAGATTAGGAGATGAGATTTTACATCGTTCCAATCTAAGTCATCAATGATTGCCAACTCGATCCTTCCTATCTCTTTATTGACACCTATTAAGTCTACCTCGTCCAAGTTTTGAATAGACACTATAAACTCCCAGAATACAGATTCATCAGCAACTAAGAAGATTGACGATACAATCAAACGAACTTAAGTAAAAACCTTTATCCTGATTTAACATTCTCTCACGATATATCTGAACCAACTTTTCGTAGTTATGTCGGTTACAAAGCTTTGCAGCAATTATACCTCGTGAGCATCGTGCAAAATCCATTATCTGATGAATACACTCTCCAGAAGGATCGTTATTGAGTTCTGAGTCTACCTGAGACAAGGTTGCATAACTCTCATAGTATTTCAGCGCATCTTCCCAAAAATCATGAACAATCTGAATAGCTATATCTTGAACATTATCTTCTGATTTCAATATGTATTGATAAGAGGTTTCAGTCTTTTTCCATCGCCAAATTTCAGAAACGAGTGTAAGTGTATATTTCTTGTACTTTTCATCAAAGCCAGCGCATTGATGAAAAATGTCTTCTATATTATTGAACCTGACTCCAGTTGTTGGAGTAACCCTGATATTCCCTTGATCCTTATAAGATACTATCCAAAAAACAAAAGAAACATTTTGGTTTTGCTTTCTTATGAACCAATTCCGTGTCTTAACAAGATTAAAACCAGCTTTCCCTAGTTCCGGTTTCATCTTTTCAAAAAGTAGCGTTTTAATTTTGCCCATTTGAGTCGACCACTTGAAATAACTGGAATATTTATTTTATGAGATATTCCAGTTATTTCAAAGTTTGAAAGAGTTCCCTCTAACATCCCATCCCATTCATTTGCTTGAATTTTCTTTAAGGGCGTATAATTTGAACTGTCGTAGGAGGGATTTGGGTGCCACCAGGAAAACCAGGTTTACCTTGCCCAACTACTACCCCCCCAGACTTTGCTATTTCAGGAAAAGCTTTCTTCTGATTTCTGGTTAGAGGTGCTGTTTGGGAGCTTTTAGCCTCTCCGAGAGTAATATTCCCGGTCTTTGTATCGCGGCCAATGAGATCAACCCTTGTTCTAGTTCCACTCGGGGCTTTAATTGTAACTTGCGTTTGAACTCCTACATTTGTTTTCTGGAACTCTTGTTTTGCCAGCGTTTCGAAAGCATTTCCTTGAGCTTTATTCTTGTTTAGTTGATTTAACTTGCTTTGCTTGTTCGCACTACTTGCACCTCCACTACCTGGAGTACCTTGAGATTGTAGCGGAGCCGCCGGATTAAGGTCATCGGCTGCCCCAGTTGGAAGTCTGCCTCCACGGGGCAATGCTGGAACAAGGTCATCCCCGGAGCCCGCCAAGGCTCTGCGGATGTCATCACCGATAATGAGCCGACATCAAAGTCCCTCTCCCAAACTTAGGAGAGGGATTTAGGGAGAGGGCTGAGATGGTTAGACTCGCAATGCATTGGCAGAATCAATGATTGCGTCGTTGATGGAGAGGGTGATGAAGTCCCTTTGGAAAAGGGGCGTTAGTCACGCGTCCTTCCTGGCTGTCCGAATGAAGGAGGGCACTTCATTCCTTGTATACTATTTTGCTGGAGCTGTCGAATTTTCTAATTCAACTTCTCCACAAATAATATCCATAGTGGCACTACCATATAAGGTGATAATGTGTAGTGGAGGTAGCTCATTAACATTACTAATAGAAAATGAGCATTTGCTTAAATCAAGGCTTGTCAGTTTTCGATATTCATGAGTAATCTCAATCAGCTCTAGCCAATCCTCAGTAGGCTGCAGAGAATCTCTTGAAAAACTAAAGCCAAGCACGTTTTTAAGAAGAACTACTAACTGATGCTCGATGTTAGTAATTCTGATTTGGAAGCCAGTTTCGCAGTTCTCAAATTTGAACGAGTCGGCATAAGTGAGAGGAAGTTGTGTCAAGAAAAGCGTTTTCATAAAGTTGGATCGAAATATTCCGTTGGGTGCTGGCTATGTGGGAGATCACGAGGAATCCTACTCCCATCTGGGGCTAATCGCTGTCCTTTATTTATTCTTGAACCATCTGAACCATAAATAGGAGCTTCTGTACGAACAATTCTCCCTTTTTCCCAATTTATATCAACTTGTGAACCATCCGGATGCCTGAATTTCTGCCATCCTCTTGCTGAGGGTACTGGGTTACTAGGCTGGAATCCAGTGTCATTAAGAATATCTCTTACCTGTTGCCCAGGAAGCTCATTCATGTCTGGCAACTCTGCACCCATGCCGTGACCCTGCACTTCAAAAAACGGCTGAGATAACCAATCAGGAACATCACCTGGTATTGAGATGAAATCCTCAATCTCCGGCTGTGGTCCTTCACCAAAGCCACCAGGGTACAGATCTTCAAGATTGACGGGTGGCGTCTGTAAGATTTCACCCCAATCGACTTGCGGCAAAGGCAGATTGTCCCAGATGGGGCGGTTGGGGTCGAAGTCGGGGTTGTAGCCACCGGTGACAGTTTCCAGACACCGCTGAGCAAAGTCTTCAAGGGCCTCACGGGTCTCTTCTGATTGCAGTTGGTTATTGAGATTGACTGCCCCTAGCGCGATTGCAGCGCCGCCTACGGCTTTAATGGCTTTGACGCCACCTACGGCTTTAATGGCTTTGACGCCGCCTACGGCTGCTAGAGTAACAAGGGCAACTTCCCCGCTGGGGTCGGTGTAGTTGGTGGGACTATTGAAGACATAACGATAAAGGTTGGCATCGCCCGCGTCAAAGCCCAGCGGGTCTTCCGAGAGGAGCCGTCCCACCGTCGGGTCGTAGTACCGCGCCCGATAGTACATCAACCCCGTCGCGTCATCCCGCTCCCTGCCGGTGTAGCCAAAGCGGAAGTCAAAATCGGGATTCGTCTCACTCGTCACCTGCCCAAAACTGTTATAGACAATGCGATTGAGACTGTTGCCGCTGTTGTCGATCACGTCGCGAACACTGCCCTGATGGTCCGTTAACGCCCAATGAACCGCTCCATCCGCCGTCTCTTCTGCCAAGATTTGATCCACATTTGGCCCATGCAAATACCGATGGGTTTGATTGCCCGCTTCATCAAAGACCAGGGCAATGTGGTCGCCATCATAGATAAAGTGCTCCGTGGTTGCAGCGGCAGGGCCGTCCCCATCCGGGTCAACCGACTGGCTAAGGCGACGGTCAAAGGCATCGTAGGTATAGGTGACGCGCTGAGTCACCGTAGCACCATCGCCCTCGCTCACCGCCACTAGCCGCTGACGATGATCCCACTCATAGGTGGTCACCGTGCCATCACTAATGCGAGTCCGCCGAATGCGATTACCCTCATTGTCATACTCGTAATTAAACACCCCATCAGTGGTGAGCTGATTATTGGTCCCCGTCTGATAGCCCGCATTGGTACGGTTGCCGTTGGCATCGTAGCTGTAAGCTTCATTGTCCTGGGCCGTATAGTCTGCCCCGGTTAACTGGTCCCGGTCATCATAGGTGTAGGTGGCCGTCCCGTCTGGCGAGATCAGGGTGGTCAGGCGATTGGCCGCGTCATAGCTGAGCTGATAGTCGGCAATGGTGGCAGCATCTGTAGCATGGGTAAGCTGACTCAGCCGCCCGCTGCCGTCATAGCTGTAGTTAGTGCTGGCAACGGGGGTATTGCCATCGGCTCCCGCAAACCGCGCCAGGGAAGTCAACTCACTGGCAACGTTGTAGCCCATCTCGACCCGTTTGGGCTGCACCGCTGTGCCCCCCTGCTGCACCTGGGTCATGCGGTCCAGAGCATCGTAGGTATAGTCCGTTGTCCCGCTGAGGGTACCGGCAATTGTATCGGTGGTCTGGGTCAGGTTATCGACCGCATCATAGGCGTAGCCAAACACCACCTGGGGCACCGACGGTGCCGTGGTGATGCTTTCTGAAGTTAGCCGGTCGAGGGCGTCAAAGCTATAGGTGTTAAGGCTCAACACCGTGTCGGTAAGCGCATCGGTATCTTGTACCTGGGTCAGCCGCCCTAGCTCGTCAAAGCCATAGCCAACGGTGCGCTGCACGGCATCTGTCGCACTCAGCCATTGCTCACTGGTGCGACGGTCAAGATTGTCGTAGGTAAACTGTCGCGTTTGCCCGTTGCGATCGCTCATCTGAGTCAGGTTATCCATCGCGTCATAGCCATAGCTGCGGCTAAAGCCGAGAGCGTTAGTATCCTGGATCAGCCGGTTCAGCCCGTCGTAGGCATAGGTCGTCTGGTTGGTCAGCGGATCCGTCACCGACACCAGATTATCCACCGCATCGTAGCCATACTGTGTGGCCTGCCCCAACGGGTCAATGATGGCAATCTGGCGATTGAGCGCATCGTACTGATACTGCGTCGTTTGGCCCAGGGCATCGCTGGTGGCGGTCAAGTTGCTCACCGCGTCATAGCTGTAGCGGGTCAGCGGCGCGATTTGTGCCCCCGCGCCATCGGGGTCAGGATTTGTAGTTTGAATCAGGCGATTACGCCCGTCGTACTGAAACGTGGTAGTGCGCCCCAGGGGATCGATGAACGCCGTTTGATTATTGGCCGCATCGTAGGTGTAGCCAGTAACCGGAGCTGCCAACGGCCCAGCCCCATCGGGGTCAGGATCGGTGATCTGGGTCAGCCGGTTGCGAGCGTCGTACCCAAAATTGGTCACCCGCCCCAGGGCATCGGTGATCTGGGTCTGGTTGCCCAGTAGGTCGTAGCCAAACTGAGTCACCGGTGCCGTCAGCGCCCCGGCCCCATCGGGATCTGGCTCCGTCACCTCCACCAGGCGGTTTAGTTCGTCATACTGGTAGGCCGTTGTCCGATTGCCAGGGCGGGTCAGCTGGGTTAGCAAATCGACCGCATTGTATTGGTAGTCGGTCACCAGGGCGGGCAGCGCTCCAGCCCCGTCGGGGTCGGCGGAGGTGGTGCGAATCAGGCGATCGCGGGCGTCGTACTCAAACTGGGTTGTCACACCCCGCGCGTTGGTCAGTGCGGTCAGGTTATTGTCCAGGTCATAGGTGTACTGCGTCACGGGTGCGGCCAGTGGCCCGGTGCCGTCGGGGTCGGCCTCGGTCACCTGTGTCTGGCGATTGCGGGCATCGTAGGCATAGGTGGTGACATTGCCCCGTGCGTCGGTGAGCGTTGTCAGATTGCCGTCGGCATCGTAACCAAAGTTGGTAATCGGTGATGTCAGCGGCCCGGCCCCATCGGGGTCGGCCCCGGTGATGCGCTCCAGGCGATTCATCGTGTCATAGGCATAGAGCGTTTCATGGCCCCGCCCATCTACCCGCCGCACCCGGTTGCCAGCGGCATCGTAGAAGTACTGGGTGCTCGTGGTGGTCAACGGTCCATCGCCATCGGGGTCGGCCTCCACCATTTCAATCAGGCGATTGCGCCCGTCGTACTCAAAGGTGGTGCGATTGCCCCGCGCATCGATAAAGGCGCTCTGGTTGCCAGCACTGTCATACTCATAGCGTTCAACCGCCTCGTCTGCGGTGCCTTGGGCCGTGGTAATTGTGGTGACCAGACCGCGCGCGTTATAGTCAAAATTGGTAATCCGCCCCAGGGCGTCCGTCACCGTATCTACCAGCCCGTCACCCAGGTAGGTCAGACTGGTGACCCGGTCGTCCGTGCCGCCCACTTCGCCCACCACCTGACGAATTTCGATAATATTGCCCGTGGCATCCAGCTCATGCAGGGTCTGGCGGCCCAGTTCATCGGTGGCTTGAATCAGCTGATTAAACTGGGGGTCAAAGACCTGCTGGCGGCCAGCGGCCCCAGAAAGGCTATCGACAATCTGGTTAGGGTTGCCCTGGTCATCGTAGGTAATGGTGGTGCGATCGCCCGTGCCATCCACCATGGCAGATACCCGGCCACAGCTACAGTCGCGCTCAAGGGTGAGCACGTTACCCACCGCGTCGGTTTGATTCAGCAGATTACCGGCCTTGTTTAGGGTAAAGACCTCCACATTTCCCCGACCATCCGTCTGGGTAGCGGTGGGCGTAATAATTTCTGTGGCCGTGGGGGTAAATGCCAGCGGCGCGGTGGTGGGATCGATCGTTTGACTGGGTAGATACAGCCCCTTCACCTGAATTGGGTCAATGTCGATGACGCTGCCGTCCCGGCGTATCGAGCGGTCAACACGACCAAAGCCATCGTACTCGGTTGTTTCTCGATGGCCCCGCTGATCGACCTCTGCGGTCATGCGGAAGTTGTTGTCATACTCCCAGGTACGAACGGCGGCATCGGGGTCGGTGATGCTTTGCAGGTTGCCAGCGGGGTCGTAGGCTAGCTGGGTTTGTCGACCGGCGGGGTCGGTAATGGTCGTGACCCGACCCTCGGTATAGGTAAATGTTGTTTCTAGCCCCACCGCATCGCGCATGGTGGTGAGCTTGCCCTCGGTGTCATAGAGGTAGGTGAGGGTATTGCCATTGCGATCTTGCACGGTCGCCAGCTGATTGCGCGCGTTAAAGGTTGTCACCGTTTGATCTTTTAGGGTGCGACGAAACGTACCATCAGCAAGCCGCTCCAGCCGTGAATAGTCGCCCGCAGGAGACCCGTAGACGCCCCCGACCTCAGTCGGGGCCTGAAAAATCTGGTGGGTACCGTCTCCATCAATTAGCAGCACTGAATTGTCGGCATTGACCACAATTTCCTGCCAATCCCCCAGGCTCCAGCCATTGCCGAAAGGACTGCCCGCTCGGTTCACCACCGTAAAGGTGCCTGTGGTGGTGTGCCGCAGAGGGTCAAAGGTGCCCGCCGGGTCAAAGGTTTGAATGTCTCGCTCAACCTGATAGGTGTAGACCCCCGAAGCCTGATTTCGCAAATCGGCCTGGAGCGCCCCCTGAACCACCGCATTGTCTTGATCTGGCACACTCCAAAAGTTCTCTCCACCAGTTAAGCCAAACTGATCGCCCGTGTACCCTGGCAGAGCGATGGTTGTATCTCCGGCCTGGATACTCATTTTTGCAATCATCAACTGTGTCCCCGGTGCATCTTGCACGTTCTCATAGGCAAAATGCACAATGGGGCGAACGTCAGCGGCGGTAGAGTCATAGTGCAGGGTAAGGGCTCGGGCTCGGCCCTGGGATTGATAGGCCGTCAGGGTGTGGGTCTCTGTCAATGCCCCAGAATGCATCTCAACTCTGGAATTGACGTCAACATCAAATTCAGCAGCACAGTTATTGCTTTGGTTAAAGCTGGTATCGCCCAGCGGTGTAGCCCCTATGGGTTGCTCCAACCCCTGTAAATCAAACACAAAAATATTGTTGTTATAGTCTGATTCCCCAATATTTTGCGGCTGATTGACGGACAGTATTAAATACTGTTGATCGCCACTCAGCACCAATGTTTCTTCACGGAAAGCAGAGGTTGCGCCTGCGGCAATTGCCTGCTGATTGGTGTAGTAAGTGTCGTCAATATTCGGACCGCCAACCACTGGGATTGCAGTGTCTGTTGTAACATCTAAAGTTGGATCAGAAGAGAGCCAAAACCGATTGAAAAAACTGTTGGCCGCCACATCGGCACATTGAGTTCTCGTGCGGTTGTTGGTTACGGCCCAGCTCACCGTGACTGTCCCATCCGGATTACTACGCAGCTCTGCTTCGGGGGCGATTGTTAAATCTGGCACTCGAAAGATGCAACCGATGCCGATAAATGCACTCACGAGTGGATCGCTGTCTTCTCTCAATCCCGTCAGACTGTCTTGCTGCACTGTACTGCCATGGGCTGTGTGAGTTTCAGCGTCTAAAGAGACTTCAGACAGAACAGCGCTCTCCTCACCAAGCAAGGGTGCTGGTGCAAGATCGATGGGTAGCGGGGCATCTACTGCAATCGCGCCTGCTGACTGGGAAGATCTTGGCAACACCGGACCCAATGGGGATTCAGATGTTGCCAAGTTGAGGTGACTGCCGTCTAGATGACTAGTCTCCAATAGAGAAGACTGATCATAGCTATGATCCACCATGAGATAACTTCCTAATTATGAGGTATAAAAAATCGTAGTTGTTGACGTGTCCCCGCCATTTTCCATAACCGAATGGAATCGGTTATTTACATTGCGATACTCTATTACCTGTTCAGTTGTTTTAGGGAACTTGCAAAAAATAGCCCACCCAGGCGTTTACCCTGTACGCGGCTCGTGTTCTCTCCAATTGGAGAGTTTGATGTATTCACATGCTAGTTCCACCTGTACCCGTTTTAATTAACTAACGGATAAGGTTCCAGGAAATAATGTGCTGACAACAACAGCTCCAGTGAGGAAATTGAGGAGTTGTCGTCAGGGTAACAAAGGAGCATCCATGGGGATATTTTGGGGATACTAGTATCCCCAAAATATCATTCCTTGTCTAATAGCGTTTTGGTAAACACCTATCCCTAATTACAGCAAGACGCCTGCAAAAACTAATCGAAGTTAGCCGATCTGCAAGACCAACGTTATTAAGCATTTTTCTCTTTAAAGTGCGTGCAAAAAAGTGCGTGTAAAAACGGTTCTTTATCCCCCCTGGTCAGAGCTGAGGAGATAAACAGGGAAACGGTGAACAATGTAGTAATTGCGTATGTTGAAATTATAGTACAACTACTCGACAATGTATCACTGTAGTTATCTATTGTTGTTACAGTCTCCATTGATCGCGTTATGGCCGGGCTTAGTTTTTAGGTTATTCAATGGAAAAGTCGGGCTCGGCATCGATGGAAACGCGATTCCATTCGGGGGTGGGCATATTATTGGTGGCTTCCCGCAGGGTGCCTTCCCAATATTTGCGAATCTTCGCTAAATAGGGGTCGCTGGACTGGAGCTGGACCCGATGACGTATTTCAAAGCTGTCGGCTTCGTACAGAACCATGTTGATGGGCGGACCGACGGAAATATTGGAGCGCATGGTGGAATCAATGGAAAGAAGGGCGCATTTTGCGATCGCATCCAACGACGACCCATGGGTTAACGCTCGATCCAAAATCGGCTTACCATATTTTGTCTCCCCAATCTGCAAAAACGGCGTTTCCGGTGTGGTTTTAATACAGTTACCCTGGCTATAGACCAGATAGATCTCCGGTGCTTCCCCTGGCAACTGCCCGCCCACCAAAAAATTACACTGAAACTTGATGCCATCCTGATCTAGCCAGGTGCGATCCTCATCTTGAATTTTACGAATTTCATACCCAATGTAGCGGGCCACCTCATACATGGTGGGGATAGTATGTAGCGAGTCCTTGGCCCCGTTTTTAATATCCTGACCCAACTGATGAATCACCGCCTGGGTAACCGACAAATTGCCAGACACACAGGCCACAATCACCCGCTCTCGCGGAATCGAGAAGTCAAACAACTTTTGGTAAGACGAAATATAATCCACACCAGCATTGGTGCGAGAATCAGCTGCTAATACTAATCCTTCTTTGACGGATATGCCTAAACAATAGGTCACTGATATCGACTCCTCTTTCATTTAGCAGCTGCACTGAATACAGATATGCACACACCAGGTCGTTTGTAAAATCTGATGCCTTGTCAAGATATCATGATGGTATTAAACCCAACCTTCTGGCATTCTGTCTGGTGTTAAGAATACTGGGTTGTTGGCTGGGGCAGTTTCCCCATGGGACAGCAAGCATGGAGCAGAAGGGGTAAATTAATGGTGAAAATAGGCGTCTATATTGAGAGATCTGCCGGAATGCCGGACATTCTATTTCGATACGTAACGAGATAATGTGCACGCTCCAACATCGCTTGATTTCTATAGTTTAATTAGTAAAAGCAACCACATCAATAAGCATTGACTCTCATCAATGCTTATTGATGTGGTTGCTTAATTTAGCGTTATTTCGGGATCTGGCTTCCATGGGAATAGCAACGTTGTTGTTCTGTTATGGAATGCCAGTTAGGGCGTATTACACATGGGCATTTCTTTATTTCTCTCCATCGAAAATCAGTATGAATCGCTGCGACGAGTAAATAGCATTCCGGTTATGAATCTGATTAGTCATCAGATTGAAGATCAGGTAATTAACCATCAGATTACGGCTGATTTTTTTGCAGGGTTTCAGCGGTTTTCTCATTTTCCCGAGCAATTACGTCGCTATAGCCGCTTAGGGGCCGTTTGTCGTCGAGTTTATGTTTTTGGCATTCCAGACTGTGAGCCCCCTGCAATTTCAGGTCTAGAATTTCTTGAATTGGCCCCAGCTTCATCGTTAGCTCAGGAATGGTTTTTATTGGTAAATACGCCTACTTTTTGGGCCACCCTGGTGGCCCGTGAGGTGGATGGGCAAGATCCGGTGACCAAGAGCCGGCGCTTTGATGCGGTCTGGTCCTACGATGTGGAGGTGGTGGAGCGTGTGGCTTTGCTGACTTCCCAGATGATGGAGCAACCGTACCAGCCGATCCGTGATCGAGACTATGCCCGGCAAAATTTCCATATTTCTGAAATGAACAGCAGTATGGTAAATCAGATAGAGGGCATTAATGAGCTTAGCCAACGACGGTGGTCGCGGTTGCAAACGTTGCAGGCTCTTTCGGCGATCTCTGCGCAACGGTTGATGCCGTTTCTAGAAGAATCGGCCAAGGTGTTGCTGGAGGTTTTTGGAGCGACGGGGGTTGCGATCGCATTCCAGGTGGATAACGATAGCTATAAAGTTGTTGTTGCAGCTGGAGAGGCCATGGGTAAAGGCTGGGGAGTACATCTTACCGATGGCATCTGTGGCAAGTCCATTCGAGAAAGCCGTCCCGTTCGTTATCAAGATATTAGCCACAGCCAACGGTTTGACTCACAGCTACCCACGGCCAAGTGTTTAATTGCGGCTCCAATTCATCACCATAAACAAAGTGGTGTAGTTGCCCTGGGACATCCGACACCTAATATGTGGGATGAAGAAGATTTGGATATGCTAGAAACAGCAGGCCGATTTATGGCTATCGGCATCAGACAGTTTGTCCGGCATGTCCAGTCAAAACTAAAATCTCAGCAGCAACAGCAACAGGAAACCATGTAGCAGTCTTAAACAGAATCCTATGTAGGGGCGCACCGACATTCGTCCTTCAGGACATGGACACCTTATTCGAGCTTGGTTCCTACGATTGTTGGGCCTGATAATCAATCAGCTGTTGTACCTTAACAATCGTCTGGTTAAACTCTGGACCTTTGCGATGGGGCATGGCTTCAAAGGCGCGTTGCTCATCTTCCATCATGAGGACATCCTGCACCACCAGACCAGCCAGTAGGCCACGGGCTGCATTAAACAGACTATTTTTAACAAAGCGACGAAAGCCCATGGGTAGTTTATGTAACCGATGAAAGGCTCCTAGGGAAACAAAATGCACCAGATACGCCTTGGTTTGGGTTTCACTCACCGGGCAAAAGAGACAGTAAATCTTAAAATCGTTACCTAGAACCGATTGCCAGTGGGGATAGACATAGCTAACATCCAAATTGGTGGGGCGTAGCTTGCGCATGGCTGGGATAAACAGCTGGCCGACAGAATAAATCTTGTCGATCTTGTAATAACTCTCGGCGTCGTAATGGGCGTCTACCCGAGTTGGGCTGGTTTCAATGTCACGCAGTACTGGATTTGCCCAGGCCTGTAAATTATCATGCAGTCGTCCATGGTACATATCCATCAGATTCTCGATGAGAAATGAGAAATGGGACGGGGTGTCGATGGTGGTATAGGAGGCAATGTAATTAATGTGATCCCATTCAGGTAATCCCATGGGGGCTAAGGTGTCTGCCTGATCTGCGTCCCCTGGAAATAGCCAGATAAAGCCATCCTGTTCTTTGACTGGGTAGGTGCGTAGACGACAGCTGGGCAGCTTTTGTTTAGCGCTTAAGTAGGGCACCTCCACACAGGCCCCTGCGCCATTAAACTGCCAGCCATGGTAAACGCACTCCAGCTGATTGCCATGGACCTGACCGTGGCTCAGACGTACCTGCCGATGGGGGCAGCGGTCTTCTAACGCATGGATCACCTGGTTGCGATCTCGATACAGCACTATGGGCTGATGCCATAGCACCACTCCCAAGGGCTGATCAGTGAGTTCACTGCTTTGGGCCACCACATACCAATGATTGAGGTTAATGGGGGCGCGGCGAATAGAGTCGATGGGCGGGGGAGATGGCGTAGAGACAGCCGGAGAGATCAAGGAAGCGGGGGAGGAGAGAGAGTCCATGGGTAATAGGAGCCTGATTTATACCTTAAATACACCTTCGGGATTGACTGACATGAGCGGACGGCGAGCACTGCCTTCCCTATGTAATACTTCATTGGCGGCGAGTAAGCCACTGCTGACGGCTCGTTCCATTAAACCGCAGGGAAATGGCATTTTAACCCAGTCGCCAGCAAACAGGAGGTTGGGAACAGCCGTGGCACTGCTGGGACGGTTGGGATAGCTGCCCGGTGGGAACCCGGCAAAGTTCTTTTGGTTGACCAGCTCCTGGTGCAAAATGTTGGCTCCTTCTAAGTCTGGAACAATCTCCCAAAGTTCTCTCTTAAAGGTGTCTAATAAAGCTTGCTGTGTGGGAAACTCTTTCTCTTTGTAGCAATAGGCATGCAGTTCTACAACGCTGCCGCCGGTCTCTGCCGCCCATTGGGTGTAGTCTCCTTGTACCTTATGGTAAAGGGTGATGCTATCGGTCAGATCATAGCCAGAAAGAGAGGTAAACCAGCTGTGCTCCCATTCAAAGTCACGGTCTAGCCAGAAACGCCCCACGGCAAAGGGATCGGCCACCTGTAGCTGACTAATCTGAGCCATCACCGTGGAATTGGGCTCTCCCTGGGAGAGGGCAAAGAGATTTTTGATGCCGGGAATATCGGCGGCAAAAATAAAGTAGTCGGCCTCCAAACTGTCGGCCAGACCCTCCGCATTTTTGACAGGGTTAGCGGCCATCAGTTGAATGCGATTGTTCTCTCGTTTGAGTACCTTAAACTGGGCTAAATTCTCTTGGGCCGGACCGCTCATTACCTGACCGTCACCAGCATAGGTGGCACCGTGGCAGGGACACACAAAGCCATCGCCGTTGTTGGCCGCAACTTCTTTGTGGACACTACAGCCTTGGTGGGTACAGGTGAGCGATATGGCCTGATCGCTGTTGGCATCGACAACAAAGAGTCGGTCGCCTGCGCCAAAATATTCGGTGGTATCGGTGCTGAGGAGAGGGTTGCGATCGCACCAAAAGGGTACCGGATTCACCGCGATGTTTCCTTTTTGGTAATCGACGCTAGCGATTTTGCCATCGGCCCAATTAATCTGGCTAACCGTTACCCCGGTGAGGATTTGACCGCCATTGGTTTCAATGGCATGACTCAATGGATCCACCAGGCAACGACCCATGTCCTCACAGGTGCCATTAAAGGCCAAACCCTCGGGGTTGCCAAAAAAGTAGAAGTGGAAAAACTGCATCAGCTCCCCGGCGCTGAGCACATCCGGTGAATTCAGGCTAGACTTAGCAAACGGTAGGAAATAGAGGTCGTATAAACCTTTAGGAAACTGTCCCTGGCCCCACTCCTCCACCGACAGATGGTCCAGGCGCTCATAGGTTTGGGGCATCCGAAAGCTAGTAATCTCCCGAAAGACTTCCAAATGTTTGAGCTTGGTGAGGTTGATACCCCATTTCAGCCGGTTTTCTGAGGAAACCGCCAGGTCCACAATGTTCCAGGGAAAAGCGGCATTACTGGGGTAAAACGCCTCAGGCTTGTAGCCATTTTTATAGAGGACGGCGTAAAAATTGAGCGACTGAAAGTTGTCCTGAGCCTTGAGCTCATCCACCAGGCTAAACAGATTGTAATACTGGGGAAAGAAGCCATGAAACCCGTGTTCCATACGGAGTTCATGATCGCCAACTTGGATCGGCCAGCTGGCAATTTTACCCCCGAGTTGGGGAGAACGCTCTAGCAGGGTGACGGCCATGCCGCGCTTACTCAGCTCATAGGCAGTGGCTAAACCCGCTAAGCCGCCACCGACAATAATAGCTTTTGTGGCGCGCCCCACCGTTTGAGGTAAATCGAGGCGGTCAACTTGATGTAGCGTCGGTTGAGGTTTGGCAAAACGGGTGTAGCCTAGGGTGCCGCCAACGGCTCCAACGCCTAATAATTTAAGTGCACTCCGTCGTGAAATATCAGGGGTTTGCCAGGTCTCAGGGAATGGATTCATTAAAAAGGGAAATACTCGGTAATTGGTTATGGAAGACTAGTATTAGAGGGAAAATTTGTTAAAAGAGCTGAATCACAAACTGGATTAGCCGATTTTTGGTGATAGAGTCCCTAAAAAGCTACGGATACATCAGCTCCTATGGATTGCCGATGAGTGCATTTAGTCTGATGAGTGCATTTAGTCTGATGAGTGCATTTAGTCTATTGACAGGTGAGCATGGTAATCAGCCTTTAAATAAATACCTATAAAACTACTGTTGGCATTGCTGCGTTTCGGAATATCAACTACAGACTGTTGGCTAAGCTTACAGATCTAGCGAAACCCTACCCAAACCTGATATAAATCATTTTCGGTACAAATCTTAAACCATAAAGCACTACAGCGGTGAACCATTTATGGCCTATCTGATGGCTCAAATTACCCGATATTGGCAGGAAATTCTGGCGGTCGCGCAGCGAATTTTGTTAGAGCTGGTGCGACGGCGACGCAGCCTGATTTTCTGGGCTATTTTCCCCACATTGTTGTTATTGCTAAATGGGGTCATTACGACAGAACGGGCTCAGTTAGATTTGGCTGATGCGTTGGAGGTCGTTGCTCCACCTACCCTAGTGGGGGCTGCTCTGTTTTTTAGTTGCCTGGGGGGAAGTGTTGCGACCGTTGTTGCTGAGCGCGAGCAAAATACCCTCAAACGGCTGTTTTTATCGCCATTGCGGGGAGTGTCTTATTTCTTGGGAATTGTTTTGGCCCACAGTGCCATTGGTGTAGGCCAGGCGTTGTTGGTGTTTGCGATCGCACTTACCCTGGGGGCCACCTTTCCCGGTTCCTGGCCCCTGGCGATGCTGATTATCCTGCTGAGCATTCTGGCCTATGTGGGGGTGGGCTTTATCCTTGGCACCCAGTTTGCTCGCCGCACTGAAGATGTCAACGCCCTAGTGGCTGCATTTGGTGTACCGTTACTGATTATGGGTGGAGCCTTTATGCCCACCTCGATTTTTCCCGACTCCCTTTTACAGCTAGCACGGTTTAATCCAATTTTTCACATGACGGAAGCCCTCACGCTGGTCATGGCTGCAGAACCGGCAAACGAACACATTGCCTTCCTTAGCATTTTTGCCCTGGCGATGGTGGTGGCTGGCTGGCTGGCCTATCGGCGGATGTTAAACCTTGAGCGTCAGCTATAAGCACTGGTGCCAGTTTTGAGTTTTGAATGATGGCAGTCTTTGGTATCAAAGCATGTGACGCCGGGAGTCCATGGCTGAATTTGCGGGAATTGTTATTAGACAGGTCTTTATGTACCACTGACACCTAGGCTGGATCAATGGCTAGGGGTTTTGCAGTTCTAAACGCCTGATACAGGCTGCCTACAAATACGGTGCATGCGGTCAGTTTACAAAATTCTTCAAGGACCCCAAGCGCAGTTTGCATAATCAGGCCCATATCCATACCCAGTAGGAAAGCTAGAATATCGGGTCGATTGGTTAACAGATCTAAAAAGACCATCGCGAAAAGAAAGGCAAAACCAGTCAGCAACAGCGGCAGCACATTTCTGTAGCGTTTCATCTCAGCACGATAGCGATAGACTAAGCCAGCGGCAGCCATACCGTATAGACCGACAATGACATCATCAATGCGGTCGGTAATCGCATTTTCCTCGATACCTAAAATACCGTGGAGCCAGATATCGAACCGTTCGTGAATCTCCATATGCTCATCGGCGGCCAAAAAGACAAACCCCATAGCGATGATCAACCACACGAAGGCAGGGGAACGCCAACTCCAATTTTTTCTAGAGCGTCTGATATACACCCCCATGGATAGGAGGGCAATGGCTATCAGATACGCGGTTGATAGGGAGGTAATAAAACTCTCCTCATTAAAATAAGCGCGTACATTGCCTTTATTGATACCGGTCCATACCGCCAGCACGACCACCAGGGTGTTGATTGTTAAGAGAATTTTTAACAGCCACCCAGTATGGGATTTGTCCTTAGACAAGTCGGACGTGATCGAGGATACAGAAAGTTTCACGTTAAGCTTGCGCTCCTACATCTGTCAGCACTGATAAACGGCAGCAAACAGTGAACCAAGATCACATAGCCGCTGCGTTTGTCTGCTTTGGTAAAGATTAGTTTAACGCAAGGTTAACCAGTTTAATGTGAGGTTAACAATCGGTGTGGCTAGATTTAGGCACACACTTATCCAGGATTGCTACAGAGAATCAGCCCTACCAACCCCCAAGTATGGAGGCTATGGAGCGTTAACCCAAGCTGTCGCACACCTGTTCAATACTTTGAACACTGCCTGGATTAATCAAGCCGTGATAATTAAAGGGGTATACCTGATCTGACTGCACCGCTGTTAGCTGACTCCAGAATGGATCGGTTTTCAGCTGGGCAATCTCTTCGTCAAGTCCGCCGCCAGCATCAATAAACAATAGCTGCTGTGGGTTCAGTTCTAAGATTTTCTCGGGGGATAGGGTAATGTACCCCTGAAATTCGCTTTGACCGGGCAAGTCAGCTGTTAAGTTCTGAATATTAAACTTTTGCAGAAAGTCTCCAGCCCAGCTTTCACTGTTGGGGGATAACAACGGTTCTCGACTGGCGAGCACAATGGCTGTGGGGCCGCTATCATCAGCCTTGGCCAGGCATGCATCGTAGCGTTCAGTCAGGGGTGTGGGATCTGCATTCAGCTGGGTGGCTAAGCTCTGGGTCATTGTTTTAAGGCTATCCCACCCTTTAATGTCGACGGATAACACATTAATTTCTAGATCTGTTAGTCGCTCCAGGGTTTTGTCATGGAATCCGGCAGCACCAATCACCAGGTTGGGTTTTAGCGCCACAATTTTTTCTAAATCGGGCTCGGTGCGACCGCTGCTCACGGTGGTTAATCCTGCAAAACGGGGATCGTTAGCAAGCAACGGACTGCCGGGAATGCCCACCAGGCTATCGGCGGCTAAGCTATGGACAATGTCGGCACTGATGGAGGTGAGGGCAACAATTGTTGGGATTGTTGGGGCGGTGGTTTCAGGAGAGGCGGTGGTCTCGGGGGCTGGGGTGTTGGATGGGGGGGAAGCGCTGGGGCCGCAGGAGGCAAGACCCATGGGGATGGGGGCGATCGCAAAC
This sequence comes from Leptothoe sp. EHU-05/26/07-4, assembly GCF_043421015.1. Taxonomy (NCBI): domain Bacteria; kingdom Bacillati; phylum Cyanobacteriota; class Cyanophyceae; order Nodosilineales; family Cymatolegaceae; genus Leptothoe; species Leptothoe sp. EHU-05/26/07-4. Next base: position 828,989 of record NZ_JAXSQV010000003.1, read on the forward strand.
ATCCCCCATCGTCTCCACCGCTGTCCCATAGGTTTTTCGTTCATGTCTCTTCTCCTAATACACAATTACACAATTGATTGTTGCCTCAGGCAGCACGCCCAGGTGCTTGATATATGGCGACCCTGGCTCAAAACTGCCAGGTCACACCAGCCTGAAGGTTTAACCCTGGCTGCTCAAAACGAGCCCGCCGTAAATTAAATAAACTGTCGTTGCTATCTAAAAAGCGCACGTCAGAATAGCGCTCGTAATCCGTGTCAAACAAATTGAACAATCCTAAATTAAAGGTCAAATTAGGATTGATTTGATAATAGCCAATCAGATCAAACACTGAGTAACCATCGGGTACAAAGGGATCCTGATCGGCTTCGGGTTCAAAGCCTTCACCCCTGGCTTCACCCACTAAAGTACTCACGAACTCAGCTCCCCAGCGCTGATTGGGCGAGCTATAGCGCAATCCTAAGACGGCCTCAATCGGGTCTACGGTAGATAGCGGTTCATCAGAGGTAAGATTGTTGCCCTCAGTCCAGGATAGGGCTCCGAGTAAACTAAATCCTCCCTGACCTGGGGTAAATTGATACTCTGCTTTTGCTTCTACACCATAGGTCTCTACATCATCAATGTTGACGTTTTGAAAGACCAAGAGGGGGCGACCGCCGCTAAATTCGGTATCCACCAACTGGTTGTCAATAAAATCGTTGTACCGATTATAGAAACCGGCCAAGCTAACGTTAAATTTCGAAAAATTTCCCCGCATGCCCACTTCAAAACTGTTGCTGGTCTCTGCCTCCAGGTCAGGGTTGGGCTCCGTACGGTAGCCGAAGATTTGATTGGTAAAACCGCTGTTGATCTCGTCATACTGCGGTGCTCGAAAACCGCGAGCATAGCGACCGTAAAAGCTGAGGGTATCCGTTGGCTGATAGACCAGGGCCAGGGTGGGAGAGAATGAACTATCGCTAAAGTCCGTTGCCGTTGCCCCATTACGCTCAAAGTCTTCGTCAATGGAAATGTTCAGGTCGTAATAGTCATAACGTAGGCCGGGAATAACGCTAAAGGTGCCATCGCCAAACTCAATTTCATCCTGGAGATAAACTCCCACCCTGAAGGTATCTGAGTTGGGATAGTCCCGAGTGGGAAAATCGTCAGGAATAGCATTTTGGGTGGTATCCCCCGTAATCAGGTTGGTTTGTTCTCGCTCACGGGGACGGGCATTAAAGGTGTTAGAAATATCCACACCGTAGGTCAGACGATGGTCGGTCTTTCCCCAGTCAAAGTCACTGCGCAGTTGCACATCACCGCCAAAAACCTGATCCACAAAGCGGTTTTCACTCACGCGCAATGTTGGAAATCGCTGAAATGTTCTAAAGTCAAAGCCCAACAGCTCCCGCTCGTTCTCTTCTTGGGTGCGAGAATCTTGAAAGTAAAGGCGCGCCCGCGCAAAATCTAAGAACGCATCACTTTCGGCATTGTCATAGTTATAGGCCAAACTTAACCGGGTGCGATTCGTATCGACCTCTTCCCCAAATCGTGTGGTTGTACCTGTAATCAAAGGCAAATTTTCATCCGATGTGGTGGTGTCGACGTCGTTATCAAACACCTCCACCGTAAAGTCGACGGCACTACGTTCATCCAGGTTATAAACCAATTTGCCCAATAGGCTGTTGCGTTGGCTATCTTGGTCATCACCCAGGTTTTCAGCTTCAGAACCATCACGGCGAGAATAGGCTAACAGCGTGTCAATATTGTCAAAGCGATTGATCTGCACAAACGTGCTGGTAAACCCGGTGTTGCGGCTATCAAAATTGGTTGAAGCTGTGGCAGCTGAGTCACGACCGACGGCTTCAATCAGCTCGGTGGGATCCAGGGTAAAATAGCTGACTGTTCCACCTAACGCATCACTGCCATACAGGGTGGAGGCTGGCCCCCGCAGAATTTCAGCTGTACGAAGAATTTCTGTATCAAAATAATCTCGGCCTAAATTAAATCCCTGGCCAACGGTGACGGCATCCCCAAATTGGAAGGCCGAGGGCAGTCGAATATCATCCACCTGAATGAGAATGCGATTGCCATCGATACCGCGAATATTAAAGTCCTGGAGGCCAAACTGGAGATTGTTGCCAACTGATACCCCAGGCTCATAACGAATCAGGTCAGAAATATCGCGAATCAGGCGACGATTGACATCATCGGCGTCAATCACTGTGACCGTGGCAGGCGCTGTCTGAATCGTGCGGGGGGTACGGGTGCCTGTGACGGTGATGCGCAGCAGACCATCATCATCGTTATCGATAAGTTCTTCCGACTCTTCTGATTCCTCAGACGATTCTCCCTGAGCCATAAATGTCGCCTCTGATGTGATTGCAAATGAGGACCTAACTGCCCGTCTACAAAAAGATTCGGCGTTTTCTGAGGTGGCTAAATAGTCACATCTATTACTAGCTTGAGCAGTGCTATTGAGAGCTATTAGGATGACAAAAAAAGGGATATTAAAAAGAAAAAATCTCAATAAGCGCATAGGGTTCATTTCAGAAGAAAGAATTGATTGAAAAGCTAAGCAATAAACCGAGAAGCACAGACCGTGAGCCTGGTTGACCTTAATTAATGGCGTTTGAGGCTAATTCGGTGGTTTTGCTGGGTGGGGTGTGAGAGGTTGCTGCCAGGGGGCAAATCTGCGGACCGACGGGGGTGTCCAAAATGGCCACATCCACATCAAATGCCTGGGTCACAATGTCGGGGGTGAGGGTGTCATGGACTGAGCCAATGGCCCATAGCTTGCCCTGGCGCATAAAGGCCAGCCGATCGCTGTAGCGAGCCGCCAGATTAATGTCGTGTAATACGGTGATGATGGCTAGCTGTTCTTGTTGATTGAGCTGCTTGAGTAACTCTAAAAGCTGTAGCTGATAGTGGATATCTAAATAGGTGGTGGGTTCATCCAGCAGCAATACCCTGGGTTGCTGGGCCAGGGCCAGGGCTAAAAAGGCTCGCTGTCGCTGACCGCCAGACAAATTGGCAACGGGTTCGTGGCGATACTGGTCCATGTCAGTCCAGATCAGGGCCTGGTCGATGTGTTTATGGTCACGGCTGGTGAGATCCCACTGCCACCAGGGCTGGTGGGGCGAGCGGCCCAGGCTAACCAGCTGATAGACGCTGAGACCCGCTGGCAAAATCTGCTGTTGGGGCAATAAGGCCAGTTTACGAGCCACTGATGTGGGCGACAGATTTTGAATATCGTGACCGCTGAGCAAAATAGAGCCCTGTTGAGGAGAGAGAATACGACCAAACAATCGCAGCAGGGTGGATTTACCAGAGCCGTTAGCCCCCAGAATGCTGAGCCATTCGCCTTGATGCAGGGTTAAATTTACCTGTTCAATAATCGCTTTGTTGCCATAGCCGCCCTGTAGACCCTGTGCCTCTAAAACCATGGCTAACCCCTTGTAATAGCTCCACTACGACGATACAGCAGCCACATAAATACAGGGGCTCCCATCATGGAGGTGACAATGCCCACCGGCAGTTCTATCGGGCCGAGGCGGGCTAGCAAATCGGCACTGCAAAGCACCAGGGCACCCCCAATGGCAGAGAAGGGAAGCACTAATCGGTAATCGTTGCCCACCAATAGTCGAACACCATGGGGCACGAGCAAACCAACAAAGCCCACTAACCCGGCAATGCTGACGGCTCCTGCGGTGAGTAGGGTGGCAACTGCGCCAATGAGCAGTCGCGATCGCATCAATGACGACCCCAGTCCAACAGCTAAATCATCCCCCAGGCTTAACAGGTTCACCTGGCGTGCCAATAGGCACCCCGCCAGCAAACCCATCACTAAACTAGGGCTGACAATGATTAATTCTTGCCAGCCACGGCCATTGAGGCTGCCGGTCAACCAGGTCAGTGCCGCCTGCACCCGACCGTCCGCAGATAGCAATAGCAGCATGGTTTGTAACGCGGCAAATAATGTACTGGCGGCAACCCCCCCCAGAATCAGCCGCTCCACTGAGATTTCCCCCTTGGTTCTAGCCAGGCCAAACACAATGGCCATGGCGATCACCGATCCCAGCCAGGCCCCCAACGGCAACCAAATATCCCAGACATTAAGGCCCACGATCAGCACAGCGGCTAACCCAGCACCAGAGGAGATCCCCAGCAAAAAGGGGCTAGCCAGTCCATTGCGCAACATGCCCTGGAGTAATGCGCCAGCCATGCCCAGGGCTGAACCGACCACAATGGCCATCAGCACCCTGGGCAGTCGCAGGTCCCAGACGATGGTTTGGTTAATGCTGCTACCTTCCCTGTTGAGGGCGGCCCACACCTCTGGCTGCGTCAGAGCAACCGAGCCGAAGGATAGGGATATTGCGATCGCTAACAACAGCCCTAAGACCAGCATTAAACTCACCAGCACTACCTTGTAGCGTCGCCGATGAGGCACTGGCCATGCCTTGGTTAGATGTGCTTTCGAACGAACTGAACCCATATCCGCCATACTACTTGCAATTAAGCCCATTAAAAATGAGCAATAAATACGGGTAATTACTTAGAAGAATCATTCTATTAATGACAATAGATGTCAAGTATATTTAATTACATAAAGAAAATATCCATTCAGAGCCCATGCTAGTAAAGCTTTATCATATAGATGCTTACTACCTTCTTTAAATTAAAAAGAATCTTTCTCAATAACTTGATTTTGATATATACTCGATAAAACAGGAGCTTAATTGCAAATGAAAGTCAATTAAGTAGGGATTCGTCCGGGAGACTACATCTGCGTCATCTTGTGGTCTCCACTTTTTTTAGATGCGAACGTCTCAGGGGGAATGTCAAGTCTGCTCAACGTAAGCCAGAAATAATGCCTTTAAGCTGTCTTTGTTCTCCTCTCACTAGACAGCTTTTTCTTGTCAACCCTGGCCAGGGCTGCCCAACTCTCCATGGGCTACAGGTTGTTCCCTCTAAATACAGTGCGGAAACAGAATGCGGAGACAGGCTATATGTAAAGAAGTGCAAAAAGTTATCAGTTACTAGTTGCAAGAACGTTGAACCCTATTGGTTTTCTTTGTTGCCTAAATTTAGAACAACAAGAGCAGACTACGCAGTGGGACATCTCAGGTGTTTAGGCTAGTTGCCATTAATTACTAGCTATTGTTTAACGGTGCCTGCTGCGCCATGGTGCAGCAGGCGCTACTGTGTAGGAGATAGCTCAAACGCAACAAAACAGCTATCTAACGTTAGCTTCGCTAAGGAGATTGAATAATGGCTCATGCAACTGTTAAGAGAGTTTCACCCACACAAACTGCACCCCGGCAAGCCAACTGCACTGCCTGTTTAAGTCGAAATTGTCCTATGGCTGGTGCTGCAGAGTATCCAGTACAGTTTTGCAATAGCTATCGGCAGGCCAACTGTTATTTCTGTGACAAGTCGGATTGTGCCCTAAATGGATCGCTAGATTCTCCTGTCATGGCGTGTGATCAGTTTGTGCCCATCGCTATTTAAGCTGTTGACAAGCTCTTGATTAAGCTCAGTCACTAAAGATATTGATTGCTTTAGTTAACCATTAGCCCGCACTATGCGGGCTTTTCTTGTTTGAAGGATTACCTTCAGGACTATTCTGATGGCCAATATGACAGTGCTTAACTGGCATTATTTGGGGTACGGAATAGGGCTTTGATATCTGATCGCTAATTGGGGGGCCTGCTTATCTTATTGTTGACCGAGGATGGTTGTTCAAGCGACAAAATTGGCTACTCTACCTGTCCAACTCTGTTATGGGCTACAGGCTGTTCCCTATAGATGTCATGCGGAGACAAACTATGCGTAAACAATTGTAACAAGTTATCAGATGCTAGTTGCAAGAACGTTGAACAAGATATTTTTTACTTTTTTTCCTAAAGTAAGAACGAAAAGAGGTTGACCAGTGTTTTGTCGCCTTTTAATGGGTTAGAGATGAATTCTAGTTGCCATTAACTACTAGCTATTGTTTAATGGCGTCTGCTGCGCCATGGTGCAGCTGGCGCTACTGTATAGGAGATAGCTCAAACGCAACAAAACAGCTATCTAACGTTAGCTTCGCTAAGGAGATTGAATAATGGCCCATGCAACTGTTGAGAGAGTTTCCCCCACACAAACTGCACCCCGGCAAGCCAACTGCACTGCCTGTTTAAGTCGCAATTGTCCTATGGCTGGTGCTGCAGAGTATCCAGTACAGTTTTGCAATAGCTATCGGCAGGCCAACTGTTATTTCTGTGACAAGTCAGATTGTGCCCTAAATGGTTCGCTAGATTCTCCTGTCATGGCGTGTGATCAGTTTGTGCCCATCGCTATTTAAGCTGTTGACAAGCTCTTGATTAAGCTCAGTCACTAAAGACATTTATTGCTTTAGCTAACCATTGCCCGCATCATGCGGGCTTTTTTTTGTAAAACCCCTGACCAAAAACGACCCGTTAATTTTAGATACTATTCCAAATTTGCTGACATTAATTCACATTTACAAAAGAGATGACTGGCCGTCAGATCACCTGAGAAGTATTGAGGATACACCACAAGGGCACATGTCAATGCTCCCTATAAAACACTTGTATCTTAAGGAAAACAACATCCTGAGTAACATCTAGTCACATAAGTATAGTGTTTTGCAAGGGTTTGTTAAAGTATGCCATAGTAGTAAAAGTACCTAGGAAATCTCTGCTACTTATTAAGAATGCTTCTCGTTTTTGTTCGCTGCACCTGCCTGTTAACGCTAATGATCATCCCCAAAACAAGGTGGTCATTACTAGATTTCAAGGGCACGGACCTTTAGGACCTAATAAGACAATCTCGTGTTAGTTAAAACAGTTTAATTGTTACCCTCAGCCAGCAGAGTGATGTCTGACAGTATCCATAACACTAATAACGGCTGGAATGTTACCTATATCGGTGGCACAGCTGATTTGCAAGAGCCTCCTTCAGACACCGAGATGTCTGAGCCTGGTCATGGCTCCCGTTTGCCACTTGCCATGGCTACGGTGGGGGATCGGGTGTGGATTGCCCAACTTAACGGAGGGCAATCGATGGTTCGTCGCCTAACAGAGGTGGGGATTGTGCCAGGAAAGGAAATTACCGTCGCAAGTCGAACAGGCAGTGGATCAGTAGTTGTTGCCCTGCAAGGATGTCGGATTGGGTTGGGGGCTGGTATGGCCCACCGGGTCATGGTGACAACGGCCAACACAACTAACGGGGCTGTATCTCGGCAGCCCACACAGTCAATTAATGGAGAGAATGACATGACGTCAGAGATCGCTAGTTTAACGTTAAGTGATTTAAAGGTGGGGCAGTCAGGGCGTGTTCTAGGCTATCAGCCTGGCAGCCAAACCTATCGCGGCAAGCTCCTGTCTATGGGATTAACACCGGGTGCCCAGTTTGTGGTTGTTCGCCAGGCTCCGATGGGAGACCCCATGGAAATTAATGTGCGAGGGATGCATCTGAGCCTGCGTAAAGGAGAAGCAGCTGTTCTACAAGTCGAAGTCATTGAGGTGGAGGAGGAACGCCATGGATAACTTGACCATTGCCCTATTGGGAAACCCAAACTGTGGCAAAACAACTTTGTTTAACGCCCTAACTGGAGCCAACCAGCATGTGGGTAATTGGCCAGGGGTGACTGTAGATCGCAAAGAAGGGTGCTATCAATATGGTGGGAAGACCATCAATGTGGTTGACCTGCCAGGTATTTACGCCATCGACATCAGTGATAATGGTAACTCTATCGATGAAACAATTGCCTGTAACTATTTGCTCTCGGAGCAAGCCCAGGTTGTCGTCAATATTTTAGATAGCTCAAACCTGGAGCGTAACCTTTATCTGACAACACAAATTTTGGAAATGGGGCTACCGTTGATAGTCGCATTAAATATGACGGATGTGGCGTCAGACCAGGGTGCCCAGGTAAATGCTACCCTGCTGTCACAGCGGTTGGGCTGTCCAGTAATCCCCATGGTGGCCTCTAAAGAACAGGGCATAGATGACCTGCGCCGTTGTTTAGATACCTTTCTCACCTCCCCATACTTGCCTGAGTCCCAGGTGGTTTACCCGTCCTTGATCGAATCGGCGGTGACGGACCTGCTGCCAATGGTAGAGTCCCATGGGCGTTGGTCGGTCCTAAAACTTTTGGAATATGATGACGCGGCTGTGCCGAATATCTCTTCAGCTGTTCTACAGCGGGTGTCAGAGCATCGTCACCGTATCCATCAGGTGTTAGGCGAAGATATTGATATTGTGGTGGCCGATGGGCGCTATAGCTATGTCCATCGGTTAGTGGGTGATGTGGTTAGCCAGCCGCAAAATCTTGGTGTTACCACATCCGATAAGATTGACCAAGTGGTGTTAAACCGCTGGCTAGGCATCCCTATTTTCCTGGGGGTGATGTATCTGTTGTTTATGGTGGCTATCAATGTTGGTAGCGCCTTTATCGACTTTTTTGACATTCTCTTTGGCACCGTGTTTGTTGACGGGCTGGGCCATTTATTAGCCGCTATTGGTATGCCGGAAGTGGTCCAGGTTGTATTGGCAGACGGCATGGGAGGGGGCATTCAAACGGTGGCCACCTTTATCCCAGTGATTGGCTGTTTGTTTTTATGCTTAGCATTTCTAGAAGACAGCGGCTACATGGCGCGGGCTGCATTTGTGATGGATCGCTTTATGCGATTTGTTGGGCTACCGGGTAAATCGTTTGTGCCCATGTTAGTGGGGTTTGGCTGTAATGTGCCTGCGATTATGGCCACGCGCACCTTGGAGAGTCGCCGCGATCGCATCCTCACTATTTTAATGAATCCGTTTATGTCCTGCGGTGCACGACTGCCGGTGTATGCCCTATTTGCCGCTGCCTTTTTCCCCAGGGCTGGGCAGAATATTGTGTTTTTGCTGTACCTGGTGGGGATGGCCATGGCTATCATCACTGGGCTGATCATGAAATACACCCTGCTGAAGGGAGAGGCCAATCCATTTGTGATGGAGCTGCCCACCTATCATGTGCCCACATTCAAAGGGGTGTTACTGCGAGCCTGGGAACGACTCAAAAGCTTTATCCTGCGGGCAGGAAAAGTCATCGTGATTATGGTGATGGTGCTGAGTCTGTTAAACACCGTTGGTGTTGATGGTTCCTTTGGCAATGAAGACAGCGAAAACTCGGTGCTCAGTTCCCTGAGTCAGGGCATCACGCCAGTCTTTGCCCCCATGGGCATTAGCCAAGATAACTGGCCTGCCACCGTTGGTATTTTTACCGGGGTGTTTGCCAAAGAGGCGGTTGTTGGCACCCTGGATTCTCTCTATGGCCAGCTAGGCAATGATGCGGCCATGGCCTCTGGGATAGAGGTTGAAACTGAATCGTTTGATTTCTGGGGGAATATCGGAGAGGCTTTTGCCACTATTCCCGCCAATCTGGCTGATCTTTCCGGTACCTTTTTAGACCCTCTAGGTCTGGCGGTCGGTGATGTTAGTAGCCTTGAGGTAGCAGCCGACGAACAAGAGGTGGCCTACACCACCTTTGGTCAAATGGTGCTGCGGTTTGACGGTCGGGTGGCCGCCTTTGCCTATCTATTATTTGTGTTGATGTACTTCCCCTGTGTTGCAGCCATGGGAGCTGTATATCGGGAAACCAATGCTGGATGGACCGCGTTTGTGGGTCTCTGGACCACGGGGTTAGCCTATTGGACCGCCGTAGCCTATTACCAGGTCATGACCTTTAGCCAACATCCCCGTAGTGCGTTGGCCTGGATTGTGGGATTGGGAGTTGTTGCGATCTCAACCATAGTGATCATGAGACTCTCTTCACGAACCAAACGGCGACGACGACTTACCCTTGAGGGTCAGTAAACGACAGAGGGAGCGATGGAGTCATCTATCGCTCCCTCTAGTGGTCTTAAACAAGCTACGTCTCATATGAATCGAACCTCACAATGCTCAAGGATATCCAGACTTACATTGCTCAAAAACACACAGTCTCCATGGCGGATCTAGCGCTGCACTTTCATACGGATAGTTATGCGCTCCAGCCAATGCTCCAAAAACTGAGACGCAAGGGACGTATTCAAGAACTGCCGATGCCGATAAAATGTTGTGGTTGCACAGCCTGTTCCCAAGATAGCCTCAAGCTTTATGAATGGATAGGCAATACCGACAGACCTCAGTGCAAAGCCGATTCTGTTGCTTTGCACACCTGTACTAAGACATGACAATTGTCATTTATCCCCATGACCTGACGCCATAGTCGTGACATTAAACCCTGGATACGCTTGAACCATAGGAAGCTCCAGAGGAATTTATCAGTTATGCAAAAACGTTGGCTTGGTGCAGGTTTAATGGTGATATCCGTTGGTTTTATGGGGGGGGCTAGCCTACAGTTGTCAGCCACTGCCCAACCAGCCACTGAAGCTCAAGCTGGTTTACCTCCGTTAGTTCAGCGAGAGTTATTCTTTGCTAATCCAGAGATTACAGGGGCACAGCTATCTCCTGATGGTCAGTTTCTGGCATTTCAAAAGCCCTTAAACGGGGTGATCAATGTTTGGGTAAAGGGCATCGATGAGCCGATGGAGGCCGCTCGCCCGGTGACAGCCGATACGGATAGCCCAATCATTGTTTACTTTTGGAGTGCCGATGGCCGCTACATTCTCTATGGTCAAGATAAAGAGGGCAATGAGAATTTCCACATTTACGCGGTTGAACCCGGCTCGTTGCATGAGACTGTTCCGACAGCCCGTAATTTGACCCCCATTGAGGGTATTGCGGCTCAAATTTATGCGGTTCCTAGGCAAACGCCTAATCAAATTATTGTGGGTCTTAACGATCGCAATCCGCAGTTCCATGATATCTATCGCTTGGATTTAACCACAGGCGAACGCACGTTACTGCTCCAGAATGATGACAACATTGGCTCTTGGACAACGGATTTAGCCGGTAATGTGCGTTTGGGGTATCGTCAGACCCTGGAGCGAGGAACTGAGATTTTAGCGGTGGACGACAATGGATTAACCCCTGTCTATACCTGTCGTATTGAAGAAACCTGTATTCCGTTGCGATTTCACCCAGATGGACAACAGGTGTATCTGATGAGCAACCGCGATCAAAACTTGATCCAGTTGGAACTGCTGAATCTTGAAAACCAACAAACCCAAGTTATAGAAATCGATCCTGAAAACCAGGTAGACCTGGGGGGGGCCCTGTTTTCAGAGGCCACGGACGAGCTGATCGCCACTTACTACATTGGCGATCGCACCCGTCTCTACCCGCAAACCGATCAGGTGGCCACTGATTTGGCATTTCTGCAGCAACAGCTGCCCGATGTGGATGTTTCGTTGCAGTCTGCGACTGAGGATGATCGGTTGGTTCTGATCACAGCCCACAGCGATGTCAATCCAGGGTCAACCTACCTGTTTGATCGCAATGCTCAATCATTGGAAAAACTATACGATGTTCGGCCAGAGCTACCAAGGGAGCACATGGCCACCATGCAGCCGATCCGCTACACCGCCCGCGATGGCCTGGAGATTCCCGCCTATCTAACCCTGCCCCAGGGGGTAGAACCTGTAAACTTGCCGGTGGTGGTGCTGCCCCACGGAGGGCCTTGGGATAGGGACACATGGGGATATAACACCTTTGTTCAGTTTCTGGCTAATCGTGGCTATGGGGTGCTACAGCCTAATTTTCGTGGTTCCACGGGGTATGGCAAAGAGTTTCTCAATGCGGGGAATAACGAGTGGGGAACAGGGGCGATGCAGCACGATATCACCGATGGTGTGCAGTACCTGATTGAGGCCGGGATTGCCGATCCAGAACGGGTGGGGATTGTGGGGGGCTCCTACGGTGGGTATGCCACCCTGGCTGGATTAGCCTTTACCCCTGATATTTATGCCGCCGGTGCATCTATTGTGGGGCCGTCTAACCTGATCACCCTGTTAAACTCAATTCCCCCCTATTGGGCGTCCCTAAAAGCTACCTTTGCGTTGCGTTTGGGTGACCCCAATAACCCAAGCGATCGCAACCGGCTAGAAGCACAGTCACCCTTATTTTCCGCTGATCAGATCCAGTCACCGCTGATGGTGATTCAAGGCGCGAACGATCCCCGCGTTAAACAGGCTGAGTCCGATCAAATTGTGGTAGCCCTGCGAGATCTAGACCGACCTGTCGAATACCTGGTAGCTCCCGATGAAGGCCATGGTTTTCGGAAAGAGATTAACAATCTAGCCATGACGGCAGCCCTAGAACGATTTTTCGCCGAGCACCTGAGTGGGCGCTATCAGCCGGAGATGTCTACAGAAGTAGAGGCTCAGCTGACAGCTTTAACCGTTGATGTGGCCACTGTTACGGCAGATGCTTCCACAGAGCCTGAGGAGGTTGCCGTTGATCCCGCTGTGTATGAGCGCTATGTCGGTACCTACCAACTGTTACCCAATATGCAGCTCGACATTCGCGTAGAAGAAGAACAGCTGATCGCTCAGGCCACAGGCCAAGAATCTTTTCCCCTTTACCCTGCGTCCGAGACCCAGTTCTTTGCCCGCATCGCCGATATTTTTATTCAGTTCGATGTGTCAACAGCAGAAACCGTTAGCGGTCTGACGCTTTATCAATCAGGGCAAGAACTCGTTGCCCCCAAGGTTGAAGAGTAAACGTCATTAAAAGTGAACAATCCTGTAGGGGCACTCCCTTGTGGATGCCCTTTGACACCATAATCTGATTAATCATTAAGATATGCTTACATGAATTTTGGACTGATCAATCAATTTGTGTTGTTTAGGGCATACTCCATCTAGGGCATACTCCTTTTACTGAAAGAACTATTGCCAAGATGATTAATCATAAACATGAATGCAAGTTTCTTTCGGCAGAAACTTGCATTAGTTATGAGGAATTAAAAAAACATTCCACTTATTCAGATGCGTGGATTGCCATTAATGGGCTTGTTTACGACATTACGGATTTCATCCCCAAACACCCTTTTGGTGACACCTTTAGAGGGAATTTAGGGACAGATTGTAGCGGTTTTTTTTCGTCTGCACATGTTCGCACGAATGTAGAAAGCCTCATGGAGAATGAGCATTTTTTACAGAAAAATGACATAAAACTAGTAGGCAAACTTGACGTCACCCAAGATTACTTATACAAAGATAATGACAACAAATATTTAGATAGAATCGTTTATCAGAAACTATGCAATGATGAATTTTGGTTGGAGCTAAAAGCCAAGGTCCATGAATACTTGATAGAGAATGATGAATCGACTCATTACTCTGCACATGAGGGAATTTTCTATCTTCTATACTATTCCAGTATATTTGTACTTTTATCATATTTCACCTGGATAAATTCCTCAATCTTGTCAGCGACATTACTGGGATTCCATATGGTTTGTGTGTCAGCTGGTATGTCCCATATGGTTGCGCATTTTGGCTTCACGAGAAATAAGTTACTAAATTTCGTCGCTTTGTATCTGATGGATTTGGGCGGATACTCATGTTTAGAATGGCAAATTTCTCATCAAACCCACCATAATCAACCCCATTCATCCATAGATTATCAAACTAATCAATACGCCCCCATACGTATTCATAAGTATGTAAAGCATGGTAAGTACCACAAATATCAATATATTTATTTTTGGATAGGGATTTTATTTTATCATTTTCGTGTTTTTCCCATGGGCACTATTTGGCTCATTAAAAATAGAGAGTTTGTGCGTTATAAATATGAGGTGATCGCCCATATTTTTGCCAAATTAGTCTTTCTTTCACTTATTGCTTATTGTGGATACATCAGTAGTATTTGGAATGCGCTGATTCTATTAACCATATATTCGATATCTTACTCATTTTTTGCTTTTATCTTGCTCTACAATGATCACGAAGAAACCCATAATGTTTTAGCAGTAAATGAAAATATAAATCTTTATCATAAGAAGTTTTCATGGGCTGAAACTCAAGTCAGAACATCTGGTAATTGGCATCCAACTAACTGGATACTATCCTTTATCGAATTTCATTATGGCTACTTTAATTACCACATAGAACATCATTTATTTCCGAGTTTTAAGCCAAGCTTACTGAAAAAGATAAGCCCAATCGTTAAAGGTGTATGCGACAAATATGATATTCCATACATTTCAACAACATTTTTTGAGGTTCATCGCTCATTTCAAAGGCATATCACAAAAATGGGGCTTCCCTAAAAGAGTAAAATGTGGAGCTGCTCCAGCTTAGGGGACCATCACAACTCACGCACCTCAGCACAGGATAAAAATATCGAGCACGATAGAGTTTGCCTGATGGTAAGAATATTTTTTCCCTTTAGTCCCACCTCTGCGTGAAATAATATTTTTTCCCTCGTTTCATCTGGATGTATGGTTAGATGAAGTCATTGAATGATACATTTTTTGAGTATATAAAATACTAGATTTCACCGTAAACCCGAGGGACTGAGTTAACTCAAAGAAATGCTCTTCATCGTTATGATCAAACGATGAATCGCCTATCTTATTTAAGGCTTGAACTACTGCAAAAACCTCATTTTTGTCATTTACTATAGGTAAACAGAGGATATTCCGGGTGAGACAACCCGTATCACGATCAACTTGAGGATTAAATCTTGCATCATTGTAGGGATCCTCAATATTCAAAATTTCCCCCGTTGTGGCCACATATCCTGCAATGCCAGAATCTATAGGGATTTCAATACTGATTAACTGATCATCTTTGCCGCGCGCATTTTTTGACCACAAAATTTTGCGACTATGATCAACTACAAAAAAGGTGACTTGTTCAGCTTGAAGCAATTGAGCAATTTTTAATGAAATCGCCTGAAAAGTAATTTGAAGCTTAGAGTTAAAGGATTGATCTCTAAGCAGATTCATTGAACTCACGACTTGTTCTAATTCGTGATTAAGTTTATTTAGAAAATCAGAGAATTGAGATGCAGATAGAGGAGAGATTAGGTTATTAATCGCATTAATATCTGTTTCTAAAATAAATGAAGTCAGGTTACTTAAACCAAGCAAAAACTCACCTTTAGAAATAGACAAACGTCCATCTTCCAAACTAATAATACGATCAGCAATATCTAAAATACGGTTATCATGCGTCACTAAAATAATTGTGCAACCTTGCTGCTTTGCCAATTGTTGCATCAGTTCTACAACTTCACGCCCTGTGTGTCCATCGAGAGAGGCTGTGGGTTCATCGGCTAAAATGACTTGAGGTTTATTAACCAATGCACGAGCAATGGCAACCCGTTGCTTTTGTCCTCCTGATAGTTGCTCGGGGCGTGAGTATAGGTGTTTTCCTAAACCCACTGCCTCTAGCGCAGCTTTTGCTTGGGCTTTGGATCTCTTGGCTGAAATTGGATATAGTGCTGCCGCCATTTCGACATTTTTGATGGCGTTTAGAGAGCTTAATAGATTATGGTCCTGAAAAATGAAGCCAATTTGGCGACGAATTTTCTCTAAACGACCATGACTGACCCCTCTCATTTCCTGCCCTAAGACTTGCAAACTGCCTTCCTGAACAGTTCGTAATCCGCCCATTAAGGTGAGTAATGTCGTTTTACCAGACCCAGAAGGTCCTGTCATAATGACAATCTCCCCCGCTTGAATCTCAAGGTATATATCAAATAATATTTGTCGGCGGAGACGTCCTGCACCGTAATAATGGCTTAGCTGATTGGCGACAATGGTGGATTCTAATGCCATTGCTTTTAGTACTTCAGAATTGTGGTAAATGCCTACGCAAAATTAAATCTACTCATACAACTTGCCGAAGGTAGTGGAGATTACTGAAAGAGTCAATGGGGCGCTTTTATTTTGGGCTCTAATGGTTTACCTGCCAGCCTTAGGGAACTCTATTAAGGCTGACAAAATAACTCATTCTCAAGCCAATGGACATGACAACTCGCCCCATAAGTGCGTGATCAGCAGCGTTCGGACCTCGGCTTCAACGTGTAAGCAACTTTAGTTGCATCAATCTGCTCAAGCGGAGTTTTCACTATGCGAACTTTCATCGAACATATTTTCAACAATAATTTTACAAAACCTTACCGAAAGCAACTCACTCAACACCCTAAGCTTTGGATGATTGCGTTGTTAAGTATGACGATGGCATCGGCCCTTGGTGCTTTTTTGATTAGTGGCATTGGCCGGGAGGACAATGTGGCTAGTCAGATTGCCTTGGGGGCTTTAAATGACTATGCTGAACCAGCGTCAGTCTCTGCCTTAGGTTTTTTGAAACCTGAAGATGAGGTGACCAATATATCAGGAGCTGTTTCACCTCAGGGAGCGCGGATTGATCAGTTACTAGTGTCTCAAGGAGAACACGTTAAAGCGGGTCAAATAGTTGCAGTTCTTGATAATGAACCTCGCTTGAAAGCCGCTTTGAAGAAGGCTAAAGCCCAAGTCAACATAGCCCGCTCCAGGCTTTTGCAAGTGGAAGCAGGAGCCAAAGAAGGAGAGATTAATGCATTGGCAGCTAAACTGGAAAATTTAGACGCTGAACTGCAAGGTCAAATTATTGTCCAACAAGCGACCATTAAACGATTAGAGGCAGACTTAGCCGGAAAAATGGCAGCTCAAAAAGCAGTTAACGATCGGATTTCAGCAGAGTTTATAAATGCTGAAGCCGAATGTACGCGGTTTGAGCATTTACATGCTCAAGGAGCAATTTCAGAGTCTGAGCATGCCTTGAAGTGTTTAGAAAAAGAGATTGCTTACAAGCAAGAAGTTGAGTCTGAAGCTACACTAACCCGCATTATCAATAGTGGTCAAGAACAAATAGTAGAGGCAGAAGCACAACTTGAGAGAACAATTAACACCATGCGATACCAGAAAGCGGAAACTCAAGCTACCCTCGACCAGAGTTCTGAAGTTCGTGACGTGGATATTGCCCTTGCCCAGGCTGAATTAGCAGATGCAATGGTTGGTGTTGAGCAAGCTCAGGCAGAGCTTGAGCTTGCCTATGTCAGGGCACCCAGAGCAGGTCAGGTCTTGAAAATTAGCACCCGGCCAGGTGAAATTATTTCCAATCAAGGCATTTTAGAGCTAGGTCAAACTCAGCAAATGTATGCGATCGCTGAGGTCTATGAAACAGATATTAGTCGAGTCCATATAGGACAGAAAGCAGCTATTACGAGCGATGCTATCCCCTACACATTGCAGGGGACTGTCGATGAAATTGGCTTACAAATTGGTAAGCAAGAAGTATTTAGTACTAACCCCGCTTTTGATGTAGATGCTAGGGTGGTAGAAGTCAAAATCCGTCTTAATCCAGAAGATAGTCAAAAAGTTTCAGGTATGACCAATTTGAGAGTTGAAACGGTAATTAAAACCCCTGGATAAGACAATTCTTTCCTAATATATTGGGGCAGGAGTAAGTAGAGGCTACTGTTGGATGAGGGCATACTGTGCAGGTTAGATTTTCATTCTGTCCCTCATATTTCTGAGGTTTCAATATGTTTCGGACATTCTCGGTCGCTTGGGCTCAACTATTGCACCAAAAGGTCCAAACAATTGTTACGATTCTGGGCGTTGCTGTTACTGCAATTCTACTGTTCATGCAGGTTGGATTCCGTGTAGGTCTCTTAGAGAGTAGTACTCAACTTCCTGCTAGTTTCCAAAGTGATATTGTTCTAATCAGTAGCTCTTCTATAGCTTTTTCTGTTGCCGTACCGTTTTCGGAACGTCGCTTAAATCAAGTTCTAGCCTTTGAAGAGGTGGAATCGGTAACGCCTATCTATATCACAATGATTTTCGTAAAAAGGCTGGAAGAACAACCTAAGTTCATGTCTTCTATGCAAGTCATTGCCTTTCCCCTCAAACCCAATGTGATGGATGTGCCAGGGTTGGCAGAAAATTTAGACAAGATAAAAGATGATAATTTTTTCTTACTGGATGGAAGGTCGCGTCCAGAACTATCTTCATTAATTGCTGAAATAAAAAATAATGGTAGAGTGAGCACTGAAATAACAAGTATTGGCTTTGAAAGAAAAAAAGTTGATCTTGTGGGTTTATTTGAGATGGGTGCAAGCACCTTCTACAATGGTAACTTAATCACCAGTGAAGCTAATTTCTTGAAAGTCTTTGGCCTAGGTCAAGGAGAAATTATTGCTGGTTTAGTTCATGTCAAACCCGGAGTTGATGTTCCTCAATTAATATCTCGAATAAAAAGTTATCTGCCTGACGATGTGAAGATTATGTCTCGAAAAGAACTCATCAGGGAAGACAAGGCGTTTATAGAAACTAGCTCGCCCATGGGCATAGTTATTCTCTTCGCAATGCTTTTTTCGATTTTAATTGGAATTGTAGTACTATACCAAGTTCTTTATCAAAACATATCAAGGTTCGCTAAGGAGTATGCAACATTAAAAGCGATTGGCTATAGTCAACGATTTTTGGTGGAAATTGTGTTGGAGCAGGTATTCGTTTTCGCTATTTTGGGTTACATTCCTGGCTTTATTGCTTCTTGTTTTGTCTATGATGCGTTATCTGCAGCTACTAAGATGAAGTTTCTAATGAGCTTCAACATAGCAGCTTTTGTCCTGTTCGTAATTTTCTTTATTTGTACAGTTTCTGGAATTATTGCAACAAATAAATTGAAAGAAGCAAATCCTGTAGACGTTTTTAACTAGGGGTTGCTGATGATCACTCCACTCATCAATGTGGTAGCAGCGGTCGATCTTGTTTGACATCACGAATATCCTGACTCTTTAGGGATACCCAGTCTCTATTAGAAGAGTTGCGGCTTGTTTTGCCTGTTGGGCAGCGTCTGAAGATTGCTCCATCATCGCGACAATGGTTGCTCCATTGATCAAAATCACCAGCTGTTGTGTGATTATTTCTGGATTCGGATGCTGCGTTGCTTTGACCAGGCTGAGCAGATAATCTTTAATCACTTGCTGATGTCTGAGGGATACCTGGTAGCCAGGGTGATCTGGATCGGCCAGTTCGACAGCAGAATTGATAAAGGCACAGCCGCGAAAGTTGGGTGCTTCAAACCATTCTTGCAACACATCAAAGACAACAAGCAGACGTTCGCGAGGCTCGGTGGTAATTTCTTCTACCCGGCGTGTAAACCAGTTGCCCCAACTTTCATCCTGCTGCTGAAGATAGGCTGCAATCAAGGCATCCTTGGACTTGAAGTTATTGTAGAGGGACATTTTGGCAACACCCGACTCGGCAATGATGCGGTCAATGCCGACGTTTTGAACGCCTTCTTTGTAGAAGAGTTCAGAAGCAGCCGTCAGGATGCGATCGCGAGCAGATGGGCGTTTAGTACGAGGCGGCATAGGCGCTATAACCAGTTAGTTCCGATCGTGTAGACAGGTCTGTATATTGTAAACGATTTAGTCTGAGATAAATTGGCTCCTTGGATAACTGCACCGCTTAAAAGCGTGTGACTCAAATCTGCAAAAAGGCAAGCAATATGGGGTGATGGGGGGATGCAATAGCTGCCAAATTTCTGCCATTGGGTATTAGTTAGATCTAAGTTCTTCCACATCAATGGTTGGATAGTTTGTGGGGATGCCTAAACAGGCTTCAATTTTAGTTGCAAACTCCCTTAAGTACTCTGTACTGATACATTTGAGCGTTGGTTCTGCATTGAATGTGGTGATGGACAGTTGATTTTCCCTGGCATTTTGCTGCTGTCTCTTTAAACAAGGTCGAGCGGGCACGTTCAGTTGAATCGTATCGGGCAAAATATCTTGGATCATCTGAATATACTTAGCTTGACTTTGTGAGTCCCACAGATTCGAGAGTGTTGTTTGGAGGGTGAGTTTGCCTGAATAGCTGTTAGAGAACTGGCAAATGCTTTGAAAAATAGATTTCAGACGAAGCCGTGCAACAGGCTGATTGATGCCCTGAAGTTGCTGCTGGGATATGGCGTCTAGCTTCACAACAACGTGATCGGCTAACTGTAGATCAGCACAAACAGTCTGATCGCTCAGCAAACTACCATTGGTTAGAACCGTAATCGGCACCATTGTCTGTTCTTTAATACAGGCGATAATTTCACCCAGGTTGAGCGCTAATGTGGGCTCTCCACTGCCGCTGAGGGTGACAACATCAATGGCCCCCAAGGGCAGCAAGTCTGTAAGGGCTTGATAAATTTGCGGGGTACTCACAAAGATTTGACGCTGGCTCGTTTTGTGTTGAATATTGCCCAGATGACAGTAGATGCAATTAAAGGAACACGTTGAAATGGGTCCAACAGGATCAATCTCTAAAGATTGACCAAACTGCCATGATGGTACTGGACCATAAATGGGATTAAACGATGTGGAAGCCATGATGCTTTGCCTTCATTGTTACCCTAGCGTATCGTCCCTTTCATCGCTTCAGTATCGATGGTACGGAGCATATATAGACGCAATAAATCTCCTACAGTACCTGCCACCAGGGAAACTTTTCGCAAGAACTTCCATACCTTAGGCGCTGAACTCTCGGCAATGGTCTTCATTTTTAGATTTCGGGCAGCACATCGATCGAGGCGCTTAAAGAACTCGGGATGATCCACATCGAGAATCACGGGAAAAGCACGGGCTGAGGTGTTGTTGGTTTCTCGGATGACGTCGACATCAAACTGGGTGGCATTGAGACCCAGGGATTCGTAAAACTTGGTGCGCTCGTGGACGGTGAGGCTGTGGGTAGCAAAAACCGATAGCAAAAAGAAGCGACTCCAGAGGCGAGATTTCCAGGTATTCCACATGCTGGGCTGCGATCGCAACAATGCCTTAAAGATATCGCCATGGCGGTTCTCATCCTGACACCAGCTCTCAAAGTAGTTAAACAGCGGATAAAAGTTATTTTCAGGATGCTGCTCTAAATGGCGATGGATCAAAATATAGCGCCAGTAGCCAATTTTCTCCGATAGATACACAGCATAGATAATCCACTCCACTGGAAAAAACGTATAGTTACGTTTCTTGGTGAGCTTACCGAGATCTAATGAGATATTAAAATCCGCCATGGCTTTATTCAGAAAACCAGCATGACGAGCCTCATCTCGAGCCATCAGCGCAAAGATCTCTGCCAGCATCGGACTGCGTCCCTTCAGCTTACGCGACAGTTCTTTAAATAACAGAAACCCTGAAAACTCTGAAACACAGGAGCGCTCTAAATAATCAATGAAGGCCTCCCGTTCTTCCCCTTGAATATGATCCCAGACTTGCTTAAAGGCATCATCACGCACAAAGTGATGGCGATTATAGTCAGCCTTCATCTCTGACAGCATGGCTTTCAGATCCTCCTCCCCGCTAGAAAGATCTAAATTGGCAGCTTTTTCAAAGTCAGTGGTGTAAAAACGAGGGGTCAGTAAATTTTCCTCAACCTGGGATTTTCGGCTTGTGGCGATGTTCTCAGGGGATGATGCAGTGCTGACCATACAATTTTTTTCCTCAGATATCATTCATAGCTTTATAGCTATTAAAAGCATAGGCTGATTCAGTACAGATAACATAGACGTCATATTTTTTTATTTTCTCGAATTCTTTTAGCAACATCGTTAACCCTAGATGCATCAATTTTTTCCCCTCGGGTAGCTATGGTTTGCTGATCGTCCTAGAGACCCAACACTATCCTTAGAAAGTAAAGTTTTGAAAACAAACATAAGGTTAAATTGCTTAATCGCTATACGGTGATTAAAGCTAAACCCGTTGAGAAAGATTTGATCCATGAGTCTTCAAGTCAACCTACCAAAAGCTAAGGCAACTGCGTCTGCCGCTGATGTTCCAGTTCTGCCACCCAGCGATGGGCGTCAGCGCTTCAAGCAATATGTGCAAACATTGCAGGATGATATTTGTTCTGCCCTAGAGCAATTAGACGGCAAAGCAAAATTTCAAGAAGATAACTGGCAGCGTGATGGCGGTGGCGGTGGTCGTACCCGGGTGATTCAGGATGGGCAAGTTTTTGAGCAGGGTGGCGTAAACTTTTCAGAAGTGTGGGGAGATACCTTACCCCCCGGTATCTTAAGTCAACGCCCAGAAGCTGCAGGGAATGGATTTTATGCGACAGGTACTTCCATGGTGTTGCACCCGCGTAATCCCTACGTGCCCACAGTGCACCTCAACTACCGTTATTTTGAAGCTGGCTCTGTATGGTGGTTTGGTGGCGGTGTGGATCTAACCCCCTACTATCCCACGATTGAGGATGTGATCCAATTTCACTCCACCTTAAAACGGGCCTGTGATGCTCATCATCCTAAGTTCTACCCTGCTTTTAAGCGTTGGTGCGATGAATACTTCTATCTTAAGCATCGTCAAGAATCGCGGGGTGTGGGCGGTGTCTTCTTTGACTATCTGGATTACCGTGGCAATCTCTACTCAGGTCCTAATTTAAGTGGAGATGCGGCCGCCTATAGCCAGCAGGTAGGTCCAGTGACCCTCAGCTGGGAAGATTGGTTTGCCTTTGTGCAAAGTTGTGGCAATGCATTTTTGCCAGCCTATCTACCCATTGCAGAGCGTAATCAGAATAAACCCTATGGTGAGCGCGAGCGCGAGTTTCAGCTCTATCGTCGGGGACGTTATGTCGAATTTAACCTGGTTTATGATCGGGGTACTATATTTGGCTTACAGACCAATGGTCGAACTGAGTCTATTTTGATGTCGCTACCGCCTCTGACTCGCTGGCAGTATGGCTATAAGGCCGAAGCCGATACACCAGAAGCTGAGCTGACTAATCTCTTTCTCAAGCCCCAGGATTGGGTGAACTGGGTGCCAACGCCTTGATTTAATTGTCAAAGCTGCTCAGCAAGGGATAACAATGGGGATCTCCAACTACACTAATCATCTAGAGAGACTTTTACTCAGGAAGGCTCCAAACTCCTGAGTACGTTGCCTATCCCTTGCCTTTTCTCTTCCAATCGTTCTGTTTAAGATTGTCTCCGCTTGATCAATATTAATCATTTGAGGTATTTACAATGGATCACAATTTAGCATCCTGTCTTCGAGAAGGAACCCAACAATCCCATACCCTGGCGGAAAATACAGCGTTTATGAAATGTTTTCTCAAAGGGATTCTTGAAAAGGAACCTTTTCGGAAATTGATGGCTAATCTGTACTTTGTTTATAGTGCCTTGGAAGAAGAAATGCGTGGCCATGCTCAACATTCTGTGGTGGGTCCCATGTATTTTCCCTTATTAGAGCGGGTCCCTCAATTAGAAAAAGACCTTGCCTTCTACTATGGTGATAATTGGCGTGATGAAATTGCTGCATCTCCCGAAGGGCTTCGTTATGTAGAGCGCATTCGTGAGGTGGCTAAACAGAATCCTGCGTTGCTCATAGCCCATTCCTATGTCCGCTATATGGGTGATCTCTCTGGTGGGCAAGGGTTAAAGGCCATTACTCGCTCCGCCCTGGATCTGCCAAATGGTGTGGGAACAGCCTTCTACGAATTTTTAGATATCCCCACAGTGGAATCTCGACGAGCCTTCAAGGAAAAGTATAGAAACAACCTCAATTCTCTACCAATCGAAACCAGTCTGGCACAGCAAATTGTGGATGAAGCGAATTTAGCCTTTCAGATTAATCGAGATGTTATGCATGAACTGGAACCGTTGGTGAAGGAGGCTATTGGTGATCATGTTTTTGATCTAGTCACTCGCCAAGATAAGTCTGGCAGTACAGAACATCGCCACCATCACCAGTCTCCTGAAATGGTATAAGCAGACTAGCTGCTGAGCTTCAGAAATCTCCTCTTGTATGAACCTCCATGTCCCCCCTTTTGCGGGGGGTTTTTTTCGCTCTTCAATCTGAGATAGACATGAAATCTTTGCTTCAAACCGTTGAATTTGATGCCGATTTAATTCAAAAGTATAATCAGCCCTTACCCCGTTATACCAGCTATCCTCCAGCGACTGAGTTAACGGATCAATTCAATGCCCATGTGGTGGATGCAGCGTTTGCCACAGGGAACTACAAACAAACACCGCTTTCCCTTTACTGTCATATTCCCTTTTGCCAGAGCGCCTGTTATTTCTGTGGATGTAATACAATTGTCACCCAAAATACAGCGGTGACAAATCCTTATCTGGACGCTCTCATTCGTAATATTGAGCAGGTTGCAAGCTTAACCGATTCACAACGAGTGGTCAACCAGCTTCACTGGGGTGGTGGGACTCCCAATTATCTAACCCTTGAGCAGGTGGATCGACTTTGGCAAGTTTTGCACCAACAGTTTTCCTTTTCTCAAGATGCTGAGATTTCCATTGAGGTGAATCCTGCCACCCTTAGCCGTGACTATATACTAGGCTTGCGAGAGATTGGTTTTAACCGCATTAGCTTTGGCATTCAAGATTTTGACCCCCGGGTGCAGGTGGCGATTAATCGTCTACAGCCAGAAGACATGCTTTTCCAGGTGATGGATTGGATGCGAGAAGCGGCCTTTGATAGTGTGAATGTTGACTTGATCTATGGCCTTCCATACCAGTCCCTAACCACATTTAGCGATACCATTACTAAAACCCTGGCGCTAGACCCAGATCGGATTGCAGTGTTTAACTTTGCCTATCTGCCGCATTTATTACCAATGCAGCAAAAACACATTGATCCGGCTACATTACCATCCCCATCGGAAAAGCTCGATATCTTACATATGTCCATTGATCAGCTGACTCACCATGGGTATCAGTTTATTGGCATGGATCATTTTGCTAAACCTGATGATGAATTGACCCTGGCGCAACAAACTGGTCAGCTACATCGCAACTTTCAGGGATATACCACTCAGCCTGAATCCGATCTTCTATCCTTTGGCATAACTGCCATTAGTATGTTTCAAAATGTCTATACCCAGAATTATAAACGGCTGAAGGGGTTTTATGATGCGATCGCACCATCGCCGACGGATCAGCTCACAGCCAAACACCTTCCCATTGAACGCAGCGTTGTTCTTAGCAAGGACGACATTTTGCGGCGGGCTATCATCATGGAATTAATGTGTCAGTTTGAGCTATCGAAAGCCGCGATTGAAGATAAATACCACCTCAATTTTGAGCAGGATTTTGATACATATTTTGCCCGCGAACGTCGGGATTTAGAAACCTTGGCCGCAGATGGTCTGGTACGACTCACCCCTAACCACATTGAAGTGGCACCAGCGGGGCGTTTACTGATCAGAAACATTGCCGCTGTATTTGATACCTATTTGAGAAATCGCAAAATTCGTCAATTCTCTCAATCAGTTTAGGCGTTTGCCATTAAATCACCGCTAGATTACCGTCCGTTACTCATCACTCATCGCCCCATCCAAACGCTTCATCGGGCTTTGTGCTTATGTTTATCCCTTAGAGGCTAAGTCAAGGGCCTGACTAGCCTCTAAGGGATAACGCCAACAAAAAACTCGTAAAATGTCAGAAAAAAATTGACAATTAGATAACCATTCAGTTATATATTTATATAGCTCAATGAGCGCTTTTAATTTTGTTTCGCTACATACCAAATGGATTCATGATGCATACACTTCGACCGTATCAATCCGTTAGTCCATGGGAACGCTTTTGCGCATGGATCACCAGCACTGAAAATCGATTATATGTTGGCTGGTTCGGGACCCTTTTGATTCCCACAGCCCTGGTCGCTACGGTTGTTTTTGTCCTGGCCATGGTGGCGGCACCCCCCGTGGATATGGATGGGATTCGAGAGCCCATTAGCGGCTCCTTGCTCTACGGTAACAATATGATTACCGCCACCGTGGTGCCCTCCTCCAATGCCATTGGCCTCCACTTTTATCCCATCTGGGAAGCCGCCAGTCTAGATGAGTGGCTTTACAACGGTGGCCCATACCAGATGATTATCTTTCACTTTCTCATTGCTGCCTATGCCTATATGGGCCGTCAGTGGGAACTGAGCTATCGCTTAGGCATGAGACCCTGGATCGCCGTGGCCTATTCGGCTCCAGTGGCAGCGGCTACTTCTGTGTTACTGATTTACCCCATCGGCCAAGGCAGTTTTTCAGATGGCTTGATGCTCGGCATCTCGGGCACCTTCAACTTTATGATTGTGTTTACAGCCGAGCACAACATTCTCATGCATCCCTTCCATATGCTGGGGGTCATCGGTGTCTTCGGGGGGGCCTTGTTCTCGGCCATGCATGGCTCCTTGGTCACCTCGTCGTTAGTGCGGGAAACCACCGAACTTGAATCCCAAAATGCTGGCTATCGCTTTGGTCAAGAGGAAGAAACCTATAACCTGGTCGCCGCCCATGGCTACTTTGGACGCTTGATCTTTCAATATGCCTCGTTTAATAACAGTCGCTCGTTGCACTTTCTACTGGCCGCCTGGCCGGTGGTCGGCATTTGGTTCGCCTCCCTGGGCATCTGCTCCATGGCCTTTAATCTCAATGGGTTCAACTTTAACCAGTCCATTCTAGACAGTGAAGGGCGCGTGGTGAATACCTGGGCCGATGTGCTGAATCGCGCCAATTTAGGCATTGAAGTTATCCATGAGCGTAATGCCCACAACTTTCCCCTGGATTTGGCGTCTGGAGAAGCCGCTCCCGTTGCACTGACAGCACCCGCTATCGCCGCATAAATCCGGGTTGGGCATTGCTGATCTTCGGGCTGACGTTAGGTGTAAAACACCGTCAAATAGCAAGAGCTCTAGACTAGTGCAGCCCCTAAATTAGCAATTGCCAGAGTTTCAATTGGTTGAGATTTGATTCGTTACCTATAGAGGAGGGGGGAAACTCCCTCCCTTTTTTTTTGTAGGGAATATCAAGCCTGGGCTTACAGTTTTGGCAGTGGACACGGTGCGTACCGTAAGCTGGCTTTCTCCTGATTAATGGGTTCAGAACTCATGCCCTCTACGGTTCTATGGGGTCAGCAAAAAAGCCTAAATGATTACCGACCGGTCGTTCTTGACCAGGGATTTTGCCATGAATAGGCGTATTAAGTAGGGTGGGACCCCTGGGTGACGACACGGCCAACGTTGTTGAACCACCGCCATCTAAGCGCAAAGCTGTATCAGCGCCTAATTCTTGTACCAGGGCGGTCACTTCGCCCACGGTCAACCCTTCGCTGTAAAAAGGCTGCTTGCCATCAACCAGGACCAGCCATAGACGTGCACCCGTGGCATCTAAGGCTGCCACGGTAAATGAGTAGGGCTTTTTCCCTTCATACTGGAGTCGGTCTTGCAGCTGAGTGGTAATCTGACCATTTTCCAACAGCATCAGATTGCCTGCCACCGCCTGTTGAGTGTTGTCTTCACAGGTGCCATCGGCGTTGATAACGGCTCGCTGATTCATAAAACACAGCGTCGGTACCGGTGGCTGATCAGGATTTGCTGGAGCGACCACGTTGCCGTTAGACATTGATAACCCCATTAAATTGACCGGTTCTCCAGGACGAGGGTAATAGTTCCAGAGAGTAACCTCTTTAAATGGAGAGAAGAAGTTAGCATTCACGGCTAGCTGTAGTCCGTGGGTTTGTAAAAATGCTGACGTTTTTTGCCCCACCGCTCTATGGCTTTTCGTACCATATTTTTTCAGATCTGCCTGCGGATTCACGGGGGTGACCAACGGTCGCAATCCAGCAGTCGTCAGATCAATATCGATAATGTGAATGATATTGGGTCGCGGTTGCTCACGGGTACGGCGGCTGTAAATAATGCCCTGAAATAGTGGCTGGCGATTAATCTCAGTGAGGTGAGGGCGACGCCATACCGTGGAGCCATGGAGCGCAATTGGCAGCAAGAACGCGAACCAAAGTAATCCGGTTTTTAGGTGACGCCAACGAGACATAGATGTTTATTGCACAAACGCTGCTATCTGCTTATTTTCACCTCAACCAAGACGTTGTTCCCCTAGACCAGGCTACTGTGTACATGCATCTCGGCAGATGGCTCAAAATCCTGCCTTACCCCCCCTTAATCCCCTCTTGTTAAGACTACTGTGTATACACATCTAGAAGACTAATGTCCCAAAAGGTAGGCCTGTCCTTGAATTGGCCCTCATCCTAAATCCTTCTCCCTGGGGGCGAAGGACTTTGAGGCCAGGCCCCCCTTCTCCCCCAGGGAGTAAGGGGTTGGGGGATGAGGGCTCGAAATCTAGAGCTAGCTCTCCTACTTATGTATACACGGGAGGGAGTTAGAGGGGGTGATGCAATGTAATCGCCATTTTCGATCACTTGTGTGTACACCGTAGCTAGACCAGGGGGAGGGGTAATCTGTTCCATTAGTCTCAGTGAGAAACGTATCTCCGTATAAGTTTGTTGTTGTAGATGTATTTATTAGATCATTTAGATCATTTTTGGGTTGCATGGGTTTGGGTTAGTCTGTAGCTACTCTAAACACGTTCCTTAGGAAAAGTCACTGTTTATGGCCCATCGTCACAATTGGCAAATGACGCTACGTGTAGCTGGGTTAGTTGCGATCGCACTCTTCACGTTCCATGCCCTCAGCAGCTTACTATTCGGCGTCTTGGGTCTGGCTCCCAGCAGTCCCCAATGGAGTTTGGCCCTTATCCTCGGTAGCTTTTTAGCCATTGCTGGAGCCACTGTGGGGATGCAGTCTCTTAACTTTATTCCCCAAAGATTAACTAGCTTAGTCAGCGGCGCATCATCCATCGCCATTTTGGCGGCCTTCAGCCTTGGAGAGTTGAGCGGACACCAGGCTGAAGGGGTGCTGATCGGCGCTATTGCGGGTTTGATCGTAGGTGGGTGGGTGGGAGTTTGCACAGGGCATCGTCAAGGGTTTTGGCAAGTTGCGATCGCGCTGATCAGCAGCCTCTGTGCCTATGGAACAGCGTTTGGCCTCAGCAGCTGGGCCTGGGCCGCCGCCACCACTCAACGGTGGTTGATCGCCATCGGTCTGGGGTTATGCACAGCCCTCTATCTCTGGTTTACACAACAAGGACTGACGTGGGTCTATCACCAATGGCAGCGTGACATAAAAAGAGAACTCCAAAAATAGAAGAGCAATAGAGACGCTTATTTTTAAGAGTAAATCAGTTTTTAGTTATATTTTTTAAGCTTTAGATCAATTTAATGGGTCAAAACAGCCTTTTTAGCCATAGAACGTCAGAAAATAAAAGTTTGAGCCCTAATAATATTTGAATTTTCAAAAAGATTGTTTACTCTCAAATCATTTCTAGGACAAATTAAAAAATATCCTAAAAAGCTTTCTCTGCAAGGGTTATACGAATATTAGCCAGCTAATTTCTCCACACTCAAACTCTTCTTTAATTTACATTTCGGTTTTCCCATTCCGTAATAACTTCTTGGCAACTTGTATGGAGTTAAGTGTGACATTTGATGCGACAAAATCGCATCGCAGACTGAATCTAAGACCACTTATACATAATCAAAGGGTGAATTATGTCTATAGAAACTACCGGGCGCTATCTTGTACTTCTGCCCGACGAAGATGTGAACGCGGGTATTCAAGCATTATCTAGCGCAACGGGTATTCAAGGTGTGGCCAGAGCCGCAGATTTTGAAGGTCACGCCTTTACGTCTGCAGAACTCGATAGCCCCAATGCGTCAGTTTTTGACAATCTCGGAGTCGCTGTCGTTCCCCTTGATCCTGATCAGGCACAATCCGTACGAGCCAGTGCCGCTGCCCATGGTAATGTGCTGGCAATTCAGCCAGAACGAGTCGTCTACGCTATCGGTCAGGGTCTATCCACAGATTATTTACGGGGCTACAGCGACGCCGCCACCCATCTATATGAACAAGCAGGCCCAGACCAGGGGGCATTGGCTGTCCGCGCCCATAAGGGTTCGGCCCCAGAGTTTCAAGACTGCAAGAGCACCTGGGGCCTTCAGGCAACTCGGGTGATCGACTCAGGCCACAGTGGCCTGGGAATCAAAGTCGCTGTGCTAGATACAGGCATGGACCTCAATCATCCTGACTTTGCTGGTCGCATCATCCAAAGCCGGTCATTTATTGCTGGCGAGGCTGTTCAGGATGCCAATGGCCACGGCACCCATTGCATTGGTACAGCCTGTGGTCCTAAGGATCCACCGGAACTACCCCGTTACGGCGTAGCTTATAACGCTGAAATTTATGCCGGTAAGGTTTTAAGTAATCGTGGCTCAGGCTCAGATAGTGGCATTCTGGCTGGTATTGAATGGGCAGTCAATAACGGTTGCGCCATTATTTCCATGTCCCTGGGGGCACCCACCCGCCCAGGAGATACCTACTCACCCATCTATGAGCGAGTGGGACAACGGGCCTTGAATCGTGGCTCTCTAATTATTGCGGCAGCCGGTAATGAAAGTGATCGACGCGACGGACGCATCAATCCAGTCGGTTATCCTGCTAACGCTCCCTCCTTAATGGCGGTGGGTGCTCTAGATAATAAGCTACAAATGGGATTCTTCTCCAATGGCAGCATTAATCTGGACGGTGGTCAAGTGGATATTGCTGGACCGGGAGTTGCGGTTCATTCCACATGGCCCATGCCCGATCGCTATAGAAAGATTAGCGGGACCAGCATGGCCACCCCCCACGTATCCGGCATTGCCGCTCTCTATGCCGAAGCCACTGGGGCACGGGGCATGGAACTCTGGGCGTGGCTAATGCGTGATGCCCAACGCTTGGGCCTAGCTGGTACCGATGTTGGCATCGGATTAGTCCAGGCACCGTTGCAGTAACGTTATTGTTATTAGCGCTGTTACATTTGTAGAATTGCTGCTGATCTTTATTCTTTATTGAGATCAGCAGCGACAATGGGAGATATGAGAAACACTAGGTGGGCTAGACAACTGATTCATTGGCTAATTGTTGCCATCGTGACAGTCAGCCTAGTGGGCTGTTGGCCCCAAGGGTCAGACGCTATAAATGCAAACCCAGGAGCAGACATGGATAAGGTCAAGGTAACGGTATCAATCGATGACGCTCACATCGAACAGATTGATGAGGTCACTGAACAGCTAAAGGCAGCAGGCCTTGACGTGGAGCAAACCTTGACAACCCTCGGCATTGTTACCGGCTCAGTGGCCTCAGACAGCATGTCTTCGTTGTCCGAGGTTACCGGTGTTGACTCCGTTGAGGTAGACAGAACAATTACGTTGCCGCCACCCGGTTCTGACGTTCAATAATTAAATTCTTCCTGTAGCTGTTGCAGTTCTATCAAAATATTTTCCAGTAGTGTCCGTTGGCCAGCCTGTTGGTCTACGGACACTGGTTTTGTAATGGCCATCTGCATAACTGGCTGAGCTCGCTGTTGATAGGAGGCAAGGGCATCCAGGGCGGTTTTAGAAAAATGGGCCAGGTACTCACGGGCAGCTTCACGGCTAGCCTGGGGTGACACGGATGGCTCTGGTTCCGACGCTTTCTTTGTACGCCCGGCGCGATTGAGCAAGTGGCTGGTGCCACCGAGCACAGCTGCCCCCATGGGACCTGCTAACACCCAGCCCAGGCCGGTGGCGATCGCCACCGACGCCATCCCATCCCCCTGACTTGTCTCCGGTTCACTGGGGTCGGCTGTCGGCTGCACAGTCTCATCGGGTCGCTGCCAACCAACCCACAGATCCACCGGACGTGGCTGCTCAAAAAAATCACAGGCTTGATACACCCAGTCGGCAACCGCTCGCTTTTTTTGTTTCCAGACAGGTTGTAATCTCTCTTCTAACCATAGGGGGGCCGTGCCCGCTTGAAGAGAGGCCGCAAAATCATATTCATATTGATGCAACAGATTCTCTAAGCTAAGCCAATCTTGCAAATCTATCACACTTTGCTGAAACCCCTTTTGTATCAGTTGCTGAGCCCGTTGTTGAATAGCGACGCGACGGGCATCGGGGTGGGGGGCTGCATTCAGAGATTGCAGCTGTTGTTGCAGAGCCTGGTGCACCTGGGACACTAAGGGCAACAATCGCGGTATGCGATGAACAGCCAACTCCGGTAAACGGACCTGTACCAACCTATGCAAAGCCGACTCCAATGCTGGTAACCCGGCCTGGGTTGCAGCAGCCATATCTCCTTTAAGGCGTGCCCGCAGAGCTGGTAAAGCATCCACCGCATAGAGATTACTCACACCATCCGGCAGTGTTGTTCGAAAGTCTTGGGCTAGCAATCGCAAACGGTACATGACCTGTTTGCGCTCTTCAGGTTCCATAAGATTGAGAAAATTCACCACAAATAGCACTGTGGTAATGCCTCGGTCCATCAGCCAGTCCCGCAGATGCTCTCGCTCTGCCAGGGTCATGAGCTTACGACCATCCAAGAGCTGCACTACCACATCGGTCTCCATCAGTTTGGCGTACACCCGCTCATTTTGTGCTTCTTGGTCATCGGTGCCCGGCAGGTCCACCAGCTCTACGCCTGGTTGCAGAAACGGGTGGGGACAGGTCACTGCCACCGCTGCCACATGGGCCTGCATCTGCCGCTGCTCATCGAGAATGGCGTAACGTTGCAACAGGTCTGTTCCAGGTTCTTCTAGGACTGTGCCATCGGTGAGGGTGATGCGGCTGACCAATGCAGGCCCATGGGTGACAGTGATAGCGGCCCCAGTGGTAGGGACGAGATCAATGGGCAGGGTTTTCTCACCGAGGAGGGCATTGAGTAAGGTGGATTTGCCGTAGTTAAAGGGGCCAAAGACGGTGATGCGTAGGGTGGTATGGGAGATGAGATCGCATTGACATAACACATCGGCCTTTAATGCAGCGTGCGTTGGGTCGAGCAGGCCTACCGCTTTTCTCAGGGAGTTGATGAGCGGAAAATGTGATGTAATAGCGGCCATACGTTAGGGAGCTATGGTGTGGACAGTGGGATGGCCCACCTCAGGCCCTGGTGAAAAATTTTAATTGCGATCGCGCCCTAGAACCTAATTGCGATCGCGCTTTAGAAATTAATTTCTAGAGCGCTCTAGAAACAGCTTGTAAATAACCCAGCCAACCGCAAACAGTAACAATACTCCAGACAACCAGGTGGCCACTCGTATAGCTATGATCACACCCACAACGAGCAAACCAAACTGTACAAATTTCGGTAGACGGTTATACCAGCCAAAGCTTAAGGCTCCCTTGTGTTTAACCGTAGGTTTTACCGACGTCGACGTCTCTATCTCAGATTCAAGCTCACGCATCCGCAACTTTATTTCGCGTTCCTTGAGCTCCGCTTCCAGATTTTTGAGTTCTTGTTCTTTAGATTGATGATCAGAATTCATAGATTTTGAAAAGGACCAACCGCTTCTCTACCAAAATATGCGCAGTTTTAAGCACCTGCAACCTTAAAAAAACTTGAACTCCAAACCCATAGTTCCTTCAAAATGGGGGGACAGCAGATATATAAAGAATGCCACAGTTATGGTGGTGTCGACAAAAGCTTGAATCTACCCTTGACTGAACACATTTTTATACAAAAACTGCTTTCATGTGCGGATTCTCATGTTTAGAGTGGTAAATACATATAATCCCAACGATCAGGTGTCGCATTGTTAGGACGTCGGTTCCGTAAGATCACGGGTTCACACAATATATAAGCTAAAAATTAGCTTAAAAAATAAATCAAAAGTATAGAGTTTTAATTGGTAAAAACTTTATGTTTTTGATTTATTTATTGTGGCGAATAGAACCATCCAAATTCTGTAATCCTTACCAAATAAACGGGTACTTCTTATACGGAATTAGGAGACCTTAAAGCTATAGTCTCAACATTGAAATCCCACTAGATTTATAGTCAACAAATGCGCAAACAAGACATCAAACGAGATGCCTCTGGTCCCTCTATATTTCTATCGACAGTTGCCCTCATGTTGTCAGCACTAGCTATTTTTGCGTATTTTTTATTTAGGTCTGGCTCTCAGCAACAGGCAGTTGACGATAGCCCAACACCAGATAGTTATTGCCAAGAAAATTTGGAGGATCAGGAAGTTCTTTTACAAAGGCTATCAGACCTCAAAAATCGTATGGGTGATAATTGGTCAAGTTTTTGCCAGGATCGATTAGATAATGCCCTTTATGAAACAGCTATTCTCAAAGCAGCAGTAGGGCGATTTAACACATCATTTATTCGCCTTTGCCAAATCCCTGAAAGGCCTGATTCAGAAATATTCAAAGATGCTCAATTTTTATTTAGTCTCTGGGAAGAAAATCGTAATACGTCTGGTGAATCTCAGGAAATCAAACCTTTATTAGAAAACTTCTTCCAAAATTACGAAACCGTTAGTGAGAGTTGTCCTGCAGCAAAAGAAATATTTGCAGGCAATAATTAGTGAACTATCCGGTGTAGAAATCATGAATAATCTTGTCGGGGCTGCGCCTTGTGCCAGCCCCTCTACATTGGAATCATGAATAATCTTGTCGGGGCTGCGCCTTGTGCCAGCCCCTCTACATCAAAAGCTCTCAGCCAGGTTCTGAAAACCTGGACTTACATAATAATTGTCGCGTCGCTACCGGCTTTTTCATCTTCCAGAGTGACTCTCAATCCCTGTCTAACCATGACAAAAATATCAATGGCCTCTTTTGAGTCGTGATACGAGATGCTCGGGCGCAGGTAATAGAGAAATAGCCCGATCATTGCCCAGGCCAATAAGCTCAACAGACAAGTTACAGCAATGATACAGCCACAGCCTAGGAATTGATACAGGGTTTGCTGAGCTGCCGAATAAACGCTGTTGAACTCGCGGGAAAACCCCTGGGCAAACATGCCAACGGCAATTGTTCCCCAGGCACCACAAAAGAGGTGTACGGGCACAGCACTGACCGGATCATCGATCCGCATGAGGTTTGATTCCAAAACGCTTTCGCCCACCAGCACCAGAATGCCTCCCACCGCACCAATAATGCACGCGCCTAAAATATCAACATAGGCTGACGAGGCTGTAATGCTAACCAACCCCCCTAAAATGCCATTAATAATTGATGACAGTTTTACCTTATACCCTGTAACCAGGGGACTATAGAAGAGAATTGCCAAACCTCCAGCCGTAGAGGCAAACATGGTGGTAATGATGACATGGGGGACATAGTCTAAAAACCGGGTTGAACCACCATTAAAGCCAAACCAACCAACCCATAAAATCAAACAGCCCAATGTGGTAAAGCCGGGGTTACAGGGCTTAAATATTTCTTCTTCTTCACCGTAAGGGAAACTGCCAGTTGCCGCATCATAGCCAAATTTGCCATCTCGGGGTTTCAGTAGCCAGGCCCCCACCAACGCTGCCGCACCACCCACACAATGAATTACGGTTGAACCAGCAAAATCATGGAAGTTGAGGGTGCTGGCCAGCCAACCGTTCTCCCCCCATACCCAATAGCCAACTAAAGGATAGATAAAGCCCACCAGAACAAAGCTAAAAAGGATAAACGCCCAGAATTTAATTCGTTCTGCAACGGCCCCAGACACAATGGTGGCCGCTGTTCCGGCAAATGATAGCTGGAAAAAGAAAATGGCGGCAAACGAGCGATTACCCCAAAAGGTTCTTAAATTCTCAAAACCTTGGGGGAAAGGGTTAACATTGGCTGCCGATGGAAAGAGAGAGTCTACAAAAATTCCCAGTTGTCCAAAAATAGGATTTCCACTGTCGCCAAACATAAAGCGAAACCCAAAAACAAAAAATGCTGTAGCTGAGACGCAAAAAACGATTAAGTTTTTAGCTAAAATATTTGTTGCATTTTCAGTTCGGCAAATGCCTGCTTCAAGCATGGCAAACCCAGCATTCATAAAGAATACGAGTAAAGCCGCAATTAGCATCCAGATAGTATTAATCCCTGAAAACAGTTCCGTGGTGAGGGGGATTTCGGGAGTCAATTCTTGGGCAAGCGCCTGAGGCGATATCGCTATAACAAAAGCTACTATCAATAAAGTGATAAAGGACCAGTATTTTGATAATCCATGGCGCAAAATATTCATAGTCCTACAGGTTTTTTGTTCTATGGTTCGCTGATTTTAGGTACTTGCAATCTCCTACAAGAGGCTGAAGTCCTCAACTTTTCGATACCCGATAAAAACTGTCCGGAATGTTGCTCGAACCCCGACAGATTCTTTAAAATCTTGCCAAACTGACCCAATGGGAGACTAGCGATCGGGGTGGGCAATGGGTGCTCACCCTGGATAATTACTCACCCTACAGCGCAGAAATTGTATAGCTTCTCATTGCCACCCACCGTAATCAGCGGGATAATAAGCGAGCAAAATCATTTGATATTCAATAATCCCCATGACCCACAATCCACCGAAGTACAACGTTTATGGCCTTGGCAACGCTCTGGTGGATATAGAATGCGCCCTGTCAGTGGAAACGTTGGCAGCCATCGGTATGGATAAGGGGGTGATGACCCTTTTGGATGAAGCCGTGCAGAATAATGCGATCGCACAGCTCAATAGCCATCAAACCAAACGTATCTGTGGTGGCTCTGCTGCCAATACCATCATTGCCATCAGCCAACTTGGCGGCAAAACCTTCTATGGCTGCAAAGTCGCCGATGACGAATATGGTCAGTTTTACACGCAAGATCTAGTGGACTGTGGTGTGGACACCAATTTGACCAGCCATGACCCTGAACCGGGGATTACGGGCAAGTGTCTGGTGCTGATTACTCCAGATGCCGACCGTACCATGGGCACCTTTCTGGGCATTTCATCCCAGCTGTCTGAGGCTGACCTCAATCCCGAAGCCATTGCCGCTGCTGAATATACGTATATGGAAGGGTTTTTAGTCAGCGGTGAAAACAGTAAGCAAGCGGCCATTAAAGCCAGCCATCTAGCCAAAGCCGCAGGCCGCAAAGTCGCCATGTCTCTATCGGATTACAACATGGTGAAATTTTTTAGGCCAGGGCTGTTAGAAATGATTGGTGACGGCGTAGATATGCTATTTGCCAATGAGTCCGAAGCGCTTTTAATGGCAGATACGGACGATTTTGCCACCGCCATTGAACACACCAAAACCCTAGCTAAAACCTTTGCCATTACCCGTGGTCCCGCAGGCTCGATTCTGTTTGATGGCGAACGGGTCTGGGAAATTGCTCCCCATCCAGTCACCGCCATTGACACCGTCGGTGCCGGCGACATGTATGCCGGGGGCGTGCTTTACGGCATTACCCACGGATTGGGCTGGCCCCAGGCTGGCAAACTGGGCTCCACGGCAGCCGCTCAGTTGGTAACCGCCTATGGAGCCAGAATGGGAACGGATGAATTGCAGGCGGTGTTGAAACAGGTGGTTGGGGAGTAGGGGCTATGGGTGATCTTGGCTGAAAAGAGTCTTGATCGATGTTCAGGGCTGATTACATAAACTAAAGAGTGTTTGTAAGCTAGGGCTGACGACAACCATAAGGGAGATGGTAGACCATCGTAAAATCCTCCATATTGATATGGATGCATTTTATGCATCCATTGAGCAGCGGGACTATCCTGAGTATCGGGACAAGCCGATGGTGGTGGGTGGTCGTCCAGAACAGAGAGGGGCTGTAGCCGCCGCTAGCTATGAGGCTAGGCGCTATGGAATTCATTCGGCAATGCCGTCACGCATTGCGGTGCAGCGGTGTCCCCATGTGATTTTTGTGCGACCTCGATTTGATGTGTATCGGGCAGTATCCGAGCAGATTCGGACAATTTTTCGGGATTATACAGAGTTGGTTGAACCCCTGTCCCTGGATGAAGCTTATTTGGATGTGACTGGCTGTGAATCGGCGATCGCAACGGCTAAAGTCATTAAACAGCGTATTCAGCAGACCACCGAGTTGACGGCCTCTGCCGGTGTTTCCATCAATAAGTTTTTGGCCAAAATGGCTTCGGATGTGAATAAACCCAATGGATTGTATGTGATTTTGCCCGACGAGGCCATGGCCTTTATTGCCACGCTGCCCATTGAAAAATTTCATGGCATTGGTCCGGCCACTGCCCGCAAAATGAAACAGCTGGGTATTGCTAAGGGAGCCGACTTACAACGTTGGCGTGAGACTGATCTGGTGGCAGAATTTGGCAAAGCGGGTAGCCATTATTTTCGTGTGGCCAATGCCCAGGATAATCGCCGAGTTGATCCCAACCGTATTCGTAAATCGGTTGGGGCCGAACGCAGCTTTGCTGAAGACCTGCGGTCTTTAGAGGCCATGAGCCGGGCGCTGGCTACGATTGTGGATGAGGTGGAAGCGCGGCTGCTCAAGGCAAAAAAGATGGGCTATACCCTCACCCTGAAGGTTAAATATGCGAACTATCGCCAAATTACCCGCAGTCGTACGGTGGATGTGCCGATGCAGCGGGCCACTGACATGGGGCCGTTAGCTCAGGCTTTGTTGGAGCATCACCTTGAGCCTCAACCGCAGGTGAGACTGTTGGGGGTGGCGATCGCAAATTTGGTGCCTGCTGAAACGGTGGGGTTTCAGCAACTGTCGTTGCTTTAGGTGAATTTGTTTTTTGACTATTTTATGGGTTGTCTGGCTATTTCTTGACGTTTAAGAAGTCAGATATGCTGAGGCCATTTTGGTGGGGTGAGCTGCCATTTTTACTGGCGGCGGCGGCCAGGACGTTGGCATCCTCATCTGTGGTGTCAGCCGTTGGGGGATTGGCTGGTTCCGCTTGGCTTCCGTAGTCGCCGGAGGAGTAATACTTGTACCCATTGCCGTTGGCGGAGACACCGTTGGCGACCAGACCCAGGACGGGAATTTTAGTGAAGCTGATGTTGTCCATGGCATGCTGGAGGATGTTGCGATCGCAACCATTTAACCGAGAAACCAGGATCAGACCATCGGTGTTAGCCGCAATCAACGTGGCATCCGCCAGACCCACCAGCGGTGGCGTATCATAAACCACCAAGTCAAACTGTTTTTCTAGCTGATTCATCAACAGTCGCATCCGCTTAGATGCCAGTAGTTTAACCGGGTCGGGGGGCGCAGTACCGGCTGTAATGGCATAGAAATCCAGAAAGGGCATGACCTTTTGCAGTATCCCACTGCCCCTCGTAACATTGCCCGAGAGCAGATCGCTAAGACCTGTTTTGTTGCTTAACCCAAGACGCTGATGAACCGTAGGTCGCCGCAGATCTGCATCCACTAGCAAGACTCGTTTGCCCATGGTGGCAGCGGTTTGCGCCAGATGGCGGGCAACGGTGGACTTACCCTCATTGGGCATGGACGAACTGATAATTACTGAGCGAATTGTCCGATCGGCCCCCATCAACGACAGATTTGTGTGCAACAACCGCATGGATTCCAAAAACTGCGAGCCACCATAGCCATAGTATCCATCGGTGGCCCCCGTACCCTTTTTACTGAGACGTTGCTGTAGCCACTGGCCCGCCCCATTAGATTGTTGTGGAGCAGTGTCAAATTCCCCATGGTAGGGAATTGTGCCTAATAACGGCAGTTTTACGACCTTTTCAATCTCATCAACGGTGCGGCAAACAGTATCTATTTTTTCCAGCAGCAACGCTGACCCAACGCTAATCAACAGACTGGCAACAATGCCCAACACAAAACTACGTCTTGGATTAGGCGATATGGGAGTTTCTGGCCGACTGGGTGCTTCGATTATTTCCCAGGGAATTTCGGTTTGGGCCGCCTCAATCTGTAATTGTTCGCGCGTTTCCAAAAAGCGGCTGAGGGCACCAACGGCAATCTCCAGTTCACGCTGTAGATCGCTATACTCTCGTGCCAGGGTCGGTAACTGAGTCAGCGTATTTTGCAACTGGGCTTCAGCCGCCGCAATGGTGACATTTTGAGTGGATAACAATTCGATGGCATTTTCAGCTTCAGCATATTTTGCATTTAATACCCGCTGGGCCTCTGCCTCAATGACCGGAAGTATTCTCTCTCGCTTATCTTCAAGAACTTGAATAGCCAGACTTCCTGGCTGAAAACGAGTCAGTTCAGTGGCAATTTCTGTTTCCACCTGGCGCAGCTCTTGAATCAGCTGTTGATAAACCGGTGCGTTTTGCAGCGCAACTTCACTGCCCCCTTCACTTTGCAATAGCTCGTAGTTAGTCACCGCCTCAGCCAGCTGTCGATCAATTTCCAGACGCTGGGTGCTAAGTTGCTGAGCCTGTGTGGTAATCTGCTGATTTTGCGTCGTTGGATCAATGAAATTATAGGTTTGACGAAATCTTTCCAGCTGGCTTTGTAGCTCATTAACCCGCTCTTTTAACTCAGGCAACTGCCGGTCAACAAAATGAATCCCCTGGCGCAGATTCGTTTGACGTTCATCCAGACTGTACTTTAAATAAACCGTTGAAAGCGCATCCAAGGTCGCCTGGATCTCGACCGGGTCATTGCCCTTGTAGCTCACCTCAATAATTTTAGTTTCCCCCACCCGTCTGATAGTGAGGTTTTTTAGCAGACGTTCATAATCAAGATCTGGATTAATGGTTTCTAGCTCTGCGATCACCTGAGCAATCAATTCAGGGCTACGCAACACCTGCACCTGAGTCTCATAATCCAGGCCTGACTGTTTGACCGGGGCAGCTTCTGCCAGGAGACCACTTAAGTCCGAGAGATTATCATCGGCATTAACCGGCTCTACCAGAACTTCAAAGCTCCCTTCATAAACTGGTTCCTGGCGCAGGGTATTAAACATGACCGTGCCCATCACACCGGCAGCCACCCCCGTAATCAGTAGGGATCGTCGCCGCAGCACGGTGAGCAGTTGAGCCAGGTCTAGCTCATCGTCATCCTGAGCCCATGGCATTTGAGGTAGTTGGTACGCTTTGGCCAGGCTGTTAACAGACGCACCGTTGGCTGAAGCAAGATTATCCATAGGGCGGTTAAAAAGAAACTAGGAGTCTAATGAGGATAAAAGAGTAGGAAAAATGAGTATATTGAGCCGGTTAGAACAGATTGCCAAACGGTAGAATCTGGAGAAAGGGACCGAGAAAATTACTTAACCCATCGGATAGGCGAGCCGCCGCATTGGGGTCAACAACAACAATATCGTTGTGCTGCAGTATGGGGTTCCCGTCAGCATTAAGACCCTGGGCTAAATCCACCTCAAACGACTGCTGGGTAACAGTCCCATCAGGGTTTAAGCGAATCAAGGCCACCGTTTCTTTGGCACGACGATTAAAACCACCCGCCGCCAGAACAGCCTGATTGAGGGTGGTGCTAGCCGCCACAGCCACGGGGCCAGGGCTTTCGACCTCACCCACCACATTGACCGCAATTGAATCTGGCGACAGATTCGTAGCCGTGAGCAGACCAATATCTTCTGAGCTGGCCGTCAGGTTAGTTGGCACCACAATGGTGTCACCTTCTTGCAAAATTAAGTCTTGTTCTCGTTCACCAGATTCCACCAGTTGCCACAAATCGAGGGAAATCGTTTGACTTTCACCCAAACGCGTTGTTCGCTTGACCTCTACCTGGCGAAGATTTGCTAGGGGTTTTACCCCACCAGCCAATTGCAAGGCACGGGTTACCGTCAGCCGACCCGGCTGCTGCACGCTGGTGGCAGTGGCATTATTGCTAGTAACAGACTGACCCGATCCAGAGCGCGAGGCATAGTTGTAAGTGCCTGGGCGAAAGACTTCACCAACCACAGCAACACTAATGGCTTCTTCCTCGTCGGGGCCAATATTAGACAGGGCAATCTGCCTTGACATTTGCACGTCAATCTCATCCATTTCAATGATGGTGATGGAGTCACCATCACGCAAAGGAAAATCTTGAGTCAGATCCCCCTGGGTGAGCAGTGCAGATAAATCACTAACTACCCGTTGCGTGCCACCATTTTCCACCCGGCGTCGAATTTCCACTCGCTTTAAATCAGCTGCCTGGGTAATCCCGCCTGCTACCTTAATCGCTTCGATCAGGCTAGGAAACTGCCCTTCGCCCCCCACGGGTAGGGTATATTGACCGGGCACATGAATTTCTCCTGTGAGGGCAATACGGAGCTGACGGGGTGTTAAAAGATTTACAGTGATTTGCGGATAACGGACTTCTGATCGATATTTCTCGCTAATAGCTAATTCCGCCTGAGCCAGGGTCAAACCACTCAGCGATACCTGGCCAACGGCGGGTAAATTAATGTTGCCATTGGCTAACACTCGCTGCTCACCGCTATACTCAGGTACATTAAACACATCAACGGTGATCAAATCCCCCGGTCCCAATAAATAAATATCATTGAGGGATGAAACGGATGCAGCAGAAACTGTTATGTCGGGCAGTACGGCCAGGGCTGGGCTACCGACAGCAGTTCCCAGGGCAAACCCTGTTATTAGGGCTGTCCGAATTACCGTTTTCAAATATCTGGAGCTAGTCATTGCAGGACATATAGAAGGCTAAAAACGATGCAAGATAATACTGGGCGTTGCTGAACCAAACGATGGCGTTATCGAAAAATGCTGAGATATGCCGCTTTTAACAGTTTGGTTTATCCTTTAAATCAGCAATGGCAAATACTGAAACGTTTAACAATAATGTAGGTAGACCTGAACACCGCAGAAAATAGTCAGAGAAGCCGTTATCACCCTCTAGAGAAATGCTGTCGATGGCCCGTAATATCCGGAAAATCCTGAACTTTATGGCGTTGCTATATATCTATTTTATATAGTTAGCAAATAGTAGAAAGACGGAGAGATGAGTATAGTTTTTTACGAGTCCTCATCAAGAATTTGGACTGTAGGACTAAGACTTTTGCATGAAAAGAATGTACTGTTTTGAGACATGTTGGAGGTCTGTTCCCTTAAGTTGGCGAAGCCTGCTCTTTAGGCTGAGGGGAATACCTTGTCCCCTCCCAGGAGTAGGTCTGTTTCATTGTCTAGACAGAAAATCTGAAGGTATTGAAAGCTCATTTGAGGAAAGACATGCCCTACTTGGAGGTGGGCCAAACA
Source organism: Leptothoe sp. EHU-05/26/07-4 (assembly GCF_043421015.1). Taxonomy (NCBI): domain Bacteria; kingdom Bacillati; phylum Cyanobacteriota; class Cyanophyceae; order Nodosilineales; family Cymatolegaceae; genus Leptothoe; species Leptothoe sp. EHU-05/26/07-4. The sequence goes on from NZ_JAXSQV010000003.1 coordinate 871,671, forward strand.
ACAATGCGATAACCTGATTAATTGACCCCGCCGTAACCCTTAATTTAATGCCATTGAGGACAACCTAGTAGGCTGGGTCCTTAGGGCGGCCTCCCGGCCCTAACCATGAGGGTTCGGGGAACTCGGAGGGACCCCAAGCAACCGGTTTTGGCTCCCTCCGATCATCTCTCGATTCAGCATGAATGAAGTAATAAGCCTTACAGATTTTCTCTGGTGAACACGAAACAACCCTGCCTTTACCAAGGGGGGAGTTAAAGGGGGTGAGGCAACCGCGAACGCTAGTTTCCAGTACTTGTGTGGACACTGTAGCCTTACGAAGGAGGAACCAACGGAGTGGTCTACAGGTGTTAGCGCTAGTTATCCAGCCCCCTCCCTGACGGTTCCCCTTCGTCAGGGGAACCCCTGGCAGGCCATATTGAAACCTAGGATTTTTAAGGGTTTTAGCCATTCTCTCTGACTTATGTATACACCGTAGACCTTGGTAAGGGAGGGGGCTACACAATTTCACGATTGGAATCTTATTAATATTCAATCGTTTGCCAAAGGAAAATTCAATGGCTGAGAGAGAATTGAGACTATCGGCCAGTCGATAATGGTCGATTGACAAAAATATAACCTGATAGTATTATTATTCGAGATTCTGGAGGCTATCTCCGCATAATAGCTTTGATTTAGTCAATCGTTCTGTGAAAATTTACTCAATGCTTGAGCTTGCTGATTATATATAAATATTTAGCTCTGAAGCACTGATAGTAGGAACCTGGCATTTTAGAGTTTGCCCTATTTTTATAACAAGAAAACAGCATGAGATGATCTTGTAGGACAGTTTCCTTCTCAGGATATTTCTGTGGGTGAGCAGCAGACCAAGTGGGTTCAGATTGTTCAGACCCTCTTTTGTGGAACTATTTACATTCGCCTAATTAGGATACTGGGGGTTCCCCCATGCTGCGTTTGATTAACTACCCCTGCCCGTGATTATACTGAGTGGCTGTATCCTTTATTAGGAAAGGATTTCCATCAAAAATAGGTGGTTATTTCATCCGGAATATGACAATGTTACCAGTAACTTAATTGGGAAATATCAAGTAGATCTGCTCAGTACGTCATCAAGGCTATTTAACTGGGGCATTGCTGATCCTCGGGATGACTTTAGTTGTGAGATACCGTCAAGTATCAATGCCTCTAGACCGGTTTATCCTCTAAATCAGTAATCGCTTACCTTGAGACAGTGCTATGTTTTTTCAATTGTGTGTTTAGGTAGGTGATGTAAAAATACGATCTTGTCGGTTGGTGTAAAGTATTGTTTCTTTGAACTGTCTGTTTATTTTCTATGTCTAATGGCCTCTTACTCCCGAGGCTGTTGGATGGTAGCAGTATTTTTTTCATAGGTTTTCTAGCTGACGATGCGCTCTTTCTTACGAACAATCTTTAGAAACCACATGTTATCGATAATTGTTTTTTATGGATAACGTGTCCACATCAGGGATATGCTTGACAAAAGTGCCTGTGACAAATTGTAGTATGGGAACTTTATTTATTTGCCGCTTCCTAAGTCAATGTATCTGCTGTATTTCAGCAAAAAGCGGGCTCTACCAAGAATGTTATCTGCAACTTACTGAGGATATTTCTGATAAAGAAACTACCTATTTTTATGCCCCTGAACCCTCCACCATTGGGAAGCTTTGAGGTTTATTTCTCCTAGCATTTAGAAAAATCTAGTATGCCTAGTTGGAATATCAGGGTTATGTCTGATTGGGGGCTTTTAGCCGGTATAGTCTTTTCAAGAAAACGCCTTGACTAAGAGAAGTTGCATCGAAATTGCTTGACGGTTATTGATTTAAGACCTGAAGAGCGTGCTGTTTGCGAATACCAACATCTATTACTTGTTAGATCTATGTTGGCATTAATGTGATGCTTGATTTGTCAGCGTTGTTTTTTGGCTACGGTTTTTATTTTTTTGCTTTTATCAGTGCATTTGTTGTTGTTGTTGTTAGTGTCCCCATTGTTAGGACATTAGCAATTCGTTGCAGCCATGTGGATTTGCCCGACGATCGCAAGGTTCATCAAGTTCCAATGGTACGTTTGGGAGGGATTGGTATTTTTCTGGGTACACTGGCAGCCGCCATCTGTCTCTGGCGATTAGGTGGCTTTAGCTATTTATTGCCGATGGCCCAACGAGAAATAGCAATTATTTTACTGGGGGGCAGTGGCTATTTTCTATTGGGCTTTTGTGACGACTTAAAAGGACTTTCGCCTAAGTTTCGTTTAGTCTGTCAGTTAGCGATCGCAGCCCTAGTGTGGCAAAACGGCATTCGCATTGACTTTTTTAATGTGCCAGGCATAGGTCTGGTACATCTAGGATTGTTAAGCTTGCCAATCACGTTGTTATGGATTGCAGGGATGGTGAATGCCATTAACTGGATTGATGGTTTAGATGGCTTAGCTTCGGGGGTGAGCGCCATTGCTGCCCTGATCACCGTGGGGATTTGTTTATTTATTGGCGAACCGTCGGTGGCGTTGTTGGCCATGTGTTTGGTGGGTAGCCTGTGTGGTTTTTTGGTCTATAACTTTAACCCGGCCTGTATTTTTATGGGTGATGGGGGATCTTATTTTATTGGGTTTATGTTGGCGGTGATTAGCGTGACCGGTCTGGTAAAAGGGGCAACTGCCGTTACAATTCCATTGATTGTATTAGCGGTGCCAATTTTTGATATGACACTGGTGATTATTTCACGGTTGCTGCGGCGTAAGTCTCCTTTTATTGCTGACAAAAGCCATTTACACCATCGGTTATTGAAGATTGGTTTTTCCCATCGTGGTGCTGTGTTATTTATCTATGCCCTCAGCCTCTGGATTGGTAGCTGGGCCTTTACCCTGGCTCCGATTCCCAATGGTATTTTGGCAATGGTGATTTCTACACCCATCCTTGGCATTGCTTCCTGGCGAGCCTGGCGAGTGGCGCAGGTTTCCTAGAAATGCAACTGTTATCAGGCTCCCAAACTCCCAGGCTTGGGTAGGGTGAATTCTTTTATTAAAAGATTGTTTATGTTCAAGCAGCTGCCCAAGTGGTTTCAGCTTGTTCAGGCCCCCAAACCCCCAACCTTGGGGGCTTGGATTCAGTCTCTCCTAATATTGGGAAAAGATGGTCTTCAGACGCTGTAGATCTTTACGATTACTGAGATCTTGCACCTGGCAAGGAAGCATTAACCCACCTTGGACTCAAAGTCGCAAGGCTAACTGGCTCAAAACCGCTCAAGCGGTTAAAGAATCCCTAAACGCTCTATATTTAGAGCTGCCTAGCCAATCTTGTCCCTTTAGTGGACAGCCCTCAATTAGTTGGGTTTTGAACCTAACGTGGGTTTGAGCTTCACAACCGACCTTCGTGCAAGATCTGAGATTACCTACTTACTAATTTTTGGCAACAGTTTTGTTTCACTGCTCTATCTTTTACTAATGCTAACGCTTTATGGTTCCTGGAAAACTATACCCACCTACTCAAGCAGTTTCCTTTGACGACCAATCTGACGTTCAGTCGACGCAGCAAACTGTTAAACTTGTTACTCAATTTTTTGCCCCTGACTATGCTGCCACGGGTCAGCTGCTGGATGAGCTAGTGAGGCAGTTAGCAAAGCAAGGCATGCCAGTGGAGGTGTTTACGGGCCAGCCGGGCTATGCCTATGGTAAGGCCGAGGCTCCCCGCAGGGAGAAAGCTCACAATTTAGATATACATCGTTCGCGGATGACGCAGCTGTGGTCTAATCGGTTGCGGGGTAAGGCGCTGAATGGTTTGTTGTTTGTAATTCGTGCTTTTTTGCATTTGTTGCACCATGGTTGGCAAAAGGATAGGGTGCTGTTGCTGACAACGGCTCCGCCATTTTTGCCGGTGGTGGGGTATTTGATTAGTCTGTTGTTTAATACACCCTATGTGGTGATTTTGTATGACCTGTATCCAGACATTGCGGTGGAGCTGGGTGTGGTGGATTATCATCATCCGGTGGCTAAGCTGTGGCGTTGGGTAAATCAGCGGGTATGGCGACGGGCAAAGGCCTTAATTGTGTTGAGCCCTTCGATGAAGGATCGGGTGGTGGATCATTGTCCGGATATTGCGGACCGGGTGGAGGTGATCCATAGCTGGGCAGACCCAGATTTGATTAAGCCGATGGAAAAGAAGGATAATTGGTTTGCCCGTAAGCATGGCTTAGTGGATACGTTTACGGTGCTATATTCGGGGAATATGGGCCGCTGCCATGATATTAAGACAATTTTTGAGGCGGCAAAACTGTTACGGAATGAGCCGATTAAGTTTGTATGTATTGGGGGCGGGGCAAAGCGTGAGAAGCTGATTGAGGATGTAAAGGCGGAGGGTTTGGAGGAGAACTTTTTGTTTTTGCCATATCAGGATAAGAAGGATCTTCCGTATTCGATGACGGCCTGTGATGTGTCGTTGGTTAGTGTAAGTGAGGGGATGGAGAGTTTGGTGGCTCCGAGTAAGTTATATCCTGCGTTGGCGGCAGGGAGACCAATTGCGGTGATTTGTCCGGAGGGAACTTATTTGAAGGAGTTAGTTAAGGCGGGTGGTTGCGGTTCCGCTTTTAGGAATGGGGACAGCGAGGAGGTGGCGAGATTTATTGAAGCCTTAGCGGCAGATCTAGCGCTGGTTTATAAAATGGGGCAGAGAGGACGGGCAGAGATGGAGAAGCGGTTTACACTAGATACTATTGGTCAGCAGTACTATAAGTTGATGGAGCATTTTAGGTAAACTCTCTCAACTGGTTTAACCGAAGAAGCTTGACTTTTTAGAGAGAAAAGCAAGGTGTAATTGAACTAATTCAGACTTCTAATTTCTTTTTTGCAAGCATGAAAATATTCTTTTAGTTTTTAGTTAACGTGATAGCTTAGCTAAAAAAGGACTAATAGCTAACAGGCTTCTAATCATAAGGAAAATCATGACTCAAACTATATCTAACCTAACAACCAAAATTATCTCTGGGCAAAAACGTAAAACAAGATTGCATGATGAAAAGGGAAATTTGATTAGTTTATCAAAACTCCTAAAGCACGGACCTTTGTCCCTAGTCTCAGGTATTCTGAGACTTACTATTGATTATCGTCCTGAATTACCATGGATTTCTTATGAAGCTATCGGAGTATTAAGAGAGTTTCTTTCAAAAGAATCACGTGTACTAGAATTTGGCTCCGGCATGTCAACCATTTGGTATGCAAAATATGCAGGTGAAGTTTGTTCAGTCGAGGATTACAGGACTTGGTATGACAAGGTAAGCAAAGTTCTCGAAAAGAAGCAGTTAGATAATGTTAACTATCACTTTGCTGAAAACCATCAGGAGTATAAGACTTTCATGGCTAGTGATTCTGATGGCTTTGATCTTATTATGATTGATGGCAAGGTTAGATGTGAATGCGTCAAAAATGCAATTAAGCTTCTCCGATCAGGTGGCATATTGTATCTCGACAATTCGGATAAATATTCTTCTGTAGGGATTGGTGACATACGCCTCGCAGAGAAATATGCACTTGAGTTTGCTCATAAAGTAGGTGCTAAGATCACATATTTTACTGATCTTGCACCTACTCAGTTTTTTGTTCAACAAGGCTTGATGATAAAAGTACCTTAGAAAGCCTACGCAGAGCCTACTTGCACTGTTTTTATTTGGAGATTTTAGTGTTCTTGTGAGGATAAGGGATTGAATCTACTGGGAGTATACAACCATCAAGTCTTTCTAGAAAATTAGTTTCGAATTCTCTAGTTATTTGAAAGAAATGATTTAGGAAACCTCATATGAACTCTGTTCGTAGCAGAATTATAAATGGGATTAAAGCTAATTTACTCGGTCAAGGTTCAAGCATTGTCATCCAAATTCTTAGTGTTCCACTTTTTATAACTTACTGGGGAGCCGAAGTATACGGAATATGGGTTACACTCAATGCAATTCCAAGTTATTTAGCCATTAGCGATCTGGGCTTTGGAGCAGCAGCAGCTAATGCGATGGCAATGGAATTAGCTCAGGGTAATAGAAATAAAGCAGTTGAAATTTTTCAGACTGTTTGGGCATTTTCTACTTTAGTTTCGGTGTTAATTGCTCTATTAAGCACCTATATAATCTTTAGTTTTCCGATACAAAATTGGCTTAACGTTACACTAAATTTGTATGGGTTTAAGTTTACAGCTTTATTATTAACGCTTTATTCAATAAGCGTTTTACAAGGTAACGTTATTCATGCTGGTTTCAAGGCTACTGGTTATTATCCTCTGGGAACCACCATTTTAAACATAACTCGGTTGATTGAATGGTTGTTGGCCACGCTAATTGTTGTTTTTGGCGCAAATATCTTCGGCTCAGCATTAGCACTGCTATTTTCAAGAATCATTGGTGTTATATATCTTTATTTGCAACTTAGAAAAACAAATTCATGGCTACCAATCGGTTTTTCAAAATTTAGTCAAAGTGTTCTAAAAAAATTAACTGTCCCGGCTTTAACTTTTCTCGGCTTACCCCTTGGCAATGCAATTAATAATCAAGGCATATTACTGGTAATTGCTAATTATATTGGACCGACAGCCGTTGCAAGCTTTGCAACATTAAGAACGCTATGTCGATTTTCATTTCAGTTTATGAATGCGATCCGATTCTCCACTTGGCCAGAAATATCTAGGGCTTATGGTGAAGGGAACCTTCAATTAGCTCGTAAATTACATAGACGTTGTTGTAGCATATCTTTTTGGAGTGTCATAGTTTTAGTCAGTATTTTAGGTTTGTTGGGTGAGAAAATATTTGATTTTTGGACTAAAGGTGCTTTGATATTCGACAGAAATGTTTTTCTAATAATGCTTTTGCTGATGATAACAAACACTTTGTGGTTTAGCAGTTCTGTTATTCATACGGCGACTAATAAACATGCGAAGCTAACATCAACGTATATAGTCCTTATCTCTTTTTCTGTTGGAGTAGCATCATTGTTGATCTCTGAATATGGAGTAATTTCTGCTGCGTCTTCTCTGTTATTGGTTGATGTTGTAATGGTGGTTTATGTCTTTTATGGTTCAGCAAAAATCTTGAATGAAAAGTTGGTTTCGATGTTAGTAAGCATATTTAAAATTCCATCATTTAAAAAAGTTTAGATAGACAATCAAATAAGTTCATAAAGAAAATATTGAATATATCTCTTTGAAAAGTATTAATGATTAATTGTGTTATAAAAATAGTTTTAAATATTATTTAATGTAAATCTTTATACGTATCTATACCTTGAATTAATGATGACTAAAAATAAAATGATGTATCGTCAAATTGATAAATTTATTTTTCCTAAAAGAGTTGCCCTTGCCAATATATTTGGTCCTCCAATATTAGTGTGGACTATGACTAAGGTCGGCACAACTTCAATTGCCAGGTCGCTACAAACTAAATTAGGGAAATATAGAGTTTTTGGTGAACATACTCTTAATCTTCCAGATTGGCCCAGATCAGTGACACTTTATAACGAATTTATCATTAAGAAAAAGCCAATTAAAATTATTACGGCAGTGCGTGATCCAATTAGCCAATCAGTATCAAATTTTTTCCATAGGTATAGCATTTATACAGGAGATAATGTGATTAGCCCTCAACTCACTGTTGAGGAGACGATGAATAAATTTCTATCGACGGAGTTTGATTTTTCTTGGGAAACTTGGTTTGAGAAGAATCTAGAGCGATATCTAGATATCGATGTTTATAATTATCCTTTCTCTGTAAAAAAAGGTTATGTAACTATTGAAAAAGGGAATGCAGAGGTTCTTTTAATTAAAAGTGAGATAGAAAATTCTTTAAAAGAGAAAGCAATAAAAGAATTCTTGAATATTGATGATTTTAGAATAAAAAATAAAAATTTAGGTGATTCTAAAGCATATTCTAAGACATATAAGCGCTTTAAGAAAGAAGCTAAATTTCCAAACGAGTACTTGGATTATATTAATAAATCTAAATACTTAAATCATTTTTATTCTAGCATTGAAAGAGATGCAATCTTTCAGAAATGGTCTGCTGATTACCTTATTAAAGGTTGAATATAGTTATTGTAAATGTAATATTTAAGTTAGAGGGTAACAGATTGCTAATTATATTAATCATACTTTCTCTCTTAATTTACTCTAGAGCATTTATTTCTAGAAGTGCATTTTTACATGCTCCCAACTTAGTTTCTAGTGCTTATATCTTCTTTCTAGTACCTCAGATGTTTGCCTTTGAAAGTCTAGATTTAGAGCGAACAGTATTAAATCCAGATGCTTACTACTGGACATTGGTATACGCAATTATATGCCTGTTAGCATCCTACTTGGGTTGGAGATCAGGGTGTATTAAGTTCTTTTTTAGATTCCTATGTAAGTTTAGCGATGAGATACATGGAAAAGCCTTGTTTTTTACAATGATATTTCTAAGTCTTATTTCTAATTTTGCAGCATTTAAATTTGAACAACTTAAATCTTCGTTTGAGTATGAAAGTGGGCAGCAATTAACTGGGATAGGTACAAAAATTCTCTTCGTAGCCAGAATAGTTTATATTCCATATGCATATTTTTTGTCTCAGTTCATTGAGAAAAAGAGTTTTAATAATTTATTACTATTGCTAGCAACAATTTTTCTGACTTTACAACGGGTGATTACTGGGGGTAGACGGAGTCCACTGGCTCTTATTTTACTTCCAGTAATTTGTATGCTTTTCTTTAGAAAAAAAATCACATTAAATAGATCATTGATAGTTTTTATTCTAATAGCTCCTATTATTTTGATTCCAGCATTAGCTGTTTCGCGGTTTGATTTTTGGAACAGCTTATTCAGTGGTCAAATAAGTATTGAATTCCTTCAAAAAACTGTAGTCGAATCTTTTACAGATGATTATCCATATGATTTTTCAAATGCTGTAAATATAATTTCTTTGACAACTGATCACCTCTATTTTGGTCTAGGTTCTGGTTTTTGGAATGATTTGGTTTTTAACTTTATTCCTGGCCAGTTTTTGGGCGAAGATTTTAAAGATCTTCTCTACATCAATATATCTCCTGTTAGTTATTTGAAGAATTTTGAACTGAATCAATACTTTAGCTATAAGCTCGGCACAACACAAACGGGCTTAGGGAATACGTTTGCTGAGTTTGGCTTCTTAGGAAGTATTTGTTTCTTCTTCCAATCTAAAATAATGCGAACACTTTGGGAGGCTGCCAAGAGGGGCAAAGAAGTTGCTATGATTGCTTATTGCTTTATGACGACTTCTATCTTCTTAAGTATTACCCATGGTTTCTACTTATTTATAAATTATGCTTTTCTATTTACAATTACTTTCTGCTTTAGTCAAATATTCAAGTCTAAGTTGCTTCATAAGCTAATCTAAAAAATATCTATTTTCTATCAATTGATTAGCTTAAACGCATGTTGTTTGAATTAGAATAGTCCTTGAAAATGAATATTGTTGGCCTCAGTTCTACAACTAACCCCTATATTCAAGCAAGGTGGTCTGCATTCTCAGAAAATAATTCTGATTATGTCCTATCTCATATTGAGTTTGGACGAGTTTCTAGTGTCTATGATTGGAAACCTACTGAAACTAAAGTTCCATATACCCGAGAAATTCTCTCCGATGGTCCTTCTCAATACCAATCCATTCCTCAACTATTCAAGCTTATTCGATCACTGATTGAACGGTTAAACCGAATCCAGCCTGACGCTTTAGTGCTTAATGGCTATCAACAGCCTACAACCCTGGCAGCCCTAGCCTGGACGAAACTCCACAGAAAGCCAGCCATTCTACTTTCTGAAAGTAAAGAAGATGATGCACCCAGGAAATGGTTAACAGAAACTATCAAAAAAGCCCTTATAAGTAATTATCAATCAGCATTAGTTGGTGGGAAAAAGCATAAAGACTATCTTGTCAAACTAGGTCTGAAAGAGGATGCTATTTTCTTGGGGTATAACATTATTGGCAATCAAGACTATCATCCAAATAAGCTTGCCCATTTGTCCCATCCATCAAAGCTTCAGAAACCCTATTTCTTAGCGATTAATCGGTTTATTACTAAAAAAAATATCCCAACAATCATTAAAGCTTATGCAGAATATCGGCAGAAGCAACCATCTGAACCTTGGGATTTAGTGTTATGTGGTGATGGAGAGTTGCGACCACAAATAGAATCCCAAATTCAGTCCTTACATTTAGAGTCATCCATACATCTAACTGGTTTTCTTCAGCCGAAGGAGCTTTTACCTTATTTTGCCTATGCCAGTTGTTTTATACATGCAAGTATTCAAGAACAGTGGGGCTTAGTGGTAAATGAGGCGATGGCAGCTGGTTTGCCAGCTATTGTTTCTAATCTTTGCGGCTGTTTTGATGAACTAGTTATAGAAGGAAAGACAGGCTTCGGGTTTGATCCAACGAAACCATCAGAATTAGCTAATTTCATGTTTAAAGTTAGTTCTCCTGATTTTGATATAAACAGCATGAAAGAATCGGCATTAGAACATATTGCTAAGTTTGGACCAAACTTATTCGCAAATGGCCTCCATAAGGCTATTCAATATGCTTTAGTCCAAAAGGCTTAATTTCTATGATTTACCGGTTTTTAGCAAAAGTCTTTAAAGCAATCGAGATGGTTGCTTTCTTTCTAAGAGCTTACAGCTATTTTTTATTCCCTAGATTTTTTTTTAGGGAGTTAGGTCAACGTTGTCAATTCAAAGGATTTCCACGTTTTGGCTATGCATTTCGTGATATTCGTTTAGGCGATGCTTGCACTTTAGGCAAAGGAATATTCTTAAATTGTGGACCAGATAGTGCTATTAGAATTGGCTCAAATGTTGGCTTAAATGACTATACATATCTTTCCTCCTTATATGGCATAGTGATTGGAGATAATACTAGAATTGGTGAATTTGTCTCTATTCGAGATAACGATCATACGTTCTCTAACTCAAATCTCCTCATATACTCACAAGGCTTTACAGGTGCTGCTATCAAAATAGGAGATGATGTTTGGATTGGCCGAGGAGTTTACATTGGCAAGGGTGTTCAAATAGGGAATGGTGCTGTTATTGGAGCTAACAGTGTAGTTACTAAAAATATTCCATCTTACGCAGTTGCTGTTGGAACTCCTGCTAAGGTCATTAAATACAGAGACAAAGAAACTACATCCACTAAATGATCAATGACTTATATGTGTTCATTCTGTTTCTGTATTACTTGAGCTATGAAACTTTTGGTAGTAGTTCCCTCATTGGGATCTGTTTATGGTGGGCCATCTAAGAGCGTTATAGAACTTGCTCAAGCATTGGGTAAGTCTGGTATTGACGTTGATTTGGTAAGCACTAACGCTAACGGAAAAGATGTTATTGCTGAACCTACCAAAACCTGGATTCAAAAAGATAATTATCGTGTGCAAGTTTTTCCATGCAAAACCATTGGTGACTATAAATTAAGCTTCTCAATAACCCAATGGCTGTTTCAAAATGTCAAAAATTACGATTTGGTTCAGACTAACGCTATCTTCTCTGTTCCTAACCTCCCCGCCTACCTAGCATGTCGTTGGAATAACATCCCCTATGTTGTCATACCCCGAGGAATGCTAGAACCATGGGCTTTATCTTATAAAGCTGGCAAAAAGAAAATTTATTATAACCTTTTCGAAAAGCCTGCTCTTCAGCGAGCTAGTGCTCTACAAATGTTAGCTTCCACTGAAGCACAACAAATTCAGCCACTCAATTTACAATCTCCCCTTGTAATCGCGCCAAACGGCATTCATCGTAAAGATTTTGAGACCTTACCAACACCTCAAAAGTTCTATGAACGGTTTCCAGAAACAAGAGATAAAAAGTTAATTCTCTTTTTAGGTCGAATCGATCCTAAGAAAGGGCTTGATCTCTTGGCAAAAGCATTTGGCAAAATCAAACCCCAATTTCCAAATGCACACCTCGCAATTGCAGGACCCGACAATATTGGCTTTTTACCAACTGCTCAGAAATATTTTAAAGACAACCACTGCTTAGATTCAGTTACCTTTACCGGAATTCTAACCGGGCAAACGAAATATTCAGCTTTAGCAGCAGCAGATTACTACATTGCCCCATCCTACTCAGAAGGATTTAGCATGTCTGTCTTAGAAGGTATGGCAGCTGGATTGCCTTGCATTATCACAACAGGTTGTAATTTTCCTGAAGCTGCAAAAGCTAATGCTGCCCATGTTGTTGAAATCAATGCAGAAGCTATTGCCGATGCGCTATTCGCCTGTTTGAGCGATCCTGACAGTGCTACTGAGATGGGACAAAGAGCAAGACAATTTATCTTCCAACATTATACTTGGGACCAAATCGCCAAGAACTTACATGGGGTGTATCAGAATATTCTCGACAAACAACCTATAGTTGAATATGCTACTTAAGCAAATTACCCCGGTTATTCTTACCTATAACGAAGAACCCAATATCGAACGTACTCTAAAAAAACTTGATTGGGCCGAACGTATTGTTGTTATCGATAGCATTAGCACAGATGCAACACTAGATATTCTTGTAAAATATCCAAAAGTAGATATTTTCAAGCGTAAATTTGATAGCTATGCACCCCAGTGGAACTATGGCTTAGACCAAGTAGAAACCGATTGGATCCTCTCTTTAGACTCAGATTATGTGCTACCTGATGAACTAATAGCCGAGATAGCTGAATTGAACCCTGAAGACAGCATAGACGGTTATTTCGCTCGGTTCAAATATTGCGTATTCGGTAAGCCTTTGCGGGGAACAATTTTACCTCCTCGCCAGATTCTTTCACGAAAGGGCCGTAGCTCATATATTAATGATGGACATACCCAACTGTTACAGGTCGTAGGTGACTCAGGCCATCTTAAAAATTATATCCATCATGATGATCGTAAAGCTCTCAGCCGCTGGCTGTGGGCACAAGATCGATACATGCTAATTGAAGTAGACAAATTGCTTAATACACCCAATAACGAGTTGAGTTTAGGTGATCGTATTCGCAAACGAAAAGTTTTAGCTCCATTGATTATTCTGCTTTACTGTCTCATTCTCAGGGGCGGTATTCTTGATGGCTGGTATGGTTGTTACTATGCGTTTCAACGCACGTTTGCTGAAATATTACTCTCTTTGCGTCTTATAGAAAAAGAGTTCAGATAGTGGCAGGATTTTATTGAAGCCTTGGAATGATTTTTATTCCACTTATTTTAGGAGGAAAATTTATTGTGTTGCGTAAACTAGCTGAACAATTAAGTCGTGAGAAAACTTTTATTCGGAGATTGCCCTCGAAGTTTTCGAAGACTCCTTTATTTGTTAGTCCTGATGCTCAATTGAAGTATCTTAAGCTGGGGGCTGAAGCTTTTGATAAGGAACTTCTTGATATAGCATTAGAATGTGTCAATAAAGACGATGTTGTTTGGGATATCGGGGCTAACGTAGGTGTATTCACCTTTGCTGCTGCTAGTATTATTGGTACAAAAGGCCATGTTCTATCTGTTGAACCAGATATATGGTTAGCAAACTTAATTCAAAGATCCACCAGGCTTCGAGAGAATCAGAATTTGTCTGTAGATGTATTGCCAGTAGCTGTTGCTGAAAACTGTGGTATTGAAACCTTTTTAGTCGCCACTCGTGGAAGAGCTTCAAATGTTTTAGCTAAAGCAGGTGGGCGTTCTCAAATGGGTGGATATCGTGAGCGAAATTTTGTTCCTACTTTTAGCTTGGATGATCTGCTAAAAATTTCTGAAAAACCTAATTTTGTCAAGATTGACGTTGAAGGAGCCGAAGTAAATGTTCTTAAAGGCTCTAGAAAAATATTGTCTGAATCTCGGCCTATAATTTACTGCGAAGTTGGGACAGAATATAGAGCAGAAATTACAGAGATATTTCATTCTTTCCAATATAAAGTCTTTGATGGAAACTTGCCTAAAGTCTCAAGATTTGACAATGAAAAATGTGCTTTCAATACTTTGGCTTATCCTACTGAATCCTTAGAAATGAATGGCTCTAACCTACCTCGAATCTCAGATCCACGTACTTGATAAGAATTTCTATTCTGATAGCATTTAATCGTGGATTCTACTCTCATTGTCTCATTTTCAAAGTTAATATTCTTGATAATTAGTACAGTTGGTGTCATGCATTTCAACAAATGTTTGCTGAGCTACTACTATCACTACGGTTAATTGAAAAAGAAGCATAAGCAAAGAACAAACAATTGCCTGATCGAAGAAGATCGTTTGCTTAGTCAATTCCAACACCACAGTGGCAACTAACTAACCGTCTGGATTAAAGTACAGTAGTGTTAATCTACTGTTGCAGTATTCAGAACCATGGTTAAGCTTTGGCAACAGTGGCTAGTTCGCGGCGCGATCGCACTTACAACCACCAGCATTCTGATCATCCTATGGATCAACCCCAGGTTTGGTAGTTGCAGCCTGTCAATTCAGCCAGCCTAATACTCGACGACATGTGAAGCCACTAACTCTTCCTCAGCCAGATCTAGAAACTGAGAAACATCATCCCACTAAAAGTCCTCTCAGAGCTTCGTCTTCCGAAGGTTATGAGAGCCATATTCCTCATAGAGAGGATTTAATTGGTAGTCGCAGCAATGAAGTACTTGATACAGACTTATAATATGTGTGTGTACAGGTTGGATTACCACTGTGGCCAAAGATACTTTTCATGACGTTGTCAGGACTGCACTCCTAAAAGAACAGTGGACAATCACCCACGATCCCCTCGAATTAAAAGTGGGTGGTGTTGATATGGCAATTGTGCAATGGATAAACTAAGCCACTATCAAACAATTATTCAGGACTTGTTATTAGAACACGCTAAAACAAGACCCGCCTATGGAGATATCGAAGTAGACGTCTCCTTCGACACAGAGCGTCATCATTACCAAATCTGGCACACAGGCTGGTTACAAAAACGCTGGGTCCACCACTGCCCCATGCACTTTATCATCCGTAACAACAAAATCTGGTTACTTGCCAACTCCACTGAACACGATTTAGCCCAAGAACTCGTCGACAAAGGCGTACCTAAACAAGACATTGTCCTCGGCTTTCACCCTAGCTACATGCGTGAATTGTCAGACTACGCTGTAAGCTGACTGTTATCTTCTAACTCTAAAAACTGGCGACGTAGATGGGTGGATGGGTAGATGGGATAGTTGCCATATTTCTGCCAGTCGGTACTAGTTCGCAGCGTGATCGCACTTACACCCACCAGCCTTCTGAATCATCCTATGGATCAACCCCAGGCTTGGTAATTGCAGCCTGTCAATTCAGCCAGCCTGTTACTCGACAACAGTAGCACCCAAATTCTTTTGGAGAAACACCTAATCACTATTCCCCAAATACCTTCTCACCTGTTCAACAAACTCAACAGCAGCTTCTAACGCCTGCGTTGCCAATTCCTCAGTCACAACCACGGCGGCTTCATAATCGCCCAGCTGACGTAGACCATAGGTCCTTTTCAAATTTTGAGCCATACTGACAGGTAAATCACCTGGCTGGACAAAACTTTGACTAAACTGTTGAAGAACGCCTTTATGAGTGCGACTTTCTATATCCCTGGTAGTCAGTAAAGCCTGTGTAGCATAGTACATTGCATAGTATGCACGGGATATACAAGCACGGTAGTATGTATTCTGTAACAGAAGCTGTGAAGCCACTAACTCTTCCTCAGCCAGATCTAGAAACTGAGAAGCATCACTCATATAACAATGCCATCCTGGCGAATATTTCTCAATAATGGAGAATCACGATACAAGAAATCATAGATTGATATAGGAAGTACCGAAATCAACTCACCATATTTTAATAACAGCTCGATTTCAGCATCACCCAGCTGCCAAATCTCATCACCCGTAGAAACATCAATACCATTAAGAACGATCAAGACATCTACATCAGAATCTTGCGTTTCCTCATGACGGGCAAAAGAACCAAAAAGCACTAAATTTGCTAAGCGCTGTCCGTAAAATTTTTTGAGCAATTGCTTGAACTCGCCCAAGAGTTGCTTGATTTTTGGATTAAGGAAATCAACTTCCTCAATGGTGGGAAGGTCGTCTAACTTAAAACCTGGAGTCAAGCCCGTATGCTGATAATCTGGAACGACCATAATTCCAGCCTAGTTACAGTTTAGATAGTATAAGGATAGAGACTGGAATTGAATTTTCGATGCCGAAATACGCACTCTCCATAATCGCCAGCATACTAGATTACACGGTTACTTAGACAAAGCAGCCCATACACTGCATTTTAGCTTTCAGCAGTTGATCAGAAGCCACTAACACACTGTCTGGGTTAAAGTACATTTGTGTACATCGACTGTTGCGGTATTCGGAGTCATGGTTAAGTTTCGGCAACAGTGGATATTTTATGGCGCGATCGCACTCACAATCACCAGCCTTCTAATCATCCTAGCCATCAAAGCCAGGCTAATAGTTTCAGCTCATCAATCCCCTGACCCCGAAGCCATTTTAGTCCTCGGCGGCGGCAATACCCGAGAGCCCGCCGCCGCCCAACTAGCCACCCAAAACCCACAACTAGCAGTGTGGGTATCCAGCGGCTTAGACCCCACCCAAGCCCATAAAATTTTCTCAGCCCAAAACGTCGCCCTAACGCGAGTCAACCTGGACTATAGCGCCACCGATACCGTCACCAACTTCACCACACTGGTAGCCCAACTCCAGGCCCACAACATCCGCCACATCTATTTAGTCACCTCAGACTTCCATATGCCCCGCTCCAAAGCCATCGCCTTTTGGGTCCTCGGCAGTCGCGGCATTGCCTACACCCCAATTTCTGTTCCCTCCAACACACCGTCCGAGTCTCAGCATAAAATTGTGAGAGACATCGCCCGCAGTTGGCTATGGCTAGTCACCGGTCGCACTGGCTCTAGTCTGGATCCTGACCCTCCCTCTAGACCATCTAAAAAATCACAGCCTAATGCTTAGAACACATTGTTGATTCCATCAGCATTGCCTCTTTTGCAGCGACCACCTTTTGGCGATAACATAATTGCGGCACGGCCTTCCTCTGTGGGCTTTTCTAATTCGTACCAGCATCCATGTCGACTATAATTAAGAGTAAATAAGTCTAAATAAGCTGAAGACTGCCAACAATGCCTGCTAAAGATTTATATCATCAAGTCGTTTAAAAGCTCCTCATCAATGCAGGCTGGACAATCACCCACGACCCTTATCAGCTTAAATGGGCAAAACGTACTCTGTCAGTAGATTTAGGTGCAGAAGAACTTTTAGCAGCCCAACAAGCGAGTCGTAAAATCGCTGTCGAAATCAAAAGCTTTATTAGAGAATCAAGAGTAGCCGATTTACAGCAAGCGTTAGGGCAATTCATCTTATATGATGACATTCTGAAACAAGTTGAACCAGACAGAACCCTATATTTGGCAATGCCATTAGTCGCCTATAAAGAACTTTTCGAAGAAGACCAATTTGCCAAAATTCTCTTAGACAACGACCGGTTCAAGCTAATTATTTTTGACCCACAAAATCAGGAGATTGTGCAATGGATTCCCTAGAGCGTTATAAGCAAATAGTTATGGATTTGCTCAATGACTATGCAAACATTCCCATAGCCAATGAAATCGACATTCATAACAAGGTTCTCTTCGATAACACACACAACCGCTACATACTTTTGTCTCTAGGCTGGTCAAAAGGACAGCGCATACATCATATAGTCATGCACATTGACATTATTGATGGCCAAGTCTGGATTCAAGCCAACAACACAGATCGCCTCATAGCAGAAGAATTAGTAGAAATAGGTATTCCTGCCAAAGACATCGTTTTCGGTTTACAGTCACCAGAAGTTCGACCACATACAGGATATGGCGATAGCCATGCAAGCCAGCAACATACTCCTCTCAGCGCTTAACCCCAGAAATACCATAGCGTATTAGGTACTGGGTGAGGTGGTTTAGAATTTTACGCAGTGTGCCAAAATTCTAAAAGGAGAGGGTATCCCATTTGCTTTTAGACAAAAGAGCCATAGTCAAAACCATGAGCTTAATTTTTACAAGCCCTTATTTCGGTAAGTCATCCTAAAATAAGAAGCGATAGTTCCTAAGGAAAATGTGATGGTTGCTGCCTCAATTAAGCTAGCAGAGCTGCATATTACCTGGAACCCCTTACCAGAGGACTTCAATCTGGACGAAAAACCTTTAGAAAGTACTAGTCAACCACTGCTTGCAGGGGGGCATTACGCGAACCCCTAGAACTCAGTAGCTGGATTCAACCAGAAATGCTGATAGCATCTAATTTTGGCCTGTGTGCCACGATGAACGAAAACCTGGTAATTAAAGCCCCCGCCTGGCTCTATGTTGCCCGAGTGAATTAACCCGGACAGACACGCAAAGCCTATACACCTAATTTAGACGGTGAGGCACCAGCCGTGGTGATGGAATTTCTCTCAGATGAAGATGGCAAAGAATATTCATCTAAGCAAACATTTCCACCCGGCAAGTGGTTCTTTTATGAACAGATTTTAAAGGTACCTACCTATGTGATTTTTGAACCAGAAGGTGGACTTCTAGAAGTTTATCATCTGACCAATGGACGCTATGAACTAGAACAACCTAACCCAGAAGGTCAACATTGGTTAGAAGCCATGGGGTTCTTTTTAGGAACCTGGCGCGGCAAAAAAGAAGAAAGAGATGGCTATTGGCTACGGTGGTGGGATGCCAATGGACAGTTACTTCCCTGGGCCGTAGAAAAAGTAGCGGCAGTTACCCAGGAAGCTGACCAGGAACGGCAACGAGCTGAACAAGAGCACCAACGGGCTGAGCGATTGGCTGAAATGTTGCGATCTCAAGGAATTAATCCAAATACTGTGTGATTCAGGATTTACAACAATGGACGTGTGAACTACTAGAATTATGTATTACAGTTCAACAGGGTTTGAACAAATCCCCGATACTGCATCAATATTTCTGTAGAACAATAATCTCTTTCTTGCAAAATTGAGAGAAAGCTGTTCATGGCCTTCTCTCGAACTATAGAGCAGCCGTTAATCAACCCTGGACTTTGATTAATTTGCTCAAGGGAACCAAGTATCGTTAGATGTTCTATAGAGGGACTATTTATCTGCATGTCCCTAATAGTGCAGCAAAAACATCGCTACTTAGACAGCATTAACGATTGTATGCATATCAACTAATATAGTTAAGCCATTATACCTATTGCTCGCCCTAGGTAGTTTTCGTATCTGCGATTAGCGTTTGCCATGAGTTTATATAGCACCTTCACTTCAGAATCAGTTTCAGAAGGCCACCCCGATAAAATGGCCGACCAAATTTCCGATGCCGTTTTAGATGCCCTATTAAGAGATGACATCCACTCCCGTGTTGCCGTGGAAACCATGGTAAAAACCGGTATGGCCATCATCGCAGGTGAAGTTCGCACCAGCACCTATGTTGATCTTGAAGATATCGTCCGTGATGTCATTATCGGCATCGGCTATAACAGTTCAGACTTAGGTTTTGATGGAGCTTCCTGCGCCGTTGTCAATGCTATCGGTAAGCAATCTACTGATATTGCCATGGGCGTCGACGAAGGCGAAAACAAAGATCTTGGTGCAGGCGACCAAGGTCTAATGTTTGGCTATGCCACCAGTGAAACTGATGTGCTGATGCCCGCCCCTATTTACTACTCCCACCGGCTAGTAGAACGCCAGGCCTATCTACGCAAAAATAAGGTGCTGCCCTGGCTTCGCCCTGATGCTAAGAGCCAGGTCACCCTGCGCTACGAAAACCGTAGGCCTGTTGCTGTTGATGCCGTAGTTCTTTCTACCCAGCATGATCCGGACATTTCCCTGGGCGATATCCGTGAAGCCGTCATGGAGGAAATCATCAAGCCTGTGCTGCCCCATCAATGGTTACATGCTGAAACGCAGTACCATATTAACCCCACCGGACAATTCATCATTGGTGGCCCTGTCGGTGACTGTGGCCTCACCGGTCGTAAAATTATTGTTGACACCTACGGCGGCATGGCCCGTCATGGTGGAGGCGCATTCTCCGGTAAGGATCCCTCTAAGGTAGACCGCTCAGCGGCCTATGCCGGTCGCTATGTGGCCAAAAATATTGTTGCAGCTGGTTTGGCAGAACTGTGCGAAATCCAGGTTTCCTATGCCATTGGTGTCGCTGAACCCACGTCTATTTCAGTCAATACCTTTGGCACTGGCAAGCTGGAGGATGACAAAATTGCCATGCTCATTCGCGAGCATTTTGACCTGCGCCCCCAGGGTCTGATCGATATGCTCGACCTCCGTCGACCGATCTATGGACCAACGGCTGCCTATGGCCACTTTGGCCGTGAACTGCCTGACTTTACCTGGGAAAAAACCGATAAGGCTGATTTGCTAAAAGCCGCACTTTAGGTAAGCTTGCTTTTCCTGAAATGCGAGCCTGGCATAGGCTGTCCTTTGCTGCTCAAGGTTACCGAATAGATCACTCGGAAAGTTGAGCCCACTCAGCGAGAAGCCGCTTTGGCGTCTACATTCAAAATCCGTCTCCCTAGGGAGACGGATTTTGAGGGAATCCCCAGTATGCCTAATTAGGCGAATGCAAATAGTTCCATAAAAGGGGGCCTGAACAACCGTTAGCCACTTTGACAGTCGCTTAATCATAGAAATAGCTTCTGCAAAAGAATCAGGCCCCCTCCAAAAGGAGAATATCTGCTTTAAGCCAGCATTTGGAAAGTAGAATGCCTAGAACATCCTCTAACGGCATAATGAATAGGTTGGTCAGATAAACTTGTCACTCACCATAAGGAAGCCCATGAGCGCACAAACACTTACAAGAGACTACAAAGTAGCTGATATTAGTCTGGCCAGTTGGGGCCGCAAAGAAATTGCGATCGCAGAAGGCGAAATGCCAGCTCTGATGGCTATTCGCAAAAAATATAGCGACAGCAAGCCCCTGTCAGGCGCTAAGATCATCGGCTGTATTCACATGACCATTCAAACAGCCGTGCTCATCGAGACCTTGATTGAATTGGGTGCCGAGGTGCGCTGGTCATCTTGCAATATTTTCTCTACCCAGGACCATGCCGCCGCTGCCATTGCTGAAGCGGGTGTTCCCGTCTTCGCGTGGAAAGGTGAAACCGAAGACGAATATATGTGGTGCATTGAGCAGACCTGCCGGACCCCTGAAGGTCAGCTGTGGAATGCCAACATGATTTTGGACGACGGCGGTGACCTGACCGGTTACATCCACGAGACCTATCCTGAAATGCTCACCAATGTCCACGGTGTGACCGAGGAAACCACGACAGGTGTTCACCGTCTCTATGAAATGTTAGAGAAGGGCGAACTCAAGATTCCTGCTGTCAATGTCAATGACTCTGTCACTAAAGCTAAAAACGACAATAAGTATGGCTGTCGCCACAGTCTAAACGACGCGATTAAGCGCGGTACTGACCACCTGATGGCTGGTAAAAAGGCCCTGGTGATTGGTTATGGCGATGTGGGTAAGGGGTCAGTGGCCTCTCTGCGTCAAGAAGGCATGATTGTTAAGGTGGCGGAAGTTGACCCCATCTGCGCTATGCAGGCCTGCATGGATGGCTTTGAAGTTGTGTCACCCTACAATAACGGTGTCAACGATGGCACAGGCGCTAACCTCAACAAAGATTTGCTAGCAGCCACTGATTTGTTGGTCACCGCAACGGGAAATGTCAATGTGTGTGACGCTAGCATGCTGGCAGCGTTAAAGCCCGGCGCAGTGGTTTGCAACATCGGTCACTTTGACAACGAGATTGACACTGCTTACATGCGTAAAACCTGGCAGTGGGAAGAAGTAAAGCCCCAGGTACATAAGATTTATCGTAGCGATGACCCCCAAGACTTTTTGCTCTTGTTGGCAGAGGGTCGCTTGGTGAATCTGGGTAATGCCACTGGCCACCCCTCTCGCATTATGGATGGTTCCTTTGCTAACCAGGTGCTGGCTCAAATGTTCTTGTTTGAGCGCAAGTTTGCTGATCTGTCCGATGCAGATAAGGCCAATGCCATTACGGTAGATGTCTTACCTAAGCACCTGGATGAAGAAGTTGCTCGCTACATGGTTGAAGGCTTTGGCGGTGTGATTACTCAGCTGACTCAAACCCAGGCTGACTACATCAATGTGTCTGTAGAAGGTCCCTTCAAGACCGATAGCTACAAGTACTAAGGTTGAATACGGTCCAGGTTGTGAGATCTGGTCTGGTTTAATCTGACCATGCTTCAAACCCAGTTAGCCTTTTATGCTAAAGGCTAACTGGGTTTTTAACTTTCTTGTTGTTCGTGGTGATATCACGGCAACACCAACACCAACGGAAATGAGATTTATCAGATTATCGCTATGGGGATACGTGAATAGTGAAAGATGAGTGGGGTATATTCAGCACGGGTGAAAAACACCCATATTCCAATCAATTTCTTTTCATTAGAACGCCAGTCTGGTTATAAAAATGTTCTGAAGTTTAGTCATAAGCGTGAAGGGTGAATAAAGTAACTGGGTGCCGTTTCCTTGGCGTTGATTAAAGTTATTTAAGCTGCTAAGGATACACTTAGAACGATAGACACTTTAGACACTTTTATTTTTTTTCGCATACTTAACCATTATGGAAACTAACGCCAAGATTTACGTCGCTGGCCATAATGGCCTTGTGGGTAGTGCTATTGTCCGTGCTCTCAAAGATCGGGGCTATACAAATTTATTGCTTAAGAGTAGTAAGGAGCTGGATCTTTGCCGACAGGCTGATGTTGAAGCTTTTTTTGAAGCGACTAAACCAGATTATGTCTTTCTGGCGGCGGCGAAGGTCGGTGGTATCCATGCGAATAACACCTATCGTGCCTCGTTTCTCTACGATAACCTGATGATTGAGGCCAATGTTATCCATAGTGCCTATAAAACGGGTGTCAAAAAGCTATTATTCCTGGGCTCTTCCTGTATTTATCCCAAGCTAGCGCCCCAGCCCATGCGCGAAGAGTCTCTGCTCACGGGTTTTCTGGAGCCCACCAATGAGCCCTATGCGATCGCAAAAATTGCCGGTCTCAAGCTGTGTGAAAACTACTGCCGTCAGTACGGCGTCAACTTTATCTCCGCCATGCCCACTAACCTGTATGGCATCAACGATAATTTTGACCTGGCCAACTCCCATGTCCTACCGGCCCTGATGCGCAAGTTCCATGAAGCCAAGCTCGCCAACCAACCCACGGCAGATGTGTGGGGCAGCGGTAACCCCCTACGGGAATTTCTCTATGTGGATGATCTGGCCGATGGCCTATTATTCATGATGGACAAGTATGAGGGCATTGAGTTTGTCAACATCGGTAGCAGCAAGGAAATTTCCATTAAAGAGCTGGCCCTAACCATCAAGGATGTAGTGGGCTACGGCGGCGAAATTGTCTTTGACAGCAGCAAACCCGATGGCACGCCCCGTAAGCTCATGGACCCCTCTAAGCTTACTGACCTGGGCTGGCAGGCCCAAACCTCTCTACAGGAGGGCATTGCCAAAACCTACGACTGGTTCCAGCTGCACTATGAATCCCTACGGGGCGTAGGCGCATAGGCAAGGGCGCTACAGCTGATATGGTATCTACTTGTCAGACGCTGACAGATTGACTACCATCGTGGCTCAGCAACGCCACAAATCACTATGGTGCAGCGCCTAGCGCATCGCTATCACATCGATAAACCTATGGGTCAAGGCGGCTTTGGTACAGTCTTCTTGGCCCACGATGAGCAATTGCCCGGCCATCCTATCTGTGTGGTTAAACAGCTCAATCCCATCCACACGGATGCCCTTGAGGTTGCTAAGCGGCTATTTAACCTGGAGGCTGAAACCCTTTATCGGCTGGGGGAACATCCCCAGATACCAAGATTACTCGCCCACATAGAAGAAGCGGGCGAACTTTACCTGGTACAAGAATATATTCCAGGGCAGTCCCTGGCGGACGAATTTGCCCTTGGCCCCATGGCGGTGGAGCAGGTGATCCAGGATCTGCAAGGCCTGCTGACGGTATTGGCTGCCGTCCATAGCCAGCGGGTCATTCACCGCGATATTAAACCTAGCAATATTTTGCGACGGCAGGAGCCGGATCAACCCGCAGGTCCGCTAGTGCTGATTGACTTTGGTGCGGTCAAAGCACTGCAAGCATCACCCAACCCAGACTTGTCCGTTGCCATTGGTTCTTTGGGCTATATGGCTCCAGAGCAGCAAGCGGCCCATCCTTGCTTTGGCAGTGATCTATATGGCCTGGGGATGGTGATGCTCCAGGCGCTATCCGGACGGCATCCTATGGGCTTTGGCACCCCTGCCACCTGTGCCCGTGTGGGGGTCAGTGTCCCCCAGGAGCTGGCCCAGTTTATCGACCGGTTGGTGCATTTGGACCATCGTGAACGGTATGGGACTGCGGGGGAAGCGCTACAGGTGTTTCAAACGCTATTTGATGGGCTAGAAACATCGGAGGTAGCGTCTGGGTCTGGGCCGACAGTGTTGCCGACAAGCCCTTTGCCAGGAAAGGAGGCATTAGCAGGCACGTTGGGTTTCTTAGGGGCAACCCAACCTACGTCGCTTTCTCATTGTTCGGTGGAGGGCACGTCTAACTTCGCTCTCGCCAATTCGTACTCCCAACAAACCCATCGGAATCGTCAGGCTCTACTCAATAAGGTGCGCCGTTTCTGGATCGAAGGTGTTCTGGATCGCTCTCTCCACGGTCAAGTTTTGTTGAATTTAGGGTTAGAAGAACGACCCGATGCGATCTCACTTCCCTGGCAAATTACCTACGCTACTCCCGGCCAGTCGCCCCAACCGTTGCCAGCAGGTACCCAGGTCAGCCATGTTTTTGATGCCATTGGCGAAGGTCGCACTCTCTTAATTTTGGGTGAACCAGGAGCTGGCAAAACCACCACACTGCTGAGTTTGGCCCGCAAATTGCTCGATCGGGCTGAAGAGCAACAGCGGTTACCGGTGATCTTCAATCTCTCGTCATGGCGCAGTGGCGCAATTGCTCCATGGCTGGTTAAAGAACTCAACAGCAAATATCAGGTACCTCAGGCCATTGGTCGACGCTGGGTAGATCAACAACAGTTGTTATTGCTGTTAGATGGCCTGGATGAAGTGGCACCTGACCGTCGCACCGCCTGTATCGAGGCTTTAAACCAATTCCATCGAGACTATGGTCCTGAAATGGTGGTTTGTTGTCGCATTCGTGACTATGAGCAACTACCCCAAAAGCTTGAATTTCAGGCTGCTCTTTACCTGCGCCCCCTCACCGATGAACAGATTTTAGCGTATCTAAATCGTCCTGAGCAGGGGTTAACTGGCTTAAAATCTCTTTTAGAACAAAATGCCGCTGTTCAAGATGCCACAACCTCTCTGATGGAGTTGGCCCGTTCGCCACTGATTTTGAATATTATGGTGCTCACCTATCAGGGAGTATCGTCTGACGAGATTTTGCGATTGGGCCATAAGCCGCACCATGGAGATTATCAACATCAGTTGTTTGATGCCTACATTCAGCGGATGTTGACCCATCGCCCTGGGCACCCTCTCTACAGCACGGCCCAAATCCAGGGCTGGTTAACGTCTCTGGCACAGCAATTGGTGCTCACATCCCAAACTGTTCTTCTAATTGAACGGATTCAACCCGATTGGCTGGCCCCAAAGCTGAGACGTTGTTATGTGGCTGGACTGTGGTGTAGCTTTTTTGCGATCGCCACTCTCCTGGGTGCTCAGGTGCTCGCTTGGGACAGACTACTGTTGGCCGTTGGCTTAGGTAGCCTGATTTGTAGCCGCATCTTTGGTGTTTATCGCATCACCCCTGCTGAGACATTGCGCTGGTCCTGGCGACAAGCTCGCAATAACTTATTGCTGGGGCTGAGTTTAGGCCCCTTAATTGGCTGGAGTCTCAAAGTGGGCTTCGGGTTTATATTTGGCGATAGCGCTTGCCTTCGTAATGGCACCTGTTTCGCCAACCATAGCTTGATCGGTCTGGCTTTTGGGGCCACCCTGGGTCTCACATTTGGCCTGATTCGTGGCTTCAGCGGCAAACGCATCGGCAATACCAGTCGTCCCAATGATGGCATTTGGCAATCAGCCCGCAATTCCACCTTATTTGCCCTGATATCCATGGTTACGCTGTACGTACCTGGAGTTCTAATTGGCAATACCAAAGCCTCATTTTGGGCTGCGACCGGTTTGGCTTTTGGCTTTGCCGCGGGTGGTGGTGAAGCCCTGATCAAACACACCCTGCTCCGAATAATTCTAACCCTGAGTGGCACGACTCCCTGGAACTACCGTAAGTTCCTGGATTACGCTGCTGATAGCATTTTTCTCCAAAAAGTGGGGGGTGGGTATATATTTATGCATCGACTCTTGCTTGAGCATTTTGCCTCTTTTGGAGAAGAGAATACCTAGTTGTCTGCGACCTCAAGGGAACTCAAAACTCTGAACTGTCAAAAAAAGGTGAACTTTACCACCTTTCCTGAAAATCGAACAAAATACTGATATGGTGATAAAGTGTGTGATCTGATACAGTTTATCTTTTAATGTCCTATGTATACAACTGCATTTTTGATGATAGCTGCATTAATCATTGTTATTGTTGTTGTTGCTATTATTGGAGCTAAGTTTAGCTGAATATTTTAACTACAGGGATCAACACATTGTTGATGTACATTACATTGATGTTGTCTCTAATAAATATTCAAAATTTGGAATTTGAGACAATATTTTAATGTCGGAAGCACAGACATTCTGGACAAGGGCAATGCTACGCTCTCGTTGCTCACTAGGGGGTAATGCCTTCAGGATATTGACAACAATCTCTAATTTGGTGGCTGCCTCCTTCATGTGTTGCCGTATATTGGTCAGTAATTCTACCTGATTGCCACTAAGACCTTCACGGAATAGCTGAATCTCTTGTTGCAACTTTAACAATTGAGCTTGTGAAGCAGCCTGCTTTTGCAAACGACTTTTAATGGCAGTTAACACATCTGCACGGGTAAAGGGCTTGGTCAAATAATCATCTGCCCCCAGCACCATCCCCTGACGCACATCTCCTTTGTTTGCCAGGGCGGTCAGAAAAATAAAGGGAGTTGCTATGGTTTTAGGTTCCTGACGTAGGGCCCGTAGCACGTCATAGCCATCAAGTTCAGGCATCATGACATCACAGATAATTAAATCTGGCAAATGCTCAAAGGCTCCTAGTAAGCCAGTCATGCCATTGTCTGCTCCAACAACATTGTAGCCTTCTAATGTCAGTAATTCTAAAAGGTTTGAACGAATTTCTACTTCGTCTTCGATTACTAAAATTTTAATCATTACGTTTTCTCGGGTAGACCTAATATGTTCGACTGATGGATAGATAAATACAGAGCCCTAGGCATTTATTAGGTTGCCCGAGAATGTGGTTGGGTTACTCAGAGAAATCACAGGCAGCGTAATCACGAACGTCGTTCCTTGACCAACGGTACTGTCAAAGGTGATCTGTCCATGGTGCAATTCTACGGATTTTTGGATGATGGCCAACCCCAGACCGGTCCCTGAAATTGTGCCAACGTTAGGCCCCCGGACAAATGATTCAAAGAGTGTCGGACGCGCTGCTTCTGGAATACCAATGCCGTGGTCTTGCACCGATAGGGTCAGATCATGGTCTGTGGTCTCCAGGGTAACCAGAATTTCACCACCGCTAGGGGAGTAATTGATGGCATTACTCAACAAATTAGTCAGAATATGGCGCATGAGTTTACGGTCAATGTGATGGGATGTGTTGGGCAGGTGCGATCGCAACACCAAACTGTGGCGATCCGTCGTAATTTGCAATTCTTCAATAATTTCCTGACAAAACTCACTAAGCACCAGCGGCTGCGGATTAAACTCCATCCGACCAGCCTCCACTTTGTTGATTAATAGCACATCATTTAATAGCTCAGTCATATGGGTGGCAGCTGTTTGAATTTTTTGTAAATACTGATGTTGCTTGGTAATCTCCCACTGTCCACCATAATATTTCAATAGTTCTGCCGATGACAAAATTGTTGTCAGAGGTGTGCGAAACTCATGGGATGTCATCGACACAAATCGGGTTTTCATCTCATTGAGTTCTCGTTCCCGCTCCAGGGTGTGGCGAATTTCTGTTTCAATCTGTTTTCGCTTCGTAATGTCACGAATAATTGCCATGACTTCTTGCGGGGAGCTGTTAACAATACGTGCCTCGAAATCACGATTTTCACTGTCAAGGGCTAGCTGAAACTCCAGTACCTCAATTTCTTCAGTTGCTAATGCCCGAGTAATGCATTGCTGCATTGCTGCGGCCACCGGCTGGGGCAGCACATCAGTTAAATAATGCTTTAAGCAAGCACTGGGAGCAAAGGGCAACGTATGGTGTTTGGGTTCACTAAAGTTCACAATCTGACCCTTGTCGCTAATGCGAAACATGGGATCTGGAATGGCATTGAGTAAGGCTCGATTAGTGGCATAGCTGGCCTGTAGAGCTTTTTGTTCTTGTTTTAGATGCTCAGCGGTTGCCCATAGCTGGCTGGTACGCTCCTTGACCTGAGCTTCTAAGCCATCGTGGAGTGCTTGAAGCTCAGCTTCGGCCCGTTTACGCTCAGTAATATCAACTAAATAACAGCGAATTAGATCGCTCTGGGGAATATAGTGAAATGCCTGTTCAAAAATCCGATCGCCGACCGCTATATGGCGGACAAATTGTTGTTTTTCCTCGGCCTGAACGGCATCAATCACTCCCTCTAAAATCGGATGGCTGAGTTTGGCCAAACTAATGGTAGGAAACTGGCTAACGGCAGCCGGGTTGAGGTAGGTCAATTCCCCTGTTAGAGCAAGCTCAATAATTGGATGGGAGAACAGTTGAGGAAACGACGCCAGGCGAGCAATAACAGCATCTTGGGGGCGATCTGATTCAGCCATGAGCGATGAATCCACAGGGGCGGCAATGAGTGTGGCCATATACTTTTCTGCTTCATCACTGCCTGAGAGCAGCCACTGCACATCCTCACTATCAGCAGCCGTGTGGTACCGCACCTTCACATTGGCCCCAAATACAATTTCATCACCGTGGCGCAGATTACGAGAATCGCAGCGTCGGCCATTGATAAACAAACCGTTAGTGCTAGGTTTTCCCTGTAAATTGCCATCAATAATCTGAAACCCGTAGTCATCTTCACCAGGATGGGGCACCCGTAATAAAATGGCATGCTGACGCGAGACTTCTTTAGAATGGAGAACAATTGAGTTGCTGACATCGCGACCAATGGATCCAGAATCAGCATATAAATTGACGGCACGCTTTCCCTGGTCGTCTTCGATAATTAAAAGATGTTGCATACCCACAGACTGGTTTTGTTCAGATCACAATAGTTGGCCAAGCATTGGCTTGCCATCAGATTGCCCGATTCTGCAAAGGTAAAAACATGGTACTCCTGTCTAGAACATTTCCCCAACGCTAGGTTTGATAAGTGATATACATGCCCTTCTCGAAAATTTATGTATGCATCAAAACCATTTTGAAACCAATCTTACCAATGCGAAACACACCATTAAAACATGGCAGCTTGAGGGAATTTTGCTGGAATGGTATCACTTGGTGCCCGGACCCGCTGGCCCAATTCCCAAACATTGTCATCCAGAGTATCAACTGGGGTTTAGTCAGGATACCAACGGAGGGTACTTCTATCGAGGCGGGGGACATCCGGTACCGATGGGGCACTTTAGTCTCCTGCATTCGGGGGAGGTACATGCCACCACTCGTAAACAGACCTGGCTCGAACAATATCGTACCTATTGGATGCTTTACATTCATCCTGATCGGTTGTCTGAGGTTTTTACGGCCTTATCAGGGTCTTCTACTGGTTTACCTTTTTTTGATAACCCAGTCATTTACGATCGCACCTTAGCCACCCAATTTTTGCAGTTTTTTGGCACCTTTCAACAACAGACTAGCACCCTTGAACGCACGACCCTACTATCGATATGTCTCAATCAGCTGATCCAACGGCATGCAGAACAACGCGTTGTACCCCAGACACCTAAGCGAGATCGCCACCGTGTTCAGCAAGTGCAGGACTATCTGATGGCCCATCTAACTGAAAATGTATCGCTTGATCAGCTGGCCCAGCTGGTTGGGCTCAGTCCTTACCACCTGCACCATATCTTTCAGCAAGAGGTGGGTATGGCCCCACATCAATATCAGATCCAGGCTCGGGTTAACCGCGCGAAACAGTTGCTACACCAAGGCTTGTCACTCAGGCAAGTGGCCGAAGATGCTGGCTTTTCCGATCAAAGTCACCTGACACGGCAGTTCAAGCGATTCTTGCAGGTGACGCCAGGCCGCTATTTGCGACAAAAATGATCAAAAACCGCAAGAATGTTCAAGACTTCGATGTTAGGGTTTGATATTCTTCGATATCGGGTGGGTCAGAGCTAAGCCTTTCTGTTTGAGCCCGATGCCAAGCTCTTGGCTCAACCACTCGCATCATTTATTGCAATTATGGAAGAATCTTCTATCCATGATCGAGAACGCTTAGTACCTTGAGTTGGTAATGACTTAGATGGAAAATGACCTGACTCAGTTTTGAGTGATAGTCAAAAATTTGGCAAAATTTATATTTCTTTTCTTGTAATAAAAACTTGGTAACACTGCACACTTACTGGTTACAGTCAGGGGCGTAACCTATGTATCGAGGGATTCCTCCACAGTTGCTTCAGATCTGCTAACGTTACTTTAGGTTGTTTAAGATCCTTATAATTGTCTAATTGTCGAAAATTGTCGAAGAAAGTGTTTTTTGCATTCACAACAAAATTATTGCAATTTTATCCACCCTTTCAGAGCAAAGACAGTCATGGAAACACAATCTGCGATTACACCAACCGCATCGTCTGGTCTTGGCCGTAACCGTCATCGAGGATGGCTCTGGTTATTAGTAGGATTTCTAGGACTGGCGGGTGGATGGTTTTTATGGAGCCGATTTCAGCAGGATGTAGTACCTGGCGCGATCGCAGCCCAATCCACCACCGTTGAAACCGAAACAGCGCGCTCTGCCCCCGTAAAAGAATTCTCAGAATTTGTTGGCGCGCTGGAAGCTCAGGAACGGGTAATGCTGCGGCCTGAAGTCGAGGGCCGTATTACTCAAATACTGGTGGTGGCAGGTGATCGGGTGTCAGCGGGGACGCCGATTTTGCAGCTCAGCCCAGACCGTCCCGCAGCGGTTGTCAGTGGAGCTATTGCTGACATTGAAGTGGCTCGCGCCTCACGCAGTGCAGCCCAGGCAGAAATTTTAGAGGCAGAAGCGGATCGGGATAGTGCTATCGCTGAACGGGCGTTGCAGGACACTGAATATCAGCGTACACAATCTTTAGTAGATGCGGGAGCTCTGGCGCAGCAGTCGTTGGACCAGGTGGCGCGAAATCGGGATGTTGCGATCGCAGCCCTAGCAGCAGCCGAGCGTCGTATTCAAACTGCCCGTGCCAACCTGGCAGAAGCCCGTGCCTCTTTAAGTCGAGCAGAATCCAATGCTGCTGTTGCCACTGAAGACCTATCCGACTATCAGGTTGTCGCCCCCATCAATGGAGTTGTTGGTGACTTACCCGTCAAAGTCGGTGACTACGTCAACATCGGACAGATGATCACAACCCTGACCAGCAATCAAACTATGGATCTGCGTCTCTCGATTCCGGTAGAACGTAGCAACGAACTGCGAGCAGGTTTACCCGTAGAACTTCGTACCCAGGAAGGTTTAGACCCCTTAGTAACAGGGCGCATCAGCTTTGTCGCCGAGCGGGTGGAAGCAGGAGCCCAGTCCATCCTGGCTAAGGCAAGTTTCCCTAACCCCGATGGACAACTGCGGGATGAACAGTTTGTTCGCGCCAATGTTATCTGGGACGAATCTCCCGGCGTTATGGTGCCCACCACCGCCATCTCCCGTGTCGGTGGCCAAAGCTTTGTATTCGTGATGGAGTCGGCCACAGAAGGTGATAGCGAATTTGTTGCCGTTCAACGCCCGGTCCAGCTTGGCACCATAGATAACAATCGCTATCACATCATCAGCGGTGTAGACACAGGAGAAACCATTATCACCGCCGGCATTTTACGCCTATCCGACGGCGCACCCGTCACTGCGGACAACTCCACCTCAGCCAACTAATAGGCACTTAGCCTGGAGCCCCCGTTCACAATTCAAAACTCTCCCCCACTCCCCATGACCTCCCCCAACTCCCAACAGGATCCCTCCCAAACCACCCCCGTTGACAGCTCACCCAGTCCAGAACTCCTCGCCATTCAGAAAATGATGGGTGAGATCTCAGCGCTGCGTGAAGAAATCAGTCAGCTATCCCAGCTGCCCCAACAGGTGCGCCAGATCGAACGTCGCTTAA
The DNA here is from genome assembly GCF_043421015.1 of Leptothoe sp. EHU-05/26/07-4. NCBI lineage: Bacteria > Bacillati > Cyanobacteriota > Cyanophyceae > Nodosilineales > Cymatolegaceae > Leptothoe > Leptothoe sp. EHU-05/26/07-4. Next base: position 904,098 of record NZ_JAXSQV010000003.1, read on the forward strand.
TGGTGGTGGGCGATCTCTACCGATACGAAACCCTGCACGAACAGCTATCCAATCAGGAATGGTTTGCTGCTGACAAAGAAACTGTTCGGCTGATTGCCGATATTGCTGGTGTCTCCGACTTAGAAGACCTCAGCCCCCGCGAAATTCGTAGCTTCTCCTGTGGTGAGCTGCAAGTAATTGACCGTCTATGGTCCACCTACAGCGAAGGACACTTTGGCTTTAGTGTGCAGCTGCAAATTTACCAGGAGTTAGGCGGTAGCCTGGAAAGCACCATCGGTGAAGACCTGCAGCTTACCCAGCGATGGGGTGCTGCTTTGGGCTGGCGTGAAGGCGTTAGTGAACAAACTCCTACCGGGAATCGCTGGCGCAAATGTGATGAATTGGATTTTTCTCTCAACGCACCTAAGGGGTGCCATCCATCTCGCTGGTGGAATTCTCCCTACGGGTCTCGGATGACAAATTACTTTCTCAATCGTTTAATTACCTGCGATATGTAGAAGAAAATTTCGGCATAGCGGGGCAGGCACAAGGCACAGCCCCTACAAGATTTTTCCCCTTCTCCCCCCTCCCCTGATCGCCCCATGTTTGTCGAAACTTTTATTCGCCGCCCTGTGCTCACCATGGTGCTCTCTATCATCATCTTTATGGTGGGGGCCATCGTGATTCCGACGCTGCCTGTGGAACAGTATCCTGACATTAGTCCGGTGCAGGTGGTTGTCAGCGCTAACTACATTGGTGCCAGCTCCGAAGTGGTGGAAGAAACCGTAACCACCACACTAGAGCGTGAGATTAACGGCGTTAGCGGTATGCGCTATATGAACTCCACCAGCAGTGATGATGGCACGAGTTCAATTACCATCACATTTCGTCAGGGCTACGACCTCGATATTGCAGCTGTCGACGTTCTCAATCGAGTTTCCATTGTCACCCCCCAGCTACCTCAGGAAGTACAGCGGACCGGGGTTACGGTGCGTAAACAATCCAGCAGCGTGGTAGTGGGGATGGCCATCTACAGCGAAGAGGAAGGTCTTTACGACGACAACTTTATTAGTAACTACGCTGATCTCTACGTGCTAGATGCCCTACGACGAATTCCAGGTGTGGCTCAGATACAGCCGTTTGGTGAACGGCGCTATGCTATGCGACTGTGGCTTGACCCAGCTAGGATGGCGGCTCGTGATATTACCACCGAAGATGTGGTGGATGTTATTCAAGAACAAAACCTGCAGGTGGGGGCAGGCAGTATTGGTCAACCGCCGACGGAAGATGGCCTCAGCTATCAGCTAACCCTGCGCACCCAGGGTCGTTTAGAAGAGGTGAGCGAGTTTGAAAACCTGGTCATCAAAACTGAAGATGATGGCAATCTAGTCTATTTTCGCGATATTGGTCGAGCCGAGCTAGGGGCAGAAAGCTACAACACGTTTGCCCGCTATCGACAGCAGGGGGCGATTGGCTATCAGATTGTACAAACACCCGGCACCAATGCTCTAGAAGCTGCCAATGCGGTTAAAGCCACCATGGCTGATCTGGCAGAAGACTTTCCACCAGGGTTGAGCTATGCAGTCCCCTACGACCCTTCGTTATTTGTAGTGGAATCTAGAAAAGAGGTCGTCAGTACCCTGCTTCAGGCAATTATTTTGGTGGTGCTGGTACTGTTTTTGTTTCTTCAAAACTGGCGCGCCACCATTGTTCCTGCGGTGGTGATTCCGGTGGCCTTAATCGGCACCTTTGCCTTTATTAAAGTGTTTAATTTCTCCATCAACAGTCTCACCCTGTTTGGTTTAATTCTGGCGACAGGGATGGTGGTGGACGATGCCATCGTTGTAGTAGAAGACATTGCTGGCAAAATCCAGGATAAGGGTATGCGGCCCCACCTGGCTGCGATTGAAGCCATGCGTGAGCTGACAGGGGCGGTGATTGCCACCTCGCTAGTGCTGTTAGCTGTATTTATTCCAGTGGCCTTTTTTCCGGGGACGACAGGACAGCTTTATCGCCAATTTGCTCTAACCATTGCTTTTGCTGTTACTATTTCCACGTTTAATGCTCTGAGTTTGACCCCTGCCCTATCGGCGCTGTTAATTCGTTCAGGGCAACAGCCTGGTGGTTGGCTGGGGCGATTTTTTGGTTGGGTAAATAGCGGTATTGATGCTATGCGTCATGGCTATCAAGTGAGTTTGGGACGCCTCACTCGCCTAAAAACAACAGTGCTGATTTTGTTTGTTGCCGCCCTGGGTGTGGCAGCCTGGCTTTATACCTCAGTACCGACAGCGTTTTTGCCAGAGGAAGACCAGGGCTATTTAATTAGCCTGGTGCAGGGACCCGAAGGATCTTCGGTAGACTACACCAGTGACATCATTGAACAGGTAGATCAAACGTATCTTGGTATTCCTGAAGTGGAGGGTACCTTCTCCTTAGGCGGGTTTGGTTTTAGCGGTAATATTCCCAACAACGGTGTGATTTTTTCTCCCCTGATTCCCTGGGGTGAGCGCCCGAGGGAAGGGCAATCGGCTCAGGCTGTACTGGGTCAGGTGTGGCCACAGTTTGGTCAGATTAAGGAAGCCAATGTGATTGCCTTTAATCCCCCGACTATTCAGGGATTAGGCAGCATTAGCGGTTTTGTCTTTCAGCTACAGGACCAGGGCAATAACGATCTGCAAACATTTATGCAGGCTAAGGATGAACTTGTGGCAGCAGCCAATGCAGCTCCAGAATTGCAGAATGTTTTTACTACCTACACGGCCAATGCACCGCAGTTAGATGTGGATATTGACCGCAGTTTGGCAAAAGCGATGCAGGTGAATATTGATGAGATTCTCAATACGTTACAGGGCTTTTTGGGGTCGCGCTATGTTAACGATTTCAATGCCTTTGGCCGGACTTATCGGGTTTACATGCAGGCCGATGCCCAGTTTCGTTCGAATCCTAGCGATATTGGCAATCTCTATGTAAGGTCTGAGACTGGGGAGATGATCCCTCTGGATACTTTGGTGACCATTTCACCCACTACGGGACCCCAAACCATCAATCATTACAATCTGTTTCGTTCTATTGAAATCAATGGTTCGCCAGCAGCAGGCTACAGTTCTGGACAAGCGATCGCAGCTATGGAACGCATCGCCAGTGAAATCCTGCCCACATCCATGGGGTTTGAATGGTCCGGTATCTCTTTAGAAGAACTAGAATCCGGTGGCCAGGCTCCGATTATCTTTGGTTTGGGCATTATTTTTGTTTTCTTGGTGCTGGCGGCCCAATATGAGAACTTTATTGACCCAGTGATTATTTTGTTGGCGGTACCGCTGGCCATGTTGGGTGCACTGCTGGCGATTTCTATGCGGGGATTGCCAAACGATGTCTATTGCCAGGTGGGTCTGGTAATGCTGATTGGTTTAGCCAGTAAAAACGCAATTCTGATTGTGGAATTTGCTAATCAGCTAAGAGATGAAGGTTTATCCATTGTACGTGCAGCTGTAGAAGCTGCTCAGCAACGGTTGCGACCCATTATCATGACTGCCATTTCCACCCTGTTGGGGATTTTTCCTCTAGTCATTGCCACAGGAGCCGGATCCGCCAGTCGTCAATCTCTAGGCACTGCTGTTTTTGGTGGCATGATCGTCTCCACAGTGTTGAGCCTGTTTGTTGTGCCAGTGCTCTATATCGTCATTGTCAGTTTCTTTTGCCGGTTTAAGGATAACTGTCGTGACCTATCACCGATGCCACCAGAGGTTTCTACAGAAGCGACACCTGAGATGGCACTTGCGGCTCGCAAATAAACACACAATCGGCAGATGTTTGTCTATCGTTGAGGTAATTACAAACAGGAGAGATGGCAATGCTCCGATATAGATTAAGTTCCATCGTTGGAGCTGTCATGGCTGGGGCCATGGTGTTGAGCTGTGCGACGTCTAATCCAGAGCAGTCAGCGACCTCACCTGATGCTCCGGCAGAGGCTGCATTGTCTAATAACTCAGATCCTTCCAGCCAGGTCCAGGCAGAGAGCCTACAACAAACCATTCTGGTAGAACCCTTAGAGCATCCCTGGGGAATGGCTTGGCTACCGGATGGCACCCTGATGGTGACCGAACGTCCAGGACGGGTGCGGCTCATTAAGGCAGGTGGTTTTCTGGATCCCACCCCCGTATCGGGTGTGCCTGATGTATTTGCCGCTGGCCAGGGCGGTTTAATGGATGTGTCAGTGCATCCTCAGTTCGCTGAAAATCAGTGGGTCTATTTTACCTATGCCGCTGGTTCTTCGGGGGCAAATCAGACCCGTGTAGCCCGAGCACAATTTGATGGTGATACCCTCTCTGATTGGACCGTCATCTTTGAGGTGAATCGGACCAAACAGGGTAGTCAGCATTTTGGCTCGCGCATTAGCTGGTTGCCGGATAATACAATGCTGATTTCCATTGGCGATGGCGGTAATCCACCGCTACAGCTAGAGGGTGAGCTGATTCGGCATCAGGCGCAAAAGCTGGATAGTCATTTGGGTAAAGTTCTTCGCCTTAACGACGATGGGTCCGTGCCAGAGGATAATCCCTTTGCCAATACGTCAGACGCTGATCCCGCTGTTTGGAGCTATGGCCATCGCAATATTCAAGGACTGATGGTAGACCCCATCACCGGTCAGGCTTGGGCCACAGAGCATGGCTCACGGGGTGGTGACGAGCTGAATCGGGTGGACCCAGGGGAGAACTATGGTTGGCCAGTGGTGACCCACAGTCGTGAGTATACCGGTGGCGAAATTTCATCGGAGCGATCGCGACCGGGCATGATCGATCCTCTGGTGGTTTGGACACCTGCGATCGCACCGTCTGGTCTACTCATTTACCAGGGCGATCGCTTCCCTGATTGGCAAGGTGACCTATTCGCTGGCGGTCTGGTTTCGCAAGATGTGCGACACATTGCCCTGGACGATCTTGACATGGTTGTCAGTGAAACACCTATCCCCATTGGCCAGCGTGTGCGGGATGTGCGCCAGGGGCCGGACGGGCTGATTTATATTTTGACCGATGAACCCAACGGGCGGCTTATTCGGTTAGAGCCAGGGTAGGCGGCTAAAGGAAGGGGGAGTTATTGGTTATTGGTTATTGGTTATTGGGGCGTATGTAAGTTTTGAGTTTTGAGTGATGGTGTTCTGGTATAGCCGTTAGTGATTAGCCTTTGATGCGGGGGCTGGCACAAGGCACAGCCCCTACGAGATATCTCCTTTAAACGAAGGGGAATGATTCACATTTGGTGTTAGAGATGTTGGAAACAACCTGAGAACCTAAAGATTCTTGACACCAAAGAAGATCTCGTACAACAGAGATACCTTTTACCCGGACCTCGCCGTAACCCAACCTTCACTAGAATGTTTGCGCTAAGCGATCACCCTGTCGGGGGAAACCCCAGCTTGCTTAAGTGGTGTAGCTGATGTGGCTTCGAACAAGGGAGTTTAGGCCCCCACATTAGGAGGGTAAACCCCAGTAGGCCTAGGTAGACTAGCTTAGAAATTTCCGGAAAGGAGGAAAGCCCTGAGCAACCCCTCTAACCCTCTACCAATACCCCCAAAATACCCCCTTGACTTAGAGCCCACTCTAACTCCTAACCTAGGCTTATGGACCAGGCACTCACCATCCAACAAGTCGCCCAAGCCACCGGCCTGAGCACCCACACCCTGCGCTACTACGAACGCTGTGACCTAATTGCCCCCATCCATCGGGCCAGCAACGGTCACCGTCGTTACTCAGCGCAAGATATCCGCTGGATTCAGTTTCTCACCAAACTGCGCATGACCGGCATGCCCATTCGTCAGATTCAGCAATATGCCACACTGCTACGCCAACATCCTGACGCCGTACAAGAACGGCGCGCCTTGCTAGAAGCCCATCGCCAAACCGTTGTGCAACAACTACAGGAGCTACAAGAAAACCTCACCGTAATCGACTGGAAAATTCAACACTATAAAGAGATTGAAACCAAACTGTCCGAAACACCTGTGCAAACATCACCCCAGAGAACATTATGAATTCCGTTGCCCAGTCTGCAACCTCTGAGCGTTACCAGCAAGGCTGGCAAATGCTCAAAACCATTGACGGCGAAGCCGGAGAAAAAGTAATCGATAGTCTGCAATCCATTGCACCCGATCTAGCCCGCTACGTCATCGAATTTCCCTTTGGCGATATCTATACCCGTCCGGGTTTAGATCTAAAATCCCGAGAAATTGCCACCCTCGCCGCCCTCACAACGTTAGGGAATGCCCAACCGCAGCTCAAAGTTCACATTCACGCCGCCCTGAATGTCGGCTGTACCGCCCAAGAGATTGTTGAAGTTGTGATGCAGATGGCCGTATATGCAGGATTCCCCGCTGCTCTCAATGGCATTACCGCCGTTAAGCAGGTCTTTGCAGAGCGCAATATCCACCTACCTGGAGAATAAACCCATGAAAACTCGAAAACGGCGATGCCATTGTTCCCATTCCCGGCACCAAACGTTATCCCGATATGAGCAGCGTCAATCGTTAAATAGCCATATCTATGCGGTGCGGCACCCCATGGACAGGAGCTGAGTTGGAGTTTTTTGTACTATTAGGCTGATTTTTTTTAACTAATAGCTGCTCAAATTGCAACGCAACAACCTTGGCAATGGCCATCAGCGTTTTAGCATCCTCATCATTCCAATGATTTGATTCAGGTGCACCAATGGAAATTGCCCCTGAAATTTTACGACAGACGAGCGGTGCCGCAATTAATGATTGGGCTGTGGGCATCACCACGTCTACGTCCGTTCGTTGATTAGTATCTCGAATCTGTACCAGACGTCCCTGGCACATGACCTGTCCGCTGATACCCTTAGCCAAGGAAATTTTGCGACCCTTACCATTGGCCTCACCCACAAGCACCGGAACGGTGTAGTAATCGTTATCAAGTTTGAACGAAATGGCTACGCCAGCTGCCCCAAAGACAGATTGCAAAATAATAGCCGTATTCTGCAACAGTTTTGATGGGCTGTTAGATGACATTTCTGCAATATTGTGCACAGTACGAAGCTGTTGCCAGCGACGCTGGCTCACCTTGTCAGTTTGCTCAATCAACTCCAGCATGCGACTGTTGATCTCAGCAATGTGCATATACTGCTGACTGTAGAGGCGCTCCTTCACGGGGCGATACATGGATTCCATTACCTGGGACATGAGCAAGGCAATGCGATCTACCACAGCTTCGTCATAGGACCATAGCGCATCGTATTGACGCCCACTGGTACCAGGCTGGTTTTCAGTTTCTTGAGCCACTAAGGTCGCCCAAAACTCAGACGTGTCAACAAACAAAAACCATTCCTGTGCCAGAGCTGACGTAGGACTCAGCTCAATAAATTCTACCCCTTGGATTGAAGGTGGCTGACAATCTGGCACACCGAACACATAGACCCGTCGACAAACTGAGCCTAACCGGCTATAACGGCGCATTTGTTCGGGAAAATTTGAAAAGCGCTGGAAACCTGCGTAAAAATCAACCGCCAATTGATGCTGAAGAATCTGATCTTCAATCTGCTGACTGATCACGTTCATCATTTCAACCGAGCGCGTAAAGCGCAGGGTGTCGTATTGCCCTGCAAGTGAGCGAAAGAGGGATATATCCATCAAAAATACGCAGGCTGAACCTACTAGTAGACAAACCTAAACAACAACAACATAGATGCCCCCAGTGCCATTGAGTACCTGGCAATAGTTCAAAGTTTATTGAAACTATTGCCTTGACATCGTTAATACTGGCTATTTTTAGTTGTACATGTCCTTGTAGACATAAGCAATGAAAAGAGTTTCACAAGACTCTATTCATTGATGAGTTCACTCTTACACTACTCTAGCGTTTGCCACTAAATATTCCACCGCTCAACATTTTGACTCAAATGCCAGGAATGTTCTAAAGATAGAAGAATACTAGACATTTGACTATTTACTCTAACAGTTGAGGTCAAACACACGCAGAAACAGTCAATTTAGAGGTGAAATTGGACGAATAACGCTTGTTTTCAATTACTAGGATGATAACGTATTCAATTGACTTCAGGGAATGTTTCCTAGAAGTTTAATGGGTTAGCCTATAAAAGTGTTCTTAAAATAGGATAAATGACAGATACCAACAGGTACCAATAGATGATATCTAGCGACGTGTTCTAAGGCACAGTTGCTGAGGGATGTTACACCAATAACTTGGAATTGCTTGCACATAGGCTGACAACTGACGAGAATATTTTTTTGGAGGAGGGGTATGAAATATCGTGCGATCGCAACCGACTATGATGGCACATTAGCCACCGAGGGGCGTGTTGCCGACACCACGTTGGCGGCTCTAAAGCGTTATCAGCAAGCAGGGGGCTTGCTATTAATGGTAACTGGGCGAGAGTTGACAGATCTACAAAACGCTTTTTCAGCCCTGGCCATTTTTGATGGTGTCGTTGTTGAGAATGGTGCGGTTTTCTACCACCCCGCCAGTGAGCGGCTTCAACTGTTGGCGGACCCACCCCCTGACGCATTTATCGCCACCCTCAAGGCTCAGCACGTTAGCCCGATCAACACAGGACGGGTAATTGTATCCACCTGGCAACCCCATGGAGCCGTGGTGCAGCAAACCATTCAATCCATGGGATTAGCATCCCGAGTGATTATGAATAAGCGGGCTGTCATGGTGTTGCCTGCCAACGTTACCAAAGCGACGGGGCTCAACGTGGCATTGACTGAGCTGGGGCTGACGGCTAATCAAGTTGTCGGGATCGGTGATGCGGAAAACGATTTTGACTTACTTAAAAGCTGTGGTTTGGGCGTCGCCGTCGCCAATGCTCTGCCAGCCGTTAAGGATATGGCTGACCGCGTCACCACCCAATATCGCGGTGCTGGTGTAGAAGAGCTGGTTGATTGGATTTTAAATGGTGAACTGTGATGTTGGTTTACTGTTTAGCCAAAAGCTCAGAGTCAGGACATTCATAGGTGGTCATGGGACTTAGATATTAAGGAATAACGCTCATAACAGTATTTCCTAAGTATCCATAAAAATGATGTAACAAGGAACACGCTTATGTGGAGATAGTGTTACGTTACATCAAGCAATTAGCTGTAACAGCAAAGCCAAACGCGATAGTATGGGCGCTAACTTGGGCCATATCTACGTTCTATTCCGTGACTTGCCATGCAAATCCTTCACGGTACCTGGATTCCTGAATCTGGGACTGACTTTATTCTATCGGGTGAATTTTACCTATGGGTTGAAACTATTGCAGAAACAGCGTTTCAGGAGGCAGAGCCATGCCATCCTAGACACTTAGTGGCGGCAGATTTAGTTGACCTACTAGCGAATGAGTTTAAGATTCAGTCCCCCGATCGATATCCGTTGGAGGAGCTGATCACTCCCTGCTACTTCCTATTGCCGACGGTTGACAATCAGCCACTGCCGTCTTTAGAGCTATCGCGCTACCTGGAGATTGACTTACCCGATCGGTTTAAATTTGAATATTGGCAAATTGATTGTTGTTCTATCCCAGCTGCCGCCGCTGTTAAAAGTAAAGCAGGTCCAAATTCTGTTATTCCTTTACTCAATGAGCTTCATTTTCTTGCCCTACACAATTTGAGTGAGATCCAGCTAGGGGCAGACCTGCTATTTTGGTTCCATTTTACCCAAGCGTTAAAACGGATTATTTGGAAAGATCACTATGTTCCTGCCCTCAAATACCGTTCGCTAGACCCCATCAAGAAACGTCAGTCATCTAAGCGGTCAGACAACTTTGAAATTTATTCAGGGTGGGAGTTTATTGGTGAAGACTATGGGACTACCCTGGAGGAATTTGTGGAGCACATGCCCCTGATGTGTGCAGCAGGATTTGCGGAACCGTTTACAACACCTCAGTTTTACGATCGGTTGTCTCTCCTGCGGCATTTCTCAGAATGCTTACTGACTGAAATTGTGGCCCATACTCAGTTTACAAAAGCATTTGAAAACACCATCAAAGATTCAGTGCTGACGGACTGTTTAGATCTAGATGTGTGGCCCCAGGCTGAAGGGTTAGAGCAATATCAACAATGGCAGGCCTGGCGCGATCTCATTGTCCGCACCCAGACCGATCAGCCCTTTTATCTGTACTTTCATCTCCAAGACCCATTCAAACCAGACGACCCCTGGCAGCTACAGTTTCAGGTTGCGCCTAAAGATGATCCCTCCCTCAAGCTAGCCTTAGATAACTATTGGCGCATGGGACCTAAGCAACAGAAACAGATAAAAGACCAATTGGGGGGAGAGTTTGAGCAAAACCTGTTGCTAAACTTAGGCTATGCTGCTCGGATTTATCCCGATCTCTGGCAGGGCATGGAAACCGACCAGCCCGTTGGCATTCAGCTCACTCTGGATGGAGCCTTTAACTTTCTCAAAGAGTCGGCCTGGGTGTTAGAAAATGCGGGCTATAAGGTGATTGTGCCCGCCTGGTGGACCCCCAAGGGACGACAGCGGGCGAAGGTGCGGCTCAAGGCCAAAGGAAAGTCCCTGTCAGGAGGTGACGATAAATCCAAGAGTTATTTCTCCTTTGCGAGCCTGGTGGAGTACCAATATGAACTAGCCATTGGCGAAGAAAAGATCACGGAACAGGAGTGGAACCAGCTGGTGAATGCTAAGACGCCATTGGTGCAGTTTCGCGGTCAATGGATGGAGCTGGACCAGGACAAGATGCAGCAGATGCTGGAGTTTTGGAAAACTCATCAGCAGGAGAATCCAGAGCTGTCACTGTTGGACTTTATGAAGCTAACGGCGGCGGGTGAGGATGATTTGGAGGTGGAGTGCGATCGCAAAGACACCCTCGCCGATATGCTCACTAAACTGGGCGACAAAAATAAGCTCCAACCCGTGGATAACCCCGATACATTCCAAGGTCAGCTGCGGGAATACCAAAAGCGAGGCGTTTCCTGGTTACAGTATCTAGAACAGCTGGGTCTCAATGGCTGCCTGGCCGACGATATGGGGTTGGGTAAAACCGTCCAGGTGATTGCCCGCATGGTGCAAGAACGGCAACCCCCTAAACCTAAAAAAGGCCGTAAAAAGAAAACGGCAGAAGCCATCCAAGTACCGCCTACGCTGCTGATTGCCCCCACCTCTGTGGTCGGCAACTGGCTCCGGGAAATCCAAAAGTTTGCTCCCCAAATTAAGGCCGCCGTGCATCACGGTAGCGACCGTGCCAAGGATGCTAAAACCTTCAAAAAAGCCTGTCGAGAGCATGACATCTTGATCACCTCTTTTGCACTAGCCCGCAAAGATGCCAAGCTGTTTAATGGTGTCGAGTGGCACCGCATTGTGCTGGATGAGGCGCAAAATATCAAAAACCCTAAAGCAGCGTTAACCAAAGCCATTTGTAAATTCTCTGCGCCTCACAGATTGGCCCTCACCGGCACCCCAATTGAAAACCGTCTATTGGATCTCTGGTCCATTTTTAACTTCTTAAATCCCGGCTATTTAGGCACCCAGGCCCAGTTTCGTAAAAGCTTTGAGGTACCGATTCAGAAAAGTAACAATCCGCGTCAGTCGGCCACCCTGAAAAAACTGGTGGAGCCCTTTATTTTGCGGCGGGTAAAAACAGACCAATCAATCATCAAAGACCTGCCGGATAAGGTGGAACAAAAACTGTTCTGTAACCTGACGAAAGAACAGGCATCGCTCTATGAAGCCGTGGTCAAAGATGTGGAGACTCAGCTACAGGCCGCAGAAGGCATTCACCGCAAGGGATTGATTTTGGCAACGCTGACAAAGTTGAAGCAGGTGTGCAATCATCCAAGGCAGTTTTTACAGGATGATAGTGAGTTTACGGCGGTGCGCTCCCATAAGCTCACCCGCCTTACCGAAATGGTGGAAGAGGCCATGGAGGAGCGGGATAGCCTTTTGGTATTTACCCAATTCACCGAGCTGGGGTCAGCCTTGGAGAAATACCTGCGTCACACCTTTCACTGTAATACCTACTATCTCCATGGCGGCACCTCACGAAAAAAACGCGAAGCAATGATTGCTGAATTCCAAGATCCGGAAACAGAACCGTCGGTATTTGTGCTTTCGCTCAAGGCTGGTGGTGTAGGCATTACCCTGACCAAAGCTAACCATGTTTTCCATTTTGACCGTTGGTGGAATCCATCGGTGGAAGATCAGGCCACAGATCGGGCTTTTCGAATTGGTCAGAAGAAAAATGTGTTTGTCCACAAGTTTGTAGCCATGGGCACCCTGGAAGAGCGCATAGACGAAATGATCGAAGATAAGAAGAAGCTGGCGGGTTCAATTGTTGGGGCCGATGAATCCTGGTTAACAGAGCTGGATAACGATGCGTTTAGGCAGCTGATTTCGTTGAACAAAAGTGCGATCATGGAGTAGGAGGGAAGCATCATGAGCCAATTTAGTCGCAGCTGGTGGGGACAACAATTCATCCAAGCCATTGAAAAGCTAACCGACCCAGGACGCCTCAGTCGTGGGCGCTCCTATGCCAGGGGCAATAAGGTTAAAAGCTTTGACATTGAGGGTGGGCGAGTCACCGCACAGGTCCGAGGTTCGGTGAATCCTTACTTTGGAGTGTATAAGGAACCACTGTATTTCACCACGATTGAGTTCCAGCCTTTGAGTAAGGCCAAGTGGTCAGCTGCGATCGCACTGATTGCCTCCAAAGCAAGTTTGATTTCTCGTTTATTGCTCAACGAGATTCCAGACAATATTGAGGATACATTTAAGCAGCTAAACCTCAATCTGCTACCAGCAAGTGCCAGAGACTTCAAAACCAGCTGTTCTTGTCCAGACTACAGTAATCCATGCAAACATATTGCCGGTGTTTACTATTTGGTCGCGGCAGAACTCGATCAAGATCCGTTTTTATTGTTTGAACTGCGGGGCTTGTCACGGGAGGAATTATTACAGGAACTGGCAAAATCTCCCTTAGGACAGGCGCTGTCAGCGGAATTACAGTTAGAACAGCAACCTCCTAAACCAGTAGACTCTTACTACGCGCCACTAGAGACAATCAAAGTACCTGCAAAAACTGAGTTGCGAGACTTTTGGCATGGAGCCAAGCGTTTGCCTCAAACAATGGAGGTTTTACCCGATAATCCAGTGTCAGGCATTCCAGTGAAAAAACAAGGAGACTTTCCGGGCTTTTGGGATCGGGATAATTCGTTTATTGAAGCAATGGAGACGTTGTATGAGCAGGTAAAAGCCAAGGGACAGTTATAAAGGCAAGCAATCACTGTTGAGTGTATTGAACATTTGCGACATCGATGCGACATCTATAGATGCGGCATCTATAGGTAGAAAATAGTTGGATCCAGGCTGACTCCCTGGGCTGAAGACGCAAACGTTTCAGCCAGCATCGATCTATTCTCAGGGCTATATCGGCCAGGCGTTCGGCTCAGATATCGACGCCACGCGCGTATTTCGTGGGCTTGATCTGCAAAGTCTTGCAGCGGCCTTTGGGCTATAGTCTCCACATTGGCCCTGACACTGCGTTGTAATCGATACAGGTTCATCACTTGCTTGGGGCTGACGCCAAGATGGCGTTGAAATTCACGCTGTAGCGATCTCGGAGTTATTCCCAGTTGTTCACAGGCTGTATCAATGCGCCTATTGGACGTCAGCACCTGATGTAACTGCAAACGACGCTGCACAACAGAAACCGGCACTGCCCTGAACAAGTTTAGGAGCCACCCATCCAGTGCACTTTTGACATCATCGGGTGGCAATTCGTGGGGAAGGCAGCGCCAAAATTCTCCTGCTTTTCGCTCACCCCACAAATCTGCCATATCAAGCAGGTTATCCGCACAATCTTGGCCGATATCTGGAAACAAGATCATCATGCCGGGGACGGTCAGGATGGCCATGACAAACAAAGTCTCTGGCTGGGAGATCCATTTACGAGTGCGCGTTTGTACCCCTAGCAAACCAACCTTAGGGTGAATCTTGCCCGATTCATGGTACGAACGTTTCCCAAAGTTTGCGCTCAACACACCAATGGGTTCCGGGCAGGTCCAAATAGGTGTCCCTGCAACTTCTCCCAGCTTGTCTTCAACCATCCTATAACTCAGCACATAGGGTCGCAGTTGAGGATGGGGTTCAATGGCTAGTATGCGCACTGTCGTGCTCCAAACAAAATAGAAGAAATATAGGGTATCAAATCAAATCGGGACGTTTTCCAAGGAACATATTCAGGTTGATTCTGATAAACTTGTACCAGTTACTTGATGATCAGACCGATAAGTTTGATGTCTATTGCACCCTGCCCAACTTGCAAGAATGGGAACGCTAGCATTAGTTTCATACGGTGAAATAGCCTATGCAGCCGGATAGCTTCAATGCTTTGGTAGCTGAGATCGCGCAGGTTGGGCTCTCGGCCCAGGTCAGTGTACGCGGAGAGCATTTATATATCGGTCTGACGATAGCCGATGCGCCAATGCCGGAGCCTGCGACCAATACCCTACGGACGTTGCTTTACCGTATAGACTTAGCTGAACTGGGACTGGCGGATGTGCGGGTGGTGCATGTTTATGGTTTGACGGCACCAAAGCAGGCAGCCTGGCAACAGAAGTTTGCGATCGCGCCACTGACCAAGGCTGATACTGATCTAATGTCCTTTGACAACCGCTTTAGCGCGGTGTTTTATTTTCCATTAATGGTACTGACCGGTATTTTTCTGAAAGCCTTTGCGCCCATCGGAGGGCTGCTGCAGGGTATTGATATCTGGTTTCACGAGTTCGGTCATGCGGTCGTAGCCTGGATGTCTGGACGGCGTGCTATTCCTTTACCCATTGGGTTTACGCCAGTCAATCCGGAGCGGTCTTTGTTTGTGTATGTTGGTGTGTTGCTCCTGTTGGGATTGCTGTTTTGGGCTGGGCAGCGGGAACAGAAGCGCTGGCCCAGGCTGTTAGCTATCTCTCTTGCAGTCATACAGTTTGGCATGACCTGGCTAATGTCGGCCAATACGTTTGATATGTTGTTGTACTTCGGTGGCATTGGTGGCGAGTTTTTGATTTGTGCTCTGCTAATTGTGGGCTACTATTTTCCACTCCCGCAGTATTTTCAGTGGGGACTGTACCGCTACCCTGTTGTTGTTGGTGCATCGTTTACATTTTTTGGCAGCCTATGGAACTGGCGGCAAGTGCGACGTGGTTTTCAGGAGATTCCGTGGGGCTCAATGTGGGGCGGTGATGGCGACATGGAGAGGCTCGCCTATGGTCATGGCTGGAGCCACCAGCAAATTATCAACACATATAACACGTTGGGCACAGTCTGCCTTGTTGCGATTCTGGCAATCTACTTTTATACGCTGTTCAAGCAGCATCGAGCTTGGTTGCTACTGCAGTGGCGGCAGTGGCGAACTGATGGGTTGAATGGACGATGATCGCGCAGACTGTTATCGCCGTCGATCGATTACGATTGTGCTGCGGCGATTGCCTATCTTTACAACAGCTTAAATCGATGCACGAAGAAACGATCGGGAACTTGGGTTTCTTGCCCCGGCCTCAGACGATGACGGATCTGGGACTCAGTAACCCAAATCTCTTGTCCAACCAGCGTCAGATTGACGGGTGACTTAAGATCAGAGGCTAATGTCTCAATTGGCGTTGGATTTGTGCCAGATGCAAAACTATGGATACGTAAAAGATGACCATTACCGCTGGTAGCTGCGCCTTCGGTGAGAATCAACGAACCATCGGGGGCAAATTGCATGCCATCTGGATTCTCTAGCGATCTTTCCAAAGAAATCTCTTCAACCGTTGCAGATCCGTCAAGTTGAGGCATCACTTTGAAGAGAGTACCGTTAGAATAATGTCCCACAATTAAGACGCCATCGGATCGCCGTGCAATGCCAGCCAGTCCAATGTGCTCGGCCCGAAACCGCTCATCGACTGCCCAAGTCTGCAACTGGCTTGTTCCCGGAGCCAGGTAGTGAATCCGAGCCAGGGTGCTGTCGGTGACGTAAACGCCGCCGTCTGGATCAATGGCCAGATCATTGCCGAAACCACCCTCCGGCATCAAAATGACCTGTAGCACATTACCAGAACGAACATCGATGGCAAAGATGCGCGGTGGGCGATGAACGGTCTCCCCATTGGCGCTACGGGTTCCCAGGAAATCAGGTGAACTGCCCCAGAGAATACCGCGTGGTTCATCTAGTCGTAATGCGGTGGCGGCAAATACTTCATCATTACCGGGGAAAACTATCTCGGTTTTGCCATCAGGCGTGATTCGCAAAATCTGTCCACTGGTAATGGAGCCAATATAGAGTGTGCCGTCGCTGCCATGGGATATACCATTGGGATACTGAAAACCAGCAGGTAGTTCGATCGGCTCTAGTTCTCTTGAAGACGTGGCAATCGGTTGGTTGGAGGACAGCACGATCGTACCCGCACATCCCAACCCCAAAAGAAATTCTCGTCGTTTCATTGCATTACTTCCTTTTAAGCGACGCGGTGTCCGGGAATGGCATATCCACCATCCACAGAGATGGTTTGTCCAGTGATGTATGAGGCGGCATCAGAACAGAGCCACAATACGGTTTCTGCCACTTCTTGAGAATTACCTAACCGTTTGAGTGGAATGTGGTGAGTGAAGGCTTGCACAACGGCATCATTTGGATCGTCGGGATTGCCAAAGCGACGAAACATCGCCGTATCAATGATGCCGGGATTGATATTATTGATGCGAATGTTGTGACTTGCGTACGCCAACGCGGCAGGTCTGACCATGCCATCCAGTCCACCTTTACTCGCTGAATAGATCGTAGAACCGACTAACCCACCTTTTGCTAGCCAAGACGATGTATTGACAATCGCGCCTCCGCTTTTCTGTGTGAGCATTTGTTCAATTTCATACTTCATGCAGAGCCAAACTGCCTTCAGGTTGATCGTGATTGTGTGTTCCCAGTCGCTTTCTGTTAGCTCGGTGATGGGGGCAAATTTACCTTCTGTTCCAGCGTTGTTGAAGGCAAAATCCAGGCGACCATGATAGTCGACTACTTTTTCGATCAGTGATTGAATCTCATCAGAATTTGCCACATCTGTTTTAATAAAGTGAGCCTTCCACCCTAAAGCATGAATTTGAGAAATCACATCTTGGCTTTGATCTTCACGTCGCGCTGCAATGATCACTGTTGCACCCTGTTGGGCAAATGCGATCGCAGCCGCTTGACCCATGCCAGAACTACCCCCAGTGATGAGGGCTACTTTGCCTTGAAACTTCATTTCTGAGTCTCCTAATTTAGGTTGAGGTGAAAATTATTTGTTCAACTTGCTGTCTAGAGATTTTGCAAGATGATGCTTCCAGAAAATGCAGTTGTGATCGTTTTCACCAGTTGCTTCCAGTTGTTGATAGTGTTCAATTTTCAAGTTAATCACTTGCAAGTGATGGGTGAGTTCCTCTAAGTGTTGTTTGACCTGATTGCGATGTTCCTCAAGTAACACGCGTCGTTCACTAACTTCATTGGGATGCTGACGCACCAAATCTGCAAAGGCAATCACTTTTTTGATTGGCATTCCGGTTTCCCGCAAACGCACCAAAAACTCTAGCCAAGCAATATCTTCGGCGGAGTACCGTCGATGTCCATTAGATGCTCGGTAAATCGGAGCTAAAAGCCCAACTTTTTCGTAATAACGTAAAGTGTGGATACTTAGCCCTGTTGCCTCAGCAGCTTGTCGGATGGTTAATTCAGTCGTCATACCGCAACTATAAAAGGTAGAGTGCGCTCTAGGTCAATAGCCGGCTCGCATCAATACTGTCTCAGTCCAAGGTGTTCGGTGATGCACGTAATTAGATTGCCCGCTGCCTCATTACCCACCCCATTGGTTGAGTGCCGA
Source organism: Leptothoe sp. EHU-05/26/07-4 (assembly GCF_043421015.1). Taxonomy (NCBI): domain Bacteria; kingdom Bacillati; phylum Cyanobacteriota; class Cyanophyceae; order Nodosilineales; family Cymatolegaceae; genus Leptothoe; species Leptothoe sp. EHU-05/26/07-4. Next base: position 921,931 of record NZ_JAXSQV010000003.1, read on the forward strand.
TTCAATTACGTAGCGTCCTTGTTGGGCAGATACAGTTTGCTCAAGTTCAAAGTAACTCTGTATGCTCTGAGCCATTTTCTCACAGTGCTGAGAATATTCTGGCTAACGATCACGCTCACCGGACGCAAACATCTTTTGGGACTCAATCAACCATATCCTGACGTCTAGGTGCAGTGCGATGGTTAAGCGTTGCGGTCATTATCCGAGCTGAGTGCCAAGGTCATCAGGTACTCATCATAGAACTGTCCACCTTTCGAAAAGGTCTCCGGTTCAGTACCATATGTGCGAAAGCCCAATGACTGATAAAGATGGATCGCCGCTTCTTGTTGGGTGACAACAGTTAGATAGATTCTCCTGATATCTTTGGCATTTGCTGCCCAATTCAGCGCTTTATGGATGAGCGCTTTGCCACAGCCGTGACAACGAAACGAGGGAAAGACATAGAGTCCCGCCAAATATGCACGATGTTTCTCATTGGAAGCTGAATAGCGAGAAATCCGAATAATCCCAATGAGTTGTTCGTTTTGGAATGCTCCGAAGAAGCAACGGTCATCGCTTTCTGCCAGCCTAACGGCAGTTTCGGAGAGGCTCAGTTCGTCTTCAGGGAGAGAACCGAAAGCGGGTGGCTGTTCACAGAGCGCAGACAAGCGTACGGCATGATATGCCTCGGCATTGGCGGAGGTGAGTGCGCGCACACTTACTGACCTGATATCTTGAAAAGACTGCATGGTATTGGATTGATTATTTCGATCTTATGCGAAACAGCACTGAATGTTGACTGAAGAGCAATACACTGGATATACCTCAAACAACTACAATTCAAGCTTTGAGTCTTGCCAGCACGAATTTCCCCCGTTCCACAACTGATGGATATGAATCCTTCGACAATATCTCAGCAATGGGTAAAGCCTCCGTGCCAATACTGTCTAGCTTAGCAATGAGCACATTCCCGGCCACCCTTCGAACTACCGGAGAACTGTCTCTAGCTGCTTTTTTAAGGGTTTCCAAGAACGATCGATTGACCTTTATTGCCCTCTCACCAAGAACTGGCTCATGACGTCCTTCACACCAACGAATATCTGTCCATACCCATTTTCGACCCTCGAACCATACCATACGCTCCTCTAACTGGCTAAGATACGCCTTGGCGCGGACTGCTGGTTGAACTGCTTCCTCAGAGATAGTCGGTAAAAAATTATCGAGCACGGGCTTGCGACCTGCTTGTCCAAGAATTGAAGCAGCCGGACCGGCGGTCACCTCAACAAGCTTCGATGCCAGTCGTGACGGTATACCATCTATAGAAAGAAGACTTATCAAGACTTCTAGATCCTCGTCCTGTAAGCGTCCCCAGGTATGCAGGTATGGCAAAATTGCCCAGAGTGTTTCTAGTATGAACTCAGGTTTGGTGTTAGCTGCTATCTGCGGGACATGCTCACGAGCTGCAGCTCGTACTTGAGGAACCCAATCGTTTAACCGTCGAAGAATCATAGCAAAAAGGAACCCATTCGGTGCACCTTCGCGTAAAGAGCGCAATGCTTTTTCTCGTAGATACCCGTCTCCGTTGCAATGATCTAACCAAGGAATTAGTAAACGCCGTTCACGGAGCGAGAATGACTTGGATCTTGAGTGCGGTTCTACATAAATCTCATAACGGAAGGTTCTTTCCCAATACTCTAGCTTGGAAACAGATAATAACGAGGTTGCATTTATATATTCAGATACTGCTGAAACTAAGTTGAGATGGCCATTAGCAGCATGTGCAAGATTTCGCACTGCATCCAAAACCCGATCCTTGTCTTCGTGTTGATTGGTCATGCTCAAGGCATAAGTTATAGTTTTCTCTATGTCAGATGCAAGGATTCCCTTAAAGGAGTCTAGTTTGAAAGACAGGGTGATTACGCTGCATAACTATGTATTCGATGTGGAGCGATCGCACGTTTCCAGATGCTTGACTGAAAGGTTCCGACAACGGAGTCGCCGCCACGCTGACGCGGTGTAAACCCTGGGCATAGGAACAGCCCGTGGCCGAGCAGTTGGACCACCAACCGGCGCGGTGCAGCTTAAGTTTTGGGTTCGTCCTTCTTTCCCAGCACCTTGGTCGCCAAGATTCCTGCGCAGACGCCGGGAAACAGCAACAACAATCCCTGATAGAGCCCGCGCCCGCCGTGAAGAGGGAACAGGCTTGTCGATCCGGCGATACAGAGGAGGACGATCAACGATGTATAGGTGATTGCGATCGCGTCATACACGTTGTGGCGAATGTACCGACCGAGCCCAGCTCGCAGGTCCCGAAAGAACTCTTTGGTTGATGAGATGGTGTACGAAAAATCGAAAACAACCCAGATCCCTGTGATGATTCCCAGCCGCATCAGGAGATGAACGTAAGCAAACTGTCCTTCTTTCGGTGTATCGAGACCGTTCACCATCATGAAGCTGTTGATAACGGTGACGACCGAAAATGCGTCGGAAACTCCTGCGACGGCGTTCTTTTCGGTGAAGAAGTGTTTGATCGCACTTATCACTTTGCGAGCAGAAAACGGCATGTTTATTCACCTTATGATCGACTCAGATGCTTGAATAGTGTGCATTTCTTTTAGTTTTTCTTTAACCTCTTCCAGCTTTTCAGCCTGAGAGAAGCTCAAGCTAGCCTCAGACTAGGAGCAAGTGAAACGAATACAGTTATGATGACATATTTGGGATGATGTGGAGCGATCGCACGGCTGCAGCTTCCTGATTGAGAACAAGGTTCTGAAAGTACAGCCTATTGGCATAACGCAGCGGCGGTAGGTTAACTGAGATCTTGCACCTGGCAAGGAAGCATTAACCCACCTTGGACTCAAAGTCGCAAGGCTAACTGGCTCAAAACCGCTCAAGCGGTTAAAGAATCCCTAAAAGCTCGATATTTAGAGCTGCCCAGCCAATCTTGTCCCTTGAGTGGACAGCCCTCAATTAGCGTTGGGTTTTGAACCCAACGTGGGTTTGAGCTTCACAACCGACCTTAGTGCAAGATCTGAGCCTTTTACGAACAGTAGGGCTGTTCGCTCAACCGGCAAGAAACACAATTGTCGTGATTCTGTCGACAATCAGTCTATTTTAGGGTTGATTAGCTTGTGTTTCTTAGGAGTAATATGCATTTAATATTCTTTATGACCGTATTAATCGCATTAAACCATATACATTCCCACTTCTGTCACGCACTCTCATCCTAGGGACCGGGGCTCTAACGAGGGGGAGTTACCAGCACGAAAGAGAGCTAAAAAGATACGCTTAAGCCTGATTGTCCAGTGCAGTGCAGGCTTTACTCGCTTTAGTGGTGGCGTTTGCCAGGTGCCATTAATCGCCTCTTGTTGCGGTAAGTAAAGCCGTAAGGATATGAAGAAGCCCTGATCCGGTGCAGGTAGCCAGTTCTTCCTCTTTTTTTCTTCAGTGGGTTGAGCGTATTGGATATAAAGCGTCAGTCCCCCATCTTCATCGAGAACAAGTTCGTTATTTTCTAACATCGTTGAATTAATCAGGTAGCGCTCGAGTTTGTTCTCGACAAGGAGCTGCTCGGGGAGGTTATACATCGTTGCCGACCAGAAAGCGTCAGCCGGTGGCAATTCACCTGGCTCAAAGCGTAGTGTATAACAGACGTCGCCTGATGCATTTAATTCGTTGCCGTCTGAATCGTTATAGTAGGAAGGATACATGGCCTCTTCAATAGAATTGCCCCAGATGCCAAGAATCGCGCCAGCCAGGCGGTATAGATAAATGTTACCGGTTGCCGTCAAGTGTTCACGGGTGCCAAATAGGTCGGCGGCGGTGACGTCTTGAGTGGCAAGTTTAGTCTTCTTCAGCTCCAGATAAGTCTCCCAACCGTCTTTTATGCCTTGCTCGATGGCCTGTTTCAATTTCTCAGAGAGTTCTGTCGGATTAAAGATCAGACCAGGTCCGATGTTTAGCTTAGCGAAGCGCGCCATCAATTCTGTTTCCGATGCATGTGTTGAACAAAACGTCGTCAGCAGGAAGTTCAACAGGCTAAATATTCTGGGTGACGTTTCGCCTTCGTCCAGTCTTACGGGTCTTGGGTATTTCACCGCTGGCATTTCCGCCGGTGACTCCGTCTTTGTAAACTTACTCAGCGGCTGCACCTCGTAACCGTTCTTAATGATGTCTGCGACATTCTCTAAGTCATCTGAGTCGAAAAGCTGGGTGCGGTACAAAGCTAGGGCAAGACTGGTTTCGCTACGGATAACGGCAGTGATTCCAGCCGGTATCTCCCCCGTCCAGTCAGGACCCGCCAGCAAGTAATTGCCTCCGCCATTGCCTGTCGTTCGAGTACCAACGTATTCGAAATTGTGAGTGTAAGCATCAATGAGTTGGATAGAGTAGTATCGTTTAGGGTCTATAGTTGGGACCGTCAACACTAAAGGTTCCGCCCGAAGATCTGCGCCAACCACACAGTAAGGTGTATCCGCGTTCGGTGTCTGAATTGTTTTGTCCGCTGGCGTAAACAGTCGTGCTTCGCCAAGCAATTGATTCAAGGGTCCCTTGTATTCGGCATTATTGGGCCAAAGAAAGTAGGCAAAAAGAATCCGATAACTGTCCACCATTGGATAGGCGTAAATAAACGCATCTTTCGTGATCAATCGGGCTTCTTGTGGAGTCAGTGTAGACGAACCAATCATTCTAAATTCTCCTTTATGTAGTATTCAATGAACATAGAAAACTGATGGTGAAGCTGAATGGCAACCAGTAAGTCTATGATTCATATCCAATATATGAAAATCGCCCACGTCGGCGAAGTGTCAGACGTAATACGGAGCGAGGAAGATTTTCATGCACCAACAATGACTTTTTGCATAAGTGCCAAAGGTTTATATCTGTTGATTGTCGGAACTTTTGATCTGGAATATCGAGTTCAGTTGAGATACCAACAACAGACACAGGTTCTCTTACTGAGTGTAGATACCAGGGACTGTGACACTGGTGCCCCTTCTCCCGCTGGGAGAAGGGGCTGGGGGATGAGGGCTGCTTTTATAGAGCTAGAGCGTTAGGAAGTTATTTGATGCTCATTTCTTAGCTGTATGCCCAACGGCTAGCTGTTTTTTGGCTAACGTCTCGGTTCACTAATCAGTTCGCTTGTCTGACAAAAAATTTACGAACTCCTCTAAGACGATCTGCGGTGCCTCCAATTGTGACAGATGACCCACATTATCCAAGGTCTTGAACGAAGCATGGTGGATGCGAGAATAAAGTGCTTTACAGCTGGCTTGCTTTTAGATCAATTTAACTATTTTTGGCGTTGCTGATCCTCGGGATGATTTTATCTGGAAGATTCTGCAAAATTACATCACTACTCGATCGATTCATACTCTAAATCAGCAACGGCATATTTTTCATCCAAATTGCCCCCTCATTCGTATTGATAGTCAAATAGTCAAATATTGATTGATATGAGGAGGTTCACGTTGGATGTCAAGGCTTGGTGTATAGAGCGCTTGCTTTGTTTAACTATTATTCGTATCCATAACTGACAATCAATTGTGTTCGTATCCCACGTATGGGCTTGCCATTGAAAAGCAATTGGTTATCTGTTTTTTGTGCTCTACCTAAAAAAGAATATTTGAAACAACACTTATGCCCCTCTAATAAAGGCGTTTAAGTGTGTCAATATCCTCTTGGAAATTTTGTTTTTAGTCTGCTTAGAAAGAAAGATCTACCGATTAAACCCTTCTCACCCTAGATTACAAAAACAATCTTTCCATGTTTTCTGGAATCCGAACAGCATGACTGGAAGTAACCTTCTGCGTGGCTCTTTGATGACCTAAATACCTCTAAAGAGTGCACCAATTTATGTAAGCCAAACTCAATTTCAAGCCTGAGAGTTTTCTTCGGGGAAGACGCTGGTTTTGATGTGGTCAAGGTTCAAATTTTTATAGCTCACACCAATTCACAATAGGAAAAACATGACAGTTCAACCTAAATACCACTGGCAGTTTACTGAAAGACAAGGAACAACAACCGTAGATACCGTAAACGGTGTTCAATCACGTCTTTCTGAGGCTGCATTCAAGGGACATGGCCGCATTGGCAATGCCATTCATTTACTCACCAAAGGTTCCCATGTCAATTTGGGTAAAGAGGTGGGTCAATTTGGCACCAGCAACTTTACCGTGGCGTTTGGCATGAGGAATATCAGTACCCATGGCGATAATGAATTAGACATTATCGGTGACCAGGTGATGCAGGGGCACGGTAATTTTTTCTCTGTGCGGCTATCTGATAGAAGAATATTTTTCCACGTCGATGAAAATAGTAAGGCCAAGCATTATGTGAAAGTTGCAACTAAGCGCCTATCGATGATGCCCAATAGAACCTGGTTTCATGTAGCCGTTGTTAGACAAGGACGCACAATCAAGATCTACATTGATGGGGTACTCGCAGCGGAAGCCGAATCAAAAACAGGTGTGGCCAACATTAGCAATAACGTCGATGTGAAGCTGGGTCATTCAAGACGAGGGACTCCAAACGCCCAATACGAAGACCTGCGCATCTACCACACAGCTCTCAGCGATGCCGAGATTCAAGCCCTGGTTCCACCTGCAAATCCACCACTGCGCGACGGTGAAATTGAACTGGTGGGTGCCGATAACGCCGCCGTCATCCTTACTCAAAATGTTGAGGATCTATCCCGTTTTTCCAGTAGCTTTAAGCAGCTGCGGGTGGGTCACAATACCGGCGTTACCCTATATCAGCAAAATAATTTTAGGGGAACAGCGCAAAAGTGCTATGCAGACCTGCCGGATATCCGGCTCTCACGACTGGAGAACTTTCCTAAATCAATCCGGATTTGGCCAGCTATCGAAGAGCCGTTTACTGGCAAGTGGGTGATCAAAGCGCCCAAAGGTCAGTTCTTGAGCCTGGCTAAATCTGTCCTGACCACATCGCCCCGAAGGTCATTCCACGAGCTGTTTAGATTCCACTACAATCTACAGCGAAATCAGCTTCAGCTCATTCCTGGCTCCGATCAAGAAAGCACCTTGTTGAAAGTATCTCCTGGGGAGGACCCCACCCATCTGTTTGTTGATGATTTAGAGCATCTCAAAGATGAGTTCTCGATTATCAATCAGGCCAATAACCAATGGTTAGCACTCGTTGAAGACAACACATTCGACTGGACCGGGCAAAAGGAAGACCGTGCCATTTTCATCCGTGTGGCCAAAATGGCAGACAATGAAGGCCAGGTGGGAGAACTAGCACCGGGAGAAGTAGCCCTATATAAGCATAGAGCCTACTACGGGAGAACCTGGATCTTGTCTGATAGTGACAAATATACTTCAGGTAAGTATACACACCTGAAAGACTTTCACGATTTAAATGATCAAACATCATCCATTCGATTAGGTCCAGATACGGGGGTGACAGTATTTAAAAACCTCGACCATCAGGCCGCTGACGATAAACGGGAAGAAGAGATTGAAGATATCGTCGAAAATGTTCCACGCTTGAGTGATAGGCAGATCGGTAATGATACGATTTCCTCGATTCAAATCTTTAGAACGATTGCCCCTGAAGATGTTTTTACCTCTTATACAACCAAACTGAGCCAAGACTATCGCATGGTGGGGGATAACCTAGAAGAGTTTTCGTCCTATCGTACGACTCTGAGGTTTGACCCCGGCGCTGGTGAGATCGAGATTGCAGCAACTGATCTGACCCAAATCGAAGTTGACGGCACCACCTATGACATCGATGAAGAGCGCTCGGTCAGCCTCAGCCCCAATCAGCTAAATCAGATTATGATCACCTCCGAGGCCGATGGCCTCAACACCCCAGGTCTGAAGATTCGCACCAGCGACATGGCCTCCAATGAGCGGGTGGTGATTTTCCCCAACCGAGAGGCCCATAAGCAAATCGCTGAACTAGAGGATGGCGCACTGTGGAATGCCAAAGATGCTAAAGGCAACTTAATTGTGGATCGCAAGGCCCATAGCAAAGCAGAGGTCGCCAGCGCCCAAAACACCATCAAACGGGTAATGGCCACCGTGAACTATGGTGAGGATACCCCCACAGGGAAAAACCGGGTTCAGTCAGCCAATCGGGCTGTCTCTGGCACGACTATCGACAAGCCATGGGAGCTGACCCTGGGCGCTACAGGAAGCGCTAAACCTGCTCGACCGGGTGATGGTCGACGATCGGTGATTGCCAAACCTCTGATCGCAGAAAGACAGGTTAGCTCGGATGAATGGCAAAAACTGCTTACCCAAGCCGCACCCGCTGAAGAAGAGGATAGTCCAGAGGCTAACGGTCCGGTCACCCTAGGCACTGCCAGGGTCTTCTCTGCCAAAAAGTTTGGCCGCCGCCTCGGCAGAAAATTTAAAAAGGCAATCAAAAAAGCCACATCGGTTGTCATTGGCAAGGTTAAAGACATTGTGCATGTGATTGTCAAAACCGCTGAAGGCATCATTGACTTTGTGGTGGACACCGCTGAAAAGGTAGCTGACTTTGTTGAAGGGGTGGTAGAAACGGTGGTGAAGTCCATCAAACAGTTCATCGAGTTTCTACAGTTTTTGTTCAACTGGGACGATATTCTGGCAACTCATCGCCTGCTGGTCAAAACGATCAACTCTGCTTTGGATTCTGCCAGTGGGTTGGTTGCTTCTGCTAAAGGTCATGTATCAGCCTTTGTAGATGATTTACAAGACGGCTTAAATAAAGGAGCCGATGACTTAATTCGAGCCTTGGGTGTTGAGCCTGATGAGGTGGATAAAGGGTCTAGTTTTGACTTACCCGAAGCGGCTGAGTGGTTGCTCAATAAAATCTTAGGCGGTTCAAAACGTTCAGACAGTAAAACCAACCCCGAGGAAGACCTGGCAGAGAAAGATCGGACCGCCTTATCGGCGATGCAGCAGGCTTTTGAAAGCTTTCTAGAAGCGCTTAAAACGGCTGTGAATATCAAGTTTGAAATGTTTGACGGACTGATTGGCACCGTTGAAACCATCATTGCCAATCCGAACCGACCAGAATTGGCCCTGGCCACTGTCATCGACACCTTTAGAGATGTGGGTATCGGGACCTTAGACTTGGGCGAAGATATCATCTTCATCTTCCTTGATATTGTTGTAGCGGCGATTGAGCTGTTCCAGGATTTGCTGAATGCGGAAATTCGGATTCCTCTCGTTTCTGCTCTGTTTAAGATGCTAGGTGCGGGTAAGCTGACTATCCTCAATCTCACCAGTCTATTGGTATCTATTCCGGCTACGGTAATGACAAAACTGATGTTTGGGAAGGTTTCCCTAGGGGATGTTCCAGAGCCTGAGTTTTCCACAAAACAGATAGTAGCGTCCGATCAACAGCTTCTTTCTGTTCAGTCAAATGAGGATGGGATTGATATCGAGAACACTATACTCAAGATGCAGGCTTTTGGTGGGATTGCGATCGCAGCCGATGTCGTCAATGCTTTCATCAGCACAAAGATGGATTTAATCCCCGAAGGCGGTGAAGAAGGTCCGATTTTCTTCGAGTATATGAGTCTCTTTTTGAGTGGCGTTAGCTGGTTGGGAAGTTTCCCCAGCTCTAAAGTAGAACCCGGTGGTTACCCTTACGCCATCGGACAAAAGAAACACAACGTTAGCAAGTCCAAGAAAGAAGAGGAGGAAATGTACTGGGAACGCGTTCTGTGGGGATGGAGAACGGCGATGTTGGGCATAGATATCGTCTATGTAATTGGCGCTATAGGTGCTCAGGCCTCTGGGATCGATAAGGATAAGTTTCCAAGACAGAGACTCAGACGAGCCACTAGACTTCTTGATAAAACAGCACCGATAATAGAACTTTCCACCGTGCTCGCTTGGGTTGAACTCGGGTTAGCTGGCAAATATTTGTCCACTGTCAAAGAAGACAAAAAGCGTACAATTGCCAATGAAGTGCTAGGGATGCTACCGGGTTCGTTTGCCTTTTTGCGAGCTATTAAGAGTCCTAAGTTTGAGTTTTCAGCCCTGTCTGCGATGTTTATCATAAATCTTGTTTCGGGTGTTTCTACAACAATCTTCAATATACAGTTCCTACAAAATGATGTAGCTGAGTTAAAGCAACAGTTGTAAGTGAACGGGAGAAGAACTGGCACAACCTCTGACCAATAATTAGAGGACCACTGACAAGATGACATGCCAAAGCGCTGGCACCAGGACGACCATGATAACTCTAAGCAGAGAATGATTGGTCAGTACAGGTTCTGGCGCTTTGGCTATATTTTCAAGCTTTCCCACAAACTTTATTAACCCCAGGCGTCGAATATGATAGCAGTCTCAAACACTGGACAAAGCGGTAAAACCCTGAATTACCCAGCCAGTATGAAATTTATCTGATGTTACTAGTGGCTGAAAAGATAAGCTCTTTCCGAAATCTCGTCGCTGGCGCTTCCATATTCTCACTTTGTGCTTTCCTGCGGCTAGGCAGATGCAAGATCCGGTGTTAGCTTTCTTGCAGAATTCTTAATGGCTTTGAGATTCGAAGTGAGGGACAACGTTTCAAATCAGCGGCAGTAGATAGCCTCAAACTCCACACCAACGACTCTCAACCGTCCGCTGCATTTGAGTAGTTATACGGCGATCGAAAAACTCCATTTTACCTTAAGACTCTGGTTTAAGAGACATGACCAGCCATTTCCACTAACCAATCTATAAACTTCAGAATCAGCACTTCTTTCGGGTGATTTTCTAGATACACTGCTGAATAGTTAAACCCGTCTAGCATCACATTGAGGGGTTGCACAAGAAAACCTAACGCTACATCATCTGCAACATGAACAGTGCTGCATAATGCTATACCTTGACCTGCGATCGCTGCTTGAATGGCTAAACTTTCTTCGTTAAATTTCAGTCCGTGGTCGGGGGCAACAGTGTTCAATCCCGTAGCGCTAAACCAGTTTTTCCAATCAGGAGCATCGATTCCAAAGTGAATCCACTCAAAATGCAGCAGGGGATAATGCACGACATCATCCGGTTTTCTAATTGGATGGTTGTTCTCCAACAAACGTGGACTACAAACGGGCACAAACCGATCAGACATCAATCGGTGAACTGCTAATCCTGGATAATTGCCTTTACCGTAGCGAATGGCTAAATCGACTGTTTGCCGCTGTAGATTTACCACATCGTTTGAGGTTTGTAGTCGTAGATCAATTTCAGGATGCGTCCGTTGAAACTCAGCTAAACGAGGAACTAGCCACTTAGCTGCAAACACCGTTGTCACGCTTACCGTTAACGTCGTGGATATTGGAACTTGCTTTAATTGGGTAATCGCCTCAGCAATTGAATCCAAGCTTTCACGTACAACCGGATATAAAAGTTGACCTGCTTCTGTCAGCGACAGAGGGCGAGGACGTCGGCGAAACAAAGAAACTTCCAGGTAATTTTCTAGGACTTTGATTTGATGGCTAATTGCCGTTGAGGTGACATCCAGTTCTTCAGCCGCTTGCTGAAAACTCAGATGCCGCGCTGCCACTTCAAAGGTATGCAAAGCGTTAAGTGGGGGAAGCGATCGCATCGGCTTGTGGGTGAATTTCTTTCATCTTAAGCCTGAATATATTGAATTTGCAATATTCCTCTATCCCTTGTTATTCTTCAAATTAAGGGAATAAAACAGGTTTTCAATCGCTCAAGACCTGCATAAAACTCATCTAAAGCTACGTATCTAAGCAAACTCCTTGGGTGTGTCCCAACTAAACAATCGCGTTTGTGTGTGCAGTGAACATTGTGCTCAGCGAAGTCTGTTGGATTTTGGAGCATTGAAAACAGGTCACTCTTCCTATTTCAAGGAACTTTTACAGCTTATCAGGAGGACTATCATGTCTGACACTCTATCCATTGGTGGAACAGCCAATATTCGAGCGATCGATGCGACGAATTTTTCTGTTGCCATGACTGGAGTTTTTGATGGTGGTGTTTATGCTAAAACTACCTCAGCCACTGACTCTCCAGATGACAAAAAGCACCACCATAACTGAATCGATCGTAACAATGATGGAAGCCAGCTTAGCCCCCATTCAAGCACTTACGGCATCCTCACTCTCCAACACTTTCTACCGGAACCCGAAGCCTGGTTCCCTCACCCTTCTTAGAAACTTACAATCATGGCTACTATTCTAAAAATTGACGCCAGCGCGCGTGTCACTCGTTCCCTGAGCCGGGGATTAACGACGGCTTTTACACAACAATGGTTAAAGTCTCGACCTAATGATACTGTCATTACACGCGATGTAGGACTTAATCCCCCACCAGTCGTGAGCGAAGCCTGGATCGCCGCTGCCTTCACTGCACCTGAGAAGCGTGCGCCTGAACAACTGGAAGTGCTTAAGATTTCTGATCAACTGATTGATGAACTGGAGGCTGCTGCTGTCATTGTGATCGGTACACCGATGTACAACTACGGTATGCCAGCATCTCTGAAAGCCTGGATCGACCAGGTGATTCGGATTGGACGTACCTTTTCCTTTGATTTGGCGCGTGGTGAACAGCCAATCGAACCTATTTTGATTGGCAAGACTTTAGTGATTCTATCTGCATCAGGAGAAGGTGGATTTAAACTTGGCGGTGCTAATGCGGCAATAAACCACCTTGATCCTCACATTGTGGTTGCCTCAAGACTGTTTGGAGTTAGCAAACACCACGTTATTCGAATTGAATACCAGGAATTTGGGGACGATCGCCATCAGAAATCGATTCAATCGGCCTATGGGGCAATTCCAGACTTGGTGCAACAGATCACACAAAAGATAAAAGATTAAATCGATGATGACAACTCAGCCAGATGACAAATCTACCATCCAGGCGTTGATTAATTCACAGTTTGCTAGCTTGAACTGGTCAGCCGACCAGACAGCTCACTGGGCAGCCTTTGAAACAGGGTTTGTGCCAGAAGCTCAGTTATTTCCTGTCTGTAGGACTTTGAATACGGGTCTCATAAGCTAATCAGCATTTAAATTTCCAGACCGATTCATGGCCTGACTGGGTTTCAGCGCACAAATCCTGCAACTTGAATGTACATCAGCTTAAAAGCAGGCCATATAACGTGGCGTTCAACGGCGGCGGTAATTTTAGCCTCTGATCAAGTGCTTATGCCCCGCCGTTGCAACGCAGTGTTAGACAGCCGTTTCAACATTCTAATATTTGTCACAAGCTCTAGCGGTGGAGTTCCAAGTAGTTGCTGAAGCCATAGCACAGAAGTTTCCCAATCAATATTGACTGAATCCGGTCGAGGATGAGCACTAGCATTTCGCAAGTCCACAATACTCATTTCTGACTCACGGGCCAGAAAGCAAGTTTTAATACGAGTTAAAAGTTCTTGAAACTCTGGAAGTAGATTGCCAAGAACTAATCGAATTCTAATGAAAGCATCAGTGCAACTGTCCATCCGATCATCGTCAAAGTTTTCAAGAAGTACTTGAATTTGTCCAAGGGTTAGTTCTGGGCCTGTTGTGGCAGCTTTCTTCACAGAATTAAACAGTTGTCTGCGTCTTTCGATCTTTTTTTCCTGTTTTTTGCTGGGACTATCAACTGTCTGAAATCTTGATGAAGCAAAAAACTCTCGCCAAGGTTCAACAAGGGCATGGTTCAACTCAGCCTCTGCAACTTTAGTCATTGCTAAAACAACAGGTGCCCACATTTTCAGCACCCTGTATTCAATCATTCTTTGCATTGAGTATGAATCAACTAGCTCACTTCTTGCTTTATCAGGAAGCATCCGCCAATTTTCAATTCCTAAATATTGAAACCAAGCTCGCTCTCCTTCCAGCCTTAAATTCTCCAGAACCCCATCCTGCTGAGCAATCTTTAGTCCATTAGCCCTGTTTTCAATCTCAAAAGATATTTTATCTGATTCTTCTATTCGCCCAACCTCTTTCATGGCTCTGCAAAGCCTATCGCCAGAGTAATCTAGCAATACTTCTTCTTTGACTTCGCCACAAAAATAATAGGACAAAAAGAAATCTAAGCCTCGCTCATCAAAGATTCGTGCAATAGCATCTAACCCTGGAACAACTCTAACCATATCGTCAAGGAATTGTTCCCCAAGTAATAAATACTTAATTTCGTACTCTAAATCAAGTTCATAAGTGTTCTGAATGACATGTAGGAAAAACTGGGAATAAGTACATATCCAATTGTAGTAATGCTCCGACTCCCAATGTCCAGAGACAGCAGACCATAGTGATCGCAAGAGAAAAACAGCTTCTCGAAGTGCTTCAGTAGTATTTTTCTGTTGTATTTGCGTTAGATACTCAATAGCCTTTATTACAATCTGGGGATCACCGTATCTTAATCCGAAGTGTTCGTATGTCTCGGCAAGAGCCTCTTCGCGTGTGTAAATTGGTATTCCGTCGATGTATTCCATAACTTCATACTTTACGCAAGATGGCTTTAGATTGCCATGATTTTGTCTGTCTAACTTGTAATTCAGTGTCAGATCTGCTGGATAAGATCCAACCCTCTAGATCTTATCCAGCAGATCTGCGTGATAACATCCCTATTCATAGAACTTATACCGAATTTTTGCTGTATAACTCCGGGAATCCAGGGTGTTATCCAGCACTTCTGACAGTTAAGTATGGGAAATAGGGATCTTATCCAGCAGATCTGATAGATAAGCATCCCTATACGGGAGTTATACAGCATTTACCATGGCACAACCCAAGCCGCCGCGCTTGCTCGATCAAGTTAGAGAAGTCGCTCACTTAAAGCATTTCAGCCTTTTAACTGAAAAGTCCTATGTTCACTACATTCGGGATTTCATTCTGTTTCATAACAAGCGACATCCCAAGGATATGGGAGCGCCTGAAATCAGGGCTTACTTGTCACATCTAGCGATTCACCGTAATGTGGCGGCATCAACTCAAACCGTTTCTCTAAGTGCCTTATTGTTTCTATATCGTCAAGTTCTAGATATAGAATTACCGTATATAGATGATATCGAACGAGCTAGACAACCTCAGCGCTTACCGGTTGTATTTACCCGCTCAGAAGTAAAGCGAATTTTAACGAACCTAGACGGCATCCAACATCTGATAGTCAGTCTGCTTTACGGAACGGGCATGCGCTTGATGGAAGGGCTACGTCTACGTATTAAGGATTTAGATTTTGAGTACCACCAGATTACAGTGCGAGATGGCAAAGGCCAGAAAGATCGCCGTACCATGTTGCCCAACTCGCTAGTTGGTCCATTACAACTCTTTTTCTTTTGGAAGATGGCTATGATATCCGCACCGTACAAGAGCTATTAGGCCACAAGGATGTGAAGACCACAATGATTTATACCCATGTGCTTAATCGCGGTGGACGTGGAGTACGGAGTCCATTGGATTCGTAATCAACGGCTATGTAGGTTGTTAGCAATCACCTCTGTTGTGAACTGTGTGCGCAAAGCTATATCTATGGCTTGACGTGAGAAATGTCTTAGCGGTACTTTAGTTCTCACGCCCTTCTGGGCATGACCACAAAGCTCAATATTTAGCACTGGCGGCAGGTGCGGCTAACACCGAACCGCCAGCTAACCCCCGACTGAGTACAGCAGTCCGAGGCTTGGGATACTTTATCCTATTGCTGCCCCGGTTTGCATCACATAATCGGGGCAGCTAAGTTTGAGCTTTGGTTTCTTACCGAGCCGCCAGACTGTAGTGCTTTAGCTACAGCTTTCAAACGCGGCAACGGTTTAACAACCCTACGTTTGGAGACCAAAGCTTATGTTTCTCGATATGACTCAGGGCGCTGTTGCGTCCACATTACCTGTTAGCACCGCACCGTTGCCCGACCATCAATACGAAACCGTTCGCCATCTGCTCTTTGGCAGCCTTACCGCCGTGCGACTGACCATTCAAGACCTGCACAAAAAACACTACGCTGAGCCCAACGATTGGAGTAAACCCATCTCCACCGGACGGCCCAATGAAGTGATGGCCATTTTGACCAAACGGTTGGCCATCAAGCAATAGACGAGGTATAAACTTGGTGCGTTTTGCGATCGCAACTTTTAACGGTCCATACCGTTTTTAACGGTCCATACCGTTTTTAACGGTCCATTACGCACCCAGTTTAGAGACTCACTGAGGGTCTGTATACGCCTTAATATCAGGATAGTTACAAAACAGCTTTGGAATTGGTTGGTGTGAGCTGCAAGTAAAGCCCTGGCACCACCAGCAACGCAATCAACGTCGCCGACAACAACCCAAAAATAATCGCCATACACAGCGGGAACCACTGAGCATCACTCAGCGCCAACGGCAACAGACCAATAATAGTGGTAATCGATGTGGTCAAAATTGGTCGCAGTCGATCGCTGGCCCCTGCCGCTGCCGCATGGCGTACATCCAGCCCCTCTTTCCGTCGCTCGTTCATCGTCTCCACCATAACAATGGCATCATTCACCACAATTCCGACTAGCGCAATCACACCAATCATGGCCGGGAAGGAGAACGATAGCCTCAACAAAAAGAACCCAAACAAGGTACCAATTAAGGCAAAGGGAATGGTGAGAATAATAATCAACGGCTGAGTGTAGGAACCAAACTGCAACACCAGCACCGCAAACACCAAGAAGATGGCCACCACCAGCATCTGACCCGCAGAACCAAAGGTCTCACTGCTGGTATCCGCATCCCCACCAAACCGATAGGAATACCCCCGAGGCCAGCGGTCAGCATTGCCCTCATCGTTGGGGTCATACTGCATTGCCTCTAGCTTGGGCGTCAGTTCAGCCAGGATTTGGGAGTCATAGAAGTCCTGCCCCGGTATCACCTTAGCCAGTACCGTTACGCTGCGCTGAGTATCACGGTGGGTGATCGCCAGGGGGACAGCACCTGGCACTTCTTCCAACAGGGCATCGGGCGATATGGCTTCACCGTCTGAGTTGATAAACCGCATCGTGGCAAATTCATCCAGGCGAGAAGGCCCACCAATCCGCCCCTGTTGAGATGGCCACTGGGTACTCAGGCGAATTTCAAGATCCTCTTCACCACTGCCAATGGAGAAGTCACCCACATCGTTATCAATCATCAGATAACGTCCCTGCAAACCCACTTCATCCTGGCTGATGCCATAAAAGTTAAGAGACTCCCGCTTAGGCACAAGCTTATAATCTTCTCGTAGATTACCCAGGTCGTCACGCACATCCATGGTGCCTGGAATTTCTCGCAGTGCCTGTTGTACTTCGCTGGAGATTTCCCTTAGGGTTTGTAAGTCGTCACCAAAAATCTCGATTTGAATTGGATCAGACCCACCACCAGACAGTGGAAACCCTGTACTCAATACAGCCCCTGGGTAGTTACGGATAATCTCTTTTTCTAGTTGAACTTTGAGGTCGTAAGCATATTTAAAAGAATCTCGTGCCCGCTGGTTACGATCCACTAAGACTGCCGACAGACCGACAAAATAATCGGCATTGCCCGGTTTAATTTCGCTGGTAGCAACCAGGTTACTGCGCTTTCCCACTAGCTTCACCACACTTTCAAACACCTTCTCGCCATTGGGGTCACTGTAGTTGCGCACCACTTCACCCATGCGATCGGCTACCTCTTGAGAGGTTTCTAAGGTAGCGGCTGGGGGCAGTTCCACATTGAGGCTGAGTTTATTGTCGTCGCTAACGGCAAACAGAGAACTGGGCAGCTGGCTAAATAAAAGAATGGCACAGACAAACAGCGCGATCGCACTTGCTGTCCACATACGAGCCACATGACGATTGGGAATGGTCATGCGTAAACTCCAGTGGGAAAACTTTTCAGATGCAGCTTCTGTTAGACGGTCGACGTAGGTTTTAGACTCACCGCTGCCACCTTGATTACCGAGCAGAAATCTGGATAAGGGAATCACCGCCAACAGGGCCAGGGCATAGCTCATCACTAAACAGGTAATGGCACTAATGGGAATCAGCCGAATATACTTACCCAGGGTGCCGGAGATGGCCATCAGTGGAGCCATGGCCAAAATGGTGGTAAGCTGTCCGGTAAAGGCAGGCGATGCATAGGTTTGCACAGTTTTAATGGCCGCTTTAGGAAAGCTCAAACCCTGTACAAAAATGCCATCGTGCAGCCCCTCTAACATGAGAATAAATACATCCACCAAGAGTCCCAGGGCTAAGATCATCCCCACGGTGACCATGGTGTTGAGGGTGTAGCCCAGCATCCAGAGGATAAACAACACCCCGGCAAAGGTCATGGGAATCGCTAAACCTGCAATCAGTGCCTCTCGCCAGGTCAGGGCCACAAACAAAATGGCAAAGACTAACAGCGATGCTTGTAGGACGTTACTACCCAAATTTGCCAGGTCGCTGCGAATGGTGTCGGCATCATTGGTGAGCACCTGATAATCCATGCCATGGAGCCAGATACTGGGATCATTTTTCACCAGTTCCATTTCTGCCAGGACGTCTTCGATTACCTGAATGGTGTCGCTACCAGCAACTTTGACCACCTCCAGGTTGATGGTGGGGCTAAACTCACTCCCTTCCCAGCTTAAAAAGGCCCGTTGGGTTTCCCGCTCCAGTCCCTGGTAGACGTCGGCCACCTCCGACAGCAAGACCACCCGATTCTCATCCAAGCGGGTTACGGGCAAATTCTTTAAATCTTCCAGGGTACGAAAACGACCATATAGACGCACCTGGGCCCCAATTTCATCATCCCGCACCAGGTCCCAAGAGCGGTCAATATTGCCCCCCTGGATGGCATCGCGCACCTGGGTGGCGGCAATCCCCAAGGTGGTCAACCGGCTAGGAATCATTTGTACGTGGATCACTTCGTCGCGCTGACCGCCTAGATTTACCTCTCGTACGTTTTGAACAGATTCCAGGCGTTCTTGTAAATCTTCTGAAGCCTGACTGAGTAAGCCAATGTCTAACCCCTCTCCTGTTAGCGCCAGGGTGAGAACCGGTGAATCCTGTTGGGATAGCTGCTCAAAATCTGGCTTTTCACGTCCGGTGGATTCTTCAGGGAGTTCTGTCTCGGCGTCGTCAACTTTACCCCGCAGTTCTTGAATGGATTCTGCAACGGGGGATTCTGCCTTAAAGGCAACATTAATAATGGAAAATGAATTGAAGGTGGCGCTGGTAAAGTCATCTAGACCTTGAAGACTTTTGATTTCTTCTTCTAGCTTGTCTGTGACCTGATTTTCGAGGGTCTCGGCATCGGTCCCCCCCCAGGTGGTGGTGATCATGGCCCGAGCAATTTTAATTTCGGGATCGCCCTCTTTCACCATGGAGAAATAGCCCATCAGGCCCCCCATCATCAGCATAAAGCAGAGGAGAATGGCAAAGATCTGCTGAGTAAAGAAGAACTCCATCCAGGCGGGAACTGACGAGATATCAGCACCCTTCTCAGTTTCAGGAGCAGCCGTAACGCGCTCGTCAATTTGCATAGTGCTTAATTTCGGTCAACAATCTCGACGGGGGTGCCATCTACCAGACGGTTTTGGCCTTCGATTACCACCAGCTCACCGGGTTCAATACCGGAGAGAATTTCTACGCCAGATAATCCTTCAATCCCGCCGGTAATGCGTCGCTGTTGGACGGTACCATCAGTTTCATTGACGACAAAGGCATAATATTGCTGATTTCTGGAGACTAGAGCCCCGAGGGGTAAAACCACGGCATCGTTATCGCGAGCCACTTCAATCCATACATAAACCCGGCCCCCTACCTTTAAATTACCGACCTGTTCCAGGTTTCGAATCGTGATTTCAGTGCCCCGACTGCCAGGTGTTTGGGAAGGGCTAACCGCAAATACTTGACCACCACTGCCCCGCTGTCTAGCAATATCAAGTAATCCCTGGGAGTTAGCTCCAGCTGCCTGGAGCGCACTGACCTCTTCTTCTAAGACAACATAGGCTCGCTGACCGGGCTTAATCTCTCCGGCTTCCCCTGCCTGTAGTTCGATCTCTACTTCAAAGGATTGAGGATCAACTACCACGATGGGGGCAGACTCAATCAAATCTTGGGGGCTGCTTGTATTGAGATATTGGGTGCTCCAATACTCTCCTTCTCGAATGTTGATATAAGCCACCACTCCATCTAATGGAGAGACTAACTGTGTATCTTCTAGGTCAACGGCACTTTGATTAAGGCGAGCCACTGACGCATTCACCCCTGCTTCGGAAGAACGAATGCTCTCGCCGGCAGAGCGGACATCTTGTTCAGCGGTCTTCAGGGCGGCGGCGGCCTGGTCTACTCGGTTGATGTAGGCGTCGCGATCGCTTTCCGATACTGCCCCCTGCTCAAATAAATTCTCATAACGCTGTAACTCAGTCTCAGCCAGGGCCAGGTCCGACTTGGCCTTTTCTAGATTCGCCTGGGATTGCAATAAACTGGCTCTGGACTGGTTTAGCTGGGTTTCTGAAACTTGGATATCCGCCTCAGCTGTGGCAATGCTAGATTCCTGTCTGCGGGCATCAATGGTGGCCAGCAGCTGCCCCTGGGAGACAAAATCTCCTTCTCGCAGTTCGACGCCATCGACCTTAGCCACATAAATAATGTCACCACTGGCCTGAAAGTTAAGTATCCGCCGTCGGACTGGCCAAACGGAACCTTCATCAAACACCCATCCCTGAATTGGCCCTTTTTGCGCCCTGAGCACCCTTATGGGTAAACGAGATTGATTGGTTGCATCATCTGTTTCTTCTAATGGAGGAGCGGCTGTCAATGTTTGATAGGCTTTTACACCCACAAATCCAGCTACCACTAACATAGCCAGGGCAACGGCTGGCCACAGCGGTTTCTTAGACTTACTACGCCATTTTGGCAAAGCACTGGATTGAGAAGCCGCATCTGTAGATGGGGGAGGCGTTTCGACTGCCGTCTCTACATTAGTATTTGATAAATTATTGGATGACTGCTCAATCGGCGGTTGAGGGCTGATACCGTCAGAGGACATAGAGTAGGTAGTTGCGAAACTGTAACTATGGAACGTCCCGGATTAGATTTGCCTAATGTTGCCAAATAAATTTACTGAATGCTAGTCAACAAAGCACAAGTACACAGAGTTTAACATCTGATTTTCAGGTCACCTAATGTCATGTTTTATCGTGTTAACGATGTTAATTGGAGCGGTGACTGAGATAGCTACCGATCAGAATAGCAATAAAAATAGAAGAGTACATCTGGCCTATAATAGCTTCCAAATTTGTTAATACTTGGGCAACTTCACTTAAAGGCACAATATCGCCATATCCCAAAGTAGTCAGGGTGGTAAAACTAAAATGTATTGTTCTGAGATAAGAGTCTACTCGTACAAGTGGTTGAGAGAAGGCATTAGCATCTAAAGTGTTCACAATGCCATACAACAACGCCCAGACAAACCCAATCAATAAATAAACACTAATACCACCTCGCACAATATCTATGGTGACTTCGGGCGTAGTAAAGATATCTCGACCAATCCAGTAAGCGGCTCCTGCTAAGTAAATGGCAAAAACAATTTGAGATATGAGGCTAAATGTTTGATTCAGATAAAAGCCCCCGTTTAGGGTAGAAATAACTTCTAAACAGAAGGCAATAATTGCGATCGCGCCATAAATGGCCAATAACTTTCGAGGTAGTGGAAAGCTGCTGATGATCAGCATAATCGTATACAACAGCAGCGAAATCAGGAAAATATTACCAATCCCAGCCTGCAAAAATGGCGATACCACAAAGGTTATCGCCAGTACAATTAGCAACTGTCGATATTTTTGCTTTTTGTTTTCTTGAAGAGATTTCATACAGGGCATTAACTCTGGAATACCCCGATATTAATGGAGGATGTAATCTAAGTAGCAGCTATTTGCCAAACATCATAATATAGCTGAAGTCGATATCAATTAATCTAAGTAGGAATGTCTATGGGGGTTGGTAAACTCTGAATCCTTCAGTAGGTCAGTTCAAGCCTTTATAAAAGGTAAGCGAGCTGTGTAACATCTGCGAGTTTGCCCCCAAAGCCAAAATTCTAGGGGCTTTCATTGGGTATTAGCTTTTAGCTTTTGGCTTTACCCTGGGTGCATTAATTCTGTTCTTTGGGATTGTTGTCAGTTAGTCTTATCGACAACTAAAAGGTCAGGACGATCAGTTCAGTGACCTGATAACGTTGGAATATCTCTGTAAAACTTCTTGCCATTGAGTCCCTCCCTGAGCTACAGCCGCTTGATGCTGTTCTGCTACCTGTTGGGGGGCATAAAAAAATTCATTCCGAACCTGGACGCGCACCAAGTTGTTGATATCAGGTTCACTATAGTACCAGTTGCAGCCCAAATCTGGTGTAGGCTCTGATTCTGTTTTTAAGTTTTCTCGATTTTGTATCCACCAATCCAAGAACGGAGACAGATCAACTCCCACTGTAAAACTACTGAATTTGTAACTGGGTAGTGCCGATGCTTGCCATTCAGATTTTAGAGACATGGGACCTAATATTTTGTGTCAATTACGCAGCTATTGAGAGCAATGTCACTGACGTTCAAGTAACTCTATTGAGCCAGAGACCTTAACCGTTTAACCCTGTGGTTACGTATGTCCTGCACCCGCATAATTTGTGTAGGGCTCAGGGATGTTAACCAGAGCCGCTCACCCACCAGCATGATTTGGCAGGGCTCAGGGATGTTAATCAGAGCCGCTCACCCACCAGCATGATTTGGCAGGGCTCAGGGATGTTAACCAGAGCCGCTCACCTGGAAACATGGGAAAACATGGACCCATGGTTTAGAACTGCGGACTCCACTATGTAATACGTTCAAATATTCAAAGTTCTAGATCTACGGCAAATTAGCGCAACTCTTCAGCGGAATTGCGCAAGTTTTCTCGGAACTGCCCTCAATCCACCGCTCTCTGGTAATTGATATAGCTGCGATCGCAACCTATTTTATCAGCTCTCAATCTCAATCCCCTTAGCCCAATAAAGGACCGCCTACCTTAATGGTCCTTTAGGCTATGTTTTGATTTTTGCTGATAGCGCCCTAGTATCACGAGTTATCGAAAATTTACGAGACGCATCAACTTTCATAGATAGTTACTATGGTCACAGATAAAACGATGCAAAAGGTTGATATATAAATTTTCGGATGAATATTATGAAAGCTCTCTACTGACAGTGGATAGGAGAAAAATGAGATTAACACCTTTAGGTCTTCTTTATGTTTTATTAGGATTTGATGAGGGTAGCTGTAAATGAGCGTGGGAATATTACCACGGTATACAAGGTGAAGGAGTTTTAGAGTCTTAGAACTTTTCGACAGGAGGAGATCTTCTAAGATGGCACGTGTACATCTAAATTTCTCTGCCTTGTATACACCCTAACTAACAACCTCGTGATTACAAGGCTTATTATGTATGAACATGTCGAAACCTTTACACCCCGGAGAGTTTATCACCCATGTATATTTGCAGCCGTTAGGAATCAGATATACAAAACTAGCGGGAAAATTAAATGTTGATCCATCAACTGTGAAAAAGCTGCTGAATAAGGAGATTGTTGTCACTCCTGAAATGGCTTTACGCTTATCGGCTGTTCTAGGAAGCAGTGCCTATTTCTGGTTGAGTATGCAGTCTCACTATTCTCTTTGGGAGGCTGAGCAAACCCTGGATGTATCAACCCTTGGACAGGCTTTTTCCTCTTCTCATTCTTTGTCGACTCCAATTAGGGTGCAAATCCTTGAGTTGCTAGAGGAGAGCGAGATGGCTCTGGAGGATATATGTGAGCAGTTAAAAATGCCCCAGGATCAGCTCTCTTTACATCTTCAGTCGCTTGAGACTGCTGCACTTGTAACCACTCATCAACAATATGGGCAGACCTTTTATGGCCTTAATATTGCCCGGGTGAATACCTTGACACAAGAGACCTCTGAATACCCCATGGCCAGACGGGTGTCAGCACCATAGCCAATAAGTAGCTCAGCGTATACATGAGCCTCGACAATCAGCCAACGACGATATTACCGTCCCAACGAAAATTCGTTTAAGGCTCTATGGTCCCACCCCGATAGTGTTCTTGATAATGTGGGTAATCTATAACAAGAATATTTAATTTAACTTTTTTAGTTAAATTAACCGCTAAACAGTAGGTGTTATCAGGCAAAGATTGAATTATACTCAAACATTTTTTCAAAACCCTTTTTCTAAACAGCTTATCCAGAAATCTGGATCATTGTTACCCATCATTCTGTATATATACCGTTTCGTCGCAACCTATGAAATCAACTATTGATGCACTCCTTGTGGAGGATAGCCCCTCTGATGCTCAGCTAGTGAAAAAAATTATCAACTTAGCAAGTGTTGACAAGCCTATATTTCATCATGTTCGTCGCTTTAATGAGGCACTGACTGTATTAGAAGTTAATACCTTTGATATTATTTTGTTAGATTTGCATTTACCGGATGGGGAAGGCTTATCTCTAATTAAACGATTAAAGCAGTTGGCACCTCAGACACCTATTGTTGTGCTCACGGGCCTCCAGGATCAAACGGTTGTAGAGGCCGCGCTTCAAGCAGGCGTTCAGGATTATGTGGTCAAATCCGATTTTTTCTCTCCAGCTTACCTAAAGCAACTAGGCTATGTTAATGTGGGCCATCAACTTGTTCAACGTATTCAGTATGCAATTAAGCGAACAGAATCTAGCCAAAGACTCAATCAAGATCAAGAACGTTACGCATTAATTGCTCAGGAAGCGAACGATGGCATTTGGGATTGGAACTTAACAACAGACTCTATTTACTATTCTCCTCAGTGGAAATCCCTCCTGGGGCTAGAACATATACCCCTTAGTGACAACCCTGATGAATGGCTATCGCGCATTCATCCAGAGGATCAAGAGCTCTTTGATAAAAAGTTAAATAATTATTTGCAGCAGCAGCAGCAATCCCCATTTCATTGTGAGTATCGCATTCAACATCAAAATGGGGATTATCTTTGGGTGTTAACCCGGGCAACAGCCATGTGGGATCCAGCCGGTGTTGCTTATCGTCTGGTGGGCTGTCAAACCGACATGAGTATTAAAACGCAGTTGGCCCACACATCTCAGCAGGGCCAGGATGCGACTCAATCAACGCTGCACTACATTGCAATTGGCATTCTCTCTAATTTAGCCAACCTTCACCTCGAACAAGATCAACCAGATGAAGCGGTTTCTCTATTAGAAGGAACCTTGATGATGCGTAAATGGCTCTTAGGCAATAGCCATGTTGATGTAATGGCAAATGTTTATCAGCTTGCCACACTGTATGATAATCAAGGTCGTTATAAGAAAGCTAAATTTCTTTATCAGGAGGCATTAGCTCTATTTGAAGAGAATTTGGGGGAGCATCACCCGACTACAAATGTAGTGCGAATTAAGGTGCTGCTGATTACTAGAATGAATGATGCTATGGGTGTTTAAGAGGGTGGTTCTGGTTCATGGATGCTCCTATTCTTTTAGTGGAAGATTCATCGACAGATGCGGCTATTATGCTCACAGCTTTTAGGTGTATTGGTTATGCGGGACATATCGAGATTGTTAAGGATGGTATTCAAGCTCTGAACTGGCTGGAACAGTTGCTCAGGAATGGAATGGCCGATTTACCTCAGTTGATTCTGTTGGATCTCAACTTACCCCGTAAATCTGGCCATGAAATGCTACAGGAAATCAAGGGCCATCATCAGCTGCGAAGGATCCCAGTGATTATTGTTTC
Source organism: Leptothoe sp. EHU-05/26/07-4 (assembly GCF_043421015.1). Classification (NCBI taxonomy): domain Bacteria; kingdom Bacillati; phylum Cyanobacteriota; class Cyanophyceae; order Nodosilineales; family Cymatolegaceae; genus Leptothoe; species Leptothoe sp. EHU-05/26/07-4. The sequence continues at coordinate 947,578 of NZ_JAXSQV010000003.1, forward strand.
TAGCTCTTCGCGGGAGGATGATATTGCCAAGAGCTATGAGCTATATGCAAACGCCTATATTGCTAAACCAATTGTTCTCGAAGAGTATAAATTAACGGCTCAGCATATCTATGATTTTTGGCTTAAAACTGCCAAGGTACAGTTGCTATAGGTGATGTATATGGTAGTAACTTAAACACTCCTATAAAAAATACTCTCTAGCAGCCAAAACCTATAGCTACTAGAGAGTATTTGCTAATGGAATATACGAAGTAAGGCATCTGCCGTGAAAAGACTTGAGTACCTATCCTGTAAAATACTAAGTCTACTACCTTTGTTTCGTATACAAGATTATTGTACCTACTGTTGTTAGGGGTAGAGCTGCCTAAATATTAAGACAGCCTGAAAGGTTGCTACCATTGTGAGCACGAAGGGGATACTACAGGTGCCGACGTTAGGGAATGGGGCATCGGGCGTCGAGAAAATAGCTGGTGCTTTATGTAACAACTAACCCTTTGGCATTCCAAGGGTAAAATAAAAGGCTGAGCCCTGTCCGGGTTCTGACTCTAGCCAGATGTGGCCTTGATGTCGTTCTACAACTTTTTTGCAGACGGCTAGACCGATGCCATAGCCTTCCTTTTCTTCGCGGGTATGCAAACGTTGAAACAGGCCAAAGGTTCTCTCTTGTTGTTCTTTGGGTATACCGATGCCGTTGTCTTGCAGACTAAAGGTCCATTGATTGTTCTTCCATTCAGCACCCATATGGATGCGGGGAGGTTCAGCCCTTCGAAACTTAATGGCGTTGCTAATCAGGTTCTGAAATAGCTGTAGTATCTGGGGTTCATCTACGTTAAGGCTGGGTAGGACATCATGGGTGATGACCGCTTGAGATTCTTCAATGGCAGAGCTTAAGTTTTTGATAGCAGCGGTCAATACTTGCTCAAGCTCCACAGCTGTAAAGGTAATCTCACGATGGGTAGCCCGTGAAAAGGCCAAAATGCCATTAATTAACCCATGCATGCGGATGCCACCCTCGACAATATGACCAATATAGTCATGGGCTGTGGCGTCTAGTTGCTTACCATAATCCCCTTCTAGCAGTTGTGCAAAAACTGTCATGGCCCGCAGTGGTTCTTGTAAATCATGGGAAACGACGTAGGCAAACTGTTCTAGATCCGCATTGGACTGTTCTAAGGCTTGGGCACGGTTGGCCAGTTCACTTTGAGCTCGTTGCCGTTCTAGAACTTCAGCTTGTAGTTGCTGGTTGGCTTGTTTAATTTCAGCAGTTCGGCCTTCAACTAATTCTTCCAAATGCTCTTGGTAGCGAACAAGCTCGGCCTGAGATTTGTTGTGTTCTGTGACATCGCTCAGCACTGCTAAGGAACGAGGCAAGATGCCGGACGTACCCTGTTCAACGGTTGCAGATAGTAATACATCACGAATACTACCGTCTTTGCATATCCATTGATATGGAATATTGTGACAAACTCCATTCTCCAAAAAATCTGGCATAACCACATCTACAGCGTATTGACGAGACTCTGGAGTCAGAAACTCTGTAAATTTACGGCCAATCACTTCGGTATGGTCATATCCAAACGTTTGCAGCCAGTGATGACTGATGCTAACTAATTCGTCTTCATTGTTGATAGAACATAGTATTGCTGGAGTGCTTTCGTACAGGTTGCGGTAGCGTGCCTCGCTATCCTGTAGCTCTTTTTCGGCAGCTTTGCGATCGCTAATGTCAATCACTGAACCCGTTATCCGTACCGGATTGCCCGACTCATCCCAAATAGCTTGCCCCCTGGCATAAACCCAACAATAGTCGCCGTTTTTTTTACGCATGCGGTATTCTGCCTGATAAGGAACCCGATGCTGTAGATGGTTATTCAAGGCCTCCATAACCCGACCATAGTCATCGGGATGCAGCTTTGATTCAAATGCAGTATGCCAATTTTGAAGTTCATCTTGATCGTCTTCATACCCCAGAATTTCTCCATATTGGGGCGATATATAATTCTCATTGGTTAGAAGATTCCGATCCCAAAGACCCACCCGAGCCCCTTTAACCGCCAGATCGTAGCGTTCTTGACTGGCGGTTAATTCAGCGGTGCGCCCTTGTATTTTTTGTTCTAGAATCTCATAGGATTGACTTAACCTGGCCTCAGCGGCCTCTAAGCGTAGCTGAGTGCGTTTAATTTCATCAATATTGACAAACGTGAGGATCACCCCATCAACTGTTTGATTTTCTGCCAAGTACGGGTGAATCCGCATCAGTAAATGGGGTCCCTGGTGCTTGACCTGAACCTCTTGTTCAATAGTCTTTCTCTGCTCTCTAAATTGCTCTAGCACAACCAGCAAATCAAGATTCTCCAGGTTGTGAGATAAGTGCCCAATGGGTCGACCCACATCGTTGGCAACCAGGTTATAGGCAACAGTAGCCGCAGACGTATATTTTCTAATTCGCAGCCCATTATCTAGAAAAATGACGCCAACCTCAATGTTGCTTAGCAGATTATCTAAATCATTATTGAGCTCAGTTAGACTTTGAATTTTAGACTGGTACTCAGCATTGACAGTATAAAGCTCTTCGTTAACGGACTGTAGTTCTTCGTTAGTACTTTGCAGCTCTTCGTTAGATGCAATTAGTTCTTCATTAGTGGCTTGTTGTTCTTCGTTCGTTGTTTCTAATTCTTCAATAGTAGCCTGAAGATTTTCGCGGGTATGCTGCAAGTCTCTCTCTAATTGCAACACATATTGAGCAGTATCGTCACTGGTCTCAAACTGGTTTGAAGGTAGGGCGGTGTCAGGCCCGCTCTCCTGAGAAATGACTATTAAAAAAAACTCACCTGTCTTACGATTGGCAGCCTGGCGGCTCACTTCTACATTTACCGTCAAACACTCGTATTCAGGCTCTTTAATCTGGTAACTGTTATAGCAAACTCTACTATCTCTCCCCTGGCAGATGCGGTGCAATGCAGTACTGAGCGGTAGCTGTAGTGACTGCGGAAGCATCTCGATTAGATCATTCGATTGTCTGCCATCGGGCACCCTTAAGAGACTTAATGTGTCACCACACACATACAGCAATTGCATCTGTCGATCGACTAGTAGACAAGTGGCTTCACGTTGATTTAAGAGAGTCTTGAAAGCTTGCTCCAACAGCGGATCAAAGCGAGAGTTTTTATCTGAAAGAGCAACTTGAAGCTGGGGTCTATTGATCTTTAAGGCCGCAAACGCTCCTGTGGATAAGGATAGCTTGACATCTCTCAATTTCTGATAGATTTTCCACTTCCGGTGTAAAGTGTCAAACTCTTCTTCAAGAATGCCTAGGGTTTCTGACTCACCCAAGAACAGAATACCATTGACGTTCAGGGCAAAATGCAGATTTCTCAAGACTTGAGCTTGAAGATCAGTTTGCATGTAAATCAGGACATTACGGCAAGTCACCAAGTCCACCTGGGTAAATCCTGCGTCTTTAGCCAAATTATGATTGGCAAAAATAATCATCTCTCGAATTGCTCGCGATACCTCAAAGGAGCCATCATTCCTAGAGGTAAAAAAGCGACTGACACGAGCTTCACCGATTTCATTAACAATTGGTGCTGGATAAATCCCTAAAGATGCTTTATTCAAAGCAACTTGATCCAGATCCGTAGCAAAAATCTTAACTTCGATAGACAGCTGGCGTTGATCCAGCAGTTCTCTGACTAAGATGGCCATGGAATAGGCCTCTTCCCCCGTGGCACAAGCTGTAATCCAAATACGCAGCGTCTGTCCTGAGGAAAATCTGTCAAGTAGTTCAGGTAGAACATTGTTTTCTAAAAATTGCCACGCCTCTGCATCTCTAAAAAAACGTGTGACAGTAATCAATAAATCATTACGCAAGCAGTTGCGCTCTTCTTTTGAGGCGTTTAATCGACTGATATAGCTATCTAAATCTTGATAACCTGCAATCAAACATCGTCGTCGAATACGTCGAGTAATCGAGCTGGGCTTATAATGACCAAAATCAATATCATCATGTTGCTCAATGATATTGATGATTTTTTGTAGCTGGATAGGGATTAGCTGGTTTTGCAGATTATCCCGTAGGACTTGCAACCCGTTCGGGGCGGTCACTAATTGATACGTCGTTTGAGCCAGTTCACTGGCAGGCAAGATTAGATCAACAACTCCGGTGGAGATAGCGCTTTGGGGCATGCCGTCAAACTCAGCTGTTTCTGGAGCCTGGACCAGGACAATGCCACCCTTTTCTGAGATTTCCTGAATCCCTTGTGAACCATCGCTGCCGGTTCCTGATAGAATCACGCTGATAGTCTTCTCTCGACTCTCCAAAGACAGAGATTTAAAAAATAAGTCGATGGGTAAATTAGGCTGACGACCCCGACCTCGTTCCTGTGGCGTCAGATGCAAACATCCGTCCTTGAGTACCATATTTTGACCCGGTGGTATCAAGAAAACAGTATTAGGGCATAGGGACACCTGATCTGTCACCTGTTGAACATCCATGTCGGTATGTCGTTTGAGCAGTTCACTCATTAAGCTTTTGTAATCAGGTGACAGGTGTTGAACAACGATAAAAGCAGCGTTACTATCGCTGGGCATATTCCCAAAAAAATCTTCGAGGGCACGCAACCCACCTGCAGACGTACCAATACCGACAATCAAAAAGCTAGTGCTAGTTTGTCTATCAATCGTATCTACCATTGATGTGTTCTAGTCAGGGGGGACAGACAATTTCTCAAAATAATAGGAATGTTTCTAATGGCACCTCAGTATATTCTCGGAATATTTCTATTATTTTTTCTTTTTTCTTCCTTAGCTTTTTAGCGTAACAGAGCTAGAAACATTTAGTTGATCAAACCTAGAGCTTTTTATGATTCTTTTATGATTGAAATCTTCTCAATCACCTAATTTTTTCTTGACATGCAGTTGTTAAAGTTTAGACCTAAGTAGGTCAGCTCAGTTCCTTATACACTGCCAACCAGTTGTTTAATTTCTGCGAGTTTACCCCCAAACCCTAATTCTGAGGGCTTTGGGCTTGGTCTCCCCCAGAATTGGGCAAAGGGGGCTATGATATCGGATAGCTAATGGTGACAACCTACTTATGTCTAAAATTATGTTTTTTGTAGGGTCAAACATATGTCAAACAATGACCTTACCCTTGGGCATAACTCCAGAAATTTGAAAATAATTCATAAGAACACGAATAGACTGGGACGATATAACGTGAAATGTATTAATAAACACTTTGCGCGACAAAGACGAGTTACCTTATGTCTGCTGACCTTGCTCAACAATGGGAGATTGCGCTAACTACCTGTGCTCAGGAACCTATTCATAGCCCAGGAGTAATTCAGTCTTTTGGCGCACTATTAGCCACTGACCGTGCATTAGAGTATATTACCCACGTTTCCGATAACCTGAGTAACCTCTTGGGACATGAGACTGACGAGATAAGTGCTGATGTTTTGGGACAGCCGCTAGATGCGATTTTACCCGACACGCTCGTTCATGACCTTAATAATGCCTGCGGATTATCGACAATTACCACTCAACGCCATCGATTAGGAATTTATGAGATTCATGGATGCTGGCTTGATGTGAGTGTCCATTGTAGCTCCACCCACACCTTGATTGAGCTAGAGCCTGTTACTGAAAACCTGGATACCCATACTCCACTCCTAATGCGAGCTCAATTAATGCTCGAGAAAACGTCTAGCTCAGAGCAATTGCTGGCTCTCGCTGTAAAGGAGTTACGCAACACCACTGGGTTTGATCGGGTGATGGCCTATCGCTTTTTACCAGATGGGTCCGGAGAAGTTGTCGCAGAAGCCAGCAGTCCAGGTTCTCAGTCCTATTTAGGCTTACGCTATCCGGCGTCTGATATTCCAGATACCACCCGTCGTCTGTTTTGGAAAACAGGTGTTCGTGTTGTGGCAGATGTTCATGCCCCTATGGCTCCGATCCTGGCATTGGATAAAACAGAAGCTGACCTCGACTTGTCTCTGGCTTTAATTCGGGGTTCATCGTTGATCCATGGTGAATATTTAAAGAATATGGGGGTCACTGCCAGTATGGCCATTGCCATTACAGTGCAGGGGCAACTGTGGGGATTGTTTGCCCTACACCACCGACAATCCAAGGTAATCCCCCCCGATCTTCGCACTGTTGTTGAACTATTTAGGCAATTATTTTCCTTACAGTTCCAGCAAATCTTGGCTGAAGAACGATTTCGCGATCGCAAACAAGCAGCATCCATACTAGACAAGCTTTTCTCTATTCAAGCGGATCAAGCCACACCCAAAGACTGGATCAAGATCATCATTCAAGCTAGCCAACCCTTTTGTCAGCTGCTATCGGCCCATGGCGTAGCCTTTATCAGTGAGCAACAGGTATTAGCGAGCTACGGGAATAGTCCCTCAACTTCAACAGTTCTAGCCCTGGCAAACCACCATAATGACCATGGGCAGACCGATATCACGACTATTGAGTGTCTACAGGACCTTGATATGCCTGATGTGAAAACATGGGGCAGTAGTGCCGGGGGCCTATGCTTTACAATTCCTTCCGATGCCCCCCTGTATCTGATTTTCTTCAGAAATGAGATTCTTAGCGATATTCGCTGGGCAGGTAATCCAGAGAGTAAAGAGCTCGTAGAAGATAGCCCTAAACCTAAGTTACGCCCAAGACGCTCCTTTGAAGAGTACAAGCAAATTGTTAAGGGCCATTGTGCCCCCTGGACACCTTCGGACCTGAATATTGCCCTAGAGATCCGAACTGAATTGATTCGTTTAGCCAGAATTAAAATCCAAGACTTTCAACAACGTCAACAAAATCTTTTAGTGGCAGAACTGAATCACCGGGTTAAAAACATTTTGGCGTTAATTCGCTCAATAGCTCGCCAAACTGAAATGTCTACAAATTCTCTAGAAGAGTATACAACAACCCTAAAAAGCCGCATCGCCGCGTTGTCCGCTGCCCATGATCTAGTCACAGGCTATGGGTTAGAATGGCCCAATTTACGCAATTTACTCGCTATTGAATTACGCCCCTACCTGAGCGATATAGTCCCTAGGGTAACCCTGACGGGTCCCGTGATTGGCCTCAAGGCCAATTTTGTCCCAACATTTGTTTTAGTGATCCATGAACTCACCTCCAATGCCGCTAAATATGGTGCTTTATCAGTTACATCAGGCAATGTGACTGTGCAGTGGTATGAACACTATGGTGGGATTAAGCTGATCTGGCAAGAATCGGGTGGCCCCACCGTGACTCCTCCCCAGCGACGGGGGTTCGGTCGTGATCTAATTGAACGAGCTATTCCCTATGAATTTGAGGGCGAGGCTACGATCCACTTTCTATCCTCTGGAATCAGGGCTGAATTTTGGTTGCCCAATAATCTTATTCGGTGGGGTCAAGCAGGAGGTACAAAGCCTAGTCCTTTGGCGAATGTACCAGAAACTGACCGACTCAAGCCCATGGAACAGATTCAAGTATTAGTGGTAGAGGATAGCTTGTTAGTTGCGATGGAGATGGAAAGTATTTTAAAAAAGATTGGATTAGAATCGATCACCTCAGCCCCCAGCGTCGCTCGCGCCTTTAAATATCTGCGGCAAGAAAGCTATCAGCTCTGTTTATTGGATATTGATCTGAAACAGGAAACAAGTTTTGAAATTGCTAACTTCCTGCTTGAACAAGGTATACCGTTTGCCTTTACCACAGGTTATAACTCCAAGCACGCTCTTCCCAATTCCTTGGAGTCGGTGCCGCTCCTAAAAAAACCCATTGATGAATCAAAGTTAGAAAAACTCGTTAGTGACCTGCTTAGTTGATTATGGCTACCGTACTTATTTTTGAAGACAACATGGCCTTGGCCTTGCAATGGCGACAGTTACTAGAAACCTATAATCACTACGTCTGCTGTTGCACAACTATACGAAATGCATTAGCGATCGCAACAGCTATTCAGCCCGATATAGTGATTATGGACATGATGATTAAACAGAATGGCCGGTTTGTTCCAGAAGGGGGGCTGACACTTCTAGCCCGACTAAAAATGGAGTATGACGGCTCACCTTATATCATCGGGGTGAGTGGATACAAGCCCGGAGTTTATAGCAAATCTACGCCTCTAGAACTCGCCAAACGGACAGGTGTAAATATAACTCTCTACAAGCCAATTGCCCCCGATCACTTAGTAGACATTATTAACCAGTGTTTAGCGAATCGACAGCCATCCTTAGAAAATCGCTAGATTCGACCCAAAGTTTCAGGCTCTTAGCCTTATATTTTCTTAATACCTATGTTAGGTCATAGCACTACCGATGACCTATATTTAATTTTTTTCTGCCCTCACAACATACTCATATTATTGCTCTACTATCCTATAGTATAGCGAGGCAATAAATATCTGTAGGCTTTTCATAGGTAGGTATGCAGTGATCTCTCAGGGGCTTCCTCCTCTTATTCAACAAATGCTATGGCCCAGTTTCTATCCTCACTGGACGCAAGATAAGATTGAACTGGTACAAACCCACACTGCCTATGTCCTATTGACAGGAAACTATGCCTATAAGGTCAAAAAGCCAGTGAACTATGGCTTTCTTAACTATACGACCCTGGCAGCTCGCAAACACTATGTGGAAGAAGAATTACGGTTAAATCAACGCACCGCTCAAGAAATTTATTTAGCCGCTATCCCCATTTATCAGCGGGGAGAACAGTTCAGTCTTTTAGAGCAGGGAGAACCGGTTGAATATGCGGTCAAAATGCATCAGTTCCCCTCGGGTTCTCTATTTTCTGATTTATTGACTCAGGGTAAATTAACTCCAGCGTTGATCAAAAGACTTGCCCATCAAGTGGCGGTCTTCCATCAGCGCGCTATGGTTAGCGACTACATTCAGTCATTTGGCACTGTTGTCAAGATTCGTCAGGCATTTGATGAAAACTATGCCCAGAGCCTACCGTATATTGGTCGTGGTCAAACCCAACAGCAGCTACAAGACACTCAAAAGTATACGGATCGAATTTTTACTGAGCATCAAAAGCGCTTTCAAACGCGTATCCAACAACAAAAGATTCGTGAATGCCATGGCGATCTGCACCTGAGAAATATTTGCCTATGGCAAGACCGTATCTTTCTATTTGATTGTATTGAGTTCAACGAAGCATTTCGATACGTAGACACCATGTATGACGTGGCATTTACAGTGATGGATTGTGATGCCCATGGACGTTATGACCTGGGTAACCTCTTTCTTAATACCTATCTAGAGGAAACGGGTGATTGGGAAGGGTTAGAGGTTTTACCGCTATACCTTAGTCGCCAAGCCTATGTTCGAGCAAAAACCACTTCGTTTCTTTTGGACGATCCCACCATTGATGCTGAGAAAAAAGAGCAGATCCAAACCCAGTCCCAAGCCTACTACACCCTGGCTTGGCGTTATACCCAGCTACACTCAGGACAACTAGTCCTGATGTCAGGGCTTTCTGGGGTCGGTAAAAGCACCGTAGCCCAGGAGTTGGCCCTGCTCACCAATGCACTCCATATTCGTTCTGATGCCGTGCGTAAACACCTGGCAGGGATGTCACTCCAGCAGCGAGGAGATGCGAATCTATACACGTCAGAGATGACCCAAAGAACCTATGATCGCTTGGGTGATTTAGGTATCCGATTAGCAAAACTCGGGCATATTGTTATTCTCGATGCAAAATACGATCGCATCGCTACTCGGCAAGCTGTCCTGACTCAGGCCAAAGCGTCAAGGATTCCCGTCTCGATTCTTGTGTGCCAAGCGCCTTTCGGTGTCATTTGCCAGCGACTGCAACAGCGCAAAGATGACATTTCTGATGCGACCAGCGAGTTATTGACAAAGCAAAAAGTAACTGCAGAAGCATTAACTCACGAAGAAGAATCCCTAGCCACATATCTTGACACCAACATGAATTTAAGGGAAAGCATTCAAGCTCTAGCAGCCAAGATGGGCTCTGTGACAGCTTACACATCATCTGCTGAAAGCCCTGAGTGTTAAGGCTGGACATCAACGTCAGCCAGAAAATCTCGGCTGGGTGGGGCATCAGGAGGCAGGAGGCAGAATATATGCCCATTGACTTTTGCTTCCGGTCTCCGTACTCCTATGTTTTGGCCCCATAAATTCCTCAATTTTGCGTCCTACCATAAAGTTAAGGGTTCGCCTGGAGGTTATGGAGTTATGACCAACCAGGGCTGACCCTATAAAAAAATGTTTTTTAGAGGGTTTACTATGACACTCACGCACTGGCAACCATTCCGTCAAATCGAACATTGGGAACCTTTCAGCGAAATGGAAACACTGAGAAAAGAGCTGGATAAATTGTTTGCCCAATTTACCCCTGGTCCCTCTGACGCTCAAGCTAGTTTTAGCTTTATGCCATCAGCTGAGATGGACGAAACCGATACTGAAATCCATCTTAAGTTTGAAGTCCCTGGCATGACAGCGGATGATCTCAATATTGAGGTAACTGATACAGCGGTTACCGTTAAAGGCGAGCGCAAATCTGAGTCGAAGACAGAAGAAGATAACATTACTCGCTCTGAGTTTCACTATGGCAAATTTGAGCGTGTGATTCCCCTATCTAGCCATATTGTCAAAGATGCTGTTTCAGCTGAGTACAACAATGGCATCCTTCGCCTGGTGCTGCCCAAATCGGACGTTGCTGCTTCTAAAACCGTAAAAATTAAAGCCACTTAAGGATTAACAGTCTCCCATCTCCAGAGGCTTGGCGATGTGGTTCCCCTGACGTTGGCAAAGCCTGCCCAAAGGGCTTAGGGGAACCATTGGGGAAGGGGGTATCGAGATATAGCACTGACGATCGATACCCCCTCTCAAGGCAGCTACGGTGTATACAGAAGTCGGAGAGTGGCTCCAAGTATCGAGCCCTCATCCCCCAACCCCTTACTCCCTGGGGGAGAAGGGGGGCCTGGCCTCAAAGTCCTTCTCCCTGGGGGAGAAGGATTTAGGATGAGGGCCAATTCAAGGTCAGGTATACCTTTTGGGACATTATCTTCTAGATGTGTGTACACCGTAGCCTCTAAAGGCAGAGGGGGTAATACCGTACGCCCCTACAAATAATTTTATCAAGAGGATATTTCCATGCAACAGCGTCGTCTCAACGCCTATCTGAATCTTATTCAAGAACTGTTAACCTGCCCCAAAGGTGAAGAATGGATTCGGCTTAAGCAGCATGAGCATTTAGTGGATTCTGAGCTGCTTCAAGTCATGGAACAAGTGGCCTCACAATTGTTGCGAGAGGGCAATCGCCAGGCTGCTATTTTTTTACACAATTGGGCGGCAAAACTTCACCATATTTTAGTTAAAGAAACGCCAATACCCAAACCAGAAGATGATAAATTCCAGGCATATTTAGCCCTGATACAGGATCTGTTAAGTTCTTCAGAAGACGATAAAGAACGTCTGTTAGCCAAGCACCATGATTTAATTGGACCAGGGTTGGTCCATCAGATGCAACAGGTGGCTCAACAACTTAAACAACAAGGATCAGATGAGTCAGCCGACTATTTACAACATCTGGCAGATGAGCTCAACCAAGCATGGATTGCAGCTCACGCCTTTCAGCCTGAGCTGCAAAAAGAGTCTTCCCATGTACCCTTGAAAACAGCTGATTCTGCAACAGAAAATACAGACCAGAGTTCTAAGGTGGCAAACGCTAAGGACGTTGCTAACGAAGATGAAGGCGGCAGCCCATCACAGCCGATAGTGTCCACACAGCCGCTGACCACGTCATTACAGCTCAAGGTGAATCAGCAACTGGCGGATGCAATTTCTGAAATATCACAGGCGCTACACCAACTCAATCAAACCATTATGGCTCAATCCCATACGACAAATCCACTGTGGTATATGGATGTGTTAGAGCGGGCGGCAACAGCACAGTGGTTGCTGACCACTGACGAGATTGAGCAACTGATGGGAGTTAAGCCTAAGTGCCATGGAAAAGACAAAATCTATCAGCGAGGTACATGGACGTTTGTAAAAGTTGGTAAACTTGGTGCTCAGACTGCCTGGAAAGTGACTAAAACTCGTCTAGATGCTGCGCCGCCATCTCCCATAATAAATAATCCAGATACTAGCCAGCAGCCTAGCCATCGTCAGACACATGAAATTAAACCCAGTTTATCCCTGGCGAAACATCCTCCACTTAAACAAACTGCCTTAAATAATGGTTCATCCGATAGTGACCAGACCGATTTATTGGAAATACCCGAAATGGACGATGTTTGGGCATAATGGATAGGTCGCTACTGGAGATGCCTAATGGCTGATTCGGACCATTTCAGGGGTTTATCAACAGCCATAGAAACAGATAGCAAAGCTGTTTTCGAAGTCGTAGAACAATCAATATTAGGTCTGTGGGAGGTGGTGAACAATTTAACAGCCCTACGTCCTCCTAAGCGAGCTCGCTATCGGGTCACAATTTTTGGATCGGCTCGTATGGCACCAGGGAGCGAACTCTATCAAGAGGTTAAGCAGTTAGCAAGTGAATTAACCCTACTGGGCTGTGACATTGTCACGGGGGGTGGCCCTGGTTTAATGCAGGCAGCGAATGAGGGTAGTGTCTTAGCCGACCCCAATGATCAGGTCAAATCCATTGGAATTCGAGTTGATTTAAAACACGAGCAAGCCACTAACCCATTTGTGGAAGAGGCTTACTGTCATCGTACATTTTTCTCTCGACTACACCACTTTGTTCTAATGTCGGATGCTTTTGTCGTGATGCCAGGTGGTATTGGCACAACCTTAGAAGCGCTGATGATTTGGCAGCTACTGCAAGTGCGTAAACTCGATCAAACACCGTTTATTTTGGTTGGTTCCATGTGGAAAGGTCTATTGGACTGGACCCAGACCAGCATGCTTGATGAGCAAACGCCCATGATTGATCCAGCCGATATGGCTATCCCTCGCTGTGTGGAGCGGTATGAAGATGCGATCGCAATTCTCCGGGCCTCTCAGCAACGTTGGCAGCAGGCACACCCCGCCGCTTAGACCATTGGTGTAAGTTCAGCCCTCATCATAAAATCTCCTTGGATCGCATGAAACCCTCAAAAGCATGGTTGTTCTAAGGTTTTGTTATGACTTAAAAAGAAAACTCTTTAGCAAAAGACTGACGGGTGACAGGCTGTTCTAATACAAGACCTTCACCCCCCAGTGGATGGGCGTCATCAATTAGATGCCCTGCCACTGATAAATAGACTTTTGCATTGGGGTCCAGGCTTGTGACGGTATAAATGACCTGGGCAACTCGATAGATCATTGAACTGGAGCCCCCACCATAGGTGAATTCCTGGGATAAATTCACATAGATACCCCTAGAATTGGTGGTCAAACTGAGTAACTGGGTGTTTTTAGGAATAGCGGTGAAGGCATCGTCGATCTTCACTGAGCCTGCCAGCAACATTTCCATGGCTTCAGTCAGCATCACTGCTGGAGATGCTTGCGCTTCTACTGATAGCGGTTGAGGTAATAGCTGCTCTTGCTGATTGGAAATGCTCACCCAGTAGGTTTGGGGCTGCACGATGACTAAGGCAGCCAGCTCCGCTGGTAAGGACGAGTTGAGCCTTGCGATCGCATCCGACAAATCTAGACTCTCTACCCTCGTTATCCCCCCTGACACATAGTCAGTTTGTTGAGACGTCCACCAGTATCCCCAGCCTGCCAAACTACCCAAGATAATGGCCACTAGATACATTTCTAGTGTTTTCCAATTGAAGGGATGTAAGGTCTTTTGTGCGCTCATAGCTTGCTCCAGAAACAACTGTTCTGATATTCATCTACGACAGATATTTCTATGGCAGATATTGACTAAACCCAATCAGGATTGCCGTTGCTGATTTATTGCCGTTGCTGATTTAGAGAATGAATCGATCTGGCAAGATCGCCCTATATCAGGATTTTTGAGCTTAAATCTTCTTAAGAATCAGCAACACCCCAGAATTTATCAAGCGTGTTTATTGAGCTTAACCATTGTCTTCAAGCTAACTCAACAATTTGAGGATTTTATGTAGACAGTGATGCCTCTTAATTCAGACTTCTGAACAGTTGTTTCACCACATTTTCAGAATTACTTATTAGGCTAGGATTAAGCAAAGTTAAGGAATGTTCGCCTCCATCATGGCAATACGTCATCTCACTAAGGCTGAAGTCAATCAGTTACTACTCACACTGACCCTGGCCGGATACATCCCCGAACGGGACTTTAAAATTGATGAAAATGGTCAAATTTTGGCAAAACAAGAGATTATGCCAATAATACGCCGTATCCCGGCATGGTCTGAATCCGATAACAGATTGCTCAATGAGCCATCAACGCCTGCCGCGTCATCCCTGAGTCCCCAATGTTCTAACTAAAGTTTTTAACGTGATATATGGCCGGGAGCCCTATAAAATTAAGTTTTATTTAAAAAATAAACTTAATGGTTTTATTTATGATTAGTAGGGTCCACAGAGTTTTAAAAAACCCGTGCATAGAACGACTTCACTCCCTCAAACGCCCTCGCTTCTTGCTCACTCCTCTCCCATGAGTGTTGCAATTTACAAACACCTGTCTAAGTCATCTTGAACTCGCGTTAGCGTGGGCCAATAGACCCATGACCTAATAGTGGCCTGATAGCGCTAATTTTTGGTGTGGTAGTTGCAGTAGGGGAGTTAAGCGTGAAGATTCTCCTGGTTGAAGATGACACTATTTTAATAGAAGCATTGGTTAGGGCTTTGACAGCAGAGCACTATGCTGTCGACGTAGCGACTGATGGTCAAACAGGCTGGGAATTGGCCTCCGTTGACGTCTATGACTTAATTTTGCTAGATGTCATGTTGCCAAAACTGGATGGCATGAGCCTTTGCCGCAAATTGAGGGCCCAGGGCATTCAGACATCCATTTTATTGCTGACGGCCCAGGACAACAGCAGCAGCAAAGTACTGGGGCTGGATGCCGGGGCTGACGACTACGTGACCAAGCCCTTCAACCTGGCGGAGCTGCTGGCACGTATTCGAGCACTACAGCGACGGGAGTCGGGCACGTTGCTGCCGGTACTGACCTGGGAAGAACTATCCCTGGACCCTAGCCCCCGTGAAGTCACCCATCGGGGTAAGCCCATTTATCTAAGGCCACGGGAATACGATCTACTAGAACTTTTTTTGCGTAATCCCCAACGCGTGTTTAGTCGTGGGGCCATTCTCGATCACCTGTGGTCCTTTGAAGGATCCCCCGGTGAAGAAACAATCACCGCCCACATCAAGGGGCTACGGCAGCATTTAAAAGCAGCTGGTGTACCCCATGACCCCATCGAAACGGTGTACGGTATTGGCTATCGACTCCATGCAGAAACATCAGAACTATCGTCTGAAGTGGTAAGCCAGGCTAATGCGGCGACCATGGCAATTTGGGAACGAGCTAAACAACGCCTGAGCAAGCGCATTGCGGTCATTGAAAAAGCCACCTCTGCCGGTGTTAGCAATACCCTAGCTGAAGACCTGCGACAGCAAGCCGAGACAGAGGCCCACAAGCTAGCGGGGTCCTTAGGCATGTTCAATTTTGATCTGGGTTCAAAGCTAGCCCACAAGGCTGAACAGGCCTTCCAAAACTGGCCAACGCTCCCTGATCATGAGCGCACGCAACTGGCCGACTTAATTGGTCAACTACGGCATACGGTCCAACGTGCTGTACATAGTGACACCCCCACCCTGTTTTATCCCAAACCAGCACCGCCCCAAGGCGCTGCCTTGACCATCCATACGGCATCCTTGTTGATTGTTAGCCCGCATGAAGACTTCCAGGCCGAATGTGCAGCCGCATTAGCGAATGTGGCCACTGATTGGACACTACAGTTGCAAGCCGATCCCATTGAGGCCCTGACGCTGCTGAATAGCCATCACCCAGATGTGGTTATTTTAGATTTGTCAGCGACCGATGATCATCCAGAAACGGTATCCCTCAGCCCTGATATGGTGGCCTTCTTGGCTGAGCTACAGGCCTCAACTCCCCCTGTGCCAGTATTACTGCGCACCGAGCACGGTAGCCTGCTAGATCGGGTCAAGGCTTCCCAATTAGGGGGACGGGGATTTATTCCATCGACAACACCTGCATCAGCCGTTGTGGAGACCGTCATTGATCTCTGGATGCGCTCCCACGCCCACATAGCTAAGGTTTTGGTCGTCGATGATGACCCCCAGATTCTAGACGCCATGGGAGGTCTTTTAAAACCCTGGGGGTTAAAAGTCTTTACCTTGGTAGACCCACGGCTGTTTTGGGATGTCTTGAATGAAATCCAACCGGATGTGCTGGTGCTCGATGTTGAAATGCCCCATGTGGATGGTTTGGCCCTATGCCAGGTGGTCCGCAGCGACTTACGATGGTGCCATATTCCCATTCTGTTTCTCACCGCCCATGCCGATGTTGGCACCAAGCACCAGGTATTTGAGATGGGGGCTGACGATTATGTTTCCAAACCCATTGTTGGGCCAGAACTTGTCACTCGCATCCTGAATCGTTTAGAACGGGCAAGGATGACACAATCTCAGATAGAGATTGATACGTTAACGCGCCTGGCCAATCGTCATCAGGCGATTCAGACCGTGACCCAGGCCTTAGCGCAAGGCCAACAACACCATCAAAGGGTGTGCATTGCGATGCTATCCCTCGATCATCTAGATGCCATTAATCGCCATTATGGCTATGACTTAGGTGACAAAGTGCTCGTACATTTTGCCCATCTTCTCCACCAAACGTTTGTGGGTGATGATGTGGTGGGGCGCTGGGCGGGACGCTTATTTATCGTGGCCATGTATGGTCTCACCATTGAGGAGGCCATGCATCGGTTACGCACCGTGCGCAAACAGCTTCATCAGGTGCCACTGCCTCAACAGAGAAACAGCGAATTTTCTAGAGATCAGTCGACTGAAAAGCCTCAACCTTATCTATCACCCATCAGCTTTAGTGCTGGCTTAGCGATCTATCCGTCAGAGGACCAGGCATTATCAGATAATTGGCCCGTGGGTGATCATGTCAGTCTGGTGATTAAGGCGCTGAAACGTTTAGAGCGAGCTCAGCCTGGCCATAGTTTATCGGTTTAAAAAGTCAGGGAGATTCCCCCTATGTGGCGCTTATTACGACGATCTGCTCTCTGGCAAGCGACGTGGTTACCCGCAGTGGTGGGAGTGGGTACGCTTCCCATTGTCTTGTTTTTTTGGCAATCTCTCAAGATCCACGAACAAACGCACATTCACCAACAGGTGGATTTTGCCAGAGTCAGTATTAGTCGGGAAATTCGCTCTCAGACTGACAACCGCATCCAGGCGTTGGTGCGCATGTCACGTCGGTGGGAGGCCCAAGACGGACTTTCACAGGAAAATTGGACGATTGATGCCGAGAGTCTGCTGCATGACTACCCTGGTTATCAGGCCATTGAGTGGGTTGATCCAAATTTATATGTCCGTTGGATTGTTCCCATGGCGGGTAATGAAGCCGCCCAAGATTTTAACCTCGTTACCGATCCTGAACGCAAAGCAACCTTGGAATTGGCTCGCACAACTCGCACTATGACTGTGTCGTCCATGGTGGATTTGGTGCAGGGTGGGAAAGGGGTTTTGGTCTATTCACCCCTCTTCCTCGCCTCTGATCAATCATTTGATGGGTTTATTTTAGGGGTGTTTCGGGTGCAGCATCTGGTCGATACCATTTTGAGCGATCAGGTGACTGATGATTATGCGATCGCAATCCAACAAAACGGCACTGAGATTTATCGCCATCTCCCGACTGACACACCTCAATCGGCGACCACGAGTCTACGAAATCGCTGGAGTCAGCATGCTGAAATTGACATCCATGGCACTATTTGGGAGCTAGAAATTTGGCCAACATCAGCGCTATTGGCCCATGAACAGTCTCCCCTACCCACGGTGATTTTAGTCAGTGGTTTGTTGCTGTCCGGGTTAGCTACATGGGTGGTTTGGCTAACCCAAAAATCTCAGCAACGCTACCAGCAACTGGTTACTGAAAGTACTGAACGCCAGAGAGCTGAACAAGATTTAGAAAGATTCTTTAGTCTATCGGTGGATTTACTTTGTGTCACTGGCACGGACGGCTACTTTAAACACATTAATCCCGCTTTTGAAAGAACCCTAGGTCATCCGACAGAGGTCTTTCTCTCTCAACCATTTATCAACTTTGTTCATCCAGATGATCAGGCATCCACCCTGACTGAAATGGAAAGCCTGACGAATGGCCAGGCCACCCTGAGTTTTGAAAATCGCTATCGGTGTCGTGACGGTAGCTACCGCTGGCTACACTGGGCCGCTTTCCCTGCTACCAAAACCGGTCTACTCTACGCGGTGGCCCGAGATACTACCGACCGCAAAATCACAGAAGAAAACCTCAAACAGTTTAGTGCCAACCTCAAGCATCTACACCGCATCAACACAACCCACTATGAAACCTTTGATGCATTATTTGCCGATTGTCTAGAAACCGGTCGGCAAATTCTCGGATTAGAAACCGGCATCATTAGCCAGGTGACGGGTCAAACCTATACCATTCGCTCAGTGCAGTCAGACTTAGACTCTCTAGTGGCCAATCAATCCTTTACCCTGAGCAACACCTACTGTGCAGCGGTTGTTAAGGGGCAACAAACCGTTACCTATAAGCATGTGGGTGGTCATGCGGTGATGAAAGGGCACCCGGTTTATCAAAATCTTCATCTGGAGAGCTACCTCGGTACTCCCATTTGGGTGAATGGCGAGATCTATGGCACCCTCAACTTCTCATCTACCCAGATTCATGAGCATGAGTTCTCTCGCCATGAACAAGAGATTATTGAGTTGATGGCCCAGAGCATTGGCCGATTTTTGGCCACCGATCTCGCTCAGCAACAACAGCGAGCAATTGAAGAAGCCTTGCGAGAGAGTGAAGCCCGTTTTCGTATGATGGCCAACAGTGCGCCAGTGCTGTTGTGGATGACCGGCACCGATACCCGTTGCACGTTTCTGAACCAAACCTGGCTGACGTTTACCGGTCGTCAGCTAGAACAAGAATTAGGTAACGGTTGGACTGAGGGCATTCATCCTGAGGATCGCGATCACTTTCTTGACACCTACATTAAAGCCTTTGATGCCCGTAGCACCTTTGAGCTGGAATATCGTCTGCATAGGGAAGATGGCCAATACCGCTGGTTATTGAGTCGTGGGGTACCCAGGTTTAGATCTGACAACAGTTTTGCTGGGTATATCGGCACCTGTATTGACATTAGCGATCGCCATGAAGTAGAAAAACTCAAAGATGAATTTATTTCCGTTGTCAATCATGAGCTACGCACACCTCTGACCTCGATTTTAGGATCGTTAGATCTTTTGGCCAGCGGTGTCTTAAGCACTCAACCTGAAAAAGGACAGCGCATGCTACAGATTGCGGCTAACAATGCCGATCGATTGGTGCGTTTGATTAACGACATGCTGGATATTGAACGCATCGAATCCGGCAAGATGACCCTAAATAAGCAGGTGTGTGATGGGGCCAAACTCATGCAAACGGCAACGGATGAAATTCACACCCTAGCCACACAATCGGGTATCCAGCTTGTCGTGACTCCACTGCCTGTGCGGATTTGGGCTGACCCCGATCGAATTATTCAGGTCTTCACCAATCTCCTCAGCAACGCCATTAAGTTTTCCGGCGAGGGCACAACCGTAGAACTTACGGCCAATCTGGAAGATGCCCCAGAAGCAGCTCCCTGTGCAGCCTTACCGGTATCAACCCAACGGGTACAGTTTCAAGTGAGGGATCAGGGTCGGGGTATTCCTCCCGATCAACTCACGACAATTTTTGGTCGCTTCCAGCAAGTGGATGCATCTGATGCCCGTAGACGAGGAGGCACTGGTTTAGGTTTGGCGGTGTGTCGCAGTATTGTTCAGCACCATGGTGGTCGCATCTGGGTTGAAAGTGTTCTGGAGCAGGGCAGCACCTTTTTTGTCAGTCTGCCGGTGTTGCCGCCGCCTACACCAGTGCTGGATGATGACTCACATCATCCCCTGGTCCTGGTATGTGATGATGACCCATCCATACGAATGGTCGTGGAAGCTATGCTGGAGCAGCATAGCTATCGTGTGATTGCTGTTGAATCAGGGCAAGCGGCATTGACCCAAGCCATAGAGCAACAACCTGATGTGATTTTGTTAAACCTACTGATGCCGGAAATGACCGGTTGGGAAACATTGGCGGCGTTGAAGGCGCGATCGCAAACCCAAAATATCCCAGTGATTATCCTCAGCGGTCTCAGTCCTGAAGAAGGGGGCTCGCTGCATTCTGACATCAGCGATTGGATTGTGAAGCCTCCGGATGAAGATGGCCTATTTCAGGCTCTACAACAGGCATTAGCATCATCCCGAAAAGAGATTCAGGTATTGATCATCGAAGATGATCTGGATCTGGCCCAGGTGCTCACAGCTATTTTTGAACGTCACGGCATTACCTCACACCATGCTGCCACAGGACAAACGGGGATTCATCTGATTCAGCAGGTCACCCCCGATCTACTCGTCCTCGACTTGGCCCTACCCGAAAGCAATGGGTTTGCCGTTGTTGACTGGTTGCGACAACATAACCAGCTCTGCCGTGTTCCCCTGGTTATCTACACTGCTCAAGATTTGGATGATACCGAGCGACAGCGCCTGCGCCTGGGGCAAACTTTATTTTTAACCAAAGGTCGTGTTTCCCCCGATGACTTTGAAAAACAAGTGATGCAATTAATCCATCGTGTTACTGATCCCATTGGGTAAAATCGGTGTTGCTGATCCTCGGTATGATGCCATATGAAAAGTCTGGACTGAGTGTAACTATGTCGGATCGACTCGTCCCCTGAGTCAGCAACGCTAAAATCATCAATGGGATAACCATTTTAAGTATCAGTTTTTATGAAACACATTCTAATTATTGATGACGAAGACGATATTCGTGATGTCGCTCAGGTTGCCCTTGAAACCATTGGGGGGTGGCGTGTATCAACTGCTAGCACAGGACCTGAGGGATTAGCCCAGATGCAGGCAGATCCCCCTGATGTTGTTTTACTCGATGTCATGATGCCAGATATGGATGGCATTGAAGTGTTTAAGCGCATGCGGGCTGAGTCGCAAATTCAGGATATTCCTGTGCTGTTGATGACGGCCAAAACTCAAGCGGCTGATCAGCAGCGGTTTTTGAGCCTGGGGGTAACGGCCATTATTACGAAGCCATTTAAGGTAATGTTGTTGGCGGATCAAATTGCTGAAATTTTGGATTGGTAGGGAATATAGGGGGGTACGAGAAGGGTAACGGGGTGGGTTAACCCTATATCGTCCATGCCAAAAAACCGGCAATCTGACTCGCCAAGGTGGTCGGATCAAACGGCTTCGTAATCACCCCAGACGCGCCCGCTTCGTAGAGTCGTCGTCGATCTGACGCCTGGGCCTTCGCCGTTAAAAAAATAATCGGAATCTTTGCCGTTATTGGATTCTTCTGCAATGCCGCCAGCGTCGCCAGACCATCCATACCCGGCATCGCCACATCCAACAAAATCACATCAGGGAGAGTGGCGATCGCCACATCCAACCCCGCCTCACCCGAATTCGCCGTCGTCACAGACCAATCCGTATTCAACGTCAGACCAATTTTGGCAACGGTCTGAATATCAGTCTCATCATCAATCAACAAAACCGTACGACAAGTCATGATGGATTCTCTTAGGTGAACGTCTTAGGCAAAGAAAAACAGAATGTACTCCCCTCACCATGGACGCTGGTCACCCAAATGCGACCCTTGTGATGTTGCACAATCTCACGACAGATTGCTAACCCCAGACCCGTACCACCATGCTTGCGAGTATCCGATGCATCCACCTGTTGAAACCGCTCAAAAATTGTCTCCAGCTTATTTTCAGGAATCCCTCGACCATGGTCAACCACCTTGAAAACTACCTGTTGCGGATGGTCTACAGCCTTGAGAACAACAATTTCCCCCCGAGGTGAATACTTAATCGCATTACTCAGTAAATTTGTTAGCGTCTGTTCAATGTGGTCAGGGTCAGCATAGATATAGGTATCGATAGGCAACACCTGTACCGTCACCCCGTGAGTCTGAGCCATGGGCATCATCGCCTGTGCCGCCTTTTGTAACACCTCCGCCACCTGACACTGTACCTTAATCATCTTGATGCGACCCGACTCAATGCGCTCTAAATCGAGAACATCATTGATCAACCGCGTCAGCCGCTCCGTATTACTTAGAGCAATTTCAAGCAGTTCCTGGCCCTGGGGCTGTAGCTGCCCCAACTGCCCTGTCGTTAAAAGCTTCAGCGCCCCATGGATGGACGTAAGGGGCGTGCGTAACTCGTGGCTAACCACCGAAACAAACTCATTTTTCAGCTGGTCAGCTGCTTTATGATCGCTAATGTCTTGGGTCATGGCAAAACACCCCCTCACTCTGCCATCATGAATATCCGGTTGATAGCTGACACTCACCCAACGGTAAGGGCTATCACTTCCGGGAAACTCCACCTCAAAGGTGACACTTTGGCCGTCGAGCGCCTGTCGTAAATAGGGCTGAATAGTACCATAAATCTCAGGCCCCAAGGCTGTGGCTAAGGATTGCCCCTCTAAGCTTTCATAAGGTACCCCCAACCAATCTTCGTAGGCACGATTATTAAAGCGATAGCACTCCTCCGCATCAATGTAGGCAATCAATACTGGCAGGGCATTGGTTGTTTTGCGCAGTTGCTCTTCACTACGACGAATGGCCGCTTCCGCCTGTAGCCGTTCAGTAATGTCCTGCAGCATAACGGTGTACCATACCAGCCCGTCCTTGGTCCTACTTTTAGAAATAGACGCCTCTGCCGGAAAAATTTCGCCATTTTTACGGCGGCCACTCACGTTACCCCGACGCTCACCCATCCGCAGTGAGGGCACAGAGGACTTGCCAAATTTATCTATATGCTGCCGATGAATGACCTTAAATGCCGCCGGTAGCAATAAATCAAGGGGTTGGTTGATGGCTTCAGCCGCCATGTATCCAAAAATACGTTCAGCCGCCTGGTTAAATAGACGAATAGTCTGGCGCTGATCAACGCAGATAATCGCTTCTCCAGCCAGGTCAAAAATGTTTTCTAGGGTTTGTTGACTATAGTGCTGGGTAATACGGGAACGAGGATGTTCATTGATACTATTGATCGTCGCCAGGATGGATTTTGAAAAATCGCGCTCTTGGAATAGGGTCTGTTCGGTTTGCTTTTGCTCAGTAATATCATTGGCGGCAGCGTAGATTAGATTGCCCTGTGCGATCGCATTCCATACCAAATAGCGATAGCCACCATTGGCACAGCGATAGCGATGGTCAAAGGTAATCGCCTGGTGGTGATGGACTAGCCCATCCAAAGCATGTTGAGTAGCCTCACGATCATCGGGATGCACAAACTCGATCAAAGGCTGGGTGATAGAAGCGAGCGAGGAATACCCTAGAACCTTAGAAAATTGAGGATTAACGTGCTTGAAATAGCCATCAAAATCAGTAATGCACAGCAGACTTGGTGTGATGGCAAAGAATAATTCCAGGTTTTGCCCAAACAAGGGTGGCTTAGCTTGATGATGCTCAGAGCTGACCATAGACAACGTCCGCCACCTCAATGCGAAAGGGTGATCCCGAGTCTATCCTAGCGATCCTTTTCGGGAACACTGATACCTGGGCCTAGTTCTTTACACGCTGTTACAGACCATCCTTAGAATCAAGGGTTTGCTAGCCAACAAAAACCTATATGAATTGCCAATCCTCACATTTTCTTCAGAATTTTCCCGTAGGGTGTAGACGTTAGGAGGCAATGGCAATGCAATATCTCTACAGCTTCGCAAACGTAAGTTTAATTCTAAGGGTGATGGATCGGTTATCGCAGATGATTGGTCTGTCCTTAGAATCTGTGACGGTTATCTATCTAGTTGATCGGTGGGTGCTGCGTCTTAAGTTAAGGAATGCCTTGGGCGCTGATGCAGAGAAAAACTTAATCGCTTTCCTGATGGAAAATGGCATGCCCCATAAGCCATCTATGCAGTTGCGGGATACCCTCCGTGCTTTGGACAAGGGTAAAACGCCCACTGAAGTGATGAGTGAGTATCAGGTGGTTGTGGTTTCCCATGGGGTGCCTGACCCGACAGAGCTGCATGAATTCTGTGCCCGCTTTGTTGAGGGGTTAGGATACTATCCGCCCAGTTTGGTATAGCCCCCAACGTATTCAGCTATTCAGACACACCTATGTATGGTGATTGATTTGATTGAGAATACGGATGGCCAGCTCAGAAGTAGCAACTGATTTGTTAATAAAATCATCCCCGCCAAAGCGAAATGCTCGACCACGGGTGGTTTCTGCTTCATGAACGGTGAGAAACACGATGGGTAGGTTGCGCCAACGGGGATCTGCCCGCAGTAACTGACAGATTTCAAAGCCGTTCATTTCTGGCATGGTGACATCCAGCACTAAGGCATCTGGCTGGATTTTTTCTAGAACTTCCCACAGCTGTTTGGCATTGGTGAGGGGGGTAATATCAAAATTCCAGGGTGTCAGGCTAACCTGTAGCAGTTTTAAGATTTGCGGATCGTCATCAACAATGATGATTTTGGCGGGGGTGGTTTTAGTCCGCATGATTTGCAGAGCTTCTGTCATCAGCTGGGCGGGTGGATGGGTGCGATCCAGTAGCTGACTGGCCCCCTGTTGTACGAGTTGGAGCCGTGACTGGGCGGGCAGGGGTGGCAGGAGCAGCAAAAAGGGGCCGGTAAATTGATCGGTAAAGGTTGCAATATCGTTGAGCAGTTGATTTGGCAGCTCTTCCCCTTGCAGGGATGCCAGGATATCAAAAATAACCAGCTGAGGTTTAAGGGCTTGGAGCAAACGATGGGCGTGGATCAGACTATTAGCTTGACGGACCCGTAAGGATTGCTGTGTTGCCTCTAGACTCAATTGCTCCACCAAAGTACTGTCAGGACTAATTAGCAACAGCAGGGGAGCCCCAGCCGCTAAGGTTTCAGTGGCATCTTCCATCGAGGTTTCATCAATTTCGTGGCGCAACTGCTGCACCAGCTGATTAAACTGCATCGACGGAATATTAGTGGATGGAGTGATTTGTAAGAGTTTTTCTAACCGTTGTGCGAGGGTGGACCCCATGGGAAAGCCAAAACTACCTAGTGCCCCCACGAGCTTATGGGCCGTCATTTGGCTGGTTTGGTATAGCTCGCTGCCCAGGGTACCTTGCTCGATTGCGATCGCAGCCTTCTCCAGCACCGCTACCCGCTCCTGCATCACCCCCTGATACTTTTGCCAGGCCTGCTCCACAGCAGCAGTAGTGGTGGATTTTGGTGTGGGTGGCTCCGTCGACTCACTGACATTGAGTCGATAGCCCAAACCATAGACCGTTTTGATTAAATTTTTAGGTGCGCCCACCGCACTCAGTTTTTGCCGTAACCCTTTAATATGGGTCCGGACAGCATCTTCACTGGGGGGATTCTCAAAGGCCCAAAGATCATCAATGATGGCATCTAGACTGTAGACCCGATTAGGCCGCCGTAAAAACAATTCCAACAGTGCAAACTCTTTAGGGGTAAGATGCACCAGCGTTCCGTTGTAGGTGGTTTCACAGGTACTCGGGTCTAGATTAATCCCTCCTAACCGCAATACAGTCGGCAATCCTACTTGTTCACGTCGCAGTAACGCTCGAATGCGGGCATCCAGTTCATCTAAATCAAAGGGCTTGACCACATAATCATCAGCCCCTGCATCTAGGGCTTTTACTTTTTGAGCTGGGGTATCCGTTGCCGATAACATCAAAATCGGTTGCTCATACCCCATTTTCCGAAAGATCTGGCAAAACTCAATACCACTGCCATCGGGCAGATCAAGATCGAGTACCACCAAGTCATAGTTAAACATGTCGAGATATTCTCGAGCACTTTGACCATCGATTGTAATATCCACGGCATAGCGATGATGAATCAGGTGATTAGCCAATGCATCCATCAGCGCTTCATCATCGTCTACCAGCAATATGCGCATCGATACAAGATAGGAAACCTATCTATGGGAAACGTTACCTATCTATATAAGTCGGAAACGGCTTGTATATGAACGAGCTTTTATAAAAATTATTTACCCCAAAGAAAGTAAATAAAGCATCTTAGTTAGTTTGTTGGAGCGACTCAACACAATTCTAGAAGAAATTTCTACAATAGTAAGTAAGGTTTGTAGAGACCCCTCTCTAATTATAGAGACCCCCTCTAACTGTAGGTTAAGCAGAGGACTGTATGCAACAACCTCCCGTAACAATTCCCTATATCATTAGCACTACAGTTGTTATATTAACTGTTGTTGTCGGTGGAAGTGCCACTGCCATGGCCCAATCTGTACCGAGTTCAGCGATTCCAGCAACTCTGGATCAGGCCACCCTGGCAAGACTGGTAGCTGATCTGGCCTATCCCAACAGTGCACAACGGTTTTTTGAAGCTGGCGATGCTCAGCTTGAGCAAGAAATACAGAAACTATCAGGCGAAGAAGAAATCGAGCCATCTTTAACAATCAGTCCCGAAATAGTAGAGCAGTTTAAAGACTGATCTGTTAGCCAAAGAAGGGATGTGAGAAATGAGCTATCTAAATCATAGTTGTAAGTCTATGACCTGTAAGCCCTAAAGTATCAAGATCCAAGCGGGTTAAACTTCCCACAAACATTACTGCACATGTAGTAGTCTGAGCCCAAAAGCCATCCCAAAACTGACTTTGAAATATATCATCGAAGCAAAAGGTGTATATGCACATATATGATTGAATCAACGCTTAATTCCCTGGAAGTCGAAGCGGCCTTTGAAGTGAGAGACACCTGCCTGTCTAAGCATTTGCGTCAGGCAGATCGGATTATTATGCAACTGTATGATGAAATGCTCAGACCTCACCGATTGAAGTCAACTCAGTTCACCCTTCTCATTGCCATTCGGCTACAGCAGCCTGTTAATCAGAAAACTCTGGCTGAATGTACGGTGACAGATCGAACCACGTTGACCCGTAATTTAGCATCCCTGGCGCGCCAGGGGTTGATTCAAGTACAGCCTGGAACGGATCGTCGGGTAAAGGAAATATCCCTAACAACCGATGGTCATCAGCGGCTGAAAGAGGCATTTCCTGCCTGGAAAAAGGCTCAAAGTCAAACTGAAGAACTTCTAGGCAAAACCAATGTCCACCAACTTTTAGCGGAACTCAGCAAGATTTCAATCAAATTTGCAGCAACCTGATTTTTTGTCGAAATATGTGCATATGCATCTTTTTAAAATACAAGATTTACTTTTACACCCATTGAGAGGTAGTTCTATGGACACGCCTAACAGTTTTTGGTCTTCAATTTGTTTTTAGCCTTGTTGTTTATGCTCTCTTAGCCAAGTGGTACTTGATGCCGTGGCTTTCCAAGAAACCCATCAACCAAGCATTAATCCCGCTAATTATTCCCCATGCATTTCGGTATTTAGGATTAGCCTTTTTAATACCCCAAGTGGTCCAACCACTGCCTGGAGCTTTTGCTAATGCCGCTGCCTATGGGGATTTTATAAGTGGTTTGCTGGCGCTCTTTTCCTTGATAACCCTGTGAGTTAGTTGGAGATTTTCGCTACCATTGGTCTGGTTCTTCAATATTGTTGGCGCAGGGGACTTGATAAATGCTTTTCGTCAGACGGAGGTTGTGCCATATTTCGGGGCAACCTGGTATATTCCAACATTTGTGGTTCCCTTCCTAGGTGAATCTCGTCAAGTGGCGGCACTCAACGTCTAAGTAAAACAGCTCTATCTAGACTGAGAATACTAAGTGTACTGGTCATGGCTTAGTCACCTACTGCCAGCGTCAGTAGGTGCATTCCATAAAGTTGATACAAGCAAGTCGAAATCATGATAATTGGATCTTGCTTACGCACCAGTGCCTAAAATTCTAGGCTCATTGGCTGAGCTATAAATTAATCGTCTCCGCAAAATTAACTAGGGTCAAAGTTATACTCCTCCGTTTTTTTTCTAAATCATAAGTGTGCTATTTACGACAACTTTAAATTTTGAATTTAGTAGGATTTGTAGTCTTATAGCGCGTTATATCGCTTATTTTTGAAATTCATCATCTAAATCTTTAGTTTTTTGTGGATATTCAAATTCTTTTGATTCAACATTTTTGCGGAGATTTATGTCAAAAAAGATACGTGGGAATGGTGACGACTTTGCACAGAAGAATCTCTAAACTCGTAAGCGAGAGACAGCAAGAAAAGGCTTAATAAATTTAGTAAAACCTCTTATGGTTGTGAAAAATCTAGAGTTGTTGAGTTTCTGAAAATTGCTACTTCTTCTCTCATCATTGGCTTAAATTCTATGCTTGTGCACAAGCATAGAATTCGTGAGAATCATTTATTGACTTTTGGAGTATTTCATTTATGACTATGCGTCGTTTTGCATTGACCACTAGCTTGGTGGCAGGTACTCTAGCATTCAGTGGTGCCGCCGCATTCGCTGATACGATTAACCTTGGTGGAACAGTGTCTAACTACAGCACTATCTCATCGACGGCCACGGCTGGTGCCGGCAGCCTTAACCTTTATGGTGAAGGGACTGCTACGGCCGATGTTGTTGTCAAAGTAGCTGATATTGCGCTTACATCTAACAACACAGAGGGTGTTGAGTTAAAGGCTGAAGCTGATAGTGCTTTGACTGGTGGTACTAATGGTGTCACTCTGGCTTATCAAGTGAAACTTGTTGATGATAATGCCACAGCACCAGCAGCTGGGGCTTTCTCCGCTACATCAGATACTGTAAATGTAGATAATACAGACTTTTCCAGCAACGCAGCTAATCAAGACCTATACATTGAGTACGATGGTCCAGAGTACTTAGATCCTGATACTTATAGCTCTACCATTACCATGACTGTAGAAAGCTATCTCTAAAGCACTCTAGACAATATCTAGACACTTAATCCCTAGACACTATTGACGGAGGTGGAGCTAGTCGTGATCCGAACAGGATGCCTAATTGTAGGACTCTGGAGCGTATATCTATTACCTGCTCAGGCTGTACCTACATTAACTACCACTCCGACTATCAACGCAGGGCAGTTGGATTTGGATGGTGAGGGTAATGCATCGACCCATGTGGTGAAAGTAGCTGATATAGCGCTTTCAACTGATAATAGTTCAGGATTAACCTTGACTATCTCATCAGGAGATATTGATCGCATCGGTGGTCAACCCATATTATTCCAAGTTACTACTGTGACCGACAATGCTTCACCTCCCAATAGTGGAGATTTTTCAACCCCCTCTGGCAATAACTACACCTATGTAACCGGTTCTGTCGGAACCGAAAATAGAGATGTGTATATTCTCTATACCCCTTTGCCATTTCAAGATCCTGGCAGCTATACCAGTTCTGTTGACCTTTCTGTTACTGATAATTAACGGTGTTCAGACATTTCTCTTCAGCTCTAACGTTAACCACCTGTTTATTACTAGGTACTGCACGTCCATCCCTCGCATTTCAGTTCAATCCTCTATCCCAGGTATTTACTCCAACGGGTTCAGAAGCTACGCAATCCTATGAGATCGTTAATGATACAGATGAGCCCATTGCCGTTGAAGTTTCTGTCGTTCTGAGCGAAATGGACTTGACAGGAGATGAGAATTTTACCCCTGCGGAAGATGACTTTTTAGTCTATCCTCCACAAATGATTCTAGCACCTGATGAAATACAAATGGTGCGAGTGACATGGCTGGGTGATCCAACCCCGACTCAGGAATTGACCTATCGCTTAATTGCAGAACAACTGCCTATTCATTTGGTGGATCCTGAAGCACCAATTCCTAACGAAACCCGTGGAGAGATAAAACTTTCTTTTCGCTACATATCTAGCGTGTTTATTCGCCCCCAAAATGTAGCTCCTGATGTCAGCCTGGTATCGGTAGAACCAACCGTAATTGATTCAGGTGAGACCAAGCTATCTGTCGTTCTTGAAAATCAAGGAGATGGTAATGCGCGGTTAAGTGACTGGCAGTTAGAAGTGGCTGGTCAAGGGCAAACGGTGCAGCTTACTCCTGCTTTAGCAAAAGAAATGAATAGCCGAGTAATACTGCCGGGACAACAGCGGCAGTTTGATCTTCCCTGGCCCGAAGGACTGCCCATTGGGGATGTAATGGCTACTTTTCAGTTTGAAAATTAATTCTATAAGTTGATTGGCTTTGCCATGCTCCCGCTTGTGTTTGATACGTCTGCTGCTGTTCCCGCAGACGTAAGCCCTATTCCTGCCAATGTTAACCCTGAGTTATCCGGAGAACTATTTAAAGAGAATATTGACCAACAGTCCTTATCGGTGATTGAGGTACAAGAATCAGCTGTTCTCTTCTCTTCAAAAAAGAATATAAAAACAGATCATCCTCACACTAGATCACAAACAATTTCTCAATCTCCAGATAATGCTGTACTGGATGAAGCTCAACTATTTGAACAGGTATTTGGACAACCTTCTGAGCTCTACTCTACTCAAATAGAAGTGCCCCTAATCCTTAATGGTCGCTTTGCTGGGAATATTTTTGTTCATCCCCACAATGAAGTTGTCCATATAACGATAGCTGGCAACGCATTTTTGACATTAGCGCAAGATAGCTTGGGAGAAAGCACACAAAAGAATGTGCAATTGGCTATTGCTGCGGATGATCAACTAAGTTTATCAATTCTTCAGAGCGAAGGGTTAGAAGTCAATTTTGACCGCAGACGTTTAGAACTTCAAGTTAATGTACCTTCTGAGCTAAGGCTCACCAATACTCATAGCCTTAACGTCCCCCCAGATAATCCTGGTGAGTTTGCCTTAACGTTACCCGGCCAGCTGAGTGGGTATCTGAATCTCAGGGGCAATCAGAAAATTAATTGGACAGATGACACTAGGCTAGAACCCTTGGGTTTACAATTTGATGGTGCAATTAATTGGCAGGGCTGGGTATTAGAAGCCTATGGTCAAGCTACAGTAGGCCAGTCATGGCAATTTGATCGACTCAGTGTTGTTCGAGATGCGCCTGATCAAGCAATTCGCTATACGTTCGGGGATTTGTCCGTACCCACAGCAGGGTACCAAATGAGCCCATCACTATTGGGAGTTTCTGCTGCTCGTAATTTTTCGCTACAGCCATTTCGAGTAGCACGCCCCACTAGCCGCTATAGTTTTTTTTTGGAACGGCCCTCAACGGTTGAAGTATTTGTTAATGATAATTTAATAACAACACTACGCCTAGAGGCTGGTCCACAGGATATTCGCGACTTACCTCTAAAGACGGGTATTAACGATATTCGCTTAAAAATTGCAAATGATTTAGGACAGACAGAAACCCTTAACTTCTCCACTGGGATCGCTGGTGACCTGTTAGCTGAAGGTGTTCACCAGTTTGCATACAACGCTGGCTTTCCTACCATCGAACAGCAACCGTTAAAATCCTATGATTTATCACGGCCCACATTATCCATGTTTCACCGAGTAGGCTTTACTCCTAATTTAACGTTAGGTGGTTACTTACAAGGAGATATTACTCAACAAATGGCTGGCCTAAATGGTACCTGGGCAACTACAGTGGGTAACTTTGGCTGGGATATGGCCGCTAGTAACCATACTGATTATGGGGTAGATATAGCAGGCAAGCTCTTTTATGAATGGCTAGAAGCATCTCAGAACTCGTCTCAAAATCGACAACTACGTTTAGCACTAGAGTATCGAGGTGAAGATTTTTCGATTTTGGGACAAGATACTCCCCAGAATAAGACTGCGCTAAACGTATCCTTTGCATATCAACAGACTCTCTTCGAGAATATTCAAGCTAGATTTAATGGTGAATATCAAATAAAGCGAGAAGGAAGTGATGCCTATAACATTGGTGTGAGTTTAGCTCGTCCATTCGCACAAGGGTTGAACGTTAACCTCGGTTATCACTATGGGCAAGATTCTTCAAGTGAAACGAACCATCGCTTTAGCATTGGCTTTAATGGGGCACTCCCCTTTTCAGGTCAACGATTTAATACACGTACAGAGTTTAACAATACATTAGAACCTCAAAATTCTCTCAATTGGAGTTATTCTCCAAATCACACATTAGGTGCAATAACTCCAAATTTAACCCTGACACAGTCGCCGCAAAGTTATGGACTTAATGGACGTTTACAGTATCAGGGCTACCGCAGTAGCGTAGGGTTAAACCATCAGTTTACGCTACCTCGTGATCAAAAAGACTCCATTGAAAGTAGTTCCACAGTGACTTGGGGGACAGCAATTGCTTTTGTGGACGGTATTTGGGGATGGTCTCGCCCCATTGACAACAGTTTTGCTCTGATCAGCCGTCAGGGAAGTGCCGTAGGAGAAACTATCAAGGTCAATCCTACGTTATCTGGCGATATGGCACAGGCTAATGGCACAGGACCTGCTGTTCTTTCCATGGCACCTTATACCTTAACTGAGGTATCTCTGGATGCACCTAGCCTGAGTCTAGGAGAAGATTTGGGCCAAACGAGTTATCAACTCTTACCCACCTATCGTAGCGGTACGTTGATTACAACAGGAACTGAAGCGACTGTGTTTTTGCGAGGTGTATTAGTTGACCAAAGACAGGAACCTGTT
Organism: Leptothoe sp. EHU-05/26/07-4; assembly: GCF_043421015.1. Classification (NCBI taxonomy): domain Bacteria; kingdom Bacillati; phylum Cyanobacteriota; class Cyanophyceae; order Nodosilineales; family Cymatolegaceae; genus Leptothoe; species Leptothoe sp. EHU-05/26/07-4. The sequence continues at coordinate 980,280 of NZ_JAXSQV010000003.1, forward strand.
ACTCTACAGCAAGGATGGATAGAGTCTTTGTCGGATTCTAACTGGCCTGCTATTGAATTCTTCACTAATCGCACTGGTCGTTTTGTAGCGCCTGGCTTAAAGCCTGGTATCTATCGCCTCCATCTATCTAAAAATGATGGAGAAAATCTTGAGTTTGAAATCCCTGAACAGCAACAAGGCAACTTCGATATAGGTACTTTGCAGCTCTTTGAGACTGTACCAGCAGCTCAAAATGATATTTAGATATGCACGCTCGATGTTTCTAGTTCAGGACTAGCCAAATCCATTGTTAATGACGTCGGCTACCTACCAACAAAACATGTTTCGTTGCATTTGATCGTTACATATCTTTTGAGGAACCTCCATCTGTACTAGTCGTGAACTGGGTTGTATTGTCTGCCACGAACTGATTCCTGAAGCTATTCGTTGGAGATTTCAGTCAATCGGATACTTCTTATTAGTGATCTATCAGGGCTTGATTTTGAGGTGAAGGTTCAATGAAGAGTAACGGGCAAAACGCTGCTCTCCATCGGTATTCACTCTCTACCCTTTATGCTCCCAACCTAATTTTTAGGGTTGATACATTGCTAGAAACTGCGCTCCAATTATTCGACTATTTGTAACCGTCCCTAGCGTTGATCTTGTGGAATCAACGAAGGAGGCTCTTTTCCAGTTCGTGCAGCCAAGCAGGCATGAGCGAGGAAATCAAGCATATCTCTGCCCTGAGCCTTGAGCGAGGCAGTGACGGTCAACAAGCGTGCAACAAACTGACTACCGTGTTGAGCTTGAGAACCAAAACTGGTTTTCCGCCAAATCACCGCTGGCCGCAAGGCTCTTTCAGCCGCATTATTGGTGGGTTCAACATTTCCGATGGCAACGAAGGTCCATAACGCAGGTTCGACCTTGAGCAACCGACGACAGGTTCTGACGGTCTTCGCCAACGGAGATTTTTCATGAGGGTCAATCGGTAGTGAAGCAGCCTCTTCTAACGTCGTTTTGAATCCTTGCCGTAGCTGGGTGACTTGACGGATAAACTGCTCACGGGACAACGTGTTATTTTTCAGTTGATGCCACCACCGAAACAGCCGACGCTGGCGACGCAGCAACGCTTTCCCAATCTCGTGAGAAACACCCATACGCTCTGTCATTGCTGTTAAGTCTCGTTTGAGATGAGCCCAACACACTTGCCGATGGTCTAACGCAATCCAGTTATAGGCACTGTAGCGGTCAGAGGCCACGATACCTTCATAGGATTCACCAATCAGACCTTTTGCGGTCTTCTGAGACCGACTCAGAACAACCTCAAAAAAGCTCACTAGGGGTGTCACCAACACCCATAACCATCCTTTCGTCTGCTTGGGATTTCGACCATCCCGATTCCCTTGAGGAAAACTGGTTTCATCACTATGGAGCACTGGCTGGGTGTGAACATAGTCCTTGGCAGCGGCCACGGGTACGCTGAGGGCGTCGCTCATTTCATTGCGCAAGCGACCGACACTCCCACGAGAGAGACGAACGCTAAACAGGTCCGCCATGAGCGCGCACACTTGACGATAGCTGTGACGATACGGGCCACTCAACAGCATCACGATTGCACTTAATCGTTCCCCATAGCCCAAGGGCGATACCCCTGGCGGTAAAGCCGCTCGGGTAACCTGACCACAGACACCGCAACTGAGTTGATGCAGGCGATATTCAATCACCATTGGCTCCATCGGCGGTAGTTCGATTTCTTGATGACGGTGGGGATGACTATCGTGACCACTCAACGGTGCACCGCAGTCTGCACACGTCGACGGCATCACGTCATGCACCTGGTCACACTCGTCGCTGGGTTTGAGTTTACGAGCCTGACGGGGTGACGATCTTGGTTGGCCTAGTGGAGACCGCTTTTTATATTTCTTTTTACCGTCTGAAGGCTTGCTGAATCCATCACTCGAAGGGGGTTTTGATGAGTTTTGTGAGGTCTGATTCAATCGTTCTTCTAACTGGCTTAAACGCTCATCTTGTTGCTTCAAGCGCTCGCTAAGAACCAGCACCAATGCACGGATACTTGCTGGGGTTGCCTCCCAGTCCGCTCTTGGTACCTTGACTCCAGCAATTTCGATCTCTTCACTCATGCCACCAACTTAGCGAAGCTCACGTACGACGGACCCTAAGATTTCTTTATTTTCCTGGGACGGTTACGACTATTTAGACTATTCAGCCATTTGTCGAAATTATCTCGATAATAAGTGATCAAAGTGCTGAAAAATGCTCAAAATTAGTCAATAAAACTGAACATCGAATATCAATCCTTACCTGTCTTCCTGGGAAATAACTAACTTTCTTCGAAAGATTATTGTTTTGAGTTTGAAAATATCTGTATTTGTCCTTAAAAAATAAGATTAGTTGAACCGACTTGCTTTGATGTACGAATGTTCTGTCAGTAATATCTCTGTAGGGTTACCTTTTTTTAGCTGATAGATTTGTGATGTACTCAACCAAGTGAAATTACTAGATTTTACCTCGCGGCTCAAAGCTAGAAGGATAGGTGTAAATGAGGTGAAAGCTCAAGTTTCTAACTAGGTTATACAGGCTTTTTCCTTATTTTTATGGAGATCAATGTCAATGGTTGTTGCCGTTTCTAAGAAAGATACAGCTTTAAGTAAATTGGCATTCGTCGACAATTTCGAGTCAAAGGTATTTGATTTTACCTTCTCTAAGGCTTCAAGCGATGATCCTCTTCAGGCAGGGGCAGTAACGGTTGTGATTCCAGCTTTAAATGAAGCTGGCAATCTAGAAAAGCTCTTTGAGCGAATCTCTATTGCTTTTGATGAGCTAAGTTTGACACTACCCGTATTAGTTATTGATGACGGTAGCACCGATGAAAGTCCAGAAATTCTGGCACAGTTGGCTGAAAAGCATACATTCTTGAGTGTAATTCGACATCCTCAACGTCGTGGTGTTGCCGCTGTCTGGCAAACAGCCTTGGAACACGTTAAGACAGATTGGATTTTCTGGGGTCAAGCAGATCTAGAGTCTGATCCAGCAACAGATATTCCAGCATTACTCAGAGCTTACCGACCCGGTATGACGGCAGTAGCTGGTTGGCGGCAGCAACGCGGTGATGGTAAAACCCAAGCGTCTCAATTGGCGAACCGTGCCTGCCGCTGGACTTTTGGCTTGAAGATTCACGACATGAACTGGATCAAATTAGTGCGTCGAGATGCCCTGGTAGGACTCCCTATTGAGCTGATTACCCACCGATTTTTGTTGGCTGTCTTAGCAGGGTTAGGTCACCAAGTAGAAGAAGTTAAAACCCATTGGCATCCACGGTTTGCTGGAACTAGCAAATTTGGCAAGAAACGCTTAATGACCTCTGCCCAAGACTTTCTGAAAGTTGTTACCTGGTTTTACCTGGAGCGACCCTTGGGTCGGGCTTCTCGCTACATAGCCATGGCCAATACTTACTTGCAAGAAAGATTTCTAGCCGAGACAATCAATGCCTGAAAATAGTACCCAATGCTTTGATCTGTAGATATCCTTAGAGCCCGCTTGAACTGCGGACGGCTTGCAAAAAATTACTGGGTTTCTGTTGAGGGTCCTCAACTAACTGGGCAATCTTCGACTATCTAGGTATTTGCCCTATGGGTAGGGGATAGTGGTCGATGTCCTTAAATAAAAAGCATATTCTTGTTCTTAGCTCTGTCTATCCCCTCTTTCCAGATGGGAATCATGGAGCATTTATTCGAGAAACGATTCTGCGACTACAGCCAACAGGAGCAACGTTTAGTGTGTTTGCCCCTGCCTATGAGGGTGGCCAATCCTATGAGCTGGAAGGAGTCAAGGTTTATCGGTTTCGATATTTTTGGAAGCGGTTTGAGACACTGGTGCGAGATGGTGCACCGACTAAGTTAAAACGTCAGCCGTTTAACCTGATTCCGGCTGTTTGCTATGTAGTATTAGGAACCTGGCAACTAGTTTGGCTCTGCCGCAAAATTCGCCCCGATTTGTTGCATGTCCATTGGCCCTTTCCCCATGGGTTAATGGCCTGGCCTGCTAGCAAGCTATTTAAAATTCCCATGGTCTTTAGTTTCCATGGTGGGGAGCTATTGCTAGCTCAGCGGTTTGGTTTTGTTGCCCATATTTTACGCTGGCTTTTGTCCCACACAGTTGGCGTCACAACCAATTCATCCTTTACCAAGGGCCTAGTAGAGAAATTACGCCCTTGTCCGTTGCAGGTGATTCCCTACGGTTTAACTGTAGAAGCCAAACCGACTGAACCTCGTGCTCCCGAGCAGATATCTACCCTGCTATTTGTGGGTCGCTTAGATGAACGCAAAGGGGTGTGTTATCTGTTGGACGCACTGGCAATTTTATTGACTGAGCGAGATGTACGATTACGGATTGTCGGCACAGGCATTATAGAAACTGAGTTAAAGGAACAGGTCCAAGGTCTGGCATTGGAGCAACAAGTAGACTTTCTTGGTTTTGTTTCTAAGGCACAACTAGCTGACGAATATGCTAAATGCGATGTTTTTGTATTGCCTGCAATTGTTGATAGTAAAGGAGATACCGAAGGGTTGGGTATTGTCATGATTGAGGCACTAGCCCATGCCAAACCAGTGGTGGCTACTGCCGTTGGCGGAATCCCGGATGTAATTAGGCCAGGGGAAACGGGATGTTTAGTGCCTGAGAAAAACTCCTTGGCTTTGGCCAAAGCAATTGCAGAGTTGCTTGATCGGCCAGACTGGGCAACCCAACTAGGACATCAGGGTTTAGCGGATATTCAAACGCGTTTTAACTGGTCGAGCATTATAGCCATGTGGCAGGACATCTACCAACGAGTCCTTTAGCAGAGAACCATTTAAGGTTCGTAACGTAGGTTATGTTCAGGGGGATTAGACCTTCAGTCTTGAGTTGGCTGCTGCCTACGTTGGTGGTAGGTCCGTTGGTAGGTATGCTTTTCTTGACGTTGATGGTTTTACTGCCAACACTTAAGGATCCAAATTCGCGTATATATTCGTCGAGGATCGGTTATCCAGCACGGCAGCGGCAGACTGGTAAACCTATCGCCGTAGAAACATTTGTGGTAGGTCAGCAAATTGCCACCAATGCCATTGGTGCGCCAGGAGTATCAGTGGCACTCGATGATGTGAATGTTCGACCTGAAATCAATGGTGTTGTTGAAAGTGTCTTGGTTAAAGAAGGTGATTGGGTCCGTAAAGGTCAATTGCTCTTCCGCTTGAGACAGAATGATATTTTAGCAAGGGTTCAACAGGCTCGTACAGATCTGGCGCGATCGCAAAACCAATTGCGCCAGAAGGAAGTCGATGCCCAGGGAGCGATTCAACTGCTTGAAGATGAAGTCACCCTGGCCAGGGATCGCCTCAACACTGCGACAGCGAGAGTGCAAGATAGCATCGTCCGCATTCAGCAACAAATTGAACAAGAGAGAACTGCAGCCCGTGTACGGTTAGAAAATGCACGAGAACGTCTTGAAAGCATACGTTATCTGCACAAGCAGGGAGCTGTCAGCGAATTTCGTCTACTGGATGCGGAAGATCTGTATGCGGCGAGATTACAAGAATTTGAGAATGCTAGTCGGGGAGATTTTTTAGACCAGAACTCCCAATTTATTAACCGTGACTTTTTTCTAGAACGTGAGCTTGATTTATCAGCCGCTAAACAACAGCTGGCTAATTTGCGCCAAACCCAATCAGTAACGCTGAAAAGCCTGCGATTAGACGTAGAAAAAGCTGAAGCGATCGTTAATGAGACTGAGGGGCTGTTAGATAAAACCCTACTCTATGCGGTGAGTGACGGCCTGATTAGCAAAGTCAATGTTGATGCCGGAGACTTTTATGAAATTGGAGAAGACGCCCTGATTACCCTGAGTCAGAATGTTGCCTTCGAAGCATTTGTCGATCAGGTCCGGCTTGATACTATTCGTGTCGGTGATCCGGTCACTGTCCGTTTGGTGGCTTATCCAGGAAAAACATTTAGTGGCAGTGTGGTCCGCATCAATCCAGCCGTTGAGACTGAGGGGTTTCGACTGGGAAAGGTTAGCATCAATCGTCAATATACCTACTCAGTTTGGATCAAGGTGGAAGGGTTACCAATGTCCCCTGGTCTGCAGGGTTTCGCCGCCTTTAATTCATCACAGAGAGCGGTTCAAGTGCCAGAGCGAGCCATCACCCATATTTCTGAGGGCGAAGCCATGGTGATGGTGATTGAAAGTGGGCAGGCAGTTGTGCGTCAGGTAGGGGTGGGGCAGCGGTTTGACAATAGTCGTGAGATTATCTCTGGTCTAGAAATCGGAGAACAGGTGATTCTTGATCCACGGGTGTTACAGCCTGGCGATCGGGTGACTTCCACTACAGTTAAACCGGATGCTGCCAGGTTTCAAGATTTACCATGATTATGCATAGCGTTCAGACACTATATCGCCTGATACAGGGGTTAAACCGTGGACGTCAAACGGGACTGGTCGGACTTCTCATCCTGTTAATCAGTCTCCGCTATAGCTGGTACCACCTGCCTGCTGAGAATTTAGAAATGTTACACATCAATAGTTGGCCTGAGGGCCAACTGGTTTCGGCTGGTGTGTTGTTGGCTGTGGGGCTAGGCTTTGGGTTAATGCCCTGGCACGGCCCCCCCCCCTACGATGGATATTGTGGAGTTCCCTGGGGCTAACATTGTTGTTTCCCTATAGCCTGATGACTTGGTGTCCACAGCAAGCATTTTTAGCTCTGTCCTATTGGCATCAATTGGAACAGGTCAATATCCAGGTAGAAACAAGTTTTGCTGATGTTCACAACCACTGGAAACAGTTTATTTCACTGGCTCAATTCCAGCCACTCCCCACGTTAGCCACGTTTAACATGCCGGATAGTCGGTTTTTTCAGCTTTCCCAATGGGATCACGTTTTACTGGATGGGTTGGGCTATGGCAATGGGTTCTTTGCCTTTATTGGTAAAGGCTGGAGCTTAACAATTGTGGGATTAACCATTCTGTTGTTGGCAGTCTATCTAAAACCTCTCTCCAGGAAACTAGAGGTTAAGAATAAGGATAAGGATAAGCGCCTTCTAAGCAAAGTTGTTGGCATTATCGCCCCAGAAGTACCAGGAGATGTCAGCTGTGAAAAATGGCTGAGCGAAGTTGACGCCAACGGCATACATGGGACGGTTAAGGATGAAAAAGGACGTCTTGGAATTCTCTACCAGGATCTGCGCACAGGCCTACCGATTGTAGCGCTCATTCTATGCTTACTGCTCTCCCACATGATCGGAGCCAACCTTTGGGATCGGTCTTTGGAGGTGGCCTATGCCCGTGGTAATTATGCAACAGTTATCCAACAAAGTCCCTGGTTGATGCGCGTTTATCCCCCCGTTCAGGGGGACCCCCATGCTTGGATGCGGTATGGCAAAGCTCAACATTATGGTGGTCAAGGAGATGCGGGGCTGACAGCCTTTTATCAGGGTATGGCCTACTATCAGGGGCACGACTTTGCCCAGGCCATACCCTACTTAAGGCAAGCATTACATCTGCATCCACACCTATGGGTGATTCGAGAGCATTTGGCAGCAGCCCTGATTAATCAGGCCATCGTGTACTTCAATGCGCCAACGCTGCCGTTTTCCCCCCACGGTAACAACTACCCCAATTTCTCCAATAGTCCTCTAAATCCCATTGCTCCCAACAGTCAACGTCAGCTCAATAATCGTAAATCTGGCGGTACGAGTGAGTTTTTAGAGCAAGCCTTGATTATATTTCCTGGCCATATTCAAGCCCTATACGATTTGATGATCGTCAAGGCTATTGATCAACAGTTTGAGGCATCGGCTGCGATCGCAACCACCATTCTTAACGAACAAACCTATTTTCAGTCCCCCAATATTGGCCTGATGGGCCAGGCCCATGTCCACAAAACCTGGGCAGCCTACCATCGTGGTGATCTGGATGCAGCTTGGGAGTCCTACCGTCGCTCAGTAGATTCTGACGCCTGGGGCGAGGAGACCAAGACCCATGAGTAAGCGCTGGTTAGCCGTTTTGCTACTGTTAGGCTGTCTCTGGGGAAGCCTGGGATTTTCAATCTGGCAGCCATCCACGGGGCCACTCACCCCCGTACACTGGTCCCCCGATGTGCAATGGATTACGTCCCCTGCGCCCAGCCACCGATTTTACACCAGACACACCTTCTATGGTCCTGAGAGTGTTCAGGCCGCCTGGGTACGCATCAGTGCCGACGATGACTTTGTCTTTAACATTAACGGTCGCCAATCGGTCATTCGTGAAAATGGGGCACTGAATAGTCCCAAAGGATTAGCCTATCGTCGTAAGGTGCCGTTGCAGGAGTTTAACGACACCCTCCCCTACGCTGCGAAAACCGGGCTAAACTACGTGATGGCCAGTTCTCCTGATTGGAAGATTTCAGTGTATTTAGACCTGACCAACTATGTGAGAGCGGGCAAAAATGTCATTGCGATCGAAGTGCAAAAAGGCACTAAATCTCCTCGGATTGCCGTAGAAGGACAGGTTTTACCTGAGAAGGAATTCTCCCCCATCAATCTCTCCACTGGTGCCACACCGTGGAAAATGGCTACGTTAGCTGAAAATCGATCAGCGGTGCGCTGGTTTCATCTGGAATTTGACGATACCGAGTGGCCTCAGGCCTTGGCCCTGGGACCTGTGCATGAGACCACCTACACTCGCCTGAGCCAGCGTTTATTTGACCAACCGGTGCATGGTTCATGGATTACCACATCAGCACCATGGCTCTATCAAACCTGGCAAGTGCCCCACCATGCAACTCGCAGTGTGTTACGCTACGCCGCCATAGGCGAGCCAGCGGTGTTTATTAATGACCGTTTGGTGGATATTCAGTCATCTACCCAGGGTAAGCAGCTACGCATGTTTGATGTGACAGCCTACGTCAAACCTGGCAAAAATATTGTGGCCGTCCATTTAAACCAACCGGTGGATGATGCCTGGACCCAAGACACCAATGAGGAACCCCCAAGCATTTTTACCGATGCCTGGGCGGAATCTAATCAGGGGGAAGTGCCCTTAACTCAATCTGGAGGATCGGCCTGGACCAGGGATATTAGCAATGAGTCCCTGAGCGTTTTTCTCGATGCCTGGGCGGAGTCTGACCAGGGAGAGATTTTATCTGCCGTACATACCGATGGTGATTGGCATGGGGGCGTTTCTCTCCCCGAGAAAAACCAATCCTCACTGCTAACATACACACCCGTTGTCATCGTGCGCCAGGTGATGGGCCAGGAGTTTATTCATCACTTTTTGGGCCATCCATTTTTGCAGTGCATCGGCTGGTATGTGGGGCATCAACTGATGTGGTGGTGGCTGGGCTGTGGGGTCAGTTTTGCCCTGGCTTGGGGAGTGGGGCATCTGTGGTTACGCGGCTCATCTGGTTCTCTGGTAGCCGGGGCTGAGGTACTGCTGCCATCGTTAGTATTGTTGATGGGGATGACCTTACTCAAGCATCGCCATGGTGAGGGAGCCTGGGGCATTTGGTTTGCGCAACCGGGGAGCGATCGCACCTTGTTACTGGGCAGCCTGCTGGTACTGTTGCTCAGCCTCATAAGCTGGGACTGTCCCCGCTGGCAGCGCTATGGAATAACTGTTGGAACCAGTGCCCTTGGACTAGGATTGTTATTTAGCCAATCCATGCCCCCATGGCTAATCTTTATCATCCTGGGGGGACTGGTCATCACCATACGATGGCAGTTACTAAGCCAGCTAGAGGACCTGAGCTCTAAGCTGTTGGCAACCTTAGAAACAGGACCCGCCTGGCAGCGTTCCACAGTTTTAGGCAGCATTGTTTTTATCGGTTTCTGTTTACGTCTGTATCGCCTCACCAAGGAAGACCTCGACTCCGACGAAAACACCTCCTACGATGCCACCCGTGGTATTTTGCGCACGGGCTCTCCCCTAGCCACATCAGGTATTTGGTATACGCGGGGGCCTATATTTCACTACTTACTAGCCCTCTGGCTACGTCTGGTGGGGGACTCTATCTTTAACGCTCGGTTTTTCTCCGTCATGTTTGGTACCGGGGTGCTGGTGCTGGTGTTTTTGATTACGCGGCGCGTCACGGGTCGCGTATGGATAGCCTTGGTGGTGACACTTATACTGGCGTTGAACCCCTGGGAGATTTGGTATTCTCGGTTTATTCGGTTTTACCAAATGGTGCAGTTTACAACCCTGCTGGCCCTGTGGGCCTTTATTCGGGGGTTTATCGACAGGGGTGGGCGATTTTATCAATATGTCTTTTTTATTGCCCTAACAGCCACCTTGCTGATTCAAGAAGTCAGTCTGACCATTACCCCAGGTTTTTTATTGGGTTACCTTTGTTTTGCCCCTCGATTTCGTTGGCAAGCGGACTGGCGGCTATGGTTAAACACCATCATGGTGATGATCATCTTTGCCTATGACATTATCTTTTTTAAAATTAAGTGCCTCACCCCCTGGACAGCATTGTCTGCCAGTACGTCGTCTTATCTCAAACCCCATTTACTTAACGTGACAGGGTTTTTGGCTTGCTTTTTTGTGGGGCCAAACCGATTGGAGATTCTCTACACAGCATTTTTCCTGGTTGGGGCAATTTATTTTCTTCGTCGGCAAGCGGGTCTGGTTTTATATTTGTTTAGCTTTGTGTTGCTCAATCTGTTGGTATTAACCCTGCTCACCTATCAAATTGCTGAACGCTATGCCTACTCAGTGTATCCCCTATTTATCATGCTGTCGGTGTATAGCGCGATCGCAATTAGCCAAGGTCTGATCCACACCATTAAACAGGGACGATTCCAACACTTTCCGGTCCATGGCCTGGTGAGTCTTTGTTTAGTACTGCTACTTATCAGCAACTTAGAACTCGGGCGCATAGCTCAGAGCTATGCCCAGGCCATTGGTCGCCACAACACCGAAATTTTTGAATATATCCGTGACCATCGTCAGCCAGGAGACGTCATTATTTCCCCCACCCCTTCCTTTGGACCGATCACCATTGGGCCGGTCGATTACTTTCTTATGGGTACCTGGTTTTTTGATGCCACGTACTGGCGTGACGGTCGCCTGCTAGACCGCTGGGGCGGTGGCGTGGTGATTAGTAATTTAGATCAACTGGAGCGCATACTAGAAACATCGCAGCGTGTCTGGATCCATGTCGATGATGCTCGCCAGAGCCGTCTCAGTGCCCAAATGTTGGAATATATCCAAACCACGGGCAAACCCGTATACGACAGCTTTGGTACTAGCTTACGGCTATGGGATCCCGCCGATGGATGGATACCCCATACGCCAGAGCAGGGCAGGGATTTAGGGGCATATTAGGGGGGTAAGACTGATTCTTTTTGTCGAAGAATTGACCTGATCTACTTAAGAAATAAAATCAATTAACTTCCAAATTTTGGAAGTTATTGAAGGCTTGCTCCTTACCTATGAAACCGCTTACCCTGCTTAAAATTACTGTTAGTGTAATTCTCCTCATATTTGTTTTTACGCAAATTGATTTTACTCAAGCCTGGCAACAGCTCCACACCTTATCATTACCGTTTGTGCTGTTTGCTTTGTTGTTTTATACCGTTCTCCAGTGGCTCAGCTGCTGGCGTTGGCAAATTGTATTGCGTTCCCAGGGCTATAACGTGCCGATGGGGCAGCTCATATCCAGTTACTTTGTGGGCATGTGGCTAAATATCTTTTTACCCGGCTCCCTGGGGGGAGATGTCTATCGGGTGTATCAGGTGAACCAGGCAACTCAAGATTCTGAAGCGGCCCTGGTGTCGGTATTTTTAGAACGGTTTACGGGGTTAGCGGCCCTGTCAGCCATTGCTGTGATGGGGTTGGCTCCTGCGTTTCAGCTGGTGGGGCGCTGGGACATTATTGCTCTATTTTTAGGGGCGGTGGGAGCCTTGGTAGGCGCGGTACTGCTGATTATGAGCCCCCAGTTGTTACGGTGGGTAACCCCTTGGTTAAGACGGTTTAGATTGGCTGCGATCGCAGTCCGGTTTGCTAAAATCCAACACCTATTGTGGCAATTTTCCAAGGACCGCCCAGCGTTAGCATCATCCATTGGCCTATCCCTTATATTGCAGTTAGGCATAGTGGTTTATCACACGATCATTGCTCACCAACTGGGCATTAGCATCTCATTTTTAGCCCTACTCGTATTTATCCCCATCATCGTCGTCATTACTCTATTGCCCATTTCCCTAGGAGGGTTAGGCCTCAAAGAAGGTTTGTGGGTATATCTGTTTAGTCGAGTAGGTTTGGGGGCAGAAGAGGCCCTGTTACTATCTTTAACCGTGACCGTATTGGGATGGCTCCTCAGTATCCCTGGCGGGATCATTTTGTTGTTAAATACTTCTGATTGGCAACGAATTAGCAAAGGCCTAAATTTAGGCAAGTAAAGCAAGGGTTTAAGAACAGATTAACCAACCTATTGTCGTTATCAAAAGTCCGCAAAATTGACCATTTTACTCAAGTAAAAAGATAACAACAGACAGTCTGATTCTATGAAAGCACCGAACTTTAAGGAGATTTATACGCGTTTCATATAGGCAATCTACAGGGTTTCCACAAAAATACCTAGATGTCTTATCCATAGAAGATCTCCATCTCTGTAAAAGTGAGCACATTAGCCGATTTCGTATCTATTGTTACATCAGTACTCTAAGAATACAAACAGGTGCCTCTCCTATCAGTTGTTGGCTTGAGAAGAATCGTCATGTTGAAGCAAATATTAGCCACTGGGTTAGCCATTGGGGTTGCATTTTCCACCGCTAGTGCAGCTCAAGCTGATGCCCAGGTGAAGAGTGGATATGGTCAAACGTTAGAAAACGCTGGGCGCGGTGAGGGATTTAAGTCCCGAGATTTTCAAATTCGCCGTAGCGGTCGTAACTCAACCGTAGGTAACGGTATTGACGAGAGTGTTAGTTGGACGTTTGACTTTAATAAAAATCAAGAATTATTAGATGCATTTTTGGCAGATGGCAGTGACCTTGTCTCCGCTGAACTTATCTTTTTAGATATTGAAGTAACGAACGTTCGAGTTACCACTGATTGGGTGGGTATTCCTGGCATTGGCGGCATGCGATTTGGTTTAGGTTCAGAAGTAGCGCCTACCGATGCCGCTCTGATTAAGGTGCCTTCTGTTGCTAGCATTCCCAAGGTGGGTGAAGCCGGTAGCTTCTCAGTAAGTCTGTTAGATCATGGCTTTACTGTAGATGATGTCATGACAGCTTTCTTTGACGATACTGACCACACGAATACCTGGTACGATCCTAACTCCTGGGCTGGAGAGATGTCAGATTACACCATTGCCAATGAGAAGCATGCCATTCCATTTATTTACATGGATGACGCGATTATTCGTGAGGCCAAGCTTGTTCTACATAAAGAGAATTCCTCCCTCTCTTCCACTGCAACAGCTGTACCTGAACCTACAGCTTTAGTGGGATTAGCAATGGTTGGGCTAGGTTTACTACGGCGTTACCAACAACAGCCAGGTTAGAGAGGGATTGCTACTCTTGCCTGTGTGAAGCCATACTTGGTTGCATTGTATCTTATACTAATACCTGAGAAGGGTTTGACTGTTGTGTGAAACCATGGTCCGTGTTTAAACAATTGTTGATGGTGCATAACAGATGTTCACGGTTAACGGGCTTACGAATACAGGCATTACAGCCGACAGAAAGAATCTTATCCAGTTGGTTATCTAAAACACTAGCTGTGATTGCAATGATGGGCAAGTTAGGATCCCGCTGTTTGATATAAGCTGTAGCGTCGTAGCCATTCATGACAGGCATTTGGATATCCATCAGGATCAAGTCTGGACGCTGGGACTGCCACTGTTCAATGGCTTGCTGACCGTTTTCAGCTTCATGCACGATAAAGCCAGCATTGCCAAGGATATGTTTGAGTAGTCGTCGATTGGTGGGAGCGTCTTCGACAACTAAAATGTTGTACTGTTGTTGGGGCGGTGTTGAGATTTTTTTTGTAATTGGGGGTGCTTTTTGTGGTGCCTGAATCACCTCTACCGGTAGCTGAATATGGAATGTGGTACCTTGACCAGGGTAACTAAGACATTGGATACTGCCATCCATGAGTTTGAGCAATCCTTGACAAATGGCTAACCCCAAACCCACACCCTGATCACTAGCATCATGCACCGTGGATGAGGCATCTGTTTGATAGAAGGGACTAAAGATTCGCTGTTGTTCTTGGAGACTAATGCCAGTGCCGGTATCGGAGATTTCTAGGCCTAAATTAAAAACATCGTCTGAAGGGATGGCATAGGCTTTTAAGACTACTTGGCCAGTATCCGTGTACTTGATGGCGTTATCGAGCAAATTGAGAATGATTTGACGTAGTTTGCCAGCATCAATATGTAGGTAGCGAGGGATGTTAGGGTCGCAATCTACCCTGAGTTGGAGGCCACGCTTTTTGGCCTTAAGTCGTACCATATTGCCAAGCCCGTAAAGCACACTAATGATATCCACATCATCAGTGTGCAGTTGGGCATGACCAATTTCTAGCTGGGTGAATTCTAGAATATTATTAATTAAATCCAGTAAATGAGCGCTACTGGTGTCAATAATCTCTAATGATTCGCTGTGGTCCTTCGAAAGCGTCTGATCTTGGCTGATCAGCTGAGTAAAGCCCAAAATTGCATTCAAAGGAGTCCGCAGTTCATGGCTAACTTTTGCTAAGAAAAGACTCTTAGCACGGTTCGCAATTTCAGCCGTTTCCTTGGCTTCTTTGAGTTCAATCGTACGTTGCTGGATACGCTCTTCAAGATTGTCATAGGCTCTTTGCAATGCCTGTTCTGCCTGATGACGCCTGAGTTCAGCCGCAGAACGAGCCGCAAATACCCGCAGAAAGGACTTGGCCAGTTCCAGCTCCTCTAACAAACCGTTATGGAGAATAAATAAAATACCAATCGCGTTACCGTCTCCATCCAATAGGGGGGCTCCCAGGTAGGTAGTCGCCGTTAGCTTACCCATGGGATGATCTGGCGGTAATTCAAGATCAGAACAGTAGTGCAACTTTGCTGTTTCAAGCACCTGAACACAGGGTGTTTGAGCAGCTGAGATCAGGCTATCAATGGGGTGTTGATCATAATGCCACATACCTAGAATGTTCAATGCTAAAGCATCAGATTCACACCTTTCAGCCACAATCACACTGTCCACATTGAGAATCATGGCCAGACTAATCACCAGGGTGGAAAAATATTCTGTTCCTGTGGCTAAGGATGTACAGGTAACTAAGCTTTGAAAAGCTACTTGAGCATTGCGACGGTGATGAATCTCAGATTGGAGCTTTTGATTGACTTCTGCGAGTTCTAGTGGGCTGGTGAGAGTTAAAAATTTGGGCAGTAGCGTTAGTAACTCAAAAGCTGTGTATACAGAAACTAAAGCTGTGCACGCACGCACAAAGCCAGTAACCCAATAAATCGGATACCACAGGGTCACAATGTCTAATAAATGACCCATTCCACACAGACTAATAAACGCGCTAAATAACAAAAAGACTTGATTAGATGGATATATATTTTCCCAGCGATGTTTATAAGCAAAACAGAAGAGTGTTAACGGAATCGAGGCATAGGCCAGGGCAATGATCCCATTGCTAACAACATGGAGCCCAACTAACGATGGCTGCCATAAATAACAATGTCCGTGAGGTATATAGTGGCTGGAATATACCATTTCCCAAAAATGAGTATTCATTCCTTGCTTTATCCTGTGCAAGCTTTAGCATGCCCATAAGATCAAGCAAGCGATATTACTTGAATCATGTAGCATCAGTGCCTATACAAAATCTTTCACACCCATATTTTTTGCACCCATAACTGCTCGGGCCATGTGGGTATAGTTAATATCAGAATCGTCAAATATCTCTGGATGGTAAAGCTTCTGCTTACGTTACACCCTGTTCATCAAGCTGCAACAACGTATGTAACAAGACATCTGCTCCCTGGCCACATTGTTCCGGTGAGGTATATTCATCTTCTGCATGGCTCACCCCTGACTGACTGGGTACAAAAATCATACCCATCTGGGTAAATCGACCGATCTCCTGGGCATCGTGGATAGCTCGGCTGGGCATGGAATAATGGTTCAGCTGTAGAGAGTTACAAACAGTTGTAATGGTCTCTTGAATCTTGGGACTGGCTAGGGTGGGATCTACCGCATGTTGTCGTTCTAACTGGATCTGGGTAGACGTAATCGCTTCGATTTCTTGAACCCGTTGCTGCAACACATTCACCATAGTCCCAAGGGTCTCCAGCGATAAATCTCGCAGGTCAATGGTGAGATCTACTTGCCCCGGTACAATGTTGGCGGCGTTGGGAATAACGTTTAAATATCCCACCGTGGCTACCTGATTCCCAGGAATATCAACGGCGACATCATGTACTGCTGCTACTAACAACGAAGCTGCATAGAGGGCATCCTGGCGCATATCCATAGGTGTGGTGCCCGCATGGTTAGGACGCCCCATAATGGTCACCAGGTAACGCTGTAGACCCACAATGCCCTGGACTACACCAATCTGACGTTCTCTCGCTTCTAGCACACCACCCTGTTCCACGTGCAATTCTAGATAAGCAGCGATATCTTGGGATGTTCTTTGCGCGGTGGTCAGATTATGCCAGTCGCCACCAATCTGATGTAAACAGGTTTGAATCGAAGTGCCATCCAGCCGACGATAGCATTCAGGATCGGTGTCATGGGCTGCTCCTGCCATGGCCTTACTGCCAATCATCTCACCTTCTTCATCGGTGAACACAATCACCTCAATGGGATGGTGAAGCCGCTGTCCGGCTTCGTGGAGAGTGGCAACAACTTCGATGCCAGCCAGCACTCCCAACGCTCCGTCATAGCGACCACCGGCAGGTACTGTATCAATGTGGGAACCTGTAGCCAGGGCAGGCAGATCTTGAATACCGCTGTAGCGACCAATAATGTTGCCAGCAGCATCAATGGTAATGTCCATGTCTATCGCTTTCATGGCGGCAATCACTTGCTGGCGAGCGGCCAAGTCTTCGAGGCTATAGGCTGTACGCCGTACACCACCAGAGGAGAGTTGACCAATGGTAGCCAGATCGCTCAATCGTTTCTGGAGTCGAGCGTGATTGGTTTGTAACGCAACAGTAACCATAGGAGGACCCAAACGCATGGGTCTATCCTCCCTGGAAAGAAGTTAGGGAATTGTTATTAAAATTACTGCAAGCATTACAGGTTGTGACTGATTGTTCACCCTTGTATTATGAAACCGTTAAATGGTGCATACTGAACACTTTACCTAAGGGTAAATGCGTAAAATCTCACGAATGGCTTCTACCATGGGGACCGAGTATGAAACTCATTGGCGTAGACATTGGCGGCACGTTTACAGATTTGATCCTGGCGGATGTGGATCAGCGGCAGACCTGGATTCACAAGGTGCCAACAACGGTGGATGATCCTTCCAGGGCCATGATGCAGGGCATTGAAACCCTGTGTCAGATGGCCCAGGCTGACTACGGTGATATTGAGCATGTGCTCCATGGCACCACCATTGCCACCAATACGCTACTTACCTATGATGGTGCCCGCACAGGGATGGTCACCACGAAGGGGTATCGGGACATTGTCCATATTGGTCGCCACCAGAGACCCCAGCATTATTCCATCATGCAGGATATTCCTTGGCAGGCAAGACCGTTGGTGAAGAGGCGCGATCGCAAAGTCGTCTCCGAACGTCTTGACCCCAAGGGTCACACCCTCATTCCCCTGGACGAGGCCGAAGCCAAAACCGCCATCCTTGAACTCAAAGCCGCTGGCGTCGAATCCATCGCCATCTGTTTTCTCAACTCCTACTTCGATGCTCGCCACGAAGAACGAGTGGCCGCCATCGCCCAAGAACTTTATCCCGAAGCCTTTATCACCACCAGCGCCAGCATCTTTCCCCAGTTCCGAGAATTTGAACGGTTTACCACCGCCTGTATTAACGCCTTTGTTGGACCTAAGGTGAAACGCTACATCAACAACCTGAGTCAAAGTTTGAAAGAACAAGCCGTGCGGGGCGAACTGCACATTATGCGCTCCAACGGTGGTGTGGCCACTGCAGATGTTGCCGGAGAACAACCCGTTACTTTGTTGTTATCAGGGTTAGCAGCTGGTGTTTTAGGCGGTGCAGCGGCTGGTGCACAATCTCATCGCGATCGACTGATCACCTTTGATATGGGCGGCACCAGTACCGACATTGGCATTGTCACCGAGCGTGGCTTTGCCGAGGCCACAGCGCGAGATACCTGGATTGCTGGATACCCCGTCATGGTGCCTATGATTGATGTGCATACCATCGGTGCCGGTGGCGGCAGCATTGCCTACGTCGATGCCGGTGGTGCATTTCGGGTGGGTCCTCGCAGTGCTGGAGCTGCGCCCGGTCCTGTCTGCTATGACAAAGGCGGCACCGAAGTCACCGTGACCGATGCCAATGTGGTTCTCAATCGGCTAGATCCAGAGTATTTTCTCGGTGGTGAAATGACCATCTACCCCGAGAAAGCCTTTGCAGCGGTACAAGCGTTAGCAGATCGCATGGGGTTAGACCTCTATGAAACCGCTGCCGGAATTCTCACCATTGTCAATAACAACATGGCCAATGCCATCCGCTCCCGCACTATCCAGAAAGGGCAAGACCCCCGCAAATTTGCCCTGGTGGCCCAGGGAGGTGCAGGCCCCCTCCATGCCGCTGAAGTGGCCCTATCCCTTGGCATTCCTGAAGTGATTGTGCCCCGCTATCCCGGCATTACCTCCGCCATGGGACTGCTCACCACCGATCTCAAGCACGATCTAATTCAAAACGAATTTACCCTCAGCACTGAACCCAATCTGGCTAAACTAAACGCTGACCTACAATCTCTAGAAGACCAGGTTAAAGAACAATTAAGGGCCGACGGCTTTAGTGCAACGGACATGACCCTACAACGGTTTGCCGACTGTCGCTATGTGGGTCAGGGCTATGAACTGCGGGCTCAGGTCCCCGGCAGCATTCTGGACGAAACCGCTCTGCAGTCTGTCTGGCAACAGTTCCACGATCTCCATACCGCCGAATATGGCCATGCCTTTCCAGAAAACCCGGTGGAGCTAGTCACCCTCAGGGTCACCGGCACCGGACCCATGCCCAAACTCTCCAACTTCTCTGCCCCCACTGGAGGAAACTTACAAGACGCCTGGCTTAAAACAGCCGTCACCTATTTCCGCGTCAATGGCCAGCTGGAAAAATACTCCACCCAATTCTTTGATCGAGACCGATTACCCGTGGGTGCCCAACTCGAAGGCCCTGCTATCATCTTCCAAAAGGACTCCACAATTCTGTTACCCCCCCATAGCCGCACCACCGTAGAACCCAACGGTAATTTGGTTATTCACGTAACCGATGATTCCTTGGTGGATAAAACCATGGCCATCGCCATCGCCCAAGGATCTGTATAATCGCCTTCCCCCTCGTAGAGACGTTCCATGGAACGTCTCTACGAGAGAACGTTTTTCCCCCTTCCCCTTTCCCTGCCATGACCGTCTCCCCTCCCCAACACCGCCAGCTCCCAAAAATCGACCCAGTTACTGCTCAGGTGATCGCTGGAGCCCTCAACGGAATTGCCCTGGAAATGGGCCATAAGCTGGCCCGCATGTCCTACTCCAGCATTATTCGCGAGTCCGAAGACTTTGGGGCCGCCATTCTTGATGCCGACTGTCAGCAACTAGCCGAATGCGCCTACAGCACACCTCTACAGTTAGGCCCTATCCCTGGCTACATGCGGGGGGTACTCAAGGCCATGGAAGAAGACGATGAAGAGTTTTACCCCGGTGATGTGATTCTGCATAATCATGCCTATTACGGTGCATCCCACGGGCCAGACATTGGCATTGGCATTCCCATTTTTCGTGGAGAAGAGCTGATCGGCTATTCCTTTACCACCGCCCACCATCTGGATATTGGCTCCTCGTCTCCTGGCAGCTGCGGCATTGTTGATGCTGTGGATGCCTTTGCTGAAGGTCTACAGTTCAAGGCTGTAAAAATTTATGAAAAGGGTGTCAAAAACCGTCAGGTTTGGCGAATGCTGCGACAAAATATTCGCAGTGCCCAGGTAGTGGTGGGAGATATCGAAGCCCAGGTTGCCGCCTGCCGTGTGGGTGAACAACGGTTTCTAGAATTGTTGGATCAGTATGGCCTAGATACGGTATTAGCCGCCAGTGAGGTCTTGATGAACTATTCCGAACGGATGATTCGTCAGGCTGTTGAGAAGTTGCCTGATGGGACCTACGTTGCGGAAGGCTTTATCGATGGTTTTTTGGATGATCCAGATCCCAGTAAAAAAGACTTAAAAATTGCTGTTGCGGTTACCATCGACGGCAGTGATATGACCATCGATCTGACCGGCACCGCACCGCAAGTGGATGATCGCCCCATCAACATGCCCTTTGTGGGCACCGTGGACATTGCTATTTTTGTTACCCTGCGGTCTGTCTTACTAGATACCGCATTGATGGAATACGTGCCCCAGAATTCTGGCCTAACCCGTCCTATTCATATTGTTGCCCCTAAGGGGTGTTTAGCAAACCCCATCTATCCAGCACCAGTGATTGCCCGCTGTTGTCCAGGCAATATTGTCGCTGATACCCTGATGAAAGCTTTAGCTCAGGTGGCTCCTCAAAATGTCAGTGGTGGCATCGGTAATATCAAAGTGGTGTCCTACAGTGGTGCCATGGATGAAGATTATTGGGTGTACATGGATATCACCGAAGGTAGCTACGGTGGTCGCTATGGCAAGGATGGCATGGATGGGGTAGATACCCTCTATGCCAACACCCGTAATAACCCCATCGAAGATATTGAAGCCCATTTACCCCTGAGGGTTACCCGTTATGAGCTGATTGAAGATGCCAGTGGTGCGGGTAAATGGCGGGGTGGACTGGGGTCGATTCGAGATATTCAGTTTCTCACACCGGGTCAAATGTCTTTAGAAGGGGAAGGCAATAAGTATGCTCCTTGGGGCATCTTTGGTGGAGAGGATGGTACTCCAGGGGGTGTACAAATTCTCAATCCAGAGGATGACGAGGTGCAGGTTTTACCGTCTAAGTTTCCCTGTCGCAAAACAAAACCTGGTGATACCCTACGCACGATCAGTCCCTGCGGTGGTGGCTATGGTAACCCCTTAGAACGTGATCCAGCTTTAGTTTTAGAAGATGTGCTAGACGGATTCCTTACCGTTGAATCAGCTCAGCGGGACTATAAAGTGGTGATTGATCCAGCCACATTCGAAATCGATAAAACAACAACAAAGTCATTACGACAATAGAGACATGATTCTACATAACGTTAGTTGTAAGACACCGCCAAATAACAATAGTTCTACCGATTCATCCCCTAAATCAACCATCGCATAATGCTTACTGGGCATCTGATAGGGCATAGGCGGATACCATGCCTCGCGATCGCAAATACGTCTGACTTTCTTGAGTCAATAGCAGCTCAGCCACCTTCTTACCGATGGGAGAACGGCTGTTGTCAAACGGGTAGATAACAGCTAGGGGATAGGCTAAGGGATATATCCCACTGCGGAGAGCCTCGGCATTAGGCTGATAGCTGCCTTTGCGATCGCACAAATCCCCCCCTGGCCCCACCGCCTTACCATTGTTAAACACAAAGGGGCTAACCGTCTGACGCTTCTCTGCTAATGCTAAAGGGTATACCGAACACTGACCAAAAACCTGACTAAGGGGGGCAATACCAATACTACCAATCGTTGTATTCTCAAAATCTTGCAAAATCCAGCGCAGCATCATGAGTGTTGGCAGAGCATCTACCCCATCTGTTGTAATAAACGTTGAAGTAGAGGACGTTGAAGTGGAGGACGTTGAAGTAGAGGACTCCGCATCAGTAGTAGTCAACATTTCACCTGGCTGGAAAAGCCGCTGGGTGAAAATTTCCTGGGCCGTAGGGTCACTGACCCAATAGCGTTGAACATCTAAATCAAGGGAGCTGATCCGTTGCCAGTTATCGACGGCACCCGTGTAAAGCTGCTTCAGCTGAGACAAACTAATCTCACCCTTTAGGGCATCGGGCAATCCCTTAGTACGCTTAGGATAATTAAAAGCAACCACTGGCACTAAACTGTCGTAGGCGATGATAGTACTAGTGATATCAGCAGGCAACGGGGCTGTTAATGGAACAATAGCAAAGTCGGTGTGGCCAGATTGAACGGATGCGATCGCATCTTTTGACGTTCCGGTCACATGGGGAATTAAGGACATCTGTGGAAATGTTGCCTGTAATTGCTCAAACAGTGTAGGAGATACCTCCAGAGACGGTTCTGCCGCCACACGAAATAACGGATACCAATAGGCAGCAGCCGGTATCCCGTAGCGATACTCTCCTACAGGCACAGCATCAATGTCCTTCAAACAGCAAAGATTTAAGGGGATATTTGCATAGCTGGGGCGCTGAGACCTTAACAATAACCAGCCGAAAATGCCTAGCGTCGCTAGAATCGCCGCTATGACCAAAATAGGAATGAAGCGTTTATACCAGGCTGGTTTAATGGGTATTAGTTCTGCATTCCGAGATTCCCAGTGACTTGCCTCCTCTTCAGGTGGTATCGCTAACAATGCCGTTCGAGCCGCTTCTGCACTGGCAAACGATGGTTCAATACCAATCAACCTGAGGATAAATTGCTTAAGTGGGGCATAAACATCGGGCCAGTTACTATCCAGATGCGGTTTTAAAAGCTGTCCTTGGTTATCTAAGGTGGCACCATTTAAGAGGAAAAATGCCACTCGCCCCAGAGCGGCTAAATCGTCTTGAAAGTCGGGCTGTTCTCGATCAACCCGGGCTGGATCAAAAAATCTCTCCCACAGGGCAAAATCAGTCAGATATACAAACCCTTGAGAATCTTGTTCTTTTGAGTCACTCACCCATAGCAGACTGTCTAAACTAAGATTTCCATGGACAATTCCTGTTTGCATCTGTCCAGCTGGCAGTGTAAATTTTTGCTGGTGCAAGAACATCAGAGTTTGTAGCACCTGATTGAGCATGGCTAACACTGCTTTACTGCCAAAAGCGCCATGGTTCGCACAGTATTGGTTCAACGTTGGCTGACCATCTACAGCGGATGTCACCAAATAACACCGCTCACCTGACAAATCTGCGATCGCTTCTAATGGCAGCACAATTCTCACATCCTGCACTCGACCATCCGCTAAGGCCAATCCTGCTAGTGTAGTGAATGATTCCTGGCATTGCCGCTGTTCATCTGGGCTAAAGTATCGCTCAGGTAGCAAATATTCTTGGATAACAACGGATTCTTCGGAGCTAAGACGTACTCCCTGATAAAGTCTGCCAATGCCGCGTCGTCCTATACTGTGACCAATTTTATATTCACCTTGTTTACCAATGAGCTGGCCACCAGTAGGCAGTAAGGCCGGGAAATAACACTGCTCACATCTAGCGTTTTCTTTGACAGTTGATTCCTGACAGCTTAAGGGATTTCCCTGCAAACACCGATATTGGTGATAATAGGGCGTAGGTGCTTGAATACGATCAGGAATAGTCTCCTTAATCAACTGTTCTGATGGAGGTTCAGGAAAAACATCGGGTTTAATGTCTTCCAAGACAGACTTTAGCCACTTTACATCGATAAGGTCTTGGTATCGCTCGATCCGATCCTGGTAAGATAGCATTAGTAAATAGCTTCGGAAAAAGCGTTTAGAGATCTGTCCTATAATCACAATGATCCTCAGCCAACAGAACAAATTTATTTGTTTGTTAGCATACCCCAATAGGATATCGCGATCTCGATACTGATTTTATTGATGAATTTGAATACGGTTCTCCATGGGCATACTGAAGCCGCTAAATCTGAATAAGATAAAGAAGTGGCTGAATGAAGACAATGCCTTGGAGAAGTACTCGCTGATATCAATAAGGTTTGCTGGGCACTATAGCTGAAGTTAGTTCAACAACTCTGTTAGGAGGCTGGCAATGGGTGATTGCGATCGCGCTCAGAAAAAAGACGATCAGGCATCTCAAACACAGATGACCCATAGTCAGCTAACACCTTCCTCACCAGCCAAAGCTGCAAATATTCCCCAAAGTAATCCAATATCTAATACATCGACTGCATCGACAAATTTTAATTTTTCCGATGTAAGTGTGTTACAGCCCAAACTCACCATTGGTGAACCCAACGATCCTTATGAACAAGAAGCGGATCGCGTAGCCAGTGAAGTTGTAAAAAAAATTCATAGTGGGCAAGCAGCAGATGATCAAGACGATACCGTACAGCATAGCCTTTCCCATAACTTTAGTTTTCTGACCATACAGCGTGATGGGGGTGTTATTACTGGGGTCGCCAACGGTGACTTTGAAGCCCAACTAAACCAGGCACGCAGCGGTGGCAGCTCCCTGGAGCCCAAACTTCAAGGTAAACTTGAATCTGCCATGGGAGCTAATTTTAGCCGAGTAAAAATCCATACTGATCAACAAGCGGATCATCTTAGCCAATCAATTCAGGCCAAAGCCTTCACCACTGGACAAGATATTTTCTTTAAACAAGGAGCCTATAACCCGGGCTCTAAAGGTGGTCAGGAACTTATCGCCCACGAGCTAACCCATGTGGTACAACAAAATAGCAACACTGTACAAAGACAACCTCAAAAAGAGTTTGGTCAAAAGAGTCCACCATTAGCCACAAGGGTAGATCAATCTACTCAAATTAAACAAGCAAACACTTCCGGCATTCAGCGTGATCCAGAAGGACAAATCGGTGTTCGACCAGGACATGAAGAAAACAACTGGAAACGCTACCAGATCAACCTAGACAAAGCCACTGAACAAATAGAAGGGAAGCAACTAAGAAAACTAGGCAAACAGGGCGCATTAGGTGATTGTTGGGTAATTTCGTCAATCATCGCGTTGGGTTATACAAAACCAGAGAAATTATTGGCTTCTATTGAGGAGGGCACAAGTGATACCATCGACGATGACATCAAACAAACCTTTAAAGTTAAGCTCTATCCAATGAATGATCAGAGTGGAGCTAATCTTGCACCCAGCGGCGAAGAGCCTAAAGAGATTGAAGTCGATACCCAACTACCTGTGACGGCTCAAGAACAGTTACTCTATGCAGGCAAAGGATCAAAAGCTTCCTCTGCCAGGCTTATAGGTATTATCGAAAAAGCGTTAGCGGTTGAGAAGGGTTTGGGAAGCTATGCAAATTTGGGATCAGATTCTGCGAGACGTGCATTGGGTATGCTAACAGGGAAATCGACAGAATCTCTAGATTTAGTAAGAGATCCGAGAGAAGCTACTAGCAAACTCAAAGATTTACAAACAAACATCAACAACACAACGGTGGTCATCAATTCAGAGCGCCCGAAAAGACTCAATCCCACATGGAAGAAAGATCCTATTTATAAAGATCAGATCGATCAACAACCCACTGAAGAAGCTAAAGAAAGAAAAATGCACTCGATCCGCAGGCGGGTCAATCATAATCCAACCAGAGACTATCAGTGGAGTAACGCAGAAGCCCACGCCATGGCAGTACTTGGGTTTGCTGGCGATAAAATGAAAATTTATGATCAGGGATTAGGCTATACGTTCGAAGTAACTATTCAGGAGTTAGTGTCAAACGACTACTGTCATACAAAAGAAGGCACACGCAACGACAAATTCGACTTTAAGTGGAAGTTTGGAGAAGTTATCTGGCTCGATTGGTCAACTGAGGAAGTATCAGACAGTGATACGACTGAAGATAATACATAAATGCTAGTTAGGCAGAATCAGTACTCAGTATTGCTGCTCTTCGGGATTACTTTATGTGAGATACCATTCAGTAGCAGCAATAGCTCTAGACCAGTTCATCCTTTAAATTAACAATGGCTAAGTAACCTTGAACACCTCATAAAGTCCCACCCAGTTTTCCAGTACAGATAACGACCACACTACAAACAGATACATTCAGAAAACATCAGCTAAATGCCCAGTTAGATGGGGGGCATCTAAAAGCGATCGCGCTCTATTAATTACGTGGAATAATTCTTGTTGAGTTTAGAATATTTTCAAAAATAGGGATATACTTACGCTCCAACGATTCTAAAACAGCTGCGTTGATTAGATAAAACTTATAGGGGCTTCCTACAATAAATGCCTGCATCTGAAATAAACGCAACCCAGTATTTTCTTCTCGCCAGGAGTAATGATTACAATAGGTCTTGTGGCCGCCTAATTCATAGGTTTGTTCTTGTAATAGCTTGTACTCATTATAGTCTTGCTGCATAAGGGCATTATTCTGCGCTATGAGAGATTCAAACCAACTATCATTAGAACTATCCGGCTTTTGTAATTCATAGCTCATGGAAACTTTATATTCGTCAAAGTATTCCTCAAAACCTGGTTCTGGCAAGCCAAAGATACGGAATTTTGAGCTATCCACAATCGCTCCAGACCAAGACTTTGGCACTAAAATAGAAACCATAGTCTCTTGATTAAAATAACTAACCATATCAGGAAGGGTCGCCATCTGTTAACACCTCAAAAAACTATACGGCCTGAGTCATAAAGATAAACCGAATGGACTCTAAAGCATTTCGAAACATGGGTAGTAATTCATCCTCATGTTGAGCCAGGCAAGCACCAGCAAAGCTAAAGAGAACATTATCCACCAGGATAAAAGATTGGTATCGAACAGCCAGAGCACCAAAATCCTCGTCGAAATATCTAAAGACATCCGTCAGTCCGGGATATTGATCGATAATTTCTTCTTGATGAGAAATTAGTTCAAAGTTTTTACGCGGCACAGTCACCACTGACTCAGAGGCTTGACGGAGATTATCAATGTTTGTGCTGGGAGATGGAAATAACTGAATTATCAATCGAGGATTTTTAGAAAAATCGTCTTCATCCTCGTCTTCATCATAAATTTCATAGTAATAAACGACATTATGTGCATCTTCTGAGAATTCTTCCCAGCCCACAGGAAGCTCTAGTGAGACATGGGTTTGATGACTAAAAAAATGTAGTACGTCTGCCATATTGCCAATGTTCTAAACGAGTTCTTGGTGTTGCCGGTAAAATCGTTGATCCAACCTCTTTCTATAATTAGCATTATTAGCAATTTTATAGAGGGATTGTGACGATTTAGAACAGCTTCTTAAAGCCATCCTTGGGTGTGCTACCCACGGTCAGCGGGAACGATCGAATGACACCAGCCTGGATAATAATGCCGTCAGGGTCAACTAACTGATCACCAAATGCGGCACGACAGGCCTGCTCCAGAATTCCATCGGAGAACTTATACTCTAAATACTTGGATACCTTGCTGTTCTTACGCACTTTTTTGTCGAGGATTTCTTGGATATTCTCCCGTTTGACAAGATTTTTGGCTTTACCTTTTGATTTACGGGTTTCCTTCTTCTTCGCATAAGCTAGCAAGTGAGGATGGGCCGCCTCGAACAACTCAGACTTCATATTTTCCTCTTGCTCAGGTGTTAAGTCATCTGTAGACTTCCGATCTTGGTCCGAAATGCTGGTGTTATCCAAAGCCTTCCGAGTCAGAGCATTCTTGAGTTTTTCCTTGATGACTAGGCCAATTTCCTTGAAGTCCACCGTCAAGGTTACACCACCGCCACCGCCAAGGCCCAGTGCCCCTGCGAGCTTACCACCAATGACCAATTTTCCATTTTCGAACGAGAAGGTGCCCTCAATAGACGCTCCTACACCTGCCGAGGCTTCTACCTCTCCCGAAATCTTGAATAGAATGCGTCCTTGATATTTCACGGCTGCAGAGCCACTGGTTTTTACTTTTGAACCAGCAAATGCTTCCGCTTTACCAGAGGCTGAAATACCCAGCAGACTTACAGAAATTTGTCCTTCAACTCCAGCTTCGACCCCTGCAAGGGCCTCAAATTTGCCCTGTGCTTCACCCCCTAGTTCACCCGCTTTAATATTAACGGTGACCTCTCCTTCGCTCTTGACACCGGCCATGACTTTAGCCGAACCTGATGCTGCAATACCAAAAGCTGTAATATTGAGTTTGCCTTTGGCTTCAGCCATAACTCCGGCAAAGCCGCTTAATTTGCTCTTTAATTGAGCCGATAGTTCCATGCCACCGACTTCTTTAGAGATTTGAGCTAACCCTTCTAAGTCAAAGCCTAAACCAGCTTTGGTAGTGGCCCGTGCCATAATGGTCAACCCATCGATGACATCAACAACTTTAGTGCTGACCACTTCACTTTCACCGCCCACAAAACCGCTGGACTTACCTTCTACCTCCATCTTGGTACCGGAAGAGGTTTCTTTGACTTTTTTGGCAGCGGCTTCGCCAAATGCCCCAGCTCGGGCTAGAGCCTGAAAGGCTTCCTTAACACTGGTATCATCGGATTCAGAAATCTTTTGAGCTGCTGCCGCAACACCAGAAAAGCCCTTTTTACTTGTTTCTGTGGTTGTGACGGTGCCGTCGCCCACCTTTGTCGTTGTTGTTGTTTCTGGATCGTCTAATAGCTCTTGTTTGCCACCCAGATGTGTTTTCGTAGACTGATCGGTGAAACCGGACAGATCTACATCACCGACAATGTCATCGGGAGTATCTTCCTGAAAGCCAGTGGTGACATCTCGCTGCACCACCGTTGAGCCATTATGCAGTTTTGCTTGAACAGTGGGGGACTGCCCCTGCTGAATAGTGTGGGTTAGCTCGTGGGCAATTAACTCCTGTCCAGCCCGACTCCCAGGTTGATATTCTCCCTGTCGGAAGAACACATCACGTCCTGTTGTAAAGGCTTTTGCTTGAATGGAGCGGTTAAGGTTATCGGCCTGGGCATCTGTGTGCACACGCACGCCGCTAAAATCGGCCCCCATGGCTTGCCCCATCCGTGTCTGGATATCTGGAGATAAGCTTTGACCACGACCCCGTGCCGAATGAATGGCTGTTTCCAAATTATTTGATACGGCGTCTGTCTGATCGCTGCGACACTGTATTAAAGACGTCCTCCTGACCCCTTCTTCTTCTGGCTCCTTCATTTGCTGGAGCGATGAGACAGCTGATGCTTGCTGAATCGGATCTGGTTGTTGTTCCTGAGGTGCATTAATGCGCTGCACCACATCTGCTGCCACTTGATCCGCTTCTTGTTCATACTTGTCGTTGGGGCTCCCTAAGGTCAGTTTGGTCTGAATTGGGAACGCCTGCCTATCGACTGATGCATCCCCCTCCGAAAAGAGTTGCAGTTGACCAAAATTAAAGCCTGCTTGCGCCGAGGATTTCGGTTCGACCATTGCTGATTCATGGTCTGTTGTCTCAGTCGTACGTTGGGCGATCGCCGACCGAAAGGGTCGAGGTTGAAGTCCTGTTATCGTCTCTTTTTTTTCCTGTTTAGAAGGCTGATAAGATTGGCGATTACGCTGGCGGCCCATAATGATTTCCAATAAAAAATAGACTTTTCTATGAAGACAAATACGAAACAAAAAGAAACAAAAAAAGAGATGACCGTTAGTCGGTGCTGGGTGTCAATGCAGTTAAGATATATTGGGTCAGGGTGTTTTCAGGATTAAGCGCTAGAGTTGCCTGGAGATCGGCCATGGCAACTGTCGTATCGCTAAGATAGTGTTCACTGAAAATAGCTTGAACTCACAGTCTGTATCACATAGCTACTATTCCTGGGTGAGGGTAAAGTCTACAAACTATTAAGATGGTGGCGGCGGTGGTATTGGTGTTGATAGATGTTCAGTGGATTGGGTTGCTGTCAATGCTTTTAAGGTATTCTGGGCAAGCACATTGTCGGGATTGAGGGCGAGAGCTGCCTTTAAGTCAGCGGTAGCGGCAACATAATCATTAAGATTAAACCAGGCAATGCCACGCCCCGTCAGGGCATCGGTGTGGGTGGCATCGAGGGTAAGCACCTGGTCATAGGTGGCGATCGCTCCCCTATATTCTCCCATGGCTGCCAGGGTCACACCCTTGTTGTACCAAGCCTGAACCGATTCTGAATTCAGTGCAATTGCCCGTTCCGCAGAGTGCAGAGCTTCTGTGTATTGTTCTAATTCCCAGAGAACAAGACTGCGATTCGTCCAGCCCCAATCGCTAAAGGGATTTAATGCCAGGGCCTGATTGTAGGCCGCCAGCGCATGGGAATATTGTTCTGTTGCCCGAAAAATTACTCCTCGGGCAAACCAGGCTGGAGCATAGGTTTTGTCAAGGTTGATCGCCTGTTGATTAGCCGCAAGGGCTTCTGCATAACGTCCCAAATACCAAAGAATTGTACTGCGGTGATTGTGGGCGGCCACATAGTCCGGCTGAATTCCCACTGCTCGATTGATCGAGGCCAGGGCTTCTTCATAGTGTTGTGCACCGGTCAGGGCAATACTACGTTGATTCCATCCTTTAGCCAGGGTTTGGTGACCCCAATCCCCATCCCCCCCAATGGCAGCATCACAGGCAGCCAAAGCGGGTTCATAGCTGCCCAGCCGATTGAGTAAGGTACACTGCCCCAACAGCGCCAGGGTGTAATCTGCCTTGAGGGCAACCGCCTGATTGTAAGAAACCAGCGCTTCTTGATCGCGGCGCAGTGTCTCTAGTAACTGTCCCTGGGCCGCCCAGGTCAGGGCGTTTTTGGGGTCAAGGCCAATGGCCTGGTCGTAGGCAAAAATGGCCTGGTTGTATTGATTCAGCTGGCTATGGGCCTGCCCTTGATAGGTCCAGGCCAGGGCAGGTCCAATATCTCCCCAATTTTTATCGATAGACAGGGCTGACCCACAGACCTCTAAAGCACTTTGAGGACGTTCGAGGGCCACATAGGCTTCGCACTGGCGAGTTAAAACCAGGGAGTTTTCGGGATCTTGCAACAGGGTACGTTCATAGGCCACCAGCGCTAACTCATACTGTTTAGCCTGGGATAAAATCTCACCGCGATAGAACCAAGCTAGTGTGGGGGTTTCGCTCCCCCAATTGCCGTTAACTCTTAAGGCGTTGTTACATTTATCCAGGGCAGTTTCATTTTCTCCTAGGGCTGTGTAGGCCACACATTGGTAGGCAATGGCCAGGGAATTTTCGGGATCAAAGGTGAGGGCACGATTTGCGGATGCGATCGCATCCGCAAATGCTTTTAGCTTGATCAAAATACCGCTATGCTGCGCCCAAATGTCAGGATTCTCTGGTTCTAGGGCAATCGCTTGTTCACAGGCTGCCAATGCTTTTTCATACTCTTCTGCTGTAGCTTGCAGACGGCACAGATCGGTCCAATACGTAATATCTTCTAAGGCATCAAAGGATGCCGGTTGAGCCAACACAGGTGTGATGGTCACGAGCAATGTGCTGACGACAAGACCGGGGATCAGGCGATTGAACCATGGAAGCAGCATGACAATATATCAATCTTTGTCTGTGCAGCTAGAGTGCCCTGCTAAATCCCCGGATTCTCAAGGGAAGCCCATGTACGAAAAGTTGGCCAAGATTTAGAATTCAGCGATTTAAGCAGGACAAAGTTGAGAATCCGGGATTATGACCGGGCACCTTAGGTTAGATAGAGATTTCTTGTTATGAAACCCTTATTTATTGGTTTAGCGATGCTTCTATCGCTGATGGGCCTACCCGGTTACACCTTTAGCAAAAAAGATCTCACACAGCTTCAAGAAACCCGCCAGTGCCCTCGCTGCGATCTGCGCGGTGCCGATTTGCGAGGCATGTTTCTACAGCAAGCCAATTTGCGACGAGCTAACCTCGCAGGAGCTGATCTTAATGGTGTTGATTTAAAGGGAGCCTTTCTCTTTCAGGCTAATCTCCGTGACACAGATCTGCGTAACGCCAACCTCAGCAATGTAAACCTGTTCGGTGCTCGGTTAGAAGGCGC
This sequence comes from Leptothoe sp. EHU-05/26/07-4, assembly GCF_043421015.1. Lineage (NCBI taxonomy): Bacteria > Bacillati > Cyanobacteriota > Cyanophyceae > Nodosilineales > Cymatolegaceae > Leptothoe > Leptothoe sp. EHU-05/26/07-4. The sequence goes on from NZ_JAXSQV010000003.1 coordinate 1,012,172, forward strand.
ACAGTTAGCCAATGCCCATGTGGATGAACGTACAATCATGGATGACCGCTGGCGATTGGTTTGGGATTTGGTCACCCATGGTTTAGGTGAGCATGACCTGCGTGGCATAGATTTGCAGGGGGCCAACTTAGATGGTGCTGATTTACGGGGTGCTGATTTGACCGGGGCCATTCTCACCGGCACCACCTTTGAAGGCACATTTTTAAGTGGCAGTCTCTTCAACCAGGCTCAGCTAGACGAGACTAGCTTTTTTATTGCCAATTTACAAGCAGCAGATCTATCAGAGAGCCAGCTTCAAAATGGTAGTTTGCGGGCTGCAGATGCTCGTCTAGTGAATCTCTCTAGAGCTCATTTAAACCGAGCTGATCTGGCATTGACCTACCTGGATAGTGCCACGCTCATTGAAGCTGATCTCACCAGAGCCGATTTAACTGGAGCGTTGTTGACCCAAGCCGATCTAACCAATGCGCAACTGAGTAGGGCTAATCTTCTCGTTGCTGACTTTCGCGAAGCCACATTAGACGGCATTGATCTCACCAGAGCCAATCTTCAAGGAGCCGACTTTACTGATACACAATTTGCGGCATCCCAACTGAGAGATGTGATTCCTGCTGGCATTCGACTGATTAATGCTGATTTAGCAGGTTCAGATCTGAGCAATCTGGATTTGCGGGGTACTGATCTCAGTGGTAGTAATCTGCGGCAGGTGAATTTTATTAATAGCAACCTGCGGGGGGTTAATTTCCAAGGAGCCGATCTAAGCTTTACGGATTTTTCTGGGGCGAATCTTGCTGAGGCGAATTTTCAGCAAGCTACATTAGAAGGGATTAAGTTTGATATTCGCACCAATCTCTGCGGTGCCATTATGCCAGACGGTAGCGAACGTAGTTGTAATTAGCCAGCTTACCAAGGACTGCCAATCATCGTGGTGGGCAGGTAATTGCTCAACTCCCCTCCGGGGGATTGTCTTCCTGGATGCTTATGCGTAATGTATGGGTATGCAAGACCTTCCTGACCTAAGCCAGTTAAGTCCAGAGGCGAAAGATACTCTGATACGAATGCTATGGGAAGAAATGCAACGGTTACGTCAGCGTTTAGACGAGTTAGAAAAGCGTCCCAAAAAGACCAGCCAGAATTCAAGTAAACCGCCATCACAAGACATCAAAGCCAATCGAAAAAACCGGAAGAAGAAAGATTGACATTGCACCAGATGGTAGAGTTATCTCTTTTAGAAGAACTGGATCAGAGGAGTGAAAAATGATGTAAAGCGTAGCTTTTTATCATTTACCAAGACAAGTTGTATCCACCTTTGAAACGAGATAGTACACTTTCCCATGGTTAATAGTCTTTCAAAACAGCAGGAACTAATGTTGAATGATTACTCAAGAAAATGGTCTAATTCTCTATTAAAAAAAGATAATTTAGATGATTTGAATCAAACAATTAATGATCTCTATACTTCAATAAACCTTACAAGACCAGAAATATACCATTTTTCATCTATAGAATCCGCTTTAAGATTTCTTTTAGATAAACCGTTAGAACTGATGGGCAGTGGCATCGAATTATTATTTGAGCAGTATCTTATTAAAGAATTAGAGCTGGAAATTTCAGGTCAGATAGAGGAAAAACTTTGGTGGGAAAAGTTATATAAGGAGTTATTTTGTGATTTTAGAGAAGCATGGTTAAGCCCTATGGATGAATCTATCTGGGAAAATCTATCTCAGATTTTTTTAGACGCAGACTGGGAAAAATTGAGTGCAAAGCTATGGGATCAAAATCCAACAAAATCTGATAATTCTAGTGAATTAGTCATCGAGTATTCATTTAATGTGTTTTCAAGCTGGATTTGGAATAGTGCTTGTTGTTTATATGATTTTTGTATATCTGAGCTTCGCTGTAAATACAATCAGAAAAAGTGGAAGATATTGAAAGATATCATAGGTTCATGTGATTATCTTTTTCCTTATCAAAATATATGTTTGATAGCGGTTATATCTGAGCATGAGAAATCGTGGTTATCAACAATAAATCTGGGCGACCAAGTATAGTAAGGGGTTATGCAGAATATACCCCCCCCGGAAGAACACCCTGGTAGGGAAATCTCTACCAGGGTGTCCATTTTTAAGTAGGGTTACGGCTGAATTCGGATTTGGTATGCGCTCTCATCACATTCATTTCGGTAGGCCTAAGATAAGAGAGAAAATCAGATTAAATGGTCACAGGTGAGCATCACTACACAATGCTCAATCACATCACCTATGACAGCTGTAGTCAGGGCACCTGTGAGACGAATCCCGATTTCGGTTCCGCTTTGGCTACACCGGCAGAGAGCGGGATAAAGCGACCAGGTTGATGTACGACGCGACAACAACTAGAGTGCAAAACGATGGTGTAAAAGTATACATTAGAAATACTGATCGTGGGCCATTTGATATGACTGTCTATAATCCGCAAACAAATAAAATGGTCACAGCAATGATAGAAAAACAAGTTCTGATTTATCAAAAATGGTTAAGATCAATGAATGGCAGTGGCTCTAAGATTTAGGGCTTCAAATACTCACCGGCTGTAGCAGCTTCTGCATGTTTCAGGTAGCCAAACCACATTCGGGGGATCTTTAAAATATTCGCTTATATTAGAATACCTAAAAAGATCTCCAGGAATAAAGATACTACTACAGGCTAGTATTAAGATGCGAAACCTGACATCTTCCACATCTGTTTCCTGGTGAGTTTTACACTATTCAACTCAATCTACATAATTTACTATTCTCAATAGTGTCTTTCTCAGAAATCATCTAATCTCATTTAAAGAAATATATCTTTAAGGAAATAAGTTAGCGAATAATTAGTGAGATTTATGAAACGTACTGCTGTATTAGTCACGTCTGGCTATGAATTCAGAATGTACTTATCTTCTCTAGATAAGAGCAAAGAGCGCTTGGGAATTATCACCCATCTTGTTCCAAACCAAAAGATTACAACCGATTCTTTTCGATCAAAAGCAAAGACTATTTTTTTGGAAGACATTAAAAAGCTTTTCCTGTATCTAGAAAAGCATCTTAACAATGAATTAAAGCATGAATTACCTGTTTTTATGGGATACGATTGTGCGTATAAAATTCACGCCTTGCTAGGAACTGGGGTTTGTAATTCAAATACTTCAGGTAATTCAACTTCAGTTAATGAAGAAGATGCTTTTACTGTTAGATGTTTAGTGAATGTCGGCAATATGACAAATACCCCATTGACTGAATATTTTGGTGGAGAATCTGTTGTTACAGTTGGAAACTGTCGCAAATTTATCGATAGTCTTAAAGGAATATATCTTGAGTCAAAAAAGATAGATAGTTACTGTTGACGGAGAAACAACTATACGCAACTTCCCTAACCTATAACTGCGAGCATGAGTAATGTCTTGGAAAATTTACTACGGGAACACTAAAACATCTCAAATTGGTTCCAATAAGTCGTTTTCAGGTGGCAAGCCCCATATGCCTAGAGGACTTACCACTCCACATTGTGAATTATGCAATCAGACGCAGGCTTTCATTTTACAAGTTCAATTTCCAAAAGAGCACCCTTGGTCTGAACTAATTCTCTCAATTTTTGCGTGTATGTCATGTGCAAATGAAAATTACTTGATACCTGAAATGCTACCAGGGAGACTTCATCAGATTAATGTTCCAAGCTCATTTCTGAAGAGATATCAGAGAAATTTTCGTTTTTTAGTATTTAACAGTGCGGAATCTACGCCTTTAAGTTCATACAAAGAGAGAGTAATCTATAGACCGCTGGAATTGATTGATTCTGAAAAAAAATCAATTCAAGATGACATTGTGGGAGGGCAACCTTATTGGCTACTGGAAGACGAAACTCCTGGCCTGTGTGAAACAACATCAGAACCAATTTTTTTAATGCAAATAGCTGAGGGTAGAAAGTTTTTTATTCAGGAAAAAGCTTCTAAGCAAATTAGACTTGACCTCTCTGGTGATCCTAAGGAAACTTTGGAAGAGTATTATCAGCTATTTCTTGGTAATGTGATTTATTTGTTTGGCTATGAACGAAATGAAGAATACCTTGTATATGGTATCACTCAAACATAGCGATGAAATTGCCTAACAATAGTGGCCGAAACTATACTCTTCAATCCAACATTCTTAGAGACTGTAAAAGGTTTGAAAATAAGGAAATTTCCGTCGCAGAACTACAGCAGTCCTTGGAAACCTATGGTTCTTTATTAGAAGATGTTGAAAGAGTAATATTTCAAATACTTCACAATTATAGCAATGAGCTAGAAATTATTCAGTATGCTCGGTTACTGGATGAGCATTATAGTGAAACTTGTAAAGTCATTATGAAAATTCGTGATTGTCTTGAAACAATTGAATAATAGCCAGGTAGGATGCGTGATTCATCGAGCTTATCCTGCTGTTTGATAAGAGAATCTGGCTAGCTGCGTCCGATATCGAAGAACACCCTGGTAAGGAAATCTCTACCAGGGTGTCCTTTTTTAAGTAGGGTTACAGCTGAATTCGGATTTGGGATGCGATCGCACTCTTCAAAACCAACACCAAACTAGCTTTCCAATCAGCTAAGTAGACCACATGGATGCTGAGTAAATTACACCAAGCGGTGGACGATAAGAACAACTAAAAAAGCCCGTGCTGGAGTATTGATAGAAACTCCAGACGGGCGTTTGCTTTAAGAAAGAGAGGAAAGTGTTGATTCGGAACTATCTATGTGGGAGAATCCTGGTTAGATTTACGGGTATTAATGCCCAACAAGCCATAGAGGGCACAGGAACCAAAGACCCCTGTGAATAAAGCAATACCACCGGCAACATCCAATACAATGCCTAAGGTTGAGTCGGCATAGATGAGCAAGCCGAAATATAGCAATACGATTGCTGCGAGCGTCCGCAACAGACGATCTATAGTACCAACATTGTTAAACATGGGAATTAACCCTCCTGATTTTCTATGTAATACGTGATCTGTTCTATACAACTCCGGCAGCAACTGGCATCGTTGCGGGCAAGCGATCCATGACCGCTTGCATCTTTTGACTGGCATCTAAGGCAATCTCTTTAGCCTGAGGACTATGGATCATCAAAAACATAATCAGTGGATCCACAGCTGAGACTTCTACCTGCCCATTCTCATGCTCTTGAACAACAACATTACAGGGATAGAGCACCCCAGCTTTGTCATCGGTTTGTAGCATGCTATAGGCCACCTGCGGATGACAGGCTCCGAGAATCTTATAGTTACGGAAATCAGCGCCTAGCTTTTTCTTAAAAGCCGCTTGCACATCAATTTCGGTTAAAATCCCCATTCCTTCAGCCTTAAGTGCTTCAGTGACCTGGGCTATAGCTTCATCAAAGGAAGCTTTAATTGTCTTACTAAAATGATACATGGCTGATGTGTGTTGGCTTGATTTGTGAGAAATGTATCGGACTAATGTGAAGTCTAGAATCTTTATTTACTATATAACTAAATAGTGATTTAATCAACCATTTTTCTGAATTTATATTAAAGTCTCTTTTCCTAAAGCTTTTGCCAGAGCTTTATGTAGAGCTAGCCAATGAAGCAAGTATGGCCTCTACAGTAAAGTTGACCAATGACCATGCCCTGGCAGCTTGGCTAGACTGGCTCAACTTTCTTAAAAACGGGTCCTATTTACGGTTGATCAGCTGACTGGTGAGAGAACCAGCAACAAAAGCAGCCAGAAAAATCATGGGGCTCCATGATTTTAAGATCAACGCAACAATTGCAGGTCCTGGACAATAGCCTGCAATGCCCCATCCAATACCAAAAATAGCGGCCCCCAACACCAGAGGGAGGTCAACCTCTTTATAGGTTGGCAATCTAAAGGCAGTAGCAAAAATTGGATAGGGTAACCGTAAAACAAATCGGAATGCGATGACAGTGACCCCCACAGCCCCGCCCAGGACAAATAACAATGCGGGATCCCAATTGCCAGTGATATCTAAAAAGCCCAGTATCCGTTCTCGGTCAATCATTTGGGATAGACCTAACCCTAGGCCAAATAAGAGGCCAGATGAGAGGGCAACCAAATTCTGCTTCAGCGTTAGTGTTTGCTGTATTGATACTTTTTCCATAGTGCTTATCCAGTTATGCCATGTCGAGTCAGCCAGACAGTTAGCATGGCTGTAGTGAGAAAGGTGAGCACCGCAACTAGCGATCGCAACGACAACCGCCCCAAGCCGCACACTCCATGACCGCTGGTACAGCCATTGCCCAGACGAGTGCCAAACCCCACCAGAAAACCGCCTAAGATCATGGTCCCTGCTGTCAGGGATGGCGTGGGAGTAGGCTCAGGTGCCAGGCCATATTCATAAAGTATTCCACCCAGGAGCATTCCCGCCAAAAAGAGCCAGCGCCAGGGTTCATTCCCCTGAATGCCACCGTTAACAATGCCACTAATGCCAGCAATCCGACCATTAAATGCCAGCAAAATTGTTGCACTCAAACCAATCAATACCCCACCTAATAATGCTGTTCCCCAACTTAATTCCACCATGGCAAGGGTCCATCAAAACGAGATTGAAACATCATATAACCAAATGGTAATACTATATCATGACTTTGATAAACTGTATCTGCCTTTGATAAACAAATGAGCGAGCAAATCTGGCAATGCAAAGAACGGATTCTGGCCCTGAAAAACCGTTGGCTAACGCTGATTGGCGAAACACTTGAGACACCCGAGGGCCAATCCCTGAACTATTGGCGTGTTGAAAAAGCAGACTCAGTCATTGTTTTACCTCTGTACCAACAGCATTTGCTGTTACCACCGCCAATGTATCGTCCGGGTGTGGGCGAATCCACTTGGGATTTTCCGGGTGGGCGATGCCCTGATGGGCAAAGACCCCATAATGCGGCAAAAACAATTCTTCAGCGGGAGCTGGGTATTGCTGACTCGGCCCTGCATCACTTGAAACCGTTAAATCAAACTGGCTGGTCCATCAACAGCTCCTTTTCAAATCAACGTCTCTATGGTTTTGCAGCTGAGCTCAGTGACGATGCTCCCCTATTGTCTGAAAAACTGGGAGCAACTTATCCGACTACCGAACCAGGCATCCAAGCGCTATTGACAAGGCTAAATTGTCTGCAATGTAGATGTCTATTGATAGAGTGGTGGGCAACTAGAACCAGGGAATGCGCAGTTTAGGCAGCGATATGAAAAAGCGAAGGCCATTCACCATAATACTCTATGGCAATATATTGACTATTATTAAAGGTTGATATTTTCAATATTTCACGACTTTTCAGATGTTCTGAAAAGTCTGGGTATCTTGTAGCAAGGCACCTCCATTCCTTAGATAATCTTGACGGGACAAATAATGGGACAAAACAGGGGTGATCATCTTTAGGGATGTCATGGTGTGACTTCGATAAAGGCGATACTTTTGTGCTGCTGGTTAATTACTTAAACATTGTCTCTTTTTGAAGGACAATCGGTTTCCTGAAAAGCATATTGTCTTTTTTGGAGAGTCAATTCACAATGAAAGTCATCAATGCCAAGCTTCTGTTTCTAAACCATAGGTTTGGGATTGACCTGTTAGATTGTGTAAAGGATAAAACCATGGCGGATACCGAGATTTTTGTTTTAGATAATGGCCCACTGATCGTCAAAGGGGAATTTTCTGTGACCGATGGGGATAAACAGCCCTATCCTAAGCAGGAACAAGTTGCCCTTTGTCGTTGTGGTGCATCGAGTAACAAACCCTTTTGCGATGGGGCTCATGCCAAAGCTGGATTTGAGGCAACAGACCGAGCACCTGGGGACTAATAAAAATTAAATTTTTCTTGTAGGGGCGTTACAGACAACGCCCCTACAAGAAAAAGAAAATGATGGGGGCGGATGCAATATCTTGTCCAGATTTTTAGAGAGTTTGTCAGCTAGTGTGTCAAGAAACTCCCAAGAACAATATTAATGAATACATCTGTTAGTGATATTGACCCTGACAACGCCATCGATCAACATGTTACAGCCGTTATTACCCATCGGGTCAAAGTTGGGCGGCAAGAAGGGTACGAAGAATGGATTAGAGGAATCTCAGCAGCAGCCCGTGAATTTGAAGGGCATCTGGGGGTGAGTATTCTCCGACATCAGCCTGATACACCACCAGACTATGTCATTGTGCTTCAGTTTGATGCCTGTAGTCATCTAACAGCCTGGCTCAACTCAGATACTCGCCATACTTGGATTGAACGGGTAAAACCCCTGATTCAAGCCCAGGAAACCATCCAGGTTTTGTCAGGGTTAGAATCCTGGTTTCAATTGCCCAAACAGCCGGGACCTAAAGCTCCAAGGCGTTACAAACAGGCTATTTTAATCTGGCTTGGGGTGATGATTGTGTCCCTGGGGGTGAGTCCGCTGGTGGCACCATTGCTAAGTTTCTTACCCTGGTTGCTTAAGGTATCTGTCAATGTAGCAATTACAGTGGCTCTTCTGTCCTATGTGATCATGCCCCGACTGACTCGATGGTTTAAGGGTTGGTTGGTTGTTAACTAGTGTGGCGTCAAATATTTTATATCAGGTCATGACAGAAAATATTGCGTATTTAGAGAATCATTGAAGGTGGCCGGTTTTGACATACATGAGACAGCCTTCTGCGCTAAAGGGCGTATGCACACTGTCGGGTGGATTTCGCAGCCAGGTGCCCTGAGGATACACTCCCTGCTCATCGGCAAATGTGCCTTCTAAGACAAAGATTTCTTCACCTCCCCAATGGCGATGTTGTTGAAACGTTGTGCCGGGTGCCCATTTTACTAGCGCTACCTGTTCAGTGCCGTAGCTGTGTAGAGGCAGCACGTGTAAACCAGTCACTAAACCAGGAGACCATCCTGCCTTGTTCGTGTCGATGGTCACTTGCTGTTGATCGTTTGGATCCATTTGTCGCAGTTTAACCAGGATTGTTGCACCGTCCTTACTGTGGGGAGTATGGCTAGAACCTACGGGGTTGCGCACATAGGTGCCTGGGCCAAAGTCTCCGTGTTCGTCTGAGAACACCCCCTCTAAAACAAAAAACTCTTCACCACCACCGTGGGTGTGGGCTGAAAAGTAGCTGCCGGGAGCATAGCGAACAAGAGAAGTTGCCCGGGCAACTTCTGCACCATCGCGTTCGATCATACGCCGTTGTACACCTGCCATGGGAGAGTCAATCCAGGGTAGGTTCTCAGTATTGACCACGGCTCGTTCTGTTAAATCGGCATGGATTTTCATGATAGGTTTCTGTGGATTTCTAGAAGCTATTTAACGCATGTTCCTTGAACATAGTCTTGTCCAAAGATAGAGGGTGAGGCTCAAACCCACATCGGGTTAGTGCTCCCTTACAGCACCCTTAGTTGTATTGATTTCGCCCAGTCATCACACCGCCATCCACATCCCACACAGCACCGGTTACCCAAGCGGCCTTATCAGATAATAAAAAAGCAATGGCTTCAGCTACATCTTCAGGGGTGCCAATGCGGCCAATGGGATGGAATCCGTTAAAGCCTTGCAGGGCATCATGCACATCCTCTTTGGGAATAAAGCCCTCATAAATAGGTGTTGCCACCACAGCAGGAGAGACTGCATTCACCCGAATATTGTGCTCAGCTAACTCCATCGCGAGATGTTGGGTCAAGGAATGCAAACCCGCTTTGGCCATAGAATACGCCGAAGATGGCGTTGCCTGGATGGCCTGCTTAGCCCACATAGAGCCAATGTTCACAATGGCACCTTTGTTGTTTTGCTTAATCATGTTTCGAGCCACTGCCTGGGTAATAAAGAAGGTGGCCTTATTCAGATCTAGATAGAGATCATAGTCAGCGGCTTCATAGTCTAGGAATGGTTTGGGGAGAAAGGCTCCAGCTGCATTAACTAACAATGTAGCGTCTGCATGGGCCTGATTAATTTTTGCAATTAAAGCCTGAAGTTTCTCAAGTTGCGAAATGTCAGCACGCTCTCCCATAACAGGACCATAGGCCTTCAGCTCATCAACGGCGACCTGCAACTTTTCTGCACGACGGCCAACTAAAACAACTGAACCACCATTTTCAAGAACAATGCGGGCAACGGCTTTACCCATACCACTGGTGCCACCGATAACAATGAGTTTTTGATCTGCAAATGACTGCAACATGTTGAGCTCCTTTTTGGGAAATAGTGGACAATCTACCTACTAGAAGGTAGATAACAGGACAAAAAATTTAGGCTTTGGCAAATTTTGCTGTAAGCAGTGGATAAACAACCTGCTCAAAGGTAACCACACTGTCCGCTGATGAACGAGCCAGTAGCTGTGCCCCTTGGAGCATCGCAATCACCCCCTTTGCCTCCTGTTCAACTGAGGGATGACAGTCCCAATGTCCGCTGTCACATCCCTGCTGGAGCAAGTTTATGACCCAGTTCTCAGTGTGGCTAAAGAAGGTTTGAATCTCCTCCCGAATAGGTTGGGGTAAAACTTCGAAATCTGCTGCTAACATGGCGCATAGACAGATCTGATGCTCCTCTAGACCATTGCGGTAGAGATTGGCAAATTGGACAATTTGCTGATCAAGGTTGGCCGTGGACTGGGTAATGCGATCGCACGCCTTTCCCATTTCCTCTCGATATCGTTTGACTAACTCTTTCACCAACTCATCCTTAGAGGGAAAGTGGTAGTGAATACTAGCTTTGCGAATACCAACCTGCTGTGCGATATCAGCATAACTAAAGGCACTATAGCCTCGATTACGCACCATATCTTGAGCAACATCCAATATGCGTTTAGCCGTGTTTTTTTCCATGGCTTAAGTATCTACCATCTAGTAGATAGATGTCAACCATAAAGCTATGGATGAAGCGGTCAACCCAGGTTGAGCCAAGTCCTAATCATTCGGGGACTGCACAAAAATAAGAACCCAGGTTGGGGCTGTAGATGGTAGGAAGAGATTTTTGGGAGTCTCTTCAACTTAGCTTACGCGAGTTAACAAAATCAGTGAATTTTCCATATTTTCGATCCCAACCGCCATACTCAAGGTGACCCAATGCAAACCTGAGTGATCCCCCATTCCCATGCAAGATTTCAACTGGAAAAAGCTTCAAAATGGCTCGGACATCCGTGGTGTTGCAATCGACGGTGTTCCTAACGAACCCGTTAACCTCACCCCAGAAATCGCTCAGCGGCTAGGGCAAGCCTTTACCACCTGGCTCGCCACAAAACTTAGTAAGCCAGCGACAGATCTGCAGCTTGCTGTCGGTCGTGATAGCCGTGTCTCTGGGCCTACTCTCATGCAAAGTGTGATGGATGGCATGGCTAGCCTTGGTGCAAATGTGTATGACGTCAGCATGGCCTCTACGCCCGCCATGTTTATGAGCACCGTCACCCCCGGCTTTGACTGTGATGGGGCCATTATGATGACCGCCAGTCACCTGCCCTTTAACCGCAATGGCCTGAAATTTTTTACTGCCCAGGGTGGTCTTGCGAAGGCAGATATTACTGAAATCCTGACATTAGCTGAACAAAACGACTTCTCACTAGTAGACAGAGCTGGAACTATTGAAACCCGTGACTTTATTGCTGTCTATGCCGATCAGCTGGTTCAGAAAATTCGCAATGCCGTTAACCATCCTCAACATTTTGAGCAACCCTTACAGGGCCTAAAAATCATTGTCGATGCTGGTAATGGTGCCGGTGGTTTCTATGCCAGCAAAGTGCTCGAACCCCTGGGTGCTGACACAAGCGGGAGTCAGTTCCTAGAGCCTGATGGCATGTTTCCTAACCACATTCCTAACCCTGAAAATCACGATGCCATGGCTTCCATTTGCCAGGCAGTATTAGCCAATGAAGCAGACTTCGGTATTATCTTTGATACGGATGTGGACCGTTCTGCTGCTGTGGATCATCAAGGCCAGGAACTGAACCGTAACCGCCTGATTGCCCTGATATCTGCCATTGTGCTACAGGAACACCCAGGGTCTACCATCGTGACTGACTCCATTACCTCCGATGGGCTTGCTCAGTTCATTGAACAAGATTTACGGGGTAAACACCATCGCTTTAAGCGTGGCTATAAAAATGTCATTACCGAAGCTGTGCGCTTAAACCAAACTGGAGAAGAATCTTGGCTGGCGATTGAAACCTCCGGCCACGGTGCCATGCGGGAGAACTACTTTCTTGATGATGGAGCGTATCTGGTGAGTAAGTTGTTGATTGAGCTGGCTAAAGTGAAACAGGCTGGGCACTCACTGACAGATTTGATCGCGACTCTTAAAGAACCAAGAGAAAGTCGAGAGATTCGTATCAAGATTGGTGTAAATGAGTTTAAGTCCTATGGTGAGAGTGTCATTGGTCAGCTTAAAACCTTTGTTGAACAACAGGATGATTGGTCATTAGTCCCGAATAACTATGAAGGTGTCCGCGTGGCCTGTTCCTCTCCAGAAGAAGACGGGTGGTTTTTACTACGCCTTTCTCTGCATGACCCTATATTGCCCTTAAATATTGAGTCTAATGTAGAAGGCGGGGTTGCCCAAATTACTGAACAACTGCTGATATTCTTCAATGGTATTGAGTCTTTGGATCTATCGGCCTTTTCTTAAAAATGTAGGTTAAACAATTTTAAAGACCTGTAGGGATGCACTGCTGTACATCCCGTTGGGGCTATGGGGAGATCGCCTACAGATCGGGGGAATAAATCCTTTTAACCTGCTAGATAGGCTTTGCCTCGTTCCAGACGATTATTGACTTCATCCCAGTTGACGACGTTCCACCAGGCGTTGAGGTAATCTCCTCGACGATTTTGATACTTTAGATAATAGGCATGTTCCCAAACATCGTTGCCCATGATGGGGTAGTAGCCATCCATTAAAGGACTGTCCTGGTTGGGAGTGTTCATCACGGTAAGTCGACCATTTCTGTCTAAAACTAGCCATACCCAACCGCTGCCAAACCGAGTTTTACCGGCACTATTAAAGGTTTGTTTGAAGGTTTCAAAGTCTCCAAATGCTTGATTGATAGCTGCGGCAATGGCTCCAGTGGGTCGTCCCTGACCGTCGGGGGTCATGATTTCCCAAAACATGGTGTGGTTGGCATGGCCGCCACCGTTCTTGCGCACAGTTGCACGGATATTTAAGGGAAGGTCATTTATGTTACTAAGTAACTCTTCTATAGATTTTGACTGTAGCTCGGGATAGTTTGCGATCGCACCGTTCAATTTTCTGACATACCCAGCATGGTGTCGGTCATGGTGCACCGTCATGGTCTCGGTATCAATATAGTCATTCAGTGCATCATAGGCATAGGGCAGCGGAGGAAGGGTAAATTCCTTCGTTGCGGTTTGATCAGCAATCCTGTTGAGAGGAGGCAGGATCTGTCCTGTTGTTTCATTAGTAGCCGCAACAACTGCCACTGGCTGCGCGCTACCCCATAGCAAAGTCATTACCAATGCAACGGGAAAAAGCCACACAAATAAGCGTTTAAGTTTCATGGGGAATACCCTGCGAAATCACATCTGCTCATTCACGCTGCCAAGGGTCCCACCATGATTACTGGAGTTACGAACAATGAACCTTGATGAAAAAATAATTTTTAATCTTTACTGAAACCTTATCAGGAACTTCTGGACAGGAAATCTATCAGATTGAAGATCGTTTACTTAGATTGCCGCTGATTTTCCTAGACAATAAGGAACTCTATGAAAAAAGATACTTGCAGATATCCGTATAAGCTTTAAGAATTACTGACAAATATCTGCCTCAAAAGTATTTGTAGCTACACTGCAAAAGGATTGCTTCAGGGCAATACTCGGATTGATATTATCTCTTTAATTAATGTTTTATTTGTTCCATAATCTTTGACTAATCGTCGTTTGACATAGCCCCATAGCAGTTGCAGAATCAGTCGATGTTTGTACCATGGTTTTTACCATGCAATAGCTAACCGTGCCTTGAGATGGGAGGACAACTATGAATTTAGATGGAATCGGTGAAGAGCAAGTACATGCGCTCTTAATGTTAATTGTCTTAAATATAATTATCTTTGCAGCTTTGATAACTAAAGTTCAGGCTGAATTGGCTGTGTCGGGCCTGTGTGCCCTGTTTTAGTAAATGATCTGGTGGCAAGGGGTACTTTGTGATTATTGATGACCAGCAGTATGACGTAATTATTGTCGGTACTGGTGCCGGGGGCGGTACCCTAGCCTGTAAACTGGCACCCACCGGTAAAAAGATTTTGATCCTAGAGCGGGGAGACTTTATGCCCCTCGAAGAACAAAATCGCAGTGACGTCGATGTCTTTAAACGAGAACGTTACCATGCTCCCGAGCAATGGTACGACACTGCTGGCGAGCCCTTCTCCCCTCAGATGAACTATGCCGTAGGTGGCAATACTAAAATCTACGGGGCTGCCTTGCTAAGAATGCGAGAACGAGACTTTGAGCGGGTAGAACATCAAACAGGTGTTTCCCTGGAATGGTGTTTAAAGTACGCTGATTTTGAGCCTTACTACACTGAAGCTGAGCAGCTGTATAAGGTGCATGGCACCCTCGGTGGCGATCCAACGGAGCCTGGGCATAGTCGAGAGTATCCCTATGAAGCGATTAACCAAGAGCAAGAGATTGAAGAAATAATGGTTGCGATCGCAACCCAGAACCTCCACCCCGCTTGTCTACCCTTGGGCCTTACTCGCCAGGACGATGACCCCACCAACGACTCTGAAGTCAGCGGCATTGCCCCGGCCCTCACCCACTCCAACGTCACCCTCAAAACCGAAGCTAGGGTGGTCGCTCTCCACACTGACCCCTCCGGTCAGATGGTCAAAGCGGTGGAAACCCAAATTGGCAACCAAACCTACTTATTCTTTGCCTATATTGTTGTCCTATCCTGTGGTGCTGTTAATTCAGCGGCTCTATTACTTCAGTCGGCCAATGAGCAACACCCCTGTGGTCTAGCCAACAGTTCTGACCTGGTGGGTCGTAATCTGATGAAAAGCTTACTGACAGCCGTGGTACAGCTCACGAATAAAACTAACTCAGGAGATTTTCCTAAAACTGTCTACATTAACGATTTTTACTGGGGAGATACCGATTTTCCCTACCCGATGGGCCATATCTACAATACAGGTGGCCTGCTCAGCGACATTATTTTTGCTGAGGCTCCCCCACTGCTCTCAATTCTGGCCAAATATATGCCTGATTTTGGCCTCAAACAGTTGGCCACGCGCTCCATTGGCTGGTGGATTCAAACTGAAGACTTACCTGACCTCAACAACCGTGTGCGCATCGACCATAACAAACTCTACATTGACTATACTCCCAATAATTTAGAGGCCCATGATCGCCTGGTTTATCGTTGGATAGAGGTGCTAAAGACCCTTGAAAAAGACTTAGGTGGGTTTCAGCGCGGTACCCATCCCCGTGGTGAGGTGCCTATTCAGGTGATGGCTAACCAATGCGGTACCTGCCGATTTGGGAATGACCGGACTACGTCGGTTTTGAATCCTAACTGCCGCACCCATGACGTGGATAATCTTTATGTGGTGGACAGCAGTTTCTTTCCGTCTAATGCCAGCGTCAGTCCGGCGCTGACGGTGATTGCCAACGCCTTACGGGTAGGAGACCATTTAATTGAGCGGTTGATGTAGGGGCGTTCCATGGAACGCCCCTACATCAACCATGGAACGCTCCCACACCGAGAAATCATAAACCCTCATTCCTCAGCGTTTGTAGAAGCATCGGAGCTGTCTGCTCTACCATTGCCTACAATAGAAATACTCTCAAGTGGCCAACTGGCCATGAGTCAAGCCGTTTGAGAATATTATGAATCGTCTCCCTATGTCCCTGTTACCCCATCTCTCCCAAGTTTCTAATCTGCGTCAAGCCCTTGCTGTTCAGCTTGAGACGATGATCAGTACGCTTCAGCCGTTGCAAGAAACGTTTGATCTCACCCAGCCCCTCATCGATCTCTCGGCTGCTAGTGAAGGTCTGCGCCAGGGAGTCTTTCGCCTCATGGTGCTAGGGGATATGAAACGGGGGAAGAGTACGTTTCTCAATGCGCTACTGGGAGAACCCTTATTGCCCAGCAATGTGAATCCTTGCACGGCCCTACTGACGGTGCTGCGCTATGGTCCTACCCCTGAAGCAACGATTTACTTCAACGATGACCGACCGCCTGAGCAGTTAGACATGGAGACATTTACCCAACGGTACACCATCGATCCAGCTGATATGCGTCAAAATGGCAGTACCCCACCTTTTGCCCATGTGAGCCATGCGGTGATTCACTATCCGCTATCGCTGTTAGAAAACGGTGTTGAAATTGTTGATAGTCCGGGTCTCAACGATACTGAAGCTCTAAATAAACTTTCCCTTGGCTATATCCAAAGCTGTCATGCAATTTTGTTTATGCTGCGAGCTACACAGCCTTGCACCCTGGCTGAGCGTCGCTATCTCAATAACTACTTGCAACATAAAGGGCTGTCGCTGTTTTTCTTGCTGAATGCCTGGGACCACATTAAGGATAGTTTGCTAGATCCCGATGATCCAGATGAATTGGCCCAGGCAGAATCCCGCCTGCATCAGGTGTTTCACAGTACCCTTAAAGACTATTGCGATCGCTACGACCAGCGGGTATTTCCCATTTCTGCCTTGGAGGTGCTACGTCAGCGGATTAAGACTCCAGATGAGCCCATTCGCGATCCAGGATTTTCGCGGTTTTTGCTCACCCTGGATCAGTTTCTTACCCATGAGCGGACCCAGGCTGAGTTTCAACCAGTAGTGGCCTTATCTCGGCGTACGCTGACAGAACTTACGGAAAAGGTGCAGCTGCGTCAGACTCTATTGGCGCAAAGTGTGGCTGAGCTGAAGCAAACTATTTTGCAGCTGGCTCCGGTGTTTGAACAGCTGGTGGTGATTCGCGATCAGTTTCAGCAGGAGATTCGGACGAGTTGCGATCGCAATGCCACAGCCACCACCTCCTCCTTTAAGGACTTTATCCTCAGCCTGGAAACCACCTTTGAAAAAGACTTTGCCCCTTACCAACCCGATCTCTCCCTGTTAGATCTTGTCAGCCCTGCCGGTCGGCAACAGTTTAACCAATCCCTAGAGACGGCCTTTCAACGCTATCTCAACGATCGACTTTTACACTGGAGTCGCACCCTGGAACCCACCTTACGCAGTGCTTTTCAAGCTCTGTCTAAGCGGGCCGCCCACTACGGTACCTCCTACAACCAAATCACCCAGCAAATTCTAAATACCCTCAGCGGTCAGTTTGTGGAGCTTCCCCTCGACAACAGCCAACCCAGCTGGGCAGCATGGGCCATTGATGCCCTCAACCAACCGACAGATACCCCTGAAATTAAAGCAGTTCTGGCCAGCATCGATCTGCAGAGCATTCTGATCAACGTAGTCGCTGCCATCGGTGCCAGCCTTTTAGCTTCCAGTCTGATCAGCACCATCGCCGGACCCATTACCCTAGGGATTGCCAGCCTGGGCATCGGGGCCTTCCAAATTGACCAAACCCGTCGTGCCTTAGTCGCAGCGGCGCGCCAGGAACTCAGAACCCACCTACCCCGCATTGCCGCTGAACAGCAGCAACCTATCCATTCAGCCATTATTCAGTACTTTCGCGACTATGAGCAATCCGTCATCAGTCGCCTGGATGCCGACATCAAAGCTCGCAAGGCTGATTTAGAAACCTTACTGACCCAAAAGCAAGACCAAGAATACCAGGGACAACATGAATTGGACCAATTGCAGACGGCTTTAAATCAACTACAGCAGGCAGATCAGGTGATTCAACAGCTTTATGGTCAGGTTTAGGGGGTTTTTAGTTCTTAGTTTCTAGTTTTTAGTTCTTGGTTCTTGGGGCCTGATGGATGTCTTGTAGGGGCTGCGCCTTGTGCCAGCCCTGCTACACTCAAAACTAATCACCAATAAGTCCCCCCTCCCATGCCTGATTTCAAACCCAATGACGGTCGTCTCTATGCCCCTGCCACTGAGCGTAATCGTGAGTTCATTCTCGCAGTGCTAGAGCGCGTTCTACCCAATCCAGGCACCGTGTTGGAAATTGCTAGCGGTACGGGTGAGCATGCTAGTTTTTTCGCCCCTAAACTTGCACCCCGACGGTGGTGGCCCAGCGATATCAGTGAGCCCATGCTGAAGAGTATTGCCGCCTGGCAGCAGGCCACCAATGCTCGCTATCTACTCCCCCCCATAGAACTCGATGTTTGCCATGCCCCATGGCCTGTGGAGGCAGATGAAAAGCGGTCGATTGATGCAGTTGTCACCATTAATATGATCCACATTGCTCCGTGGAAAGCGTGTGATTTTTTGATGGCTGGGGCTGGGCGTGTACTGCCTGAAAAGGGTGTTCTTTACTTATATGGTCCCTTTAAGCGTAATGGTGAGCATACAGCGCCTAGTAATGCCATATTTGATGGCTGGCTGAAAGAACAGAATCCTGATTGGGGCGTGCGGGATTTAGAAACTGTTGAAGAGACGGCTAAGGCACATCAGCTAGCTCTGCAGGAGGTGGTGGAAATGCCTGCTAATAATCTTTCGTTAGTGTTTCATAAACAACCTTAGTCGTTACTCAAAGCCTTAGAAGGGCTACCGTGTACACACATCTCGAAAGGGCGTTCACAATCTTGCATTACCCCCCTTAATCCCCCCTTGGTAAGGGGGGAAACTCCGGTTCTCCCCCTTGGTAAGGGGGAGCTAGAGGGGGTGAGGCAGGGGAGCTAGAGGGGGTGAGGCAACCGCGAACGCGCTAGTTTCCAACACTTGTGTGTACACGGCAGGTGCTAAGGGGAATGCGCAGGGTGAAACAGGTGCCCTTGCCAGGGGAATAGGCCGCAGTCACTGTGCCCTGTAAGGAGGCGATCTGAGGACGCACTTGCTGACAGGGCGTTTCTGGATTGAGGCCGTATCCATCGTCCCAAACACACATCACTAGATGCTGCTCTGCTTGCTTGGCCGCCAGTTGAATTCTACCCAGAGCTGATTTCCCTTGCTGCTGTCGAACGGTAGGCATCTCAAGATCTTGTTTGAAGGCATAGTGTACCAGCTGTAGTAGCGGATCATATAGCCGCTGAGCGATGGCTTGGTCAATGAGAACTTCATTCTCTCGAATTTCGACCAGAACAGGTTTATCATGCTGTCTGGTTAAATCACTCAAGTCCTCCTGACAGTTTAGGAATACCTGACTGAGGGGCTGTTTCTTGACAACAGGGATGGGTTTTGTGGGGAGTGTTGGCGGAGGGCTTGATGGCTGAGTGACTTGAATTTGGAGTGCTTTGTGAGGCATTGTTATCGGTTGGTTTAACCATTGCCATAGGCCCTTCAATCGATTTGTTCGTTGGGGTACCTGGGTGCCCAGCTGTAGGAGAGCTGAACTCGGGGCACCCCCCTGGTTGCGATCGCCCTGTAGTACTTTTGTCTGGCCAGCACGATAGTCGGCCAATGCAATTTGAGCAATGTGAACAGTTTGGGCAGGATGCTGTTTGAGGGCCGCTAACGTCGCTTTGGCAATTGCCCCAAACCCTGGCAATTGAAGTGATTCGGCTAACCCAATGAAGACATCAGCGTGAATATGGAGTAGGGCTTTTAAAGATTCAGGGTCAGGCGTTTTGAGAGCGTAGCTTAATTCATTTAAGTAGTCGGTGACGCCACTTTCAAAGATCGCCTGAGTAACATCAACCCCAAGCTCAATGGACGTGGGTAAATAGCTATCTTGACCAAACCGATCGCCTAGGTTTTCCTGTAGCTGTGAGACGATAGTCGCTATCCGGGCCAAAATATTGGACTCATCAATGGGTTCTTTGGCTAACCGTACTGAGACCATCAGTTCCAAGCAGTTGTACCCTTCAAAAATTAA
This sequence comes from Leptothoe sp. EHU-05/26/07-4, assembly GCF_043421015.1. Classification (NCBI taxonomy): domain Bacteria; kingdom Bacillati; phylum Cyanobacteriota; class Cyanophyceae; order Nodosilineales; family Cymatolegaceae; genus Leptothoe; species Leptothoe sp. EHU-05/26/07-4. The sequence continues at coordinate 1,032,037 of NZ_JAXSQV010000003.1, forward strand.
GTCTTCTACTGCGGGAGTTAGGTTGGCATCTGGAGTACACAATGCCTTAAATGCATTTTCTAATGCCTGGGTGATGGTTTTGATAACATCTAACCCCACGGTTGCTGCGGCCCCTTTCAGGGTATGAGCTAAACGCATCAATGTATGCGCTTTCTGGATACTAAAGTTTTGACTTAGAGATTGAAGCTCATCCCCTATTTGCTGAAGTAATTGAGAAGCCTCCTGTTGAAAATAGGTTGGCGGTGGTTGTAAGATGACCTGATTAGAACTCATGATGACTTAAGGAATATAACGCTATGGTGTCCTAACAGAAGGATAGATGATATCTATTCTGTTAAGCTAAATTTATTGTTTTGTAGTTGTTTCCGTCTCCGGTGTTGCCCCGTGTCTCGGTTAGACAGACGATGGTGATAGCCTGCTAAACTGCGCTGGACTGGTTGATGTCACTGGCTCAGTTTGTAAATGCTTGAGCACCACTTTCAAAACTCGCTTGGGTTTAATGGGTTTACCCAAAAAACCATTGGAACCCACCACTTTGGCCCGTACTCGATCAGGAATACTGTTGTTATTAGTCATGATGATGACTGGAACGTCTTTAAGTACCGAGATTCTTCGAATCTGAGCACAGAGTTCATAACCATTGACCACAGGCATAACCAGATCGAGAAAAATTAGCTGAGGTTTAAGCTCCAACAGCTTGGTGAGAGCCTGTAAAGAATCAGAAATATTGACATAGCGATAGTCTGATTCTTTGAAAATATCGGCCATTGCCTGGCTATCTGCCAGGTTGTCGTCAACATAGGCGACGACAGCTTTACCCTTATCATTGTTTGCTTGACTGCAGGTACAAGGTCTTTGGCGCTTGACCGGGTTAGCCTTAATGCTAGAGGTAACGGCTGCTCTCTTTTTAGCTACGGAATGATGACTACCAGAAGACGGTACAAAAGATGTTGGGGTCCTTGGCTTGATATAGGGGGCAGATGATAAATCTTTCACGTTGACCAACTTCATCAGATCCCGACGGATGTGGGGAATCAATGACTGTGTTAGTAAAATCAGGGGTTGGCCTGTTTTCACGGCTAAATCTCGCAGGGTTAACTGACCATCAGCTAATTTTTCCAACTCGCGAAATGTTGCCTCTGATGTGCGCTCCCGAAGAATATCAGCTCTGATAATCTTCGGTGCTAGATTAGGATTGTAATCAGTTAGATTTGCCTGTTGCCAGGCATGCCAATCTTGTTGAACCTGCTGCCAGATAGGTTCTCGATGAAGGCCGATACAAGGAAAGTTAGCCCCGTTGCGGGAGCTAACTTTATAAATTAGTTTTTGCGAGGTTTTGAGCTCTAGTGTCGCCTGGTAGATGATATCGAACAGAATTTCAGAAATGCAGCCTATGACGACTTGAGAAAATTGCTCCCGACTAAACTTTTGTTGCATAACTAATTGCGCCATCACTTTATAGTTTTCAGGTTGATGGGCAATGTCATGAATTGCTTTCTTGCTTAAATCCGGAGAGTATTTGAGGCATTGGCGATGCCAACGGCGTTTTGAATGGGTGCGGGTATTCGCCCAAACAATTTGACCAACGAGAAAATATAGGAACCATTCGACCTCGTTATGGGTCCCTATTGCAAGTACTCCGGTAAACAGACTCTCTTTAGCTCTCTGGATTTTGTGATTTAACTCACCAATAATGAATACATTTGACATGCTTGTGCTCTACCCCTACATGAAGAAGGGCTGAATACAGACTGCGATAAAAGCCTCTTTAAAATCGGCCCAAACCTCTACTAGTTCAGCAATGTACTCACCAATAGGGTATTGGAATTGCATACACCTGTGTCTTCTATTACGAGCATAACCCGCAAGTTATGCTAGTTCAAGTTATCTTCCTTATTTCAGAAGACACAGATTGTAAGTTCCGTTACATCTCAAGGACGTTTATGTGATTTTCTCATTAAACCATGCAATAAAAGCATGGTTTAATACAAATGGCGCATCATCACCATAGATTAAGTGTTGGGTCTATTTATTCTGTTTGGATAGTAATAACTTGGGGTGGGGTGGCATCGGGGGGATAGCGCAAGATGATGTCTACTCGACGTTTTTCCTGAGGGGCTAGGGTTAATGTTGTTAGGGGTTCAGCCTGTTGCCCGCGCAGTTGTACTAGATGGAAATTGCGTATACGAGGGAGGTTGTCGTCGTCGCGATATCTGACTTGGACGGGGCCTCGGAAAAAGGTGCGGTTTGGTGGGGTTTCGAAAAACTGTAACCCTGCTGTTGACAGGGTGTCTTCTTTAATGGGGGTTTCCAGGGCAATGGTGACGGTTTGATGACTATCGGTGCTGTTTTGTAAAGGAAATGCCAGGGTGTATTCCACACCATAATTACCATGGGCTTGGTAGGCGGTGTCTCCATAACGCACCAACATGGGAGCACTTTGGTTTTGGTTGGTACCCATTTGCCCTGCATGCAGGGTACTGAGACCATAGGAAATGGCTGTATTTGATGCTGGAATAGTCAGCACGTCAGCGCCATCATCAGTAACGGTGGCGGTCCAGCTAGATCCTTGGGCGACCCCTGCCACACGGCCATAAATCACCTGACCTGAATTGTCGGTGATGGGGGTGGGGGTGCGATCGCGAGGTCCAGCCAACCCTGAATTCTTTACTATGGACGCCCACTGGGCCAATGTGGGGGCAGTCTCATGGTCATTGCCGTCCACATTGGCGGTTTCTGACAGGCTCGCCAGATAGACAGGGCCACTGCTATCCAATTCAATTAAAGTGGAGCGACCATTAATGGGTGGGTCAAACTCGGCCACTGGAATGGGTGCATTTAAAAGCAGAGCATTGGCCCCAGGGGGAACAACTAATTGAGACGGGATTAGATCTTGACGACGCCCCTGGATCAAATCTCCCATCACTCGACTACCGGGGCCAGCAAACACCGGATTACGGGGCGAAAAGCGGATTGCACTCGGCAATGTGATAAACGGTGCATCTGGTTGACTTAAGTAGCTAGCGCCAGCCAACACATTCACCGTCACTGTTTCCACACCAGGGTTGTGCACCAAAAGGGCCACATACATTGGTCTGAGATCCTCAGGATCATCTGCCCGATAGACATGGTGAGCAAACACATCAAATCGTCCCTCAAAAGCAAAGTCCAGATGGGCTTCTGGATGCTCCATGCCCTCGGGTGGAAATGTGGAGAGTAAAATCCCTGGCTCGCCAATTAGCTCAGGACTGTTGCTATTAAAGACAGGGAGCGTATCTAGCTGAGCCGGTAGGGGTCTGACTTCTTGGGGGCGGACGATTTGCGGCGGTGAAGGAGCTTGGGCAATGAGGGGGAAGAACATTGGACAAACAGTGGGGGCAAAATAGAAGGTACATTTTCCGTCCCCTAACCTGTCTGGGAGCTATTGATGGTGGGGACTATACAAGATTATCAACAGGCTGAATTTAAATGGTCAACGATTTTTAGGAAATCAAACTCAATGACGGTATGGTTAGCTGGGGTAATCAACGGCACATGGACAAATAGGGCGGCAGCGGACTGTTGCTTAAGATGTCTGAGCACCCGGTAGTAAAGGCGATTGCACACAAAATTGCCAGCATCGTTGCTGATGTGGGTGTGAATTGTATTCTTGATCAAGGTCTTGAGATCAATGGGCGTTGCCAGGCGATTGTCCCCATGGGTGCCCCACTGTTCTACGGTTAATGTCTGACGCATTTCCGCCATGCCGCAGCAGATAACGGCCTTGGGCCGATACTGAACAATGTGATTAATCACCTGCATCGGTGCCAGGTCAAAATTAACCGGCAGCCAGCGCAAAAAAATAGCATTCTGCGGTAATTTTGCCGCCACACGTTCTAGTAAGACATCGCTGGTATTGAGGCCTTGATGCGCTTTCCAGGGTCGGAAGCTGGTGATCAAAATAGGCGCGGACATTGGTCTAGGGGAGTAGGGAATGGGGAATGGGGGCTGTTCTTAAACATACCTGCCCTTTTGCCCTCCCCCCAACTACCCATCCTTCAGTCAAGCCGATACTATAGAGCAGTAATCGCCTACCAGAGGGACTATGCCAACCATCGCTGTCATTGATTACGACATGGGTAATCTGCACTCGGCCTGTAAAGGGCTAGAGTTTGCTGGGGCTACGCCGATAGTGACTGATCAGCCAGAGGTGATTCATCGGGCTGATGGTGTGGTGCTACCCGGTGTGGGTGCCTTTGACCCGGCGATGCGGCATTTGTGCGATCGCAACCTAGCCCAACCAATCCGCGATGTCATCGCCAGCGGTAAACCCTTCCTGGGTATTTGTGTGGGGCTACAGCTCTTATTTGAAGCTTCTGAAGAAGGTGTTGAGCCTGGCATTGGTGTACTCAAGGGCACCCTGCGTAAATTTAAGCCCGAGCCCGGCATCACCATTCCCCACATGGGTTGGAACCAGCTACAGCTAACCCAGCCAGATCACCCCCTCTGGTCCACAATTTCATCCAAAGAGTGGGTTTACTTTGTCCACTCTTACTATGCCGAGACAACCGATCCCTCCATTGTTGCAGCCACTGTTACCCACGGTAGTCAAACGGTGACAGCCGCTGTTGCTAAGGACAATCTGATGGCTGTACAGTTTCACCCTGAGAAGTCTGCTAAGACAGGTCTACAGTTGTTGGCGAACTTTGTTGAGAGGGTGAAACAGCCGGTGGCGGTTGGGTAGGTTTTATGGCCCCTAAGCCCTACCAACGTATTCCCATTCAAGAATGCGGCGAATCTTTAGTACCAATTCCGTTAGAACAGTTTGCAGTTGTTGACCCTCATCCCTATGCGATGTTGGGGGCTCCCTATGGAGAACGATCTCCTTACTATGTGCGGGAAGGGGTATTACGGGCTTTAGTGCAGGCTCAAGTGCACCTACAGCAGCGGTATCCTGGCTGGCGGATTCAAATCTTTGATGCCTACCGTCCCATTCCTGTGCAGCAGTTTATGGTGAACTACACCTACGAACAGTTGTTGCAGGTGTGGCAAAGTAAGCAACTGGGGGGAACTAACGACGCACCTAGGGAAGAACTGATGGCTCAGGTATATCAGTTTTGGGCGGCTCCTAGCCATGACATGGCAACGCCACCGCCCCATAGCACCGGAGCAGCCATCGACATCACCCTGGTAGATGCCCAGCGGCAGGTGGTGGATATGGGGTCTGACATTGACGAAATCTCTGAACGGTCCTATCCCAACTATTTTGCGGATAAACTCGATGGCCAAACATTTCATCACCATCGCACCGTATTAGCCCAGGCAATGCAGGCGACTGGGTTTCGTCAACACCCCAACGAGTGGTGGCACTTTTCCCTGGGCGACCAGCTATGGGCCTGGTTAGGGATGACGGTTGACGAAACCCCTAATAATTCAAAGGCGTTTGCCTACTATGGCCGCGCTGAATAGGCTTTGGTATTGCTAAACTTTCGTTACGGATGCCAGCGAATATGCATAACCTCCCTGGCAAGAGACAGAGGAATATATAGTTGCATGGGCTACCACTGATGCTGTCTCAATCTATTTCCAATCCCACCTCTTGTTACTATGTCGTAGTTTCCGAATGGGGCACCAAAACCCTCGTTTCAGTTCACGCCACCAGTGTTAAAGCAGCTGAAAACATTGCTAGACAAAACGCCGGAAAAAAAGACGGCTGGGAAGGCATTCATAAAGTTTACAATGCCTTTCCAATCATTGAAGAAAAGCCTTAAGTCCTAAGTCCTGAGTACAGTTGCTTAATCATAGAAATATCTTTTGATTAGAGCACCCCCCAATGCTGGCTACGGTGTATACATAAGTCAGAGAGAATGGCCAAAAACCTGAAGATTCAGTAGTTTCAAATAGTCTGCTTAGGGTTCCCCTTGGTAAGGGGAACCGTCAGGGAGGGGTTCTGCATCACCTTAGGGCTGATCCCATTGCAAATACCCACCAATACGAACAATAAAATCATCGTAGTCATAATCGGCATTTTCTGCCCCAACCAGAAGTTCACCCGCATCCTCCCAGCGCAGCAACAAACCACCATCGATCACATCTCCTATGGGGCCATCAAATCGAGCATACTGACGATTGCCAGCATTTTGCCGGGTAGTTGAATATAAAATGCCGGCAGGTTGCCCATTAAATGAAGACTCTAAGTAAAAGCTATACTCAGTATTTGCTGTTAATCGAAACTCTTCTAAAGGTTGAGGCACGGTCACACCAGGAGTTCCCTGGAAATCATCCCGGTTGTTCACACCGGCATCATCTTGGTAATCCGAGGGTTTATTTACAGGTTGTGGCACATCGGACCCTTTAACTTCACTGTAGATAGGGAACTTTTCACCCGTTTGTACATTGATAATGCCAAAGGTAGATTGATAACTACCGTTAGATTCTAAAAACTCAAATTCAACAATAGTGTCTACGTCTAGCCGGATGCCTTGATTGCCAAAGCTTTCCTGAGCTTGCGTAGCGGTCGACGACACCCCCAATGTAGCCGCTATTGTTAGCAAACCCACAGCTACACGGCGTCCATATTGGGCCATAAAATCAAAAAAAATTCCCATCGTTAGATCATCCTTCTGAGAAGTTTATATGCATCTTATTTGGGTAATCGTTGCAACCCCAATACCACTCACCACAATCGTTGATCCACTGTGTTGGATTGTGGACGCGCTTGTTTGTATTGGTTTAAAGATTGTTGAGCGGATTGAACCAAGCGACTAAACTCCTCACAGGCTAGGGAAACTGGCTGGATACTAGAGCCTGGATCACGGGCAAACCGCCGAGTGCCGCTGTTCACTTGAGCAGAACAGCTTTGAACGGCCTGCCTTAATTTGTCAGACAAACTAGCATCTTTATCAATGCCCAGCTCTTCACCATAGGTGTCAAAAAAATCTTCAAATAATTCAGCCAGGCTAACAAACTCTCCGTTGGCATTTCTAAAAATTTGTTCTCCACCAACCGCTGTAGTATCCGACTGGTTAGTGCCGGTGGTATCCGATAAATTAGGACCCGTCATATCCGACAAATTGGGGCCAGTCACATCTGATTGATTCTGGGCTAATCCAACTGAGGGACTACAGATAATTGCGCTTGCTGCCACACCAGCTGACAAAAGCTGCCAAAGGGAACTCGTTGATGTTGACTGTTTTAGAAATAGCATGTTGATTTCGTGCCTCTATAGTTCTCTTTATTTAAAGTTGAAATGACAAGCCAGCACCCATGACAAATCGGCCACCATCCCCCGCTCCGGTAATGTCTCGAACAGCCGGTAGAAGGACAATTGGAATATCTTTAAAGGGTGTAATGGACAGTCCCACAGCTAAATCTTGTCCGGTCCATTCCACAATGGCACTGACGGGTTCTGCCACGCGCACAGCTGCGCTACCAAAGACGCCAACACTATCGCGATCGTCAAAAACGTCGTCTTCTGTGCGAAAACGACCGTTGCCGACACCAGCCGTTAAGGCGATGCGACTAAACGGCTGGGTAATGCTTTCACGGGTACGAATCAGGTGGGAAACAGAGCCATAAATTGAGTCTTCAAAGTCAACAAATCCAGTGGTGGCAAAACCTTCCCAGCCTAGCGCCACTGACCAATCATCGGCTAATCGCTTATGGAGCTTGGCATTAAAACCACCCGTGCCAAAATCTCGACTGCCACCAAAACTAGCCACGGTATAGGATAGCTGCACACCGATGTTTTCACGGGCATCACCCAAACCGACGCCGACGACTAATCCCCCATCGTCTTGGTTAGCAAAACGAGTTCTTTCTTGATAGCCAACGCCAATAAACCCTGTAAAGTTATCCGCACCAAAACCGGAGGGGTTAGAAATTGTAATCGCTGGAGAACTACGATACGGAGTAGGGATATCTGCACTGGATGGAGCACCTTCAAGTAATTGCTCAATGACTTTCTGCTCCTGGGACCTTGGCGTCACAATGGGAGGTTCAAGCGGCAATTGGGCAATTTCAAGGGAGCTATCTAAGTCAGACTCTACATTTTCATCCGAAACAACTGCATCTTCGACTCCACTACGATCAACGGCGTCAGTATTGAATACATCAATCGTGGATACCTCTACAAGCGTTTGTTCCGCAGGAACCGTTGCAACAGCGATTTCTATAGCACCCTCACTATGTGCTAACGCTGATGCTGTATCTTCTGAAATGTCCTCTAATATGTCTTCTGACAACAGAGAGTTGTCAGAAGGTAAATCACGGGTGGTTGTATCCACCAGGTGCTGTAATCTAGCGGCTCTGCTATCTTCTATTGTTGCATGTGCTGAAATATCTTCATTGCCTGTGATGGCAACTGATTGAGAGGCAAATGCTGGCTGTACTTCATGATCAGGCTGAATGCTTTGGGCATGGAGGGTTGCACCAGAAACATCCTCAGAATCTGATTGCTGAGTAACGGTTAAATCCGGTACATCGTCACCGGACCTATTATCGGCATCAACATTGATTTCTGCGGCCTTACCATAACCTAAATTCGCTGAAGAATAGGTTGTAAGTAGCGTTAAACAGCTGAGCAGGGCTTTACTTTGGGGCTTGGACACAATTTTAGTTCTCGAGCAAATATATGTGTAATGTTCAAAGCATGGCAGTAGACACCCAATCGTTGAATCAGACGTATTTTCTTTGAAATTTTCAGACAAAGGCCTGGAAGGTCGGGATAGTTCTCAATAATCCTTTGTGAATAAAAACGGATGCTTTACTAAAAAACACCAGCGGAAGAGAGAAATGTTCTTTTCTACGCCCATAAAGCGATGGCTAGAACGATGGTGCCTATTGTTAGAGATGAAGCTAATTATTTAAGTCGGCCAGGGTCATTTTCTATGCCAGGTATAGCTCAGCTGACTAATGTGCTCTAGAGCCATGTATCTCTACAGAAGTTCACATTGTTCGATGGTTTTATGATTTTTGTCGAAAAGTTCAAGATTATAGCAACCAAAATCATGATTGTGGTAGCGCCAAGACTGAAATCAAAAACTGGCTACATTCCCTTAACTAAATCAAAACGTTAATGGCTATGATTCAACCAACGTTGTGCTGTCCCTGATTAGGTTGAACAGGGTATCGATAAGCTAAACGGGTGCAGATCTTCAGCATTTGGCTTTTCAGTACTCAGGTTTGCATAATTAAGCAACTCAATATTGATTAGCCTGGCCGAGACGGGTGCAGATCTTCAGCATTTGGCTTTTCACATAAAGAATCTAAATGATTTATAAGGCTTTCGCGCTGGGCACATTTGCGACTTTAGCATCCGTTGCTCCTGGCAATATTGCACTTGCCAATGATTTTGACGATGACGCTCTCTTAATCTTTGGTGAGACCACCATTGGCGACATTACTGCCAAAACTACCCAAGGGATAAACCCTGGTGATAGCGCTGGTAAATTAGGCGCATTCTCAGATTTTTATGACGACAATACAACAACGATCGATTTCAATTCAGCTGCCACACAAGTAGGAGACAATAGCTACAGCTTTGGTAGCGACTTGATTACCTACACATTTGAAAGCAGCCTTAGCACCACGTCAGGTGACCGTACAGGAATTTACAATAGTGGCACTTACAATGACCGCTGGGCTCCCACCGGTGCCAATGGCGAAAAAAACGTATCGGATTATCTAGCGGTTTTCCAAGGTAACTCAGTGACGATCGACCTTGCCAAAGAACTCAATTACTTTGGCATGAATTGGGGATCTTTAAGTGATGGCAACCAGCTATCATTCTTCAATAATGGCACAAAAATTAGCACCTTCACTGCCAGTGACATTGAGCCTATCCTGCCCATAAAAGCTGGCCACCAATTGAATCAGGGCAATGGCTATGTCCACTTCTATACCGATACAACAGGAAGCACCTTTAACCAAATTGTTATTTCTCAAACCCAACTAAGTGGCTTTGAAACGGATAATCATTCCTTCCGAATGAGCAACAATGTTACTGACATCGACAATCCTCAAACGCCTGAAACTGTTCCTGAATCTAGTACTGTAGTAGGTTTAGCAGTGGTTGGGGCGTTTATAGTACGGTGTAGATTTTCCCGTGCTTAATTAGCCTGACCAGCCGAAAAATAAAATCATTATCAACAAAAGATAAACCGTTTCGAAGAGCTGTTAGGAGATTATTTATCTTCTAACCAACAGGTTCATCTCATTCATTGGCACTCAATGGCTGCGATAGGCAACAGCGTTGCCATTAAGTGTTTTGCCTCTTATTCACAGGAGTAACCCCATGCCAGTGTTTAACCATGGTGAGATTCTTTCAAGTTTGTTCACCTGGCTAAAGTTAGGTGTGTCTTTAGCCTGTTTGGTCTTGTTAATCACAAAGCTAATCGATGTTTGGGAAGATACTCAAACATCATCAGAGTTTCAGAATCGGACAGAAGATGCCGCTCGATATTAATCGGACAGAAGATGCCGTCCGATATTAAAAAATAATGGGGCATCCACTTAAACCGGGAAAGCGCAGCTGGGTGGTGAATCGGAAGTCAGAAGTCCGTGAGACCCTATATTTTGCCCCCCGACTCCTGACTTCTACCCTCGGGAAAACGTCCCGCTGTGATCAGTCGTTTTTAGACTTTTTTCAGCCAGCTAAACATAGCTCGCAGATCTTTGCCCACTTCTTCGATGGGGTGCTCAGCTTCGCGGCGACGAATAGCATTAAACCCAGGGTTACCTGCCTGACTCTCAAGGACAAACTCACGGGCAAACTGACCGGTTTGGATCTCTTTGAGGATCTGCTTCATTTCCTTCTTAGTTTCTTCGGTGATGATGCGGGGTCCGCGAGTGTAGTCACCATATTCAGCCGTGTTGGAAATGCTGTAGCGCATGTTGGCCAAACCACCTTCAACCACCAGGTCAACGATGAGTTTTACTTCGTGGAGACACTCAAAGTAAGCCAACTCTGGTTGGTAACCGGCTTCGATCAAGGTTTCAAAACCAGCTTTAATCAATTCGCTAAGGCCACCACATAGAACAACCTGCTCACCAAAGAGGTCAGTTTCAGTTTCTTCACGGAATGTGGTCTCTAGAATGCCAGCGCGAGTACCGCCGATGCCCTTGGCATAGGCCATGGCCATGTCGCGACCTTTACCAGAAGCATCCTGAAAAACAGCGAACAGGGCAGGTACACCTTGGCCTTGCTCATAGGTGCGGCGTACAAGGTGACCAGGTCCCTTGGGCGCAATCATAACGACGTCCACATCTTCGGGGGGAACGATCTGAGCGAAGTTGATGTTAAACCCGTGGGCAAAGGCTAGTACGTTACCTGCTGAAAGATTAGGGGCAATGCTCTCTTTGTAAACAGTCTTTTGAACTTCGTCGGGAAGCAGAATCATGATCATGTCTGCAACAGCAGCGGCATCCGCTACGGACTTAACCGTCAGACCTGCGGATTCTGCTTTGGCCTTAGAGCGACTGCCTTCGTAGAGACCCACAACGACGTTGACGCCGCTGTCTTTAAGGTTCAGGGCATGGGCATGTCCCTGGGAGCCGTAACCAATAATGGCAACGGTTTTTCCGTTGAGTAAATCTAAATTTGCGTCGCTGTCGTAGTACATCTGGGCCATTGTGAAAGCTCTCCTTGATTTGCGGCGGGTAACCAAACTTAAGATCCCAATTCAGCGCCGGCATTCTGAATCAGTAGTGCAGCCTTTCATCCTACCAAACCACCTGCCACTGATATATCCATTCACATAAGTCTTTAGAAGATGCGTCAGTCGCTGACGCATGATGTCTACAGGCTTCCCTGAGAACTGATTTATGGCTGGGCGCAGCCTCTCCTGTGGAGATATGCATGAGCAGGTTGCTATAACCCTAAAAACCTGTGTGGCCTTGATATTCAAAGCCACACAGGTTTTTCAGTCGATAAAAATCTATTAGATGCTGATCAAAACACCTATGCCATCAAACGACGACGCATCATCAGGCTAGCGAAAGCAGTCAGCCCCAACAAAATACCAGGTTCAGGTGTTTGAGCAGTATCTTCCCCTTCCTCAAAGTCAAAGGACTTATCGCTAAAGCGGAAGGAATAGTTATCGGTCTCAAACCCACCACCACCAGTTTGAGTAATTTTGATTCGATTAAACAGACCGTCTACTTCATTGGCATAGAAGTGAACGTAACCGTTGTACTCGTTATTGTGATGGGCTGCTTGGGTGGGCAGCTTAGAGTCACTCGAACCAAAGACATTGTTATAGTCAAACAAACCTAGACTAGTTTCAACGCCATTGTCGTCAACTTTCAAGAACTCAAACTTGTTCTCAGGACTCAAGGCTCCCCAGTTCATTCCAAAGTAGTTAAGACTACTTGCTAAATCAACAGTGACCGAATTACCTTGAAAAACAGCTAAATAATCGGAGGTATTTTTCTCAGCATTGGCACCAGTAGGTGCCCATTTGTCACTTTTAACATCTGTTCTATCAACACCCAGGGCCTTATCAAAGGTGAATATCATCGACTCATCGCCAAAGGTATAGGCATTGGCTTTGCCAGCCACAGACTCGCGAGCACTGGGATCATTAAAGTCAATGGTAACCACCCCTTCGTTGTAATAGAAATCAGAAAAGGCTCCCAGGGTACCGTTGGGGTCATCGAGCAGGTTAACGCCCTTAGTCACTTTAGCGGTGATGCCATCAATGGTGAACTCGCTGTAAACAGGCAAAGATGCATCATCAAAATCGTCTGCCTGGGCCAGGGGCGCAACTGTTAGGGGAGCTGCTACAGCAACGGTTGCAGCCAGCAACATCTGGTAAATACGCTTCATAGTGGGAGTGCTTTATTTGATACTGAATGAATGATTTAGAGTGGATGTCGCAGATGTGCTTTCTGCTACATGCATGCAATCAGTATCACCAGCAAGGGGCTCCACCCCTAACAGGAAAAACCCCTAAAATAGGCGCATTAGAACTTTAGTTGGTTTTTCTAGGATTAACATTAAATTGAAACAACAATCGTGTATTTGTCAGTAAATATATTTAGAAAACCTTTTAAGTAACTTGTTGGTTAAGAGGTTTGTTCTAGTTAGCTTAACTGAGTCCATAGCATTGGCTTACGTCTTATTTCGGACTCGGATTAGACACAGTTTATTGTCAGCCTTGCTAATTGCATAAATTTTATTCAAACCAATTTATGCAAATTAAAAGAGTAACCGGTGAAGAGTGGATTCTCTTCACCGGTTACCCTTGATCAACCGATATGTCTAGCTTTTTAGTCCTACGTTGTTGCCCTAGACCTGCGGCATCTTTTCATGCCAGGGTGTGGCTTGTTCGTAGGCCGATGCTACTTCAAATAAGGTGTCTTCTCGCAGGGCATTGCCAATGAGTTGCATACCAATGGGTAACCCAGACTCATCAAACCCACAGGGTAGACTGATACCGGGTAAACCCGCCAGATTCACTGTAATTGTCATCAAGTCAGACAAATACATGCTGAGGGGGTCGTTCACTTTATCTCCGGCTTTAAAGGCGGTGCTGGGTACCGTGGGGGTGAGCAACACATCCACGTCTTTAAATGCGGCTTCAAAATCTTGCTTGATCAGGGTGCGCACCTTTTGTGCCTGGAGATAATAGGCGTCATAGTAACCGGCAGAGAGGGCATAGGTGCCGATCATGATGCGACGTTTCACTTCTGCGCCAAACCCTTCAGCTCGGGTTTGTTTGTACATGGACAGCAGGTTGTCGGTCTCAGCCCGCTGACCGTAGCGAACACCGTCATAGCGAGCCAGGTTTGATGAGGCTTCTGACGGGGCGATGATGTAATAGGTGGGCAGACCATATTTGAAGTTGGGACAGGAAATTTCAACAATCTTGGCCCCCAGGTCCTTCATTTGCTCAATGGCCGCCTCCATGGCCTGGGCCACATCACCGTCCAGACCTTCGCCAAAGGTTTCTTTAATCAAACCAATGCGCTTGCCTTTGAGGTCGGTTTTTAGGTGCTGGGTATAGTCAGGAATCTTGACATTCAAGCTGGTGGAATCTTTGGTGTCATGGCCTGCGATCGCACCCAGCAAAATCGCGGCATCCTCCACCGTACGACTAAAGGGACCAATCTGATCCAACGATGAGGCAAAGGCCACCAATCCGTAGCGGGACACCAACCCATAGGTGGGCTTCATCCCCACCACACCACAATAGGCCGCAGGCTGACGGATAGATCCCCCCGTATCTGACCCCAGGGAAATCGGGGCCTGATCAGCAGCTACGGCAGCAGCAGAGCCCCCAGAAGAGCCCCCGGGAACACGGGTTGTATCCCAGGGATTGGCAGTGAGCTGATAGGCAGAGTTTTCGGTGGAGCTGCCCATGGCAAACTCATCCATGTTGGTTTTACCCAGGAAAATTGCTCCAGCATCGGCTAAGCGCTGGGTTACTGTCGATTCATAGGGCGGAATAAAGCCCTCCAAAATCTTTGAAGCACAGGTGGTGCGAATGCCTTTAGTGCAAAGGTTATCCTTAAGAGCAATGGGGATACCGGCCAGGGGACTGAGGGCCTCGCCTGCTGCGATCGCACTATCTACCTGCTGGGCCTGAGCCAATGCCTTATCAGCCGTTACAGCCAAAAAACTATGTAATTTAGGCTCTAGCGCCTGCAATCGATCTAGATATGCTTGAGTAATTTCAACCGCAGTACGCTCTTTTTGGGTGAGCTGTCGCTGCAACTTGCGGATGACTGACATTCGGGCTCCTTCAGTATGCCTAGCAATTCCAAGCTAACAGTATAGGTGGGAATGGCGGCAATGGGACTAATGGGTCAGCCAGCTACAGAATTCATCATGCCCATGATAAATAGCGTTTCTACCACGAAAATTTACTCTGACGACGTTAATTTTTCGGATCAATCTGGTGGGTTCACTAAAGTAGTAGTAAGCGCTTTTCTAAGCAATGCTTTTAGGCGTAATAGCCTGGATATAGGTCTAAGCTGCCCATGAATGTTTTTAGGTAAATGTGTAGCCAGGTACAATCTTTCTTATTATTTTTCTATTAAATCTTTAATGGATACTTAGTGTATTTAGTAACTAAGTCCTACAAAGACACGTCCATACTGGCCCCGCTTGTTTCCCTGATAATCATCGCGATTGTTGATTCTGTTTCATAATCGTTTATGCTCCTTTTTCGTTCTACTCCTAAGCCCATTTGGCGTCAGACCTGGCTGCGACTGTTGCTGTTGTCCGGCAGTACCCTTGGGGTTATGTTTCTGGTTATCCCCCGACTACCTGCCGAATGGGCAGTGGCACCTGGAACACTAGCAGGGTCTCCAGAACAAACCGTGGATGGTGCAGTTATTGAAGCGGACTCTACAGCGACAGCAGCGCCGATCCAGGTTGCTCAAGCATCCGTGGGCCAGATCAATCCAGAAGGGGTGGTGCGGCCTTACATTGCGCTAACCCGATTTAGTCATGGTCTGACGGAGCGTGTCTTGGAAAAGAAGCAATGGGGGTCTGGTTATGAGCGTGCGATCGCCCTCGCTCAAGAAGCGTTATCCCTACGCAAACAAGGCAGCAATATTGAACTGAGCCAACGGGAAAAAGCCCTCTGGCAACAAGCAATTTGGGCACTTGAGTCCGTCAATAGTGATTCAGAAGAATATTCTCAAGCCCAGGCTAAGCTCAAGGAATATAGCAACGTTGCCACATTTGTGAGTCGTCGCATTGAGCAGCAGCGTTCTGACTTCTTGATACCGATTGCGTCTGCATTGGGCAATCCTAATACTGTCCGTATTTCCCTGTGTCAGCTAGGCACCAGCGAGTGTCGGGGCTATCGAGGTGATGTTCCTCCCCTGAGCCTGGCTAGCTTGGTAAAACTGCCTATTGCCGTTGCTTTGATGCATCAGGTCACCAACGGCCAGGCAAATTTAGACGATCAAATTTACATTGACCCCAGCAACTTTACAGAGAATGCCCAGGGTGCCAAGATTTTTGTTGACAAGACCTACACCCTGCGAGAGGTGATGGTGCGAATGATTACTGAGAGTAATAACATCGCCACCAATCAGCTGATCGATTACCTGGGGTACGACACCATCAACGCTGCCCTCAAAGCAGAAGGTTTCACAAAGACTACAGTGGGCCACAAACTCGTTGGTAGTAGCACCTTTCCCAAAAGTATGGGATCTGGTCGAAACGTTAGCACGGCTGATGAGCTAACTCAGATGATGATGCGCATCTACAGCTTTACCAAAGCCAGCGATGAAGAGATTCTCAACGCATTAGTGGGTCAGTATGACCTTGACTTTGGTTATCGAGCTCTAGTTAGAGAAAAGCCCGATATTTTTTGGATTGGTGAGAAAACCGGGCAAAACTCTTCAGTAATTGGCAGCACCGTGGCGTTCAAGGTCGGTGAAGAGCGCTATGTCATGACCGTCACCATTGATAAAAGCGCCAATCAATTCCGACTGCGTCAGATTATCCGAGATGCGGCTCGCCATGTGCTAGATAATGGTCCTTTAGATCAACAATTCACCTCTAAAATCGCTCAAAAAATTTAAAAATTAGTCATTCACTTTTTCAAGCTGAGCCCATAGAAGGCACTAATGTTCTAATGAAAATTAGAACATAGATGTTTGGGCTATGGCATTTTTATTATGTATAGAAATCAATTTTTCTAGTCATTTTCTCCATGAAAAAACTGGCTATCAGCGGTGTGAATTGTCCGTTTTAGTGACTAGGTATGACGCTTGAGGTTAACCATCGTTAAAGTGCTGCACTGCTTGGAATAATAGCTGTGAGGCTTAGGGCTTTTATATATATTTGCCCAACTTATGGCGTTGATAGGAATAGGCTTAAGGTGATTCCAACTATCGAGTATCTCAGGACACAAACCCAAAAATAATTTGTTTCAGCCTCTTGTCAAGGATTGGATACACCCTCAAACTAAATAATGAATTAATAAACTGCGCTAGTGAGACGAGCCTGTGAAAAGAGTTCTTTCAATTATTCTTGGCGGTGGTGCTGGCACTCGCCTCTACCCTTTAACGAAGTTTCGTGCAAAGCCCGCAGTTCCCCTAGCAGGTAAATATCGGTTAATTGATATTCCAGTTAGTAACTGTATCAACTCAGAAATATTAAAAATCTACGTTCTCACTCAGTTTAATTCAGCATCGCTCAACAGACATATCACTCGCGCCTACAACTTTTCTCAATTCAGTGATGGTTTTGTGGAAGTGCTGGCTGCCCAGCAAACCCCTGAAAGTCCTAGCTGGTTCCAAGGAACTGCCGATGCCGTCCGTAAGTATCTATGGCTATTCGAAAGCTGGGATGTGGATGAAATTGTCATCCTTTCAGGCGATCATCTCTACCGTATGGATTACAGTCTGTTTGTGGAGCGCCACCGCAGCACTGGCGCTGATGTCACTCTTTCGGTCGTTCCCGTCGGCTACAAAGTTGCGTCTAGCTTCGGTCTAATGAAGATCGATGGCTCCGGTCGTATCGTTGATTTCAATGAGAAGCCCAAGGGTGATGCCTTGGAAGCTATGAAGGTGAATACATGCACCCTCGGTCTGAACCCTGAAGAGGCAAAAGAGAAGCCTTTTATTGCTTCCATGGGTATCTACGTATTTAAGAAACAGACACTGATTGATTTACTACGCCGTTCTCCCGAACAGACGGACTTTGGTAAGGAGATTATTCCAGGCGCTGCCCGTGACTACAATATTCAGGCCTATCTGTTTGATGATTACTGGGAAGATATTGGGACTATTGAAGCCTTTTTCAATTCCAATCTAGCGCTTACTCAACAGCCTCGACCCCCATTTAGTTTCTACGAAGAAGACGCTCCAATTTATACTCGCGCTCGCTATCTTCCCCCGAGCAAAGTTCTCGATTGTAAGATTACTGAGTCCATTGTGGGGGATGGTTGCATCCTTAAAGATTGCCTCATTAATCGCACGGTGATTGGTCTGCGTCAGCGCATTGGAGCAAACTGTGAGATTGATCATGCATTACTCATGGGCTCTGACTACTATGAGTCTGCAACTGAGAGTCATCAGCACTTGACCCGTGGCAAAGTACCGGTGGGCATTGGTGAAGGCACGATTATCAAACAGGCCATTGTTGACAAAAATGCTCGCATTGGCCGGAATGTGAAAATTGTCAATAAAGAAAACATTCAAGAAGCTGAGCGGGAAGATCTCGGATTTTACATCCGTAGTGGTATCGTCGTTGTTCTCAAAAATGCGGTAATTCCTGACGGCATGATTATTTAGCCGTAGTGGGGACTGCCCACCATTCACGGGTATTAAATGTTGCAAAAAGGCCCCCATCACTGGGGGCCTTTCGTAATAAATGTCGTTATTGAATCTTAGGTTTATTCTAGTGGTGTAGCTCTTTGGTGGGCAATGCCTACCCTGCAACGGTTTAAAGATGGATCTTCGCGAAAGTTTCAAAATGGCAATCAAAACCCTGACTGCCAGCAAGCTTCGCAGTACCTTGACGATGTTAGGCATCATCATTGGCAATGCGTCAGTCATCTCAATGGTGGGGTTAGGCGATGGGGGACGTCGCTACATCAATGAGCAAATTCAAAGCTTAGGCCCCAACATTTTATTTATCTTGCCAGGCAACCGAGAAACCCGTGAACTGGGCGGTTTGGAAATTACCCGTAACCTTGTCCTGGAGGATGCCAATGCCATTGCAGAACAGGTCCCTTCGGTGATTGATGTTGCGGCTGAAAACACCACCCCTGGCTTGGCCACATTTCTCAATCGCAATGCCAATGTCAGTGTGATTGGCACTAACCCAGCCTTTATTAATGTCCGCAACTTCGATACAGACCAAGGGCGCTTTATTTCTGATCTAGATATGGAGCGTACCAGTGCGGTTGCTGTTTTAGGCAACTCCCTGGCTAACCGTCTGTTTGACGATCAAGTGCCCCTTGGACAGTCACTCCGCATCAATGATGTTTCCTTTGAAGTTATCGGTGTACTAGCGGTTCAAGGGTCGAACTTGGGCGTTAACTATGATGATGCCGTGATGGTTCCCCTGACCACCCAAGCAAGTCGCCTTGTGGGCCGCACGTCTCCCTTCGGCATCGAGGTTGGTTTTATTTCAGCAACAGCCCGTGATGCCGCCAGTATGCAAACAGCAGAATTTCAGATTACCAATCTGCTGCGGCTGCGCCATGGCATTACTCGACCTGAAGATGACGACTTTTTTATTCAAAACCAGGATACGCTGCTCACCATTGCCGATACGATTACCAGCGCGTTGACTCTGATGTTAGCTGCGATCGCAAGCATTTCTCTCCTGGTTGGTGGCATCGGCATCATGAACATCATGCTAGTCTCCGTCCGCGAACGTACCCAAGAAATTGGCCTCCGCAAAGCCATTGGCGCATCTCAGCAAGATATCCTCGTGCAATTTTTAATCGAGGCTATTATTCTCTCCGCCGCTGGCGGTATCATCGGCACCCTGCTGGGCGTCAGCGGCATCAGTCTGCTGAGTATCCTCACCCCCTTCGAATCCTCCGCTTCAGTCAGCGTCATTGTCATCGCCGTCGGCGTATCTGGCAGCATTGGCCTATTCTTCGGCGTTATTCCTGCCCGTCAAGCTGCCAAGTTAGATCCGATTGTGGCGCTGAGAAGTATTTAAAATTTATTGTCCCCATGCCCTCCCTCATCGACCTTCGCAACATTTCCAAAGTCTACGGCAGTGGCAATACGGAAGTAAAAGCCCTGTGGGATGTCAACCTGTCCATTACCCAGGGAGACTATTGCGCCATTATGGGACCTTCGGGTTCAGGCAAGTCTACGGCAATGAATGTGATTGGTTGTCTGGATCGTCCTACTCAGGGTCACTATTTTTTTGATGGTCAGGATGTGGCCCAGCTGGACGATGACACCCTGGCGATGATTCGCAATCGCAAAATTGGCTTCGTGTTTCAGCAGTTTCATCTGCTGTCCCAACTCAGTGCCTTGGATAACGTGGCTCTGCCCATGGTGTACGCTGGCACTCCCGCTGCCGAACGGCGTGAACGGGCAGCCAGTGCTCTCAAACAAGTGGGGCTGGGCAATCGGCTGCATAATAAACCCAGCCAATTATCAGGGGGACAACAACAGCGAGTTGCGATCGCACGCGCAATTGTTAATCGCCCCCTCTTGCTGCTGGCTGATGAACCAACCGGTGCTCTAGATACCACCACCACTGAAGAGGTGATGACCATTTTTGCCGAGCTCAATCACAGTGGAATTACGGTGGTGATGGTCACTCACGAACCGGCAGTGGCCAGGCTAACCGAGCGAGTAGTCTGGTTTCGCGACGGCGAAGTTATTCATACCCATATGAACCCTGACGATGTTAGCTATGGAACATTAGTCGAGTAAGGGAAATTACTGACAAACCAAGGTAGAGTAATCAGGATTAGATGGTAGGCTATGGACCATCCCACGTATTATTTCATATCCTTAAGTAAGGATTGACTGTAAGACATAGATCGTGTACCGATATTGCTCACTAAGTAGCAACTCAGGGAGACCAAATCATGAACCTAGGTCATCGCTACGGACTGCCACTGTTAATGGCATTAAGCATTACTGCCGCCAAACCAACGCTTGCTCAGGATTTTCAGAGCGCTGAGGCGGCCTTAGAGCAAGGTGTTATCCATGTGCAACAGGGGCAACTAGACGATGCGATCTCAGCCTTCCGGAGTGCTGTTGCCCTTGATCCAACATTAGCCATTGCCCACTATAACCTGGGTCTTGCCTATCGTGAACAGAGCCAAATGCAGGCAGCGGCCGATGCCTTTTGGCAGGCAACCCAGGCTGATGATCAGTTTACGATGGCTTACGTAAATCTAGGTGCTGCCTTACTGGATGGAGGCAATCTAGAGCAAGCAGAGAGCTACTTACAACGAGCGGTTACCTTGGAACCCCAGTTGGGGATTGGCCATTACAACCTGGGGTTAGTTCAGCGTCGTCAGGGCAAGCTACCTGTGGCCCTCGATTCATTCTTAAAAGCGGTAGAGTACAGTCCTCAAGCGCCAGAAGTTCACTATCAAATTGGGCTGATTTACCTACAACAAAACCAATTAGATGGGGCTGTACAAGCCCTTGAAACAGCCATTAGTTTGGATAGTAACTATCCTGAAGCTCACTACAACCTTGGGATTACCCACTTTGGTCGCGGTGAATCAGCTGTTGCCCTTGAACATTTTGATCGAGCGATTCAGCTATATCCCACCTTTGGCCATGCCTACTATTCTAAAGGTCTAGCCCTGGCAGAACTAGGACGGACTGATGAAGCTGAACAAGTCTTGCAACAGGCCCTTGGCTTATACATTAACCAGGGCCGTAACCAGTGGATAACTAACACTCAAGCCCAGTTAGACCGCATCCGCCAGTAGGAGCCGCCCTGATTGGTCACCTAAATTTATTTTTGCGTTTTTGTAGGGGTCGCCCTTGTGGCTACCCCTGTGCCCTGGTGAATAAAATCCGTTGTCGGCAAGAATGATCTAAGGGTGATAGTTTACCCATCCTTCAAATCTGGGGCACCCACAAGGGGATGCCCTTACGGGATCACCCCAATCAATCGCCTAGCTAAAAGAAATCCAACTCGAATGCACGAGCCTGGCCGCTTTCCAATAGGGCCAGATTACTCTTTAACTGTCGCCATACCAGGCCTGCACTCAGGAATGTGAGAGGAGCCGCTGTAGCATAGGACAGCCAGATGGGGGTACCAAAACAGCCTAAACCTGACGCCAAAAAGATGGCGGTGCCAGCACAAATCCCCAAAAATGGCAGTTGAATATTCAAACCACCCAGCTTAGCAACTACTTCAGATGAACGCGTTTTACGCCAGGCCTCTACGATGTCTTTGAGGACGGCACTAAAGGCGGCCCCTGACGTCACTGCGATCAAAAGACCGGCCACCATAAAAAAGTAGGGAGGCGTAAACAAGTAGTAGTAGGTCATGGCTAGGCCGTATTGTGTAAAGTTCTGTTAATAACCCTTATTATACGCTCAGCAGTGGCCGCTAGCGCTGTGTCCCCGCTTATCGCTAGGCTATGTAGTCAAAGAGGTTGTCTGCCTTTCTGAACTTTTACTACTGTCTAATTTTCGTTGCACTATGACTCAGGCATCCATTGGCGTTGCTGTTATTGGCACAGGCTTTGGCCAAAAAATCCATATTCCAGGGTTTAAAGCTCACCATCGCACCGAGGTGGTGGCGGTGTATCATCGCGATCGCAACCAAGCCCAAGCCATTGCCCAACACCATGGCATTCCCCATGGCTGTGACACCCTTGAGGAGGTTGTCTCCCTGCCCCAGGTTCAGGCCGTCAGTGTGGCGACTCCACCGTTTGCCCACCACCCCATGGCATCAGCGGTGCTAAAAGCGGGTAAACACCTACTGTTAGAAAAGCCCACCGCCCTTAATATTCAGGAAGCTCAAGAGCTCCATGCCCTAGCGCAACAGCATAATGTGGCCGCTGTCATGGACTTTGAGTTTCGATTTATCCCTGCCTGGCAACACTTAGCAGAACTTCTCCAAGCAGGCTACGTTGGGCAAAAGCGTCTCATTAAAATAGATTGGATTGCCGGTAGTCGAGCCAATCCTGAACGGGCTTGGAACTGGTATGCTCGCAAAGATCAAGGCGGTGGAGCATTGGGGTCCATTGGCTCCCATATGTTTGACTATGTCGACTGGTTGTTTGGGCCAGTCAAACGGTTATCTGCCAATCTGAGTACCACCATTACCCAGCGTCCTGATCCAGTATCGGGTGACTATAAGCCCGTTGATTCTGACGACACCTGCAGCATTAGCCTGGAGCTAGCCGATGGGACTCCTGTGCAGGTAACCCTAAGCGCTGTAGCCATGGCTGGGCGAGGGCACTGGGTTGAAGTCTATGGTGATAAGGGTACTTTGGTACTCGGTAATGCTAACCAAAAAGATTACATTCATGGGTTTACACTATCTGGTAGCCAAGCGGGTGAGCCCCTAACTGAGCTGGAAATTCCAGACCATCTTGCATTTCCCAAACTTTACGATGATGGCAGGCTTGCGCCTTTTATACGGGTAGTGGATCACTGGGTATCATGTATTGATAAGCAACAATCTTTAGCTCCTTCTCTCGCAGAGGGTGTCTATTCACAATTACTGATGGATCTTACCCACCAGGCCCATAGTCAAAAAACTTGGCTAACAGTCCCCAATTAATTCATTTATCTAATGAAAATTGCTGAGGTATTGGAGCCAAAAGTATCTAGACAAGCCAGCTAAAGAATTCGATCATTACAAAAACGCATACTATCTATCTCTTTAGATCATGGCTTGTCCTATGGCAACAATAGCCTAACTAAACGGGATAACCCGTCACGTACTGAGTAATATACATTGATGATGATGCGTAGCTCGTTGAGGATACAGGTCATCCACAGCCATGTCGTCGCAACAATTTCCCATTAGTTCCGTACAAGCCCTCAGACGCTCGCTTAAGCAGCAACTGGTATTACCAGCTTGTGAACATGCGCCCAGTGCTGTAGTTGCAGACGAGCCTGAGCCTGACTCACTCGCTACTTTAAGCAACCTGTTTCGCAAAGGGGGAATTGTCCATACTGAAGGATCAACGCCCAATGCCAATGGTCGATGGTTTATTAGTACCGCTGATGCGAGCACTGCCCTTAAAAATCTACCGGGCATTGCGCTCAAACCTGACTACTGCCTAGTTACCTATCTCTACCGTATTAGACGAGCCAATACTAACCATGGTGGTGCAGTTACCTGGGCTATGGCAAATGCACTGAGTACCACGTCCCATCTGGAAGCCGCCTTAGTCCTGGCTGGTGACCATAATACGCCTCCCTACCCAGAGGGGGCGCTGCATAATTATATGAATGCCATAACCGGCAATTTCACACCGAGTTCCTTTTTAATTGCGTCTGTTCTACAGCGAGAATTGCAAGAATTTGGCCGCTGCGGTCGTTTCTACCGTTGGCATTATCATCGACTGATCGGCACTGTCCCCTCACAGCGGGACTGGCAGTGGCGTATGGATCAGCCTAAAACATTAACTCCAAGGGTACACAGCTTACCGAATGGGAAGTTTGCTGTTGAATTCTACACCTGCCGCATCGTGTCACCCATTGGTATCTTTCGCCATATTGACCGTTATGCAGGCAATTGCTATGTGGCCAAATCTAGTAATCAAGCGATCGCAGCAGCCATGCAACGCACAGCAAAGTTAGTCTAAAAAAAATGGCTGTTGAGTAGACCTTAATCATTGCTCAACAGCCATTTTAACGTTCTAAATTTTCTGAGAATGAACCATCTTGTAGGGGCACTCCCTTGTGGATGCCCTTCGATATCCATTCCCATCAGTTAGGATGCCTGGGTTAGACCTAAACTTGACGCTGAAATCAGCCCTACCGCAGAAAGCTACTGATAAACCACAAAAGTGTCATAGTCATGATCGCCACCACCGCATTTAGGCGCTCTGGTGTTAACCCCAGACTTTGCTGACCAATTAAGCTAATCATCAACAGCCCCAGCAAAACACCCACTAGTAAACCGCCAGCTGCAAACCCAAACGAACGCCAAAACTTACGCTCTTTGCGATTGAGAAAGTAAATAGTCGCTGCCACTGAGAAACCCAAGGCAGTCGCCGCACTATTGGCTGAAAACCACCCTAGGGCTGCTAAAGCTAAAAACGTAACCGATGGCCATAAAATATCGTCCCGACTTGGAGTATCCAGCCAGTCCTGAAGCCAACTAGGAGGCTGGGGCGCAGGCAAAGATACCTTCGATGACGATGATGATGACTCAGCTGCTTTTTCAGCAAACCGAATTCGGTCAGGTACCTTAATTTTGCCTTCTTGCCGCATTCGCAGCCGTTCCATCAAAATGGCGTCGTAGGCAGCCTCAATGGCCTCCTTTTGTTGGGGATTGTTTTCATCGCACTCTTCTAAAAGTCGCTTACGCGCAACCTGCACTTCTTCAAAGGAGGAGGACTCATCTAATCCCAACGTTTTGTAGTTGCTCTCATTCATTTCGACACCTGATATGTACGGTGGCCATTACGACGATTACAAATAGTGATATGACGTACACCTGTGGCAAATAGTGCACTGTACATCAAAACACCATTGCCAACTGGCACCATTGCCAATAATAACTATCAGTTTAACCATCCTGAAAAAAAAACAAGCTGAGGATGACAGAAATGTCAGATAACTTTTTAGAAGTTTCTTTGTCTATAACGGTCGCATCCTTATAATGACTGGCAACTACGGTATCTATATTGAGAACTGGTGCATATGTTTATAATGCACTGCTTACATTCCCAACCGATAAGTTCAATATATTTCAATAAACTTACAGGTGTGGCTATCTATAGTGCCAATTAACCAGCTGTTTTTAGCAGAATTCTTTGATAAGGTGTGGAAGCTCTGTAAAACTTCTCTGAAGTTATTGAAAACTTGTGAAATAGGACTTTAGACGTGCTTTCACGGGCAGTCTAAATCTTACTAGGATTTATGCCGTTGCTGATTTGTAGAATGAATCGATCTAGAATGGGTGCCGTTTGTCAGACCTTCTCAGATTAAAGTCTTTCTGGGATTAGCAACGTCAGATTTATTTTTACCTTTTTACCTAGATTCGTATTTTTTGGTGTAAGGATTATGACCACGGCCTCTGCCAAAATTTTAGTTGTTGACGACGACCCAGCCATTCGCAATCTTATTCACAGATTTTTAGCGAAGCAGACCTATGAAATGGAGTCTGCTGAGGATGGGAAGCATGCTCTGGCTGTGTTTGAACAGTTCAATCCAGATTTAGTCATCTTGGATGTTAATTTACCCGATGCCAATGGCTACGACCTGTGTAAAGAGATGCAATCACGCACAGGTGTTTTTGTATTGATGCTTACCAGTCGTACCGATGAATCAGATAAGATTCATGGTTTCAATCAAGGGGCTGATGATTACATTACTAAGCCATTTAGCTTAGGTGAACTTGAGGTACGGGTCGGGGCAATTCTCAAGCGTCAGCGACCAGTGACAGCGGCTGAGCAGCAATGTCTCACCTTCAACTCCCTGGCCATTGATCCAATCCGCCGAGAGGTCACCCTTGAAAGCCAGTTGGTTCCCTTAACGGCGTTGGAATTCGACCTACTGCACTTCCTTGCTAGCCATCCTGGCCGAGTATGGCGGCGTACCGAACTGATTCAAAAAGTTTGGGACTATGAATATGTCGGCGATCAGCGAGTTGTGGATGTCCATATTGGTCAGATTCGCAAAAAAATTGAGATTGATACCAATCAGCCCACATTAATTCAAACTGTTCGTGGCGTTGGCTATAAGTTTGAGCCTCCTGCAACAGGCGCTGAGGTAGCTGAAGGATAAAAACATGGGGGTGGGTCTCTTGTTACGCAAAGGCTTAATCCACTCCCCATTCTCGCTAATTTTTGACATCACCTTTGACGGCTACAGAGCCATTCTGTAGCCGTCATTTATTCATATACATTTCTATATTTTCTTTCTATATCTTCTATTTATATGGGTCTCTACAATCACCTACACCCTGCCCTAGGGTAGCGAACTCCCCATTCTCCACTGCCTAGTTCCCCATTCCCAAAAAAAGCCTCCGCAAAGCGAAGGCCATGGACGTGCACTCAAGGAAATGTTTTAGGAGCCGCCTACTGCTCTACCTTCGCTACAGGTTTAGCTGTAGTCTTGGCGGAGCGGCTAGTGTTACGAAGTTTCCAGGCACTCGATACAATTTGACTCCAACGGCGCTGTACTCGTTTTGGAGTCCACCCCAGCTGCTGAGCAATATCAGCATCTGAAGGAGTAGACCGCTGGGGATCTTGCATTTGTTGCTGCTTGAGTGCTAGCAGATGCTGTTGGTCAGCGGTTAGCTCAGCGGTAAATGCGGTCCACTCTTTGGGGGACAACCCGAGGTTTTTATCTAGATCAGCTCCTAACCACTGGTGAACCAATTCCCAGTTGTGAGACTGGGCAAATTTTTCCACATGGTACTTAAAGCGCTGTTGTAGATAATCACGCTGCCGTGGTGTCAGACCGAGCACTTCATCAATTTCAGAAGCAGCCATGTCTTGTAGACGTAGTGCTAAATAATCGATGCAGGCGGACTGATCCTGGTCTTCGAGATACTCCACTAGTTCGCGGATGATGCGATCGCGTAGCACCGCCTCAGCAGGGTCAGTGACATCGGCCACCATTTGCTCGCGAATTTGCTGTAGTGCTGAAGAACGGGAATCGGCATCATCACTCTTCGGTGAATCAACGGCCATTTCAATATCAACACAGGTCTCAGCGGGTAGACGTTTGGCAAAGCTTTGGGCCCGTAGAACCAAGAGCTGCTGGTTGTAACAACCCGGTAGAGAAATTCGACGCTTCGCGTACTGCTCAGTGAAGGCCATATATTCAGCCAACTCCAGGCGAGTTCTAGGCGTGTAGTCAGCTTCGAGGTGATTTTCCCGACGAAATGCCTTAAGTACTTCGATGTAGAAGCCTTGGAGGAAATCCTCTAGTAGATTGCAACGTCCCTGGAAACCTAGCTGAGTCTTAGCCGGAGCGATGTAGCGATATGCGATCGCACTCAGTCGACTTTGCAGTTCCACCCGACCCTGGCGAGAGCCTAAACGGTAGTACTCCAAATACTTCTGAATCCGGTTCTCCGCTAGGGAGTGTTGCCAAGCATTAACTTCGCCAGAGGCTTGAATTCGGTCGCTTTTGCGGCAAATACGAGCCACTTCGATAGCCAAACGGTTGGCCACAGCATTGACAGTACGAGTACTGCCTTTAACCTGCTCTTGAATTAGTTGAACCAAAAAACTGACCAGGGCCTGATCAACAGGACACAGTTCATTTTCATGGTTTGCATTCACAGTGTCGTCCTTAGTTGACCGGATAGAGCCAGCCGTGGGATGAAGAACGACGTTATTAGATGGCTTAGTTAGGTTTAATACGTTTGTAGCGGTAGATTGAGCTTTCATAATTCCCTTAGTGATGCACGCCCCTACAATTCGAGGAGCTGTTCAATTGGCAGTTGGAGCTGTAGGCCTGTCCGCTAGTGGACAGTTTCACTGTAAAGGGACTCAATCTGGAACCTGAATACCAGTGTGTCACTATCCAAACCAAATCGCCAAAAAGTCTGCTGAAAGACTGAATGCTGCTCGAAAGAATGGGGCATCAATAACTCTAAAATACTTACTGTGTAATCATTTGGTAGATAGCTCGAACGAGATGACACACGCGTGAAGGCAATGTCCTTGACTGTGACAGTTGAGTAGATAGTCTATCCCGTAAGTCCATTTTTAACCTTGTGACAGTTGCATGGGATTGACATGAAATTTATGGGTTTCTATCCATTAATCTCAATACATCAATAACAATTGATGAACCGCCGAATATTCTAATAGTTCCCTGACGTATTGCACTATTTAATAGCTACGTTAATGTCTGAGCCTGTCCGGTGTTTTTACAGGAGGCCTGGATGAAGTGTATGTAGGGAAATTTGGCGCTCAGGGGAGATTCCGTAAAGCTATGGAAAAGATCGCTTATTTCGATTGCCCAACGGGCATTGCTGGCAATATGTGCCTCGGTGCAATTTTGGCGGCAGGGATGCCTTTAGACAATTTGTTGGATCAGCTCAAACGCCTGGGTTTAGAGGATGAGTATGAATTTACAGTGACTCAGGTAAGGCGTCAGGAACAAGCAGCGACCGCAGTTACGATCAGTTTGAACAGTGACGCTGTCCGTGGTCATCGCCATTTACCTGAGATAGAGAACTTGATCCGTCAGGCCCACTTGCCCACTCGGGTAGTGGACTGGAGCCTGGCTATTTTTCGAGAATTGGCCGCTGCTGAAGCTGCCGTCCATGGCATTCCTGCAGAGCAGGTGCATTTCCATGAGGTGGGTGCTACGGATGCCCTGATCGATGTGGTAGGGACCTGTTTAGGCCTGGAGTGGCTGGGTGTGGACCGGGTGGTCTGTTCGCCTTTACCGATAGGTGGCGGCACTGTCAGGGCAGCCCATGGTCGATTACCGGTACCTGCCCCCGCTGTTTTGGAACTGCTCCGCCGTGCTCAAGCGCCTATTTATAGCAATGGTATTGACAAAGAATTGGTTACACCGACTGGAGCTGCGATCGCAACCACCCTCAGTGATGCCTTTGGTCCTCCCCCTGCCATGACCTTAAACCGGGTGGGCTTAGGGGCAGGCAGTCATGACTTACCCATTCCCAATATTTTGCGGTTATGGATTGGGACCGGAGCGCAGCCACGGACAACCGACCATGGAGCCCACAAGTCAGCCCATAGCCATGACCAGTCCACAGACCCTCAGCCCACAGACCATCCCCATGCAGAGCACCAGCAGTCGGCCCCTGAGCATGGTCATCAGCAAACTATTCCTGGCTATTGTGAAGCCATTGTGGAGCTACAAACCCAGCTGGATGACTTAACCCCCCAGGCTATCGGTTATCTATATGACGGTTTGTTTAAGGCTGGTGCCCTGGATGTATTTACCCAAGCCATTGGCATGAAAAAAAATCGTCCGGGCATTTTATTGACGGTTATTTGTGCCGAAGCCGATGCTGCAGCCTGTCAGTCCTTGCTGTTTTCAGAAACGACGACGTTGGGCATTCGCAGCCATGGGCAGCAACGTCAGACGCTCTATCGGTCCTGGCAATCCATTACAACTGACTACGGTCCGGTGCAGGTTAAAGCGGGACTCGCCACACCCAATGGCCCAGTTGTGAATCTACAGCCTGAGTATGAAACCTGTGCTCAGCTTGCTCGCCAACATTCCATAGGTTGGAAGCAAGTTCAGTGGGCTGCCATTGCCGCTGCCCAATCAATATATCAGGATGAATATAGGGCTGCGGAATGGGACCACACACCCACTCACCTCACCCGATAAACCAAGGAATATCATAAAAGGAATGTCATAAGTAGTCTGGGTACCTAGCTGATGCCATTAACATCCTCTGATGCACGATGGACAGGTGCCCAATGCAACTCTCGCATCATTTGAGAAAAGATGCGATATTCCTCCAATGAGGCTGTTTCTGGATTACTGGCCTGGGCACCATCCTGCTGAACTTGCACCAAGTTGTACTGCACGTCGCTGCCGCAGATAGCTAAGGTGACCCCGTATATCTCCAAAAAGTTAATGATCCACTGACACTCTTCCCGAGGAAATTGCTCGTAATAACGAATTAGATCAGCAATTCGAGCATCCAAATATGGATGGGAACTGGGAGAAATCAACAGCAGCTTCAGCAGCACGATTGCCAACGTCAGGGGGCGACCATTCGTTAATAACAAACTAAAAAGAGATGACGGAGTTTCTTCGTCCTCCGTCATCAGGTAGTCAATCACTCGATTGCTTGTCAGCAAGGCCAGGGAAGCATCCAACGGCTGGTGATTAAACTTGACGTACAAGCCATTTAGCTTTTTTTGCAAACGGGTTTCAAGGGTCACTACAAAGTCAGTTTTAATGGCAGAAAAGAGCAGGTATTCAACCAGACTATTTTTGTAGCTGCCGTAGGTTAGCCCTTGGGTTTGCTGCTGGAAAATTCGAGCCAAGTTGCGGTGGCTAAACATGCCACGCTTGGCAACAAGGGCTCTAATCACCCGTAAAGCACTGTCTCCCAGCATAGTCGGATTAACTCGACGCTCTCGTTGAGCAGTGGCTTTTGGAAAATGTGCTGTATACATGGCCAAATCAAACTTGAACTTGTCCCTCAGTCGCTGAGATAAAGCTCTGGCCGCTTCCCGCTGTTCTAATGGGTTACTGGTGTCTATATACTGGGGGGCCAGTAAATAGGCCGTATAACGCCTCGACCAATGGGGAGCCTCATTACTAAACCGGTTTTGAACAAAAAGCTTAAGGTCTTTAAAGTCTTCACTATCAACGAAGGACTGTAACCAATGCCGCAACCGCTTGATGGTGGGTGAAAGGGATACCTTACGAATTGTCGGGTCAGTAAACAGTTGAATAAGGCTTCGAATAGCCCCATACTCGCGGGCTACTTCCCAATTATTAATTAAGATGTAGCAGGAACGCTTAAGCGTGTTGTGGAATTCCTGCTTATTATTCGAAAATAGAATGGAATACAACGCAGGAGCAGTATTTGTACTTACCGTTTCCTGATGTTGCAGAAATAGGCCCCTAAATTCTTCGAGCACATCAGTTGAAGGCCAATCTTTAACAATTTCTAGCAGGAAGTCATAAATTGTCTGCTGGGCCTGCTGAACGTCTTGATTTCGACGTCTTGGATTAAACGAATCAGAAACTCTATCAACAACCATGTAAGTTACTGGTATACAGGGCAACTCATGCCATTAGCATTCACGGCTAACTAGATAGATAGTGTAAGAAGCAAAAAGATGTATTCGAATATTCAATTTTTAACAAGAAATTACCCAAACTGGGAAGTATAGTTGCGCCGAATTTTCCTCCGTAACACCACTGACTCATGAATATCTAACACTCAATCTAGAGAATGAAACTCTCTGCATAAGCGGCTTATCGATGTCTAGATACTATCATGCCAGGATCTAGGCACAATCTATGCTGCATTCCGTACAAACTTACAGACGCATTATAGGTCAGCAGCAATTTGGCGTTACTTAAAAAAGACTTAAGAAAGACTTTTAAAATGGGGGCGGAGGGACTTGAACCCTCACGACCGTTTAAGGTCAGCGGATTTTCACCCTCCCACAGCTTTCGCTGCTGCCACGCTCAGCGGGCTTTGAGGATTGGACCCTCCCTTTACCCTCGACTTGACGTTAGGGTAGCTCCCGTCGGGCCTCTGCACCTTCCGCTTGAAGAACGGCAATAGCCATTGCTATCAAACGGCTTGGCTCAGGATTGCCATATCTCCTCAACCATAACCCTGGGGTATCTGATTGAGGCTGACTTAGGTTTCCCTGAGTTTGAGAGCTTCCACTTAGCAGATTTCTCCACTAAGGCTCAGTTTTCTAAGTCCGCAGCGTCTACCATTCCGCCACGCCCCCTTAGTTGAGTTATTGCTAACGGCAGGTTGGGGAGCGACCCTTCGCTAACCGGTTAACCAAAACTCCTGTTTAATTCCAACACCAAGTGGTACTCTGTGCAACCCCCTGAACGCTATGATGACTAACGACGTGGGCAAAAACCTTAAGGGCTATGGATAACCTCGATATTTCACTTTTGATTACGTTGGCTGTATATGCTGGTTTGGCAGGTCTTTATTTGCTAGTGGTTCCTGGCATTCTGCTTTTTTATCTAAAGCAGCGTTGGAATGTGGCGTCATCCATTGAGCGCTTGCTGATTTATTCACTGGTGTTTGTATTTTTTCCAGGCATGTTGTTGCTATCGCCCTTTCTCAACTTTAGACCCCAACGTCGTGAGATTTAGCTATGCGCCGTATTGATGTAATTGGCGTCGGGCTGGGAATTTTTGTCGCTGGTGGCGGTCTATACTTGGCCCTTTCAATGACTGGCCTAGATGGGCTTTCGGCAGGCATATGGAGTCAGGTTATTTTCACTGGCGGGCTTTTAGGCTGGGTATTTACTTACCTGACACGGGTGTTTTCTAAAAAGATGACTTACAATCAGCAGCTCAAAGATTATGAAGATGCTGTTTTGCAAAAACGCCTGGACGAGATGTCTGAAGAGGAGCTAGCTCAGCTGCAGGCAGAACTGGACGCCGAGAAAAAATCCCAGTCATCCTCCTAAATTTTTACTTACCACATTGATCACCGCAAATAACACAGGTTCAGATAGATAAATGATGGGTAAATCGGTTTCAGCTCAATTTCAGACATTGCGTGACCACAAAGACTGCGCGCTTATTCCATTTATTACGGCTGGCGACCCCGATTTAGCTACCACTGCAGAAGCTCTCCGGGCATTGGATCGAGCGGGTGCAGACTTAATTGAACTGGGTGTTCCCTATTCCGATCCGTTGGCTGATGGTCCGGTGATCCAGGCGGCAGCTACTCGCGCGTTGGAGCGGGGCGTCACTTTAGATGCGGTTTTAAGCTTAGTTGCCGAGGTATCACCGGACTTATCAGCGCCAATTGTACTGTTCACCTATTACAATCCTATTCTCAACCGAGGCATTGAACAATTTTTGCAGGATATTTATCAGGCTGGTGCCCGCGGTCTTGTGGTGCCTGATTTACCCCTTGAAGAAATGGACGTCCTGCTGAAACCCGCTAAGGAAATTGGCATTGAAGTTACGTTGCTAGTGGCACCGACGACGCCTAAAGAAAGAATTGTTGCGATCGCACAACAGTGTCAAGGCTTTATTTATCTAGTTAGCGTTACCGGTGTAACCGGCATGCGTCAACAAATTGGTAACCGCGTTCATAATTTATTGCAAGAGCTCCGAACGGTTACTGATAAGCCTGTAGGGGTTGGGTTTGGCGTTTCGTCCCCCGAGCAGGCAGCCCAACTCAAAACATGGGGTGCAGATGGCGTAATTGTTGGCAGTGCTTTTGTCAAGAGATTAGCTGCCAATGGCTCAGGTGATGGTGTTTCAGAAGTTGAGAGCTTCTGTCAACAACTAAGGACGGCTTTGAAATAAGGACTTCGTTAACAATCACAACCCAAGCCGTTCAGATACTAAATTGTTGAACTATCTGTAAAAAAGAATAGACGTAGCAATTGAAGTGTCCAACATTGTTGAACAATGTTGGACACTTCAATTTTTTTTGATCTAACTTAGGGAATTATGCAAACAGCAACAGGCTATCGTTAACGTTTGCTGACAAATGTTGAGCAATGTAACCTTCAATAATTCTTCATGTTAGTTCAACTGATCTTCAATGAAGGGTCACACTTCTCTTAAATCAGGACATGGGAGCGGCGATCCCCATGAATTTGCTAGGTAAAGTCGCTAAAACTTAGATATTTTCTTAGTGTCGTTATCAAAATTTCCTGATTTGGTAATCCTCAGTATAAGCTCCTAAATTTTGTCTGTCGCTGTGAGGTATTGCACTCAGCCAAACCAGAGTGTCATAATCCTTGACCAAAGAGAGGAATAACCGTATAAATACGGCAAACTTCTTTGATTTGTAAATTGTTTAGGTGTTGCAGTAAGTGGTTTTTCCTAGCTCTTTAACCATCTTCTGGTTAGAGTTTTTACTGATAAATTTTGATTCGGTCACGTTGTGTTTGTGACGATACGCAAGTTTGGTCATAAGCAATTGCGAATCATTGCTTCGAGTTGATTGTAGATCAAAAGCAATGTTTAGCCGTTTGCCTTGTTGTTGGTGCCTGTGAGGGGTCATGAGAGTTTTGAAAAGCCGTCCTAAAGGTGTCATTCGACACCTGTTTAAAGCTGTAAGTTTTTTTTTAGTGGGTGTTCTGCTGAGCACTTTGCTGGTTTATTTACATACCCCTGTGATGCCCGTAGGTGCGCAGGTTCAAGTTACCAACACTGCGTCTGGTGCTTTCGACGATCCGACAAACCCTAATCGACCTAGGGTGAGAGCACCAAGTAACCCAACAACAATTGGTACTCCCCCAGTTGAAAATCAACTGCTGAGAATAACAAAAACAGCTGATAAGTCAGCGGCTGAACCTGGTGACATTGTCATTTATCGGCTTTTGGTGGAGAACATAAGTGCGGTAGCAGCGACTCCATTAACTGTCATGGATAATCTGCCGCGAGGCCTAGAGTACATCGACGACTCTGTTAACAGCGCCCCAATACCACCTAATTTGACAAATTTTGAAGTCGCAGGTAGGCAGCTCAACTTTCAGTTTGACTCTTTGCCTGCCAACTCCTTGCTTGAGATTCTGTATGCTGTCACCTTGACGCCTGATTCTGTACGTGGTTCTGGTGTCAACGTAGCCACTGCTTCAGCGCCTGGTTTCCCCACGGCTCAGGCTGAGTTTAGCTTAACCATTCGCCCCGGTATCTTGTCTGACTGCGGCACCATTATTGGTCGGGTCTTTGTAGATAAGAACTTTGATGGTGAACAACAGTCAGGCGAGGCGGGTGTACCCAATGCGGTCATCTACCTTGATGATGGTAACCGCATCATTGCTGACCCAGATGGTCTCTTCTCCATGGCCAATGTGGTTTCTGGTAATCGTGTAGGTGTGCTTGACCTCAGCAGTTTGCCAGGCTACACCTTGGCCCCCAACCTCTACCGCCTAGAAAATAACAGTCAGTCTAGACTGGTTCGCTTAGAGCCAGGTGGTCTGGCACGTATGAACTTTGCAGTAACACCGACCTTCGGGGAGGGCCAGAACTAATGATGATGCGTTTGTTATCCAACTCAATTTGTCTAGGACTGCTCACTACCCTGACGGGTGTGGTGGCTCTACTGCAACCAGCTCAAGCGGCTCAAGAAACAACAAATTCTGCGTCAATTGTTGAGTCAGATATTCTCGTGGCACCTGTTAATGTGCCTGAGCTATTGACCCAGGCGAGCGATGATTTGCCTAGCGATTTGCTGGACTCGAATACGCTACCCGTGGAAGAAGATCCTGGTGAAGCTGAAGGATTTATCGATGGCACGATTATTCGTCAGGTGCCCAGTGGGTTGCCACCGCTGATTCAGGATGAACTGGGTGATGAGTTGACCCTGGAGATTTTTCCAACGGGTGATGCGTTTATCCCTGCTGATGGTCGCTCAACCATGGGGTTGCAGGGAAATATTTTGGATGAGTCTGGGCGACCTGTGCGTGAAGATGTGGTAGTCACGCTGACATCTTCAGCAGGTACATTTATTGGGGCTGACTACGATATTGATCGCAGTGGTTTTCAAGTACTGGCTCGCCAGGGAGAATTTGAGGTTGAACTCCGTTCAGCCCTTGATGCCCAGCCTGTAACCATTCGGGCCAGTGTACAAGCTCGTGAAGCTCTGGGTCTGATGGGTGATGATGCAACCGCGCAACAACCCGCCGCTGACGTTGATGGTTATACCCAGGTCAATTTCACAACACCCTATCGCCCATCCTTGGTGGCTGGTGTTGTCGACTTTCGATTTGGCCCTGGAGCGACTGATTTCTGGGGTCGCTATGCCGACTTCCTCGATCCGGGTGATATCGGAGATTATGACGCTGACCTTGATGCGGGTATTTTTGCCACAGGCACCATTGGTAGCTGGTTGTTGACAGCAGCGTTTAATAGTGAGCGAGCCTTAAACGAGCGTTGTAACGACAATCGTCTTTACCGGGACGTGCAAAATTGTGAACAAACTTACCCCACTTATGGAGATAGTTCAACCACCGACTTTTTAACACCATCCATTGATAGTTTCTATGTTCGGTTTGAACGAGATTCTCAGATCGTCGGCTATGAGCCTGACTTCCTTATGTGGGGGGATTACGATACGGCAGAATTCTCTCGTTTCTCTCAAGAATTCTCGGCGTTAAATCGTCAACTCCATGGTTTTAAGGGGAACTACACCTTTAACAATGGTTTGCAGCTCACTGCACTGTATGCCAACAATTTACGAGCGCTACAGCGTGACACGATTGTGCCTGACGGCACCAGTGGTTACTATTTCTTGTCTCGTCGTTTGGTGTTGGCCGGTAGTGAGGATCTCTTTTTTGAGATAGAGGAACTCAACCGTCCAGGAACAGTGATTGAACGAGTGCGACTAGCGCGCGGTGTCGATTACACCATTGACTATGACCGAGGGGCAATTCTGTTTAACAGCCCTGTGTCTGCCGTTGACGCTAACCCGTTTGGCCCGGCTCTAGTGCGTCGCATTGTGGCCACATATCAGATAGACGGTGACGATGATGATGGCGATTTGTTTGGTGGGCGGCTGCAGTATAACTTTGACACCAGTCTCGAGTCTCCTAGCTGGGTTGGTGCGTCGGCCATCTTTGAGGACCAGGGTGCTCAAGACTTTAGTTTAATCGGTGTAGATGCGTTGCTACAGCTGGGTGATGCTGGCCAGTTGGTGGCTGAGCTTGCCCACTCTTCATTGGATAATCCAACGGTTGATGAAGATGGAACAGCGATTCGGGTAGAGGCCACGGGACGGATTACGCCTGATTTGGCGGGTACCGCCTACTTTAGGGATGCTGACAGTGGCTTTCGGAATACGGCAACCACGAGTTTTAGGGCTGGTCAAACCCGCTGGGGCGGTCAGCTGGGCTATAACGTTAGTCGTAACACTCAGCTGCAATTACAGTTTGATCGTGAGCGCAACCGGGGTAACGAAGATCTGATTCCCACTACTCTGGACCAGCTGATCAATCCGGGCTTAGTGCGGACTGATGGAGCAACGGTGAACAATTCCATCACCACAGTGCGGGCAGGTGTCCAACAACAGTTTGGGTCGATAACGGGGAATTTGGATTGGGTTTATCGAGATCGCAACGATCGGATCACCGGCGATGATATCGAGTCAAACCAAATTTCTGCCGGGTTGACCTGGCCCCTGGCTGAGAAATTATCCTTCCGGGCCCAGACAGACATCGCTTTAAGTGATGAAGATGATGCCTATCCAGGCCAGACGGTGGTCGGCCTGGATTGGGATGTACTGCCAGAGGTGACCCTAAGATTTGCCCAACGGTTCTTCCACGATGATGATGTCACGCCCGATGCCCTGACTACTGTTGATGCTCTTGTTAACTACGATCTAACGGACAACACGCTTCTGACTGGTCGTTACTCCATTTTGGGTGCCAATAATGGCATGAGCGGCCAGGGAGCTCTCGGTCTGAACCATAGAATTAATCTCAGCCCTGGTTTACATGTAGACTTGGGCTTCCAGCGGATCTTTGGTGATAGTCTTTCGTCCATTACTGGCGGTAACCGGGTGCTACAGCCCTATGCCGTGGGTCAATCAGCGGCTTCCCTGGGTCTGGTTAGCGGCACAACCTATACGCTAGGGCTGGAATATACGGATAGTTCTGACTTCCAGGCTAGCGCTCGGTTTGAGCATCGTGATTCGGATGATGGTGATAACACTGTCATCACCGCCTCAGCTGCGGGTAAACTCTCAGACGCTTTGACCACCCTGGCCCGCATTGAGCATGCTAACTTTGCTAACCAGACCATTACCGATCGTCTGAATAGTTCCACCAGTGCTCGATTAGGTCTGGCGTATCGTAATCCTCAAAGCGATAAATTCAACGCGTTGTTGAGTTATGAATATGCCATTAACCCATCCAGTACTCCCAACTCTCTTTTAGTGGGTGCAGGTTCAGACTCTATTCAGGAGCATACCTTGGCCATGGAAGGCATTTATGCTCCGAGCTGGCGTTGGGAGTTCTACGGTAAATATGCCCTACGAGCCACCAATGCCGACTTAGACTCCTTAGGCGTGACGTCGTCTAATGCGATTCATCTGGGTCAATTGAGAGCCACCCACCGGTTTGCCTACCGTTGGGATATTACCGGTGAAGTTCGTTACATCACTCAGCCCGAGACCAACTATGACGAAGTCGGTATGGCAATTGAAGCGGGCTATTACCTGACCCCAGAGCTGCGTTTGGGAGTGGGGTATAGCTTTGGTAGCGTCAATGATCGCTCCTTGGGAGGCAGTGGTTTCCGCTCCGATGATGGCCCCTACCTTGGCGTCACCTTCAAGGTCAATGAACTGTGGGATCAGTTTGGTCTCCAGCAGGTAGCGCCCCAACAACAGGAAGAGTCGCTAATGGAGGCAGACGGTTCACCCACAGCAGAACCGGTGAGTGTTGTTCCGGCTTCAGCCACCGCCGCTGACGATAACGACGTTAATAATGTTGATGCAGCCAATGCGGCTGAGGGTACACAGACAACTGCTGGGGGTGAGGAGTAATGAAATTAACCATGTATCTATCTAAGCTAGTTGGGACAGCTGCACTGGCAGCCACGGTGCCATTAGTGGCTCAGGCAGTGGCTATCCAAACGGTCAGTGCCCAAGAGATTACGCCTTACTCTGTGATTGTGAACTCGTCTGGTGACGGTGACATTCGTCCTGATGACGCGCTGACATTGCGAGAAGCCATTTCTGTGGTGAATGGAACTCTGCCGGTTGATGCGCTGAGTGCTGCTGAGCGTGCTCGAGTGACCCCTGCTGCCAGCCCATCCATCAACTTTAGTTTGGCGGATGATCCAACTATCGAGCTGGTGGAGCCCCTGCCTCCAATTATGGCTGCTGGCACATTGGTCGATGGTGCTAGCCAGCCAGGTTACGGGCCTCTGTCTACCACCGATACAATGGTTACCCCGGTGCCTACACCAGTGGTCGCTTTAACCCCAGCGGCGGGGGCCGAAGTGTTGCGAGGGTTGACGATTACGGCTGATGCGGTGACCGTGAGAGGCTTAAGTCTCTATGGATTTTCTTCTAAACATCGGTCTACGCAGACAACACCACCGGCAGATATCTTAATCACCCACTTGGTTCCCCCTGTGGATGCTGGGCTGCCTGATCCCCCTGGTTGGCGGACTTTGCTGCCCAATGAAGATTCAGATGCCCC
Source organism: Leptothoe sp. EHU-05/26/07-4 (assembly GCF_043421015.1). NCBI lineage: Bacteria > Bacillati > Cyanobacteriota > Cyanophyceae > Nodosilineales > Cymatolegaceae > Leptothoe > Leptothoe sp. EHU-05/26/07-4. The sequence continues at coordinate 1,071,450 of NZ_JAXSQV010000003.1, forward strand.
CGTTGGTGTGGTGATTGAAGACAACTGGTTAGGGATGTCGCCGTCTGGTGAAATGCCCCCTGTGGAGCAGATGTCGGCCCTCGGTGTAGTTGTTTTTAATGGTCTTGATACGGTCATTCAGCGTAACCGGATTGAATTCCATGAAGGTAGCGGCATTCTCACGGCTGCCCAGGCCATGGGCATGGATGTGACCGAAAATACCATGCGGACCAATGGTGTTGCAGGGATTCCCGATGGTATTCGTCTTGATGGCAATATTGATGGGGCCCAGATCCACGGTAATCTCATCTGCGGCACCGATGGTAGCGGTGTATTTATGTTCAAGCCAGAGGGCTCCGCACGGATCTATGGCAACGATATTCGGTTTAATGGTCGGCGCTTTAGGCGGGCGGCCATTTATTTGATGGGTAACGGCCATGAGGTGACTGAAAATGTGATTCAGCATCAGCCGGGACCGGGCGTTGCGATCGCATCTTACCCCCGCAGTGAAGGCAACATTATTCGGAACAACACATTCGCGGCTTTAGATGGCCTCAGTGTAGACCTGGGCCATAACGACAACAGCGGCATCCAAGATTTTCAGCGTAAAGACGGCCCCAACCCACCGCGTAATTCGTCAATGCGCCGTCGGGATACCGCCAATGCCGCCATCAATGCCCCTGAGTTTGACGATTATGTCTTTCCGAGCAGCGGTGGATCGGCAACCCTTAGCGGTGTGGCCGATCCAGGCACTGCCATTGACATTTATAAGGTTGTCGACCGTCAAGGATACTATGGAGCGTTAAACGAATACGTTACCACCGTGTCTGCAGATGAAACCGGCAGTTTCAGCGTTGATGTCAATGCCCCTGAGGGAACGTTGTTGAGTGCCATTGCCACGGATGATGTGTACGGTACATCTGAGCCCTCAGCCATTACGGCCGTTGGCACATTGGAGGATGGCCCCACAACACCGGCCATGCCCAGCTGTGAAATTGCTCAAGATCCGCCAGAGCCAGAACCAGAGCTTCCTCCGGAACCCTTGGTCTTGCGCATTCCCCGCAATATTCACTTTGCTCTTGATAAATCAGATATCTCCCCGGCATCTGCGGTCATTATGGATGAGATTATTGCTGTTTTAGAAGAGTATCCATTCATTACCGTTGAACTGCAGGGGCATACCGATCCACGAGCCAGCAACGCTTATAACCAGGCCTTGGGTGAACGCCGAGCTTTGGCCGCCAGAAATTATCTGCTACAGCGAGGCATTGCCGCTGAACGGATGCGCATTCGCTCCTTTGGAGAAACACAACGGGTATCGAGTGGCAGCGGACGCATTGACTATGCCCGCGATCGCCGCACCGAGTTTATCTTTACAGATACTCGTGGTCTCGACATTATCTACGAAAATTTGGAAACAGATTTGCAGTTTGAATAAGGCCTTCTTTGACTTGTCAACTTTTCAGTATCGTCAGTATTAGTAGAGAATCTAACCGTGAAATTTTGTCATAACAACTCAAAGAAAAAGTGCTGTCAAGGTCTTTCTCAAGCTGGTATCCGGCATCTTGGGACAGCCTGGAATAGGGGTATTGATCGTGCTCTCGCCTGGAGCTTACCCCTAGTTTGCCTTTTATCTATTGCGCCTACGGCACAAGCACAGGTAGCTACTGCCCTAGATTGGGGTACTGGCGCTGCAGGGGAAGCTGTTGACTTTCCCGTGGGTAGCAATCAAAACACCTATACAGATGTTGGAGGAAGTGGTGTAGATGTGCGCGTCACGGTTGGCGGCGATGTTGGCAACAATGGCAATGCTAATCTCAACCTTACCGACTCCGCATTTGTTAGCCCTGCCCCCCCCGACGAGGCCCTCCTCGTTAACCTTTTAGGCGATGCTGGTGATGAAGCCACCATCACCGTTGAATTCTTTTTAACCGGCACCACCACCCCTGTTGATGTTACTCTGGCTTCTTTTCCCATTTATGATCTAGATATTCTTATCAACAACGGTACGGTATCTTGGCAGGATGAAGTTGTTGTCTCTGCTTCCTCAGGAGGGGTGCCTGTAGCTGGTATTACGGCGGGTGGTGAGACTGACCCCGTAGGAATATTTAATCAGGAGGTAGTTGCAGGTAATTCAGTCATTATTACGGGGGTTGCACCGGGTGATGATCCTAATAATCCTACCCAGAACGCCAATTCGCCGAGAACCCCCGCTGCTGTTAATCCTCAAACCTCAAATAATTTTTCAAATGGTACTGCTACAGTAAATGTTCCTGCTGCTGCTGACACCATTTCACTGGTATTCCGCAATGGCCCGGGGAGTAATGACCTTGCTCCCCATGCGATCGCCATCGGTGACATTGCCTTTACGGCTCCTCCTCTTGTTGCAGAACAACCTGCCATTGGTGTATCGAAACGAGTGGTTTCAACAACAACTCAGGCCGATGGTGACTTTGAAGTGGTGTACGAAACCACGGTGGAGAACCTGGGTAACGTCACATTGAACAATGTTCAGCTCACCGAAGACCTGGATGACACCTACGGAGAAGGCGCTTTCTCCATTATCGGTGCACCCGTATTTACAGCCCGGGGCTTAGCCAATGAGGTGCAACTGACGCCCAATGCTAACTTTGATGCCGATGAACCCAACGGCATCCCTGGGGATACCAGCATCCTGGCAGCAGCCCAAACGCTTCAGGTCGGTGAAAACTCCACCTTCCGATTCACCGTGGAAGTGGAAAGTGACCTGGTCAACACACCAGGAACATTTACTAACCAAATTGAGGCAATCGGTACATCTCCCAACGGGACTAATGTTGATGATGCGTCGGATGACGGATTGGAAACCGATGCAGACGGAGACGGTAACGGGAATGAGCCGGGTGAAAACGATCCAACCCCGGTGCAGTTACCACCGCCAGAGACCCCGGCCATTGGTGTATCCAAGCGAGTGGTATCTGCTATCACCCAGGCCGATGGTGACTTTGAAGTGGTGTACGAAACCACGGTGGAGAACCTGGGTAATGTCACATTGAACAATGTTCAGCTCACTGAAGACCTGGATGACACCTACGGAGAAGGCGCTTTCTCCATTATTGGTGCACCCGTATTTACAGCCCGGGGCTTAGCCAATGAGGTGCAACTGACGCCCAATGCTAACTTTGATGCCGATGAACCCAATGGCACCCCTGGGGATACCAGCATTCTGGCAGCGGCTCAAACGCTTCAGGTCGGTGAAAACTCCACCTTCCGATTCACCGTGGAAGTGGAAAGTGACCTGGTCAACACACCAGGAACGTTTACTAACCAAATTGAGGCAATCGGCACATCCCCCAACGGGACTAATGTGGACGACGATTCGGACGACGGGCTGGAAACCGATGCAGACGGAGACGGTAACGGGAATGAACCGGGTGAAAACGATCCAACCCCGGTACAGTTACCACCGCCAGAGACCCCGGCCATTGGTGTATCCAAGCGAGTGGTATCTGCTATCACCCAGGCCGATGGTGACTTTGAAGTGGTGTACGAAACCACGGTGGAGAACCTGGGTAACGTCACATTGAACAATGTTCAGCTCACTGAAGACCTGGATGACACCTACGGAGAAGGCGCTTTCTCCATTATCGGTGCACCCGTATTTACAGCCCGGGGCTTGGCCAATGAGGTGCAACTGACGCCCAATGCTAACTTTGATGCCGATGAACCCAATGGCACCCCTGGGGATACCAGCATTCTGGCAGCGGCTCAAACACTTCAGGTCGGTGAAAACTCCACCTTTCAATTCACCGTGGAAGTGGAAAGTGACCTGATCACCACGCCAGATACCTTTGTCAATCAAATCGAGGCGGTGGGTACATCCCCCAACGGGACTAATGTTAATGATGTATCGGATGATGGCGTTGATACTGATGCTAATCCAAATGATGGGAACCCAGGTGGAGGCCCGAATGAAAATGACCCCACCCCCGTCGTCTTGCCACCTAGACCCGTTATTGGTGTGGCCAAACAGGTCGTATCGACCGTTCCTGAACCATCAGGTACATTTGGCACTAATACAGCCCGGGTAACCTACAACATTGTGGTTGCCAATATCGGTACTGTTCCCCTTGAGCAGGTTCAATTAGATGAGGACTTCAACCCTGTTTACGGTGCTGGTACGTTCCAGGTAGTCAGTGTAACCTTTGTCAACGGAGCGACTACGGTGGTTGCCGATCCTAATTTCGATGGCATCGCTGGCGGCAACACGACTCTGCTAGCGGATGCTGCAGGTACGCCTACTGGAACCCTCGCAATTGGTGCCACTAGTACCTTCCAGCTAGTGGTGGATGTGGATGTTAGCAATCCAAACCTTACACCTGCTTTGCCGGGTCCCTATGATAATCAGGTGAGTGCTACGGCAACAGACGCCAATGGTAATACAACCAGCGATCTATCCGACAGTGGTACGGATGTTGATCCGGATGGTGACGGTGAACCAAATGAAGATAATGGTTCACCAGCGGATCCAGATAATCCTGCCGATGATGGCAATGAAAACACCCCAACACGGGTGCGGTTTGCTCCTGATATACGCCTTGTGAAGCGCATCACTCGCGTTACTCGCAATGGTAACGAAGTGGCTATTCCTGGTATTGGCGGATTCAATGATCAAGCTGGTGACTCTAATGACAACACCCTGGCTGCATTATCGGGCAGCAGCTTACCTTTGGGATTAGCGAATATCTCTCAATCGTTACAGTCTGGTGATGTTGTTGAGTACACTGTTTACTTCTTCAATGCCGGACTGGGTACCGCTGAAAATGTAGAGTTGTGTGATGAGTTGCAACCACCGAGCGTTCTGCAACCACCGAGTTTGGGGCTGGCGCAGCCAACACCGCTTGCCATCGGTGGAACAACCCTAAACTTCTCTAATATTGGGCCCTTATCAGCACGGGCTCCCCTATCTCCCCTAGAGCCTTCCTGTCTCTCTGCACCTGGAACCTTTCCATCTGGTGTCCCCGCTGGTGGTCTCGGTGTCGGTGCCGGTGGTGGCGTAGTTGTTGGGGGTCCTAACTCTGGTCTCAATGTTGATACGGGTGAAGTAGGAGCCTTCAGTTTCGAAATTCAACTTCCCTAGGATAGGGAGATTAGCTTCTGTATATCTGATAAGAGCTCTAGTGTGGGTAAAACCTAACTAGAGCTCTTTGATATTGAGTATTTATCAGGAGGAATCTCAAGTTAGATGGTAGTAAAAGTTGCATAGTTGTGGGATACCGTTGTTTATCACGGGACATAATTTTGCGCCAATGGCTTTTAGATTTGACTCAAAATTGACGTTGGTTCCCCATGGCGGTTTGTGTAATCGGATGAGAGCCATTGACTCTGCATTAAGGTTGAGCCGCAGACTGCACAAGCAGCTGACTGTGATCTGGCTTGAGAATACGTCTCAGTTACGATGTCCCTTTAATAAGCTATTTCAGCCGATTCCCCAGCTTCATCTCATCTCGCCACAGCTGACATCAATTTATATAAATCCTCAATCTATTCAAATCTCTAGTCCGTTAAAAAGAACACTCCTATCTTTCTCTGCCCAGGTATTTCAAACAGTCAACTTTCAAAAAATCATTGATAACGATGAAGCTATTAAGCTGATTAAAACTGATCAGCTGGCAACGTTGGCTAATTATCAAAGTTTGATGATTATGACTGATCGCAGTTTTGATTCGGCAAATACCTACGATGTGTTTAAACCAATTCCAACCCTAGAAAGTGCCATTCAAAGACGTATGGCTGCGTTTGGGAGACACACTGTTGGATTGCATATCCGTCGAGGCGATCATGACAAGGCTATTCGACATAGTCCGCTGGACCTGTTTATAAATGCCATCACTCAAGAAATCAACAAAAATGCAGATAGTAACTTTTATCTGGCATCGGATTCACTACAGATAAAGCATAGACTTTTAGACCAGTTCGGAGATCGCATTATCACCCAATTAGCCCCCACCGATCGCAACAGCGAACAAGGCATGCAAGACGCTGTCATCGACTTATATGCCTTATCACGAACACGAAAAATATATGGTTCTTATTGGAGTTCCTATTCAAGGGTTGCTGCCAATATTTCGAATATAGAGCTGGTTGTTCTTAATGCCCTGACCACCTAACCCATTGTTTTAATCCTTATGGTTTTCTGGAAACGCCATCGCCTGTTAATTTGTGGTTTTTATGGTCATCACAATTTAGGGGATGAGGCCATGTTGGTAGGCATGTTGTGTTTACTTAAACGTTGTCTGGGGCCGGACTATCTGCATCGGGTCACGGTTTATTCTAATGATCCGGATGATACTGCTAAACAACATGGTGTTGCTACGTTACGGAATCAGTTTTCCCGTCGTCGTCGTGAACAGTGGATCAAGTGGGCTGAACACACCCTGGCGTTATGGCAACATGATTTTTTCATACTAGGGGGAGGTGATTTATTGCGAGATTCCCCTGATCGGGAGGTGGCTACCGTTTGGTTAGGGCCGCTACAACGCGCGATGGCTTTGGGCTGTCAAACTATTGTTCTGGGTATTAGTGTAGGAGAGGTTTGGAAAACTCAGACGCAAGAGGCCATTGTGAAAACCTTAAATCAGGTGACCCTGATTGCTGTGCGCGATCAACAGTCTCAGAAGCAACTGCAACAGATGGGGGTCATTCGTCCTATTCATGTGATCAGTGATTTAGCCCTTCAGATAACATCAACACAATCACTGTCTAGGTCTCAAACAGCATTATCTCAATCGGCTTCTAATGGTTCAGCTCTCAACATAGGTATTTCCATTCGGTCTTTGGTGGGGCGCTCATCAGAGCTTGATGCTGATGTTGAGCAAAGCTTTTATCGAGAAATGGCCAAGATCATCGATTATTTGATTGGCACTCAAGGGGCAACGGTTTCGCTACTACCTTTTCAAACCCATACGCCCAGCGATAGAGCCCAGCGTCGTCCTCAAGATAATGATGAAGATGCGATCGCAACCGTATTAACTCAATGTCAACAACGACAGCAGGTTAACGTTTACGAAGCGTTTGATTCGGTGGAACAAGCGATCAATACATTACAGTCATTTGACTTAGTCATTGGCACTCGGCTTCATTCACTTATATTAGCCGCAGGCTTGGGGATTCCCATATTGGCCGCCGTTTACGATAAAAAAGTTTCTGGGTTTATGACAGAAATTGACCAACAGCTCAATAGTATTGCCGTGCAGCAGTTTACCCTGGAAAGGGTCAAACCCCGTCTCGAAAAGCTGCTGACTCACCAACCGGAAAATCGCCTTAAGCTCGTCAAGGCAGTTGAGGATTATCGTCAAACGATGGAACCTGTTGCAGACAAGTTATGCCAACTTTTAGGTAGCTGACGATGGTGATGAGTCATTCTTCTAGCAGCGAATCGCCCATATTTATTGTGGGCATGCCCCGTTCTGGAACAACGCTCCTGACTAGTATGCTGTCGACCCATCCCAGGATTGCGATCGCCCCAGAAACTCATTATCTTTGCTACTGGATGCGGCAATATAAAAACCTCAAGCTATCTTCTGACCAAGATTTCGACATTTTTTGGCAAACCTTAAGTCATAGTCAGCGATTTTCCTATTTTGGGATTGATGCAAACAAAACACGGGAGAGAATTTTAGCCAAAGGTTCTCCTTCACATCAGCATATTTTTGCAGGCTGGCTAGAGGAGTATGCCAACGCCATTAACAAACCTCGTTGGGGTGAAAAAACTCCGCTGCACTATCAACACCTACATCAACTGTTCACTTGGTTCCCCAATGCTCAAGCTATTTGGATGTTGAGAGATCCAAGAGCTGTTGCAGCCTCTTTGAGTAAGGTGCCCTGGGCCAGTAATTATATCCACATTCATGCTGAGCAGTGGCATGAGAGCCTGCGCAATTTTGAACGGAATTGGCAACGAGATTCCCGCGTCATGCTCTTACGATATGAAAAACTTATACAACAGCCTGAACAATCTCTCACAACGCTATGTCAGTTTCTAGGTGAAACATATGCACTTGAGATGTTAACCGCCCGTTCCGAAGTCAATCATCCTCTGATCAATCGCCAGGGATGGGCTGTTCAGCATTTACAATCTGTGCTAGAACCCATATCTACTAACGCTATTCATAAATGGCAACGTGAGCTTGCTAACCATCAAATTGAGATTATCGACGTATTAACGTTTCCTAATGCTGCCAATTATGGCTACCTTGCCAGTGCATCAACATTCGAAGCCTATGCTCGTTTTATTCTCACTTTAGAAAAGCTGAGGGTAAAACTTGATCGAAAACTGGTGTATTGGCGCACAAAAGTAGCGCAGCAGCCCATACAGACGGGGAAATATATCGGTGCTGCCCCTGAATAATTTCTGTCAAAAATTACGGTTCAACCAAAATATCAGCGTTTTGCAAAGCTTAGCTTCAATAATCGCACTCATACAGGCTTAAAGCTCTTCTACAAGCTAAAAGCTTAAGAGTCAACTTATTTTGTCAGTTCTTTATGCTTTGCTTCAGTTAACAAAAAAATCAGGTTCATATTCGTTATCTGTATCCAGTTTTCTAGACTTGTACTGTTGAATGTCCTACTATTAGAACCAGTAATTTTACCCCCAAACCACAGATTTCACCCTGCAATCGTGGTTTAACTCGAATGTTCCCTCTTAAAAGTCAGTTACGCATCTATCTTGATCTGCTTCGTTCGTCATCATCTCAGGCATCTAAACAATTCATTATTTTTGGCAGAGGTCGATCGGGTAGCACTGCCCTGGTCAGCCTCCTCAATTGTTTGCCTGATGTTTGCTGTGACGGTGAAATCTTAGCTCAACCCGTACTTTGGCCCCAACTATACCTTAAAGCCAAAGCTGCAAGTGCACAGGCATCTGTCTACGGTTGTAAGGTGCTAAGCTATCAACTGCGAAATATACATAGCATTCAACAGGGATCACACTTTCTGTATGAATTAAGTCAAGCAGGATTTCATATTCTTTACTTGAGACGAGAAAACTTGCTAGACCATGCTATTTCTAACATCCGCGCTCGGAACTTTGGCTTTCATAAAAGTCGGTTAGTTCAAGGTTTCCAAAAAAATAAAATCCACGTCAACCCAGTGACAGTCGTTGATTGGATAGAAAAAAGTCAACAGCTATGGCAGTACGAGTTGTCCTTATTGCGAGATATTCCTTATTTGGAATTGACCTACGAAAAAAATCTAGCTAATGAGAGTCAGCATCAATTCACCATTGATACCATCTGTCAGCATCTGGGGATTCAATCTAGAGCTGCGGTGAGTCAATATCAAAAGGTGTCGCCACAGACTCTACAGGCATCTGTAGAAAACTATGATGAATTAATTAGCTATCTTAGAGCAACTCCCTACCATCACTATCTTGAGCCTTGTTCAGTCCTTTCTACCGTTTAGTGACAGGGCTCATTCGCTAGCATAATTACATCTGTTGTAATTCCATTGCTGACCAGAGGCGTTCGAGCTTATGACCACTATGCGCCAATCAAGCGCCTTGCCTGTAGGTACGGAACATCGCACTCTCTTTCTTGTACAGGTAAAACCCTATCCGTTAAGTGGTGGGGTTTCTTTGCGTAATTGGCAAAATATTAACCTTTTAGCTCAACGAGGGCCAATCGCTATTTTTTCCCTTTATAAGGGCAGTGCTGATGCAGGCTCATTACCATTGACTGCTGTTTGGCAGCATTACGATCTATCGGCACCATCACGTTCTATTTGGGAAAAGTTGCAGCGTCGCCTCTGGCGGTTTCGACCCACCGGTCATGGGCGTAGTGATTGGTTATACACCCAGGATGCTGCTAATCAACTGCGTCAGAGAATTACTAGTTTTAAACCAACTCTCATTATCGTTGAGGAGATTTGGTTATACCGCTACCTGCCTATTTTGCAACAAGTTGGATGTCCTTTAATTCTCGATAATCATAATGTTGAGGGTGACGATCGCCGCTACCAGGGGAGCGACGCTATAACTCCTACGATATTGGCTCAAGTAAAACACATCGAAGCAAGATTTATTCGAGCAGTTGATCAAGTTTGGATGTGTAGTCACGAGGATGTACGTCACTTACATCAGCTATATCCGATGGAAGAGAAGAAGGCCTATGTTATCCCTAATGGTGTTAATCCTGACTACTATAAAGCTGTACAGTCAAACACTATATTGTCCGACAAGGCTAAAACGTTGCTCTATCTTGGGCGTTTCTCGTATCAACCGAATGCTGAGGCCGCATCTATTTTGCTCAACCAGATCTATCCCTTGCTGAAAAAAACCGTTGGCAATTGTCAGCTTCTATTGGTGGGATGTGATCCGACCGAAGCTATGCTGAAAGCGGCCCAAGCCGATGCAAATATTATTGTCACAGGTCAAGTGGATGATGTTCGCCCCTACTTAGCGAGAGCAGCGGTTATGGTCGTTCCCTTACAAAAAGGGAGTGGTACCCGGCTCAAGCTTTTAGAGGCGTTTGCTGCTAAATGCCCTGTTATTAGTACAACAAAGGGAGCTGAAGGCCTGGAGGTAGAAGATGAGAAACATTTACTCTTAAGAGAGTCCCCCGCTACTATTGTGGAAGCAGTTCGGCGACTATGGCAGGATCCTCGCAAGGTTCAAGCATTGACAGAAGCAGCCCATAGCTATTTTCTAAAACGTTACACTTGGACTGCTGTCGGTCAAAAGATTCAGAACTCTTTGACACAGCTTTCCAGATAAAAAATTGCGATTGCTAATTTAGGGGATGAACTGGTCTAGAGGCCTTGCTATTTGAAGGTATCTCACAACTAAAGCCATCTCGAGGATCAGCAATGCCAAACAATTATCTATGCTTTTGCTTTGATGTAAACAGATGCCTCAACTTCAGGTACTCCAGGAACCCCTTACCGTCAGTGTGGTGGTGCCTCTATATAATAAGGCCGCGTATATTGAACAAACACTAAACTCAATTCTGGCGCAAACTCATCCTTCCCAGGAAATCATTGTTGTAGATGATGGCTCAACAGATGATGGTCCAGACTTGGTAAACGCGATGGAAGATGAGCGGATTCAGCTGATTTACCAAGATAATCAAGGTCCTGGTAGTGCGCGTAATCGAGGATTGCTGGCAGCAAACGCAAACTATGTGGCCTTTTTAGATGCTGATGATGAGTGGCTACCTAATTTCTTAGAAATAACGCTTAATCACTTGAGACAGCACCCCGACTGTGCCCTTTGTGTCACGGGTCAATATCGGGGTAAAAATCGGTCTGATTGGTGTAAGACGCTATCTGCTCTGGGGTTAACATCGGGACGATGGCAACTTCCCCATGGGTTACCGCCAGAGCAATTTAAACCCAACATTGATGTGCTCCACTCAGGAGCTATTGTGTGCGATCGCACCATCGTCAATCGTTTTGGTGGGTTTTATGACAAGCATCATTGCACCTATGGCGAAGACATTTATCTGTGGCTCCAGGTGATTCTCAACTATCCCATCTATCGGGATCTACAGCCCCTTATGTGGTATCACACCGAAGCCTCTGACCTGGCTGTCTGGAATCAGGTGCGACCGCCCTGGCCCATGTTACTTGAGCCCGAACCTCTGCGTCGCAGCTGTCCTGAAAGCTACCGTCCCCTACTAGAAAGTATTTTGAATACCTATGCTGCCATTGCCGCTTATCGTGCCACGACGGCTGAAGATTTGACCACAGTCAATCGTTTGTTTGACGCATTTCCCGAGGCCCGCAAGCAAATGTTTCAAGATTGGCGTAAACGGGTGGACTACCTGATTGCTAATGTGCCCAATTTGCGGCGAACTTTAAAAGGATTTAAGCGGGGCTCGTAGACGGGCATTACCTATTCTCCAGTGGTCATGGATGGGCAATGGCTAACCCTGATATTGAGCAACCACTTCGTCATAAATGCGTTCTAACTGGCGGGTATTTCTTTGCAGATCAAAATTTGCTGCTACGTGGGCTTGCCCTGCTTGGGCGAATTGCTGTCTCAATTCTGTGTCTTCCAATAGGCGGAGCAGATGTTTGGCTAGCTGCTCAGTATCTTTTTCTGGAGCCAGCAACCCAGTTTCGCCATGGATAACGGCTTCAGGAATGCCGCCCGTGGCAAAGCTCACAACCGGTAGCCCCATGGCCTGGGCCTCGGCAAAAACCATGCCAAAACCTTCCGCATCACCTGAGCGGGCGATGATACTGGGGCCACAAAATACCTGGGCGCGATTCATCCAGTGACGAACCTGCTCCGGAGACTGTTTGCCTAAAAATTGACCCCGTACAGAAAGCTGATCAGCAAGGGTTTGGAGGTGCGATCTCAATCCTCCATCTCCAATGATCACCAACTTTACCGGCGGCAACTGACGTTGCACCGCTGCCATGGCTCGTATCAGATACTCTCCCCCTTTTTTCTCGACCAGTCGTCCGACAAATAGCACCATGGGCTCTCGATCTAGATCCGGAGAGGGTTGAAAATATTGTCGGTCAATACCAATGTAATGCACCACAATCCTATGGGCATCTCCCCCCCTTAACAGCAATTGCTCACGGATAAACTCAGACACCGTAACGATACGGTTAGCAGCCGCCAATGCTCGGTCTCGTTTATGTAATAACAAGGCTCTAAAGAAATCCCCTTGACTACGTACTGTTGTCCATGAAGGGGTTTCCCAAGTAGCATCATAGCCATGAAAAGTAACCACCAGGGGAACGTTTAATTGCTGGCACAGCGGCAAGACTAAACCACCATCACTGCCAAAATGGGCATGCACCAGGTTAGGAGCATAGTGTTTTAAGACTTTTGTCCACCGAGGAGACGTAATGCCGCCAAACTTGTACAAGCCTTTCCACAGTCGACTGGGAAAGCCATGATCTCCCAAGACAACCATGTCTCGATGATTAAAATTATGATTTAATCGGCTCGTACCTACGTAGATAGCCCTGTAACACGAAAGGTTACCTCCTTGGGCGGGGATAAAGGTCTCTGAGTACGGTAAAAGCTGGTCACGATAAATTAAAACCGTGGACATAAGAAGCTTCTAGTCATTAGGATTTAGGCAATGCTGACGCTTTCTTGCCCAGCTTACTTTTCTTGCCCAGATCATGCGCTGGTATAAAGTCAGAAGAACTAGACTCGCCACGGTTATACAGACGTTGTTTCCAGGCATAAAAAGGACTTAACAAGCTGCTGATAAGTAACTGTAGTTCGGCTGCAGACACCACATCTCTATTTAAGTGACGATGATGTTTAACCAGATGCAGCAATAGCTTTCGGCAGTCATTGCCCATAAATAAGAGTACCCATAGCGGTCGCCGCCAGGGGGATATACCCACCATACGAGTGGCATACTTACTCAGACCAATGCCATGGAAAAAACGCAATAAATAACTTTTCTCAAAGCGCCAGCTGGGAATTTGATGCTCGATGTGCATCAGCGGATTGAACCAGATTTCCCAGTTTGCTTTTTTAAGATATAGCAATGCTTCCACATCCTCTCCTTTCAAGTTTAGAGAGTTTCCGACGGGACCTCTCAGTGTCAAAGGGTAGGGAACATTATCTAACCATGCCTGGCGTAAAATCACTAAGCCAGCTCCGGGAGGAACTAAGTTACTCATAGCGCGCCATCCCGTGGTGAAACAAACCTCCTCCTGGCGCTCTACCACAGGAATAAAGGGGGCAATGCGCTCAAAGTTGGCAGGTGGTGGGGTCTCATAGTTTGGATGAATCTGGCTCCCAAAAGCTGCTGCCTTGGGATGGGTACAGCCAAATTCATACGCCGACTGTACCCAATGGGAATCAGGAATATTGTCATCATCCAAAAAGCCAATCCACGTCCCCTGTGCTTCCACGATGGCACGACGACGGGCAAAAGAGGCCCCTTGTCGCGCTTCTAATACATATCTCAGCGAACATGCCGTCCATGTTTGCTGATACCTATGGACAATATCAACTGTCCCATCAACACTGTTATTATCAACGATAATTATTTCCCAATTGATGCTGCTCGAAATAGCCTGGAGACTGAGGGCATCTAGAATTTTAGGTAATGTTAAAGCACCGTTATAAAGACGAATAGCAACCGAAAAATCAATCATAGATTTGAGTAACGCTACAGTCGCCTGGGCACCTATAGGAACATATCTTACTGAATTCAGTTAAAACCACAGCTAAGTTGAGGAATTTACCTGACATTGAATTGTTTAAACTATGACTTAGCCAACTCACGGATGACAACAGTAAATTCGTATTAATACGTAGGATAGTAATTGAAGATTACATAGACGGTTGTAATACTAGAGGGTGAGACCTGGGACGTAGCAATATCCATACAGTTATAGCGCCATCCATATATCTGCTACCATGCAATGCCCTCAGTGTATTCACTACAAGATAACTGCGAAAGCTAATCAGTACCACCTAAAGAAGTGACCCCCAGGCAACCTAAATCAGCAAAAATCTAAAAATTTACAATTAAATCACCGTTTCATTAAGTGTCTGGGAAAAAGTATCTACCCCCTTTTGGTTAGGAGGAGTCACGTGTGACGGACCCATCAGTTAAGTGTTTCCCAAAAAGTGCATACCCCATACCCAAAAATCATTAATTCTCAAAAGTTAGTACATTCGACTTTAGTTTATATAAATGCAACTCCCCTGGCCATAGAGTTAACTGAACCTACGACCAAGGGAGTTTACAGCAATATTCAAGTTAGATGACCTTTACTCGTTTCACTAACCCGATGTTGGTGATGTGTTACGACAATGCTTTCTTGCTCATGCTGTACTTACCACCGCGGCCACGGTACCACTCACTGGTACGTGCACCAGCAGACAAGATATTAGAAACACGGTTACGTGCTTTCAAGAACGTAGCCTTAGGCATATCACTCTTGAAAATAGCATCCATAACCTCAGCAATTTTAAATGCCTCATCTGGCTGGGCCTTTAGGATGTTAGCAACAACATCAGGTAGAGGTGTCTTACGGAAAGGATCTTGCACATAGCGCTGCCAGTTAGGAGATTTGCCTCCACGGGGCTTGCGAGTAGCCTTAGCAGCGGGTGCTGCCGCTGCTGCTTTGGCCTTAGGGGCTTTTGCTTTAGGGGCAGCTTTTGCTTTTGCAGCTGTTTTAACAGATGGCTTGCGGCCACGACGCTTGCCAGGTTTCTTAGCAGGAGCAGGTTCAGGCGCTTCTTCCTCTTGTACGGTAGCAACCGCGCTGCTAAGAATTTCAGTAACATTGGCGGCAACACCATTAGTGTCACCGGTTGACTGAAACATGTTAATAACAGTCAAAAGGCCTTCGCGCTGTTTTGCGGCGGCGGAGAGTTGATCGCTTAGTGCTTCAACTTGAGAAGCCAACTGGGATTCAACTTCCTTGAGCTGATCAAGGACATTGGTAGCCATATCGGGTTAAACCTCACTTTGTTGCAATGAATTTGAGTGATATTTGAGAAAGATAGTCTCGTTGGTTTTTTAATTCTACAAACATATAGCACTAATTCAACAAGTTTTTAACACCAAAAAGATACCCAAACACAAAAAAGCACTATCATCGGCAGCTTTTTTGCCTCGCCAACAACCTCAATTTTCGAGATCAGATCCAACGGGTAGTCACGTTTGCTTGGGCAAAAACGGCAAAAGATACAACATATACATTTAAGCTACAACCTCCTAATGACAAAGGTTTTCAGGTTTGAAAACTAACGAGAAACAGCTTTAAAGAGCGCTTTATGAAGGATTTTTTTGCCTCCTCGGTGAGGGGGCTTTTGCAGTCATCCCCCTTAATTATTTTCTGGGAAAGAATCAGCAAAATTTTTCTAAAAATTTAGGAAGACAGAACAATGCAAACTGTTAATGATGAACCAAGTCTCCCTTTAAAAGAAGAAAAACTAGTTCATTTGAACTAGTTTTTCTTCTTTTATGAAATTGTCAATTGATTTATCCCCACCGCGTTGATTGTAAGTTAGGGGGAACATCCTGAAGTCGGCCTGGGCCAATCGCTTTGATGGCCTCTGATAAGTCAACATTACCCGTGTAGAGGGCTTTCCCAACAATCACACCGCTGACACCTAATGGGGCTACGCCTAACAGACTGAGTAAATCGCTTGTGGAACTCACCCCTCCCGACGCAATAATAGGGGTATCAATTTTTCCAGCGAGATCTCTAAGCGCGTCTAAATTGGGTCCTTTGAGGGTGCCATCCCGTTTAATGTCGGTGTAAATAATGGCAGCAGCCCCTAAATCTCCCATGCGGCGGGCAAGATCATCAGCCATAACACTGGAGGTTTCTAACCAGCCACGGGTAGCAACTTTGCCATCACGGGCATCAATCCCTACGAAAATACGTCCTGGAAACTCGGCACTGAGTTCTCCCACTACATCAGGATTCTCAACGGCAACAGTACCTAAGATGGCGTACTGTACGCCCAGTTCAAATAGCTCTGCTACACGGTTGCGATCGCGTAATCCTCCCCCCACTTGAACCGGTACATCAACGGCCTGAACAATCTCGGTAATTGCCTGCCAGTTCTCGGGTTTACCCGCTTTAGCACCGTCTAAATCTACCAGGTGAATGCGAGAAGCTCCCTGTTCTGCCCAGCGGCGAGCAACAGCCACCGGATCATCACCAAAGACCTGAGACTGGTCATAGTCTCCTTGAAATAAGCGAACACAGCGACCGCCGAGTAAATCAATGGCAGGGATCACATCCATAGTAAAAATCTACCGTTCGATAGGGTAAGTAATGGTTCAAATTGTACAGAAAAAGGGGAGAGGAAATCGTTAGCACCATGGGTAAGAGCCTTGAATGCCTGACCTTCTAGCTACTGTAAACAATCAGACTCCAGTGCCTAGAGATTATCCGTAATGTTATCTAGTAACTGTGATATCTGGTCACGATCTGGAGCCATGGGGCTATGGGTCAGATAGGTTTCTAAGTCACTGCGGGCAGCCAACAGGTTTTGCAATTGGTAATGAACTAATCCCCGATCTCGGCTGTTGCTGGGCTCATTGGGCAGCAGCAGGAGCAAATAATCAAGGATCATCAAAGTGTTTGTTAAGTCACGCCGATTCAGGTAAATTAGCTTCAAATTATTGAGAAGCCTTGCTAGAAGGGACTTATCGGTAATTGGAGCAAGATAGTGGCTGCTCCAAGCCGCATTGTCACCGTATAGCCGATGAAAAATAGCCTGACAATCGGTTGTAAAGAGGACCTCTCCCTGATTAAACGGGTCTATGTATACCTCCATCTCCTCAATCGTAGGGCGTGCTAAAAAATGTCCCGGCATGCCCACGCCAATCATCGGGAAATCTAACCGCTGAGCAACTTCTAGATACACCAGCGCCAGGGTAATGGGGATGCCTAATCGTCTTTCTAGCACCCGATTGAGATAGCTATTATCAGGATCGTAATACTCCATTTGGTTGCCCCTAAAGCCCAGTTCTCTGTAGAGATAGTGATTAATGGCCTGAATGGTCTTGAGGGGATAGGTAGAAATGTTAGGTCTGATAGCCGTTGCAATGGCATCCAGCTGTTGCAGAATCTCGGCGGGATCAAGCTCAGGATAAATTTCTTGCGCCGGACAGAGTGCGGCTGCAGCCAGGTTGCGAGTGGGCTGAGCAATCAATTGGCGAAACTGCTGTCGGGCCTGGGAGAAGCGCAGGGTCATGGAGATTGGTGAGGTTAAAAAGGCTTTGAGAGAGGGGTGATCAGGGGCGACAAGGACCGACAAAGGTCTTAGAGGAGCAGGGGGGAGTTAGTTGAATTTTGAGTGTTGAGTGAATGCCTGTGGATAGGAGTAATCCATGCATACGCAGGTAACTCAACACCAGAAACCAGGAACTAAGAGCCCATAACTCTTCCCTCTAACGTTGAGCTGAAGGCCCATCGTAGTCACTGCCACTGCCATAGATTAAGGCCTCTCTCCACCGTCGCCAATAGTAGCCAGCATCTTTGGCAGGAGTGGTTAGTATCTGATTGAGGGCGCTATAGATAGCCAAACTGAGATAATGTCCAGTCCAGTCTAAAACCGCTGGAACACCTACTTGGGGCAAAATTTTGGCGACAAGCATCGGATGATAAACAGAGGTGCGCAGTAACGTTTTTGCTAAGGGCAAGAACTGTACAACGTCTTGGAGAAATGGCCGTAGCACTGGCTCACCCAAGGCTGCCATATCTTGAAAAATGGTTGTTAGTAGGCTGTTGATGTGGTGTTGATCCAGGGATTGACCCATGGAAAGACTCATGGCTTTTTGAAACAGCCAGGTAACAGCAATATTCGGCTGATAAGGCTGTAACCAGCCAAGAGCGGCTGCATTCAGCTGATCTTGCCGTAAAGCATCATTGATGCCTGCACTCAGACGCGTTAGGTGCCGAATCATGGCCCCAAATCCGCCAAAACTGAGGGGAGACTGGTGGCCGCTAGCATCCCCAACTGCCAACAGCCGATCCCAAGAAAAACGTAGGGGGCTATTGCGATAAGCGGGGAAAAACCCAAACAAGGCCCGCTTAAAGTGAAGCTGCTCTAGGGAAACTCCTTGATAGTCAGGTAGTAACTGAAAGTAGTCTTCAAACAGGTCTTCTAGGGTGATGCGGTCGGGATGAGCATCGAGATAGGTGAACAGATAGGTGGTGCGGCCATCACGGGCGGGAAAAGCCTCCCAAAAATATTGGCACTGATTTTTAATCGGGGTGAATGAGGCAATTAGATCTCCGGTTTGATTATGTTCATATCCGGTGGCACAGGTTCCTACCACAAGACATACGGCATCAGGGGACTCTCCCTGACGGGCCTGCTGCACAATCGGGGAGAAATGGCCCATGGTATCGATCAGCAGACGGGTAACAAACGTGTGCTCACCTGCAGTCACTTGCACGCCATCGGGAGCCACCCGAGCCTTGGAGAAGGGGGTCTTTTCCAAAAGTTCACCCCCCGCATCTAGAAAGACTCGTTTCAGGGTATCGAGCAGATAAACCGGGTCAACGCCAACATTGAGCACATCGCGTACCCAGAGGTCTTCACCACCATCGAAGTAAACGCGGGCCGGATTATATTCCGTTGCGATCGCAGTCTCCAGTTCCGTCTCACTTAATAGACCAAGCTCAACAAATGTCCTTAACTCACTACGAGATATATTCCACTCCTGATCCCGTCCCTTCAGGATATTTCTTTCTAATAGGGCTACACGCCATCCCTGACGGGCCAGAGTAGCGCCTAAGAGAATGCCCAGGGTGCCACCACAAATGATGACATCATAGGTGTCAGACTGGTTCTCTAGGTCCAAGGGCTCAGTTTGGGTAGACACCACATCGGGCGTGGGAATCTGGCCATGGCGATAGTCATGCCATAGGGCATCAGCTCGTTGGAGACCAATATAGGGATTGCCAGGAATGGCTTGGAGAATGGTTTGGGTGGGGGACATGAGATCAGAAGCAGGGGAGGTAGAGGCAACAAAAACCGGAAATAAAGAAGCAGTCCAAACCTAATGGTCAAAAGACTACCCAAAAGAATTATCCCCGTGTTTCCAGCATAAGAGATGTAGGGTGCTGCATCGGGATAGCCCAGGTCTCGTTTCATGGTGTGAGTTGGGTTTCCCTTGGGAGTGCGTTTTAACACCAAACACCTGTGCTGATCTGGCCGATCTTCTTCAAGGGTTAGGGGACTGCACAAAAATAAAGACCCAGGTTGGGACTATAGATGGTTGGATGAGTGATGGGGTAATGGGGTGATTATTTAAGCGCAAGCGCCTTAACACATTTGGAGTGTCTGGAGAAAACTGAATAAATGACCCTCGCCACTCACCAACAGTCTTACGGATGTATATCCACTCTCACTCCATGTACCTGGTTGGATGCCATAGACGATCAGGAGGATAGTCGCGATCGCACCCCCAATCCCTACCAATCGCTGATTAAATACCTTTAGCCGTGTAGTATCTGGTGCTCGATATAGCAGAGCGTTAGTTGATTTTCTCAAAGCCAAGTAAGGCATTAAAGCCAAAGCTCCAAAGCCGAAAGAACTCACCACAAATGGCCAAGCCGGTAATGTCTGATCTCGTCCATCCGTCAAGACTAGACTGGCGTAGATAATTGGCCATAGCCCCATCAGATTAAACAAAACAACGGGGCAATGGGGTCAGATCAACCCATTGCCCCGCTGACAGTTGACAAATGACATCTAAGGTATCAGGGGTACTGGGTGGTGCCAGTAAGACTGCATAAGTTACAAAACCTAACCAAAGTGCTCCTAGGAAAAATGACTGCCATTGCCCTGTTAATGAGGGGGATATAGCAACCTCCTCGGATATCTTCATAAAGTTATGGTGTGTTGAAAGTTCAGATTTTCTTAAGTTTTAAGTTGGTATATCAACCAACATCAACCATCCCATTAATTGTACGAGGTGCCGTCTACTCTATAGAAGTGTCGCCAGTGTGACTTGCCTACCAGCACCTATTCGCCAGCGGCAATCTTTAAAACGCTAGGGTCCTAACCTAAGATGAGAGTTCACGAGTTCCTGCGGCTATACGAATCAGGCCATCGAAACTTTAAAGGAGTTAATCTGAGCGGTGCTGATCTGTCGAACTGCATTTTAGTTAATGTCGATTTGTCCGGTGCTAATTTGACGGCTGCTAACCTGAGTCGAGCCTTTCTCACCAAGGGACAATTTGTCGGTGCTCAGCTACAACGAACCAATTTGCAATTTGCCAAGCTGAGCGAGAGTAACTTTAGCCGTGCCAATCTCACCAAAATTGAGGGTCGTGGAACTTTTTGGATTAAATCTGATCTCTCCCATGCCCGGTTAAGTGGTGCTCAGCTGGCCCATGTAAACTTTCGCCAGAGTCGTTTACACTGTGCTAATTTTTGCGGCGCAGTCCTGGCTGGAGCTAACTTGCGAGAAGCCCAATTAAGGGGGGCCAATCTTGCCTGGGCCAACTTGAGCGATGCCCGTCTTTATGGTGCCGACATTACCGCTGTGCAATTTAATGGCGCACATTTAGAAGGGGCGCGGCTTAACGGCCTTAATTTTCAAGACTATGACCTGAACGGAATTAACTTTTCCCATGCCCATATGAAGGGAGCAAATTTGCAGGGAACTAACTTAACAGCCGCCAATTTTTCCCACGCTCAATTACAACATGCCAATCTGCAAAAGGCTCAAATGGTTGGGGCCAACTTGCACTATGCCCAACTGCAACGGGCTAATCTTGTGAATGTCGATCTTAGTCGCGCCAATATTGATCAAGCAGATTTAACAGGCGTCATACTCACCCATACAACCCTAGAAAAATCCAAGCCAGGAACTGTAGTCGTAAATCAAGGGATATTAGCGCGAAAATCAGTAAGTAAGTATTTCTGCCATTCAGTCTCAGACATCTGCAATAGCACCCAGAGTGCCCATGGGACTATTCTCTCCAGTTTCGGTTAGATCCCTTTAATGTTGTCTGGTTTAGATTTTAGCTTTGAGATATGACGTCATCTTCCCAACTGGGTCTCGTGTTAGTCACTACGGCTACTGAAACAGAAGCCCGTGCAATTGTTAAAAGCTTGATTGAGTCTAGATTGACAGCCTGCGTCACCTTGACTCCAATTCAATCAATTTATCGTTGGCAGGGGGCTGTTCACAGCGACTCTGAGTACCAATTGTCGATTAAAACTGACCTGGCGCTATTTGACCAAATTGCCGCACAGATAGAGCACCAGCACAGCTACGATTTGCCAGAGATTATAGCAGTCCCTATTGTTGAGAGCACTGAGAGTTACGGCCAGTGGGTGAGGGAACAGGTTGGTGAGAGAGCAAGTAGGGACTAGGGAATAGGGAGTGGGGCTACAGCTGTGAAAGGGATATCTTGATGGAGTTTTCCATTTCAACAGAAATAGCGCAGTCGTCCCTACTGTCCACTCCCTGAGTCCCATTCCCCCTTAAAACAGCTTCGCTGTTTGCGCCTTCACGTCATACTCGTACCGAGTCTTGTAGTCAGTGACTCCGTAGAGGTTAAAGGAAACTGTCGGTTCATCTCCTATGGGTTGTACCTGGTGAATTGCCCCTGGTGTAAAGCCAATAATGTCGCCAGGTACTAGATCTATCTCCCCAGCCGACTCTAGACGATGGGGCTTGTCTTCAGTGGGGGAACGTTGCCACAAATGATTTTTTTCCTCGCCACCAATCAAAGCAACAATCCCCCATGCTGAGTGGTTATGGATTGTTGATACTTGGCCAGGTGCCCAGGCCACCATTTGAACTGTTAGGGGAAATTCATATTCTCGATACAGAAATTTTACGGACCATCCAGTTTTTGGGGACGGTGCATCATACTCCATTTGTAACCAGTAGGAGCTAGTTAGTAGCTTACGGACAAGGGGCACAATCTTCTGAATACGAATACTGTCATCCTTCTCGTCTGCCAAAATGTCTTCTAAATCCGTTAAAAAGCGATACAGCCGATAAACACGTTTTGGGGGCTGCACATTATCCGTGCTTCCAAACGTGGTTGGCTGACCGTCATCGGTAATTAACCAGTTATGGTTTGTCATGGGCAAAGGGGCAAGAGTAGATTTATCAGACTAATGGCTTCATCTTAGATTCTCAAACACACAAAGATATAGCCATCCGCTGGTACTTAGAACATTGCCCTAATGTAACAGTGTTATATGAAAGAAACGTTTCATCTTGTAACAGCGGTGTGCTTACAGTCCGCACCTAGACACTGGGTTAAATTCTCTTGTCTGTAGCCTAATTCAGCTAATAGGCGGAGCAAACTTAAGCTATTTAGCTTTGAGGGGATTATAGCCATAAACCTTTTTGTGATTTTCAAGGTCAAACCAATTATCTTCTGCGTTATTCCTTAGAGCTCAAAGTGACTTACTGGGCAGGGCAAATAGTGCCAACGTTAGGGAATCTTAGCCAGTAGAACTCGACTCCGTTTACGCCCCCGGAACGCTTTTGGTGTATATGCTTAACTCACGCTCAAAACAGTACCTTCGTCGGTCTTTAACTTGGATGCTATTTACAGTTGTCTTGGCAACTGGATGTGGTCAAGCCAACTCGCAGGTGGATCCGAGCGTTCATATTGGCCCAGATGGTCAAGATATTCGGTGCACTAAAGATTCCTTATATGTTGAGCGGGGCCGTTACATATCTGGTAGCGACCAAAAGGAACGGGACTTTGCCTATCGTATTTCGGCCCAGTCTTTAGCGACTACGCCAGAAGAGGCCCTGGATATAGAAACTCGTTTACGCCAGCAGCGATGGTTTGATTTTGAACCTGAGGCTGGCAATCAACGTCTGGCAGCATTTTGCATTAGTCGCAATCTAGTTACAAACACAGATTATCAAGAGTTTGTGCTCGCAACTGGTTATCATCAGCCTGGCATCACTGCCGAGAACTACCAAGAGCAAAATATGCTGGTGCACTCCTATCAAGACCTGCGCCCATACTTTTGGCGGGGCTACCAGTTCCCTCCGGGTAAAGCGCAACACCCGGTTGTGCTGGTGTCTCAAAAAGATGCCTTAGCCTATGCCGCTTGGAAAAGCCAGGAAGATGGGCTTGAGTATCGACTGCCCACAGCTGACGAATGGGAAAAAGCAGCTCGCGGGATGGATGGACGTTATTTTGCCTGGGGTAGCGAATGGCAAGAGCAGGCTACAAACTGGCAGAAAAACGGACCCGAAGGAACTAGCCGTGTGGGTGCTTATCCCCTGAGTAAGAGTCCTTACGGTGTGGAAGACATGGCGGGCAATGTGTTTGAATTTACATCAACCGTATACGTGCAGGACGGTCAGGAGCGGGCCATTATGAAAGGGTGCGCCTGGGATGATCTGCCAGGATTTTGTCGGACTGCCTATCGCCATGGCCGACCTACGACCTATCGTCATATTTTGTTTGGATTTCGTTTGGTTTCGGACCCAAAACGCTAGTTTTGGCTGAAAAATCAGCTAAACTCCCTTGCCTTTCAGGTAATTAGCATCTTTTTCTCAGCCAACATTAAGGTTGATCGCGAATAATTATTCGCGGATTAATTTGTCGATTTGGTTTCGGCTGCATTATTATCTGTTCAATGCTTTAAGAGGAGCCCTCTGATGAAAGTTAATTATTTAGCGGCTGTTGCAGCTGCTTCTGTGTTGAGTGTTGGTGTTTTAACTGGTTGCGGCGGCGGCGGCGCAAATCCCTGTGCCGCTGACCCTTGCGCAGCACCCACTGAAGAAGTTGCTCCCTGTGCAGCTCCTTGTGCGGCTGATCCTTGTGCGGCTGACCCCTGTGCGGCTGATCCCTGTGCGGCTGATCCTTGTGCGGCTGACCCCTGTGCAGGCAGCTAACGTCTAGTACAGCTCAAAGACAACTGGATATTTACAAATTCAGCTTCCTGAAATTAGTTTCAGGAAGCTTTTGCTATGGTGACTGTGCCACAGCTAACACCACAGGAAGACTGCTATGAAGGTTGCATTTATTGGCCTTGGTACTATGGGCATGCCCATGGCCCTAAATTTGCTAGCTACAGGCCATCAGCTCATTGTCCATAATCGTAGTCGCGATCGCGAATTACCCCTGGTCGAGGCAGGTGCCCAGCGAGCCGCCACACCCGCTGCTGCTGCCACAGAGGCTGAAATTATTGTAATTTGCGTTAGCGATACGCCCGACGTTGAAGCAGTGCTTCTCGGGCCTGAGGGTGTGATTTCAGGAGCACAGCCCAATAGTTTAGTCATCGACATGTCCACCATTAGCCCCACGGTCACCCGAGCCATTGCAGCTGAGCTGGCTGAGCAGCAGATTGCCATGTTGGATGCTCCCGTATCCGGCGGTTCAGAAGGGGCGACCAACGGCACTCTATCCATCATGGTGGGGGGGAAGCTGAAGCACTAACTAAAGCGATGCCTGTCCTGCAGGCCCTGGGTAAAACAATTACCCACGTTGGCCCCATCGGTGCTGGGCAAACCACCAAGGCCATTAATCAGATCGTTGTTGCAGGTACCTTTTGGGCCGTTGCTGAAGGGTTAGCTCTGGGGCTAAAAGCGGAGTTGGATATGGAAAAAGTCGTCCAGGCCGTGGGTGGTGGTGCGGCTAGTTCTTGGGCCTTTACCAATCGGTCTGGCAATATGCTCGATAATACCTATCCCCTTGGGTTCCGGATGCGGCTGCACCGCAAAGATTTGCTCATTGCTCTGGAGGCAGCCCGCGAACTGGGGTTGCCACTACCCATGGCAGCCTATGTGGAGCAGATTGAGAGTGGGCTGATCGCTCAGGGCTTTGGGGATGAAGATATGTCAGCGATTGCTCGTAGTCTGCGAGAGATGGGGGGGATCTAAAGGGTGTACGGAGATCGGACGGGAGGACCCTGCCCGCTTTCCGCATCAGGAGCTTAAGGTACGCCGATGGTGGTGATGTATAGCACGGCCTCATCCTCGGGGATGCCGAGGACGTCATTGACCTGATCGTCAAAGAACCCGGCAATGCCGCTCACACCGAGACCTAAGCGTGTGGCTGCCACATTCAGCCGCTGCCCTAGATGACCGGCATCCATGTGCAAATAGCGATATGTCCGATCACAATGGCGCTCAACGGCCTGTTTCAAATTGGCCGTATGCATAATGGCCACACTGGCATCACGGCCTAAGTGCTGTTCTAAGCAAAGATGATGTAGCTCGCGCCGGAAATGCTTAAACCGCACCTGTCGTAGGGTGGTTTCTGCCGGATCGTAGTAATAGCAGCCTGCATCCAGATTGTTGACGGCCAACACGACGATAAACGTCTGAATCAGGCTCAAATCAAAATAGTCGGGCTGCGGGTCGAACCCTTGTTCGCTATAGTTTTCAGGGTGATAGGTAAAATCCAGCAGCTGCCGTAGAGGATCCAAGGAAATTGCCGCACCCCGATAACGGCGAGTCGAACGCCGGTGCAGCATAGATTTAGTCAAATACTCCAGCCCTTCTCCCCAACTGATAGGGGCTACTTTGGTACTGGCGTTATTGCCAAATGGAAACGCATACTGGGAGCCAGCGAGTTGAGGCGAATGATCTAACCGGGCTTGCTCCAGACTTTTATCTGGCTGAGGGGTAATTTTGCTGGCCTGATGCAGTGCGGCCAGCAGCTGACCGTCATCTACCGTCACCCCATGCTCAGATACCTGTAAATCACTGGACAATGTGGTGCAGCCCCGGGGTAGGTTCTGCTCGACCTGTAGCAAATCGGCCAGGGCTAAAACCGCGATCGCACCCTCCTCTTCTGGGTTCAGGTACAGCAGATCATTCACCGCATCATCCACAAATCCACCGATCAGATGGGGGCGATAGTCACACAGCGATGCCGCCAGATCCACATTGCCCAATAAATGGCCTGTGTCCAGACATACCCGACGATAGGCCCGGGCCTGATAACGCCAGACCGAACGCTGGAACACAACGCTGGTCACCATCGCCAGGTGAGTGTGCTCCAGGGCCGGATGCCAAAAACAAGCCTCCTGCAATCGCTGCCACGGATGATCGTCCCAGAACCGCACCAAACTATGGGTCTTGACCTGGTAATTGTATAAACCAGCAGGCAGATGGGATGTGCCCCGGGAAATCAAGTAAACTTCTGCCGGGTACAGCGCACCGGCGGATGGGGCCGAACGCAGATAAACCGTATCCCCTATCGTGCTGGTAAATTTGGCCGTTAACCCATAGCTGTGGAATAAAAATTGCGATAGCCGCTGCCACCATTGATCGCTGGGACGTTCCACCGCTCCTAAATAGCCCTGTAGATCAAACCGGCTGCCCAAGGGATAACGTTTGTAAACTTCAGGCTGGTCAGCCCAGTTTAGGGTTCCTTGGGGCAGCGCATCGGGGAAATACTTAGTGCGTTGGTGATAGTGATAGGCGAGAGAGCGCGATGCCTTAGTCATGGCTGTGCAGTGGAGCTATCGATTGAGTGGATACCCAAGGCCGAGGATGCCCCCGAAAATCTTAAGTGACGCTTAAGAAAGCCTTTTTTCTACGATATGTATCTTAATTTACATTCTGTAACATCTTGCTTTCAGGTGCCAAACATTTCTGGAGCAATATTTATTGAGCCAGTTGGAGGCTGGCCTTATCGCAAGTGGCAGGTATCCAATTCAATTTTGACGTAGATGGGTATGACGGTTGATGAATTCTTAGCGGCCTATCAAGCTGGGAAACGTGACTTTCAAGACATTGTGCTAGAAGCAGCTAACTTATTTGATTGCGATATCCGCAACTGTGATCTCACGGGTGCTCACCTGCAGGGAGCCTATTTACCCTATGCCAAGCTCAGTCGGGTGCGGTTAATTGAGGCCACCTTAACGGATGCCAATCTGGGTAATGCCTTACTACAGGCTTCAGATTTGTCGCAAGCTAACCTACAGCGGGCCATCCTGTCCTATGGGAATTTGCGGGGAGCCAAGTTATCTGACGCGACGTTGTATCAGGCCAACCTTTACAGGGCTGACTTAACCGGGGCTGATTTAACGGGAGCCGATCTACGTCAGGTGAATTTAAGTCGGGCCAACTTAACCCAGGCCAACTTAACCCAGGTAGATTTGCGGGGTGCTAATTTATTCCGGGCCCGGCAGGTGGATTTAAGTGACGTGATATGCGATCGCACCACCATTGGTCCCGATGGTTATCCTATAGAAAATAGCGAGAATGAATTGTAGAGGCGTTCCGGTGGAACGCCTCTACAAGCCGCCCTAGCTCAGGTATGCTATGAGCAGTCTTTAAGACCTGTCCTGCCCTTCCCCTCTATGACTGTGAGCGCATCATCAAAATCCGCTAATTGGCCAAAGTTGGCCCTCATGCTGATCTTAATGTGTGCTCCCATTCGACCGGGTCATGCCCAGACGGACACCACGATCACATCCTTGGGTAACAGCTCCACGGCTGAAGCGACGACGGCTGTGAATCAGCGTCCTGACGATGCTGGTGATTCTTCTGACTGGAGCATTGTGCTGCTGAGCATTTTGATCGGCACCTTGATCTTGCTCCTGGGGATGGGGATGGCCATGCTCTGGGTAATGCGCAGTGCGGTGGAAACAGAAATCACCAAGAATGTGACTAAAAACGTCCTTGGTCAGCTCAATGAAATCGAAAACCTGGAGAGCAAGATCCAGGCTGCCACCCGTAGAATTGATGGCATTTTGGCTGAGGCTGACGACCGCGCCGATGAGCTGGTGGAACGCTCCACCAGTTTTCAGCGAGACCTGACCACCCAGCGCAATAGTTTAACCAAGCTACTGGCGGATATTACTGACCTGAAGGCACGAACCGTTAAAGATTGGCAAACGGAGCTGGATAATGCTCGCCAGTCTTTTGGCACGACCCAAACCGATTTTCTGCAAGAGCTGGATAACCTGAAACAGACCACGATTCAGCAGCTGCAAACTCTCCAAGCCGATACCCGGCGGCAGCAACAGTCTGTATTTCAGGGGTTAGATACTGCCCAGTCCACCCTGGATAATCATTTGGCAGGTCTTAAAGCCACCGCTGACCATCGCCAAGGTATTTATCTCGATGAGCTAGAGCGCAAAGAATCTATCTTTTCTGACGAGATTGGTACACTACAGGCCAACACCATTGAGCAGCGAGATCGCTGGTTAGAAAAGCTGACCAGCCTGGAAAAAAATATTGGCCCCCAGCTGGAAGATTTGCGTAAGGCAATGAAAGCACAGCTGGAGCAGCAGCGGGACAACATTATCGAAGAAATGCAGCAGGATCGGGGGGACTTTACCCAGGAAATGCAGCAAAGCCGGGGAGAATTTGCCCAGCAGCTGAACGAGATGCAGGCTAATGCCCTGGGCCATAAAGAATTAGCACTGCAGACCATTGAACGTTCAGTGGGTGACCTGCAACAGCAGTTTCAGCAGCTGCGTAACGATATTGAAGGCCGCAAAGCTGACCTGATGCAGCAGTTACGTCAGTCCACCGATGACTTTTTGACCCAGTTTGCCACCCTCCGAGTGGATGTGGAAGGTCGTAAAGGGGTGCTGTTAGGGGATATGGACCAGGTGGCCGCCAACTTTAAGCACCAGCTAGAACGACTGCAAGGGGACCTCAGCACCGAGCGAGATGAGTCATTTCGAGCATTGCAGCAGACGGCTAACAGTTTTGCCAATCAGCTCAGCCAGTTGCAAAGTGAAACAGGTGATCAGCAGTCTCGCACGCTGCAGACTATTGATGGCGCTGCCCGCGAATTTAACCGTCAGCTTACGGAGCTGCAGTCCAGTGTGACCCAGCAGCAGCAAGAATCACTGCAAAGTCTGCAGCAGCTTGAGGGCGAGTTTACCCAGCAATTGGGGCAAGTGCGTGATGTGGTGTTTGGCCGTCGCGACGTGGTGATCGACAAGCTGGATCAGTTTGATGCCAGCCTGGGGACGCAGATCAATGAGCTGGCGAATGCCGCCCGTAGTCGTCAGCAGGAAGCCCAGCAGCGGCTAATGGTGATTGTTGAGCGCTTTGCTACAGCCCTTGACGACCTGAAAACCCGGTTTGAAGGAGAGCAGTCTACCTCAGCCGCTGATTTGGAGCAGCTAAAACAGAGCTTTGCGGAGCAGCTGGATAGCTTGCAAACTGATGCCAAGGTGCAAAAGGACCAGATTATGCGCCAGTTAGGGGAAGTGACGCCTGAATATGTGGCTGATTCGTTTGTGGATACGGCTCAAACTCAACTGCAAAGCCTGACCGAGCGCCTGGCACGGCTACAGTCTAATCGCCCCGAGCTGTTTGAGACCATTGACGAGCTTGTGGCCGAGGCTGAAGGCCAGATTGAAGCCGGTAATTTAGAAGATGCGATCGCAACCTACGATCGAGCCCTAGCCATCCAGCCAAACAATGCGGAACTGTGGTTAGCCCGCAGTAAACCCCTCACCCAGCTGAAACGTCGTGATGAGGCCCTAACGGCGTTGCAAAAGGTGATTGACCTGGAACCCCAGCGCAAAGAAGCCTGGTATCAACGCGGTCTAGTACTGCGTGAGCTACGTCGCTATGACGATGCCCTGACCACCTTTGAACGGGTGATTGAACTCAATGATACGGACCCAAGAGCCTGGCTCAATAAGGGCATGGTGCTCAGCCGTCTCAAGCAGCGAGAAAAGGCAATTATTTCCTTTGATAAGGCCATTGCCCTTAACCCCACTTACCACGAAGCCTGGGTGAACCGTGGAGTGGCCTACGGTATTTTGCAACAGCCAGAGGAAGCATTTAAGTCCTTTGATAAGGCAGTCAAGATTCAGGAAAACGACGGTGTGGCCTGGCTAAATCGGGGATTGGCACTGTTGGATCTAGAGCGCTTTGAAGATGCGGTACCGTCGTTTGAGCAGGCCACACGGTTTAAGCCAGATTTAGTCAAGGCCTGGGATAATCGCGGATTGGCACTCGTTAAGCTGGGTCGAGACCGGGATGCCCTCAAGAGTTTTGAAAAAGCACTGGAGTTAAACCCGGCCTATGCAAAGACGTACTACAACCGTGCCGTTTGTTATGCCCTACAGCGGGAGACTGATAAGTCCCTAGAAAATTTGCAGAAAGCGGTGCAGATTGATCCGCGCTATAAAGAAGAAGCCCAGGCAGACGAGAGCTTTGAAGATATTTGGCAGGACAACTGGTTCAAAGAGTTAGTGGCGTAGGTTGGGTTGAATTTTGAGAAACCCAACAATCTAAATACGCGAGAAGGAACTAGGTCAGCTGTCATTAAGTCTGCTAGGTTTAGCGATCGCATTTCAAACCCATGAAAAACCGCTTAAATATCCGAGATACCAACACCCTGGGTGATGATGGCCCCATGCTGGTACTAGATTTTTTAACCGAACAGATTACGGTGCGAGAGCTAATTCGCAGTCGGGTTTATCAAGAAGTGAAAGACTTTAATGCGAAGCAGCCGGACGTTTTTACAGGATTGGTGCAACCCACTGAAACCGAACAGACACTAAACGGTTACAAACTGCGTAAACCCCGCAAGATTAACTGGGAAGCTCAGTTTGAAAAAGCCATTACCGCCTTTCAAAGTAACGGCTTTATCATTTTGGTGGATGACGAACAAGTGACGGAGCTGGAAGACGAGATCACCATTGCCCCTGAGACTTCGGTCACCTTTATGAAATTGGTCCCCCTGGTGGGCGGTTAGTTGGGAGGTTAACCATGACCATCAACAATGCTGATATCATCCAAGCAGTTCTGCAAGAGCATCAAGAACCAACCAAGGGTCCCTCTTACAACTTCAAAGAGTCTGACATTTGGGAAGAAATCTCTAAACTCAATCGAGCTGAGCAAGCTGAGTTAGCCCTTGCCATGGTGCAAGCCTATAAGCACCACATGGAACAGGCGACTAACAATGACGATGGTGATGCCTATGGCAACGCCTCTGGTATTGCCAATGTGTTGCTACTGATCTTAAATCGCAAACTACCTTTTACCGCAGACGGTGTGATTGAATTTCTAGTCACCTGTCAAGATCGGAATCTGCGCACCTGGTATTGGTATACACCTGTCAAAAAGCTGACGCGAGATTATCTCAAAGACCATGTTCTAACGCCCGAGCTGCAAGCTGCTATTGAAGCAACCTGCAACAGCTGGTCACAACTTTACGGCGATGCACCCAAAGCCGCCAACCAACTACGCTTGTTAATCTCCGCTGAGACCAAAACTCTGGCAGTCACCCCCGGAGAACCCTGGTCTGATGCAGCTAAACAAACTATCGAAGCACTGCCCGAAACCAAACAAGCTACCTGGATTCAACTGCTTGCAGCCTGCTCTACAGCCTCTGGCGGTAAACCCACCGCCAAGTGGCTCAAAAGCGCCAAACCTCTGCGCCAGGCTGTAGGTATAGACACCTTTCAACAGTATCTAGTGGAGTGGTGTCCACTGGTAGACCAGCCCCGCACGCAGCCTTTGCCCGGTTGGCGTGGTGGTGATGATGTGATTCAAGACAAAAATGCCGACATTCTCAAAGGTTTAGTGTGGCTCTGTGCGGATCAAACCGAGGAAGAGTTGGTGCGTGCTTTGGGAAAACTAGCAGTTTCAGCCTATCGCAAAATTCCTGGCATTGGACCACGGTGCGTGAAGCTGGGCAATGCCTGTGTGTGGGCCTTGGGGCAAATGCCCACAGCGGATGCCATTGGTCAGCTGGCATTGTTAAAGGTAAAGGTAAAGTTTGGCACGGCCCAAAAGGGAATTGAAAAAGCACTGACAGCTGCGGCTGAGCGAGAGGGACTACCCCGAGAAGAAATTGAAGAGTTGGCGGTGCCCACCTATGGGTTGAGTGAGGTGGGCGTGCGGCGAGAGACATTGGGCGAGTTTACGGCTGAGCTGATGGTGACTGGCACTAGTAGCACAGTGCTACGGTGGCTTAAGGCAGATGGCAACGTGCAAAAGTCAGTGCCTAAGGCCGTTAAGGATAACTACGGTGAGGATCTAAAGGAGCTAAAACAGGCAGCAAAAGATATTCAGAAGATGTTGCCCGCCCAGAGAGACCGCATCGAGGCATTTTATCTACAGCAGAAGACGTGGGGTTTTACTATCTGGCAGGAGCGTTATGTCAATCATCCATTGGTGGGTACTTTAGCGAGACGGATGCTCTGGCAGTTTGAAGAAGATGGAAAACATGCTGTAGGGTTCTGGTTTGACAGGGAAAACGGTCCCCCCAGCTCCCAAAACTTGGGGGAAGTCTCTGCTCAAAGTCCCCCAGACTTGGAGGATTTAGGGGGCCAAGGCAAGATAGCCAACACGACTCAAACATCTTTGAAGACAAATCTAGTCGATCTACAAGGAAAACCCATTGACTGGTTGACACATAAAACTCGCGTCAGTCTATGGCATCCGATTACAGCAACAACTGAGACCATTCAGGCCTGGCGCAGTTGGTTAGTTAACCATGGGATTCAGCAGCCGTTTAAACAGGCCCACCGGGAGATTTATCTACTCACGGCGGCTGAAGAGACTACTCGTGTGTACTCCAATCGGTTTGCAGCCCACATTATTAAGCAGCATCAGTTTAATGCGCTGTGTGGTCAGCGGGGCTGGAAGAATCAGCTGAGGCTGATGGTGGATGATGATTATGAACCGGCACGGTTACTATTGCCCAAGTGGGATTTGCGGGCAGAGTTTTGGATTGAAGGGATTGGGGATGACTACGGTAGCGATACGACTGAGGCGGGTACCTATCTTTATTTAGCGACGGACCAGGTGAGGTTTTACCCAATTGATGCGGCGAGTAATTTTGCCCATGCGGGTGGTGGTGGTTATGGCACCTATCGTAATGCTCCAGCAGAGCCGATACCGTTGAGTGACATTCCGGCATTGGTATTGACAGAGGTGTTACGGGATGTAGATTTGTTTGTGGGTGTTGCCAGTGTGGGCAATGATCCAAACTGGACGGATGGTGGCGCTGAAGGACGACGACAGTATTATGACTACTGGCATGATTATTCGTTTGGGGAGCTATCGGCGACTGCCCAGACGCGACGGCAAGTGTTGGAAAATTTGGTGCCCAAGTTGAAGAAGATTGCTAGCCGCTGTTCGTTTCAGGAACGATTTTTGGTGGTGAGGGGGGATATTCGCACCTATAAGATTCACCTGGGCAGTGGGAATATTTTGATGGAGCCGAATGATCAGTATTTGTGTATTGTGCGGGCAGGAAAAAGTGCGGCGGATAAAGTGTTTCTGCCCTTTGAGGGGGATAAGACCCTGGCGCTGATTTTGAGCAAGGCGTTTTTGCTGGCCGAGGATACAAAAATTACAGACAAAACAATTTTGAGCCAGATTAACCCGTAGGTTGGGGTTGAAGTGGATTGTTGGGTTTTGGAGAGCCGCAAGGGAGCAGAGAATGTTGGATAAAGTTATCAACCCAACCTACGGGGGATGTTCATCTCTGGTGAATGACAATATCGCCCCCACTGACCTTTTGCAAGAAGAGACGATCGGCAACATGGTCAAGAAGCCGGACATAGTATCTACCTGTCAGGCAGAATTGAACGATAATTCAAGCTTATACTACTCATCCTCAGCCTTTTCCCACTCCAGGGTAATCTCCAAACTTGTCGTCCCAGTTCCCCTGGCCAACGCCGCAATCAGATGACCCTCCTGCACCTCCACCTCCACACCAAAGGTCACACTGGCTTTGGTTGGTTTCGCTGCATTAATCGGCTTTGCAACGGCCTTCACAATCCCCTCAATGGAAGACGTTACCCTATCAAACGAAGACTTAGACCCTAACTTATCTGAATTACCCCGTGTTACTTGGGGTGGTTTTACCTTGACATAAATCAAGCTGCCATCGTCTAACTCTACAGGGACTGTTTGGCCCGATTCGTAATTCATGAGCAAGCGCTAAAACATCAGCTCTGTTATAACGCTCGTACCACAATTACCCAACCCACCAGCAACATTTCGACAGGCAAAAAAAAGCCACCCCCATTAAAAGGTGACTCGGATGTTCCAGGAAACTTAACCAAAATTTGACTGATTACGGCAACGTCTCTTCCTACAGCGCCGCCCTATTCGTCAGCCACTCTGCGGACCAAAAGCGCACTGCACCATCAGCACTGCTGCTCATCAACACCTTGCCCTCATCAGCAAATTCCAGATCCCATACAGCCATTGTGTGCCCCCTCAGGGTTTGCACCCGCTGATGATTTTTCACATCCCATAGTTTCACTGTGTGATCATAGCTGCCACTGGCCACCGTGCGCCCATCGGGGCTAAACGCCACTGAATATACTGCGCGCCCATGGCCCACAAACATACAAACAGGTTCAAATTTTTGCAAATCCCAGGCAATCGCGGTCCTATCTTGACTACCGCTCACCACCATGGTGCTATCGGGGCTAAATGCTAAATCCCACACCGTTCTCTTGTGCCCATGCAGCGTGAGTAGCTTCATCTTAGTTTTGAGATCCCACACGTGAAGCATACCGCGCCGATCCCCGCTGACAATAGTCTTGCCATTGGGGCTAATAGCCACCGCCGTAATTCCGTGGGGGTGCTCAAACGTGTGTAACAGCTCACCGGACCAGATATCCCAAATTCTGACAGTTTTATCAAAACTGCCACTCACCAAAAGGCTGCCATCTTCGCTGATGGCCAACGATTTCACATCATCGGTATGCCCAACCAAATCATGAAACAGTTGCTTTGTCATTAAGTTCCAAATGCGAATATCGTTGTCCCAGCTACCGCTGGCCAGCAGCTTGCCACTCGGAGTCAAGACAACATCTTCGACCGCATCAGAATGAACTTGGTGGGATTGCAACAACTTGCCAGATACGGAATCCCAGACCGAAATAGTGCCATCAAAATGCCCCGTTGCAAAAATCTGGCTGGCCGCATGCATGGTGCTGCCATAGGTCACCGCATCGGTTGTAAAGGCCTGCCGTGAGCCAAAACGATTATCAAAACCAAAAGAGGCATGGGCATCGGTGACACCTGACGCTACATTAACGGCACCCATACGGGTCGCCATCGGTGGCGCAACCATGTCTATACCCACTGCGATACAGGCAGCCACTAAGCTAATTAAACTCAGCTTTTCAGCGGTGGATGTCTTCTTTTTACGGGATTTTTTAGCTTTAGATGGTTGATTTTCGCGTTGCTGACGCTTTTTACTGGCAAGATTTTTTAAAAATGAGTTCCTTTTCTTAGCTTCGGTAGATTTTGATGTGACGATCATGACGTTTATACTGGCACCACTGATAAATTCCAACAGAAGCCTATGCCTAGCTAGACATAGAACTCCTTAGCCATGGCTGCTGCCCATAAAGAGGTGGACAGACATCCTCGAATGGGCCCCCTCTTGTGTTTAGTGAGGGAGTATATCAATAACAAAGGGCACCTCAAATCATCCGCTGGGCCATGTTTGAACCCCCAGGTTCGATGAAATGAGGTAAATATTAGTTGATTCTGACTTTAACCAGGTCTTTCTGAAATTCTGATCCTTTGCGAACCAGGAACAAAACTGTAATGGCGATAATGCAGATGGCAGCAATTGGAGTAACCATTGTCCACTGACCTGCCATTTTATTGATGACATGCCAGGTCAGCAGAAACATGGCGGCATAGGTCAATGTATGGAGGCGTTTCCAATTTTTTTTGAGCCGCTTTATGCTCCAGTTGTTAGAGGTGATTGTTAGTAGCGTAAAAATAATGAGTGTTGACAACCCCTCAACACTGGCTCGGTAGGTATGGAAATCAAAAAAGTCAAAATTACGTTTGCGAATGACAAAGTAGGTATGACCAACCGCAAGTACAAAAGATAGAATGCCAATAGCTCGTCGCTGTTTGAGTAGCCAGCGAACAATGCTATGGCTTTTGAAAGCTGGAAAGACAACGCGGATAATGGTTGGTGCCAAAGTGGCGACATAGGCAACCAGTGCCAGAAACCCCAGATGGTTTCCAAGGGGCACGGGCTCAAACGATAGACTCATCTCAGGTAGAACACTCATCGGTTAACTGCTGCTTAGGAGACGCCCAAACCGAACTAAACGTTGGCGTGAAATCTCCTTAACGGTCGAATTGTCTGTGAGTACGGAGTCTACTTGCAACGCTGTAACAAGGCTTCAAACATTTTTAAGACTCCGACTTTAGACTAAATGAAAAATAATGATGCACCCATTGTGTCCCCGATCAAACAAGATACGTTTGAAAAAATCCCTGCTAAATGTAGTTGAGCAGGGAAATAATAAATGCTCTTGCTAACGTATATATGTTAGAACGGAGTAATTTCACCCACTCATATTGATCCGGAGACTTTATCAAAAGTTTCTAGTTTCCCCATGAATTGCTAAAGATTCTGTAGAGAGTCAAATCATGACTTGACTTTTATGTCTTCATATTACTAACAACATAACTTCCCCCCTAGTATCTGAATAATGCCAAACTAGGAGGGAAGTGCTGAATTAAGTTATTTAGGGCGATTTTTCTAGCTTAGGATGATAAAGCTTGCCGATAGTTAGACTTTTTCAGTATTAGTCCTAAAGGGAGCGCCTTAAGGGCTTCACCCGCTGACTCAAAGCGAAGATGGTAATTTGGACTGACCATTCGCTCGAAAAGTTTAATAATGTTCGAATCTGCCTTGACCAAATCCGTTAGCTTGCCCTTGCTGCTGGTCTTAACGAGCCATTCAGGAGACTGTCCTGTTAATGATTGTAGGACAATCATGCCGATGGAATAGACGTCGCTGTTTAGCTGAGGATTACCAGCACGCTGCTCAACGGGTTGATAGTTGTGGTGTTTCAAAATTGCTTGGCGGTAGGCCAATGAATGGGACCGCAGATTGACAAATAGCCGCTTGAGGACACCATATTCCACCAGGATGATGCGATCGTCCGATTGACGACGTACAAAGCTTTGGGGATGACATTCACAGTGGACAATTTTCCCTTGGTGAAAGGGGTGTATGCTGCTAAGCAAATTGTGGGTTAGCTGCAAGACGTGGCCCATGGATTGCGCACTGTCGAGCTCATCGACTAAGGATGTGCCTACAATATCGGACTGTACCCAGTAGAATTTATCATCTTGCTCAAACGAATCTAGGCAAGTGGCAATATCATCCTGTCGAGTGATGACCTTGAGAAACTTCATTTCTGAGTCCAGGGCATCACGCACCAGGGGCAGTAGTGAAGAATTTCCGACTGGTAGGTTAAAGACATTGATGATGACTGATTTGGCATCATTGTCGAGATCTTTAGCCAATAATCGCTGGCCAAATGTGTTTTCACTCAGCACTCGGCTAACTTCGTAGCGCCCCTTTAGAGACTCCTCAGAGGACTTGTTCCGGCTAGGCTGCGGAGATGTGAACTGTGTCTTTAATGATGAAAACTCGCTTTCTAATTCTGAAAATTGAGATAGCGCAGATTCTAATTTTGTGAAGGTTAGGGGGTTGGCTGCTGACGATGTGCTGTCAGGGGATGTCACCCCTAACAATGTATTCACCTTGCCTAGCAGACGCTTAAGTACAATGGGTTTAGTATCGTAGTCGTTGCAGCCAACTTCTAACGCTGTTTTCCAGTTACCTGATTTATTGTTAGTTGTTAACGCAATGATAGGGATATGTGCCGCTGCCGTGGATGCTTTCAGGATTTTGATTGACTGCCATCCATCCATCACGGGTAAATCCGTATCCATGATGATTAAATCGGGCTGCTTTTCGATGGCCAGTGATACACCTTTGTCGCCATCGGTTGCAGTCAGAACCTCGTATCCGCAATGCTTCAGGCGTCGTTCCAGCATTTTGCGGTTTAATGCATTGTTTTCTACTAACAAAACCTTAGGCATGGCGAATAATAAGGGATAGATTGAACACTCAACGATGTCAGGACGTCATGGTTAAGCTGTCGCCCAACCGACTTAGCAAAATTAGACCGCAGCACAAACATGCAGTTCTTCTAAAAAGTCTTGCAAATTCAAATCGTTGCGATAGTAGATACTTTGAACATCATTGGCAATTTGGATGCTGATCTCTGTTTCGATAACTGAATTAGCGATCGCAATAATAGGAATTTCCTCAAACGCCGACGTCTGTCGCAGCGACTTGATACACTGAATCGCATCAGACTCCAGACTTAAGTCAATTAAAATAAGGGTCGGTGGTTTGTCTACCTGAGCCAGCGTCAAGGCATCGGCACTATTGTCAATACACTTAACTAACCAGGTTTCTTGCTGCAGCATACGAGTAATAACTTCTTCATTCTTTTCGCGTGCTTGCAGTACTAAAAGCCATGGTTGCTCTTCTTGGATGGGCTGGCGGTTGCCTTGAACCACTTGAGGTAAGCGCAGAGTAAACTGGGAGCCTCTATCAGACTGACTTTCTACTGTAATATCTCCTCCCATCATGTTGGCAAACTGTTTGGTGATGGTCAGGCCGAGTCCTGTGCCGCCAAACTGTCGAGTGGTTGAACTATCGGCTTGGGCAAAGGCTTCAAAGACCTTTTTCTGTTGTTCCGATGTCATACCAATGCCAGTGTCTGTGACAATAAAATCAATCCATGGTTGATCCCCTTCCATGCTTGATTTAACTGTTAAGGCAATGGTTCCATCTTGAGTAAATTTGTTAGCATTACTGAGCAGGTTTAACAAGCTCTGATGCACTTTAGAGTGATCGGCCGAAATTACGTCTACATTAGCTCCCTGATGGACAATTAGCTTATTACCCTTCTTTTGAATGAGGGGATTGAGGACATCAGCAACCTGTTCAACTAAGAAGGAAATGGAGAATTCCTCAATGAATAGCTCCATGCGACCTGATTCAATCTTGGAGAGGTCAAGGACTGAATTAATTAGGGTCAGTAGTTGTTTGCCGGCATCTTGAATACGATACAGATCGGTTTGGGCATCTTCGACAGAAAGGTCTTCAGCTTCTTCAGCCAGCATCTCACTGTAGCCAATAATGGCATTGAGAGGTGTGCGTAGCTCATGGCTCATATTGGCCAAAAATTCGCTCTTTGCCTGGGTTGACGCTTCAGCGCTTTCTTTAGCGTGGCTTAAAGATTGTTCCCTGAGGACAACTTCGTTGGCCATGTGCTCAAAGGCTCGAGCCAGTTGCCCCGGCTCGTCGGTGCGGGATGTCAAACTGCTGAGGGATGTGGTGCCGTCTGAGTTAGTGGGTAGGGTGACCCGTTGTCCTAGACTGATGTCGCGGATGAGCTTGTTGAGTTGGCCGAGGGGACTAATCACTGTTTTTCTTAGCAGGTGATTGATAACGCCAATGACGACAGCAAATACACCGGTAAAGATGGCAACCGCGAGTAAGAGATATTGATTTCCTTCTATAAATACCTGGCTGGAGGGGACGTATATGGTCTGAGCCGCAACGGTTTCTCCTAGTTTCCAGCCGTAGCCATTTTCAGTACCATAGGTTTGCCGCATACTGGGTGGCGCATCTGAGGGGATGCCATGGCATTCTAAACAGCTCTCTTTTTCAATGGTGAGCGGGCGGCTGATGTACAGCAGCTTTTTACCCTCCATTCTGCGATAACCTTTGAGTTCTTCTAGCTTGCTGTTTTCTCGAAATTGATTGACAACTTGGGTTTCAAACTCGTCTGCTTGATCCCTTGGATTAGTTGGATTTAGGGTTGCTTCTTTGTATAGAAAATCCTCATATTCATTCGCGGCGCGGAAACCTTCAAATACTTCCCTGGCGGAATAGGCCGGTACGGTTTCAGGAATAAATTCTGTCGCTTCAGCCAGTTCATCTGCCAGATGGGGTCTTACCTGCGCACTGGTGTAGTTTCTGACCGCATTCATGGTTTGGATTAATATTTCTGCCCGATGGACGATTTCGCCCTCAGCTTTCTGACGCATCGCAGCTGAGAGAATTAACCCACTGGCAATAATGCCCACGAAAAAAATAATCGTTAACATCCTGGTAAATTGATTACCAAGACTAGAAAGACGGCGTTGAGACCTCATAGTGTATGACTCACCCTAAAAGTTAGGCATATAAATAATTTGGTGTTGCTGATCCTTGGCAGGGGTCAATCTAAGAAACACTGATGTAAAGCAATCCTGCCCGATCGCTTCATCCCTTAAATCAGCAACAGCAATAATTCCTCTATGGGTCGATTATGTGTTATGCCATGGTGAGGAATAAAGTATGGCTCAACGGTAAAACCAATAATTTATGGGTATGTAGATATTCGCTAAAATATTTTGGTTCTTTCCTGGTGGATAGAACCGTAGCTATAGAGTACATTTCATCCGTTATAGCTACTTTTTT
The DNA here is from genome assembly GCF_043421015.1 of Leptothoe sp. EHU-05/26/07-4. NCBI lineage: Bacteria > Bacillati > Cyanobacteriota > Cyanophyceae > Nodosilineales > Cymatolegaceae > Leptothoe > Leptothoe sp. EHU-05/26/07-4. The sequence continues at coordinate 1,112,133 of NZ_JAXSQV010000003.1, forward strand.
GGAGAGATATATAATTTCTGTTCCTATTTCTCAAGGCTGAATATTTAGCTTTGATGAAATCTGTAGATTGAAGGGCTTATCAGTAAAATTACCGTTGCTTTATTTGCAGATGAATGGGTCTGGAGAAAGCGGTCATAACCAGCTCTTATGAATTATGTCGCTTTAAAATTGGGCAACTGATAGATCGGCCCTCGACTATTCGACATTTTGTTTTTCTTTACCCATGGGCAACAGTGTGGTGATCTGCCAGGGTTGTTGTTCGTTTTTTTCGATACTTGGTGTCAGGGTTATCAGGTCTTGGATATTGTGCTCCATAGTTTGACAGATGGCATTTAGGGGCAGATCATTGCGATCGCACCCAAAAGGATTTTCAATTTCCAGGCCAATTTCTTCCACACCAAACACAGCAAAGGCAACCAGGGCAACCACCGGAATCGTCCACCCGTTGAGCTCGCTCACCACCTGAAAGGGTAGGGCCAAACAGTACATCACCAGTAGCTGTTTAAGGTGGATCGAGTAGGCCAAGGGCAAGGGTGTGTTGAGGATGCGTTCGCAGCCGCCCAGGGAATTGACCAAACTGTTTAGTTGTGAGGTCATGGCCTGGAGCTGATAGGCATTAATCCGACCTTTAAGCTGTTGCACCTGTAGATAGTCCCCTAGCCAAAAGGCAATTTCTAGCGGTGGGCTATTCATACCCATGAGTTTTTCTAGCTGTGGGGGAGTCACTAGATGGTTCAGCTCATGGGCGCAAGGCTGCTGTCTCAGATGTTGCTTGGTTGCGATCGCAAATGCCACCAGTAATTTCAGCGCCTGCTCCTTAGACTGGCGGCTGGTATCCACCGACACCCAGATTTGGCGGGCCAGGTTGCGGGTGGTATTGACGATGTTGCCCCAGAGCTTGCGGCCTTCCCAGAAGCGTTCATAGGAGGCATTGGTGCGAAAGACCAGCAGCAACCCCAGGACAATGCTGGGGACAACACCGCCTAAAATTGGCCAGGAAACGGCAAAGCCTGCGTTATCCAACAGCGTTACGATCAGGGCAAACCCAACACAGATACCGACCCTGGGCATCACCGCCCGAATCACGGAACCGCGCAGGCAAAACAGGGTTTTAAACCAGGGTCGACGATCTTCTGCCATGGTCATTGGTAAATTGATAATTAACAATTGACAATTATTAATTGATAATGGTCAATTGCTAGCGGATATCATAGCCAAACAAATTGGGGTCAGCTTCACCCATCTCTAGATCCCCCAGACCGTATTCAGCCCAGCGGCGTTCCACCATGGCGGCTATCTCTGGATCAGACTTCAGCTCGTCGCCCCACTGGTGATCGGTTTCGGGGGGTACCTTGGTGGTGGCATCAATGCCCATGCGGCCACCTAGCCCTAGTTTTTCGTTGGCAAAGTCTAAGGAGTCAAAGGGGTTATCCGGCAGGATAAACACATCGCGGGTGGGGTCTACTTTAGAGGTGAGCGCCCAGATCACCTGGCGCGGGTCGCGGATATTGATGTCATGGTCGACGACGATGACAAATTTGGTGTAGGTGAACTGGGGCAGGGCGGTCCAGAAGGCCATGGCGGCACGGCGGGCCTGGCCTGGATAGGCTTTTTTGATGGAAATGACGGCAGCTTTATAACTGAGGGCTTCCATGGGTAGGAAGAAGTCCACAATTTCGGAAACCTGCTGTCGCAAAATGGGTGTGTAAATGCGGTTGAGGGCGATGGCAATCATCGCTTCTTCTTTAGGGGGCCGACCGCTAAAGGTGGTTAAGTAAATGGGCTCTTTGCGGTGAGTCACACAATTGAATCGGATCAGTGGGGCCTGCTCATTTTGCGGCCCATAATAGCCCATGTGGTCGCCAAAGGGGCCGTCAATGGCGACTTCGCCGGGGGTGATGGTGCCTTCGAGAACAAATTCCGACGTGGCGGGGACTTCTAGATCGATGGTTTTACATTTAGCCAAATGCACACCGCTGCCGCCGTAGAGTCCGGCGAAGAGCCATTCGGATAGATCCACAGGGATGGGGGTGGCGGCAGCCATAATAATTAGGGGATGGACGCCGATTGCGATCGCAATTTCCAGTTTCTTCCCATTCTCAGCCGCTTTGCGTAAATGTCTGGCTCCGCCCCGCACTGACAGCCACTGGACGGTCATGGTGTTTTTGCTTTGGAGCTGTAGACGGTAAACGCCGACATTGGGAATACCGGTTTCGCAGTCTTTGGTGATCACCAGCCCCAGGGTAACCACTTTACCGCCGTCCTGGGGGTAGGGCTGGATCATGGGAATTTGGGTGAGATCGACGTCGTCGCCTTTGAGGACGACCTGGTGACAGGGTGGCAACAGGTCTCGCTGGGGTTTGGCTTTGAGGACGTCAAATAGAACTTTGCCAAATTCGATGGCTTGGGAGATTTTTTTGGGGGGCTTGGGCTGCTGGAGCATGCCGAGCTTTTTGCCCAGGGTTTCTAGCTCCTGGGGGTGTTCCATGCCCATGGACCAGCAGGTGCGTTCTACGGTACCGAGCAAATTAACGACGACGGGGTGGGGAGAGCCTTTAACGTTTTCGAAGAGGAGGGCGGGGCCGCCGCATTGCAGCATGCGGTTGGAGATTTCTGCTATTTCTAGCTCGGGGTCGACGAGGGCTTTGATGCGGCGTAGTTGGCCACGTTGTTCGACTAGGTTAATGAATTCGCGGAGATCTCGGGCCATGGGGGTAAGTGGGTCTTTGTGGTAATGAGAATCCCGCAGAGATTTCCCCCCTTTAGAAGAGGAGACCAAGGGGGGTCCTCGGTAGATGATGCAAGTTTACGAAACGTAAAGCCGCATTTTCTATTATGCGAGGAAATGAGCGGGGTGGGATGATTTGGCACAGTGATGAGCGGGGTTGGTCAGGGGAGAAGGGGGTGGGAGATGAGGGCTACTCCGCTTCTAATACCGTGACTTCATACCGGGCGTAGTCTTGTTCAATCGATTTAATCACTCGCACCGGGCGGACTTCGCCAGGCAACATGGGGGCGTCGCTGCCGTAAACGGCAAGGATGTCTTGGTTGAGAATTAGTTCTCCGTTGGTATTGTAAAAACTGGCCTGTAGCTTGAGTTTGCGAATGGCACTGTCGCCGGTGTTGGTGACGCTCCATTCGGCATCGAAAAAGGCGCTGTCGGTGAGGTCGTAAAGATTGAAGTTTTCGCTGCGGGTGGCTAATGCAAACTTGACCTGGGTGGGTTGCTGAAAACTCCAGGTGTAGTCGACGGGGGGGGCTTGTGCGTAATTGGGCGGAGCGGGAACCTCGTCGATGGTGGTGAGGTTTAGGCGAACGTCGGTCAGTTCTGGGGTGATTTTTTGGATCAGGTCAAAGGCGTGGGAATCACCGGGGCGGACGGTGGCGTCATTCTCGGCAATGGCGTCTGTGCTGTCGGTTGCGATCGCCACGCCATCTTTGTTTAAATACTCAATCTGTAGCTGTAGGCTATCGATTTCTTGATCGCTATCGTTGAGCACCACGCCCTGCAACGTGTAGTAAGAGGAATCTGTGTAGTTATCTAACCGAGATAACCGTGGCTCAATAACGACACCGGGCTGGTCAAAGTTGATGGGAATATCGACGGCGGTACCTGTGCCTGGGGTGTCAATTGCAATATCTTCAGCAGCGGTGTTTGGAGCAGCGGATGGGCGATCTGGGGTCTGGCCAGGGGGTTGCCCTGGGGTGGCCTCAAGGACAGCGTCTTGGGTGAGCTGTCTGATTTCGGACCGTTTGACAATCGTGTCAACGGTGAATTTCAAGCCGCCCAACAATAACAGGCCAGCTAAACCAAACCACAGCAGGCGCTGACGACCACTGACTTCATGTTCCAGGGCGCTGATTAACATGACCGCGTCTTCGTTGCTGGGGTTCAGTTCCAGGCAACGTTTGGCTAGGGCAATGGCTTGTTGTTTGTCTTCGATATGCTTGTGTTTGCCGTAGCGCTGATCGTAGGCGTATGTGAGGGTTTGCAGGCTTTCAAAATTTAATGGATCCAGGGCTGTTGCCTGGGTGAGTTCTGTGATGGCTTCATCAAGGCAGTCAAAGTCCAGGTAGTTGCGTCCGCGTTCAAGATGGTCCTGGGCTTTTTGCTGAACAGCAGCTACATCCTCCGAACTCAACCCAACTTCTTCAGCTAGGGCACTGAGTTTATCGGCTGTTAGGGGCTCTTCCCACGCCAATAGTCGTTGAATATAGGTTTCGATAATTTGCTCACGACCCATGGGGCACTCCGTTGACCTGGTTATTTCGCCACCATCTACACCATAGCAATACGCAATAAATCACGGAATTACGAACAAAATGCCGGTAATTCCTGATTTATCTTTTGCATGAATGTGTTTGCGGTTAACCAATGCGTTATGACCTATTCTGCCTCCACTACGGTAACTTGATAGCGGGTATACCCTGAAACAATGGGTTTAATCACCCGGAAAGGGCGGATTTCACCCGGCAGCAGCGGGGCGTCGTTATTTTGAATGGCCAGGATGTCTTCTTTCTGTAAAAGCCGATCGTTGGCGCTATAAAAGTTGGCTTCGAGCTTGAGTTTTTGAATGGGAACATCGCTGGTATTGATAATCACCCATTCAGCATTAAAAGTGTTCGGACCTGTGGGCGGCTTTTTCTGATCGGTGTCCGTTTTGTCGGTGGTGTTAGCGGTCGGGTCCAGATTGTCAGGTTTAGTGGGTATCGCCATATCGGATACGCCAACGTCTTCACTGCGACTGGCGAGTTCAAAGCGGATGCTGTCAGATTCTAAGGATTCCCAGCTGTAGTTGATCGGTGTGGGTGGCACATAGGTTCTGCGGGCGGGGGCCTGCTCTAGATGGGTGACGCCCAGACGCACACTGGCTAAATCTGAGGGAATTTTTTGGAGCAAATTAAAGGTGTGGGTATCGCCAGGGCGAATGATGGCATCGCTGGTGGCAATGGCTTCTTTGCTGGTGGATGCGATCGCAACATCATTGCGGTCCAGGAACTCCACATTCAGCGCAAGTCTTCTAAATTCTTGGTCACTGGCATTGATAAAAATGCCCTGCAGCTGATAGTAAACCTCGTTTTCGTAGTCCCCCAGCTCCGACAGCCGTGCTTCTAGCACCAGACCCGCATGGTCAAAGAAAACGGGAATGTCCACATCAGCGGAAAAGTCTAGTTCTACCGTGCTGGCTGCGGTATCAGCAGCGGCCTGGGTAGCATCGCCGGAGGCATACAGGGCTGACCCTGGAACGATGGTGCCGGGGGCAGGCCCCATGGGTGCTGGGGGTTTAGAGAACATGGGTAAACGACTGACACCCATTAACCCAATGCCGACCGTAGCAGCGCCACCGGCTAACAGGGCCACCTTTTGCCGGGTCCATTGAGAGGCGTTTTTTGGGCCTTTTGCCGGGTTATGCTCTAAAAAGCTAATTAAAACCAGTGCTTCCTTGTCATCGGGTTTAAGTTCCACACAACGCCTGGCAACGAGGAGCGATCGCTGACGATCCGTGGCGTCTTTGGTGCGGTTATGGCGCAGGTTATAGACATTGGCTAAGGAATGCAGCACCTCCAGGTTAAGCGGATCCAAATTGGCTGCCTGGTTGAGTTCCTTAACAGCATCATCAACGCAGCCAAATTCGATGTACGCACGACCACGGGTGAGGTGTGCCTGAGCCTGGTTGTTAATGGCCTCCAGCTCAGCATCTGTAATCCCCACCTCTTCAGCAATGGCTGCGAGGGTTGCGTGCGTTACTGGTTTTTCCCAAGCCAGCAGTCGTTGAATATAAGCTTCAATGATGCGATCTCGACCCATAATCTACTCCGTGTCTACTCAATGCATTCCCTATCCCCTGAGTGAATAAGGATAAAAATGTGACTAAGTTGAGTAAAGTCTTTGTGGTAGGAGCACAAATTGGATCTTGATCAAGATTGTTCAAGGTGCCGTTGTCGCTGATGGTGTCCCTGTCCCAGTTTAATCTGAACCATTTTTCTCTCGGTTGCGACTAAACTGTTTGACCCAACAGTTTAAAGTTGTTGCCCTAGGGGACAGATGCACTCCAGGTAGAACTATCAGCACTGGGGGACTCATAGGTGGTGAGACCAACAACCTGCTGAATGTCATTCACAGTGACACGAACGCTCATTAAGTCTGGCGTAATTTTGTGAAAGAGTCTAAAAGACCGGGTATCGCCAGGTCGGATGATGGTGTTTGTGTCAGTTACACTAACTTGATGAATAATGGAAATCGGCAAGCCATTCCCATCTAACAATTCCACCTTCAGGTCAAGCTTGATAACTTCTTGGCCACTGTCATTAATAACAATGCCATGGAGCTTGTAATAAGGCTCTCCTTTATACTCACCCAGGCGCGACAACCTCGGTTCAATCAGTAGGCCAGGATAGTTAAAGGCCACCGGTACATTGGGGCCTGGGTCAAAGGTGTAGCTACCGGTACTGGCCGTTGTGGGTCCAGCGGTGTCAGAAAATGTGTCTTCTGGATCGATCTCGACGATGGTGTCAGAAAAGACAGGCAAACGGCTAACACTCATAAAACCAATACCAATGATTCCGACACTACCCACTAGCAGTGCTAGCTGACTGACCAATGCCGCTGCATTTGGGGTACGAATCGGCTGCTGTAGAAAGAGAATTAGCAGGGCAATTTTTGTCTTAGTTCGACGAGAGAGCATTGTCGGACTAAAGACATTTTCTAGAAAGCCAATCAAAATAAAGATGTTTGGCTTTGACTGTAACGAGATTGCTTCAGGAATAGCATTGCGCCGTAGAGACCGCACCAGTGCCTGGGCTTCTTTATTCTGGGGCTGTAGTTCTATGCATCGCTTAGCCAGACGTATTGCTTCCTGACGATCTTCCAGACCACTATCCTGTTTGTAGCGAAGGTTATAAATCTTCACTAAAGCAAACAAAACGTCCAGGCTGATCGGATTTAGAGCTTTAGCCTGATTAAATTCATCAAGAGCCTTCTCCAGGTAGCCAAATTCAATATAGTTCTGGCCACGGCTAAGATGTCCCTTAACCTGTACATTGATAGCCTCTATTTCACCCTTGGTAATGCCGACCTCTTTAGCAATCGCTTCGAGGATGGCTGGTGTCACTGGCTGGTTCAATTCAAGCAGCCGTTGAATATAAGCTTCAATAATGCTAGCGCGACCCATAAGTCTACTCCGTTTTAGCAATTGCCTGAGGGTAGATTGCGTAATCGGTTTATAGGCAAGCGATCATTGGAAATCGTCTCAATGATGCTGACCCAACCCATGGTTGACCCTGTCCCTTGTTAATGAATTCGCAATGGGCCTTATTAGATACGGATAAAGTTTCGACTAAATTCAATAAAGTCTTTACAGTGCATCCATGATTTAGGGCAATGGCATCAAGGGATAGATAGCGAACTAGAGACGATGCAACGTTAAACTACAACGTGACTGTTTAATCTAGATCAGGGTGCGATCTTAATGGGATGCGCCCGATTCTGGGTTTCCCTGGCGGTCCAACTGTGTTCCCGTTGTGCCTAGTGGTGTCTGTTAACCTTACCCCTGATCAACTACGTTCTATTAAGGGCCAGCTTGACCTGGTGCTGATTGCCCTTGAAACACTTGTGGGCATTGGATCAGAAGCAATTTTAGACCAGGCCAAAGCCGCCGGACTCAACACCTTCCTATCGGATCGGGTAAACCTTTGGCGGTTGCGGCAGTCGAGTCCTTTGCGTAAAGGGCAGGGCCGTAAAAAACTGGATGTGGATGAGGCGCGGGCGCTAGTGTTGACCACAGCCCAGCTAGCCAGCAAACATCGGCAGGCCATTCACCAGGCTGTAACCGCGTTAGAAAAGGCGACAGCAGACAGTACCCCACCCCACCGTGTGGCGATTTTAGGCGACTATCTCGATCGGTTTAGCAATACCTATACTGAACGGATGGAAGAGGATGTGAAGCCCAATGTGTTGGAGAAACTTGCCTTTCAGCTATTAATTGATTTGCTATTTTATAGCGGTGGTGGCGGCCAGCAGCGACTTTGGCAAGCGCTTTTAGATCGGGCCGAATAGATTGACCCCGAATAGGCCGATAATGGGTGGGTCAAAAAACGCACATGGCACATGACCACAGAGCTGCTTAAGGGTACAAACCTATACCTGGTAGGCATGATGGGTTCTGGCAAAACGACCATCGGCAAACACCTGGCCAAACTTCTCAACTACCGCTTTATTGATACTGACGATGTGATTGTGCAGGCCACTGGGCAAAGCATCAATGACATTTTTGCGGCGCAGGGGGAAGCGGCTTTTCGCGATATTGAAACCCAGGTGCTAGGCCAGGTTGCGCCCTATACCCACACGGTCATCGCCACGGGCGGTGGCATGGTGATTAAACAGCAGAACTGGAGCTATTTACAATCGGGGCTGGTGGTGTGGATTAATGTGGCCGTTGATGAACTGATCGCTCGCCTGAGTCGAGATAAGTCCCGTCCATTGTTACAGGAGGGCGACCTGCGCCATAAGCTCACCACGCTGTTAGAGCAGCGCCAGGCTCGTTATGCCCAGGCCGATGCGACGGTGGTTTATCAGCATGGGGAAAAGGTGGATGCGATCGCATCCCGCATCCTCGATACCCTACAAACCGTCATTACCAAAAACCCAGCCACCAGCACCACCCTCGATCGATAACCATTTTGCAGGGACGTTCCATGGAACGTCCCTACCCCCGTTCCCTATCCCTTCAATCCATATGGAAACCGCCGCCAATCGCGTTCAAATCCTCAGCGAAGCCCTACCCTACATCCAACGATTTCGTGGCCGTACCGTTGTAATTAAATACGGCGGTGCCGCCATGAAAGACAGTAGCCTCAAGGACGACGTCATCCGCGACATTGTATTTATGGCCTGTGTCGGCATTCATCCCGTCGTCGTTCATGGCGGCGGTCCTGAAATTAACACCTGGCTCAGCAAGCTCAACATCGAACCCCAGTTTAGAGACGGTCTGCGCGTCACCGATGCCCCCACCATGGATGTGGTGGAAATGGTTCTGGTGGGGCGGGTAAACAAAGAACTTGTCGGTTTAGTCAACGCAGCGGGCGGTAGCGCCGTTGGCCTCTGTGGTAAAGACGGCAATCTGATCACCGCCCGCCCCCATGCGGCTGAGGGCATCGGCTTTGTCGGCGAAGTCACCCATATCAAACCCAAGCTCGTCCAATCCCTGGTAGACGCAGGCTACATCCCCATCATCTCCAGCGTTGCCGCCGACACCAATGGCCAACCCTACAACATCAACGCCGACACCGTGGCCGGTGAGCTAGCCGCCGCCCTCAGTGCCGAAAAGCTGATTCTGCTCACCGACACCCCCGGCATCCTCAAGGACTACCACGACGCCTCTACGCTCTATAACAAACTCGACATTCAAGAAGCCCGTGCATTGATCGATGCCGACATCGTTTCCGGCGGCATGATTCCCAAAGTCACCTGCTGCGTTCGTGCCCTGGCCCAGGGCGTCCGCGGTACTCACATCATTGACGGGCGGGTGCCCCATTCACTCCTCCTCGAAACCTTTACCAACTCCGGCATCGGCACAATGCTAGTCGCCTCGCATCAGACAGCTTAGAATAGGGCGCAAGGTTTGCAGTTTAACTACAAACCCTGCACCCTATTCCTCCAACCTTAGATATGTCAGCTACCTGGTGGAAAAAACTCAAACAAAACTCCCTGGCCCGGTTTGGCGCTACGGTTCTGATTATTTTCTACCTGACGGTAGCATTTGCAGAGATAACGGCTCCCTATAATCCTTACGAGCAGCAGCCCAGTGGGTCGTTGTTACCGCCGACTACGGTGTATTGGACGGATCAGGTATCTGGGCAGTTTATTGGTCCCCATGTGTATCCAGTGACCCAGGGACCGGTAGACATTGAAACCGGTGAGCGAGTAACTGCAACAGATTTTTCAAAGCCATCACCGATTCGGTTGTGGGTTAAAGGGTCAGAATATAAGCTGTTTCAGCTAAAGCTACCCTTTGTGAAAAGCATTTCCTTTGAAGAGTCCATGCAGCTAGAAGAGACAGAACTCTTCAAAGGGTTTACCTTTGACCGTCATGTGTTTGGCACCGTTGGTGAAGGTAAGTGGAATATTTTTGGCACCGATGAGTCAGCCCGAGACCAGCTCAGCCGATTGATTCACGGTGGTCGCATTAGTCTCAGCATTGGTCTTGTGGGAATTATGATTACGTTCCCCCTGGGCCTATTGGTGGGCGGCATTTCTGGTTACTTTGGCGGTACCGTTGATACGGTGATCATGCGCCTGGTTGAAATGATTATGACCATTCCAGGTTTCTTCTTGTTGGTCACACTGGCGGCGGTGTTACCAGCGGGCCTCAGCAGTTCCCAGCGATTCTTACTAATTGTTCTGATTCTGTCATTTATTGGCTGGACGGGCCTAGCGCGGATTATTCGCGGTGAAGTGTTGTCACTAAAAGAACGCACCTTTGTGCAAGCAAGTCAGGCCATGGGGGGGCGGTCGTTGCACATCATTTTGCGACACATTTTGCCCCAGACAGCCACCTATGTGGTTATCTCAGCAACGTTGGCAATTCCGGGTTATATTCTCTCAGAGTCAGCCCTAAGCTTTATTGGTCTAGGCATTCAGCAGCCGGATGCATCCTGGGGCAACATGTTATCTTCGGCAACAAATGCATCGATTTTGGTGTTGCATCCGTGGTTGATTTGGCCTCCGGCAGCGTTGATTGTGATTACGGTGTTGTGTTTTAACCTGTTGGGTGATGGTCTGCGGGATGCGTTGGATCCACGTAGTTTGGAGGAATGATCTCCCAGGGTGGCACGAGGCACCACCCCTACAGGGTTGTTGGTTTGAACCGCGGGTATGAATAATGGCACGACGTAGGGGCACTCCCTTGTGGATGCCCCTTGCGATATGGTTGCCAAGTTGCGATCCTCGATGCATCCGGATTTTGGAAAAATAGTGGGCACGCTATCCTAGAGTCAATCGCAACCGGTAATCCCCATGACGATTGCTACGAATAAAACCTTAACTCTGGAAGAGTATCTGACCTACGACGATGGTACAGGTGCTCGCTATGAGTTGGTCAACGGGGTGTTAGTAGAAATGCCAACCGAGAGCCCGATTAATAAGACCATCGTCATGTTTTTGGTGAGTTATTTTTTGCGGTTAGGGATTCCGTATTACAGACTTGCTGTTGGGCATCAGCTAGAGGTTACATCTGAGAAAGCGTCGGCGCGGGAACCAGATTTAGTAGTGCATTCGGAAGAGTCTGCCGCTGCAATTTTGCGGGATGGTAAGTTGTTGCGGTTGGGAATGCCGATACCTGATTTGGTGGTGGAAGTGGTATCTAGCAGTGATACGGATCTGAAATCGCGAGAGCGGGATTATGTGGAGAAGCGACAGGAATATTCAGAACTCAAGGTGCCGGAGTATTGGATTATCGACCCAGTGGCAGAGGTTGTTTGTGTCTTAACGCTGGTGGATGGGGATTATCAGGAATGTAAGTTTGAGGGTGATCAGGTATTACTGTCGTCTCAATGTACTGTAGTGGATTTAACAGCTAATCAGGTACTGCGAGCTGGTCTGTAGAAGGCTTTAGCTGTAGATATAGCGTCCCGTTATCCCAGGGTGGTCGGTTTGAATTGGGGTCAAAGATTATGGCGCGACGTAGGGGCACTCCCTTGTGGATGCCCCTTTCGACATGGTTACAAATTGACGATCCTCACAATTCTGAAAGGCCATAGGACAATTTATTATTACGGAATTCTGGTGAATGGCATCCGTTATCCCAGGGTGGGCACAAGGCACCACCCCTACAGAATTATCGGTTTTGTATCGGGGATTTTGGATGCAGGGGATAAAACAGAAACCCCACGTAGGGAAACTCCCTTGTGGATGCCTCCTTCGATATCTTCGCCAATTTATAATCTTCGCGATACAGAGAGGTCAAACGGAAAAACTGCTTCTAAGCATGATTGATGTAATCAGCTAGGATAAAAGCCAGGACATTGAGCTAATGGTATCTAACCATGACGCAAACCCTTTCTCGTACGGTCAACGATCAGCAGATTGTGTATTCTGGCATTAGCTGGTCAAAGTTTCAGCTGATCCGTTCGGGGTTTGCTGATTCTCCTGGCATCCGTCTTGCTTATTATGACAAGACTATCGAAATTCTGATGCCAGGGCGTGAGCATGAGATGTTTAGCCGATTGATCGGCTTTTTGATTGGGTTATTTTGTCTGGAAAAAGGTATTGAATTTGAACCGACTGGTTCGATGACTCATGAGCGCGAAGGTGAAGTATCGGCGCAAGCGGATGAGTCCTATTGTTTTGGTGATTCTAAACTGACGCCTGATTTGGTAATTGAGGTGGTGTTTACCAGTGGAGGGCTTAGTAAGCTGTCGCGCTATCGAGCCTTGGGGATTTCTGAAGTGTGGTTTTGGCAGGATGGGGTGTTTAGCCTTTATCGATTGAAGAATGGTGATTATGTTCAGATTCCATGCAGTGAGATCCCAGAACTTTCAGGCTTGGACATTGATGTGCTGACTCGCTGTGTGTTGATGGGACAGACATCTCGATTAGATGCGGCGAATGAGTTTCGTAAGGTATTGCATTTCTAGGTTTTCGCTACTCTTTTGTAGATAAAGGTTTACCTGTCTTATCTACGTCGTTAGCCTCTAAAACCTGATAAGCAATCTGGGCATAGTTGTTCAGACTGGGAATTTGCTGAAAGTCTTGAAGGCAGTTCAACGCCTCTAAAGCCAGCGCCACGGATTTTTGTGAGTCAGGCTTTGATTGCAAATAAAAAATACTCAGATTAATCAGCGTCGTTGCAACATACGGCAAATAGGTGCGCGGGTTCTTCTCGGCTAAGTCGCGACGGAGCTGCAACGCTTCTTCGTAGTTAGCCTGGGCCGCTTCATACTCATTTTGCCCCGATTGCAAAATCGCCAAATTGTTCAGCGTCATCGCCACTTTAGGCAAATAGGTACATAGGTTCTCTTGGGCTAACCCACTATATACCTGCAACGCTTCTTCATAGTTGCCCTTGGCCGCTTCATACTCATTTTGCCCCGATTGCAAAATCGCCAAATTGTTCAGTGTTCCTGCTACTTTAGGCGAATAGGTACGCGGGTTCTCTTGGGCTAACCCACTATATACCTGCAACGCTTTTTCATAGTTGCCCTTGGCCGCTTCATACTCATTTTGCCCCGATTGCAAAATCGCCAAATTGTTCAGTGTTCCTGCTACTTTAGGCGAATAGGTACGCGGGTTCTCTTGGGCTAACCCACTATATACCTGCAACGCTTTTTCATAGTTGCCTTTGGCCGCTTCATACTCATTTTGAAACTGTTGACAGTTGGCCAAGTTGTTCAGCGTTCCTGCTACATAAGGCAAATAGATGTTCGGGTTCTCTTTGGCTAACTCGCATCGGATTTGCAACGCTTCTTTGTAGTTGCCCTGGGCTGCTTCATACTTATTTTGCTCCGATTGCAAAATCGCTAAATTGTTCAACATTCCTGCTACATGAGGTAAATAGGTGCGTGGATTTTCCGAGGCCAACTCGCGATACACCTGCAACGATTCCTCGTATAGTGGCCTCGCTTTATTGAAGCAATTGTGTTTTTGCAAAAATATTCCATATCTAAATCTGATTTCTGGTGTGTTAGCAGCCCGCAACGCTTCTTCAAAATATTCGCAAACCTGCTCAAACCAATTGGGCCGGTCATAGAAGGTAGCCCACAGTCGCGCTTTAATCGCATATTCGTTGGCTAGCTGGGTCCTATTTTTAGCCACCTCAGCTTTTTCCTGATCCAGTTGCTGATCTCGTTCAATCAGCTGATCCAGATCCTGTGCCATATCCTCGGCATCCAAAATGGCATCAGCCTCTCGAAACTCCCCTTGATCAAAGTGGGTTTTGGCCTTTGCCAGACGTTCGGTATCGATCTCGATTTTGGTAAATGTTTCGTATAACCGCAATACGTTCTCTTTGAACTGCTCCAGCTGATGCTCCAGTTCTTCCAGCTCAGCATCGACTTTTAAGGCACGATCAGTTTTACCGGTGGATTGTAAAAGCTCTATGAGTTCACGTTTTTCTTCAATACGACTCAGGAGTTCACCATAATCTGAAGACTGGTGAATTACGCTCGTAATCTGAGTATTTTGAATGGCGATTTCTGCATTATTGAAATCACCATAAAACTGGGCGCTATCAATAGCTTTTATGTTGTAGGTTTTAGTATCGCCCACAGCTACTCAAACCTCGCAGAGTCAATCTTGTCGATGGTGTAGGTCTTGGAACTATCGTTAATGATGCTCTCATTAACGTTCTGATAAACCTTATTGCCATCACCAGAAACAGTTGTATTATTTTGCATGGTATCCGATACTGGCTCGGGAACTTCTGGTAAATCCCCATCAATCTTTAGTGCTAGAAAACCGCTAGCTGCCAACTTATCAAGCTGATTATTAAAATGCTCCCGCAGCCCTTCGATGGTTTTGTATTCGGTCTTGTAGTGCTTCAACTCTTTTAGCTTATCTTCAAAGGCCCACAGGCTCTGCAGCTCATCTCGGTCTATAGTCTCCGACGGCTTAAAGTAGGTAAAAATAAAAGGCTTCTTAGTTTCCGAAAACTGGCCAAATGCCTTTTCAAACTCTTCGGCAGTGTACTTGCCCACCTTATTAAAGGCCAACAGCACGAAAATATCGCAGTCCTGAATTGCCTTGTTATATTCGCTTTGCAAACCACCTGCCGACATAGCATCCAGAAAATCTTCCCAGATATCCAAATGCAAAAAGATACCTCGATCAAACCAGGCTTTGCATTTGCGATAGATAAAAATTTCAAACTGCTCACGATCGGCCTTTAGCTCTGACGAGGAAGCTAAAAATAACGTGATCTTTTGCATTATGGTTGCTCAGGTCGAGGGTTGCCACAGTTATAGCAAATGACTGAATTGACGTGAAAAATACCGGCATTAGCCGCAAATATTTCAGTTAAGCAATTCAGTACTCATCAACCTTTTTCAATATGAAACCTTCGATGCCTGATTAACACTTTGTATCTTGACTCCAACAGATTTTTGTCCTACTTTCGTCTAATGTCGTGACGCTCACGACTATCCCACTAGAACCTAATAATTTGGCACCATCGGCAGGTGCGGCAACACCGTACCGATGGCTAACCCCCAGAAAGCACTAGCCAATCTGGAGTCTGGGCATTATTATGCCTCAGTCACCTCGATTAGCAAAACATTCGCGGGGTGGCTGAGTTTTTAGGTTCTGGCTTTCCTTCGCCTCTGCACCGAGGCCCTGTACCCAACCGGAGAACCAGAACCCATGTTTCAAGACAACGCCCAAGGCGCGTTTAACATTCCGCCTGCCAACAATCCCCTGCCCGACTACCAATACGAAACCGTTAACCACACCCTATTCGGCAGCCTTACCGCCATCCGTAATACCATTGCCCTGTTGCATAAGCTCCACTATGCAGAGCCGAACGACTGGAGTAAACCTCTGCCCACAGGGCGACCCAATGAAATGATGGCAATTTTGAGTAAGCGGGTGCGAGTGGATTGAGGAGTGAACGGGTAACGAAATATCGGCTAAAAGCATATTAAACAACGTCCTCCCCTTACCAAGGGGAGGTGCCGTAGGCGGAGGGATCTCGACCACTAGTGCCAAGTCTCGAAAACCCATCCCTGACGGTTCCCCTTGGTAAGGGGAACCAAGTATCGCCAAGCCTTTGAGAGCGCTCTCATCTCTGCCAAATAAACTTTAGGAGTGGGCTTGAGCTTCACAACCAACCTTGATGTAAATTCTGTGCCAAGTCGGCAATGTTGGGTTGATGGGAATTTTGGCAAGGTGCGACATATCTTGATGGGGTGCAACCCAACCTACAGGTGGGTGGGTTGGAATGCGATCGCACACAACCACAGACAATAACCCACCCTATAAAACATTCAAACCCTCAAAAATCACGATAACAATTCAGCCGATCCATTGTCTGATTACGATTCAGCGTATCCTGCAACTGTTCCGCAACAGCCAAGCCCCGATCGTACGACCCGTTTCTGCCATAGGCAACCGCAATTTTCTCATAGAGACTACCCCGATCCTGTTCATCATCAACCGCCAAATCCTCACGCAGATAAATCACCTGAGACTCTTCACCGGGGACTGTCTTAGCCACCTCAAAGGCCCGATCCAACAGCGGCACAATGGACTCCGTCTGTCCCAGATAGCTATACAACTCAGCCATGCGTAGCCACTGATCTACACCGACATCAGAAGCATTAGCAACCCGATTCAAAATCTTTAAAGTTTGGTCAGTCTTACCATCTCGAAAATAGAGTTCTGCCACTCGCATCATTTCAGCCGCTTTAATGGCAGAATCCTCACGAGATTCAATCACCTCTAACGCAGTGGCATAGTCTTCTTGATCCTCAATTAAGCGATCAACCAGCAGCGTTTTCCAGCGAGGACTTTCAGGATACTCTTCTGGCACTGCATCTAACATCTGCACTGCAAAGCCATATTCCCCAATTTCGGCCCAAGCCTCAACCAATGGTTGTAACATCCACAAATCATCGGTTGATTGCGCCTTTAGAGTTACCAAGACCGGCTCCAAAAAGTTATTAGCCGCTTCAGTCAGCCCCATTCTGGCATGTTCCAGAGCAATGGCATTTAACGCTATCAACTGATCGGGTTCATTGTCTATGGCCTGCGCCACTTGATGTGCCTGCTCTACTGTGACATCCGCTGCTTCTAATAAACCGCCCTGTTGTTGTTGCAAGCCAATCCTGACCAATGCTCTAACATAATCAGGGCCAGGGAAAGAATTGGTTTTCTCTACTGTGGCAAAGGCGGTGTCAAAGTCTCCAGCAACGGCATAGGCCACGGCAATCTCACCCCAGGCTCGATTTGTGTTGGCGATGTAACTGGGGTCAATCTGTTCAGTTGCCTTGAGGGCAGATTCTATTTGCCCCGACTTAGCAGCGGCAACGGCAATGGTGGTGTAATCTTCAATCTCGTTAAATGACAGACCTTTGGCAACTAACATGTCAACGGCTGCAAGGGCCAGGTCATAATTTTCTAGCTCAATGGCACGCTTATAGATTTTCTCCCACAGATCACGTTGCATGTAATCCTGTTCCACCTCAGCCGTTGCCGTCATGGCCTGCTGCAAGGCATCGCTGGCTACAGCTTTATTGTTTTCAACGTTGGCATAGTAGGTGGCCAAATCCATGAGGCCATCAACTTTGAACTGATCCCCTGGAGCAACTGCAAGTGCCTTCATGGTTGTTTCAGAAAGGCCAGCATCCAGCATCGTTTCGGTAAAAAGTGGCCCTGGATAACCATGGTTGGCAATGGCCGTAATGGCCTGATCAAAATATAGCTGGGCCTGGGCCTGATCATCGCGTTTGGCCAGGTATACACCAATGTTCTTGGATGCTTCGATCGTCGGCTCGTCCAGTGTCAATTGCTGTACTAGATCGGCGGCCTGGTCCATTTGCCCCAGTCGAGCCGCTGATAGGGCAATACTGCCCATGGCATTTTCTTGGGCGTAAGGCTGCTCGATAGACTTCGCTAGCTGTAGGGCCTGACCTATATCTCCCGCTTCAGCGTAAATGACAGCAATGGCGGCTAAGGTTTGAGCCTGCCTGTCTGAGTCCTGAGGGTTAATGGTCTCAGCCTGTTGTAAGGCTTGGTTGGCAACTTCGATCGCGATCGCACCCGCACCAACAGCCGCATATTGTCGGCCAACCATCGTTAATGCTGTTGTTTGCAGCCCTGCCCCCTGCACATTGGCGGCAAGTTGTCGCGCCTGGGAGAGTAGATCTAGAGCTGTTGTTTGCTCTCCCAGGGCGGCATAGCCTGCGGCGGTTTTTGTTAACAAACCACTTTTTTCAAACCTGTAATCGTCCGGTATTCCCTGGACTAAGGTGTTGGCTGATGTCAGCACAGTGCGGGCGGCAGCAGTGTCGCCAAGCTTAATCAGAGTATCCACCTCACGGATACCCTCATCGATATTGACACCATTTTCAAGAATAAAATTCTCTAAAATCCCTGCTCTGATATTACTATCAGTGGCCTTCGACAATTCTAGTCCCTGGGTCAGATGCTCGACAGCAGACTGGATATAGCCTTTGTCCAGGGCGATACGGCCCCATTCAGTTCGTTCAGTAATCCGGTAGCGCAGATAATCATTTTTCTCATTGATGCACATTTGGGGAGATTGCGATCGCACCGGCAGGGCCACGCCCAACCAGACCAAACTACCCAAGCAGGCAAGTGCCAACCAACGGTGGCTGTAACGGTACATAAATTGTTGAATACCCATAACTAACGGCTAACGTCAGGAGAACATAACTGAAAAACAAAGCAAAAATACACAGCACAGAGCTTTGCCCTTAGCAGTTCTAGCATTCTCGAAAAATACTCGACCACACCGTAGTTTCAATCCATATTGCTGCACAATCCAATGGCTAAACGAAGGAGGTCTACCCGCTTGGGGGTATCTAAATGGGCCAATTTGAGCTACTGCCTATTTTTAGGATGGCATTGCTGATCCTCGGGATGACTTTAGTCATAAAACATCAGTCATAAAACATCGTGAAATAGCCATAGCTTTAGACCGATGCATCCTTTAAATCAGCACACATACTGTTCAGGGTGTCTCGCCTAAGATGGGCACCCAACGAAACTAAAGTTGCCACTATTAAATGAACGCGCAAAAATATAAGTAGTTATGTTATAACCTGTAACTTTGAACACTTCTACTGCTAGCTACCCTAACGAAACAACCGCCCATCAACAGCAGATTGCCCAAACTGATGTTGCTATTGTCGGGGCCGGTATAGTGGGATTGACCTTAGCCTGTGCGCTTCGCCATAGCGGGCTATCGGTAACCATTATTGAAACTCAGAGTCAGGCGGGAACGGCTGCTCGCGATCGCGCCTACGCGTTTTCTCTAGTATCGGCGCGTATCTTTCAACAGCTGGGGGTATGGGACCAGGTGGGCCCCAACATCACCCACTATCAGCGCGTTCGTATGTCTGATTCAGACCATGGCCAGGCGGTTAATTTTTATCCCAGTGATAGCCCAGCTGAGGTGGTTTACTATAGCGCAGAGCATCCAGTTTTGATTCAGGCTCTTCAGGGCTTAGTACCCCACATTCAGTGCATCACAACCTACTATGAAACGACGGTAGTTGATATCCAATCAACACCAACGGCGACGGAGCTGACCTTAGAGCGAGGGGATGAGCGACAAGTCTTACGTGCCCGCCTGTTAGTGGGGGCCGATGGTGCCCGCTCCCAAATTCGCAACTATGCCGGAATTCAAACCGCCGGATGGGCGTATTGGCAATCCTGTATCACCACGGTATTGGCCCCAGCTAAGTCCCATCAGAATACGGCTTACGAAAAGTTTTGGCCCAGTGGCCCGTTTGCTATTCTGCCGCTTCCTGGTAATCGGTGTCAGGTGGTTTGGACAGCTCCCCATGCTGAAGCCCAAGCCATGGTAGATCTCCCCGAAAAGGCCTTTATGGCTGAGCTACGTCGGCGTTATGGTGACGACATGGGCGACTTGAAAATGTTAAATCCTCCCATGATATTTCCTGTGCAATTAATGCAAAGCCATCACTATGTAAAACCGGGTCTGGCCCTGGTGGGGGATGCGGCGCACTGTTGTCATCCCGTGGGGGGGCAAGGGCTGAATATGGGGATTCGTGATGCGGCGGCCCTGGCAACAATTTTGCAGACTGCCCACAGTCGCCAAGAATCCATTGCTGATATCCAAGTACTGAAGCGTTACGAACGTTGGCGGCGCACTGAGAACTGGCTGATTTTAGGCATGACCGATCTTCTCAATCGGATGTTTTCTAATAGTATTCTGCCGCTGCGGTGGCTCCGCCAGTCAGGGTTCTGGGTGATTGAACATACGGCCCCCCTCAAACGCATGCTTTTGCGAGTGATGACCGGTTTCTTTGGACGACAGCCCACCATTTAAGGCAAGTTTATTGCAAAGATGCAGCTGAAAGTGCAGACATGGGAGTCAGTCATATAGGTGAGGACTACCCTAAATAATCCAGTTGAGCAGCGTTAGGAGACTTATACTTAACGCTGTTTTAATAGATATTCATAAATGTATTACGGACTGCATAAACCTAATTTGATATGTATCCACCGTAGCCCAGGATATACATTACGCTTTTTGGCGTAAACGATTACTAGGATTGCTGATGGTTTTGCTGGCGTGGATTTCCTATTCTTTGTATCAAGGGTGTTTCAAATGACAGTGTTAGTCAATAACGGTTGTTTAACGATAACAACTTGCAGTCAGGCCTTACTTGGCTGACGTGTCATTTCTACCTACGCATCAACCACTACACCTGGAAAACGTCGCATTATGCAGTCTTTATCTCTACCTAACCCTGCTCGCTTTCAAGCGAACAACTATCCAATGCCAGCTGTTAAGGCATCTACTATGCAGCGGATGGGAGCTCGTTGTTGGCGTTGTTTAATCAATCAAGGTGTGCCCTTTAAAGACGCTAGGGAACTTGCGATCGCAATTGTTCACTTCATCTATTTAGATAGCACCCCATCCAAGACACAAAAATATTTAATTGATCAATACCAGCAACATATTTGTGCTGCGAGATTGTCATCTCTGCAATTTTAGGGAAGTTCAAACGCTTGTGCTTAGGTATTTAACAATTGAATTGACGGGGTACACAGGGTCTGTGTGATCAATCACCCCAAAGATATGGGAGCAAATCACACCAACCTTTTCGCAGGTTGAATAAATTTAAAAACATAGTCTTCACGGTTTTTGTAAAGGCTTTACATGGAGTCAGCAATCTAACGGTCCCACGGTGTTCTATAAGATTTGTTGTTTCCTGAGTCACACTTACCCGCTTATGTGGAGGGGGATCTTATGCAGTCACCAGCAGCTGTTTTATTAGAAAGAAAAACAAAATCCATTTCCAAAGGCTCTAAGCGAGCAAAGCTTAAGCGTATAGGAATCAAGCATTGGCAGCGCCTGATGAGAGTTGGTGTCCCCCAGGATCACGCCAAAGAAATTGCAATTGCAGTTGTTCGTTACAGCCATCTTGACTGCCGTCCATCGTTTGAGGAGAAGCGCTTAATTGGCCGCTACTGTCAGCATCTATGCGCTGTTGGTCTGTGGCGTTTAGAAATGTTGCTAGGCAGCTGAAAGTATTTACACGTAGGGGCGCACAGCTGTGCGCCCCTATCACAAAATTATTATCAATAATAATCTACGCTGAGACTGCTAGCAGCTCATCTAGCTTCTGACTAGCATCCAGGGCATGGAGCGAATCACAGCCGCCAACATGCTCGTCATTAATAAAAATCTGAGGAACTGAACGTTTACCATCAGACCCACGGGCCACCATAGCATCCCGTGCTTCTTCGTCCCCATCAATTATATGCTCAAGATAATCAACACCTTTGCTGTCTAAAAGTCGCTTGGCGCGAATACAGAAAGGGCAGGTCATCCAAGTGTAGATCTCTACCTTTGCCATAGTTTAGATACCGGAAATAAAAACTGCTGGTGAGATCCTAACGCATCTATATGCCAGAAATCATGCCAGAAATCTGTTAAATATGCGGCTTAAAAATCTACACCACGTTTGAGTTCCACACCCCGCTCTGCATAGTGTTTGTGGTTAAATACTTCGGAATGGGCACTGGCCAATTGAAAGTAGGCTGGGGGGTTTTTGCACCGACCCGTGATGATTACTTGGGTATCCTTCGGTTTACGCAATAATGCCTGGATAATGGGCTCTTCTGGCAAGAGTTCCAGGTCTACGGTGGGGTTGAGTTCATCCAAAATGATGGTTTTGTATAGGCCCGAAGCAATGGCTGTGCGAGCGATTTCCCAGCCGCGTTCAGCCTCCACATAGTCAATGGTTTGCTGCTGACCGCGCCAGACAATGGCATCCCGCCCACAACGTTGGTGGTCCACCAGGTTCGGGTAGCTCTGACGCAGGGCGGCAATGGCTGAGTCCTCGGTATATCCCTTTCCTCCCTTTAGCCACTGAATGATCATGACCCGGTGAGACTTGTCCTGGCTGATGCCAATGCCGATGGCCTGTAGCGCTTTGCCCAGGGCGCTGGTGGATTTTCCTTTGCCGTCTCCGGTGTAAATTTCAATGCCAGTGAGACCTGGAATCTCGGAGGTGGCATAGTGTTGGGGTTTCATCTCCGAGTGTAGATCGGCCACCTCTAGCAAGGCGACAGGGGCACTACGCCCGGTTGCAATAATTTCTAAATAGTCAGGCTTGCGTCGCAGGGTACGGACAACATCGTCAATGTCCAGCAGTCCCAGGTCAAGGACCGGGTTTAACTCATCCAGCACCACAACAGAATAGAGGCCCGATGCGATCGCTCCCTTCGCCACATCCCAGCCTCGCTGTGCTTCTTGCTTATCAAACTTAGTAATGTCGTCAGCTCCAAAATACTCAGCTCGTCCCGTACGCACCTGATCGATCAGGTGGGGAAAGCCCCGTTGCAATGCCTCAATGGCGGCATCTTCGTCATAGGTGCGTCCGGGGCCTTTCAGAAACCGCAACAGCAGCACCCGACTTTCCATAAAAGTTTGGATACCTAAGCCAATGGAACGCAGAACCACCCCCAACGCCACCTGGGATTTACCTTTACCTTCGCCATCGTAGACATGGATCTGCCCCACCATGCGCTCTGAGTTTTTTTGCGCGGTACGAATACCGATACCGGAACGAACCATGGGGAGCTTAGGAGTATAGTTGGCCGCCTTTGATTGTAGCGTTAGGCAACGTTGTAGGGGCATTGTATGCAACGTCTCTACACCAATGCCCCAAAATTAAACGCATCATTTATATATTTAGATGTTCTTATTTGCAAATTGGGTATACCCTAATGTCTGAGATTCTCGGATGGGTCTATGGGCGAACTTGAACCGGTTTTTCCGCTCAAAGCGGTAATGTTCCAGATTGTATTTTTATTGGTGGCCATTGCCTTAGAAGGAATGGTGCTGCGGCAACAGCTACGGCTTGGTTACAAGCAAAGTATCCGATATGCAGCGGCGGTTAATTTACTGGCGGTGGTGGTCGGTTGGTTGGCCTTTTTGGCAATCGAGCCGTTGTTTGAACCCAGGCTCCAGGCCCAGGTGATTAGCTATGTGTTGTTTGACAACTTGATCAACAATACCCTCAAGCCCCAGATGGGATGGATCATTCTGGTGATGGGCCTGGTGGCGTTCTTTATGACGCTAATTCTGAAGCTCAAAGGACTGGAGCTGATGATGAGAGCTGCCAATGAATGGAACTTACCCTCTAAGCCGAAAAATCTGACCCGTAAGGAACGCTATAGTCGCTCTCGAACGGGTACAACCTTATATAAGGAAGCTGCCTCTCAATTTGCGATCGCAGTCCTCCAGGCCAATGCCCTGAGTTTTAGTGCCATCCTACTATTATTGATACTGCGGTCTTACGTTCTGAGGGGTGTCGCATGATTGACGTACTCAAGGATGCCATTAATAAAATTCGCGGCCTGATTACCCCACCTAGCTATCTGTCTTGGCAAACATTGTTGCTGCTCAGTTTATTTTCTTGGGGCATGGCAACCATTGCTGACAGTACTGAGGCCACCCCCTTCACAGTGGCCTTACTGAGTGCCTTTAGCTGGTTATTTTTAACCGTTGCCATCTGGTGGGGGCTAGCCAAAAATCCGGTGATGCTGGGGGATATTTCCATCAGTCCCTGGATTACATCAGCGGTCCTCTGTGTTTTTCTGTTCAGGCCCTGGACGACTGAGCGTTTGCAGTTAGCCATTAGTCTCTGGCCAGTGATCGCAACGATCCTGGTGGCGATTCCTAAATTTTCAAACTGGAAACTGGAGTGGAAGCTACCCAAGCCCCCGGTACGTCAGGAACTGATTGTCCTATTGCTAATCAACCTGTTGTTTAGCAGCTGGATCATGTTTTACTTTCGCATCCAGCATTGGTTTAACGACTATCCTAGCCTCATTGCCGAAAATTTAGATAACAGCGCCTTTGTCTACCGGCTTGGCAGTAATACGGACAGCGATTCCCAGGCCAATATCCTGTTAACTAGCGCGGCGGATACCCTAGTTAAAGAGTTGGATAATGCCCCCTGGCCCCGCGTTGAGCGCTGGCTGCTGAACTTGGACAACAGTATTAATTCCGTTGCCGAAGGAATTGTCCTCAATGCGATAAATGAAGGCGTCTTTTGGAGCCTGGATGCCCCCCGTCCTAAATCTCTGTCCAATGGCTATCAGCTACGGTTACGCGCCAACTGGCTAGGACCCACTGCCCAACAAAATGGCTATTACGTTGAAAAAGTGTGCACCCTTTTACCCCGCACTCTCAAAAAAAATACCAATGACGAATCTCCTCAGAATTCAACCCCCACCGCCCAGGTAACCTGTGCTGATCAGACTACCAAGGTTGAGCGTCAGGGCATCCTTGAAGATGCGGCCACCTAGATGCCGATATCTGTGGGGACGTTCCATGGAACGTCCCCACGTGACAAAAATTAAATGAGAGATAAATCCGCCTATGCTAAATCTGCCTCGCATCATCGTAGTTGCACGTAATGTCTTTTTAGAAGTCATTCGCGATCGCATCCTTTATCTAGCAGGGCTATTTGCCGTACTGATGGTGCTTGCTTCAGTATTGCTCCCCCCCATTGCAGCTGGTACATCGGAAAAGATCTTTCTAGACCTGGGCATGGCAGCCATCAACCTATTTACCCTGGTGGTGGCGATCTTTGTAGGCACTAGCTTAGTCAACAAAGAAATCGAGAAAAAAACGGTGCTGGTGCTCATTGCCAAACCCGTCAGCCGGTTTGAAATTATTCTGGGTAAACACCTGGGGCTATCCGCTGTGATCGGGGTGTTAATGCTGGTGCAGACAGGCATTTTTATCGTGCTGCTTACCGTTCAACAAATTGAATTTCCAGCCGGGAGCATGTTGGTTGCGATCGCCTTCATGTATCTCGAAATGCTGCTTATGATCGCCATCACTATTGTATTTGGCGTCTTCACCAGCTCTCTACTCGCCACATTGCTCTCATTTGGCACCTACCTGGTCGGCCACCTCAGCACCGACCTCCTCAAACTCAGTCAGCTAGCCGAATCCGAGAACTTTCAGAAAGCCATAGAAGCCATGTATTTGGTCATTCCCGACCTGGAACGCCTCAACCTCAAAAACGAAGCCGTCTATGGGGCCACACTGCTGCCAGACCCTGGCACCCTAGCCCTAAACGCGGTCTACGCCTTAATCTATACAGCCCTTTTACTCCTCATTGCCGGTAACATTTTCACCCGCCGACAGTTTTAAGAGCCCAGCAGCCTCATTTACCTAACTTCTTTCCCAGATGCGACTATCCAGAATTTTCTTTAACTTCCTGGGACGGTTACAACTAGGTCCAAAAAAAATGATAGATAGTGGGAAAGAAAATAATTGCGAATATCATTAACCAATAAACAGTAATGAAAAATATAGATATTGAAGCATATAAATATTTACCCAAATTCATCGAAAAAGATGCCAAAAACTTATCTGGTCTGCAAGACACTAAAAACCTAAAGCCTCTTTTAACTTCAACCATAGAATTTTGGCAAAATTCTTCTACACCAAGAGCATCTACAAATACAAAATATCCGTCAGAGCCAGGAACAAAAAAGTTTCCATTAATCAAAACACGAAGTGCCATAAAACATAGCAAAAGAAAGCAGATAAAAGACATATCTGGCCCAAAAACCTGCCTAACAAAAACTATATTTGCCAACAAAAGTAACAACAATATGTCCATTGCGATGCCAGCAATCGAGACTTTAATTTTTTTACCTTTGTCTTTCCAGAAAGACACCGAGTCTACTGATGTATAAACAACAGGAATCATCCCTTGCAGAAGCGCCAAACCCATGCTGTTAGAGTATCCCCCAAGCCATTTATAGATAAGATAGTGCGCGCTTTCGTGAAGAAACGTAGTCAGTGCAATTAAAAATAGTACAATCAAAGAAATAAGTACCTGCGGGAGAGTAATGAGACTCGCCAAGTGGATAAACTCAATGTTATAGTTTTCTCTCGCAGCTAACAGTAAAATATTACCTAAAACAAGTAAGAAATAAGTCAGTATTGAAAATTTCTGAAAAATTTTATTCGAACAGGCCTTTTCCAGCCAGGTCCCCTTTAAATCTACTGAAAATAGCTTAAAAAATTGGAAATTACCTCTCATTTCCCTTTTCAAATTCAGCCCGAATTTCTTTTTCAAGATCGCCGCTAATTTCAGAAAGGCATAGTCAAAGATCGTCTTTTTTTGCATCCTGGCAATATCTACAGCCAGTTTTCTTTGCTCCTCTAAGCTAAGCAGTAACTTCAACCTGCGAGCATGTCCTATAAGCTCCTCAACAAATTCAACATCAAAATCAAATTTATCTTTATAGATATTAAAAATTATCTGGTAGTCAGGTGTTTTAGCATACTGTTTGATCATTTCATATTCGATTTTACTTAAGCGCAAAATTGCCTGATTGATCTGGTTTCTCAGCACCAAGGCATCGTTTTCATAATCAATATAAACAACTTCAAAGTTTTTATTTAGCGCTTCTTGCATATTTCCAATATAGTGTCTATCTGATGTCCTTCTTGCCAACTAAAACGACGTTTAGAACTGTTTCATCAGCCCCATCTAAGCCCAACACCTCATTTAACTCATCATCGTAATAGCCTCCACAAGCACAACATCCCAAGTCCATGGCCGCACAAGTCAAGTACAGATTTTGTGTAATGGCACCTGCATCAATCAAAGCAAACCGCAAACCTCGATCTTGATATTTGTATGCAGTTCGATTTAAGCATCCCGCCAGAATAATGATTCCAGAAACGTTCACAAAATCCATATCAGCTCGACTAAGTGAAAAGAAAATCTCTTGGACGATTTCTTTAACATTGTTATCCCGAAAGCCCCCCCTCGGCACAAGTCTATCCAGAGTAACTTGCTCTTGATTATAATGGTAAACCCCATTCTCTAAACCGACCGTATTTGAACTGATCAAGAACAACTCAATTGGGTATAGGCCTCCACCAGAACCTATGTTTCGCCTTGCAGGCATGCCCCTCATAATCGGTTTGTCATCATCTTTTCTTTTCGCAGGGTCTAAAATAAAACAACCGCCTTGCAACACTTTTGATAATTCATCAAAGGTGATTCCTTCAGGAGAATAATGGCGGTTGCTTTGTCGACGATGATAGATTTCCTGTAGACTATCTAACAGCTCACAGGCTGAGTTGTCGTCTGACAAGTCTGGCAAAGGTATACTGTCGAACGAGCTGAGTTCTGCGCTATTGTTGCAGATATGTCGCACGATATATGAGTTGCTCGTAATCTCATGAACGTGCTTACCGAAATCATCAACGTTATATCGCGTAATCTTTGAGACTTCTATAAAGTCATATGATTCTGGACTTAAATGCTTGTCATAAAATGCATTGTGATGTTTATCCTTAACATCTACAAGGTAATAATTATTCTGACCTCTCATGTTGTCTACATCCTTCTCTAATTTACGGTTAAAAGTCGTTTGAACGCCCTAAAATTAAAATTTTATACTCCACCAATGTGAAAATTTGAGTGTTCCTATAGGCAAACACCAAATTTGAACGTAGCCAAGGTGTTAGATTCAACAATCATGGAAAGGGATGGGGCAAGTGTGTAAATAAATGGTTGTTTTCGTTGAAGATATCCGAGCCTAGAAATGGATAATTATGGACGCCGGTAAGGTATGCCCATCCTGGCACAACAACTCGCATCGTGAAATAATTAACACTGGCCGCATCCGGCGTGGTTGATTCGTAATATAGAACTTTGTTGAAATCAAATTGTTGATATTTCTCAAGAATATCCTGTAAAGAGGTTATTTTTTTCTCGTTTGGCTTGAAGAAAATTTTATCACTAACATCCTCGAAATTCATGGCGTCACGAATAACCGGCACCTCTTTTCTTTGTTCGGGGAAATTATTGTAGTAAGCAAAATGTTTTTCGAAACTGTCCAATGAGTCAAAATCATTCAACTTCTTTTGATCGCCCCACAATTGCTTGTTGTAAAGCATAATTGCATAATCAACCCCCTGATAAGCTTCTAGCGCTGCTTTCATTAAAGATTGGCACTTATCGAAAGCAGCCGCTGAGCCCGTCGATTGGTAAACTTTGCCCTTGTACTTAAAATACATAAAAACAACAGCAGCCTCAATGCAAGAGATAGGCGACAAATCAAATATTTTCATTTGCACCGCTGGATTATCGTACAAATTGGCTATCTTCGGATCGTCACCAAAAGCCTCCAGAATCATGCTTGGTGAATATTGTGGCAACCGTAATCTATTCTGGTTGTACCAAAAATTGCAGAAGGCATGCCTTTCAGCACATTCACAAAATCCTCCCTCAATAGCATGCTTTGGAGTAGGCCCAGCTGCCAATCCGGTAGTCGTAGTATTGAAGATATGAACTCTCTCAAAACAGTCAGGGCGATAACCAAAAAAGATTAAAAATGCTGGCACATAACAAGGTTCGTTATTAGACATCAAGTCATGGCACAGTACCCAATTTATCTCGTCGCTTGGTCGCAGCCTTGAAGTGAGGAAACCTTCTTTCTCATATTGAAAACCGGCATAAAGTATTATTTCATCTGGATGCAAAGCATTGCCTATTTTAACGATGTCTTCGTAGGCTCCACGCACCAACATACTGCTGTCATAAATGGTAGAGCAATATCTTTCATAGAATTCTCCAATGACGGCGGCGTCTGCGTCAGTTTCGCCAAAAGCAATCGCTCCAGCGGTGAGTTTTGATAGTTTACTGCCCAGCATGTCAAGGTTTGATCCCTCGCAGACACTTTGGTACAAATTGCTGGGCAAAAAGCTCCTATTAGGGATTCTGTACAACTTGCCGTTGATGAGTCCCGCCTCTTTTTCGATCAATTCATTTCGAAAATGCATAGATTTAAATATTGACAGGGGTCTTATGGTAATAGGGGTTACAAACGTCACAATGCGGGATTTTTAATACCCTAGCGCGGGAAACCTGAAAATCGAAATTGTCAAATGTGATACTTCTGCCGATCAAAGACGAATATGTCCCTTCTGTGATGAAGTATTTGTTTAATTCGATGTCTAAATAATTCAGCGCGGCTTCAAAGTAAGGCGTTTTGGTTGTGTCAAATAGGTGCAACGAATTTTTGTTAAAACTTTCAATAAAGGAAAGATATTTGGTTGGATTTTCAAAGTTTACGATTTTTCTTTTCGCGTAACACTGCAAACAAGGACTCTTGAACCTCGGCTCGGAAATAGGCCCCAACGTAAACGATGAATTATCCATGCTCAGGTGGAACAAGGTAAATCCGTCTTTATAGGCTTTTTTATTTAATTGTAAAAAGCGATTATAGTCTTTAAATATAGGGGCGACAACCAAAGTTAATGTGGCTTTTTCTAAGTCGGTGTCGAAATTTTCAATATTTACCCATTCGAATTTTTGTAGGCGCTGACTTAAGGCATTGAAAAGAATATGATTATTTTCTAATGTGGAGAAAATGCCAATGGTCGCCTTGGTAAAGGGAGTAGCTTGAACAGGTGTAACAATTTCGTTGGCAATTAACCAATCTATGATTTGAACAAAAAGCTCCTTGTCGTCATCGAGTTTATGCTTAACTTGCTCAAAAACGCGATCAGGGTTGGGTTCATCTTTTAAATACTGCAAGATGTCCCCAACGATCTGACTTTGCTCACCTTTCGCCTGCATTAACTGATGATCGCCTTTTGAAAAGAAAAGCGTATCTTCATTGGAAAATACGGAAGTGTTAGTCAACGCTAGTAATTTAGTCATCTGAATAAAGAACAATCCTACCTGAAGAAATTCGCTCTACACCATACTAGTGGTCCATCAACGTTCACAGTGGGAGCACATTAATTGTGTTGTTGTAGCGGGTGTAGCCCGCTACAACAACACAGCACATTAGACACCTGCACAAGGAGTATTCCTTCAAATACAATAGCTACAGGTGTAGCAAGAGGACAGGGAACAGCGGTAGAAGATACTCACTCAGCCCTGTTTTCCACAGGTTCAAGGAATCATACATAGTCTTAGCTTCCCAGAATCCTTGTGAGTTTCCTCATAAAGTTGTTATAGAGGCGTTATAGCCACCTTATCCTACACCCCTACACAGCAGCTACAGCAGCAGCTACAGCAGGCGGCAGCGACAGGTCTCTCACTCATATATGCTGGTCCATTCCTTTTTTCCACAGATTCAAGGGTCAATGATAGCTTTGTCTTTTCTGGAGTCCCTGCGACTTCCCCATTAGATGGCATTGTAGATAATTTTTTCACAACTTAATCACTCCAATTTTAGTAGTACGATAATCACTCTAGTGAAGCATTAGTAAATTAATCCGTCCAAAGACAAAATGTCATGTTAATAATCCTTTGTATGTCACTACATAGCCTAAGATTCTTCTCATGATGGATAAGCTTCCAATCCTGTGCTTTTGGACAACTTAACTATTACAGAAATCCTTGGCGGAAAAAATCCTGAAAAGTTCAGGTTTATTCAGGTTTAAATTCAGATTTATTCAGGTTTATTCAGGTGTTATACCAATTCTCATAGAATAAGCTACTGGGCTCTGGCTATAACGAAGTGGAACAAAGTCCAACATTTCCCCAGGTGCCAAAGACAAAGCTATATGAGTTTTTAGCAACAGCCAGAGAAAGTGAAATGAGGGCTGACCACGAATTACGCCCATGGGTGAGAGCTTTGCGGCCATGCCAGTAGAAGATTATGGTCGAGGAATGAAATCATAGAACAACAACCATTCCTGTAGGGGCAGGTCTCATACCTGCGTAGGCGTTCCCTTCGACTCCGCTCAGGGAACGCTAGCTCAATCGGTTGGATGGTGGGCCGTGCCCGCCCTACAGGATATTCTCAACGTTTAAAACAAAGCCTGGTAAGATATCTCCGCCCTTAAGCTGTTGTGGATCTTGTAATACTTCAACAGTCTGACCCGGACGATAAATCTCCACAGCTTTCTCCTGCGGGTTAATCAACCACCCCAACCGCACACCGTTTTCCCGATACTCTTCCATTTTCGCCTGCAGCGTTGCCAATCGATCCGTTACAGAACGCAGCTCTATGACAAAATCAGGCGCAATGGGAGGAAACTTTTCCCGGTCTGCGGGACTCAGTGCTCCCCACCGACTACGCTCAATCCAGGATGCATCGGGAGACCGCTCTGCTCCATTAGGT
The DNA here is from genome assembly GCF_043421015.1 of Leptothoe sp. EHU-05/26/07-4. Taxonomy (NCBI): domain Bacteria; kingdom Bacillati; phylum Cyanobacteriota; class Cyanophyceae; order Nodosilineales; family Cymatolegaceae; genus Leptothoe; species Leptothoe sp. EHU-05/26/07-4. The sequence goes on from NZ_JAXSQV010000003.1 coordinate 1,143,472, forward strand.
AACTTAAAGCAGGTGGACGAATCAAACGTATAGCCCAGTTTGACCTGTCGATTCCATAGATTCAAATCAGTCGTGATATCAGCATTACGACGACCGCTTTCACCACCTGTAGGGGACATAATTACCAATTCTCCCTGGGCAGAACGCTCAAATTTCACATCTGGGTTGGCTCGACAAAGCTGATAAAACGCCTCGTCTGTCAGGATACCAACCGGGTCAAGGGTAATGGTGAAAGCAGTCATGGGCAAAAACGCTAAGATTAGCCATTGCTGATTCAGATTATAGAAGATCGGTTTATTCCATGAAGCATGTCAAACCTTGGGTCACCCTGATCACTGCCCTCGCTGTTCTGTTTCCCAGCACCTCAGCCAGCGCCTACTGTCGTGCTGACCTCACCCGAGAAATTGACACCATCGCAGCCCAGCCTCTACTCAAAAAAGCTCGCCTCGGTGTGCTGATTGAAACCCAGTCCGGTCAGGTCATTTACAGTCGCGATGCCGATCGCTACTTCGTGCCCGCCTCTAACGTTAAATTACTCACAACAGCAGCAGCCCTATCTAGTCTCGGGCCTAACTTCACCATTCGCACCTCGGTCTACAGTCAGCCCCAGTCAAACAGTCTGCAAGTGGTGGGCCGAGGCGACCCCACATTTAGCGACGAGCAACTCAACAACCTGGCCAGCCAGCTCAAAACCCAGGGCGTTAGCAATATCAGTAATCTCCTTGGCAATGACACCTATTTTGCTGGACCCACTGTTAATCCCAACTGGGAATGGGAAGACGTCCAGGCCGGTTATGGAGCCCCTGCCAATAGCTTAATTATTAATGCCAATGAGCTGGGCCTCACCCTTTACCCTCAGGCGGTCGGCCAACCTCTACGGGTGGAATGGGACGACCCTGCCCTACAGCGCCAATGGCAGATTGACAACTTTTCCCGCTCCGTTGCCGCTGGCCAACCAGAATATATCGACATTGGTCGTGACCTGAGCCGCCCCATTTTGCGAGTTTACGGTCAGCTTATTTCCGGAGCCGCCCCTGACACCGCGTCAGTTGCCGTCCCCAATCCTGCCGATTATTTCATTAACCGCTTTCGCCAAAGCCTCAACCTTCAGGGCATTACTGTTAACCAAAGCAGACTCACAACCTCAGCCCCCAATGGCCCAGAGCTAGCCGCCGTGACCTCACCGCCCCTCGCTCAATGGATCGTGCGCACCAACCGCAACAGTAAGAATATCTATGCCGAGGCCATGCTGAAATCCCTAGGAGCCAAAAGTGATGAAGATGCCACTGCCGCCGGCATTATGGCCGTAGAAACCATTTTGCAACGGGCCGGTGTCAACCCAGAACTCTATGAAATTGTCGATGGCTCTGGTCTATCGCGCCATAACCTGGCCACTCCCCAAGCCTTTGTCGACACCCTCCAGGCCATGGCCCAATCCCCCCATGCCACTATCTATCGCAACTCCCTAGCTGTAGCGGGCAGCAGTGGCACCCTCCGCAATCGTCTAGGTGGCATTCGCTTTACCGGTAAGACAGGGGCTGTCAGTCACAATGCATCCCTGTCTGGTTACCTAGAACCCGCCAACTATGACCCCTTAGTGCTCAGTATCATCATCAATAACTTGGATCAGCGTGGCAGCGTGCTGCGGCGACATATCGACGACATCGTCAAAGTTGCTGCCCAATTGAATGATTGCTAATCCAGCTAGCCAGAATGTGGAAAATACTGACCCCGTCCAGGCAAATTAGACGAGAGTCATCAGCCACCTGGGAATATTGCAGGGGGGTAAGTTAATATATAACCTTACTTAATACTTTTTTTAGGTTCCTATCTCTACAAATATTCCTTAACGTTCCCTGCTGATTCGTAGGCAAGGAATTACTGATATTCCCTAGCATCGCATGTCTCGCTTTTCCTCTCGCCAAGAACATCTCGATTATTACTACCAGCAGATTCAAACGGTTATTTTGTCGCGTCAAAATCCAGTGACAGGTCTGCTGCCTGCGAGTACCGCTGTTAATACCCACGGCGACTACACGGATGCCTGGGTTCGAGACAATGTCTACAGCATCATGGCGGTGTGGGGACTGGCCCTAGCCTATCGCAAAATTGATGAAAACCTGGGGCGTACCTACGAGCTAGAGCAAAGCGTTACTAAACTTATGCGCGGTTTGCTGTTTGCCATGATGCAACAAACGGCCAAAGTGGAAACGTTTAAACGCACACAAGATCCATTGGATTCACTCCATGCCAAGTACGATACACCCACCGGTAGCACCGTGGTTGGCGATGATGAATGGGGCCACCTACAGTTGGATGCCACCTCGGTTTATCTGTTGATGCTGGCGCAGATGACCAGTTCGGGACTACAGATTATCTACACCCGTGACGAGGTCGACTTTGTTCAAAATTTGGTTTACTACATCGGTCGTGCCTATCGCACAGCTGATTATGGTATTTGGGAACGGGGCAATAAACTCAACCACGGTAAGCCTGAGTTGAACGGTAGTTCAGTCGGTATGGCTAAAGCAGCCCTGGAAGCCATGAATGGCCTGAACCTGTTTGGTGTGCGTGGCGGCCACGGCTCAGTTGTCCATGTTCTACCTGACGAAATTGCCCGTACTCGCATTACTTTAGAATCTTTGCTGCCTAGGGAATCGGGTTCTAAAGAAATCGATGCCGCCCTCCTCAGTGTGATTGGCTTTCCTGCCTTTGCCGTTGATAACCCTGAGCTATTGCAAGCGACCCACGATGCCATTGTGGAGAAGCTACAGGGACAATATGGCTGTAAGCGTTTTCTGCGAGATGGGCACCAATCTGTTGTTGAAGATGCTGAGCGCTTACATTATGAGCCGGGTGAACTCAAGGCCTTTGAGCATATTGAATGTGAGTGGCCCTTATTTTTCTGCTACCTGCTGCTCAATAGTCTCTTCCGTAATCAGGGTGCTCAGGCGGCTTTCTATCGAGAGCGGCTGGAGGCTTTGGCGCTCAATAAAGATGGCTTAGAACTGTTACCTGAGCTTTATTATGTGCCCATGGCAGTGATTGAAGCGGAGCGCGAAAATCCCCACAGCCAAATTCGTGAGCCCAATGACAATGTGCCCCTGGTCTGGGCCCAAAGTCTTTATTACATGGGGCAAATGCTCCAGGACGGGCTGATTACCTTGGGTGATATTGATCCGTTGGCCCGGCATCTAAAGGTGGGGCAAAATCGTCAGCCCATTGTGCAGGTTTCGCTGCTATCAGAAGACAGTGACCTACAGCGAGAGTTAGCCAACTATGGCATTGAGACTCAGGTGTTAGAACAAATCGATCCGGTTCAGGTGCGAACATCGACCGATTTAGCCGACCTCTATGCCCAAATTGGCTGTAATGAGAAATTAGCAACAACGGGGCGTCCTGATCGTCGTCTGCGCAGTTTGACCACGTCACGCATCTTTCGCATTCAGCGCGAGACGGTTGTCTTTGTGCCAGCTTTTTTAGATCCCAGTCAGTTCTATATCACCCTCGACTATCAGTTTTTGGTGGCCCAGATTCGGAGCGAACTGGCCTACATTCATGAACATTGGAACGAGCCAGGCCGCCCGACGGTTACCTTGCTATTGACCCATCGCATGTTTGAGTTGGGGCATAAAGCCATCAATGATTCCCCGCTGCTACAGTTGATTTTTGAGTTAAAAGATGGTGAGTGTAATGGCGTCCCCATTAAGGTAGGCTCTCTGTTTCAGCTGATGCTAACGGCGGCCACTGAGCGCATAGAAGATGTGCCTTTGCCGAATTCAGGTGAGACGCTGTCGTCTTACACCATGCCGATTTCAGCCTATCTGCCCCTATCCGATAGCAATACGAAGCCCCTCAGTCAGATTCAGGAGCTAGATCTGGAACGAGAAACGGATGGTTGGCGGCTACTGCAATCTCTTAAAGCGTCTGACAACCTGTATGAGCAAATTGAACTCCTCAGTAATTTGTGTCGCTTAGAAAATCTGGCCTTTGATACTGGCTGGGGGGCAGAAACGGGTGAAACAGTAACCCTGGCCAATTTATTGAATGAGATTTATATCAAAGCCGGGCGTTTAGAGCTGTGGGGCATTGTGCGCCGGGCAGCGGGTTTGCTCAATAAGATGGCCATTGGTCTAGCGGATGCGGCCACTGAACTGTTGGTGCGTCAGAAACAGATTGCGGTGGGTAAGGCCTACAGTGAGGCCTCCCTCATTACTGATCCGCTATCGCCGAAGGAATTACTGACCAAGATCAATGAGTTTTGTGGTGAGGATATTCGCGATCGCACCCTCACCCAAGAAATCCTGATTTACCTCAGCGTTCTCATCACCTCAGAACCCGAACTGTTCGAAGGCCTACTCACCCTACGCATCAGCTATGTAATCTTGTTGATTAACAGTGAGATTTGCCGCGAGCAACACTGCACCCAGGATGAAGCCTACGAAACCCTCATGGCCATGAGTCCTTTTGAAATCAAGATGCGTCTGCGGCAGGTCTTGGCAGGTTACGAAGGGCTAGATAACAATCTGTTTCGCCAGGAATCTATTCAGTCCCGTAAACCCCAATCCGTAAACTGGGTGGTCCTCCCTCTGGCTGAAGAAACTGACCTCTCCGAAGAAGAAGACTGGTTGCACAAACGTCAGCGAGAAGGTGGACTGCATCGCGTACCCGAAGACTTTTATCCACGGGTATGGCGACTGCTGAAACACTGTAAAGGCATCGTCATCGGCGACAAACTAGAGCGGCGTAATCGACTCGTCAGCGAGCTTGTTTTGTCCGATACGACCCCTGAAGAAAAAGACTTTGCCCTCCGCATCGAGCACCTGTTCAATAAAATTCAGGCCCCCGAATACCGTCAAGTCAATGTTGAAGCCCTGATGGAACTTTCAGAACTCTTTGACCTCAACCCTGACTGGCAGGTAGACGACTATATCGTGCTCGATGTCCTCGTCGGGCACGCCGTCCGTCTCGCCTGGATCGATGGCGGCGACCATCGCGCCCATCGTTATCTTCAAGATAAAGCCAAAGCCTGGCGCTCGTTTTACCAAGATTCTCCCCACTGTTGCGCCAAATACATTGCTCGATCAATGCAGTTCTTGATTGAGCTAAACGAGGGAGAGGTATTGCCAACGTAGTATTTTGCAAAATTGTTTTTGGCAATGGTGTAGGGGCGTTCCGTGGAATGCCCCTACACCATTGCCCCCAATCTCCCGCCAGCCGCTACAATAGGACACGTTCTATTTCACCCACTGTCCACTATGACCGCTGCGGCACCTGCAAAGACCGAGTACGAAGCCGTCATTGGCTTAGAGATCCACTGCCAACTCAGCACCAATACGAAAATTTTCACCCCCAGCTCAGCGGAGTTTGGGGCAGATCCTAACACCCACATTGACCCCATCACCGTGGGCATGCCTGGGGTATTACCGGTGCTCAATGAAAAGGTTTTGGAATATGCGGTCAAAACAGGCCTGGCTTTGAATTGCCAGATTGCACCCTATAGCAAGTTCGACCGTAAGCAATACTTCTATCCTGACTTGCCGAAGAACTACCAAATTTCCCAGTACGACCTGCCCATTGCTGAGCATGGTTGGATTGAGATAGAACTGGTGGATAAAAAAAGCGGCAATGTAGAACGCAAGAAAATCGGCATTACCCGTCTACACATGGAAGAAGACGCCGGTAAGTTGGTCCATGCCGGTAGCGATCGCCTTGCAGGTTCCACATATTCATTGGTGGACTACAACCGAGCAGGCGTTCCCCTCGTCGAAATCGTCTCTGAACCTGATTTGCGCACGGGCAAAGAAGCCGCTGAGTATGCCCAGGAAGTCCGCCGCATTGTTCGCTACCTGGGCGTTGGCGACGGCAACATGCAGGAAGGCTCGCTCCGTTGCGATGTCAATATTTCCATCCGCCCCAAAGGTCAAGAAGCCTTTGGGACCAAGGTGGAAATCAAAAACATGAACTCCTTCAGCGCCATTCAAAAGGCGATTGATTACGAAATTGAGCGTCAGACAGAAGCAGTTGAAAGTGGCGACGAAGAGATTGTTCAAGAAACCCGTCTGTGGGATGAAAGCACCCAGGTTACTAAGAGCATGCGCTCTAAGGAAGGTTCTAGCGACTACCGCTATTTCCCAGAGCCTGACTTGCCTCCCATTGAGGTGTCAAAAAAGCAGCTCGAAACTTGGAAAGCTGCGCTACCTGAGCTGCCCGCCGATAAACGTCATCGCTATGAAACTGATCTAGGCCTGTCTGCATATGACACCCGTGTGTTGACAGATGATAGTTCTATTGCCAACTACTTTGAGCGCACCATTGCCACTGGTGCTGATGCAAAAGTATCTGCCAACTGGGTCATGGGCGATATCGCTGGTTACCTCAATGCTGAGAAGCTATCCATTGGCGATATTGGGTTAACCCCTGAAGGGCTGGGTGAAATGGTGACTCTGATTAGCTCCGGCACCATTAGCAATAAAATCGGTAAAGATCTTCTGCCCACCTTACTTAAGGAAGGTGGTTCACCTAAGGCCATCGTCGAAGAAAAAGGCCTCGTCCAGATTTCTGACCCTGCTGCCATTGAAGCCATCATCGATGAAGTCATGGCAGATAACCCAGATGAATTAGCCAAGCATCGTGCTGGCAAGAAGAAGCTGCAAGGTTTCTTTGTGGGTCAGGTCATGAAGCGCTCCGGTGGAAGAGCAGATCCTAAATTGACCAATCAGTTACTCGGCAAAAAGCTAAATGGGTAGACTGGACGTGTTGTTGATGGGCGGTTATCCTGTTTCAGGACATTGAAAAGCGCCTATCGTAGGCTCTAGGCTCGCATTTAGGGTTTTAAGGATGGTCAAAAACGTCCACATGATGGTTTGAGCCACTGACTTTACACTGACTTCATACTTGTAAAGTTCTAGCAAGATTCGCAAAAAAACCGAATAGGGGGTTACACCCCACATCCCATCCGTGGCATACTATGTTAAGTAGATGCACCCTGATGGTTGGAGAGCTTGTAGCTCTCCTTTTTTTTGAGTATTTTTTGGCGGCAAAAGTTTTTTTAGATATAGGATTTTTGTCGCAGCGGCAGCCCCCTGCTGTACTCAAACCTCTCACCCTAAAGAATAGGTTCTCGATCGCTACAGAGGTTAACAGAGAACTCTTTTAGGGTTATTCCTCGGGTAGAATTTAACTAATCCTTAAGGTTTCATTGTGTGAAGACTTCAGTTATGGGGTGCTCAACAATGACACCTATGTGTGAAATCTATCTATAACGAGCACGTTATGCTGCATTTTTCTAGCCCCAAAGGTATGCATTAGGCACGGGAATTTTCCTGTGCCTTTTTAGTATCTACGGCTAGGGCAGCTTTAAGCCTTTTGATATCTCTCAGAATCACCATGACTTATAACTTTGACATCGTCGGAGTCTCTCCAGTTTGGAATTTCTTTAAACATCAGCAGTATGTAGAGCAGTCGCCTAATCGCAGCTGTGCTTATTTGGGTAGCTACGAGTGCACCCTGGATGGCTTTATTGAGGCGACATCGCTGATCTATAAAAAGCCGGATTGGGATTGGGATAAGGTTGTCAGCGAAATGGTAACCTTTTGGTTAAATGCTGGGGATCATGTGAGCCAGTGGAAGAAAGAGTTGGCCCAGGCCGAAGAGACCAGTTTGCTTGTGGGTCGAATAGCGAATTTTCAGAGTTTACGTACCGAATTTGAAGGATTAATCGAAAATTGAACGCATCCCTCCGTAGGAGGAGGCTTGTCCCCCCTACGGAGGGATCAAACGCATGTATGTCAAGAGATGCATCGCCTTCAAAAGATCAAAGCTTACCCTAAATGTTTTACTTGCTTCGTTTCTCTTACAGCCCATAGAATTCAACAACGAGTGCAAATTGTCTTAACAATCTGAGATATTTGGCTTACGTTATATGTCCGTATAAAGCCACGACTTCACGTATCAAACATTACGTAAAAATTCAGGGTATTTTCGCAGTTTTTATCCAACTCAGCTCAGAATTAGCGGAGACTAGAGTCATGTCAACGAATTAAATGCCATGTCTCTAGATGAATTTGAGCAGTATTATCGCGAAATGATGGGCAATGCCCTTAATCAGCTTCAGCGAGTAACACTGCTTTCATCAAACCTGCAAGGAACCGTAGAAGAGATTAGTGTCTCTTTGCAACAACTCAGCCGCACAACAGAAGAATTTATTAGCGATCAGCGCCAAAAACCTGATGATGAGCCAGGTTCTGAGTCTTGACCCTTCCTCTCGTGCCTCCCCCGCTCTTGGGAGGCCCGCTCTTGGGAGGCTCTCTCCTGGGAGGCCCTCTCCTGGGAGACATTCTCCTCAGGGGTTCTCTCCTCAGGGGCTCTCTCCTGAGAGACATTCTCCTGGGAGGCATTCTCCTGGGAGGCATTCTCCTGGGAGAGCCTCTCGTAAGAAATAGGTTTGGGTGGCAGCTTTAACAAAGAGAGAATTTTGCTGTTGAGGGTGACTGGCAAAATAGGTTTAACCATATAGTCGGTTGCTCCAGCTGCTAATGCCCTGCGACGATCAGCTTGAAACGCATAGCCACTGACAACCAAAATAGGGATGGCGTGAAATTGGGCATGGTTTCGAATTGCCTGGATCAGCGTGACTCCATCTATGTGAGGTAGCTTGATATCTAGCAATACCAAATGGGGTAAAAACTCCTGCATAATCTCAATACAGTTGTTGCCATCAGCCAGTGGCAATACCCGGTAGCCGCATTGCTCTAAAAAGTCTGCAAACAACACACGGTTACCATAATCATCTTCGATCAGTAATATACGGCGTTGCTCTTCTGGAAAATTCATAAGCAGTTGCAGCGCACTTGCAGGCTAATCAACATTGATTGGCAGATGTAACATTTACAAGACCCGGTTGAAACAAATCTCTTAATGGTTGAACTAGGACCTCATTTGACAGGACACAGTAATGATTTGCTGTGTTGCTATATACGTACGAATACTGGGCTCCATTTTTTCGTCGTATAAATCATACCCATACGTGTCATAAAAATACTTGGTACACCTAAGGATAATCACCTGTAATATCTGGGGTGTTTGAAGTGTATACGTTTAGGCTTGTTTCTTCATCAGTAAAGTTTCTATACACTGAATTTATTTTTTCTATTCATAAACTCAACGATGTGCTGAGCAGCCTGTTCTAAAATCTCAGGGGATTGCACGAGAGCAAAACGAACGTAGCCTTCGCCAGATTTTCCGAACCCTCTACCCGGGGCTAGTGCTACACCAGTGGCCTCTACCAGACGCACACAAAAGTCAATGGAGTCGTTAAATTCTTCAGGGAGCCTGGCCCAAAGGTACATAGTGGCGTCAGGGCTAGGCACTGCCCAACCGTAGTGATTGAGGCCGTTAACCATGGCATCACGCCGGTTTTTGAATGTATTAACGGTGGCACGCACACAGTCCTGTGGGCCGTCTAGGGCTGCGATCGCACCCCGCAAAATTCCTTGATACTGATTAAAATCCACCGTTGCTTTGACCTGACGCAGTGCCAAAATCAGCTCTGGGTTACCAATGGCATAGGCAATGCGAAACCCCCCCATGTTGTAAGCCTTGGAAAAGCTAAAAAACTCAATGGAGCAGGTCTTGTCTCGATCCGCTTGCAACACCGACGGCGCAGGTTTTCCATTGAAGCAATGGTCGGCGTAGGGAAAGTCATGGACCAGCACCAGGTCGTGTTTCTGGCAAAAGGCTACGGCCTCTGCAAAAAAATCAGGTGTTGCCGTAGCTGTCGTGGGATTGTGGGGATAGCTCAGCACCATTAGCCGTGCCTGGGCGATTACTGCTGCTGGGATGTCGCTGAACACGGGCAAAAAGTCTTTTTCTGCCAGTAACGGCATGGAATAAATTTGCCCGTTGGCCAGGTGAATACCCCCTGCATGGGAGGGATAGCAAGGGTCTGTCAGTAAGGCAAAATCCCCTGGATTCAAAATTGCCAAGGGTAAATGGGCCGTGCCTTCCTGGGAGCCAATGAGCGGTAGGACCTCTGTCTCTGGATCCACTGCAATACCAAACTTCTGGGTGTACCAGCGAGCGGCTGCCTGGCGAAAGGCTCGGGTACTTTCAAATAGGTTGTAACCATGGGTGATCGGGTCATGGACAGCTGTTGCGATCGCATCCAAGACATGGACTGGCGTCGGTAAATCCGAAGACCCCAGTGATAAATCTACGATTGTCTTACCTGCCGCCCGCGCCCTGCCCTTAGCTCGATCCATATCGGCAAAGACGTTGGTTTGAAGAGGGGCGAGGCGATTGGCAAATTGCATGGGAAAAGGGAGTGGGCAATAGTTTTATCTTAAACCCATTGCCTAATGGCTTGAGGGTGGGCAATGCCCACCCTACAGATGGTCCAATTATAAATTGTCCAATTCTTGCTTCAATGCCTCTAACTCGGCATCAACAGCTTTATTAACCGGAGCATCTACTGGCTGCTGGGCGTCAGCGGGGGGCAGAGCTTCCTGATTAACGGAACCACCCGACAGCTGGGCTTTCATGGCCGCCAGTTCTGAATCGACATCGCTGCCTGCTTCTAAGCTCGCAAACTGACCTTCGAGGTCGGCACCGGCTAGCTCGGCAGCGGCCTGGCCACGGGCTTCCATCTCAAGGATTTTTTCTTCCATGCGCTCAAAGGCACCGACGGAGCTGTTGGTGCTGAGATTGCCCACGGTTTGCTGTAGCTTTTCGTTGGCCTTAGCCGCACTGGCACGGGCCTTGAGCATGTTTTTCTTGGTCTTATACTCAGAAATTTTGCTTTCTAGACCAATCAGATTACGCTTCAGGGTATCCACTGAAGCCGTCTGCTGGTCGAGCTGGGTCTTTAGGGCTGCCGCTGTCTCGGCATGGCTCTTTTTACGGACGAGGGCTTCACGGGCCAGGTTTTCATCACCCTTTTGCAAGGCTAGCTGGGCGCGCTGAGTCCAAACGTTAGCTTCTGACTGAGCTTTTTCCTGCTGCTGCTCCACCCGCTTTTTGCTTGCGATCGCACCTGCCACAGCCTGGCGCATTTGTACCAGATCCTCCTGCATATCCATGATGCTTTGCTCAAGAATCTTTTCAGGATCTTCGGCCTTACTTACGGCATCGTTGACATTTGCGCGGATAAGTCGGCTAACGCGATCAAATAACCCCATTGGTCTTCCTTGTCCTTGATAAGTTTGTGTTTGGGTTTGAGTGCATAGGGCGTTGATCAGACGGACCATATTACAGCACCTAATGGCACCTAGCGCTTTAGTTTTAGCACACGTTGCCGCACCACAGAGGTGTGGATAAGCGCCTATGCATATCTTCTAGGATCTCTAAAGAAATGATATTTTCATCAGATTTATTAAAAAATTTTAGACCTGACGGGTGTGGGCTATAGGATGCCTTAGTTTTTGGGTATTAATGTAACTAAGTACATATGAAATATTCTTGATGAATGCCCCCATATATTGGGCCTGCATCTTTAATAGGTACTTATAAGCGCTTAATCGCAAAGCAATTAAGCGTATTGGAATCAGGTAAACCCAGCTTTAGCAGCGCTTGGCAACGGGTCTTGTAGCATCCACTACCTGAAGAAATTTAGCTAGTAACATTTGTCTTTTAAGATGCATTTCCTTAAACGCCACCTTCCGGTTGGTTTATCAGACATAAGGATGGCTATAGCTAACCTATTCAGGCCGTGGCTAAGCTTGGTGATTCTGAGTCTTTTGCTAACCATTATTGGATCTTTTCAACCGGTCCAGGCCCATCGGCCCCATGATGTGGTCACCCAAGTCAAGCTTTCGCCCAGTTATAGCACCGATCAGACGGTCTACACAGTAGTGCGGGGCAATTTACTAAAGTCCGTTGATAAAGGCGAACACTGGCGACGGATTGTCCAGGGACTAGATACCCTCACGCCGCTTTCGACACTGACCATTGATCAAGTTGAGGGCAAAATGTTGGCCCTCGGTACCCATGGTGATGGCATTTTCATCTCCAATGACGAAGGTGAAAGTTGGCGTCGTTCTAGCGATGGCTTAGGGGCCCAGGACATTGGCTTGGTGCATAGCCTGTCTAGCCAACCTCAGGTGATGATGGCTGCTGGGACAGAAGGGGGACTATTTCGAAGTGTAGACAGCGGTCAAAGCTGGTCCTCGGTTGTGGATGCCAACCAGCTATTTCGAGCGCTGACTGATGCAGATGGCGTTCTATGGGCTGGGGATGAGACGGGGCAACTGTTACGTTCAGATGATACTGGTCAAAGTTGGCAATCATTGCTCACGGTGGCAGACGACTCGATTACAACCCTTGCGTCTAATGGCACGGTTGTGTACGTGGGAACTGCTTCTAAAGGGGTGTTTCGACTAAATCCTGGGACCTTAGAAATCCTTGAGGTCAATAAGGGGTTAGAGGATTTACGGATTCAGGATGTGAAAACCCTGCCGGGTAATTCTAGGGGAGTCATGATTTCTAGTTGGGATCAGGGCATCTCTATCTCATTGGATAGTGGTGAGACCTGGACTGATTATCCCCATGGTCTAAAGAAAGATCGGCAAGCTGATGAGTTTGAGACCCATCACTTTAGTGAGATTGCTATATCGGACAATTTTGTTGACGACAAAACCGTATTTTTAGGTGGCTTTAACGGTCTCTATCGTTCTTTTCAAAGCGGTCAACGGTGGCGAGAGATCAACACATTAGATCCGGGTGTGGTGGTCGCGATGGATATATCACCGAACTATGGTGAAGATGGTACCCTGGCCTTGACCACCTATGTGGGCAAAATCATGACCAGTAATGACCAGGGTAAAACCTGGCAGCTGACCATGAATGGGGCTGAAGTGCCTCGGTTAAACCGTAGTTTTAAGGAGACTTATCAGGATCCACGACGGTTTTTTGATATCGCCTTTTCTCCTGATTATGCCACTGATAAAACAGTATTTACGGCAGGTCTATGGACAAAGTTTTTACGCTCAACCAATGGAGCGAAATCCTGGTCTATCCACGCCCTAGGTAAAGAAGCTCGCGGACTAACATTGCTTTTGTCCCCTGAGTTTGGCTCTGATAAAACCATGTATGTTGGCAACCAGGCGGGACTCCTCTTTCGTTCTACCAACGGGGGTAAAACGCTCAAAGAAGTTGCAAAACTGCCTTGGAAACGAGGAAATGATAGTCCTTCCATGGTGATTTCCTCTGGGTTTGCCGAAGATCGCACCTTGTATGTGGTTGCAGAGACCGGTGTTTACAAATCCACAGACGCTGGTGAAACCTGGCAGTCCACTACGGAAGCTAGCCCCATCGCCACAGCTGGCAATTTACACATTGAGATTTCGCCTGATTATCCCCAGGACCAAACCCTATTTGTCAGTAGCTACGATGGATTGTTTAGAACTACAGATGCAGGCGATAGCTGGCAGTCAGTTGAGATCGCAGATATTGCCCCCGACCGAGCCTTTTTAGAAGGCGTGGCGATCTCACCTAACTATGCCGCAGATGGCACCGTTATGGTGAGTTTACGCGGCAAAGGACTGTACAAAAGTGTGGATAAAGGAGAGTCCTTTGCCCCCATTGGCGATGCCAGCCTGGCATTTTCTCGGATGTACAATGTGCCCTGTGCTGGACGTCCCATCGAGTTTTCGCCTAACTATGCCCAAGACAACACCATCTTTGGCTTTGGGACAGCGAATACTGACATTTATCGCTCCCCCGATGGGGGTAGCACCTGGGAGATTTTAGCAACCCCCGATGTGGAGGCCCCCACTGAGATTGGCACCCTTAAGACGGTCGCGATCGCAATAGAACTCTATCGAGGTAGAATCCTTAAGGTCTTGCTAGCCGTGATTGTAGCGATTGTGGCCTATTTTGCCGTCCGACTGTTGCGCATCAACAAAATAATTAAGCTGAATCGACGGTTACTACAATTGGGTACAGCGATGGTGAGCTTTGTAGTCGCTCTAGTCGTGTTACTAAAAATTTAGCCATCACCATGGTGCCAACGACGACGATAAATAGGAGAATCAGTGAAACAGCGTAATGTGGCAATTCTCGTTTTTGACGATGTAGAAGTTCTGGATTTCTGTGGTCCCTTTGAAGTCTTTTCGGTGACTGGCAAGCGAGATGGCTCGGACCCGTTTAACGTCTACACCGTGGCGGAGCATACGCCTATTGCCGCTAGAAATTCTCTCAGTGTTAATCCCACCTATACCCTCGATACATGTCCTCAACCAGATATTTTGGTTGTACCCGGTGGAGGGGGGAGACATGTTGATGGCACCCCCTTTGGCACTCGTAAGGAGATGCATAATGAGACGCTTTTGGCCTGGATAAATCAGTGTTATCCTCAATCTGAGCATATATTGTCAGTATGCACAGGGGCACTTGTTCTAGCTAAAGCAAGTTTAGTGGAGAATATGGCTGCGACGACTCACCATGGAGCCTTAGACGAACTGCAGCAGATTGCGCCGACTGCGGAGGTAAAGGCAAATGCCCGAGTGGTGGATAGTGGCAAGCTCATCTTTTCCGGTGGTATCTCAGCAGGAATTGATGCGGCCTTTTATCTAGTAGCCAAGCTTCTAGGTAAGGATGTTGCCTTAGAAACGGCCACCTACATGGAATACGACTGGTCAGGAGAATCCTACGGCTAAGCTAGCATCCCAGGCCATTGAGCATGCGGCGAGAATTAATAATCCTGTATTTTTCAACACACCATAGTTTGAGCTGGATCCTTTAAAAAACTTGTTAAAAATACGTTGGGTCCTCAAGGTCAAAACGTTCAATCTGATTCGTCATTTCAAGGAGCGGAGAAACGTAAACTGACGCATCCAAGCCCTATAGAAACCTGCATGACTCGCCTTAAATACCATGGAGAAATTGCTGACGAACTTCAATGCTGGAGTAACGAAGGACTGTTGCATTTACTCAACGATGCACAAATACAAGTCAGAGGACATGGCACCCTATCATTTTTAAATGATCGTACCCCTGTGTTTGTCAAACTTGTGCCGTTAGCAGCCCTTGAAATGCCGGGTCAAAATTATCAATCGACTGATAACTATTTTCAACTGCCAACCTATTATCAGTATCGTATTGGCAGCTGCGGTTTTGGCGCATGGCGCGAAATCGAAACACACCTCGTCGCAAACACCTGGGTGAAATCAGGTCAATGTGCTCAATTTCCATTGCTACACCACTGGCGTGTTTTGCCCATTGTCTGCACTAGCTATGATGACAGCATAGATCGGCAGCGCTGGGGAAACTGCGAAGCGATCCATCAACGGGTCTCTTCGATGCTTAAAGCGACTCATTCTGTAGTCATATTTTTGGAACATTACCCATTAACGCTCAGCCAATGGTTGCGTCATCACTTATTACATTGCACAGATCCGATTTCAATGATCACCAGCCTTGAGACTCAATTAACTGACATACTGTCATTTATAAATTCTCAAGGCGTTATTCATATGGATGCTCACTTCAATAACATCCTCACCGATGGTAACCAACTTTTGCTAGCAGACTATGGCCTTGCCCTGTCAAACCAGTTTCAACTTGACGCCGATGAATGCCAGTTCTTCGATGAGCATCAAAACTTTGATATCTGTACCGTGATTACTAGCCTGGTCCATGCAATTGTCAGTTGCTATGATTCTAGAGACAATTGGCGACAAGCACTACAGCAATTGGCTAATGAGCACCATGGTTCGGATGCAGCTATTTCGGTTGACCTTCGCGCCTACCTTAGCAAGAGAATGGCCTTGGTCATGAAAATGGGAGCTTTCTATCGGCAACTCCTGGCAGATTTGACTACTCCATATCCCGCTGCTGATCTTCAGGCAATTCTCGATAACCTGTAGTGTTGCAGAGCAAAACGACTCCAGGTGAAATTCATCTGCGGCTAAGTTCAGCAATGACCTAGTTTACGAAAATTCTGATTCTTTCCTATTCAATGCTTTTCCGATGCAAAAGCTGAATTTATAGCTGTAAAGTAAAAAAGCACTGTATGCGATCGCCCATGAGTAACTCCATTGAATGGACCCCAGAAGCTAAAGCACGTTTGAAAGAAATTCCCTTTTTCGTGCGCCCTGCTGCCCGCAAAAAGATTGAGAAGCTAGCTCAGGAGTCAGGCGCTACCCAAATTACCATTGAAGTCTACGAGCAAGCCAAAAAGAAGTTCGGGTAATGCGATATTCAGAAATCTATATACGTTCCCTGGCCAATGTTGTTCTAAGCAATCTTAAAATTAAATATGCCTACCGTTGGAATTATTGGTGGAATTGCCCCTGCCTCGACAATTGAGTACTACCAATTCATTGTTTCTGGCTATCTTAAGCGAGAAAAGAGTGGCAACTATCCTCAAATTATGATCAAAGGAACAATCAAAGCTCTTCGAGTCACACTGGTCAAACCAGTAGCTTACCTCAGATATTCAGTTACAGCTGTGAGTGCCTGAATAGCCCTTGAAACGGACGCTTAGGTTAAGGCATAGCAAACTTTTCGGGATAGTTAGTCTCACGCCACTGTAGATGGGCGTTAGGCCTCTTCCCTCATCAAATATTTGAAAATTGCAGAGGTATTTTTTGATGTACTCCGAACAAAATCTCACAGCAATGATCGTGCCATTCTATCTGGGCAAAAAATCAGACCTTGAGGGGCGCAAAATACAACAAATGTGGGCATGGGATTTTGAGAAACTAGAGTGTGCCCACGATTACATTCAATGGTTATTTCCCATTGCCGAGAAAAGTCACTTTAATTCCCATGCTCCAGTTGTAGATGAGAACATTATTCAAGCATTTAGGGAAAATCCTCATCTACAGAAAAACTTGCTCCAGTCATTCTCTGTGATGCTATATTTCTATGGGCTAGCGATCTCTAGAGATGAGCAAAGCAAGGTAGTTGTGGAGAAATCGAAAAACTACCCGGATCGTAAGCAAGAATGGGTAAATATGTTCAACCACAACTATCTTCGTATTACTCGAATACTCAAGTGCTTAATAGCGTTCGGCTTAATCCAGGAAGCTCAAGCATTTTATGAATGCCTACAGAAAATTTATCAAGAAGACAGCGACCAGATTGGTGGTGAGACATTTCAATACTGGACAGATGCGGTTAACTCTGCATAATGTGCTGGGCTGTATTGATTGTTGGGTCGCTACATCGTTCCCTTTAAAGACATTAGCCATCTTAGCCTGCCCATTAAGAACAACTTTAGGAGTTATTTTCATGACTGTATAAATGCCATGATACTAAATACGGTGCTATAGTAGTGCCATGGGTGCTGATTCATCTTTTCGGGTTGTGATTGATCCAAACGTTGTATTTGAGGGCTTAACCAAACAGGGCGGTGCTGCTGGTTTGGTCATAGATGCACCGATTCAGTCGAGGGCACTTGAAATGGAAGATATCAAGTCGATTTTGAGCGAACAGCTTGACAAGTCAGTGAGAGACTATTCAACAAGAGATTTTGGAAGAGATAAGTATTTTGATGCAGTATCGGTAATAGTTTCCGAAGAATCAGCTCGCTCACAACTGGAAAAAATAAGGAAAGTACTACCCGCAGGAGCGCTTGCTTTTATTGGGACAACAAGAAATCTATCTAACGAAGAAGTTAATGGGCATGAGTTGGTAGTAATCCTTTCGAAGGACAAATTCGACATCTTGAGAGCGGCTGCTTCTGATGGAATTAACTACGATCTAACAACGGAAAAGATTATAGAGAAGTTGAAGGCCTGGGACCGTGATTTGGAACTGGATATCTGGCAGGCAGAAAGTGACACGATTCAAATGAAAGTTCAGAGTCTTCCAGGGGATCTCCAAGCGTTCGGTGAGGAGATATATGAATTCTGTCCAGACATTGTTGATCAAGGATCTGGAGATGTGGAAGATATTCTCGAATATTTGAAAAGCGAGAAGGCCATTTATCTTTGGTGGGACTGAAGATATAGAAATGCCTACGCCTAACAAATGGATGCAGCCGAACCGGGAGAGATTTCGGCATGAAACCTTATATTCATCAGCGATCGTCTGCTCTTAGACGTTATAAGCCTAACCATGAGCAAATTATTGAGTCTCGTAATCGTAACAGTATTTCTCGGTTGCCTTGGCTGTAGTCATCATCAAGCGACAATATCTGATACCGCTGATCTACAGAGTCCATCCACGAATAAAGAAAGATCACTCTCTCTATTTTCAATCAACTCGTCTGATGGGAACATACTCATCACGACAAATAACATCGCGTCGTACGACTGGGAATCCCACACAATCACGTTAAAGTCAGGCGTGAAGGAACGGCTTTTAACAAAGTTAACCCCAGATCTTGTCAGTGGACATCCATTCCAACTTACAGCCAAAGGTCAGCCCATTTATTACGGCAACTTCATAACATCCCTATCATCGATTACTTTAAACACCCCAGTTATTGATCTCCAATCATTCGATAGAATCCCCCTTCGCGAAGATCAAATTCGAATAGAACTTGGATATCCAACAGAAGATTTTTTTCAAGGCCATGACCCACGAAATGCGGATGCCATTTACGAATCGCTAAAAGAAGCAAACATACTCAAGGACTAAGCTGCGGCTGATAACCAGGCGAATGAACCGGACTGCATGACGTCCTCGTTACCACACGGGCAGCATACAGAAACGTCATCAAACTTGGCTGGGCTACACAGAAACACAAGGCAGCCCAGCACTACAGAAAATAATCATCCAAACTTATCAAACCATTGGCATTGAAGAGATCCTAGTCCACGCAGGGGTAAAAGAGGCAATTTTCATAAAAGAAATGAATGTTGCCCTTCAAGCTAGCGATCACACCTTCATTATTAATGCAAAAATTATTTGCCAACAAAAATATTACGAGTCATTTAAAACTGATGCGATAAATTGCAAGTTCCTACAATTCAGTAGAGATGTGTGTCGCTATTTCTTAATGAGAGGTACTTCTTAAGATCAAAAGGTGCATCAGCTTTTGAATAGGTTAACTATGGAGATTTTTGTCAGCTAAACTTGTTAACTAGAGTAAATATCCCATAGATTTACCTTCGTTACGCCTAAAAGAAAACTACTGTAAGTTATCTTGTCGTAGATTTTTCATATTAGAGAGAAGTGTAATTGATACATTTATCACGGTTACCACAATAATGCTGTAATTGAAATTCAAGGATTCCTTCCCATGCCAATTACGCCAACCTATCCAGGTGTTTATGTTGAGGAGCTTCCCAGTGGCATTCGCACAATTACAGGTGTCGCCACATCTATCCTGGCCGTTGTCGGCTACTTCACCAGAGGCCCTGTTGATAGCCCGGTTCAACTCTTTAATATAGGAGATTTTAATCGAGCGTTTGGCGGCTTAAACTCTAATAGCGAAGCTAGCTACGCTATCCAGCAGTTTTTTCTGAATGGCGGGACAGAAGCATGGGCTGTGCGGGTGACGACGGATGCAGCCAGTGCGTCAACGGCAGTCATTAATGCTCTCACTGTTGAAGCCATTAGCCACGGTACATGGGGAGATAATGTTCGGTTTCGAGTTGAACCAGTGGGCACGGCAGCCGATGAGTTTAACTTGATCGTTTCAGAATATCCGGCTGATGGCGGTCTAGTGCCCTTGCGGCAAGAGGTTTTCCAAAATCTTTCCATGACTGTAGCTCAAAACAATTTTGTAGATGCCGTAGTCAATGATCCCAATACGGGCTCACAGCTGATACAGGTAACTGCGTCCGGAGCATCGTTACCTGAGATCAATGGCACACTTTCTGCTGCCCATGCTGATGATCCAACCATTCCAGCATCACCAGCGGTCACGGTCACCATTGCCCGCCCTGATGGCAATGGCGGCACAACCTTGCCAGCTACTCCAGCAGCAGTTTCTCTCAATCTTGAAACCGGTAGTCGCTCACTGTTAGAAGTTGCCCCTGCCTTAGAAGCTGCAATTCGGGCTACCGACCCGACTGAGCCAGCCTTTGCTGGCGCAACTGTAACAGCAGTGGGAGATCGCTTATTGGTCCTAGCCGGACCCGGCAACCCCCGCGATGTAATTGGTTTCACGGCTGGTGCCACGTCAGACGCTTTACTGTTGACAAGTACACCCAATGCCAGCGCCAATATCCAAGAATATATTCTGGGGGGGGGGCCATTGCTGGCAGTGGACAGACTGCTGGAGCTGCTGGCGATAATGGAGCCTTACCCGGTAGCACTGAGCTAATTGGTGATCCAACGGCAAAAACAGGGATTCATGCCCTGGAAGATGTGGATCTGTTTAATTTGCTTTGCATCCCACGCAGTGCCATCGTTGACGGTACTGGCTCATTAACAGCAGAGCAGGCCGGGGCGGTGATGACGATGGCCGAAAGCTATTGTCGGAGACGGCGAGCCCTGTTTCTGATGGATACACCCAACAACCTGAGTACTCCCCAGGCAATTAAAGCCTGGCTAGGGGCTAACAACAACCTCAGGTCCGATCACGTTGCTCTCTATTTCCCTCAGGTCAAAATGCCTGATCCATTGAATAATTTTAAGCTGCGCACAGTGGGTGCCAGCGGCACAATCGCTGGGCTTTATGCCCGTATTGACAGTGAGCGTGGTGTGTGGAAAGCCCCAGCAGGAACTGATGCTACCCTCAGCAATGTGTTTGGGTTGGATGCCTCGTTGACGGATGCGGAAAATGGCACCCTGAATCCCCTGGCCATCAACTGTCTACGCACATTTCCGATCTATGGAACAATCTGCTGGGGGGCACGTACTTTAGAGGGGGCCGATGCCATTGGTTCAGAGTATAAGTATGTGCCGGTGCGACGGCTAGCGTTGTTTATTGAAGAGACCCTCTTTAGAAGTCTCAAGTGGGTTGTTTTTGAACCCAATGATGAGCCGCTATGGGCACAAATTCGCCTCAATGTTGGCGCATTTATGAATAATTTATTCCGTCAGGGGGCCTTCCAGGGTCAAACGCCGCGCCAGGCCTATCTGGTGAAATGTGACAAGGAAACAACCACCCAAAACGACATTAATCAAGGCATTGTCAATATTTTGGTGGGCTTTGCACCGCTCAAGCCTGCTGAATTTGTCTTTATTAAACTGCAACAGCTAGCGGGCCAAATTCAAACCTAATAGGAGGAGTTCACAATGGCGCAGTTTAGTGTCAATGCTCAACGCTTTGACCCCTATAAGAATTTTAAGTTTCGCGTCAAATGGGATGGGCGATATGTAGCAGGTGTGAGTAAGGTGGGTGCCCTGAAACGCACTACCGAAGTGGTAGAACATCGTGAGGGTGGCGACCCGAGTACCGTGCGTAGGTCTCCTGGCCAGAGTAAGTTTGAGGCGATTACACTGGAGCGCGGTGTGACCCACGATCTTGAGTTTGAGCGGTGGTGTAATAAGGTGTGGAACTATGGTTCTGGTCTGGGGGCAGAGGTATCGCTAGCGGATTTTCGCAAGGATATTATCATCGAACTTATGAACGAGGCGGGACAGGTGGCTATTGCTTACAAGGTTTACCGCTGTTGGCCTTCAGAGTGTCAAGCATTGCCAGAATTGGATGCCAATGCCAATGCCATTGCCTTTGAAATGGTGACCTTACAAAATGAAGGATTTGAGCGTGATCTTGACGTGGTCGAACCGTCTGAGCCTAGTTTTGTCGAACCATAGGTGACCATGAAAGGGCTAACAGCGGCTAATTTGCTTACGGTATGGGAACAAGGGATATCCCAAAGTACAGCTCAGCGTGGGTTGCTGTTGTTGATGGCGGCCTGTCCAGATCAGTCTCCTGAACAACTGGCTCAGTTAAGTATTGGTCAGCGGGATAACCATTTACTCACCTTAAGAGAACAAACCTTAGGTTCACAACTGGTTAGTGTTGTAAATTGTCCCAGCTGTCACAATAATTTAGAGCTCAACTTTGCCGTGTCTGATATTCGGCAACCGCCAATATTAGAGCCATCCTCAGGGTTACTGCTAGCAACAGAAGACTATGAAATCGAGTTCAGACTCCCCAATAGTCTTGATCTGCATGCGGTTGAACAGATGTCTGATGTATCTCAGGCAGCGCAGCAGATTTTAGAACGCTGTATTCTCTCTGCGCACTATCAGGGCCAGTCGGTTTTGCCAGATCACATTCCACCCCGTATCAATCAAGCCTTACTGGAGAAAATGGAACAGGTGGATCAGCAGTCCGATATACAACTTGCCGTCAGTTGTCCTGACTGTGGGCATCAATGGCAGGCCCCGTTCGACATTTTGAGTTTTTTCTGGCAAGAGTTAACAGCCTGGGCACAGCGGGTTTTACGAGATGTTCATCAGTTAGCATCTGCCTACGGTTGGCGAGAAGCCGACATTTTAGCCATGAGTCCTCAACGTCGACAGTTTTATTTGGAGATGATCCATCAATGAGTCACTACCTCCAAACCATCGTCGCTAAAAACATGGGTCATCTATCCGTAGTGCGGCCTCGCTTGGCGTCGCCGTTTGAGCCACCTGCGGATACAGTGTCACTGATGCCTCAGTTCCCCATGGAGGCTGAAGCTGAGACGTCTGAGAGTGGGCCAACCATAACCCGCGAGCCTAACTTGAGGCAGCCCCAGTCAAATACGGTTAGTTTGGTGGCCCCATTCCGTTCTACGCCCTCATCTCAATTATCTCAACCATCAGTCCTACTACCCACGGCTCCGACGATATCTGATGCTTCTGTATCACCCTCTGATTTAAAACCCAGAACTCTATCAGAACCATTACCGTCCCAATCGTCTGTTCCTACTCCAAACGTATCTAGAACAGAAGGCCCTTCTTCAGCACCCGTCGTTGAGCCCCTTACCAAAACGAGTCTCCCTCGGCCCATAGCTGCAAGCATACCGGTAACTCAACATTCCCCACCACCGCTAGTCTCTTCTCAAGCGTTAGCTTCTTCTCAAGGAGCTACACAAATCAGTCAGCAGCCTGTAGTTGAGCCTATTCAACCCTTGTTAGTTGGCCTTAGTCAGTCCCAAAACGTCGCTGATGACTCTTCTGCACAACCGTTAGGTGCTCCTGAATTCTTTTCCACCCCTCGCTCTTTCTCTAGAGCATCTTCTCCGCCGTCATCTGAGACTAGTGGCCCAACTATTCAGGTCACCATTGGGCGCATTGATGTGCGAGCTGTTATCCCAAAATCGGCTCCGCCTAAATCATCTAAGTCTCGCCCTGCGAAGCCGTCCCTACAGGATTATTTAAAGGCTCGAAATAGCTCGCGCCATGGAGTTTAAGCCATGAGTACTGCCCTTGCGATTGGTGCTGTTACAGCCGTTCTTAGAGGTGTATTAACCAATCGGCTGGCCAGTGTTTCGGGGAACTTGGGGGGAAGTACGCCAGATGTTTCTGTACTCCCACCTGACACTGTGCTGGCATCGAATGAAGTGAATGTGCCAGATACGCTGAATTTGTTTCTCTATCGGGTAATGCCCAATGTGGGCTGGCGAAATATTGGCTATCCAGCCAGGGATTCCCAGGGAGAACGGGTGAGTTGTCCACCGCTGGCTCTAGATTTACATTATTTGCTGAGTGCTTACAGTCAGGTGCCATTTCGCGCTGAGGTGATGCTGGGCTACGGCATGCAAGTGTTGCATGAAGCCGGTGTACTCCCCCGTGAGCTGATCAGTGCAAGGCTTTCGGACTTAGTTAATTTTCCTGAAAATATTCTGGCTGCATCTACCCTGGCAGAACAAATTGAAATGATAAAAATCACCCCTGAAGGGTTGAGTACAGAAGAGATTTCAAAACTGTGGTCAGCTTTTCAGACAAATTATCGGCCAACGGTGGCTTATCACGTCTCTGTAGTACTTATTGAAAGCGATCGCACTACTCGCTCAGCACTGCCTGTACGGGAAAGCCAGGTATTCGTTATGCCTTTGAAGCGCCCGGTAATCAATGCAGTACAACCTCAGTTGATTAATCCGAGTGGGACACTCACCATTCAAGGCTACAACTTGCAGGCAGATGAGCTCAGGGTACGAATTAATGGAGACACTCAGATAGCTCCAACAGCAGACAATATAAATGATACAGAGATTTCTGTTGAATTGCCCAATACGTTACAAACTGGCGTAAAAACCGTCCAGGTTGTTCACTACATTAATTACGAACCCAATGACGAAGATCCAGCAGACTTGCGAGAAGGCTTTGAGTCAAATACGGTTTCCTTTATTTTAAGGCCTGAGATTTTTAGCATTAATCCAGACCCAGTGGCACAAAATCAATCATTGACTCTAACCGTTGTTACCCCTGTCAGTGAGCGGCAACAGGTGCAGCTGCTTCTAGGCGATCAATCAATTTCTAATTTTCAGCTAGTGGGTGCTTTACCAACGACGACACTGACGTTTGATATTCCGGCTGATTTCACTCCAGGTGAATATTTGGTGCGGTTACGGATTGATGGTGCTGAAAGTGAATTACAACCGGAAACAGGTTCCTATTCTGCCCCAACCGTTACTGTAAGCCCATGATGCCGACTGACCAGGACTGGCAAACCACCAATCAACACCGTCTAGCCACGGCGTTAGAGGATGTGTGTCAATGTTTGCGGACTTACATAAAACAGCGTCAGGGAGAATCGGTTAATCAGGAAACAGCGGCTCCTACAGAAATAGTAGAGAACTCTACAGCCAATCAGCCGGTATCTGCTCTGGATTATTTATGTGATGCCTTTGGGTTAACTCACTTTGAACGCCAGGTGTTGTTGCTCTGTGCTGGGGTAGAGCTGAGTGCGTCTTTGACCCAACTGTGTGGAGCAGCCCAGGGTGAACGATTTATGTACCCGACGTTTAGCCTGGCATTGGCGGCCTTTCCAGAGGCTCGCTGGGACGCCCTTGCGCCTGTGGGACCGTTGCGCCGTTGGCGGCTGATTGAGGTGGTTAACAGTGATAGTTTGACCCAGAGTCGCTTACGAATTGATGAACGGGTGCTGCATTATTTAACCGGAGTGCCCTACCTGGATGAGCGTTTAGATGGCCTGATCTATCGGTTGCAGGCTCCTGGTTATTTATTACCGTCTCAGCAACGGATCGCCCAAGAAATGGCTGATATTTGGTTGGAGAGTCAGCTATCGGTTCCGATCATTCAGCTATGGGGTGGACAGGATGTGGGTAGCGCGATCGCAACCACCGCCTGTCACGCCTTAGGCACCGTCCTGTATCGTTTGCGGGCTATGGATATTCCGGGTGCGATCGCAGAGCGCGAAGCCCTGGCCAGACTGTGGGAACGCGAAGCCGTCCTCAGCCGGAGCATATTGCTTTTGGACTGTAGCCAGCTGCCCGCCACCACTTTAAAACAAACCGTTATTCCATTTGTAGAGAGTTTACAGACAGACCTGGTGATAGTCGGCACCGATCCAGTTGTCATCGGCGATCGGGCTATGATTCACCTGGAACTACCCAGGTCGAATTGGTCAGAGCAGCGACAGCTATGGCAGCAAGCCCTCAATACCCACGCCTTAGAGGTCAATGGCCACCTGGATAGTTTGGTCTCTCAGTTTCGGCTCAGTGCTGTGAATATCCAGTCTGTCTGTGCTGAAGTCAGTCGTTTACCTAAGCCTCATTTAACGAAGAATCTAGCTGAAAATCTCACCGAGAACCTGGCTGAAACCTTGAATGCAAGACTTTGGGAAACCTGTCGCCTACAGACCCGGCCCCAGTTAAATGATCTGGCCCAGCGGATTATCCCTAAAGCTACCTGGAATGAGTTGGTACTGCCAGAGCGGGAACAACAAATGCTGCGAGAAATTGCCGCCCAGGTGAGGCAGCAGGCTAAGGTATACGACACCTGGGCCTTTACCACTCGGGGCTCCCATGGTCTGGGCATTACGGTTCTGTTTGCTGGCCCTAGCGGCACCGGTAAAACCCTGGCAGCTGAAGTGATTGCCCATGAGCTGCGGTTAGATTTATATCGCATCGATCTGAGCCAGGTGGTAAATAAATATATTGGTGAAACAGAGAAAAATCTGCGGCGGGTGTTTGATGGGGCCGAAGCGGGTGGCGCTATTTTGCTGTTTGATGAGGCCGACGCCCTGTTTGGTAAACGCAGTGATGTCAAAGATGCTCGCGATCGCTATGCCAATCTTGAGGTGAGTTATTTACTGCAGCGGATGGAAGCCTATCGAGGGCTAGCTATTTTGACAACAAATTTAAAGAAGGCCCTGGATACTGCATTTCTGCGCCGTCTGCGCTTTGTGGTGCAGTTTCCGTTTCCCAGTGTGGAACAGCGGCTGGAGATTTGGCGGCGAATTTTCCCGGAGCAGATGCCGACCCACGGGTTAGATTTTCATCAGCTGGCCCGCTTAAATATTACTGGGGGCAATATTCGTAACATTGCCTTGAATGCTTCATTTCTAGCGGCAGATGCTGATACACCAGTGACAATGCATCATTTATTGCGAGCAGCGAAAACTGAGTATTCTAAGCTTGAAAAGACACTGACAGATACGGAAGTGAAGGGATGGGTATGAGCGGAGACCACCAGGGGCAACAGCCAACCGTAGAGACCATGGGTGGCATGGTTGACGGCTCCCATGGGTCTGCCTTTGAGTCGGTGCGGCAGCCAGTTGAATCACAGACGTTTAAGTCTCAATCCCTCCCTCCCTATTCTTTGAATCTGCATATTGATCGGCTCACGCTGCATGGATTTTCGGCTTTGGATCGCGATCGCATTGGGGCAGCGCTGCAAGCAGAATTGGCTCGGTTATTTGCTGAGCAAGGCATGCCGCGAGCGTTAGAGCAGGGAAGAAGCATGAATCAACTGAATGGGGGATCGTTTGAAATGGCGACAGATATCCCTCCCCGAGTAATGGGGACTCGCATTGCGCAATCGATTTATCAGGGCTTGGGCCATGGGTAAGCAAGCACAAACACACATCAAGACAGAATTTCAGCCGTCCGTGACTTCAAAGTCATCGCATCTATTCCAGCGCCAATGTGGGTGTGAAAGGTCTTCAGGGCTAGGGCATCGGGGTGGGTCTGGCAGTCAACTGACACTGAAACAACAGGCGAGCGAGCGAACAGAAGCCAAAGAAGCACCACCAATTCTACATGAGCTATTAGGAACACCCATGCTAAAAATTCAGCCGAAGCTGAAGATTGGGGGACCGAATGATAAATATGAACAAGAAGCGGATCGCATTGCAGATCAAGTAATGCGGATGCCAGAACCTCAGATTCAACGCCAAGTTGACCTGGAGGAAGCTGATGAAGATATTGTTCAAGCCAAGTTCCATTCTGCGCAAACACTTCCTGTCATCCAGCGCAAATGTACTCAGTGTGAAGAGGAGGAAACGATTCAACCAAAAGCGACACCCTTAATGCAGAGGCAGGTCGAGTCTGAGGAGGAAGATGAAGAGACGCTTCAAACAAAAGAATTACCAGGCAGTACACCTGAAGTCACACCAAACACTCAGACTCAAATCAATACCCTGCGCAACCTTGGAAAACCTTTGCCAAAATCTTTACGGGCATTCTATGAGCCAAGATTCGACATGGATTTTAGTGGAATACGAATTCATACCGAACCCTCTGTCAACAAAATTGCCAGTTCACTGAATGCGCGAGCATTCACACTTGGTCAGGATATTTTCTTCAACCAACAAGAGTTTCAACCTGAGACAACTAGCGGGAAACAGTTATTAGCTCATGAATTGACCCACACAATACAGCAAGTTGGAGGACATTCTCGTCTGCGAGTGAGGCAATCTCGCGATGATGCCGCTTATGTGAATACCAATACCGCTACACCTGCAAACGATGAAGCCGCTTATGTGAATAACAATACCGCTACACCTGCAAACAACACCACATTTAACCCACTATTATCTCATCATCCAACACTGTTGACAAAACCGATGATTATGCGGCTGTCACTAGAGCGCTTTAAGAAACGTCTTGGTTATGCTGAGAAGAATGATGAGAATGAACCCGTCCAACAGAAACGTACAAAGCAAGAGCTTGTTATCACTGAGTTGTTTAACCATCCTACATTCCAAAATCTTTGGGACTGGTTAGGAAATTGTAAATGCCAAAGAGGAGATCACGGGCCAATCAAGCTGCGTATACGTCGTACATTCAGCGATAGTGCTCAGACGTTTGGTGGTTTCGATCAGAAACGTGGCATCCTGACGATTAATCCGAAGATACGGGCAGCCAGAGATAATCCTCTGGAACTGGTCGACACTATTGTGCATGAGGTAGTTCACGCTATCTCTTGGGCCAGACGTAACCGGTTATGCCCTGGTCAGGCTCTACCGCTTCAAAAATTAGATATCATTAATCCACCGGGCGAGAAAACTCTACTAGAGAAGATTCAATCCCGTAGGGATCCCTGTAAAAGAAACCGATTTTCTACTGCTAAAGAACCTCCTAAAGAGCTTAATCTTGTGAATGTCAAAGGCAAAATAGCAGAATTAGATCAATTTGAGAGATCTGGACCGAGTGCAAGTGACCCATGTTATGGATTTCAAGACATTCGAGAAGAACCCCAAGTAAAAATTATTCAGATTATTGATGATATTCAGCAGAAGACTAATGTTGGAGAATCAACCAGAACAAAGGTCAATCAGATTCTTCGCGAAGATCTCCGGCAGGCAAGGCAAAAAGCTGATGCGTCTGCAGAATTTGCAAATTTGACACAGAGAGGTGATCAGTTTTCCTGGATTCTTGAACGAGCACCAAAACTCCAAAAATTTATGCAATGTCGAGACAAAGAATGTAGTAAGCCGCGGCGCAAACGTGATACCGAACGCTGTTTTAACGAAGTGTCTGAATAAACAAAAGTGCCCTATTATTGTCTGTATAGACACTATCTGGCATTTTCAGATGAATGCCAGATAGCATCCAATAAACTCTATAGAATTTGGCGAGATGCTGTATCCTCTTGAGACAGATGACGGCGACCTAAGACAAACAGCTGATCACGCTCACGCAATAGAAACAACGCAATTAACGCCGCCAATGTGGGAATGGCTGCCCAGAATAAATAATTAGGCGCTGTGTATGGATCAACCAAATTTTTGAGTGAAACGAGTACTGAAACAGCATGCATTCCTAGTAGCAAGCCATAGGTCCAGGTCTTCAATAAACCCGCCAAAAAAGTTAGAACAATCGCTAACTGTAGAATCCCTATAACAGCCGAAACAGATCCTGTCACAGGTGAGGAGTAGTAAGATTCAGCAACGGCTTGAGTGATTCCAGGGGCAATTATTTTTCCAATTGCCCAAACCAAGAAAAAGGCAGCAACACTAATGCGGATTAAGAACAGAGAGATTTCTAAAGGTTTGTCGGTTTTCATAATAGCCTCCTTTGGGCTCATAGAATTAGGGGGAGGTAGGGAAAAGATTTGAGGCCAGCTTTCAACAAAACATGCGCCAAAAACTGACCTATATGTATGTAGATAAATGAGGCAAAAAAATATGTTATTGGTCGTGGATAAAACTCTTCAACGCTTGACCAACAATTTGAGGATCACCCTCAAGTCTTGCCAGCAACAAGGAGCCTTCCGCTGTGCTGACGAACCTGAGTGCCCTATTTTGAGCATCGGTTTCTCCCATTGCCACAAACTGCTTAGTGAGCCAGGCTTGAAGGTCCTTAAAATACAGAGTAAGGCGACTTCTCACGGCGGGACTCACTGATTGCAATTCTGCCGCCATCATTCCACACAAACAGAACTTCTCGTCCTGAATGTAGGCTTGAAAAGAATCGGCCACTGCTTGCAATCGTTGTTGTGGCGTATCGAGATTGTTATCGAAAGCATCAAGGGCGGTACTTTGGACTTCATAAACGCGCTCAACCAACGCCAAAGCCAGGTCAGCCTTAGCTTTGAAGTGGTAATGTATGCTTGAATTCTTGATGCCGATAGCATCAGCCAAATCAAGATAACTGAAGCCATTGAACCCCTTTAATTGGGTTAAGTGCTCCGCCACGTCCAAAATTTTTGTCCTCGTATCGCTCAAAGTGATTTCAGTATCTATCTACATGTATGTAGTTTACTGTGGATCACCAAAAAGTGCAAGGCAATAATTTGGGAGTGGTTTACTTTATCGTAGGAGCGACTTCTAGAGAAGTCACATTCCTGCCCATCCACAACTGGGCGGGATAGGCAAAGGTTTGTCACGAATGACGCGATCGCTCTACCTAACCTGATTTAATGGGGGAGGTTAGGGGATGGCTACAGATAGCCTGGAGGACTAGCCCATGCGATCGCTTGTTCAAGCTCAATCCTTACAACAACCATCTTTCACGCCTATGTCGCCAGGATTTCTGAAACGGAATTGTGGCTGTGATCAGTCAGTGGGAGTGTCCGAGAAGGAGAGCCAATTTCAGAGTCAGCAGCAGCATCGGCAACGTCCCTCTGTATGGCCCCCAGCGTTCTCTAAAATGTCACCTGTTTTGCATGAGGCGTTGCCATCACTCAGTCCTAAAACTCAGTCCAGACTGAAAATAGGACAGCCCAACGATAAATATGAACAGGAAGCCGATCGCATTGCTGATCAGGTTATACAGATGCCAGGACCTAGTTTGCAGCGGCAAATAGGCCCTGAGGAGGAGAAAGAAGCAACACTGCAAGCAACACCCATCGCTGGTCAAATTTCCCCTCTGATTCAAAGACAGGTTGATTCGGAGGAAGAGGAAGACGCAACCCTACAGACCAAACGTTCTTCTAACCCATCACTCAATGCTACACCTGCCATTCAATCTGGGGCTCAGGCTATACAGCAAAGTATTGGACAGCCCTTACCTTCTAAGGTCCGAACATTCATGGAACCTCGCTTCGGCCAGGACTTTTCAGGCGTCCATATACACACGACGGGGCGAGCTCCCCAACTCGCCCACAGCCTTAATGCTCGCGCCTTTACTGTGGGCAACCACATCGCCTTTGCGCAAGGAGCCTTTAACCCTCACACATCAGGTGGACAAAGCCTGATTGCGCACGAGTTAGTTCACACCCTACAGCAAGGCAAGGGAGCATCATCCCACAACACGTTACAGCGTGCCCCAGACAATACGAACGCCAGGCCAACGTGTACCCAAAGCGAAGAGGAAGAAACGGAGTTAAATCGTGCCCGCCGTCCCCTGATCCACTCCATTCTGACAGGATGGCTGCGCAAGGTTGAAAATAAAAACCTCAAAGTGGGCCCCTTACGCCGTTTACGAGCCAGACGTGCCCGCCGAATTTGCCTGCTATCTCTCTGTGGCGACTCAGACTTTAGCCTCACCGACAACGCATTAATCCAGAAACTACAAGCGTTTGATCTCGCAACGGATAAGGGCAAAGCCTACGGTGTCTGCAGCAGGCTCGGCAATGTCAGCGCACCCACAGACACTGCCACACCACAAGCAGATGCAGAGGAAACAGAGGAGACCATCTGCCCTGACTTCAAAATGCCACCAGCCAGCCAGGGCAAGACTCTCTGGGTTTTAGGAGATTTCAAAAAACCCGCTGTCTGGAACAACCAACATCGAGAAGCGAAAGCCATGGTGGGTGATCATACATGGAGCCCATCGACTGAGGATTTTCGAGCAGCAGCCGGTGGGAAAGGAGAGGTGATTGGTAGCGTTAAAGCGTTGGCAGATAAGATTAAGGCCCAGGGTAAAAAAGGCGTATCTGAACTCAACCTCGTCGGTCATGGCAATGACTCTTATCTGGCACTCAGTGGCAAAATCTTTCCCCCTGGGGAAGAAATTATTGACGAATATGGCGATGAAGATGAGAGGCCAATTAATACAGCCAGGGTTAACTTTAATGAGGCAGGTCTCGTAAATGGCTATGCGCTGAGCGTTGATGGTGCCGCTGGCATGGATTTGAAGCCATATTTTGCACCTGGGGCTGTCATTAATCTCTATGCCTGTAATACGGCAACTCTCTCAGTTCTGCCAGCTGGTATAGCCAAACAGCTCTGTACTGTGGTTTACAGGAGTGACGATACCATTAGTTACTGCCCCCACATCAACAACAAAAATCCGAAAAAGCTAAAAATTGTAAGCCGTAATAAAGTTTATGTTGAAGGGACAGGCACTGAAACTAGTTCGAGCACCACTAGAACCTGCCAAAACAGTCAAAAAGACGGATTTGAGGCTTTAAAGCTCCGTCAGGTTAAGCCAGGAGCCTTAACACAAAAGAGACGAAAGCAGCCTATCAGTTTGGATTTTGATGATTTGAGTTCTCTGTAAAACTCTTCGAGAAAGGGGAAATCGACACCAGCAACAATGATTTGTTCTGCTTGATTAACGTAAGTTACGAATTTGTTCAATAAGTTTCATTTTTAGTCAAATTTGTAGCACTGTTTGTTGTTCTAAAGCAGATTCGGTAGCTTCTGAGTAAAGTTAAATCACACAGTTGTATGGCATTTTAGGTTTACACCTATAACTAGGATCATCAGCTCCCAGGGTTACATTTTCAGAGTCATTTGAGCAAGTTCTTGGCCCCTTAAGACAATCGTTTAATGACTACTCCAATCTCACCTCTCTTAAAAAAGGGCGGGCTTGCCCAGGTTGATGCAGATAATGGTCAACTGCTAAGGCTGATCAATTTTCAATTTAATCCCGAAACCTTCAGTCGTTCTTTGCAAGTGCTGCGGGTGGAGTCGGGGGATAGTAATCGGGCAGAAGCACTGCGATTAAAAGGCCCTGCTGCCGAAACCATTAACTTGGAAGTTGAATTTGATACGGCGGACCAGCGTGAATTTCCGCAGCAGAACCCGGATGCGGTTGAATTTGGCCTTTATCCGCAGTTAGCGGCGCTGGAAACATTGATTTACCCCAGCACCAGTCAACTTCAGGCTAATCATCGTTTGGCTCAGGCAGGAACGTTAGAAATTACCCCAATGCAGGCCCCGTTACTGTTATTTATTTGGGGAAAACAGCGTATATTGCCCGTCAACCTCACAGAGTTTAGCGTTACCGAAGAAGCCTTTGATTCTTTCTTAAATCCGGTACGGGCCAAAGTCAGTCTGGGTATGCGGGTACTCAGCATTTTTGATATTCCCGTTGAAAGCTATGGTGGGGGACTATTTATGAGCTATCTAGAACAAAAAGAACAGTTTGCAACCAAAATACCCCGTGGCAGTTTCAATAGTTCTGGCATAGGAGGCTTGCCCTAATGAATGACATATTTCCTCCCACCAGTCGATACCATACTATTGAAACCAAGCCGCTTGAGGGTGAGACAGGCCAGTCTGTAGCGTATTTGTGTCGTCGATTTGTTCCGCCACCAGAACGATTTGCCCTATTGCAAGAACATACCGTCAGGGACGGAGAGCGACTGGATAATCTCACTGCCCAGTATCTAGGTGACCCGG
Organism: Leptothoe sp. EHU-05/26/07-4; assembly: GCF_043421015.1. Classification (NCBI taxonomy): domain Bacteria; kingdom Bacillati; phylum Cyanobacteriota; class Cyanophyceae; order Nodosilineales; family Cymatolegaceae; genus Leptothoe; species Leptothoe sp. EHU-05/26/07-4. The sequence continues at coordinate 1,176,785 of NZ_JAXSQV010000003.1, forward strand.
AACAGTTTTGGCGAATATGTGATGCCAACGGTGCCATCCGCCCCAATGACCTGACCGCAACCACGGGGCAAACGCTGCGGATTACTCTGCCTGAAGGTATTCCAGGGGCAGCTAATGATTAGGGGTAGTCAGCACCTGCTTACCCTCATGGTGGGACCGGCTGTACCAGTACCAGTCCCACAAACTGTTTTGGATGCCTTAACAGAAGTCTCAATCAGCATTTCGGCACGCTCCGCCAGTGGATTTCAATTGAGTTTTGAAATTAGCAACAATTCCCCCTTGCAAACCCTTTTCTTGCTCTCTGGAGGAGCAACGATTCCATTGCTAAGAGTGGTGATTGTCGTCACAGTCAATGGCACACCCCAGGTACTGATTGATGGGGTAGTTAAAGAGCAGTCGATCTCACCTGGCGTTGGCAGCCAGCCAGCCACATTGACGATTATGGGCAGCGATCTCACTGAAGTGATGAACTACCCCCGGTTTAGTAATCCGCCGGGTACGCCTTTTCCAGCGATGCCGCCATTTACCCGAGTGCTGACTATCCTGGCCAAATACGCTGCCTTAGGGATTATTCCTAAAGCATTACCCAGTGTTTTGTTAGATGTGCCGCTACCAACCGACCGGGTTCCCCAACAAAAAGGTACCGATCTGGACTATATTCAACAGCTTGCCGATGAGGTGGGCTATGTGTTTTACCTTGAGCCAGGACCAGCTCCCCTGACTAGCTGTGCCTATTGGGGACCTGAAATAAAAGTGGGTCAGCCTCAACCGGCATTGAATGTAGATATGGACGCTTACACCAATGTGGAATCTCTCAGCTTTCGATTTGATGATAGTGCAAAGATGTTGCCAATTGTGACAGTTCAAAATCCCACAACAAAAGTTCCGATTCCCATCCCTATTCCTGATATTACACCATTAAATCCTCTCCTGGGGGCCGTGTCGCCTATCCCTCAACAGTTTGAGGTGATTTCTGACTCAGCTAAATATTCGCCTGTACGAGCTACCATGATGGGTCTTGCCAAGGCAGCTCGTTCTGCCGAAGCGGTAACTGGCTCGGGCAGTCTGGATGTGTTGCGCTATGGCCGCTTGCTAAAAGCAAGAGAATTGGTGGGGGTGCGGGGGGCAGGTGTGGCCTTTGATGGATTGTATTACGTTAATAATGTTACCCACACCATCACCCGTGATGCCCACAAGCAAAGTTTTGAACTCTCTCGCAATGGTTTAGTATCCACTGTTTCCCAGGTGCCTGCATAATGAATGGACAGAAGTTTTATGGTAAATATCGCGGCACGGTGGTCAATAACGTTGACCCTGAACGACGGGGACGTCTTCAAGTATCAATAACGGATTTTTCGTTGTTGCCGTCTACCACCTGGGCCTTACCCTGTTTTCCCTGGGCTGGACCGCAAATGGGGATGTATTTTATTCCGCCAATTGGGGCTGGGGTATGGATAGAGTTTGAACAGGGTGATCCGGACTATCCGATTTGGGTAGGCTGCTGGTGGGGGTCTACACCGGAGGTGCCAACCACGGCGGCGGGACAAACGACGCCTGGAACTCCAGTAGCGGTGATGCAAAGTGTCACCCAGGGAGCTGTGGTGATTAGCGATGCTCCAGTTCCTCCGATGACGGCACCGGGGGTGATGGTCAATAGCGGACCGGCTTCTTTTATTACCGTTGATGCTAGTGGCGTGACGATTACAGCACCTACCATCACGCTCAAGGCGACGACGGTGAATATTACAGGCATTACGGATATTAATGCGGGGGCTTTAAAGGTGACTTAGCAGTACAGAAAGGAGCGTATAGGGAGGAATCAAAGAACAATGCCAGGATTTATTCTGCATCAAGGAGCAACGGTGTTGTGCAGCCATGCTGGACAAGCTCAACCCACATCGGTAAACCCTCGGGTGACGGTGAGTGGTCAGCCGATTGTGACTCAGCCGACGGTCTATGGAATTGCGGGATGTACGCTGCCGCCGCCGCCAGCGGCTAATGGTCCCTGTGTGACGGCCCAGTGGGTAACCGGTTCAACTCGGGTGACGTCCATGGGTATTCCTGTGTTGTTGTTGGATAGTCAGGCAATTTGTACCCCAACAGGCACTCCCTTGATCATTGCGGCCACCCAGGGGAGGGTAAGTGCGATCTGATGGTGACAGATTTTCCCTTCCACATTGATCGGAGTCGAGGGCGCACAGCTCTGACCGATGGGTCAGGTCACATTCGTGATCTAATCGAGCAGGTGTTGTTTACAGCTCCTGGGGAACGGGTAAATCGACCGGACTTTGGGAGTGGGTTATTACAACTTGTGTTTGCCCCAAACAGTGACATTTTGTCGGCGGCAACCCAGGCCACGGTGAGGGGGGGCTTACAACGGTGGTTGGGGGATTTAATCCAGGTGGATGAGGTGATGGTGGAAAACGAAGCGTCTACCCTGCGTGTCACCGTGCGTTATTTGGTACGCCGTACCCAACAACAGCAGGTTGCACAGTTTACGCGGGAGGTGTGACATGCTGCGGTATTTCTGTTGTGATCATCGCCGTCGCGCTGCTGTTCTTGCCAGTGGTCTCAATGGCATTGATTATTTAGAGGTGCTTGATAATGATGCACCCAACAACAGTGATCGGCAGCTAATTTTATTGGTTTTTCTGTTAAAGCCGCTGGGGGCCAATGGTCTCGATGCTGACAATATTCAGATTGAGGGCGGCGAGCGAATCCGAGATATTCAGGTAACGGAGATTGTTACCGCTAATGACTCTGTAGAAATTCGACTGCGGGTTAATCAATGGGGAGATTATTCCACTTATACCCTCAAAATTGTTGAGGGTAACGAACCGCCCAACTGGCTAGATCCGATTTTGTCGGCGATTAATTTTTCGTTTAAGGTTGACTGCCCTAGCGATTTTGATTGCGAAACAGAACGAATTTGTTCTCCAGAACCAACGCCCACACCAGCCATTAATTACCTGGCCAAGGATTATGCTAGCTTTCGGCGGTTAATGTTGGATCGGTTGGCGGTGCTGATGCCCCAGGGATTTGAGCGGAATCCGGCGGATATCGGCATCGCCCTGGTGGAGCTAATGGCCTATGTGGGGGATTATCTTAGCTATGAACAGGATGCGATCGCAACCGAAGCCTATCTCGACACAGCCCGCAAACGCACCTCTGTGCGTCGCCATGCCCGCCTTGTAGATTATTTTATGCACGATGGTTGTAATGCCCGCACCTGGGTGCAGGTACAGGTCAGCGGCAACAACAGCGTTAACCTACCCCAGGGCACCCAGGTACTCACCCAGGTGCCGGGACAACCCAGGCTGATTCCACCGGGTTCCTCCCAATACAAAATAGCCCTCGGGCAACGGCCTGTTATTTTTGAAACCATGACGGAGGCCGTCCTATTTCCCACCCACAATCAATTAGAGTTTTACACCTGGGGAGATCAAGACTGTTGTTTGCCCAAGGGGAGCACCCAGGCCACCCTTAGCGATCATTATCCTAATCTGAATGCGGGCGACATTTTAATTTTTGAAGAGATACTGGGACCCCGCACGAGACACCCCGAAGATGCCGACCCCAGCCACCGTTGGGCCGTACGGTTAACCCAGGTCACCTTAATGGCAGATCCCATCGGTGGACAGTTTGCTGAGCCCCCCAACAATGAGCCGGTAAATGTCACCCAAATCACCTGGGATGATGCCGATGCGCTACCCTTTGCCCTATGTCTGTCTGCCCAGGCAGATGCCGTCCAGGGGGAACAGTTTTTAGCGAACGTTACAGTGGCTTTGGGTAATATTGTTCTCGCCGATCACGGGGCCACTATTGCTCAAGAATTTCTGGGTACCGTACCGTCGCCAACGCTGTTTAAAGTGCCCGTGGCAGCAGGCGATCGCTGTCAGCCAACGGTTCCCAATCCGGTTATTCCTAAGTTTCGCCCCGGTCTGGCAACAGGCCCCCTGACCCAGGTCACCGCCTACACATCTCCCCCATCGTCTGCCCAGGTGGCCTTCCAACGACAATTGGGAACGGCCTTACCGGCCATTACGTTGCAGAGTGAACTCAGCAGCCAACCAGCGACATGGCGACCCGTCAGAGATTTACTGAGTAGTGGTCGTCAAGATTTGAACTTTGTGGTCGAAACTGAGAATGACGGTAGTGCCAAGATCCGCTTTGGAGACGATCGCTATGGTTTACGTCCCAGCCCAGGTACCCGATTGAGTGCCACCTATCGCATTGGCAATGGTCCCGCAGGTAATATCGGAGCCGACACCTTAGCCCATGCGGTGAGCGAGCTAGGCACGATTCAACAGATTCGTAACCCATTGCCTGCCCGAGGAGGACAGGCCCCAGAAAGTCTTGAACAGGTGCGTCAAGCTGCGCCCTATGCCTTTAGGGTGCAGGAACGAGCCGTGACCCTGGCGGACTACGCTGCTGCTGCTGAACGGCACCCAGAAGTACAAAAAGCTGTGGCCACATTTCGCTGGACAGGGAGCTGGCGCACTGTGTTTGTTACCGTGGATCGTCTGGGGGGGAGATTAGTTGATGCTGAGTTTGAAACAGAGCTACGAGAGCATTTGGAACGATTTCGGATGGCGGGCTATGACCTGGAGGTGGATGGGCCGCGATTTGTCTCTTTGGAAATTGAGATGTTGGTGTGTGTGCATCACAATTATTTTCGCAGCGATGTTAAGGCAGCGGTACTACAGGTATTGAGCAATCGTAGACTGCCGGATGGTCGGTTAGGTCTCTTTCATCCCGACAATTTTACCTTTGGGCAGTCGGTGTATCTCAGTCCCATTTATGCTGCTGTACAGGCTGTTACCGGGGTGGCGTCAGCCCACATTAAAATCTTTCAGCGGCAGGGTATCCCCAGTAAAGAGGGCCTTGTCACTGGGGTGTTAGAGATGGATCGTCTGGAAATTGCCAGTCTCAACAATGATCCTGATTTCCAGGAGCAGGGAGTATTACGCTTGCAGATGGAGGCAGGGAAATGAACTCATTTTTGGCTCGGGAACTGCTGGCGTTAAATGACTGTGGCTGTTGTGATGGCATTGGCTTATATACGCCAGTAGAGGTGTTTAATCGGGCCGGGCTGAAAACTATCACCTACCGCGCTGGTGTCCATGGCCAGTTTAAGCAGAGCATGTTGGCCCAGCTATCTAGTGCGGAGCTGTCGGCCCTACAGGCGCTGACAACCCGAGATGATGATGACTTTGCGATCGCACTCCTTGACGCTTGGGCCACCGTCGCTGATGTGCTCACCTTCTACCAGGAGCGTATTGCTCAAGAATCTTATTTGCATACCGCCACCGAACGCCTATCGATTCGACACCTGGCTCGCCTGATTGGCTACCAGTTACAACCGGGTGTCGCTGCCAGCACCCAGCTGGCCTTTACCCTGGATACTGCACCCGGTTCTCCTACCCAAATTACCCTGGACGCTGGTACAAAAGTGCAGAGTATTGCCGGCAAAGATGAGCTACCCCAGCTATTCGAAACCTCAACCCCCATCGAAGCCAGAATTGCCTGGAACAGCCTGCGACCCCGATTGACCCAGCCGCAAACCAGCAGTTCTGTTAATCAGAGCGTTACCGTACAGGGAATTACCAACAGTCTCCAAAAAGGAGACAAACTCCTGATTGTCAAAGGCCCAAGCCGCAGTTTCAAAACTGTTTTTCGCGTAACCCTCGACCAGGCAGCCAATACCACTCGTCTGGATCTGATCTCGGGTGCGCCACCGGCACTGCCTGGATTTAATAATCCCACCTTTCCTCCAGGTGTGGAACCTAACCAGCAAGTTCCCCTTACCCAGGCCCAAATCGATAGTCGAATCATTAGCAAAAGCTGGTCCCAGGAAGATCTGTTAGCCCTGATAGAAAACCAGGGATGGTCCGTAGACAGTCTCACAGAAACAATCGTTACCCAACAAACTGCCCCCCCTCAACCGGCAGAGATTTACGTTTTTCGCCTGAGTGCGCCCGTGTTTGGCCATAATGCAGCCAAACGAATTGAATATGACGATAGTGGTGATTATTCCAAACCTGTTATCGAAAATGGCACGCTTAAGCAGATAGAATGGCAGCCTGCGGGGGAATCTGGCAGCTGGTTATTTTTAGATAATGCCTATGAAGGCATTACCCAGGGTGGCCATGTGGCCATTCGCAAAGCCCCCAGCTCTAACCCTGTTATTGCCACAATCAACCAGGTGAGTACCCTGACCCGCAGTGAGTATAATCTCAGCGGTAAAACCACTCGCCTGATTTTGGATACCGACTGGTGGAAGGCCAATTCCAATAGTTTTCACATTATCCGACGGACCCTGGTCTATGCCCAAAGCGAAGCTCTGTCATTGGCAAATTTACCAATAACAGAAGCAGTGCAAGGAGACACCATTACACTGGACAGCTTTTATCTGGGATTGCAACCAGGGCAGCCTCTTATTCTCAACGGGGAACGAGCCGATCTTCCTGGAGTGACCCACAGTGAGGTTCTTACCCTAAAAACAATTATCATTCAAAGCGGCTACACCCAAATTATCTTACAAAAAGGTCTTACCTATCCTTACCGGCGAGATACTGTCACCATCAACGCCAATGTGGCCCCGGCCACCCATGGTGAGACTGTTCAAGAGATTTTAGGCAATGGCGATGCCAGCCAGGTGTATCAAACATTTACCCTGCGACAGTCGCCACTCACCCATGTCAGCAGTGATGCCACCCCCAGTGGTGCCCTCTCCACCTTAGAGATTCGTGTAAATGATATCCGCTGGCATGAAGCGCCCATGCTCTATGGCCAAACACCTCAAGATCGCAGCTTTATCACTCGCCTCACTGAAGCGGGTAATACCCTGGTGAAATTTGGGGATGGGCACACCGGTGAGCAATTGCCTACTGGCATTAACAATATCGATGCCCGATATCGTAAGGGCCTGGGTCTGGCAGGTAATGTCAGAGCTGATCAGCTGACCAATTTAATGTCTCGTCCCCTGGGACTGAAAGCTGTCACTAATCCCCTACCCGCTACCGGTGGGGACAATGGCGAGAGTTTGGCCAACGCCCGCGACAATGCGCCATTGACCGTACTCACCCTTGATCGGGTGGTGTCGCTACAGGACTTTGAAGACTTTTCTAGAGCCTTTGGGGGCATTGCCAAGGCCCTGGCCACCTGGACCTGGATGGGCCAACATCGGGGGGTATTTGTCACGGTGGCCGGTCCCAACGGAGAAGCCATTGAAGCTGAGCTGATTGCTAAACTGCTAAAACAATTGCAGAAGTCTGGCGATCCCCATGTGCCAATACAGGTCCAGTCTTATCGAGCGGCCAAATTTACGCTGGCAGGCAAGATTCAAATCAATCCTGATTTTCAGGCTGATAGCGTACTGGATGCCGTAAAACAGGCTATGCGCAGGGCATTCTCCTTTGAAGCCCGTGCTTTTGGGCAAGGGGTGGCCCTGAGTGAGGTTTTGGCGGTGATGCAACGTGTGACTGGTGTGGTGCATGTGGACCTGGATTTACTCAGACGCTATGGTTTGTTGCTGATCAACGGTCTGAAAAGGCCACTACCGGCAGCCGTACCTCAGCACAATGGTTCTAACTTGCTGGCGGCAGAACTGTTGACCTTAGATCCAGCGGCACTCGATCAATTGGGGGTACTGTCATGACGTTTGATGCAGAAACCCTTTACAAACTGTTGCCTGCCATTTATCGCATCCGTGATGTCGATCAGGGAGAACCCCTGAAGGCGTTGGTTCAGGTATTGGCAAGGGAAGTAGCCGTTCTAGAAACGGATTTGGAACAGCTTTATGATGACCAGTTTATTGAAACCTGTGCCGAGTGGGTGGTGCCCTACATTGGCGATCTGATTGGGAATCGTCCCCTTTATACGAATCTGCCTGAATTCCCCAGTAATCGTGATCAAGTAGCAAATACCATCGGCTATCGCCGTCGTAAGGGTACGGCGGCCATGTTAGAACAACTGGCTCGAGATGTAACAGGGTGGCCAGCTCGGGTGGTGGAGTTCTTTGAGCTGTTGTCAACCACTCAGTCCATGAACCATGTCCGACAGCACAATCTTGTTACCCCCGATTTACGTCGCTGGCAGGCATTGACCTATCTTGGCACTCCCTTTGAAACAACGCCCCACCTGGCCGAAATGCGACGGATTGCCTCCCAACGGGGACGGTATAACATTCCCAATATTGGCCTACATTTGTGGCGGTTACAGCCCTACAGCCTCAGTCTCTTTCTGAGTGCTGCTCGACCCGTAGGCCCCCTAGCCGATGGCCGCTACCGGTTCCATCCGGTGGGGCTAGATGCCCCCCTGTTTAACCCGCCTTTACCAGAAATTTTGTTTACCCTGGCTGCCCCGATTAATGTGCCAGATCCCTTGCCTCGTCGTGTGCTCTATGAGGAGCTGGAGGCCTGGCGACAGGCCATTGCCAATGGACAATCGTTTCAACCTGAGTACTTTGCTACGGGTGATTCCAGTCAGACTGGGGCTCGACAGCCGGTATTTGAGGTTGTTGTTGTGGACAATGGTGTAGAAACATCCATTCCCCCTGAAGAAATTCTCATCTGTAATCTGGCTGATTGGCGACGTCCACCCACAACACAATCTTATCAGCCCTCTGATCCAGACCAGGCTCCCGTCTCGTTGCCAATTCAAGTGGCTGTGGATCCACTGCTCGGGCGCATCTCTTTCCCACCAGAGGTAGTGCCGGAACAGGTTAATGTCGGCTACACCTATGGCTTTAGTCACGATGTGGGTGGGGGTCCCTACGACCGTGGAGACTCCGTTTTACCCCTGTTGGAGCGTCCGGTCACCTGGCAGCGGGGGGTGAGTCTCGCTGCTGACCCTGCCGATGCCGATGTCGTACCGACCTTAAGTGAGGCTATTAACCAGTGGAATGCTCGGCCCCCTGGCAGCTTTGGTGTTATTGCCATTATCGACAGCCAAACCTATGGAGAAGACTTTCCCACCATTAATATTCCTGAAGGGAGTCAGTTGTTAATCGTAGCAGCAGACTGGCCCCTGGTGCCCATACCGGATTCACCATTACTGCAGCGCCAGCTGGGAGACTTAGCACCAGAATTCTTGCGTCCCCATTTACAGGGTGACCTGACAATAGCGGGAACTGCTCCCGACGGTAACGACAGCCCCGGCGAGTTGTTTTTGAATGGTCTTTGGATAGAAGGTTCACTTACGGTGCAGCCAGGTAATGTGAATCGAGTTCAATTAGATCACTGTACCCTTGTTCCCTTTACTAACACTGAACCGGTACCCCGTAGTCTGGCTGTTCAGGCAAATAATTCGTTGCTGACCGTCCAACTGGACCACACCATTACAGGCCCTGTCACTATTGCTGAAACGATTGAAGACTTAAGGGTGGTAACCAGTTTGGTGGATGGAGGAGGAGATGTTGCGATCGCAGCCCCTGACACCCCCACCCATATCCAAACCAGTACCCTTTTAGGCACCACCACGGTACGCAGTCTGGAAGCCAGTAACAGCATCTTTACCCACACAGTTACCGTCCAGCGCCGTCAGGTTGGCTGTGTTCGATTCTCATCACTACCGCTCAATTCACAAGCCCCACGTCGTTACCAATGTCAGCCCAATTTAGCCCTGGCCGCCCTGGCCACACAACTCAACCTGCCAGCCATCGAAGACCCCGATCAGCAAGCCCAGATAGAACGCCGTCTATCCCCCCAATTTACTTCGCGACGCTATGGCGACCCGGCCTATGGTCAACTAAGTCAGCGCTGTGCAGAGGCAATTCGTCGGGGAGCCGATGACGAAGCCGAAATGGGAGTATTTCATGATCTCTATCAACCCCAACGAGAGACCAATTTACGAGTACGCTTGGACGAATATCTACGCTTCAGCCTAGAAGCCGGCATTTTTTACATCACCTAGTGATTGTCTAGTACCTAGCGATGGATTTAACAGGAGGCCTCCATGAAGGGAGATTTTAGTCGAGATACCTTCGATAGCACCAAGCACTACAATATGGTGCTGTTGCAGATGGGGCGCTTGTTGTTAGACTCAGACTGGGTCGAACAACAACAGATCCATCAACATCGGATTGAAACCGAAGCCCGCGATGTGATTGGTCCATGTGGGGCTCCTAAAGACGATCCAGGGTTTGGCATTGAAGCCGTCGACAATGACTTTACCATCGGTGCTGGCCGCTTTTACGTTAACGGTATTCTCTGCATTAATGAGACCGATGTCGCCTACAGTCAACAACTCGATTTACCCAATCCTGCCGATTTAAGTAGCCTGTTTGCTGAGGCCGGTACCACTAACGCCATTATTTATCTGGATGTTTGGAAACATCATATTCTGCCCATTGACGATCCCCAGATTCGTGAAGTGGCGCTGGGTGGACCCAGTACCGCAACAAGGCTAAAAACCCTATGGCAAGTTAAAGTCTTGCCCATTACCGAGCCGGTCAATCAGCTCAGCTGCGACGGTGATCTCTCCGAATGGGATGATCTGATCGCCCCCAGCACTGGCATGTTAAATGCCCGCACAGCTGCCGCCGAGGCCACGGACAATCCCTGTCTAATTCCTCCCGGTGCGGGCTACCTGAGGTTAGAAAATCAGCTATACCGGGTGGAAATTCATGCCGGTGGCGATGGCGACACTGCCACTTTCAAGTGGTCACGGGACAATGGTTCTGTGGTCACAGCCATCAACGGTATGGATGGCCAGGAAATCACCGTGGCTGATCTGGGCCCCGACGATGTGCTGGGGTTTGCCAAAGGCCAGTGGGTCGAAATCATAGACGATGCCCTTGAGCTGAATGGCCAACCAGGGGAATTGTTACAGATTGACGACTTTACCAATGATGCTGCCGGTCGTCCTGTGATTGTGCTGGCCTCAGCGCCTACCCCCTTAGCCGCTGAGTTTCCCAATGGCATCAATCCTGATTACCATCCGAAGCTGCGTCGCTGGGATGGAGCAGCAACCGGTGGACTGCCAGTCTCAGCAGACTGGACATCCTTAGAAGGCGGTATTCAAGTTCTGTTTTCCGAGGGTACCTATAAAACCGGTGATTATTGGCTAATTCCAGCCCGTACCGCCACGGGCCAGATTGAATGGCCGGTGACCGATACCCCTGTGCCTACACCCATTCCCCAGCTGCCATTGGGCATCGACCACCAATACTGTCGGTTGGCCATCGCTCAGTTTTTAACCAATGCCGATGGCAATGGCGAGCTGGAAGTTCTGGAGATTTGCGATCATAGCTTTTGTCCCCTGACCGAACTAGACCCTGGAGAATCCTGCTGCACCGTTGTAGTACAACCGGGAGAAAGTATTCAAGCAGCCCTAGATTCACTCCCACCCCAGGGAGGATGTGTTTGCCTCAAAACGGGGACCCATACTATCCAACAAGCGATTTGGATCAGACGATCCAACGTTGTTCTTAAAGGAGAGAGTCCTGGCACTCGCGTGGTCCGCAACAATGGGCTCAACCTATTGCGAATTCAGCGCCTTCGCAATCAACAGGTGGTCAATGTCGTCGTCCATCAAATTCGATTTGAAGCCGCCGGTATAGACCCTGAACCTTCAAATTTGTTGGATCTAACCGTGGCGGTCATTAGTAACGGCCTCAATGTGCAAGTAGACCATTGTCAGTTTGAGGTAGAGCTAGCCCAGGATACCGACAACACTGGTTCAAACCTACCCATGGGACCTGCCTTGGGATTTGCTGTGGTCAACAGTGAACAAATTACCCTACGGGATAATGTCTTCCGTCTGATGTTCACGGGGATCTGGGCAGAAGCGATCGCAACCTGCAATTTTTCCAATAATCAGTTTATCGGCCCCACAGCCCAAATTGATGACTTTACCTACCCGGTGGGGCTCATCTGCATTTTGTTAAACCTACTGACCTCGGAGAATGTGTTACTAGGTGACAACTGTCAAATCACAGATAATTTAATTCAGGATAGTTTTATCGGCATTGTTACGGGCGTTCACAGTGACTACTGTCATATTATTAACAACCAGATTCGTCGTCCGGCAATTCGACAGCTACCCATCGAAGAATTTGACAATCAATATTTAGCAGGGAGCGATCCCTATCTCTATGGGATTATCACCTACGGTAATCACTGCATGATTGCAAATAACACCATCAATCTAGACTCTCCTTCCTGGGGAGGGATTCGAGTCTTTGGAACCCACACCCGAGTGGAAGACAACACTATAATTTCCAATTTGGATCGAGGGCTTCAGATCGGCAACACCCAGCTACCCCTATCAATTTTCTTAGGAGAAGTTGCCGAGAACGATGATGCCCCCCTGCCTGTCCTGGAACTCAATGCCAGCGTTGTAAAAGGGAACAAAATCACAGGAGTTCTCACGGGTATTGGCGCAGCTAATGTGGAAGGGATTGAAATTTCAGCAAATCAAATGACAGTGTCGGGGAATTTCTCCGCAGCTGTTCCCATGGGAGTGGCGCTGGCCAATACCCAGCGGACCGTGGTTCAAAATAATCACATTAGTGGTGCTGAATTTGGTGTTTTTCTGTTGGGCACACCTCCCATCCAAGGTGTAGGTAATCGCGTACTTGACAACCACATTAGCGATGGCACCTACGGTATTGGTGCAGTCTCAGAAACAGCCCTGGAGATTTCTGGCAACCAAATTGATAATATGACGGTGGCAGGTATTGCGGCTAGCAATTTGATTGAACAGGCTTACTTAGCCAACAACCGTTTAGATCATTGTGGCTATCGACCACCCACATCTAACGCCACCAGTATTGCGGCAACAACCGCTGTGGGTGCTGGTATTTTTATTATCTCAGTGCTAGGAGACCTGACTCTACAGTCTTCTCAGATTATCAATACAGGCATCTCACGCCAGGGAGAAGTAGCCGCGACAGCGGCATTCTGGGGCATTGCAATTGGCCTGGTGTTATCTTGCGATATCACTCAAAACCATGTGTTTTACAGTGATACAGAGGCTGTAGCTCAGATGAACCTGATCCCCACCCATCGGTCGCTGTTGCTATTGGGATGGTTTGCCCCAACGAATGTTGATGTTCGTTTTCCTCAAGTCGGCAATGCCATGGTCAATGATAATATTTTTCAAGGGATTGGCTTACCCCATCTTGTCGAGTTTTTGCGCAATCCGAATGAGCCCCGGGTGGGCTTTGAACAGGTTAGTTTTAGTCAGAACCAATGTTTCCATTTGCGATCGCAAACCTCTCAGCCCCCTACAGACTTTATTACTAGCCGCCAAGGCAATGCGACCGTGGTGACCTGGGGACGACACTTGGTGGTGATGGGTAATCAGGTCAAGGCTGCGGATAATCCCAATTTCCCTTCCATGGATCTATCAAATCCAGAGAGGATTACTGTAATGGGTAATATTGCCAGCGGATCAATTATTAACTTTGGTTCTGGGGTTACCCCGCCGAACCCCGGTGACTTTAATGTTTATTCATAGCCAGGAGGTTTTATGGAAATCAAACGTATCGAAGACATATTGTCAGCGCAGCAAAAATTTGCGCAGCAACTCCAGCAGCAAATGCAGCAATTTAGCCAACAAACAAGCCCTGGCAGCTTTACCCTAGCCGACAAAAAACGTCAGCTACAACAATATGAGCAGCGTTTAAATACTACAAAGAAAGCCAGAGAGGCTTCGATTTCACGGTTTGATACTGATATTCGCCGTTACGATCAGGAAATAGAACGTCTAAAACGTGAAATTCAAGCAAATGACACTGGCGTGCGCCGTAAACAGCAAGGTTGATGACAACATCGTTTCACATTTTTGTTAATTTATGCCTTTAGGAAAGTTGGAGTAGAGTCAGCCAATACCGTCACCAGTCTTTGGGCAGAAACCTTTACACAGGCCTATCAAGATCTCCATAGCCCAGAGAACCTTCGCACATGCTGCGCTAAAAACTATTCCAATGAGGAAGCAATTAGCATTTTATCGCCTGATCAGTATGCTTGCATTATCGCCTACCGAGAAGCTGCACCTGTAGGTTACTACATCCTGAACTATCAGCAGTGCCCAAAAGATTACCTAACAGTAGCTACCAGCCCTACAACACATTAATCAGATGTAATGATTCTATTGTGCCAGCGATAATTCTGGCATTAGCACTCTTTCTTGTTTGCAAACTGTTGCCAGGTGCTAAATTGTCCTCAACAAGTGTTGAAACGTCTTAAAAATTAGATTTATATTCCTTAAAAAATGGCCTAAATCGCTCAGCTACGATGAAAAATGCCCAAAATTTAAATACATATCTATTCATAGTCTAAAACTGATTTATCGATCACTACATTCCTTACAAAACAGCTATTTCTGCCATTATTTGTCAGTCCAATAAGACTATAAATTGTTACAAAACACTTCCATGGGCAAGGGCTTTTTTATGGTTTTTGCCATGACATAAGAAAGCTCTCATATGGCTTTCATAGGATACTTACCTACAGGTGAGACCCTTAAACAATAGTTAACCTATTCTTAATGCTTATCCGATGCTCACCATATGCAATGTGATGCTAAAAGCCCTTTATTGCTATGGTCAGGCTGCAATAAGTCTGTAGTAGCAGCCAGTGTTAAAAGCTGCCACAATAGTTAAGGGAAATTTAAGCGAAGTTAAACATGATAGTTAATTACAGCATAACTTCTGACTTCTGACACCTGATTCCCCACCCAGCCAAAATTTCCCAACTTAAATGCTCTACCCTACTAATATTTTTTATCTACAACTCTTCCATGATCACAAAAAGAAAGAACTTTCTAGGCTCTCTTTATATACAGTTTAGGGGGAATTTGCCCTTAATCGGATTAATCGCAGCTATTTCAACTATTTTCTTAGGCAAGGTAGTATTTATTCATCTCTGGTATGACGTTCCCATCGATCAGCTCACCAGGGATATAATTGCTGTCGGTCGCATTCCTGTCTATGCAGGATTTCTTTCTCAAATAGGTCTCTTCTGCTGGGCTGCCGCAGCAATGCTCTGTTTTTTTAGCGCTAGCGTTATTGAAAACAATGGCAATCACCACAAGATCAAGCAGTTTTTGTTGGCTTCGACGTTGCTAACCTTAATCCTCGGTTTTGATGACGCCTTCTTACTCCATGAAAAAGTTCTGCCCAAACTGGGCATACCAGAAGGTGTCACCTATGCAAGCTATGGTGGGTTACTACTTTTTTACTTGCTTAGATTTCACCAACTTATTCTTAAAACAGATTATATATTTATAGCTCTTGCACTCGTTTTCTTTGGTCTTTCATACACATTAGATTTTGCATTAGCCATAGTGTATCCTGCCGCTCCCATCCCACTCCTGACATCAGGTCGAATCTCGTATCTGCTTGAAGATGGTGCAAAATTTATCGGTATTATCAGCTGGCTTGTTTATTGCTTCCAAATTGGCAAATACTCAATTAGAGTCAGTGCAGCCAAACCAAACATTGAGCTGCCCTACTATTCTGATGGAATTGCAAAACAGCAGATAATACACAAAGGTCTCCATATTGGTCAAGATCGTTAACGATGGCACTTTAAACGCATCACCTAACTGCCACGGAGTGTTGCTACTATCATGACCATCATGCGCGTCGGATTTGAATCCTCATCTAGTTGAATAACTCATCGGGTATTTGCCACGGGCTGCGCTGTGCCGCAGTGATGACAGTAGGGTAAATACTTGTATGTGGGCTGGTGACAGTGATTGCACTCCTGGTGCTGATGATAGCCACAGTGTGGACAATGGCTGTCATGGGCCTGTAGCTTTTTGGCGCACTTAATACAGCGTGACTTTTGTATACGCCCTGCAGCTTGGAGTTTAGGGTTAAAGATAAACCGTTGAGCGAACTTAATCATGCCAAAGCCTAGCAGCGGAATCAGCAAAATGTAAATATAGCTGACCAAAAACAGAAGTCTGCCAAATAGGACGGTGACAATATTAAATACAGCGGTAAACAAGACTCCCATTTGCATAAACTCAAACGCTTTGAGAATCAATGGGATAAAAAAGATGACCAGGAGATGCCAGCTAATCAGGGCAATGAGGCCATAGCGTTTACGCTGAGCGATGGTGTAACCGCCAAAAGCCACCAAAATCAGCGGCACAAGGAAAATCGCCTGAAAAGCTAGCTGAATACTGGGATACCAGAAACTAGCTCGGTCATACCCTTGCTCAATGGTTTGAAATGCAGAATCTTGGTTGAGCAGGGTGAGAAAGGCTGCACTTTCTGAGCTGGACAGGAGCTCATCCTTAAGGGTTGTAATTTCCGCTTTGAGGGCCGTAATCTGAGCCTCATTCTCTGTTAGTGTCGCCTTGGCCTGGGCGGCACTGGTTAGATTAATGGACTGATCACGGGGTTGTTCTGCAATTTCTTCTAGGAGCGTAGAGTCATACTGCTGGCGAATGGTGCGATTTGTATTTTCTAGGGTTGCGATCGCATCTTCCTTCCCATTCAACTGCTCCAATCGGTTAGTATTACTGGGTTGTTTAATGGCATCCTTAGTATCCGCGTACTGTAAACAGACACTGTTTATTTCACCCAAACGATCAACAGCCGTCCACCCATACTGCTGCTTCAAGCCAACATTGTTTTCATCAGCTGCCCATCGGACCAGATTAAAGTCTTTATCCTCAGCAGTCTGATCACGATAGCTATCCCACTCGGCATAGCAAGGATAGACTTCAGAAGGAGCCATGTACCACTGACCAATATCGTTTAAGCCCATAAACACATTGGTCAAAATAAAAATATCAATCAGGATAATGACCACTAAACTAACTTTGTTCAGCGGTTCATTATTGATAGTTCGAGAGCGATGAAAGAACCGTCGCAGGGAACGACATAATCTATAAAACATAAAACTAATTGAGCAAAAGCCCCGCAAAGATAATGTGTGTCTGTGCGCCCATTGTGCCACCGTGGGCAATGCATCCTCCATGAGTATCTTGCACCCCCCTGAATCAATCACGCTGCCAGAGACATAGGGTGAAGTTCATCGAAGTAATACGAAGTAAAAGCTACAAGGCTTAGCATACAGGCTGTATAAGTTCTGTGAATAGACAGAATAGCAGGCTAAAACCGTGGTTAAGATCGGGAAGAGTTCTTTGCTCAATCACGCTGAAACTCATTAACCAATCATAGCTTCGAGATAAATGACAGATCTAATGACAGGAACAGGAAGTTGTCTTTGCGGTGCCATACACTTCACCGCAAAGACTATCCATAAAAATATGGGTGCCTGCCACTGCCACATGTGCAGAAAATGGAACGGTGGGCCTCTTATGGCCGTCAGCTGCGGTACAGAGGTTGCATTTGAAGGAGCGGAGAATATATCGGTCTTTGACTCATCGGAATGGGCCGAGCGCGGCTTTTGCAAAAAATGTGGTAGCCATCTTTTTTACAGACTCAAAGGCAACAACGAATATAGTATGTTAGTTGGGCTATTCGATGATGATAGTCAGTTTATCTTTGAGCATCAAGTATTTATTGACAAAAAACCTGAATTTTACGACTTCTCAAATAAGACTGAAAATATGACAGAGGCTGAAGTGTTTGCAAAATATGCACCACCTTCGGCATAAGACTGCTTTAGGGGATGCATCACATAGCAAAATAAATCTTGCACGGGTGATGGTTAACAGCTCACAACAACAGGATCTGATTAAGCTTAAAGCAATAAAACTCAGCTGCATGGCTCACCATGGCCCACCTCATGCGGTGATTATGTTCAAAGTTCAGCCTATATAATATCGATGCTGAAATTATCGGTTCAGCTTTCCTGAAAAATTGAGCATAATACTTAAACATGGATATTGAATTTGGTAATCTCGACAACCTAGATACCAATGGCACTGGCTGGTTTATTGGGTTTAGTGATTGGACCAAGGCAGATCCTGCTAAGGATGTTAATCTACGCTTCACCCCCCATGGTCAAGGATTTTCAAATTTATCTGCAAAGTGGATGCATCATCTTGTCGGAGAAACGAAAGGGTTGAACAAACCCATTAGCTATGGTCGTACCATAACTATGCTAATGAGTGACAGCGGCGGTTTTCGGATAGAGTTCTCAAGCCGTCCTGACTTTAAGGCTCCTGACACGCACAACTATTTGCTTGAAAAACGAGGAGATTTTATTGCCTGGGGTGCAAATGTGTATCATCAAGCATTTGTCGAGCGTGAAAGCACAACGCTGACCATACGGTGGGAGCCGTCAAAAAAATTACCACACTAGACTCACCATAGATTTTATTTACGAATAGTTCTGGTCAAGAATCTGTTTGCTAGGCTTTTGATTAGCCTTCGCACTAACTGGATTATTGGTTTAGTTCCTGGGTCATGCAGCCAATCAACACAGCGCGATTAACAATTCGCGAGTTCATCTTTGCTGATGCTGATGCCTTTATCAGCTTTATGACAGATCCTGAGTCGACAAAATTTCTGACGTTTACAGACGAACAAACCACCAGGGAGGGTGCTAAACGTCTGATTGAGTTTACGATTGCGTCCTATGGTTCTGAGCAACCGATGCTTGCATTTGCGGTTGAAGAAAAGAACAGCAAACGGTTTGTGGGTTTTTGTGGGTTGAATCCCCATGATGATGAAGCAGTGGAGGTTATGTATGCTGTGATGCCAGCGGCGAGGGGACAGGGGTATGGGACGGAGATTGCGATCGCAATCTCCCACCATGCTCTTAACGACCTTGGTTATCACCGCGTAGTAGCTCCGATTGCCCCAGAAAATAAGTATTCGCAGATTGTTGTAAGAAAGGCTGGTTTTGAAGATTGTGGGGTAGTGAGACAGGCAAACTTTCCGGAGCTGGTGCGACAATTTGTACTGCAGAAGGAGAGGATAAACGATGCGGATTGAAGCTTGCCAGGGGGTAAGTGATGGTTTTGGCTATGAATGGCTAGGGGAATGATTCAATAGTTCATAGTGATGGGAATTGATAAGTAGCGATAGGGCTGCTCAGGGCTTTCCTCCCTGAAACCCTCCTATTCGTGGGGGCCTAAACTCCCCCCACCCCCCGACAGGGTAATCGTTTGTAGCAAATATTCTGGTGAGGGGTGAGCTACGTCAAGGTTAGGGTAAGAGCTAAACTAACTCATCCGATATTTTTATCCTTCTCAACACTGTAGAACTTAAGCGCTACAGTTTTGGAAGCAAATTATTTATACTCTTTTTGAGTTTTCAATCTGTTATTGATTTTGCAATTTTTTTTGAGTGATGACTTTTCTCGGTTGTGACTTTTTCAACTACGTCTAGAAAGCCTTCAATCACTGGTGATATATGCCGTCGTCGCCAGGCAACGGCTAGTTGGAGTTGGAGGAAGTTGCCGATGAGGGGGCAATAAGAGATACCGGATAAACCTGCTTTTTGAAGGCTTTCGGGGACGAATGTGATGCCGGTACCAGCAGCGACTAGGCCCAGTCGGGTTTGATATTTGCTATCTTCATAAACAATATTGGGGGCAAATCCGGCGTCTTTGCAGAGGGCTAACATTTGATCATACAGCACGGGTCCTTCATGGCGTGGGTGGACAATAAATGATTCGGTGGCAAGGGATTGTAGCGATAGTTGTTTTTTCTCGGCTAGTGCATGGCTATCAGGTAGAGCCAGCACTAGTTTTTCTCCTTGTAGTGGATAGAGGTTGAGAAATGAATCTTCTACCGGTGGATGTAAAAAACCGATGTCAATAGTTTCTTTTCTGAGACTGTTCACCTGGTCAAGGGTGCAAATTTCGTTCATGGCTAGTTTGACATCGGGATGGCGATCGCGAAAATGTCGCAAAATTTCTGGCAGCACTGTATGCATGGAGGAGGCTGTAAAGGCAATCCGTAACGAGCCAATTTCTCCTCGATCGATGCGCTGGGCTAGTTGGATGGCTGAGTCTAACTGCTGTAGTCCTTTGCGAACTTCGATTAAAAATGCAGCCCCTGCTTCGGTTAGCTCTACCATGCGTTTTGTGCGGTGGAGCAGCGTTACACCCAGTTCTGCTTCTAGCCTGTGAATCTGTCTGCTAAGGGCAGGCTGGGTAATCTGTAAGCGAGCAGCGGCGCGACCAAAATGGAGTTCTTCTGCAACGGTTACGAAGTACTGAAAGGCGTGAAGTTTCATAGTAATAACTTTATGTTATTAATGCTGTCCTAAAAAGCATTGGACAGTATTATTCTCGCCTGTTTATGTTGGGATACATAGGCTGTTTCTACAAAATTTATGTGAGTCCTGTCTGGACGTTACGAGAGGTGACACATGATGGCACGTCCAAGATGGATTTCAGGATTAGTTCTCTTTTTGATGACGGTGGGGGTTGCGATCTCAATTACCCACCTATCTCCCTCTGGAATATCATCAGAGTCTAGTGTTAACCACAGTCTTGCGTCTGATCGGGTAACACCAGAGGTTGTCTACGCACCAGATTCAACAGACGCTGCTTCAGTACGGTTTCCAGCTGATTATCAACAGCAGTTTGTTCAGTATGCGATCGTGGACTGTCCCAATAGCAACATTATCCGACAGATGTACGTAAATCGTCCATCTCTTGAGGCCCTTGAAACCAGTGAAACAGTCTCCAGTGGCACAGTGATTGTGATGGAAACTCACTCAGCACGTCAGGGAAGTAATGGCCATCTGACACCGACTCAACTAAACAATGTGTTTATTCGAAAAAAGCGTAGTGGGTGGCAGGTCAATGCTGACAGTGGCGAGTGGCAATCGGCCTGGTACAGCCCATCTGGAAGATTAGTTTCCAGTAGTCAAGGGTCTTGTATTGGTTGCCATACGATGGTGCGCGATCGTGACTATTTATTTACGTTACCGGCATTGCTCACAGCGGCAAAAACACAACAGGTGCAGCACCAGATAACAGAGTTTGGCACTTCTGTTTGTCGATAAAAATCATTTAACGATACCAAAGGAAGTCTATGAGACGTCTCATTTCCCTAGTTTTAGGAGGAATTATAATGACGGGTTTAACAACTACGGGGGCCGTTATAGATAGCCCAGCGGCTGAGCCTGTAGCAGCTGAGGCTGCTGAGCCTCAAGTAGATGATGACTTGCGATCGCTATCGACTCGCTTTGACAGTCCACAGGCACTTCAAGGCTGGCAAGAATTCCAAGTTGAGGGCTGGGTGCCTAAGTGGGAGCCTCCTAGCATCGAAAATGGCAGCTTAGTGCTGCGACCCAGATCCTCTGGCTGGTTTGAAGATAATACAGCAGGGCATCTTTATCGTCAGGTTACCGGAGACTTTATCATTACCACTCGTATCAGGGTAAAAGGCACTCAAAGTACTATGCCTCAGCGATCGTTCTCGTTAGCGGGGCTATTCATTCGAACACCGCGAGCTATCACACCAGCAAACTGGGAACCCAATCAAGAAAACTGGCTATTCTTTAGTGCTGGCACAGCCTTCCCAGCAGGTGAACCGCAGTTTGAAATAAAATCGACCTACAACAGTCTTTCGACTTTAAAGATTTCTGACGCACCAGAGGGCTGGATTCGATTACGAGTTGGGCGTTCTGGTGAACTCTTTACATTGTTGTATCAGGCCGAAAACTCTACAGAATGGCAAGTTCTTGACCAGTTTATTCGCCCCGACTTGCCTGAAACGCTCAACGTCGGCCTAACAGCCTATGCAGACTGGGATTCACTAGCTCCCGATTATCCCAACTACCAGCAATACAATGAGCAGGGCTCAGCTACTCAAAATGCGGACCTGGTGGCCTATGTCGAGTCGATTGATTTTCGTCGACCCAGCACACCGCGCTTCCCGCTCGCAACACTTGATCCAAGGGTTTCTTTTAATCCTCAACTTTCGGAGACGAGGCTAAGAGAACTGATGAGTAATTAGTCCTGATGGCACTTTTGATTCTTAATAATGTCTAATTTAAAGCGAGTTGCTACCGTTTTGATAGGGCTTGCCACTGCTG
This sequence comes from Leptothoe sp. EHU-05/26/07-4, assembly GCF_043421015.1. NCBI lineage: Bacteria > Bacillati > Cyanobacteriota > Cyanophyceae > Nodosilineales > Cymatolegaceae > Leptothoe > Leptothoe sp. EHU-05/26/07-4. The sequence goes on from NZ_JAXSQV010000003.1 coordinate 1,198,716, forward strand.
TGATGTTTGCCTATATCCAGCTCGTCAATGCCCAAATACCCCCAAATTTTCAGGGCCGATACATTGCAGCGATATCTGATGGAGATATGCGGGCCTATGCTTACATTGACGGGCAGCTTGGCGATCCACGCGGTCCTGATCAGCTTTCATTGGTAACATTACCATTGCCTGCTACACCCGCCCTAACTAGCTCAATTGAAGTCTCCAATTCTGTTATTAACCCTGTTTACAGTTTGGTGGCTTCTCAAGATAGCAATACTATCTTTGTTGCTGAAACCAAAGAGCAACGCGAACCAGAAGATCAGCTAATCAGCGATCTGGATCTGGGTACAACGTTACGGGCAGTTGATGTATCTGATCGGGCAAACCCGAGAGTCATTGCGTCAGTGGAGGTAGGTATTGATCCTCAAGGTGTTTCCCTAGATGCTAGCGGCACAACATTAGCCTTGGCAACTAAGGACCCAGATGCACCGCTGACGTTTGTCACCTTTACCAATGGTCGCTTTGGTGAACCGGTCCAACTGCCGATGCGGAGCTTCTCGCCAGTGGCAGAACTGCCAGACGGTGGGATGCTACCCCACCATGTAGAGTGGCACCCTACAGCAGATGTTATTGCTGTCAATGCTAATTTTCGTGGCCAGGTTCAGTTTTCTCGGGTTGTTCGTGATGCCAATGGCAATGTCAGCGATGTGGTGCCCTGGGGTAACCGTGTTGTCACCTCTAAATGGCCAATGTCTGGAAAGTTTTCTCCCGATGGTCGTTTTTATGTGACCAATGATTTGCAGTGGGGGCCAGATGTGAGGGGATTTTATGTCAATGCACCACCATCACAGCTGACAGTCATTGAATTAGCACCGTTGGATCAGATTGATGCAGCCCAACATTTTGTTGTGGCCGGAGTTTCTCTGCCAAGACATGCTGAAAGCATTGCCTTCTCAAACGACGGCACGCTGATTGCGACGAGTAATATCGGCCAGACATGGCTTTCTCCAGATGAGCCAGGGTATAGCCAGTCCTCACTTTCCTTAATCCAGTTCGATCCGATCACAGGTCAAATGGCCAAGACTGGTGACTGGACCTTTGACGGTATTCTTCCAGAAGGCATTGCATTTGATGCGTCTGATCAATATATTGTTGCAGGGGTGTTTGAATACGAGACACCAGAACCACGACGCGGAGCCCTGGAGTTTTGGCGGGTGGTTGATGGGACAAATTTGGAACAAACAGATTACAGGATTGATACTGGACCTGGCGCTCACTCACTGATTGTGGTTAACTGATAGGCATACGCTGGGTTGCAAGAAGTATTCTTATCGGCCTTAGAACCCGCGCTGCGCTATCTGACAAATCGGTATGAACCTTCAACCTATCGAAGATTTTCATCTTGAGAAATGTGCTGCTTTATTTGCTGCAGTCTTCAACAGCCCACCTTGGAACGAAACGTGGAGTCAGGAAATAGCTCTGGGTAGATTGCAGGACTGTTATAGTATGCCAGGGTCTTATGGAATTGTTGCGATCAAAAAGGACAGAATTCTAGGGTTTGCCATCGGCCACACTGAAACATGGTACGAAGGCAAACATTTTTTTCTAAAAGAAATGTGTATCCAATCCACTCAGCAACGAAGTGGAATTGGCACAAAGATAATCGATATGCTTTACCAACAGCTGATAAACCAGGGTGTAAGCATAATTTATTTATTGACCATGAGAGATAGCCCAGCAGCAGCCTTCTATGAAAAGTGTGGATTCTCACATCACTCTAAAATGATTATGATGACCAAAAAATGAAAGTCTTCAAACTTCAGCTACATGTCCCAAACTAACCAGATAAACTCTTCGTTATTGTTGAGTTTTTAAGGCATTAAATATCCCCACAATTAACAGCACAGCTCCAAGGGCAAGGAGAATTGCTGTTGTTGGGATTACAAGTCGCAGCATTCTATAGTTTTTTGAATAAACGTTAAATAAACATCCAGATATTCAAAAGATTTGCTACCAATTCCTGGCTGTTTGAGCCACTGACATCTGTAGCCTTAACTTGCTTCGCCCTGATCTTTGAACTCCAGCAGCCATCGGCGAAATCTAAAAGAATATGCAGCAAAATGAGGACAAACTGGGTGCGTAAAACATACTGGTGAGCTGTAAGCGCAGTCTATGGAAACATCTCCATGCCTCCATAGACTGCCAACGTTACGGTTTGCTAAGGTCTATTCCATGAAATTCAAGCAGCTTATTCTTTTAGGACCTCCTGGTGTAGGGGTTAAGGAACAGGCAAACACACTGTCCAATCGCTGGCATATTCCCCATGTGTCCATGGGGCAGCTCATCCATGGGGCTATTGCTAAACAGTCGGCCATCGGTCTGGAGATACAGTCTTACGTTGAAGCGGGTGAGCTAGTCCCCGATGCTTTAGCAATAAAGTTGCTGCGAAAGCGGTTTGAGCAGCCGGATGTGATGCTACAGGGGTGGGTGTTGGATGGGTTTCCCCGCACCCTGGTTCAGGCCCAAGGGCTGAATGAATGGTTGTTAAAGGTAGGTCAACCTGTAGCAAAGGTGGCCTACTTAAAGACCATGACGGGGCTATTGATTAACCGATTATCTTCTACAGAGAATCATGAGCCGATCCCAGCTATCCGTCACCGGTTAGCCCATCATCAACAAGAGACTGCGCCCGTACTGGAGTATTATCGGCAGCAAGAGCAATTAACAACTGTTAATGCTAGCCTCTCGTTTGCAGAAATAACCCAGGCATTGGCTGAGCTATTTGCAGAAGAAGCAGGGGCAGCCCGCTTTATTCAGGATGAATCAGAACTGAATTCTCTTCTGGAACAAGAACCTCTGCTGGTGGTGGATTGCATGGCGTCCTGGTGTGGCTCTTGCAAACTGATAACGCCCCTAATTGATCAGCTGGCCAAGACCTATAAAGACCGTGTCAATGTGATGAAAATAGATTTTGATGTCAATAAGCAGGTACCCAAACGGTTTGGGCTCAAAGGCATGCCAGCGGTTATGTTTTTTAAGAGTGGTGAACTGGTGGAGACACTGACAGGCGTAAAACCTTACCAGGCCTATAATGCTGCGCTAAGTCGCTGTTTGGAATAAGATGGCTAGGGGCCAATGAGATGGCTAGGGGCCAATGAGATGGCTAGGGGCCAATGAAATGGCTAGGGGCCAATGAAATGGCTAGGGGCCAATGAAATGGCTAAAGCCACAGATTCATTCATTAAGTATGGTGTCAGGGAAACAGGCAAGTTAACTGAACCTTAGGAGGGTTTGTTATGACAATTTCCATGTATCAAGCCTCGGTGCCGTTATTAATCCGCGCCCTTAAGAACATGGTTGTCATTCTCAAAAAGGGTGAAGACTACGCAGAGGCCAAAAATATCGATCCGACGGCTTTGCTCAATAGCCGCTTATACCCCGATATGTTTCCCTTTGTTCGACAGGTTCAGGTTGTCTCAGATCTGGCCAGACGAGGTGTGGCCAGGCTTGCAGGTGTTGAGGTGATTGCCATGGAAGACACAGAGACCACGTTCCCTGAACTGATCGAGCGTATGCATCAGTCCGTGGCTTACATAGAAACCTTTACCCCTGAACAAATTAACAACACAGAAGAGACAATCCTCACGTTGCCCATTGGTGAAGGTCAAACTATGGATTTCAGAGGATGGGAGTTTCTGTCATTTTTTGTTTTGCCCAATGTTTATTTTCATGTGACAACGGCTTACGATATTCTTCGACACAATGGCGTCGAGATTGGTAAACGAGACTATTTGGGCCGACCATAATCAGCCTCACGCCAGCCAGTATAATTTTTAAATTAGTACCCTACTCAGCCTCAACCACCTTTACTTCATAGCGCTTATACGCATTAGCCAACTCTTCAATCACATGAATCGGGCGCACCTCACCTGGCAACAAGGCGGCATCGCCAAAGTTCATATCCCGCTCAGGCAGGTCCAATTCCACCTCAATCTCAGGCTGATCCAGGGGGGCAGGCTAGCCCACCTGGATCAGTTCTTCAATGGCATCGTCAAAGCAATCGTAGTCGATATAGTTTTTGCCCCGTGATAGGCGATCTTGGGCCTGTTTCCGTTATGAAAGGTTTATAGTCATCGTCACCAAAGTCTGCCAACGAACTCCAATGTTCGGCTGTAAAACATTTCGTGAAACAGCTGCATTCTTTACAGGATTTTCATTTGGCACAGATAGTTACCCCTTAGTGATGAAGGCTACAACACTTTTCATCATTTCGTCACAACAACTTTACGATTGCCCCAGACGTATGCATGGCAAGGCATAGATAATGACAGTGACATCACAATCACGCCCCCTGGCTTTGGCCCCATAGCGCTCAAATGGATTGAAGGACAATGGAAGACACTTCATCAGATATCATGAATAAGCTATTGGCAACAAACGCTTAATTTAAAAAGGGCCGAGAATATATCACTCGCGCGCTGTGCTTAATGACTTGATATTTACCTGCGCACTATGGTCAAGACCCATGGAACGATTACTTGAGCGTGTCAATAGAGATCTTCAGCTGGACATTTCTTCCCTAATTCGTACCGTTGAGGAACCAGGGCAAACCCTGGTTCAGCTAATTGCTGAGATCTCTGTAGATATCGAACAGCTTCGACAGTTTATTGACCATCGTATTGCACAACAGCCTTTTGCAGAATCAGCAGCAAATGCAAAAGATATGCCTAGGGATGCAGAATACAAACTTAAAAAACATACTCATCAAGTCACTAAACTCAGGTCTTCTCTGCTGAAGTTAGAGGCTAAGGTGGCTGAAGCTAAATGGGTTTTAGCTAGGCTTGGAGAAAGTTCTGAGGCTGAATAATCTTTTGGGCTAATTTATAGCCGCTCTCGGTTTGAATAACTATAGTCTGTCGGTGTAAGTGAGTAGGCAATAGGGAGTGGGGTGAATGCAATGTGAGGCTCTACAAAACTCAGAACTAGTCTTAGAGCCCAATCAAAAAGAATGCGGCCCAGTCGCGAGGATCGGGATGATCTGCCAATGTATGCAACATGGCCTGTCGCAGGGCAACGGCCTTATCTGGTTCAATTTGTAGCTGCTGATAAAACTCAGTCATGAGCATTGCCGTTGCCTCATCGGGTACGGCCCACAGGGAAGCCACCAGGTTATTGGCACCCGCTGCTAAAAATGAGCGGGAAAGTCCCACAACACCGTCACCCGTAATCTGCCCTCGTCCTGTATTACAGGCACTGAGCACCACCAGGTCGGCCTTGAGATCAAGCTGCATTACTTCTTGGGCAGTTAGCAACCCATCGTCAGGCTGGTCACGGTCACCTTTTTCACGGGTGGGGGTCAATGCGATCGCACTACTCAACCCATGGCGTTCATCCAGTAAACCATGGGTGGCTAAATGGATAATATCGGCATCGGCCAACCGTTCACGCACGGCGGTTTCTGTCGCCGCAGTCCCCAATAAGGGAACAGTATTGAGAATGGGTGCGATCGCAACGGCCTCTGCCTCTGCCCCCGGTAAATCCGTCAGGGGCATGGGTGGCCCCCCCACCCTAAAGGGCACCGACGGCATTTCAGGATTGCCCACGATCACCGCTGATGCCGCTTGAGCACGGTCAATTCCCACCACCAGGGCCTCACCGGATTGTTGCACCAGGCGTTGTTGTAGAAAATGCAGCGTCTGTAGCGACGGTGTTGTGCCTAACGTATGATTCTCAATCAGATACTGCCCCTGGGCATTTTGCAAAGCCGGAAAAGGCACCAAAAATAGCTCCCGATGGGGAACAATGATGACCTTTTCCGCTGGGGCCTCGGGTAAATACTGAGCGATTGGAGCAATCAGCAGATCGTAAAGTTGTTTCAAGTCTGCCTGGGCCATATCTTGGCTGGCTTGGGCGGTCTGCACCCCACCACCCCACGAATTAAACCCACGCACCCCGAGACTATCCTGGCTAGCGGTCAACTTATCCCTCAGGGCATGGGGCTGCTGAGTCAGATCCACCTGTTCAAAGGCAATCTCTCCATCGGGGTTAACCACCCAAATAAATAGGGTTCGATCGTTAAACTGGCTGCGTCCAGGGGACGGTTGGCGAATAATGGAATACTGCACCAGTGTGGTCCCCTGCTTTTTAGCCAGTGCCTTAATGTGAGCAATCGTTAGGTCTGCCACAGGCACAGGTGTGGCTGTCTCCAGGGTTTGGGCAGCCAGTAATTCCACAAAGGCCCGCGCCCGTCCTCGCTCTGCCACCACCAGGGCAGCCTCCATATCCCCCTGCTCAATCAGCACCTGCTGTAGCTGATCGTACCGATAAGATTGGGTCTCAAACAGCGAAACCTTATTACTATCCTGTAGACCAGGCTCTAGGGCTTCAAACTTATCCAATACCCCATACAGCGTTTCTTTAGCCTGAGATAGATTGCCTTTGGCCCGATAAATCTCAGCCAGGCCACTGAGGGCATTGATCTGCCCCACTTCATCATGGTGATGTCTGGCCCAGGCATAGGCGTCATTAAAGTACTCAAGGGCTGTTTCCCGATCCTGCCTGACGTAGAGCTGCCCTAAATGATCTAGGGTGCGGCTATATTCTGGCCCGACATACTTGTCTCGATAGCCCAGGGCTTCAGTAAACGTTTCCAGTGCCTTGTTAAACGCCCCCTGCTCGGCATAGAGCTCTCCCAAGCTGTTGAGAATATTGGCTAGCTCGTGCCACTGCCCCTGGGAAATAGCGATGTCCTTTGCCTCTAAATACGTGGCCCGCGCCTTGTCATAGGTTTGCTGCTGCCGATAAACATGCCCTAAACCATTGAGATACCGAGGTATGCCCTCCCAATACCCTACGGATCTGGCTTCCCCCAGGGCGGTTTGATAAGCAGACTCTGCCTGGCCGTAGTCCCCAAGCATGTAATAGAGGCTGCCCACTTCCCCCAGGGCTCGAGTGCGATCCACCCGGTCTGAGCTTCGGGACAGGGTAGCGTGTAGCGTATCCAGCGCCCGACCGTATTGTCCCGTGTGCCGATAGACCTCTCCTAGGGCTAAATTAAGCCGATTTTGTTCTGAAAAATCTTGCAGGAACCCCCGCTGCACCTGACGCAGCTGCTGCCAACTACGGGTAATATTTCCCTGTTCTAGCCAGATCAACGCCTGCATTAAAAAACCTCGATGGCGTTGAGCAACGGCTGTAGAGGCGGGTATGGTTAGCTGATTTGCTTGATTCAGGGTCTGCTGGGCCCGGTTGAAATCGCCCAAACGATAGTGGGCAAAACTCAGGTCCACCAGGCTATTGTGCTCGCCGATCGGGTCTCCTGCACTGCGGTATAACTCACTGGCCATGGTCAACGGACGCAGCGCGGCTCGACTGCTGCCCATACGTAGAAAGTTTTTTGCTTGTTGATACTGGATCTGGGCAGCCTCAACAGATTTGGCCCTGACAGGCCCATTCACTTGGGCAGTTCTAGCCTCGCCTGCCTGACCCACACCCATTAGCAGACTGATGCCTAACAGCCAGCTAACCGTTCGAAAACCTGCCATAAATGCCTAAATCTGTGACAACCAACCATAAAATCTATGCCACCTGAAAGATTGATAAAAGCATCAATCTTTCCGTGTCTACAATCCCACACTGGTAATTTAAGGACGGTTATCCACTTAATCGCCCGTGGGGCACATTGCTTACTCTGACGAATACAGTATGAAATTTGATTCATCCAGTCCATGGACATGGGGCCAGGCCAGCAAATTTTTGCGGGGTTTCGCCACAGCGAAGTGTCCAACCTTAACCCAACGTTTACAAAAGCTGTTGCTATCCTTTGAGAAATAGTCACAATCAGAGACCACCGCCGTCACACTGTGGTTATATATACCGCTGGTGGGTTAGCAAATTGACAGCATGAAAGTTCTAGATAAACGACACCGGATCATGGCCTTGCTATTTGGCTTGGCAATTTTGGTGTCGCTGGGATTTTGGTTCAGCCGTGGCGATGTGAATGGTCCCAATCCTGCTTTTGCGGCAAGGAGTAATTTTTGGGCCGACCGACGAGTGGCGGCAGCCCTGGAGTCTGGGTTTGAGCAAGCTGATAAGGCAGCGGAGTTAGGCCAAACCGCCAGTAACGCTGACCAATGGGATCAGGTCGTTAAAGCATGGACAGATGCGATCGCAACCTTGCAAACCATTCCGGCCCAAAGCCCGGAGCGCTTCTTTGCCCAGCGTAAGCAGCAGGAGTACTTACAAAATCTGGCCTTTGCCCAACGGCAGGCCAACCAACTCAGCTGGCCCAATGTGTTTCCCAGTTTAGGCAGCCCCGTCTTAGATGAACAATTGCGGCTCTACCTGAGCTATTTAGCCACGTTTGGCCCACCGGACATCCTGGTGATTGGTAGCTCCCGCACCATCCAGGGGATAAACCCACAGATCCTCCAAACAGATTTAGAAACACAGGGATATCCCGTGCGGGTGTTTAACTTCAGCATTAACGGCGCTACGGCCCAGGTGATGAACTTTGTCCTCCAGCGACTGCTCACCTCAGATCAACTGCCCAGACTGGTGATTTGGGGGGATGGTTCGCGGGCATTTAACAGCCGTCGTGTTGATGCCACCTTTGCCAACATTCTCAAGTCACCGGGATACCGGGCCGTGCTGGCAGGGGAAAAGCCAGGGTTTAGCAATCGAGCCTCTATCCCCAGACCGCCTAGCAGTATTAATGCCTATGGCTTTTTGCCAGTTGCCGATGTATTTGACCCGGCTGCGTTCTATCAAACCTATCCGCGCATTAGCGGACGCTACGATGGGTTTTATAACCCGTTTGGTTTGACAGGGTTACAGCTGGGGTCGTTGCGATCGCTAGTGGGCTATCTCAAAAGCCGCAATATTGAATTGGTCTATGTTCATCTTCCCCTCAGCGGCGACTACCTAGACGACTTTCGTCTCCCCCTTGATCAACGCTTCCAACAGTTTTTACAAACCCAAAGCCAGCGTCAGGGATTTGCCGTCATTGACCTGCTTCTGCAATGGCGTCAACAAAATGCCTTCTTTGCTGACCCCAGTCACTTAAACCAGGCAGGCGCAACCAGCATCGCGCAACAGTTAGCGCGCGACCCATTAGTGCTAGAAAAATTGAATGCCTTAAAATAAATAAGAAAAGAGCAATTATAAAATCTCAATAACAACAACCAAACTCTCTTCCTAAAGTAGGTCAGCTGCCCACTACTCAAAGCCGTTATAGCGCCAGGGTACGGGATCAACCGCCACCTGATTCATATATAGCCCCCAGTGTAAATGGGGGCCAGTGGACGCACCGGTGGAACCAATGGCCCCCACTTGCTGACCTGCACTTACGAAATCTCCCTCATTCACATCAATGCGACTGAGGTGAATCATGATACTCAACAGCCCCTGACCGTGATCAATGCCAACGGTATTACCATGGAGCTCAAATCCATCACTCACACGACCCACTAGGCGGATATACCCAGCCGCAGGAGCTACTACCGGTGTTCCAGTTCCCGCAGCATAATCCACACCACGATGGTAGTAGTTTTCGGCAAACTCACCATTGTAATAACGCCGTACGCCATATTCTGAACTCACCCTGCCCTGACTCGGACGCAACAATGTGCCCCGCCAATGGCGCTCAGGACTCACCAGTTGCTTAAAGGCATCCACTCGATCAAATTCATGGTCCGTGCCCAGGCTACCGCTACCTCGCAGTGTGATCCGCTGGGTCCGGAAGCTACGGTTGCGTAAACCGACGGCCAGATTGCGGGTTTCTTCATCACCACTGACCTGGATCACGATACGCCCCGGCGTATCCAGAGGACTGGTGGGAACAAACGCGCGAAAGCGATTATCGGATAGGGGAAAACTGGGATATTCTTTACCATTGGCAATAACTGTGGGAGGAGAGCTAGCACCGTTTCTAGCTTTCACCATGACAGAAATGGTATCGCCCAGCTGAGGATCGTTGGGCGTAATAATAACATCATAGGCATGGGCCGCTTTGCCCATCAATCCCCATGACATCAACCCACCGGTTACCAATAGCCCTGCTAATACCTCTCGCCGCTGCATCACCATACTCTGCTAATTCCTTATGTTCTGTCTGGTTTAATCTGACCTTTGATTTGGTGAGAACCTGGCCGATATCTCACCCAACTAGGTATTAATCACCAATATCCCCTGACGATTGATTTACCACTAATGACATGTCGTCGATACCATGCTCTTAGTGGCTAGGTTTACAGAATAATACAGAGATTTTTTATCTGTTCGTGAATATATGCCATTTAAAATAGCCCAGTGGGAGCAGTTGGACTAAGACTACCGTGGATGTTTGCGACTCGGTATAAATACCTTGGCACAACACCCCATTATCAGGCTTGTCATAATCGCTGTCCCTAAGCAAGCCATCTGGGTGTCGATCACATCAAATGCAATACTTTCCATGGCTGCATTGGTCACCACGTCCTGGTATTCCACAATCTCTTGATATTTCAGTTCGATCAAGTCCTCGGAGAGCAACATAGACATTCATCCAGTCATCAGCAGTTTTACTAAGTAGATCCCTATTGGATGCTTTCCATAGACTGCCCGAGGAGATCGGCAACTCACCAAGTTACACTCATGTATCAAATTAGCGCGCCGAACCAGCGGGTCAAACCAGTGCGTCAAACCATAGGTAGTCCTGTGCAGTGGCCTGTAGCTTGGTGTAGTTTGTTCCTAAAAAACTTCAACTTTCTCTCCAATTACATCCAGACAAAGAGTGAGATAGTGTTCCCTATCTAGTTATCAACATTTGACTGATGCTGATCGAACGTCTATCCCACAAGGACTTTAGCGCCCTTGCCCAACTCTACAAATCCACACTGCTAGAGACAGTCTTGCCATTTTGGCAAAACCACTCATTAGATCGTGAGTGCGGCGGCTACTTTACTTGTCTAGACGTACAGGGAAATGTTTACGACACCGATAAGTTTATCTGGCTGCAAAACCGCCAAGTCTGGACCTTTTCCATGGTGTACAACCGCCTAGAACAACGTTCAGACTGGTTAGAGATGGCCCGCCACGGTGTTAACTTTTTGACCCAGCACGGTCGTGATCTTGAGGGTAACTGGTACTTTTCCTTAGATCGCCAAGGCCGTCCCTTAATACAGCCCTACAATATTTTTTCCGATTGCTTTGCCGCCATGGCCTTCAGTCAATACGCCCAGGCCTGTGGAGATAGCGAAGCTAAGGAAATTGCCCTACAGGCCTATAACAATGTTTTGCGTCGTCAAGATAATCCTAAAGGCCAGTACAACAAAGCTTACCCAGGCACACGCCCCATGAAGTCCTTGGCCATACCCATGATTTTGGCCAACCTCACCCTAGAAATGGACTGGTTGCTAACAACAGAATGCCTAGATGTAGTATTAAACCAAACCATTCACGCCGTTATGGAAGAGTTCCTAGATCCTGAGAGCGGCTTGATATATGAACACATTGCTCCAGATGGCACTCCCATCGACTGTTTTGAAGGTCGATTACTCAACCCTGGCCATGGCATCGAAGCCATGTGGTTCATGATGGACATTGGCCAGCGACGCCAGGACAACACCTTAATTAATCGCGCCATCGACACCACCCTAACAATTCTTGAACGGGGTTGGGACAATGAGTATGGCGGTATTTTCTACTTCTTAGACCGCATGGGCCATCCCCCTCAGCAACTAGAATGGAGCCAAAAACTGTGGTGGGTTCATTTAGAAACCTTAGTGGCCCTGCTATTGGGCTATCGACTCACCCAGCGAGATGACTGCTGGCAATGGTATCGCACCGTTCATAACTATGCATGGTCCCGGTTTAATGACCCAGACCACGGTGAATGGTTTGGCTATCTAAACCGCCAGGGCGATGTACTACTCCCCCTAAAAGGAGGAAAGTGGAAAGGCTGTTTCCATGTACCGAGGGCTCTATACCTGGGCTGGGAACACACTCAAGCAATGCTCTAACGCTTCGTTTTATTCTTCATCCGAGACGGGAGCGGACCTAAAAGCTCGTTAGCACAATTAATCCACTGTTCCGTCTGTTGGCGTAGCTGCTCCTCATCCACACCCTCAAACGGAAAATCCCTAGACAACTGTCGCCAAAATTCCGGATCCTGATTATGACTGGTGTGATCATATGAATTGTTGACAGGTTTGTTCGAAGCCATAAAATTCCTTGATCAGCTGAATAAGTCATGGGTACTCAACCGATCTCAAGGTGCCCAATGATACATAGCTTTTTAGGGTACTGAGGAAAATCAAGTGATATCGACGACAAACCGATTGCGGAAACCACGTGGTTTTGACCAGGAATGTCCTTATTTAACAACACTCTGGCACCCTGGGTACGTAAATATAGCTACCAATACACATTACTTATGCACAAGGAACTTAGACGGGGGCTGCCCAAGAACATCGGAGTAGAAAACCAGCAATGGTGATGCCGCCCCCTATGCGCGCCCCCACGACATTATGAGTCGCATTTTTGGAACAGAAAAATCACCAAAAGTCTTCCAAAGCTTTGACTGACAAGGATAATAAAACATGTAGACATGAGATAACCGCTGTATCAGGTTATTTCTAACGCCAAGCAACCCATGGGCCTTAACAAGCATCCAACATCAGAAACCTCTATCTCTTAGAGAATGATTAGCAATAACTTTAAGTACTGTGACACTCTTAGGGATAGTCATAGGTGTCACAGTACTTATTATTGCTGCTTAAAAGTGGAGCTATAATGTCGCCAACCGTGTTCTCCTTGCGTTACCTGGACTGCATTATTACGTCTTATTCTCAGTAATATCCCAATAATGGGGAAATTATGAGCGTTACCTACGTCCATACCAATAGTCCTCTACTTATTTTTACGCCTCCTTCAGTACAAATGAACTAAATCGTGGTATCATCCACCGATATCTATTAACCCTGGCAAGGTCTTAATTCTGTTTATAAAAAAGGGATTTATTTATTTCATTCATAGACCTCATTCATCCCACATATGGTGGATGTTAATTGCTAGGTTTAGTCTCGAAACAAGACAAAAGTTGTTCTAATGACTACAAAATTGTTTCTAGTTCGCCCCTAAACTTCATAGTCGCTTAAGTTCTCAAACAGACAGGTATAAGAATTTGTGGATACGTGCATAAATAATCCATAATCAGCCCATTCGGTTCGGTTATCGCCCAAGGAAAACCTCACCCAAACGCCTGAAAGCTTGAGGCATACTAGCACTACGGAGATTGTCGTTTACCCGCTCTTCTCTCAGCCAACTCTAATCTGAGACTTCTTAGATTTCTCATCTATTTACCTTAAAGTAACGGAATAGAGATGTGTTTATGAGAGTTGTTTAATCAAGTGTAATCATTTGTGTTACTTAGGGTAAAATTAAACTCATAATGAATCCGTTTTAAGTTCGTTTTTCAGAAATATAGGTACATGTTCAGCCTTGACCTAGGCGTTTGAAGCGGATTGTTAGAGCGATTCCATTAATTGCAATCCGATTTGTTGTGTTCTGCGTATTACCAGTAAAGTTCAACCTTTCGAATTCAACTCGTGGTTAAGGGTTCATAAATACCCTATACCTGGCACACTTTTCCAGCAGTGGAGGTCCATTACAAGCTATGTCGAAGCTGAAAGCCCCAAAACGAACTTCACCAGTTGCCTACAGTACTGATACCGTACGCACTTATCTTCAAGAGATTGGTCGCGTACCTCTACTCACTCATGAAGAAGAAATTGTGTTGGGTAAGCAGGTACAGTGCTTGATGGCTCTGCAGGAGACTAAAGATAAGTTAGACGAAGAACTCGGTCATGATGCGAATCGAGTCGAATGGTCGCAGGCTGCCGGTATTTCCGAGACAGAACTCGTCCATCAGCTACGGCACGGTGAACGGGCAAAGCGCAAAATGATCGAAGCTAACCTGCGCCTTGTAGTAGCAGTGGCTAAAAAGTATCAAAAGCGTAATTTAGAATTCCTAGATTTAATCCAGGAAGGTACTTTAGGTCTGGAGCGCGGTGTCGAAAAGTTTGACCCCATGAAAGGGTATAAGTTTTCCACCTATGCTTACTGGTGGATTCGTCAGGCAATTACCCGTGCGATCGCACAGCAGTCACGCACCATTCGTCTACCCATTCACATCACCGAAAAGCTCAATAAAATTAAGCGTGAGCAGCGCGTCCTTGCCCAGAAGTTAGGCCGTAGTCCATCAGTTGGTGAAATTGGTCAGGAGCTTGACCTCACCCCTGAACAAGTACGGGAATACCTAACCATGTCCCGTCAGCCCATATCTCTGGATGTCCGCATCGGCGACAACCAGGATACAGAGCTACAGGAGCTACTGGAGGACGACACCGTATCACCTGAGGATTACACGGTTCAGCAGTCCTTGCGTCAAGATATTCGCAATATGCTGACGGAACTCACTCCTCAGCAGAAGGAAGTGATCAATCTACGCTTTGGCCTGATCGACGGCACCCAGCTCTCCCTAGCTAAGGTAGGACAGCGGATGGGTATCAGCCGCGAGCGGGTTCGCCAGCTAGAACAACAGGCCCTTAAGCATCTACGTCGTCGTAAGGCAACGTTCCAAGGTTATTTGGCAGCTGGCTAAGGCCAATGTTCAAGTAACCTTGGCGGACTTTCCCAAGGTTAGACTAGCTTTTTCCTGGACATCTACAAACAAGCTCCTGGCTGAGGCCAGGAGTTTTTTTTGTCCCAAAATTGATACGCAATCCTGACCGATAACGCCCGGTATCGAAGGGCAACCATCGACGACCAGCAGCCCCTATGCCTAACCTAAGTTCTCTCCTAAAGCTAAACGACTGCCATTGGCAAAGGCCCACCCAGACTGAGATTTTTTACCCGCTGGCTGAACCTGACGGAGCAATAAATATCCATCACCTGTGCCAATGACAGGGCCATGATTTTTCCAAACAGCCATAACTTTGCCAGGCTCGGCAGGCTTTAGAGCCCCATAGGCATCTTTTAAAGTCCGATAGTCCTCAGGCAGTTGAGACCAGACGCCATCAAACAGAGGAATCGTCTCACTAACTTTAAGCGGCTGCTGTTGTAGCTGAGTGACACAGTTGGGATAGAAGCCCCGGATTTGGTTATGGATATCCAGAGCCGGACGCTGCCAGTCAATGACATAATCAGCTTTCTTAATCAGCGGCGCATAGGTGGCCTGCTCCTCAATTTGAGGAATGGGACGAATGGCTTGGCCATCTAGCTTATGAAGTGTGCTCAACAGCAGCTCAGCTGTGAGTTTAGACAAGGTATCAGCAATTGCCCAGGCGTTATCCAAGAGCCCAATGGGAATCTTTTCCTCTAGCAACATGGGGCCTGTATCCATACCGGCATCCATCAACATGGTGGTTACACCGGTCTCCGCCTCACCGTGGTATAAACTCCACTGAATGGGAGCAGCCCCACGGTAGGTGGGTAAAATCGAGCCATGACCATTGATTGACCCCAGTCGCGGCATATCCAAAATTTCTTGGGAAAGGATTTGGCCATAGGCAACTACCACAAAGGCATCAGCCTGACAGTGGCTGAGGAAGTCTAGAGCCTCAGCATCTTTTTTGATTTTTTGGGGTTGCCACACAGGAATCCCGGCTTCGGTAGCCACTGTTTTCACAGGGGAAGGGGTCACTTTACTGCCGCGCCCCCGCCGCTTATCTGGCTGAGTAACGACGGCAATAATATCAAAATCAGGGTCTTTAAGCAGACGAATAAGGCCAGGTACCGCAAATTGTGGAGTACCAAAGTAGACAACTTTCATTACAGGAATGGACACTGAATAAGTGAGTTGATTATCAGCATGCCCCTAACGGCGATCAATAGCAATTTCAATACGGCAAGATATCCCGGATGTCGCTAACGGCGATCAATAGCAATTTCAATACGGCAAGATATCTCGGATGTCGCTAACGGCGATCAATAGCAATTTCAATACGGCGATTGCGCTGACGAAATTGAGGGTTGCTATTGTCAGTAATGGGCTGGCTTTGGCCATAGCCGATGGTAACCCAACGGTTTTCGTCTGGTAAGTTGCCAGCCAGATAGGCCCTGAGGGCGTTTGCCTGTTGAAATGCCAAGCTCATGCTTTGGGATGGCTCCATCCGGTCATCGGTGTGGCTACCAATTAAAATCGTAGCCTTCGGATATTGGCGAAGATCTCCAAAAATGCTGTTGAGGAGTTCTGGAGCAGTAGCCAACAAACGTGCTTCTCCAGGGGCAAACAGTGCATCACTCGGTAGGGTGATCTTCAGTTCGGTGGTTTCTAATAGGGGATGGTGCACCTGTGGGGTATTTTCTTCTGGTTGCGGCTCATCGGCAACGGCGGTTGTGGAAACAGGTTGCACACCTGGCTCATCAGACTGGTCAGGGATAAGGCGTCGCTCTAAATTTGCCAGCCTACTCTCAACATCTGCAGTGGACTGCGCTCGACCTAGTTTGCTTTCCAAGTCATACAAACGCTTACGAATGGTTTCAAATTCTTGCTGAAGAGCGGCGAATTCTTCCTCAGCGATCTGACGTTCTCGATTATTCAAAGCTGGTGGTGGTGTCGTTAAAGGCTCAATCGGCTGAGTGGGTATGGGTATCGGTTCAATACGAGTTTCTAGAGGGGGCGCAGGTCGCCAGCGGCTAGGCAAGCGATAGATTTCTGTAAACACTCGATTGGTTCGCCGCAGCACCACTTCCTGCAGAGGCATCCGTTTGGTGGGGGCTGAGACTACTCTAGATGCACCAATTCCCAACAACCAGGCAACCGGGACACCGGCTAGCAATAGTCCTAATGCCAGTAAGCCATGTCCTGCCCGGTTTATCCAACGACGACGACAAGAGGGCGACGGCGGCACAGCCTCCATGGTAGGAGCCGTGGGTGAGGGGTCAGGGCTTGGATAGAGTGAAGGAAGTTCAGGGTATTGCTCATTAGACACAGCAATGCTCCTTGAGTCGTGATTAGTGCCGAGGATCCGGTAAAGACCAGGATCAAGGCTGTTCTAAGCTGTGAGCTTAACCCAAAATACTCATGGAGAAGCGTAAAGCCCCACAAAATTTAGAACTAAGAACTGAGTTAATTCTCAGGCCAACCATCCCAGGGATTAACTTCCACGATATTGTCGTCACTAATTACGACTAAAAAATCCAGCTGCGGCTGCTCGTCACTAGAGTCTTTGATCAGACTCGGTAGATTGAAATCATCTACATACCGCTCGGCGACTGCATTAGTGGCTTCATAACCCGTCACATTACCTTCCTGGTCGAGACGAATCCGATAGCGAACTTCTGGTCCGGTTCGGTCTGGAGCACGGTTTTGGATAATGGTTCGTCGCAGCCCTTGATTGAGCGCATAAATACGATCTACGTCTTGAATGGGTGTAGTTATTGCCGCAAGGGTTTCAGCCGCCGTTTCAGCACTCCGCCCTGTAACAGTCTCACTGTTTGGCACGGATGATTGCTCGGATGTTTCATTGTCAGACTCTTCTGGCAGATCCTCGTCTTCTACCGACTCCGACTCGACCACCTCAAGATTCACCGCATCAGGGGTCACCGCCTCGGGTTCAACTGTGCTTAGCTGGTCAGACACCACTGCAACGGTGCCATCTGGTGCGAAGGCAACCTCAAACTGAGCCACTGATGCTACAGATGTTTCATCCACTGGAATGTAGGTCAGTTCAGGTAGGGGAGTACTATCCAAGTTTTCCAGGGAAGCGCTATCCACTGGGTTATAGCCAACAATATCGCCGTTGGCAGCAACGGAGATCTGATAGCGCAGTGGTTGCTCAAAGGTTGTATCACTGGATAAACCGTCGCTAATTTGCCCTTGCACCTGCTGTTGTAGAGCTGTTAGCTGTTCAGTATCAGTAATAAGAGGGGGTTGAGACGATGTTTCTGCATCTTCGCTGATCTCGCCATCCTCAGCCCCCTCTTCAGGCACCTCGGATGTCGGTGCCGTTCCGTCTGCATCGGTATCAATGGCGATTTCATTCTCTATTTGCTCTTCCAATGCAGCAGAATTCTGCTGCAGACCTTCTGGTTCAGTCAGTTCTGGCACCGGCAAGAAGAACAGCCCCAGAGCAGCCACAGCCAATGTGCCTAAGCCGAGAACTGGCGGGACAGCTCGTTTCGCTAGCGGTTCCTCAGGCCTGACATACTTACGAGGCAGAGGCGCAAGGGGCACTGCCACATCGGGTAAGGTTTGAGTATCCGCGTAAAACTGATCGATAGCCTCAGCCATATCAAACAGCTGTACCGTTGAAAGCTTAATGTTTTTGGGAGCCTTCCCATCTGTCTCATCACCGGATGAGTCGTTGAGGCACTCAGGCTGGACGATGAGACGATGGTATTGGCCTTCATCCGCTTCAACCGTCACCAGAGATGTCTGGGATACCATGTGCTCGGGATGGTCGAGACCACTCAGCAAACGTTGACAGTAGGCGCTAACCGCACTGTTGAGCGCCTTAAAAAACTCCGTCCCCCCCGATAGAGATTGTTCAATTCCTACGATCTTAAACTCAGCATTGGCCAGTATTGAGAGCACATTGGAGGCATCTGCACTGAGGCCTTCTAATATTAGACTGCAGTTTGGCAGCACATACTGTCGTTTAATGGTCATGATATCTCCCCATCAAAGAGGCTGGCCCAGAGTCGTTCTTCACCGCGAGTGCCTGTACAGATCAGGAGCTGAGTTAGTAGCGAGAGTGCCAGCTGATCGAGTTTTTCATCTTTGCTGTAGGTAATCACCATCGCCCGTTTGGGATTCATACGAGCCCGGAAATGGGAGCGAAATCGCTTTAAGTATTTAGCTAAGCGAAAATGGTGATCGAGAGAAAGCTGGTGATCTTGGAGTTGTTGGTAGCCCAAAAACAGCTGGCGAATCAGCACCGTTAATTTACGACATAGATAGCAGACCACTAACACCAGAGCCTTAGCTTCTTCTAGAGTGAGGGGCTGACGCTGATTAAATTTTCGCAGCGGATTGGTACTACGCAACCGCCAAAGATGAACGCGACTCCTAAGTACATCTTGCAGCCCCAGATCTTTGATGGCTGCCAACATCACTTGAGATGCATTAAGCTCAAGGGCCTCAACGGCAAGCATGATAAAGTCTAGCTGCGTTTTTGCCCGACGGGGGCATTCATCGCTTTGGATTCCGTAGTTTGGCAGCTTGTCCAATATCGGAGATCTGAGAAGTTTCTCTGGTGGGCTTTTAACGGTCATTCCCTATAAGGCTCTTGATGAATTTAGTCGCTGCGCTGAATGTAAATGGATGTGTACGCGTAGTCCAAAAAGACCAGCTCCTATCAAAACATAAACCACATCCATGTTGAAACCCTGAGTTTTCCACTAGAAAAACTTAAGTTCTCACAGTTAATATGGCTCAGCTGAACTAGACCAATGGCCCTGTCTATAGATTAGCCATGGGCTGCGAATACCACATTTATCATCAACCCTTATTCATATCTTTTATGAAAGTACCCGGTGACTACGGCAGAATCAACGCAACTCACTTAAACACCTGCGCATTATGGCGGGTTGAGTAGCGATTTTACGATTGAGAATTAGGATGATACTCTATGGTGCAATAGTAAATCTGTACTTAGCCTATGCAGTGGCCGGTAATTTTTCTGGCAGGGGCAGGGTTGGGCTGTCTAATGAGTTGGCTTATTTGGCAGTCTCGATATCAAGCCGTGAGGGAACGTGCCAAGCATGATCTGGTAGCAGAACGCGCCACCATGATTGAGCAGTTACACGCTAAAGATGAACAGCTCAGCGCTCTGCAACAACAAATCCACAGTTTGCAGACCAGACTTGAACAAGAACGGCAAACGCTGACCCAGGAGGCTGCACAGCGAGCGGTGGCTGAAAGTAAAGCTGCTCAGACCGTAGCTTTGCAAACAGAAAATCAACGGTTGCAGGCAGAGAAGAGCCAGCTCACAGTGCGACTGGCCCAGAGCCAAACCCAGTTACAAACGCAACAGCAGACCACCGACGAAAAGCTAGCATTGTTAAACCAAGCCCGAGAGCAAATGGTGGAGGCATTTAAGGTCCTTTCAGCTGAAGCTTTACGGACTAACAACGAGACGTTTTTGAACCTGGCCCAAACAAAACTAGGGCAGTTTCATACTCAGTCGAGCAGTGAGTTACTGCAACGACAGCAAGCTATTGATGGCCTGGTGCAGCCGTTGCAATCGTCTTTGAGCAAAGTAGAAACCTACTTACAGGATTTAGAACGTAATCGGCTATCGGCCTATAGTCAGCTGAGCGAGCAAATTACTCAGCTGGCCACAGGACAGTTGCAGCTCCAAACGGAAACTGCCAATTTAACCAAGGCGCTGAGGGCTCCCAATGTGCGGGGTCGCTGGGGAGAAATTCAGCTGAAGCGGGTGGTAGAGATTGCGGGGATGGTGGAGCACTGTGATTTTGCCCAGCAGGTAACGACCGGTAACGGTGCACTACGCCCTGATATGGTGGTGCAGCTACCCCAGCAGCGCCGCATTGTTGTGGATGCCAAGGCTCCTCTGGCAGCTTACTTGGAAGCATTGGATATGACCGATGAAGCCCTACGGCTGAATAAACTCAAGGAGCATGCCCAGCAGGTGCGTCGACATATTCAGCAACTGGGTCAAAAAGCCTACTGGGATCAGTTTCAACCCAGCCCTGAATTTGTGGTGTTGTTTTTACCTGGGGAAATCTTCTTCAGTGCTGCGCTGGAACAAGACCCTAGTCTAATCGAAGCCGGTATTGCCCAGCGGGTGATTTTAGCCACCCCCACCACACTGATTGCTTTGCTTAAGGCCGTGGCCTATGGCTGGCAGCAGGATGCCGTTACAGAAAATGCTCAGCAGATTAGTACCCTGGGTCGAGAACTGTATGACCGGATGCGGGTATTTACCGGACATCTGCAAAAAATGCGGCGGGGGTTGGATTCTACCGTCGACACCTTTAATAAAGCAGTGGGATCTTTAGAAAATCGGGTGCTGGTGAGTGCGCGTAAATTTAAAGCCCTAGGAGCAGCAGCCGGTGATGACTTGGACACCATTGAACCCATCGATCGGTTACCCCGTTCTGTACAGCCTTTAGCATTAGAGGATATGGGGGAAGATTAGACCCATTCATAGCCATACACCAATACGAGATAACTAAATTCTTCATTTTTTTGTCATGGACGTTTAATAGTATGGAAAAGCTATGAACTGATGTCGTTGATGCTAACCGCGTTTAAATCTTTACAGGATAGCCGGCTGACCCAGCTGTTACTGCTTGCAGTGACGGTGTTGGTGCAGAGTGTGATGGCGATCGCGGTGGCTAATTCTATCTTTGTCAGCCAGCTGGGGGCTGAACGGCTACCGATTGCATTTATTTTGATTGGCCTCTGCTCCATGCCTGCCTATATCTGCATCAGCCAGGTGGTGCAGCGGGTTCGCAGCACTGAGCTGTTTTGTGGAGCACTGGTGGTATTGCTGATGCTGGTGGTCGCTCTACGGCTGGCTTTGCCCCTGGATATGGCTCCTGTTTACTATGGATTACTGATTGTCAGTTTTTTTCAGTGGGATATTTGTAACAATATCCTTTACCCCAGTTTGCTGACTGACTACTTTAATACCCTGGAGTACAAGCAGTATGCTCCCTATATTGGTATTAGCCAGGCGGTGGGTGCCTTAGTCGGCGGTAGTTTGGTGGGTGGGTTATCGCGGTGGTTGAGCACCCAGAATTTACTGCTGTGTTTGCCAGTGGTGATTGCGATCGCACTGCTGCAACTCGCCTATCTCGACCGTACCCAGCGCCCCCTCAGCAAACAGCCCAGTGAAACCGTTGGTGTCATCGAATCGCTCCAGTCATTTCCCGAACTGGCCAAGCGCTATCCACTGGTTATTTTTCTGGCGGCCAGCAGCTTTTTGCTGGTGATCATTTACCTCAGTTCTGAATTTCTTTGGTTTAGCATCTACGGCCAGGAGTTTACACAACGGGCCCTGACTGGCTTTTTGGGCCTGATGCGAGTGGTGGTAAGCATTGTCCAAATGGTGGTGCTTTACGGTCTGACTCGGCCTCTACTGCGCTGGCTGGGGGTAGCTCGCATGAACGTGGTCTTTCCATTGACCACCCTGGCCGCATTTATGGGGCTGGGGGTCAACGGCCAGCTGCCAGCTGCCATTGGTTTACAGCTCAACAGCGATGCCCTCTATAAAGCGATTAATCTACCGGTCCATCAGCTTAACTACAACGCCATCCCCAAAGAATTTATGGGGCGGATTCGCACCTTGAGCGACGGGTTTATCTATGCCGTGGGGCTAACCTGTGCAGGCGCATTTTTATGGCTGGGTGAACATACCCTCAGTCTGGAGCAAATCACCTGGCTAGTCTGCAGTCTGGTCATGCTATTTTTGCTAGTGCGGCTGCCCATGGGACGCTTTTATACCGCTGGGCTAGAGGATCTGATTCGCACAGATGCCATTGACCTCGATCAGCTGGCCAGCCGTCAGGCGGTATTACCCCTGAAGGCAACGATTCAGACCCTGCTACAGTCAGACGAGCGCTACGACCAGATTAAAGGTCTGGAATTAGCAACGCGGGTGGGAGAACCGGGGGAGTTTTTAGACGATGTGCTGACCCTGTTGCCAGGGGCAGATCGCCAGGTGCGATCGGCGGTGGTGTCGTTATTTAGCGAAGGAGTTTCAGAAGAAGGGGTAGGGCCAAACGCTGAGCTAGAGCCAGACGAGACAGGAGAAGCCGGACTCTGGTCTGTTTGGCAAGAGCAACTGACACCAGAGCAGCCGCTCGCCTGTCGGCTAACGGCGTTGGAAATTCTCATGGTGCAGCAACAGCCGATTGAGGATGAGATTTTGGATGAGCTGATTGCGCAGGCTGATCTAAGTTTGAGATCCCTAGCCATGGTGGCCAGACTGCAGGGGACCGCGCTCACGGATACGGCATTTTCAGAGATTGAACAGTATGGGCTGGATGAAGGGGTGGCAAAGGCGGTCATCCGTGTAGTGGCACGCAGTGCCGATGAAACACTGCTGGAATTCTTGACCACACGCCTTTTGCCCCACGGCAGTGCTGACACGAAACAGCTAGGCCTAGAAACCCTGGCTAAGTTGGGTGAAACCATGCCCGATGCGGCCCGCCTCAAGACCCTGGCCCTGGCTCAGCAGCATTTTTCCCACGAGCAACCTGGGGTGAGAATTGCGGCCCTCACCCTATGGCAACAAAGCCATGGGAATCTGGTGCCCCTGGCCACTGCCTTAGGCGACGTTCACCCTCGGGTACGGGAACAGGCGGCTACTTTGCTGGCGGCTAAGGGAGGTCTGACTGAGGCTAAGGAACAGCTGGGGTCTGATAATCGACAGACAGTAAATAGTGCGATCGCAGCTATCGGTAAAATTCGCACCCGCCAGGCCAGCGACATTTTGTATGCCCACCTGGCAGATGATTTTCAGCAGGTGGGTCACACCCGTCGTTGGCAAACCCAGATTCCCCAGGATGAGCCCAACTGGAAGCCCCTGGCCGTTGCCATTGAAGACTATCATCAGCGGCTGATTCAAAAGGTGCTCTATGTGCTGTCCAGCCTGGGCCATAGCCGCACTGTGAATACGGTGAACCAGATTTTTGCCACCACAGACAGTCGCGATCGCTCCAATGCAGTCGAGGTATTAGCATCCCTCAGCCACCGTCGGTTTATCTTGCCACTGTTACCATTACTAGAGCAAGATACCGACGGCGTGGGGACAGCCCAAGGGTCTCAACCCTCGCTTCACTGGCTACGGAATAAAGGTTATAAGATTCTGTTAGAAGCAATTGAATCTAAAGATCGCTGGTTGCGAGCCGGAGCGTTAATCGCTTTGGCCAAAATTCCTCGGGCATCGTTAAAAGATATAGATCCTGTGGTTCAGTCCGTGGCCCGTGACTTGTTCCCCACGCCACCCCTGCTACAGGATGTCTACACAGCACTACAGCCATCTACACCCGACACACTTATGAATCGTCTGATTATCCTCAAAGATGTCGCCCTGTTTCAAAATCTCTCTTTAGATGAGCTATTACTAATTGATGAAGCTCTTGTGCCTCAGCAGTTTATGGCAAGTACAACTATCTTTGAAGAGGGTAGCTGGGGGTCTCATCTGTATATCATCGCGTCGGGAATAGTGCAGATTGTGAAGACTGTAGATGATGAACAAAAAGAGATTAAGCAGCTGATGACAGGTAATTATTTTGGTGAGATTGCCTTGTTTGACGATGCACCCCGTTGGAATGGGGCAATTGCGAAAGATGATTGCATGTTGCTGAAGTTGGAGAAACAGCGGTTTATTAGTTTAACGACGCAGCGCCCTCACATTTTGTTGGAGATTTGCCGATTTATGAGTCAGCAACTACGGGAGACAGACAAATTTCGATCAGCAAAGAAGTTTGTGGCGAGTGGTGCCCATGTGGAGGATGAGACACTACAAAATTGTTAGAGGCTTATAATTAGTAGCGACGATAAGGATATAAGTCGGTTGACCCAATTAGCTATCAGATACAGAGGCCCCCTCCCACCTCCCAATCCTAGGCTACGGTGTATACACAAGTCCTGGATACTAGCATTCGCGGTTGTCTAACCCCCTCTAACTCCCCCTTGGTAAGGAGGAGGACCGGAGTTTCCCCCCTTACCAAGGGGGGATTAAGGGGGGTAATGCAGGAGTTTGAACCATCTTCCGAGATGTGTGTACACGGTAGCCGATCCTAGGGGAGGCCAGACTCAAAGCTCCCAGGATTGGGGAGGGCAAAATCCACAAAGTTAAACAGCTTGTTCACACCTTATAGAGGATTGAGTTCACCCGCTTATCCTGTCTAAACGAAAGATAACTATATATTAGGAATTATCAATAAATCATCTAATTTTCATCAGTAACCAGTTGAGCCTTACTCGCAATATGCAAGCATAGAATCATTT